>NZ_VCMV01000013.1:137236-671719 GCF_008757455.1 Microvirga brassicacearum | reverse complement strand
ACGGCGCGCCCAATCCTTCTGGACCTCATGCGCCTTGTCGATCGCCCGGCGCGCCACCTCAGGACCGAGATCCGGAACTTCCATGATGACGGCGCCATCGAACGGATCGGTGACGGCGATCGTCTTGCCGTCGGGAGCGTCCATCCATTCGCCCGCCACGTAAGCCTTACCCACCAGCAGCGACGGATCCTTCAGATCCAGCACGCGGCGGTCGACGGGTTTTTGATGAACGGTCATGGCGGGGCTCCTGGCGCAGGCGTGAATGGATGGATAGACGCCATATAAGTGCTTCGCACTCTCCTGTGAACACCCACGGGCGCCTATCACCCATTCCGCCGCCGGACCGCAAGGTCGGTATGGCAACCGGAAAAGACAGCATCTCGCCTGGCGTGACAGCGTTACTTTTTGCCTCTAGGGGTTACCTCGGGAGAAACGCGGCTGGAAGCTGTGCAAATAGCGGGCGGTCCCATACCTTCGGCGGTGTGTGAGGCGATAGTGGGTTCATGTCCGTCGCCCTTTGTCCCACCTGAGAGCCGAGGCCCGAATGTCGAAACGCTATCTTGTCACCGGCGGTTGTGGCTTCATTGGTTCCCATCTTGTCGAGTCGCTCGTCCGCGACGGCGCCGATGTGACGATCCTGGATGATCTTTCAACGGGTCGCCGCGAGAACCTGGTCGACGGAGCCGAATTCATTCACGGTGACATCCGGGATCAGGCGACGCTGCTCAAAAGCGCGAAAAGTTGCGACGGAATATTTCATCTCGCGGCGATCGCATCCGTTCCCAGATGCACCCAGCAATGGCAGGCTTCCCACGGCGTCAATCTCTCCGCCTCGATCGGTATTTTTGAGGTCGCGGCCGATCTGGGATTGCCGGTCGTCTATGCATCCTCGTCGGCCGTTTATGGCGACGCCGAGCGGACGCCTATCGACGAAGATGCTCCCAAGCGGCCGATCTCGGCCTATGGCGCCGACAAATACGCCATGGAGCTTCATGCATTCGCTGGCGCCGGGACGCGGGGATTGCGCTCGTTCGGCCTGCGGTTCTTCAACATCTACGGCCCGCGACAGGACCCGCATTCGCCCTATTCCGGTGTCATCGCGGTGTTCATGCAAAATGCCTTCGAAGGCCGCCCTATCGTGGTCCACGGAAATGGCGAGCAGGTGCGCGATTTCGTCTTTGTCACCGATGCGGTCCGCGCGCTACGCGGCGCAATGGATCGACTTCAAAGCAATCATGCACCGACGGCGGAAGTCAGCAACGTCTGCACCGGCCAAGCCACTTCGGTTCGCACATTGGCCGACACCGTCGCGCGCCTGCTTAGGCCCGACCTTGAGATTTCGGCGAGTGCGCCGCGCGCCGGCGACATCATGACGTCCGTCGGCGACCCCGCGCGGCTGCACCGGTTGCTGGGGTTCGAGCCGAGGACGCTTCTGAGCGAAGGTTTGAGCGCGATGATGCCGGTTTCGGCGAAACCACGGGACGAAGTCGCCACTGCCTGAGGCTGAAATGTCGGCCCAAGATCCGACGCCAGGCAGAATTCAATCGGGCAGCACTTGCCCGGTCGAGCGCAGGTTGCTCGCAGCCCAGATCGCCGCCTGGGTGCGATTCTTCGCCTGGATCTTTCGCAGGATCGCCTTGACGTGGACCTTGACGGTCGCTTCCGTGATATCGAACCTGCGCGCAATCAGCTTGTTGGAATCGCCCTGCATCAGGCAGCGCAGGATCACAGTTTCACGCACGGAAAGGCCGCGCGGCGCAACCTCGTTGACGTCGTGATTGACATCGCCCGCTTGCGCGGTGTCATCATTTTCTACGAGGCCGAGAGCTGCCGACGGAAATACCGTTTCGCCCAGCATGACCAGATCAAGCGATTTCAGAAGAACGTCGCACGAGATCGTCTTGATGAGATAAGCGTCGGCACCTGCTTGAAACGCGGCCAGCAACTGCTTCAGGTCATATCGATCGACGAGCACAACCGCCTTGGCGGAAGGGTGGGTCGCTTTTAATTTCTCAATCTGACACAAAGCCACTGCGTGGTCGTTTGCTGCGTCGACGATAGCGAGAAACGGTCGGTCGCCGGAGAGGGCAAGGTGCGAAATTTCCCCAAGACTGGAACCGGTCGCGACGAGGCGATAGGAACTGTCCGCAAGCATCCTTCTCAAGCCTTCGCGCAACAGCGTGTTGGGTTCGAACAGCAGAGTGGGGACATCCAAAGCCGGAGCGGTGCCGCGCGGCGTGGAGATCACGGGGGAATTGCGGTTGTACATGTCGATGGCGAGGGAGCCACCCAGGTCGGGAAGGGCTTCGGAGTCGTAGTTCTTACGCATCCCTAACAACCTTTCGCAAATGTCGGTGTCTTCATCAACCTCGATTGCAGGGTGAAATCTAGCGCAATCTGCAATTGGCGACAATTCTTCTCAACCGAATCGAAGAAGAAAAAATCGACTATAACGTACAAGACGCGAAATCGCCTTATTTCTGCGAGACAACAAGCACCAAAGTTACAGCTCGGACCATATACTGCCTTGTTACAAAATTCGCTTGATTGCGGAATTAGGGCTAGTCCACAAGCGCCTGAAAGCAAAAGGTTGCCAAAGGCTGAGGTGTCCAACAAGGTGGTCGATGAAACGTCGACGTCAGAAGCCGTCCGCCTTGTTCATCTTGATGCATTCTTGGTCCCCCATCGCACGCGATTCCAAATCTGCTGCTCAACCGAGGTCTTCGCTCGCTCCGATGAGATGCTATTTTAACCTCGTGAATGGCACCGAGGAAATCATCGATTATGATGGAATCGAAGTGAGTGGGATCGAGCAAGCTCGAACTCAGGCACTGAAAGCGATTGCCGAGTTGCGTCAAGAGGATAGCGACCTCGCCGGCGAGTGGAAAAACTGGCGGCTCGACGTGGCGGATTCAGACGGTCAGGTGCTATTCACCATCAGTCTCGCGATAGACCTGCACTGACAACCGTCGTCCCGGCAACGTAGTCGCAAGGACATAACGGTGGAAACGGAGCACAGCGCCGTTTCCCGTTCGCATAAGCGGATGTGTTGGATTGTTCAGGCCGAGCGCGCCTGAACTGAGCTATCTCAGCGCAGCTCCAGCATCTTCGGCCCCCATCGGAGCGAAATGCTCGACGGCCCACATCGCCGCCTGCGTCCGGTTGGCGACCTGGATCTTCCGAAGGATCGCCTTCACGTGCACCTTCACGGTGGCTTCCGCGACGTCGAGTTGGCGCGCGATGATCTTATTGGGCGCGCCTTGCATCAGGCAATGCAAGATCTCTGCCTCGCGATTGGAGAGCATCCGCGTGTCGGAGGCTTGCGCAAGTGACCGGCGCGTCGCCATGTCGGCGGGTCGGGAAATGTCGCTGTCAATTCGGCTTTGAGCATTCAGGACGGCGGATAGAAATTCAGCCGATGGGTAGGCTGTCTCACCCAGCATCACCAGATCGAGATACCGTATCAATGCCTCGACTGTCGGAAGGCAATAGCCGTCGGCGCCGCCCTTCAACGCTGCCATCATCTGCTCAAGGCTGAACACATCGGCGAGGATGACGACGTGAGCCGTCGGATAACGCTCCTTAAGCGCAGAAATGCTCGCGGGTCGCACCGCGTCCTTGAGGTTGCTGTCGATGATGAACATGACAGGCTGGGATTCGTCGCCCCCCTGTCCCTCGTGGCTGATCGGCTTATCCTGATCGCTCACTTCGTAACGTGTGTTCGCGAGAATGTGCCCCAGCCCGGCCCTCAGCATCGGATTAGCACACACAAGATACGTTGTAACCTTCAGCTCACCCTGGGACATATGCAACTTTCCTTTCGGGGATCCACCGGAATATACAAGTTAACTCCTTATTAACCAGCCCGGCAAAAGGAGTACGCATTACCGCTTTCGTGGTACGGGGCGCATCATTGCCCCGCCTGGCAACTCCCGCGCAAGCGGTAAATTCTCCTAAAATGGACATAACGGCGCAGTTTTTGCGGGACGCAGAATGTCGTTCTCAAGAATGGGGCGCCTAGCGGGAAAACCATCATCACAACAGCGTGACCTTAATAGCCGCTCAGCAAGTCTTACAGAAAGAGAGCTCCGTGATGAAATGTTGCAGCGTGCGCGCCACGAATTCTTCAATATTATTCGCAGATATAACATAACTACTATTGAATGATTAATCTTTACCACCTTTGATCGTTTGCCGATGGTTAATCAAAGGATAATAATCAGCGTCACGAGACCGGTGGCGAACAGTATAGTGTGCGTATTGGTAAAGCGTAAAATGCTTATCAAGCCAACTCCCCTGCATCGCGATCAATCGAAAATAGCGTCATTGTTCTTCTAAATAGTAGAACGGACGCCGGCAGAGCCTATTGTTCGGAGTTTGGTATGAGTAAGCAGTTGTTGTCGGACAGGTCGCTGTCGCCGATCGTTCACCCTTTGCCTCCAATCGCCCGTCTTCACGTCTCGTTGGCCTCGATCCTGTTCATCGCAGGCCAGGCGACGAAACGCGTCGTTGATGTGATTGGGGCCTCGTTCCTTCTCATTCTGGGCATTCCGGTCTTCCTCGCCGTCGCAGCCCTCGTGGCGATCGACGGCGGGCCCGTGTTCTTTCGGCATCGGCGGGTTGGCAAAAAGGGCCGGACATTCGGCTGCATCAAATTCCGGACCATGATTCTCGGCGCGGAAGAATGTCTCGGCGAATATCTCTCGTACCATCCCGAGGCGCAGATGGAGTGGGCGAAAGAGCAGAAGCTTTCGTTCGATCCCCGCGTGACCGCGATAGGCCGATTTCTGCGCCTGTCGAGTCTCGATGAACTGCCGCAGTTGATCAACGTCATCAAGGGCGACATGAGTCTGGTGGGTCCGCGACCGGTGACACAAGGCGAACTCGCGCATTACGGGTTTGCAACATCGATCTATAAAAGTGTCCGCCCCGGCATTACCGGCCTGTGGCAAGTGAGTGGCCGCAACGACGTCGGATACGACACGCGCGTTCGTCTCGATGAGCAATATGTCAAGAACTGGAACCTCGCTGCCGACCTTCAAATTCTCCTGCGGACACCAGCCGTGGTCATTTCCCGGCGAGGTGCAAGATGAACGGCCCCCGGGGCCTCGCGGACGACCGCTCCGCACGGGCCTGCACCGGGCGGCCGCAGGTCAGCGTCCTCATGTCGACCTACAAGTTTGAAAGTGCTGCCAATCTGGCAACTTCGCTTGAGAGCATCGAAGCTCAATCCATCCTGCCCGACCAACTCGTTCTCGTTGTCGACGGCCCAATCGGCATGGATCAGGAATGCGTGATCGCCGACTTCATCGAGCGCGCCATTATCCCCATGACACTCGTCCGCCAGTCCACCAATCGCGGCCTCGCGGAGGCAATGAATGCCGGTCTCTGTCACTGCACCGGCGATTTTATTATGCGGATGGACAGCGACGACATCTGCGATAACGATCGCCTGGAAAAACAATTGTCCTATTCGCAAAACCACCCGGACATCGACGTCATTGGGACATGGAGCGAGGAATTCTTCGAGGACGGAGCGCCGCCGAAAATCAAAGTCTCCCCTACCGATCATGAGGCGATTATTCAGGCTCTCCATTGGCGTAATATCCTGCACCACCCAACATTGCTGATCAGGACCAGTGCGTTGAGGAGAGTCGCCGGTTACCGCGCGAAATACGGGTTCCTCGAGGACTACGATCTTTTCGTGCGGCTGGCCCTTTCAGGCGCGCGATTTCACGTCATTCCGAAAGTGCTCACCCGGATCCGCTCGGGCATCGATCAGCGGAGCCGGCGCGGCGGCCTCAGATATCTCGTCAACGATGTTCGCTTTCGCATGGAGTGCCTGCGAACCGGTTTTCTCACGAGGGGTGAGTTCCTGGCCACTACGCTCATGTATTCGGTGTTTCGCCTCGTGTCGGGAGGGTTCCGCCGTCGGCTCTACGCTCTCGCGCGGACTTAGGTTCCGGGGTTGGGATGAAACCGACGCTTGCAGACAGATTTGAGGCTGCCATGAACGCTCAACCTCGCATTTCCTTCCCGAGGATCGATTTTCCCGCAAACGACGGATCGCGGGAGAAGAAGTCAATCCCCGATGCGCGCGGTGCTTCGCTCGGACGCCCTATAAAGCGATTTATGGGCGGTTTCCTCTTCGTGATACTCTGCGTTGGGGTCGCGTGGCCGCTCCTGCCGCGCCGCTATGAATCCACCGCCTCTGTCATCCTTCGTCCAACCGACGCCGAAGGTCGCCTCGACAGCGTTCAGTCACTCAGACAACCTCTCGACGACAACGCGATCCAATCAGAGATGGATATCATCGGTTCGCCCACGATCGCCTCAGCGGTGATCGCTCATCATCGTCTCGATCGTGACCCGGAATTTGCAGGTGATCCGAGCCGGATGAGCATCCGACTGCTCGAATCTATCTATCGCGTCGCTCCTTTTGTCTCGGGATGGTTGGGCGATCTTCGCCAGGTGTCCGAGGCGGGTCTTCGGGAACGGTTGCAAAAGCATCTCACCGTCTCGCGTGATCGACGCTCATACACCGTCAAAATGGGATATTGGTCATCCGACCCCGCGAAAGCAGCGGCACTGACGGAAACTCTGTTGAATGCGTATTTGAGCAACCAACTCGCCCGGAAACGTGGCAGCGCCGAACAGCACTCGGCCTGGCTGATCGAGCGGGTTGAAGGGTTGCGCGGCAAATATGAGAATTCCGAGCGGGCGGTCCGCGAGTTCACGCTGCAAAACGATCCCACCGACAGCGCCATGCTCAGTTCACTCGAAACGCAGCGAGCCGCACTCGGTCAGGAGGCAGCGGATCTGCGCGCGAAATTGACCGCCGCAGTGGTGCAGAGCGATGTGCCGGCATGGTCGCGCGGGACCATAATGGGAGGTTCGCAGCCGGCATCCGGCACTGCCCAAGCCGCCAACGCGGCCGTTCGGGCCTGGGAACTCCGCGCGGCGGTTGTCGATAAAGCCCTCCGGGCGGTCCGCGAAGAAATCGCCGACCGCCGCCTTGCGACACTCAAACTCGAGGCTCTGCGCCGAGAGGCGGCGATCGACAAGGAGTTGCTTGACGGCGCGCTGGTGCGCCTGAAGGAGCAAGAACCACGAACCTCATCCACCGGGCCGGGCGTCGAGATTCTGGCCCGCCCCGATCCGGCCTTGCGCCCCAGCTTTCCTAACGCCCTTCTATTCGTGTTCGGGACGCTCGTGGCCGCTATCGCCGCGGGCGCAGCCATGGTTTGGAATCCGGGCGCCAGCGTTGTGCGCCGCGCTCTCTCCAGTCGCTAGCATCCGATGAGATCCGCGATGATGATTGAGACCGCGCGGCAGGATCGTCAGATTTCGTTGGCAATCCCCGCAGCTATTACGCTTGGCTGGATTCTCACCCTCCTCATCGCCCCTGATCTCGGCTTAATCGCTTATGCGGCGCCCCTTGTCGTGCCGGCAGTCTGTCTCGCATTGGTCGGCCTTTATCACTCGCCTCGCCGCTGTCCTCTGACGACGATCTTGCTTCTGGTGACGGTGACGTTCGTCCTCAGTCTGAACTTTCGCCAGCGTGAATTGGGCGAGACTGGGCTGGACTGGCAGAACGGGACGAAATTTGTGGTGTGGTCCGCTATCATCGGACTAGGCATTCTGCGGTGGCGTGAACTCGCCGCGCTGATGGGGAAGCCATTAACGGGGCTTTCGCTGACCTACGCGGCAATTGCGCTGCTTTCCGCAACATGGTCCGAGGTCCCGGCCTATACGGCGGCGAGCGCGATCGGGATGCTCGCCTACCTTGTACTGGCATGTCTTCTTGTGCGTGACCTCAACGAGGTGGCGATTTTGCGCATCGTGGTGGGGAGCTTGGCCGCGTACATAATGGCGGGTTTGCTCGCGGGTGCGCTCTCTTTCGATATCGCATGGCTCGCCCCTTCCGCCGACGAAAGCATCAACCGGTTGCAGGGCTTCTCCGGCCACCCGAATACCTTTGGTCAACAAGCCGCGGTGTTTATCACGCTGACGGTGATCGCATGGCGGCTGCGGGCTTTTGGAAACGGTGCCGCCTGTGCGCTTCTGATAATCGGATGTGTCGCAATATTGGCGAGCGGGAGCCGCACAAACCTGGCCGCAGCATTGATCGCATGGTTCGTCATCGCGCTCCGTAGCAGTCCATGGCGTCATATGGTTGTTCTTGCCGGAATGACGGCCGTCGCAACGCTTCTGATGATTGCGGCAACTGGCGATCTCTCTGAAATCGGCGCATTGGCAAAAGGCCTCAGCCGGACAGGTGCCGAGGGTGAAGTATTTACGTTGACCGGCCGCACAGAATTGTGGGCCACGGCCTGGCACCTC
Organism: Microvirga brassicacearum; assembly: GCF_008757455.1. GTDB lineage: Bacteria > Pseudomonadota > Alphaproteobacteria > Rhizobiales > Beijerinckiaceae > Microvirga > Microvirga brassicacearum. Next base: position 663,376 of record NZ_VCMV01000013.1, on the reverse strand, counting down.
ATCACCGAGAAGCCCCTCTTTGGATGGGGGTACAACGGAATCGAAGACATTATGTCGCGAACCGTCAGCGTTGGCTTCGAAGGGACCGCTATCAACGCGCACAACATGCTGCTCCAGAGCCTCGCGTCGCTCGGTTTCGTTGGATCACTTCCTGCCATCGCTGCCATCAGCCTCCTGTGTCTCAGGTTTTTTACAAAACCCGACCCCGCCCGCGATCAGATAGCGGTTCTTTTGCTGGTAAGCGGCCTTGGTGAGGTCGGCATAGCCGCAACGCCAATCCTGCTGACTGTCGTCGTGTTCTACTTTTTTGCACGCGACGGACAACAATGCGTGGGGAGCCGCCGACATGAACTCTGACCTCGTTCAGATCGACGCTCGCCCTATCACGCCCTCGGCGGGCAGTCATTCGGCGTTCCTGGTCGTTCGCAATGAATCTCAGCGCTTGCCCTATTGCGTCGAATATCATCGCACCCTTGGCATCGATCGGTTCTTCATCGTCGATAATGGATCGGACGACGGAACGCGCGATTTCCTCCTTGCGCAGCCCGATTGCCACGTCTTCCACACCAGCGGGTCATTCGCCGCCGCCAATTACGGCATGGACTGGATCAACCAACTGGTCGAGAGTTACGGGATTGGCGCCTGGTGTCTTTTCATCGATGCGGACGAACTTTTTACATACCCGCACTCGGAGAAGGTGACGCTGCCGGCATTCTGTCGGTTCCTCGACCGGCGTCAAAGCGAAGGCGTGTTCTCGCTGCTGCTTGATATGTATGGTGCGGGTTCCATCGCGGATGCGGTATATGCGCGGGGAATGCCGTTCCTGGCAACGGCCTCGCATTTCGACCGCGACTATGACTTCCGGCGGAAGTTCAGTCTCTCTCCCAATCGGGAAGCACTCTTGGATACCGAAGCCGTCGGCGGGCCGCGCCTTCGGGAGTTCTATCCCGAATTCCGCGATGCTCCCTCGTGGAAGCAGACCGTCTGGCGTGCCATTCGACGGTTGCGCCGCCATCCCATCGGCGCGGCTGTCGGCATCGGCAAACTCCAATGGGGCAAAGGCATCGCGCCCGATCTGACCAAAATTCCGCTCATCAAGGCGCGACCAGGGCTGTCCTGGACCTCGAACCATCGCTGCACCCAGCTGCGCCTTTCCGAGATCACCGGCGCACTGCTTCACTTCAAGTTTCTCTCGGACTTTCACCATCGAGCCACCACGGAAGCGGCACGTGGGCAACATTGGGACAGCGGAGCCGAATACGTCCGCTACCTTTCGCTTCTGGAACGCGATCCAAACGTCAGTCTCTTCTTTTCCGGCAGCGAAACCTACCGGTCGACGGAACAGCTGGTCGGCCTGGGCTTGATGAGGACTAGCACCGAGCTCGATGCTCTCGCAGGCTGTCGCGTCAATCTCCGCCGCGAAAGACGCCTTCGCGATCACGCCAGCCCGATCGCACAGCGGCACCTCGATAGCGCGGCAGCCGACGTTTCCGCATGCACGATCACTATGCCGAAAAGCCGGGGTTCCGCGTGACGCCGCCGTCGGTCTTTTCAATTCAGCTCGACGACAGCATCTGTCTGCCGCGGCGGATGCAGGCGCTGCGCAAATCGCGTCGGGTTCGGTGGATGGGTCATCCGCTCACCTACACGGTCGGCACCGCCATTGCCAGCGTCCTGAGCATCGGCACGACCTTGCTGGCACCGTCCCTGCTAGGACCGGCAGCGTTCGGATCGTTTGCTCTGCTCACAAGTCTCTTTCAGTATGCCAGCAGATTTGATCTTGGCCTCTCGCAATTGGCCGACCGCGACCTTGCCGCCGGCGCCGTTTCCGCGCCTGGCCGTGACGCTGAAATTCTCTATGCCAATTGGGCGGCAGGCGCTCTTATTCTGGTGCTGATCGTGCCGTTCGCTGCCATCGTAGCGTCATATACCTCGACGATGACACCGCTTGACACCATCCTTGCGGTTGGTGGCGGTGCACTCGCGATGGTGGCGAATGCGCCGGTGACGATCTTTCGAGCAAGCGCGAAGGTCTGGGAGTTCACCGCAGTCGCGCTCACGTTGCAGGCGGGCATGACACTCCCGCGTCTGGCTGGTCTCGCGATCGCGGGGATCACCGGATGTTTCGCCGTTCTGGCGGCGTGGTACGCACTTCTCGTCTTCACGTTCGCGAGGCCTTCCGCCTTCCCTGTTCCGAAGCCGCAACGAATCCTCAGCTTGTGGCGAGCAGCATTTCCACTTTTCGTTTTCAACGCCCTCTGGCTCGTCTACCTGACGGCCAATCGCTGGATCGCCTCCATCCTCACGACGCCCGAGGAACTGGGTTACTTTTCATTCGGCGCCAATCTTGCCTTCGTGGGACTCGGCATCATTTCTACGGTCGCTCAGGTTTACTACCCCAAGGTTCTTGCGCGCGTCGTGCAGTCGCCGTCCGGCGCATGCTCACGCACGATCGAGTTACAGTCTCTGTTGATCACGACGATGTTGGCCGCTGTCGCCGTCATCGCCCTCAATAGCGCGCCCGATGTCATTGCTCTCGTTTTCCCCGACTTTCACAATGCAGCTGCGACGACGGTCATATTGGCGATCTCATGCATTCCGCTCGGCCTTGCCACGTGGCTCGTTCCAATCTGCATCGCGTTGTCCACCTCGCCGAAACGGGATGCCGTCCGCATGTTCCTGCCAGCATTCGCGCTGCTTTTGACCAGCATGGCCGTTGGCCATCTGATCGCGGGCACTGAGGGCCTTGCCTGGGGATGTGTGGTGGGGAGCATCGGGCTCATGGTCTCGATACTGGTGCATCTCAAGGCCATCGCTGCAATTCATGCCAGCACCGCGTTCCGTATCGTCGGTTGTCAGGTCGCCATCACCGCAACCCTTGCGATGGTGGCTCTGGCGTCGCTCCCCCACCCCCGCGGCGGGCTTGCCGCCGCCGCGCAGTCGACGCGCTCTGCCGGCCCGCCCGCAGGCTGGAGGCTGGCATTCGACGAGCAGTTCGACTCGCTTCGGTTGTGGGATTTGACCAGGAATTCCGGTTTGTGGGAGCCGCATTATCCCTGGGGCGGGAAAACCAATCCGTCGAACAACGAGCTGCAGTATTACGTCGATCCCCGGCCGGGTCACGATCCCAAGTCGCTTGTTGGGTTCAATCCGTTTTCCATCGATCAGGGCGCGCTCGCAATTCGCGCTCGCCCTCTGCCACAGGAACAGCAAGTGGCGACCGGGCTCGCTTTCGCATCCGGCCTCCTGACGACGGTCCGAAGTTTTTCGTTCACCTATGGCTACGTGGAAATGCGGGCGCGCGTCCCGCGGGGGCGCGGCCTTTGGAGCGCTTTCTGGCTTGCGCCCGTGGATCAATCCTGGCCGCCGGAAATCGACATCCTCGAATCCCTTGGTCATGATACGCAGAGCTACATCATGACGGCCCACCGCAGTTTTCTCGGTTTTCATTCGCAGTCGCAGTTCCGCGCCCAGACTCCGGATCTCGCGGAGAACTTTCACACTTACGCGGTCAAGTGGACCGCCGAGGAGATCGTCTGGTATTTCGACGGGAAGCAGGTTGCCACAATGCCGACGCCGCGTGACTCTCATAAACCCATGTACATGATCCTCAACCTCGCGGTGGGTGGCCATTGGCCGGGCTCACCCGACGCCTCGACGGTATTCCCGGCGGCTCTGCATGTCGATTACATCCGCGCCTATTTACCCCCGGAGCAACCGCGATGACCCAGAACGGCACATTGCCAGCGCGCCATCGGTTGTTCCGCAGTGGCTTTGCGGCGATCAATGCCATCGGCGCCGACCGCTGGCTGCGTCCGTTCACCTTGGGCGCAGGCATGATCCTGATGTTCCATCACGTCCGGCCATGGCAGGATAAAGCGTTTGCGCCAAACGCCTCACTGGAAATCACCCCCGAGTTTCTTGCCTTGACGGTGAAGATCCTGCGGCGCGAAGGCATCGATATCATTTCGCTCGATGATGTCGCTCAGCGTATCATGGGAAATCCGGGAGAGCGCCCGTTCGCCGTCATGACCTTCGACGACGGCTATCGCGACAATCTTGAGCACGCAGCGCCTCTCCTGCGGGCTCTCGACGTGCCGTGGACCCTCTACGTTGTCGATGGTTTCGCCAGCGGCCGCGGAAGCTTGTGGTGGCTCGACCTTGAGAGAGTGATCGCCGCCGCCAACGAAGTGTCGATCTTCCTCGCGGGCAAACTTCAAACGTACCAGACCACGAGTCTCAAGCAGAAATATGCAACGTTCGACGCTCTCCACCGCCGCTTGAAGACTGGCTCGGAGGAACAGCTCCATCGCGCTATGGACGAGTTGAGGCAGCGCTATGAACTCGACCCGAATAGTGTCGTCCGCGAACTGTGTGCCGATTGGAATGAACTTCGATCACTGGCGAAAGACCCCAATGTCACGATTGGGGCGCACACATTGACGCACCCAATTCTAACCCAATGCGATGCGCGCAAGGTGGAAGCGGAGATTGCTTTGAGCAAGGACGCCATCGAAATGCGCATGGGGCGGCCAATTCGGCATTTCGCCTTCCCACACGGCGACGCGGCCTCCGCTGGTGCACGAGAATTTCGGCTAAGCCGGGAAAGCGGCTACGATACGGCGGTAACGACGCAGCCGGGGCACATCTTCGCTTCGCCGACTGCAGACCTCTGGTCTCTCCCGCGCGTCTCGATCAATGGTCTGCACCAGACCGAGAACGCATTGCGGGCGCTGTTGTCGGGCGCCGCCTTTCTTCCCCAGGCCATATTGCCGTCGAAACGGCGGGCGTGAATCAGGCGCTTAGCCTCATATTATACGTAGAAATAGTCGACGTTTTCGTGAAGCGCAGAGGGCGCGACATTATCGAGCGTCGTGATCTTGACGACCGCGCCCGAAACCGTCTTGAAGCTCACCACCGTATCGCCGGCGCCATTGTCGAAAAAGAATAACCGCCCCTCGGAAACGGGATTCGTCACTGGCGCGCCTTTGAAGAGGCCACGGAAGTCCAGCAAATCCACACCCGGTTGGAAATCCTTCACGTGGCCCGCTCGCTTCGGCGCGCTGGCGAAGATGAATTGATCGATTCCGCCGCCGCCGATAAGGACGTCGGCCTGCCCGCCAGCGTGAAGGTGATCATTCCCTGCGCCGCCAGAAAGAATGTTGTCGCCAACGCCATTGGAATAAATCTTGTTGCTGGCGCTGTTGCCATAGGCACGTTGATCGCCTTTTCCTGTGAGGACCAGGTTTTCGACATGCGTTGCGAGGCGGAAACTGGATAGATCCGTGCGGACCGTATCGATTCCCATCTTCGCCTTCTCGATGGCGCGGTCGCTACGGTGGTCGACGTAATAGGTGTCGTCGCCGCTGCCTCCGCTCATCCTGTCGCCACCCTCCTTGCCGACGATCTTGTCGTGCGTCCGGGTTCCGGAAAGCTTATCCCAATCGTAAGTGCCGATGACCTGCTTTTTCGCTTTGGCACTTGCCGGGAGGGTAAAGGGCGAGCGCTCGACGGCAGGCCCCCACGATCCTAGCGGCGGCGATGGGCTCGTTCCACCAGCGTCCGTATAGGCACGGATATAGTCGATCTCCAGCGATGCGGGAAACGTCGTTGATGCATTCGGGCTGCCAGGCCACTCGCCTCCGACCGCCAGGTTGGCCAACATGTACATTGGCTTGTTCATGCCGGCGGGCGTAGCGGCTTCATGGATCTTCGCGCCATCGAAATACCAGGTGATCTTGTCCTTTTGCCAATCGACGCCATAGGTGTGAAAGCCCGTCGTCATTCCTTGAACGGTCGTGGACTTGTTGTTCATCTGGTGCCCGCCGGCATCGTAATGAACCGATGTCTCCAGCTGGTTCGGGGCACTGCCGATGACTTCCATGATGTCGATCTCAGGCGGCCATGAAAGGTCCGTCGGAAGCAGCCAAAAAGCCGGCCACAGCCCCTGCCCCGCCGGGAGCTTGGCTTTCATTTCGAAGTAGCCATAGGTCTGGCTGAACGAGTGAAAGCTCGTGATCATGCCGGAGGTGTAGGCGTAGCCGTTCACGTGAGACTGCAGCGCCACCGGCGTCGGCGCCGCCTTGATATTCATGATGCCGTTTTGGGCCGTATAGGTGCCAAGCGAGGCCGTCTGCGCGTAATTCGCGTTGACGTACCATTGTTGCTCCCCGTTGGCCGTGTTTGTACCACCGTTGGCTTCCGTCCACGGATACCCCGTGTCCCAAGTCCCGGACTGACCATTCCAGTAACTAAACGAATTAAAATTGTCCTCGAAGGTCAATTTCGCAGTCACCGCTAGATTTCTTGGATCAATTGCCACGATCTTCCCCGCATCCGAAACTAATACTCGGCGATTACAAACGAGAGTTACTGATTACAGTGAAACGATAGGAAAATAACCAATAAGCGGCGGACGCTTAGTGGTTCTATTTTAGAGTACGCGCGCAAATTGCGGCAGTCGGTTTTTTTACCTTGCGTGAATCGGGGATTTGCGGGCGATAGGACAGGGCTGGCTGCGCCGAGTCGACATTGCATTTCAAGCGCTTAAGCCTGCATGCCCGCTACCACTTATGGATTATATTCAGGAACCCGGCACACCAAGGCAGCGGTCTTCAACCGAGCTTCACGCCAGGACTGCCGCCAAGTGGCTTCTCTCGAACAGGAAAATAATCTAAGATAAAGCGCCCATGGACGGCGTCATTCTCGGCCAACAGAACGATTTCTAGGAAAAAAAGCCACAAATTTCGCGCAGTAGCGGCTCGGCCGGCCACGGCAGCAAGAGGATCTACTGGGAAATCGTTATACGATAACTCACTCGAAAGATCCGGAAGCTTCTCGCGACCACGCTTCTACCGGAGCGACGCTGGCCTCTCAGGCGGGCGTCGCGGGCCACATCATCTGATCAGCCGAGGTAAATTTCTAAGCTAAAGCTCGCGGAAGGCGCGAGACATGCTGTCTCGAATAGGCTGCAGCAGGTACTCGAGAAATGTCCGGTCGGTCGTTTTGATGTAGACCTCTGCGGGCATTCCGGGGGTGGGCACGAAGTCGTGGATGTTCGCAGTAGCGCCCGGGTCAGGTGCCACGCGCGCGACATAGACATCATTGCGGGCGGCGCCGCCGCTCTTGTCATCGGGCAGCGCGTCGGCCGACACATACACGACCTTCCCGTCGATCATCGGCGTCACGCGCTGCTTGAGCGCCGTCAGGCGAATGATCGCCGGCTGCCCGAGCTTGACGTTCTGGATATCCTGCGGCCGGATGCGGACCTCGATCAGCAAATTATCCTGAACGGGAACAATCTCCATCACGGTCTTTCCGGGCTCTACCACGCCGCCCGCCGTATGATACCGCAGCTTCACCACCACGCCCCGGACCGGGCTGCTGATCTTGACGCGCTCGAGAATGCGCGTGGAGGCAAGGATCCGTTCTCTCACGTCGGCGAGTTCCGCCAACGTTTCATGCAACTGTTCGACAGACGTCTTGATCGCCGCGTTGCGTGCGCCGACGATCTGCTCCTCGGACCGAGCAATTTTTTCCTTTGAATCGCCGATCTCTCCGGTGATGCGGCCGGCCTCGCCTTGGAGGTTTGCGCGAGCCCTCTGCAAGGCGAGCACTTCCGACTTGCGGATCAACCCGCTTCGCAAGAGCTGTTCCTTCGCGCCGAGTTCCTCGTCGAAGAAGGCGATTTGCTCCCGAACGGACGCAAGTTGAGCCGTGCTGCCATTGATCCTCTCATGGAGGGCGTCGATGCCTGTCCTGAGAGAGGCGATTTCGCTCTGGAGGCTCTTTCGATGAGCGTCGATCGTCGCGCGCTGCGCCTTCACGATGGTGGTGAAATCCGGATCGGCCTGGAGCTTCGACAACAGCTCGGCGGGGAACGTGATCTCGCTCTCCTCGGCCATTTCAGCGCGCAGACGCGCCTCGATGGCGAGCAACCGCGCCTGCCGCAAGGAGAGGCGGCGCAGTTCCGCGCGCGGCGAGGTTTCGTCGAGCTGGATGACGGTTTGTCCCTTCTGCACGATGTCGCCCTCGCGGACCAGGATCTCCTGGATGACACCGCCTTCAAGGTGCTGGATCAGCTTATTTTGGCCCGTTGCCACGAACGCGCCGGAAGTCACCACGGCGCCAGCGATCGGGGCGATTCCACCCCAATAGCCGAACCCCATCACGGTGAGGGCGAGAACGCCGACGCCCACCAGCGTGGGAAGACGCGTGCTGCGCGGCACATCCGCATACCATTCGCGCTGCTTCTCGAGAACTGCTGGTGTCTGGGCCATGGTTGCCTCTGATCCAATCTCACTCAACCGTCGATAATCGGCGGACCGGCATGGGCCTTGCGGCCGTTCATCAGCGGAAGGATTTCCTCACGCTGTCCGAGAGCCTGCACGGAGCCATCCTTGATCATCATGATCTTGTCGACGCTTCTCAAAAGCGCCGGTCGCTGCGTGATCGCCACGATGGTGATGCCGCGCTCCTTCGCCCTCATGAGCGCCCGCGCCAGCGCTTGCTCACCTGAATGATCCAGGTTGGAGTTCGGCTCGTCGAGAACCACAAGGCGCGGGTTGCCGAAGAACGCGCGAGCAAGACCGATCCGTTGACGCTGGCCGCCGGAGAGCGGGCTTCCATCCATGCCGACGATGGTCTCATAGCCTTGCGCAAACTGCGAAATCATCTCGTGGACGTCTGCCAATTCCGCAGCGTCGAAAATATCTTCGTCAGAGAGATCATCCCGCATGCGAGCAATGTTGGCCTTGATCGAGGCCGGAAAAAGTTGCACGTCCTGCGGCAGGTAACCGACATTCTCGCCGAATTGCCGCGGATCCCAATTGCGCAGGTCCATCATGTCCAGACGCACGCTGCCTGCCGTCGGCACGATCGAACCCACCAGCATCCGGCCGAGCGTCGATTTGCCGGAGCCAGAGGCCCCCACGATGGCAAGCGATTCCCCGGGATCGAGCTGAAACGTGATGCCGTTGAGAATGACCTTCTTGTTCGGCGGCGGGACGTAGAGAACCCGTTCAACCGTCAAGCGGCCTTGCGGTTGCGGAAGACGAAGCCGATCGAGATTCAGCGGCGAACTCTGCAACAGGGATTTGATCCGGCCATAGGCCGAGCGCGCCTGAATGAAACTGCGCCATCCCTCGATGGTGCCCTCAACAGGAGCCAGTGCACGGCTCGCGACGATGGAGGCTGCGATCACCATCCCGCCCGTCAATTCGCTCTCCATCGACAGCCAAGCGCCCCAGCCCAGAATGCCGATCTGCGTCGACAGGCGTATGAACTTCGAAACACCTGTCATTACGATGTTGCGGTCTTGCGCCGTCACCTGCGCCTTCAGGGATTCGCAGGTTTCGCGCCCCCACATCATCACGCCCTCAGGGATCATGCCCATGGCGTTGATGACTTGCGAGTTTCTCGCCATCGCGTCGGCTTGCAGGTTGGCTCTGAGCGCATAAGCGTTGGCGCGTGCGAAAGGAACCGCCGTGAGCTTCTGGTTCACCATCGCCACCACCAGGAGCAAAGCACCCGTGATGGTGACGATGTAGCCGAGTTCCGGGTGGATCAGAAAAACGGCCAGCAGGTAGACGGGGGCGACCGGCGCATCCAACATCATCAGCAGCACAGGGCCCGTGAGGAAGCCACGGATGTGCTGCAGATCGGACAGGGTCTGGAACTCCCGGCTCGATCCATTCTGAGAGGCCTTGGCGGCGGCGCTGAGGACCGGCGCTCCAAGCTTGCTCTCGGCCTCGACGGCGATGCGCATCAGAATGAAACGGCGCATCATATCCATCAGCACATGGGCAAAAATCGCCCCGACGACCACCAGCGACAACATCGCGAGCGTATCGGTGCTCCGGCTGGTCAGCACGCGATCCGAGATGTTGAACAGGTAGATTGGGATGGCGAGGACGAGCGTGTTCACAAAAAACGAAAAGATCGCGACCGTGACTAAGTTGCGGCGGCATGCAGAGAGCCCTTTGCTGAGGACCTCGCGAAAATCGCGGTCGCCCAGACGTTGGTGAAGGGGCGGCGTTGTACCGGGACCCCGCCCGCCAGTGCCAATGCCAGTGCCGCCGGGCCGCGGCCTGACGTTTCCGTCGCGCGCAACTGGTACACTGGGACGAGTATAGCCGCGTGGCGCTGGTTGCGGGCACTCGGCCTTTGCCACCAGTGGCTCGTCAACGGGGATGGGTTGGGTCTGCGGGGTGGGAGCCGCTCGCACATCTGCAAACGAAGGAACCTGTCGTTCCGCGGCTTCGCGCCGGTAGACCTCTTCGAGACCCGCGAGCCGAGCGGACAGGGAATGCTCGCGCGCATCGGCGTTAGATCCAAAGCCGTGTGACGGCGCATCCGGTGCTGCACTCTCCAAACTGCGGTGCTGAAGCATTCATTCCCCCAGGTGGGACGATGTGATCATGACAAAACGTGCCCGAATGTATCTCCATGTCCAAAGGTATCCTTCGTCCATGAAACCGAATCGGAATCGGAGTAGTCCGGGGTGTGGTCCATGAAGGCCACAAGCTCGGAGACGAGTGCGGTCGGGTCTGTGGCGACGGCCTCGCTGCCATCCGACATGAGATTGGCTTGCACCAGGATGGAGTCCTCGTAAAAATCGCCGCCGAGGTGTTGATCGTAAACCCCGCCGGCATTCACAATGCTCGCCTGGTTCAAGGCTGAGTTGCCCCCCGTCGACAGCCATTGCCAGCCATCGCTTCCGCCCTGGATGGCAAAGTCGGCATCTGCCAGGACGTTGATCTGGGAGATGATGTTGAGATCGTAATAATTGCCCGTGACGAAAAGCACGTTCAGACTTCCTGACGACGCACCATGGAAATCCGACCAAGCATTGCGATCGAGATCGTCCCGATCGTTCAGATCATCGATCAGGGAATCGAGCTTGCGGTTGATGCCGCCGAACGTTGTGGCGCCATATTTCGCAATCGTCGCTTCGTTCTCAAGCGCATTCTGTCCGCTGAAGATCGATGGTGTGCTGCCTCCGGAACCGCAGGAGATCCCGATATAATCATCGTCGAGAACCACGTTGGTCTGCAAAATGAGGTTTGCGGAGTGATAATCACCCATCACGATGATGACGTCGTAGTCCTTTCCCCAATCGGCAAACCGCGCCACATTCGCCTGCGTATTGTCGCCGGAATGGATTTCGGAATAGCTGTCGTATCGCGTTTGCACGGTGACGTCGCCGTCCTCGAAATAGTTTCGCTGCGCCAGAGCCTTAACGTCCATGACGTGGCCGTCGACATAGTCGATATTGACCGTGAGGTTGCCCAACGGGCCGGCCTTGTGGCCCTGTTGCTTGACAAGCTCCTCAACGACGAAATTGGCCACGTTATCAAGCGTGCTTCCCGTGCTGTCGAGCATCGGCGGCGCATCGCCATCATGGAAAACCACATCCTGGTTCTGCAGGATGTTGGTTTGCAGAATGGCGTTGGTCTCATAGTAGTCGCCTCCGACGATCAGCGTCGAGGGTGCTTCGTTCAGATCGGCGATCGTTGCCGCATTCACAAGTTTGTTGCCGCCCGTCTCCGCGATCTGGGCAGGGTCGGTGCTGCCCACTTCACGAACAGGCGGCTCAGGAAGCGTGTGATTGGCCGGCTGCGCCGTTTCAACGGACGGCTCGAGCGCCACCAACTTGCCGTTCACGTAGCGGCCGGGCGCGATCGTCTGCGCCTCCGTCTCGCCCGCGGCGAGAGATTCGTGCCGGTCCACAACCGCGGAGGTCCAGAACTCGACGCTCTCACCGGGAGGCAGCATCGTCGTCGGATTGTACTCTTCCGCCAGTGTCAACATGTCGGCGGCCGGCTGATCGCTCGCCACATGCGGCAGCACGCCAAGCTCGTTTGGCCCATCGGAAAAGTAATCGCGATCGGCTCCGATGTTGGCTTGTGAAAGGTTGGCGATCGTGTCGTCGCCGCCGTCCGCAGACTTGCTTTCGTAAGTCGAAGCAGGGTGAGATTGGGAATCCTGCAAGTGCGAGCCGCCAGGTCCGGAGCTCTCAGCGGTACAAGAAACGACGTAGCTTTGCCCGGCGAAAAGCGAACTCGTGCCGGTACTCCAGTCATGCGGAAGCAAGTCGACGTTCGGTGCGCCCACGTCGAGAGAATCGTCATCGGGCAGATCCGCCCATTCCCCGCGGTCGGGATTCTCCGAGCCGAGGCTATATTTCACCTGGATGGCGAAGTTGGACATGTCCGAGGGTGCTTCGGATCGCGCCAGGTATTCGTCCGCCGATACCCTGAAATCGGCAGCGGTGTCATTACTATGAATGATCTCATCCAGGCGAACGCGCGACGCGACATAATCCTGCGTCAGATGCAGGTATCCCGCAAAATGCCAGATGAGCTCGATCGAGCTTCCGATGGCCATGGCTCACTCCTGTCGGCGCGAATACCGCCGCAAGGGCGGAAATGACCCGTGCGGCGTACCGCACGGGTCGACTTGGAACAGGAGGATCAGAGGCTGTCTGAGCTGTCGCCGCCGACAACATCGATATTCATCGTGTTGTACTGGATGTTGGCTCCCATGGAGATGTTCTGGTTGAGCGCTTCCAGGTGAGCCGTCGCCGCGGAGGTGGCGGCGCCAGCAACTTCGCTCGCTTCGCCGGCATCGTTGGCGATTCCATGACTGTCTATGCCGTCGGAAATGCCGCCTTCCTGAAGTCCGAGTTGGCCGATAAGCCCCGTGCTCGATCCGCTGGATGCGGTCAAGTTGTCGCTGTCGTTCATCTCGCTGACCTGTGCGAGGCTGAATGCATTGTCATTGCCGCTGCCGTTGAGGGCACTGCCAATGGTCTGCATGACATCGAAGTTGAGGCCGTCAAGATCAAGCCAGTCCGTGTCGCTCGTGTTGAACGCATCTTCGATCTCAACGTCGAGGTCGAAGTTCTGGCTCGAGTCGTTATGGACGCTGTTGGTGCTGTTGTTGTTCAGCGAATCCTCGATCTCGGCATCGAGGTTGGTGTTGACGCCATTGTAGCTTCCATTGGTGCTGCTGTTGTTCAGCGAGTCATTCACCGCAACATCAACATTCGTGCTCAAGTCTTCATTGAAGCTGTCTTCAATGTTGGTGTCGTTATGGCTGAACGCGCTGTTGTCGGTATTAAGCGAATCCTCGAGCTTGACGTTGATTTCCGAGTCGAGGTTAGTGCTGTGGTCGTCGTTGAAGCTATCTGCGACGTCCACTTCGAGGTCGGTGGTGCTGTTGTCGCTATTGTCGCTGTTATCGCTATTGTCGGTGCTTTGATTAAAGCTGTCCTCAACTTCGACCTCTGTCTCAACCTCAACTTCGGTGTTCGTGTCGTTGAAGCTGTTGTTGGCAGTATCGTCGTCGCTATTATCTTGGGCCGCAATAGCAATGCCCGCGATAGCCGCAGCGAGATTGGCATTCGTATCGGTGGACATCTGTGGATTTCCTAGATCAAGTCCTTCGATCCACCCATGGTCCGCTCATCATCTACGTGTGCGGTACAACGGATTCACGAAGTGTTTCGTTCGGTATTGTCGAAATCCGGATCGAGATTGGAACCCCGCTACGCCAGGACCCCAAACGGGTGCCGGAACGCTGTACAAAATGGTCTTCAGTTGCTGTCTCCGATCCTCACCTTCTCGTACTCAACGCGCTTCTCTTGAGACCGTCAGCCCGATACGCCTGGCAAACGGCATCCAACCAATCCTTTCGACAAAGCCCTGCCATTCCTGGAAATGCGTACTCTCGCATCGCCCGGATACTCCGCAGCCCGCTCACACAAGCAGTTGCCTGTGACTGGAATGATTGTTGTTTTTGGAGAAGTTCTTGAACGGAATCCGCTTGCACAGATCGCCCGCTCGCTTCTCGGTGGACGCTATTACGCGAGACGACACGCGCCTCACCCTGACGAACGCTGCTTTGTGCACCCGTTCAATGTCTCGGATTTTCGAGTGCTTACCCGAAACATGACGCAAAGTAGACGTTAGTTGCGCCAGTCCGTCCAGACGCGCAAAGGAGGTAGCTCAAGCGGGGTCGCATAGGAACATTGGGGGTGTCAGCGCAACGCGGCGATGCGCGCCTCGAAAGTCTCTTTCCAGAGATTCCGCAAATCGCTGTCGCGATGCTCTTCGAACGGCCAATTTTGTTGCGCCAGCAACAAATCATCGGCGCCGGCCTTCTCCAATGCCGCATGGACGATAACGGCTTGTTGGCAGCCTTCGCCGAACTCAATGTTCTCATCCATGCTCAGGGTGCAAATTTCTTCGCCGAGAACGGCCGCAACTTCTCCGCTCAATTCAGCAAGAGTTTCAGCCTGGATCAACCCGAGCGCCTGCGAGCTCACTGGGCCCACCTTCTTCCATGCCTCGAGACTTGCGAGCATCGAGAGAAAGCCGACGAGATAAGCATCGTGCCACGCTCCGGCCGGGATTGCGCCGATACAGCGATCGCTGCGCGCGATCAATGGCGCGATGGTGGCCACCGCCGCCTTGCGTCCCTGACGCGCTTTCCACAATTGGAGCATGCGGCTCTTACCAATGATTACCCAGCATGCTCGATTGACAGCAAACCGGCAATGCTGGTCGCATCGCTCTTAAGGGTGAACCGCGCTATACTGCTGACGATGCGCGGAAGCCGGCCAGACCTATCCGTGCCATCTTTCACAACTCTTGAGGAAAATCTGCCGCATGCCATCACGGCTCCCGCCGAAACCCGACTTCGAAGCCATCGAGGCAGCGGCCATAAATTCCGCCGACCGGAGGACGATGATCCTCGCTCTCATCGGCAATCTCGTGTTCAGCTGGTCCAACAACGAGAGCATGTTCATCTATATTCTGATGGTCCTGCTTGAGACTGACGAAGTGTCGGCCGCGATCGTTTTTGCAACCCTGAACACGACACGTGCACGTCTCGATCTCGTGCAGCGTCTGGCGACAGCGAAGATCAACGATAAGGAAACGGCGAAAACCCTCGACAAGATCATCACGCGCTTCAACGAGAGCACGCGCGTCCGCAACGAGTTCAACCATTGCATGTACACGGTCAACGACCGTGGTGAGATCACACACACGCATGCGATGAAGATCAGGGAAAGTCGCGGTCGTCTGACCCTGGGGGAATTGCGGCCGATAGACGATGCGCGAATCGCCGAACTGGCAAAGTCGATCGCGGATCTCAGGAGGCTCAACCGCGACCTATGGGAGTTTCTGCCCCGGCTGCAGAAGGCCGTGGTTCCGCTGACAGCCCAGCCAAGCAGGACCCAGCTTTGACCTGACAACGCCGGGGGCCGGCAGTCTATTGCCAGAGGCGCAGGCGCGGACGCCCTGCCCGCGCCTCTGAAGCTTTTACCGGGCTCGCTTCTCCCTTGCCCTCCGGGAGAGCATATTCAGGCCTTCGACGAGAGCCGAGAAGGCCATAGCGGCGTAGATGTAGCCCTTCGACACGTGGGCGCCGAAACCTTCGGCGATCAACGTCATGCCGATCATGAGGAGGAAGCCGAGCGCCAGCATGACGACTGTCGGATTGGCCTCGATGAATTTGGCAAGCGGCTCGGCCGCGAGAAGCATCACGCTGACCGCTACGACCACCGCGATCACCATGATCGGCACATGGTCGGTCATTCCGACGGCCGTGATAATGCTGTCGATGGAGAAAACCAGATCGAGGACGAGGATCTGACCGATGGCGGCCGCGAACCCCAGTTGCACCACTTTGCCGTCGAACATGTCCGGACCGGGATCTTTATCGACGTTATGATGTATCTCTTTGGTGGCCTTCCAGACAAGAAACAGACCACCGGCGATCAGGATGAGATCGCGCCACGAGAAGCCGTGGCCGAATGCGGTGAAGATCGGCTCCGTCAACTGCACGATGATGGCGATCGTCCCGAGCAGGCCCAGGCGCATGACCAGTGCGAGCCCGATGCCGATCCGCCGCGCCTTGGTTTGCTGATGAGCCGGCAGCTTGTTTGTCAGGATCGAGATGAAGATGAGGTTGTCGATCCCGAGGACCACCTCCATGACGATCAGGGTCGCAAGCGCGATCCAAGCGGTCGGGTCCGCGGCTAAGGCAATAATTGATTCCATGATCCTGTCCGTTTGAGCGTGACAGTTATGTCGTTTCTGCCGCGCGATGAACAAGAGGCAGCGCGCCAATGAGGCGCGATATGTTCGTTCCGCATCATTTTCTGCCGTGACAGTGGGGCCTGAGACCAAGGTCGAACGAAAGATTTTTGTGGAACCAATTGCCAAGTGGTTCGGCTTGGCGCTAGCTTTCTTCTCCGAAAATGCGGGATTCGGTTTAAGCAATCCGGCGCAGAGCGATACCAATCCGCAGATTGGTTCTCGCGAGGGCATATGCAGCACCCTGAGACTTTCGCAGATAGCTCCGACTTCGCGCTGAGGCAGATGCGCGCCCTGCTCGACGAAAGGTCCGAGCCTGACGGCGATCGACGCCTGCCCCCCGAGCGGACACTCGCCGTGCAATTGGGGGTCGGGCGTCGAACCCTCCGGCGGGCGCTCGAGGTGCTGGAGGCGGAAGGGCATATCTGGCGGCAGCAGGGAAAAGGCACCTTCGTCGGGCCGCGGCCGCTGCGGGGCGAGGTCAGCCTGGTCGAACTCTCCAGCCGCACCAATCCGCTGGAGGTCATGGAGGCGAGGCTGGAGATCGAGCCGGCGCTTGCGCGACTGGCAGCACTGAGAGCTTCGAATGGCGACATTGAACGGCTGAAGCACCTCGCCGAGAAGACCGAGTTCATGGCCGACGGCGATGCGGATAGCCGCGAATTGTGGGACGGTGCCTTTCATCGCGCCATCGCCGAGGCCGCCGGCAATAGCCTGTTGTTTGCGTTCGTCGACGTGGTCGACCGCATCAGGCAGGATCCGACCTGGCGTCGGCTCCGTGAGCGGGCGCGCGCACCGGCCAGCCAGCGCGGCTACGTGGCCCAGCATCACCGTGTGGTCGCGGCGATTGCAGCACGCGATGCCGGAGGCGCCGAAACCGCCATGCGCGACCATCTGGAAGCCGTCCGCGCCAGCGTGCTCCGGGTCATGACCCGGCCGGCAGGAGGCGAACAGGACAACCAGATCGAACAACCGGCGCATGCCGCCTCTCACGGAAGACCGGCAGCATGATGAACACCAGCGCCCTGCCCTCGATGCTCGATCACACCAGACGCAAGTCCGAATCCGACGCCGCGCATCCGCTTTTGAAAGTCGAAAACCTCTCGGTGCGCTTCGATGGCGCGCCTGCCGGCATCAATGTGGTCGACGATGTGTCGTTCGCGGTGGCAAAGGGCAGAACGCTTTGCATCGTGGGTGAATCAGGTTGCGGCAAGAGCGTGACGGCGCTGGCCCTCATGGGCCTCCTGCCGACGCCGCCGGCGCGGATCGTCGGCGGCCGCGCGCTGTTCGACGGCAAGGACCTGTTGGCGCTCCCCGACCGGGAGCGAGCCGACATGCGCGGCAACCAGACTGCGATGATCTTCCAGGAGCCGATGACGTCCCTCAACCCGGTCTTCACGGTCGGCGACCAGATCACCGAAGGAATCCTGCGACACCGCAAAATTTCCAAGGCGGCGGCGTCCGAACGCGCACTGGAAATGCTCCGGCGCGTGCGCATCCCAGCGCCAGAGAAGCGCATGCGCGCCTTTCCGCATGAATTGTCGGGCGGCATGCGTCAGCGTGTCATGATCGCAATGGCGCTCGCAAACGAACCGCAGCTTCTTATCGCGGATGAACCGACCACGGCGCTCGATGTAACCATCCAGGCGCAGATCATCGCGCTCATCCACCAGCTCCAGAAAGAGAGCGGAATGGCGATGATCCTGATCACGCACGATCTTGGAGTGGTGGCCGAGGTCGCCGACGAGGTGGTGGTGATGTATGCCGGCCGCGTCGTCGAGAGCGGACCGGTTGAGGACATCTTTGCCGATCCGCAACATCCCTACACGATTGGATTGATGGGCTCGGTCCCATCCCTCGGGCGCCGGCAGGGACGGCTGACGACGATTCCCGGCACGGTCCCGCCCGCGGAGCTCATGCCGCGCGGATGTCGTTTCTCACCGCGTTGCCCCTTCGCCGATCAGCGCTGCGTGAGCGACCCGCCGCCGCTTATCGAACTCTCGCCGGGTCACCGCGCTCGCTGCTGGTATGCCCCTCTCGAACTCCACCGTGAGCCAATACGATGAACACGCAGGCAAGCGACATCATCATCGAGAGCACCGGCCTGGTGAAGCATTTCGGGGGCGGGGGCCTCCTGTCCTCCCCCACGATTGTCCGCGCGGTCGATGGTGTGTCGATGGCCGTCAAGCGCGGAGAGACATTTGCAATCGTGGGCGAATCCGGTTGCGGCAAATCAACGCTCGGTCGCCTCCTGCTTCGCCTGATAGAACCCACGGCCGGCGACGTTCGTTACGAGGGACGGTCCATTCTCGGGCTGCCGCCGAACGAGATGCGAAAATTGCGTCGCGAGATGCAGATCATCTTTCAGGACCCCTTTGGGTCTCTCAACCCGCGCATGAATGTGCGCGACATCGTCGGCGAACCGATCTGGCTTCACGGGCTGGCGCACGGGGCGGAGAAGCAGGAACGCGTGGCTGATCTTCTGCGCACCGTCGGGCTCATTCCGGCGCACGGCGAACGCTACCCACACGAGTTTTCCGGCGGCCAGCGTCAGCGCATCGGCATCGCACGGGCGCTTGCGGGCGAGCCGAAGCTCATTATCGGCGACGAGCCGGTGTCCGCGCTCGACGTGTCGATCCAGGCGCAGATCATCAACCTGCTCGAGCATCTGAAAGATCGGTTTGGTCTGACGCTCGTCATCATCGCACATGATCTGGCGGTGATCCGGCACATGAGCGACAGAGTTGCGGTAATGTATCTCGGTGAGATCGTCGAACTCAGCGACACGGACGACCTGTTCGACGACCCGCTCCATCCCTACACGCAGGCACTCTTGACGGCGATCCCGGTCCCCAGCCCAGTCAACCGGCAGCCGAAGCCGCTGCTCCAGGGTGACGTACCGAGCCCGGCTGCACCGCCGAGCGGGTGCCGGTTCCACACCCGCTGTCCGCACGCGAAGGCACGTTGCCGCGAGGAGCATCCTCGGCTCGAGGCGGCAGCCGACGGACGGCAGGTCGCCTGTCACTTCTGGCGAGAAATTCAGAACGCCGGCTCGGGCGCACTGACGGCGCCGCCGGCAAGCCCGGCGCTTACGAAACGGCTGGCACTCTACAAGACCTGGCGCGAGCGGCACGACAAGACCGCAACGCCAGGGCTCTAAAAACCAACACAGAGGAGAACGTGTCGATGAAACCAATTTTTATGATGGCCATGGCCGTAGGGCTCTTGATGAGCACGGCGGCGTCCGCGCAGACTCTCAGGGTCGGTTTGCAGGAGGATCCTGACGTGCTGGATCCTCACCGCGCTCGCACGTTCGTCGGGCGTATCGTGTTCACGTCCCTGTGCGACAAGCTCGTGGAAATCACGCCTGAGCTCAAATTCGTGCCGCAACTTGCGACCGAATGGAAATGGAGCGACGACAGCAAGACGCTGACCATGAAGCTGCGGCCCGGCGTCAAATTCCACGATGGCGAGGCGATGAACGCCGCCGCGGTGAAGGTCAATCTCGACCGCGCCCGCACCCTGCCCGACAGTCTGCGCAAGAGCGAACTCGGCTCTGTCGAGGGCGTCGACGTCGTAGACGACATGACCGTTGCGCTCAAGCTGTCGCGCCCGGACGCCACGCTGGTCTCGCAGCTCTCGGACCGCGCCGGCATGATCATGTCCCCCAAGGCGCTCGCCGCGCCTGATTTCGCGCAGAAACCTATATGCTCGGGGGCCTATCAGTTCGTCGAGCGCGTGCAGAACGACCGCATCGTCCTGGAGCGTTTCAAGGATCACTGGGATGCCAAGAACTACAACTTCGACCGGCTCGTCTTCACGCCGATCCCTGACGCGACGGTGCGCCTGGCGAACCTGAAGGCCGGAAATCTCGACATCCTCGAGCGCCTTGCACCGAGCGACGTCGCCGACGTCAAGAGCGATGCGAGACTCGTGTTCGCCCCCGTCAGCGGCATCGGCTACCAAGGCTTGACGATCAACACGGCAAACGGAGAGCGCGCAAAAGGCCCCCTCGGGAAAGACAAGCGCGTCCGCCAGGCTTTGCAGTTCGCGATCGATCGTGACGTGATCAATGAAGTTGTCGGGCAAGGCATCTACCCGCCGGCCGGGCAGCCCTTCCCTCTCGCAAGCGCCTTCAACGACAAGAAGTTTTCGGCCGGGAAACGCGACGTGGCGAAGGCCAAGGCATTGCTGAAGCAAGCCGGCGTCGAACGGGTGAAATTCGAACTCTCCTTCGGCAACAGCACAACCACACAGCAGATCGCCGAGATCATCCAAGCGATGGCCGCCGAGGCCGGTTTCGACATCTCGCTGCGCCCGACCGAGTTTGCGGCGTTGCAGAAAGAGGCACAGGCCGGCAACTTCGACGTCAACGTGATCGGCTGGTCCGGCCGCGTCGATCCCGATGGCAACATCCATCAATTCGTCACTTGCAAGGGCGGGTTGAACGACGGCCGCTATTGCAATCCGGAAGTGGATCGCATCCTCAACGAGGCGCGTGCCATCAACGACGAGGAGCAGCGCAAGGCATTGTATGATTCCGCGCAAGCGATCCTGCAGGACGAACTGCCGATCATCTATACCTATTACCAGCCATGGCCGTTCGTCGTGGCCAAGAAGGTCGAGGGTTTCAAGCCGTATCCGGACGGGATGATCCGCCTCAAGGGCGTCAAATTCGCGTCCTGAGAACCCTGAAGATCGCGTGCCCGGAACGCCTCCGGGCACGCACCTCCCTCGAAAGTCAGGTCCCCGCACCTCATGCTTCGCTTCATCGCCAGACGTATTCTGATTGCGATTCCGACGATCATCATCGTGTCGGTGCTGGTGTTCACGCTGCAGCAACTCCTGCCGGGAGACCCCGTTCTGACCATGGCCGGGGAAGAGCGGGATCCGGAAGTTCTTGCCTTCCTGCGCGAAAAATATCGGCTCAACGATCCGGTTCCGATTCAGTACTTTGCGTGGATCGGTCAGGTCCTGCAGGGCAATCTCGGCATCTCGCTGAGGACCGACATTCCGGTGCTGACGCTGATCCTCGGCAAGCTTCCGGTCACGCTCGAACTTGCGATCTTCGCGATGATCATCGCACTGGCCATCGGCATTCCGACCGGCATCGTGTCGGCCGTCAAGAAAGGCACGAGTGTCGATTACGCCGCGAACGTCGTCGCCCTGTCCGGCCTCTCGATTCCAAACTTCTGGCTTGGCATCCTGCTTATCATGCTGGTCTCAGTCCGCTGGCAGCTCTTGCCTGCATCCGGTTTCGTACCGCCGAGCGAGGATCTATGGCTTAATATCAAGACCATGATCATGCCCGCTTTTGTTCTTGGCACGGGACTTGCCGCCAGCCTGATGCGCCACACCCGAAGCGCGATGCTGGGCGTTCTTCGTTCAGACTATATTCGGACTGCCCGCGCCAAGGGGCTGATCTCGCGTGTCGTCATCATGAAGCACGCGCTTCGCAATGCCCTGATCCCGATCATCACCCTATCGACCTTGCTGTTCGGCGAACTGCTCGCAGGTGCCGTGTTGACCGAGCAGATTTTCACAATTCCGGGATTCGGCAAGCTTGTCGTCGATGCCGTGTTCAACCGGGACTACGCGGTGGTTCAGGGCGTAGTGCTTTGTACGGCGGTGGGCTTCATCATCATGAACCTGCTGGCCGATATCCTCTATGTTCTGGTCAATCCGCGCCTGAGGCATGCACAATGACGATCGCCATTGCCGACGACCTCGTTCTTCCAAGAAAACGCAACCGGATCCTCTCGAAGTTTCTCGGCAACCGGAGCGCCATGATGGGCGCCGGCCTCGTGCTGTTCTTCATCGTCATCGCTGTCCTGGCGCCGCTGATCGCACCGCACGACCCCATCAAGCCAAGCTTCTCGACAATCCGCAAAGCACCCTCGGCGATCTTCTGGTTCGGCACAGATGAACTCGGGCGCGACGTCTTCTCCCGCATGGTGATTGGCGCGCGCGCCTCTCTGATGGCGGGCGTCGTATCGGTCGCCATCGCGGTTTTGCTCGGGGTGCCGTTTGGTCTGATCTCGGGATATTTCGGCGGCTGGATCGACGCAACGATCTCGCGCTCGACCGAAGCCATGCTGGCAATCCCCTTTCTGATTTTCGCAATTGCACTTGCGGCCTTCCTTGGCCCAAGCCTCACCAATGCGATGATCGCCATCGGGCTTTCGGCGATGCCGATCTTCGTGCGGCTCACGCGCGGGCAGGTGCTGACGATCAAGGCCGAGGATTACGTTGAGGGCGCTCGTGCCATCGGGCTCCCGAATTTCTGGATTATCCTGCGCTACATCCTGCCCAACGTTCTCCCGCCCATCCTTGTCCAGGCAACACTCACGGTCGCCACGGCCATTATCGCAGAAGCCAGTCTGTCGTTCCTGGGCCTTGGACAGCAGCCGCCGAATCCTTCGTGGGGCTCGATGCTCAACACGGCAAAGAACTTCATGAGTCAGGCGCCCTGGATGTCCTTCTTTCCGGGCTCGGCAATTTTCCTGATCGTACTTGGCTTCAACCTGTTCGGTGATGGCTTGCGTGACGCCCTCGACCCTCGCGAAAACTGAACTCAAAATCGGATTGTTTCATGTTCACGACACGGCCTGAAATTCTCGGCACCTTCGGCGTCGTCACATCGACCCATTGGCTTGGCTCCGCCGCCGGCATGGCGATGCTCGAGCGCGGCGGCAACGCTTTCGATGCCTGCGTGGCGACGGGCTTCGTGTTGCAGGTCGTCGAACCTCACCTGGTCGGTCCCGCAGGCGAAGTGCCGGCGGTGTTCTATTCGACCAGAACCCGAAAAATCGAGGTCCTTTGCGGGCAAGGTACCGCGCCTGCGGGCGCCACCATCGAGCATTATCGTCGCCAGGGTCTCGCGCTCGTTCCCGGCAACGGCTTGCTGGCGACTGTCGTTCCCGGCGCGTTCGACGCCTGGATGTTGCTGTTGCGCGATCATGGCACGATGCGCCTGCGCGAAGTCCTCGAACCGGCGATCTACTATGCCGAAAAGGGACACCCGCTGCTCCCGCGCGTTTCCGACACGATCAAAGGCCTGAAGGATTTTTTCGAGACCGAATGGCTCACCTCCGCCGCGGTGTTTCTGCCCGGCGGCAACGTTCCTTCCGGCCGCCAGCTCTTCCGCAATCCCGCACTGGCCGAAACCTGGAAGCGCATCCTCAAGGAAGCCGAGGCCAAGGGCGGAAATCGCGAGGCGGAAATCGAAGCCGCACGCGCGGCGTTCTACAAGGGTTTCGTGGCGGACGCGATCGATCGCTTCGCGCGCTCGAATGAAGTCATGGATCAAAGCGGATCGCGCCATCGCGGCGTCATCAACGGCGACGATCTCGCCAACTGGTCGGCAAGTTACGACGTACCGCAGACTTACGACTATCACAACTACCGTGTGAACAAGACGCGTCCGTGGGGACAAGGCCCGGTCTTCCTGCAAACGCTCGCATTGCTGAAGGGTTTCGATATCGCCGCGATGGGACCGACGAGTGGGCGCTTCGTCCATACGGTCGTCGAGGCGATGAAGCTCGCCTTCGCGGATCGCGAGGCTTATTACGGCGATCCGGATTTCGTGAAGGTCCCGATGGAGACGCTTCTGTCGGACGCCTATTCCGACGAGCGGCGCAAGCTGATCGGCCAACGGGCATCCACCGAACTGCGTCCCGGCCATGTGGACGGATACGAGCAACAGGTCGCTCGCACGCTGGAAGCCTTGCGCGAACTTTCCACGACCGATCGCAAGATCACGGGCGGTGAGCCGACGATGGCCTCCATGCGGTCGGCGCGCCGCGGCGACACGGTGCATATCGATGTGATCGACCGCCATGGCAACATGATCGCCGCGATGCCATCCGGCGGATGGCTGCAATCGTCGCCCGTCATTCCCGAACTCGGTTTCATGTTGAATTCGCGCGCGCAGATGTTCTGGCTCGAGGACGGCCTCCCGGCGTCTTTGGAGCCGGGGAAACGGCCGCGCACGACCCTCACTCCGTCGCTGGCCGAACGAGACGGCGAACCCTACATGGTGTTCGGCTCGCCCGGAGGCGACCAACAGGAGCAATGGCAATTGTTTCTGTTTCTGCGCCATGTGCATCATGGCCTCAACCTGCAGGAAGCCATCGACCTGCCGATGGCGCATACGGCGCATTTCCCATCATCGTTCTATCCGCGCGAACAGAAGCCCGGGCACCTTGCGGTGGAAGAGAGCTTTGGTGCCGAGGTTATGGCGGACCTGCGCGCACGTGGACACCAGTTGGAAACAGCGCCGGAGTGGACGGTCGGCCGTCTCGTGGCTGCCAGTCGCGATGCGGACGGGTTGCTCCATGGAGCCGCAACCCCGCGCCTGATGCAGGCCTACGCCGTCGGCAGGTAGGGCGATTCGACCCTAGATTCGCCTCACGAGCACCTTTTCCGAACTTGAGCGTTATCGAGGGAGAGGAAGTGGGGATAGAATGCCAGAGCGGGTTCTTCGACCGGATAAAGCTTCGTGCGATCGCCGAGGCCTTGCGATTCTCCTCGCTTTTGCCGCTCTGTCCGGCACCGCACTCCGGGCAGAGCCCTGGCCGCCGCTTCCGCCGCCGCGACCTCCGATCCCCTCGCTCAATGAATCCCCGGCAGCACCCTCGACGCCAAATAACCTGTCGCAGGTGAGCGGGACCAGTGAATGCCTGTCACGACTTCGGATCGCGGGCTTCGATGTGGAGGCCGCGGAGACGCCTGCGGTGGCCAATGGCGATTGCCGCATCGACAACCCGGTGAAACTACGCGCCATTGCGGTTGCCGGACGGGAAAGCCCCCTGCTGCTCGCGGCCGAACCGATCGTCGCCTGCCGATTTGCCGAAAGCCTCGGCGGCTGGCTGGGCTCCCTTGTGGCGCCTGCGATCGTCGGGGCCACGAACTCCGAGCTTGCGGTTGTTCACACCGGCCCGGGATTCCAATGCCGGAACAGAAACCGCCTCCCCTCAGGCAAGCTCTCGGCACATGCAGAAGGGTTGGCGATCGACATCGCGAGTTTTCAACTTGCCGACAAGAGCCATATCCCGGTGAAACCCGACGGCAACGAGCAGCATGTGGCGACAATCAATGCAGTGCGGCGAGCGGCCTGCGGCTGGTTTACGACGGTGCTGGGTCCGGGCTCAGATGCCTCTCATGCGGACCATCTCCACCTCGACGTGCAACTTCACGGGTCGAGCGATCGCTACCGGATCTGCCAATAGGCCGTGAACTGGTTTGGCTTATGGGCTATTTGCCGGCGGCCTTCCGGAGCGCCTCATTAATTCTATCCTGCCAGCCGGGTCCGCCTTCCTGGAAGAATTCAAGCACCTCGCGGTCGATCCGCAGTGATACCATCTCGCGGGTACCGGGTACGACAGGAGCCTTCGGCGGCAGTTCGACAGGCTTTGTCGTGGCCTTCTTGAAGGCCGCCTCCGCTGCCTGACGCGGGTCAGTGGACCGGCGCGTGCCAATCGGCGGTTTAGACATCGAGTGTCTCCTAGAAGCGTTTCTGATTTCGCGACCGCCTCTCGATCGCCGCCGAGACGGGCCTGTCGGACGGGGTGACGAGGTTGGAACGGGTCCGACGATAGCGTCGGGCTATCCGCACTGGCGAAAGTCCCGGTCACTGACGATACCAATTCACGCGCCGCTCACAAGCGGGAAGCAACGGAATTCGCTAAATTTGCTGTGACAAATTTGACGCGAGCCATGTTGGCAGCCGAACCGGTCAATCCGGCCGCCACTGCCGACGGATACCGGCGAATGGCGGTTGCGAACTGATGCGTCATGGCGAAACGGCCGCAGAACCGCCGGCGGGTCCTTGCGCGGCTGGCGAGAAACGTCCGATCAGGTGGTGCCTATCGCCGGGGTAGGTGATGCGCGCCTCGGTGACGAAGGCGCCAGCCTGCCAGGTCCGCCGCTCGAGCACCAGGCAGGCGGCGCCCGTTTTCATCTGCAGTCGACGGGCGAGTTCGGCATCGGCGTTGACCGCACGGAGGACATGTTCGGCATCCGTCCAAGGCACGCGCCTAAGCAGCCATGTTCCTGGCGGATCATTGGCAAAGTGCTCCGTGGCCGCCTCGGGGACGGTGTCAAGATTGATCAACCGCTGCTCGTAGGCCCCTGGCACTCCGTCCATCAGATGAAGCGTGGTGACGCTGAGCATCCGGGTTCCCGCCGGAAGTCCGGTCCGCTGCGCGGCGGCGGCGTCAATCGGTTCAATGGTTCGATGCAGGATCTGAAAGCGGTAGACCGTGCCGGCACGCGCTGCCTCGAGCGCAAAATCCTGAATTTCCAGCACAGCCCGTTGGGTGCTTGGCTCCGCAACAACAGAGCCCGCCCGCCGCCGACGGGTGATCAGGCCATTGGTCGCCAGAGTTGAAAGCACCTTGTTCACGGTCATGCGCGAGCAGCCATACTCGGCCATCAATTGATGCTCGAACGGCACGCGGTGGCCCGGCGGCCACTGCCCGGACATGATGCGCGACTCGATGTCGTCGCGGATTCGTTGATGCAGATGTTTCATGCCGGGCGGTTGTTTCTTCGCCGAAGTATCATTGTTCATGCCAGAATACGAGCCATCGTGCGCACATATCGGGCGCTGATCGCGTCTCGCCCGACATGTCGTCCCTTCAGGACGAGGGGCATTCCTGCAACCATGACTGTGTCGATGGCGGCCTTTCCGGTGACGAACACATAGGTATCGAGCCAACGGTCGCCAGACAATGCAGCGAGATCGGGATGCGTCGCATCGAGCACGACGACATCCGCCCGATGACCGACTTCGATGGCCCCAATGCGCCGGCCGAGGGCACGGGCCCCGCCCGCCAGAGCGTTTTCGTACAAGCTGCGTCCCGTTGATTGGCCCTCGCGTTCCGCTAGCACATTGCGGGCGCGGCGCTTCAGTCGCTGGCTGTATTCGAGTTGTTTGAGCTCTCCCGGCGCGCTGATCTCAATATTCGAGTCGGAGCCCACGCCGAACCGACCGTCAGCGGCAAGGAAACCAGCTCCTTCGAAGATGCCATCGCCGAGATTGGCTTCGGTCAGAGGGCATAATCCCGCCACCGCGCCTGTCGTGGCGAGGCCTCGCATCTCGTGCGGATCGAGGTGGGTCGCATGGATGAGACACCACCGACGATCAACCCGGGGCATGATCGAGCAGCCAGGCAACCGGGCGCTGCCCCGACCAGGCGAGGCAGTCCTCGACCTCCTTCACCTGTTCGGCCACATGGATGTGGATCGGTCCTTCCTCGGCGAGCGCGAGAATCTCGCCGAGACTTCGGGGTCCAACGGCACGCAGGCTGTGCGGCGCAACTCCCACTACGGCGTCGTCCATGCTCGCAACGGCTCGGCGCGCTCCCTCGACAAGCTTTGAATAGAGTTGAAGGTCAGTGATGAAACGTCGCTGTCCCTCCGTTGGGGCAGCTCCAGCGAAGCCACCCTGCGCGTAAAATACGGGCAGCAGCGTGAGCCCCATGCCAGTCTCGTGCGCCGCCGCCGCAACGCGGGTCGCAAGTTCCGCGGGATCGTCATAGGTGCGGCCATCGGTATCGTGGTGCAGGTAGTGAAACTCGGCAAGCGCCGTAAAGCCGCCCTCGAGCATCTCCATCATGGCGAAAGCTGCAATCGCCTCGACGTCATCCGGCGTGAGATTGCCGAGAAAGCGGTACATCACCTGCCGCCAGGTCCAGAAACTGTCGCCCTCCGGACCACGTGTCTCGGCCAATCCCGCCATGCCACGCTGAAAGGTGTGGCTGTGCAGGTTCGGCAGCCCGGGCAACGCGACCCCGGCAACGCGCTCGAAGCCATCCGGGGCGGCGCGAGGGTGGACGGCGCGAATGACACCACGCGCGACCTCGATTCCGACGTTCTGCTCCCATCCCGTCGGCAGCAAGGCATGATCGAAGATGAGCTTCCGCATTGCCCGCACCTCTTTGAGTTTGTCGACCGTGCGCCGATTGCCGTTCCAAAGCTAAGGCCGGACGTCGGAACCGAACGAATATATCTGGACAATAATGGGTTGGGGCGATTATGTATAGACATTAACAGAAGGTCACCGGAGCCGAAACATGCGCTTTGACCGGGTCTGGTTCAATGCTCGCCTTGCGACGCTCGCCCCTGCCGAGGACGGCTTGGGGATTGTCGAGCGTGGCGCCATCGCGGCCCGGGACGGCCGCATCGCTTTTGCCGGAGCGATGGAAGATCTGCCATCCTCATGGGATGCGGCCGATCGGATCGACTGCGCCGGGCGGTGGATCACGCCGGGCCTCGTCGACTGCCACACCCATCTCATCTTCGGGGGCGATCGGGCCGAGGAATTCGAGCTGCGCCTGAAGGGCGCGAGCTACGAGGAAATCGCCCAGGCTGGTGGCGGTATCGTTTCCACCGTCAGGGCGACCCGTGGCGCGAGCGAGGACGATCTCGTCACCGGCGCCCTGCCCCGCCTCGACCACCTCATCGCCGAAGGCTGCACGACGGTGGAGGTCAAATCCGGCTACGGGCTCGACCTCGACACCGAGGCACGGATGCTGCGCGCAGCCCGGCGTCTCGCACATGAACGTCCCGTCTCGATCACCACGACATTCCTGGGCGCGCACGCCGTGCCGCCCGAGGGGAGCGGTGACAAGGATGTCTATATCACCAGGGTTTGCGAAGAGATGATGCCCGTCCTCGTGCGCGAGGGTCTTGTCCACGCGGTCGACGCATTCTGTGAACGGATCGCGTTCTCGCCGGAACAGACCGCCCGCGTGTTCGCGGCGGCGAAGGCGCTGGGACTGAACATTAAGCTTCATGCCGACCAACTCTCCAATCTGCACGGGGCGAAGCTCGCCGCAGAGTATGGAGCACTTTCAGCCGATCATCTCGAACACACGGACGACGAGGGCGCCGCCGCAATGGCGAAGTCGGGCGCGGTTGCGGTGCTGCTGCCGGGCGCCTTCTACATGCTGCGCGAGACGCAGGCACCGCCAGTGGCCGCTTTCCGGCGATACGGCACCCGCATGGCGCTCGCAACCGACTGCAATCCCGGAACCTCGCCGCTGACCTCGCTCCTGCTCGCCATGAATATGGGCGCGACCCTGTTCCGTCTGACGGTCGAGGAATGCCTTGCGGGCGTGACGCGGGAAGCCGCCCGCGCCCTCGGGCGGCTTCCCGAGATAGGGACGCTTGAGCGAGGCAAGTCATGCGACCTCGCCATCTGGAACATCGAACGCCCCGCCGAGCTCGTCTACCGGCTCGGCTTCAACCCGCTGCATGCCCGCATCTGGAGAGGACAGTGACCGAAACCGTGACGCTTACCCCAGGCTCCGTAACGCTGGCCGATTGGCGCCGCGTTTACGACGGCGCCGTCGCTACATTGGAGAACGCATGCCGGCCCCAGGTCGAGGCTGCGGCCAGGACCATCGACCTGATCGTCGCCAAAGGGGATCCGGTCTACGGCATCAATACCGGCTTCGGGAAACTCGCAGGCGTTCGGATCGGCCAAGCCGATCTCGCGGCGCTGCAGCGCAACATCGTGTTGTCCCACGCGGCTGGCGTCGGCGAACCTCTGCCCGCGCCGGTGGTGCGCCTTGTGATGGCGCTCAAACTCGCGAGCCTCGCGCAGGGCGCATCCGGCGTGCGCTGGTCCACCATCACGCATCTGGCGACCTGCCTGGAAGCCGGCCTCATTCCGGTTATTCCCGGACAGGGATCGGTGGGTGCGTCGGGCGATCTTGCTCCCCTCGCCCACATGACAGCGACCCTCATGGGCATCGGCGAATTTATTGTCGACGGCGCGCGCGTTCCAGCAGCCGACGCACTCGCGCGTATCGATCTGGCACCACTTGCGCTCGGCCCGAAAGAGGGCCTCGCCCTTCTCAACGGCACGCAGGTTTCGACTGCGCTCGCGTTGGCAGGACTGTTCGAGGCCGAGCGGGTGTTTCAAGCCGCCATCGTCACCGGCGCCCTTGCGACCGATGCCGCCAAGGGGTCGGATGGACCGTTCGATGAGCGCATCCAGAAGCTGCGGCGGCATCGCGGCCAGATCGAGGTGGCGGCCGCTTTGCGCACGCTGATGCAGGGCAGCGCCATTCGAGCCTCGCACCTCATCAACGATGCTCGCGTGCAGGACCCCTATTGCCTGCGCTGCCAACCACAGGTGATGGGAGCGGTGCTCGACCTGCTGCGGCAGGCAGGTGAGACGCTCGGCACCGAGGCCAACGGCGTTTCCGACAATCCGCTCGTCTTTTCGGACACCAACGAAGTCATCTCCGGAGGCAATTTTCACGCGGAACCGGTTGCCTTCGCGGCCGATATGATCGCGATGGCCCTTTGTGAAATCGGATCGCTGGCGGAACGGCGCATCGCCATGCTGGTCGATCCGGCCCTCTCCGGCCTGCCGGCTTTCCTGACGCCGAAACCCGGCCTCCATTCCGGTTTCATGATTCCGCAGGTAACAGCCGCAGCTCTCGTGTCTGAAAACAAGCAGCGCGCCTACCCGGCGAGCGTCGACTCGATCCCGACCTCGGCCAACCAGGAGGACCATGTGTCCATGGCGACCCATGGCGCGCGGCGGCTGCTGCCGATGGCGACCAATACCGTGCATGTGATCGGCATCGAGTTTCTCGTCGCCGTTCAGGGCTGCGACTTCCACGCGCCGATGCCGTCAAGCGAGCGACTGGAGCGAGCGCGGGCGCTTCTGCGTGGTGCGGTGCCGCATCTGAATGAGGACAGGTACATGGCCCCCGACATTGCGCAGGCGAGTGCTTTTGTGAGGTCCGGCGCATTGGCTGCCGCAGTGGGTGGCGATGTGTTGCCGGTTGTCGCCGGGGACGCGCGATGAGCGACTCGATTCCTCTCCCGTGGCTGGAGGTGACACGCGGAGATGCACCACTCGTGGTGAGCCTGCCGCATACGGGCACGGAAATCCCCGCCGGCTGCGAACGCGGGCTCGTCTCGCTCTGGCTTGCCCGGAAGGACGCGGATTGGTGGATCGACCGCCTCTACGATTTTGCCGGAGATCTCGGCGCAACCATCATCAGGACGGCTATTTCTCGCACGGTGATCGACGTCAACAGGGACCCGTCCGGCATCTCGCTTTATCCCGGACAGGCGACGACGGAGCTTTGTCCGACGACGACGTTCGACGGCGAGCCTCTCTACTTGTCTGGCGCGGAGCCCGACGCAGCAAGCGTCGCCGAACGCCGCACCCGCTTCTTCGAGCCGTATCACGCCGCGCTCCAAAACGAGGTCGACCGCCTGCGCGCAAGTCACCCCCGTGTCGTGGTTTATGATTGCCACTCGATCCGATCAGCGATCCCGCGCCTTTTCGACGGTACGCTGCCGAACTTCAACATCGGCACGAATGGCGGAGCGACCTGCGCCGCCGCTTTGAGCGACGCCGTCGAGCAGATCTGCGCGGCCAGCAATTTCAGCCATGTGCTCAACGGCCGGTTCAAGGGCGGGTTCATCACCCGGACACTCGGACGACCTGAGAACGGCGTTCATGCGGTTCAGATGGAACTCGCCTGTCGTGGCTACATGATGGAGCGAGCAGGCCCGGTTGCGGAAGGGCGATGGCCCACCGCCTATGACGACGCCTACGCTGCTCCCATGCGTGCCGTTCTCACCCGCATTCTCGAGGAATGCCTGAATTTTGCTCAACCCGGATTCCGAGGAAGGACAACCTCATGACTCGCACCGACAACGCCCGCGTGATCCGCGCCGCCCACGGCACTGAACTGTCGGCCAAGAGCTGGCTGACCGAGGCGCCGCTGCGCATGCTCATGAACAATCTCGACCCCGACGTGGCGGAGAAGCCGAGCGAACTTGTCGTCTATGGCGGGATCGGACGCGCGGCGCGCAATTGGGAGAGCTTCGACCGCATTGTCGCCTCCCTCAAAACACTGGGTGACGACGAAACGCTTCTCGTGCAATCCGGCAAACCTGTCGGAATTTTTCGCACGCATGCGGATGCCCCGCGCGTGCTGATCGCCAATTCAAATCTTGTTCCGCATTGGGCAAACTGGGACAAATTTCACGAGCTCGATCGCATGGGGCTCATGATGTACGGCCAGATGACGGCCGGCTCGTGGATCTATATCGGCAGCCAAGGCATTGTGCAGGGCACCTACGAGACCTTCGTCGAAATGGGCCGCCAGCATTACGGCGGCGATCTTTCCGGCCGCTGGATCCTGACCGCCGGCCTCGGCGGCATGGGCGGGGCGCAACCGCTTGCCGCAACCATGGCGGGCGCCTCGTGCCTCGCTGTCGAATGTCAGGCCAGCCGGATCGAGATGCGCCTGAAGACCGGCTATGTCGACAGGCAAGCGGAGACGCTGGATGAGGCGCTTGCCATCATCGAGCAATCCTGCCGCGACAGGAAAGCTGTATCGGTTGGCCTTCTCGGCAATGCGGCCGAAATTTTCCCGGAGATCCTTCGGCGCGGCGTCCGGCCCGATGCGGTAACGGACCAGACCTCGGCACACGATCCGATCAACGGCTATCTGCCGAAGGGCTGGACGTTGTCTGAATGGATGGAACGGCGCGAAAGCGATCCCAAGGCCGTTGAGCAAGCGGCCAAGCGCTCCATGGCGGAGCATGTTCGCGCCATGCTGGGCTTCCACGAGGCCGGCGTTCCGACGTTCGATTACGGCAACAACATTCGTCAGATGGCGAAGGAAGAGGGCGTCGAGGACGCCTTTGCGTTCCCGGGTTTCGTGCCGGCTTATATCCGGCCGCTGTTCTGCCGTGGCATCGGGCCGTTCCGCTGGGCCGCACTTTCGGGCGACCCGGAGGATATCTACAAGACCGACGCCAAGGTGAAGGAGTTGCTGCCCGACAACGCCCACCTGCACAACTGGCTCGATATGGCGCGGGAGCGGATCAGGTTTCAGGGCCTGCCCGCGCGGATCTGCTGGGTGGGTCTTGGCGACCGTCATCGGCTCGGTCTGGCCTTCAACGAGATGGTCGCCCGCGGCGAGTTGAAAGCTCCCATCGTGATCGGCCGCGACCACCTCGATTCAGGTTCGGTCGCGAGCCCGAACCGCGAAACGGAATCCATGAGGGACGGCTCGGATGCCGTTTCGGACTGGCCCCTCCTCAACGCCCTCCTCAACTGCGCATCCGGTGCAACTTGGGTGTCGCTGCATCACGGCGGTGGCGTGGGTATGGGCTTTTCCCAGCATTCCGGCATGGTTATCGTCTGCGACGGGACACCGGACGCCGCTCGTCGTCTCGAGCGCGTTCTATGGAACGACCCGGCAAGCGGCGTCATGCGTCACGCCGATGCGGGCTACGAGGGTGCCATCGCGTGCGCTCGTGAGCACGGACTCAACCTGCCGAGCCTGGACTGAACACCATGGATGTCCGGGTGATCCGTGCCGAACATCTTGTCAGAGTTCCGTGGAAGAATGGCGGCGGCACGACGGCGGAGATCGCGGCTTTCCCGGAGGGCTCGAGCTTCGAGACGTTCGGCTGGCGCATCAGCATGGCCGACGTGGAATCCGACGGCCCATTCTCGCCCTTCCCGCAGATCGACCGAACGCTCGTCGTGCTGCAAGGGAACGGCATCGAACTCGATGTGAACGGGGTTCCCTATCGGCTGAACCGGACGTCTCCCAAGCTCTCTTTCTCCGGTAACGATACGACGGCCTGCAAGCTCCTTTCGGGGCCAATCCGCGATCTCAACGTGATGACACGGCGCGGATATTTCGAGCATCGGACGAGGATCCTGGGTGCGGGTGTCATGCTGCTGTCCGAAGGGACCCGTGCGGCGTTTCTCGTGCCGATGGATAGTTCGTTCGACGTGACATTGGACGGCGTCATCTACTCCCTTCAGTGTTTCGACACGATGAGACTCGGTAACACCCAGGAGCTGATACAATTATCTGGAAGCGGCAGAGCCATTCTGGTGGAGATTGCCTGACTGTTCGACGCCAGCTCCGGCTACTACGTGGCCGAGCCATTGGAGAGCGCCCGCTTTGCCGCGGATCGGCGTTGTGTGCACAAAAAGCGTTGCGACGGCTCCCTAATGCCTCAACTCTTCACCGTTTCGTCGAGACGATGGCATAGCGATGTTGCGTTGCGCGCTCCAAACCCTTGAGCAGTGGCATATGTTTGGCCTGCTCGCGGTGAATACGCTTGAGATCGCGGTCGACAATATTCTCGGCAAAACCTGCCTGACGCAGCAGGTCCACGACCTCGCGTGCGCGCGCTCCCTTGGAGAAGTGCACCTGGCGCAGGATCCTCTCGTGGGTCTGACGCATGGCGTCCGAGGCAACGGCGATGGGTGACGCTCGCCCCTTGAGACGCTCGAGCATCCTGATCATGCGTTTCAGGATCGTGTCGGAGACGAAATCGCCGTCGATTATCAGCAATTTGCCGCCGGGCTTCAGCAGGGAATGCCATTCCTTGAAAGCAGCCTCCGGGTCCACCAATGTCCAGACCAGATGGCGCGTCACGATGACGTCGTAGCTCGCCCGACTCTCCAGCGTGCGCTCCACATCACCCATGACGAAGCGGATCTGCGTTCCGCGCGCTGCCGCCTTGGCGCGCGCACGGGCCAGCATCGCCTCGGACCAGTCGAGCCCGGTCACATCGAAACCCAAGCCGTCGAGCAAGTGGGAGATCACTCCGGTTCCGCTCGCGAGATCGAGCGCCCGGCGGCCCTCGCCCGGCCCGAGGTGGCGCAGGAAAAGCGCGCGCCAGGCCTGACGCTCCGCTTCCGAGAAAATCTCGTGCCCTACTTGATCATCGAATGTCGGCGCGCGAGCCGACCAGTATTCGCGGATCTCGTCGCGAAGCGTGTAATTCGACGTCATTGAAATTTTCTCACACTCGCAAATTTTTGCGTGACTTAGCGCCGGGTATTATCGTCGTCAAGTTATAAGTATTCTAATCTCTAGAATTGAATTGTTCTAATGAAAGGCCACATCAGTTTGTAATTATAGTAATTCTAAAAGATAACCCTTGATATACCTTTGTGGTCGCCATACGAGGAGCCGCTTTCCTTTATAATGCGAGGCACCTCATGCAGCTTCTCCACTTGGTTCTCGGCGCGGCTCTAACGCTTGTCTCATTCCTGCCTGCCTCCACCAAGGCGGCCGAGGGCAAGATCACGGTCACTGACGTCCTTGGCCGTCAGGTCGAGGTCAAGGCACCGGTCAACAAGGTGATCCTCGGCGAGGGACGCCAGATCTATTTTGTCGCCGCTCTCGATACCGATGCGCCTTTCAAGCGGGTCGTTGGCTGGCGGGACGATTTCGAGAAGGCGGATCTCGACGGCTACAGGGATTACCTCGCCAAGTATCCGCAGATCGCGACGCTTCCAAAGTTCGGCGGCTCGAAGGAAGGGACCTTCGATATTGAGCAGGCCGTCGCGCTTGCCCCCGACGTCATGATCATGAACGTCGAGGCAAAGACCGCGACGGACGACTCGAAGCTCATCGAGAAGCTCGCCAAACTCGGAATCCCTGTCGTGTTCGTGGATTTTCGCGACAAGCCGTTCGAGAACACCGAGCCGAGCATGCGGCTGATCGGCAAGCTGTTCGGCAAGGAAGCGCGATCGGAGGAGTTCATCGCTTTCCGCAAGGAGCAGATTGATCGCGTCACTGAACGGCTCGCCAAGGCGAACCCCGCAAAGCCGCTCGTGATGATGGAGCGCGCCGCAGGCTATACCGACGATTGCTGCATGTCCTTCGGCAACGAGAATTTCGGCAAAATGGTCGAAGTCGCCGGCGGAACCAATTTGGCAGCCAAGATCATTCCCGGCACGTTCGGCGTCGTGAACCCGGAACAGGTCATCGCGTCCAATCCGGATCAGGTCATCGTCACCGGCTCGAATTGGGAATTGTTCGTGCCCGGCGGCGCATGGGTTGGTGTCGGCTCCGGTGCGAATGCCGCAGAGGCGCGCAACAAGCTGGCGGCCCTGATGAAGCGTCCCGCTTATACCGGCGTGAAGGCGGTGGGGAATAAGCAGGTCCACGCCATCTGGCATCAGTTCTACAACAGCCCCTATCAATTCGTCGCCATCCAGCAGATGGCCAAGTGGCTGCACCCCGAATTGTTCAAAGACCTCGACCCGGACCAAACGATGCACTCTCTCCACGAGCGCTTTCTGCCGGTCGCCTACAAGCCCGGATACTGGGTCTCACTGACCGACAAGGAATAGGTGCTTGACGATTGCAGCACCCATTGCAGCGCAGGCAGGGCGCGGCGCTTACCGCGCCCTCGTCCGGCGCAAAAAACTCGTCCTCCTCGCACTCACCGTCGTGCTGATCCTCTCTGTCATCGCCGATCTGGGCCTGGGGCCGGCCCGCTACAGCATGCGGGAGGTCGTTCTCGCCCTGGTCGGTTCGGTGGAGGTTCCTCATCAGGTCAGCGTCGTGCTCTGGGACATCCGCATGCCCGTCGCGCTGACGGCGGTTGTTGTCGGGGCGGCGCTCTCCGCCGCCGGTGCGCAGATGCAGACCATCCTCAATAACCCGCTTGCCAGCCCCTTCACGCTCGGCATCTCAGCCGCCGCGAGCTTCGGCGCGTCCCTGGCCCTCGTGTTCGGGGTCGGCCTCCTGCCGTTCGCCATCGAATACGTGGTGTCGATCAACGCCTTGATCATGGCGATGGCGGCCGCCCTGTTCATTCACCTCATGAGCCAGAAGCGCGGCGTAACGGTTGAGACCATCGTCCTCTTGGGCATCACTCTTGTTTTCACGTTCAATGCCTTGCTGGCGCTCGTCCAGTTTCTCGCCTCGGAGCAGGCCCTTGCCGCCGTCGTGTTCTGGACCATGGGCAGCCTCACCCGCGCGACTTGGCCGAAGCTTGCGATCATGACGCTCGTCCTTGCCGTATCCCTTCCGGTTTTCGTCCGTCGTGCCTGGGCCCTGACGGCGCTTCGCCTGGGCGACGACAAGGCTGCGAGTTTTGGCGTGAATATTCGTCGGGTGCGGCTCGAGACGATGCTCGTCGTCAGCGTTCTCGCCGCCGTGCCTGTGGCCTTCGTCGGAACGATTGGTTTCATCGGGCTCGTCGGACCGCACATTGCGCGGATGCTGATCGGCGAGGATCAAAGATTTTTCCTGCCCGCTTCCGTTCTCTCGGGCGCCGCCATGCTGTCCCTGACATCCGTAATCAGCAAATCCATCTTGCCAGGAAGCATCATTCCCATCGGCATCATCACGGCGCTCGTGGGTGTGCCGTTCCTTTTCAGTCTCATTATGACCAACCGGGGGCGCGCATGGTAGCAACGCTGCAACTCAACGACGTTGGTGTCCGCTACGGCAGACAGAATGTGCTCTCGGGCATCACCACACCTCTGCTGAAGGGAGGCGAGGTGACGGCGGTCATCGGGCCGAACGCCGCCGGCAAATCGAGCCTCTTCCGCCGGATCGCCGGCCTTCTGGGTGGGCCGGGACACATCTCGATCGGCGGCGCAAACGAGACTAGCCTTAGTGGTGTCTGCTATATGCCGCAGGACACCTCGGTGAACACCGTCCTTACCGTTTTCGAGTCGATTCTTCTGGCGCGCAAACAGGGGGCCACTTCCAGGGTTCGCGACCAGGACCTTGAGGCGGTGGAAAGCACTCTCGCATCCGTGCGGATCGAGAGCATCGCGTTCAAGAATCTGTGCGAACTGAGCGGTGGCCAGCGGCAATTGGTTTCGCTGGCGCAGACCCTGGCGCGTGAGCCGAAGATCCTCCTCCTGGACGAGCCGACGAGCGCCCTCGACCTCCACCGACAGGTGGAGGTGTTGGCGCTGATCCGAGCCTTATCGACGAAGCAACAGATCTGCGTCGTTCTCGCGATTCATGATCTCAACCAGGTTCTGCGAGTAGCGGACCGTGTCATGGTGATCGACGCGGGAACGATGGTCAGCTGCGGCCCGGTCGAGGCAGTGATCACGCCCGCGCTTCTCAGGGACATCTACAAAGTCGATGGCAGGATCGAGCGGTGCTCCCGCTTGTGCTCCCAGGTCATCATCGATGGTCCCATTGTCGATCACGCATGAATGGGCGCCGTGAAATCGGCCCTCCGTAGCGAGTGGAGCCGAGGCGTGCTTGTCAGCGGATTCCGACACGCATGAACGATTGAACGAACTGCCGCTGAAACAAAAGGAAGGCGAGGAGAAGCGGGGCCATGGTCATGACCGTCGCGGCGGTGATGATCGACCAATCGACCCCTGTCTCAGGCGCGCCGAAAACCGCAAGGCCAACGGTAAGCGGGCGGCTTTCAACCGAGTTCGTAACGATGAGCGGCCAAAGGAAGTTGTTCCAGTGGTAGCTGACAGACACGAGACCAAAGGCGATGTAAGTGGTCTTTCCGAGCGGCACGAAGACCCGCCACAGCACACCGAAAGAGGATGCGCCTTCCACGCGCGCAGCGTCGACGAGTTCGTTCGGCACGCTTTTGAAGGCCTGCCGCAGCAGGAAAATGCCGAAGGCTGAGGCCATGTAGGGCAGCGCGATGGCCGGGATGGTGTCGAGCAGATTGAGCGCGCTGATGACGCGATAATTCTCCACGATCAGCACGTCCGGCATGATCATGAGTTGGACGAGTACGAGTGCGAACAGGACATCGCGGCCGACGAAGCGAAACCGCGCGAGTGCATAAGCCGCCAGTGTCGCGACCACAATCTGTCCGGCCAGAACCAGCGTAACCAGCATCACCGTGTTGAGATAATATCTGGCAAAGGGCGCCTGGCGCCAGGCACGGGCGAAATTCTCCAGCGTTAGCGGCGCTGTGAGATCGAAGTTCGTCGCATACTCGGCGGGGTGAAGCGCGCTCCACAGGCAATAGACCAGCGGCAGCAGCCACAGGAGCGCGAGGATCCAGGCGGCAATGGTCTCGATCAGATAACCGTTCTGCCTCATTGATAGTGAATCCTTCGATCCAGATAAATGAACTTGGTCAGCGCCACGGCCGCCAGGATCGTGATGAGGGTCACAGTCAATGTGGCCGCATAGGTCGTATCCCAGAATGTGAAGGCGACCTCGTAGATGTAGTAGAGAAGGAGGGAACTGGCATTGTTGGGCCCGCCCTTCGTCATGATGACAAGCTGATCGACAAGCTTGAAGGAATTGATCAACGCATTGATCGAGACAAAGAGCGTCGTGGGCATCAGCAGCGGAAGCGTGATCCGGCGGAAGAAATACCAGCGGCCCGCCCCTTCGACTGCGGCGGCTTCCTTCAAGTCCGGCGGAATCGTCTGAAGCGCCGCGAGATAGAAGATCATGAAGAAGCCCGCTTCTTTCCAGACCACCATGACGGAGAGCGCGGTCATGACGGTTGCCGGATCCCCGAGCCAGTTATGCCCTGACAAACCGATCATCTTGAGGAATTGGTCGAGCAATCCATAGCCGGGCGTGTAGAAAAAAAGCCAGATATTCGCGACTGCAATCATGGGCAGGACCGTCGGTGTGAAAAAGGCGAGACGCAGAAAAGACCGCCCGGCAATTTTCTTGTCCACCCATACGGCCATGAGGAGGGCAAGCGCGATGCTCGTGGGCACGGTCGCCAAGGCAAAGATGACGTTGTTGCGCAGAACCTGCCAGAAAACGTCGTCGTCCAGCATGTAGCTGTAGTTGTCGAGACCCACAAATGCCGCCGGGCCGCTGCGTCCGAGGGAAAAGAAGCTATGATAGAGCGTCGCGAGAATCGGATAATGCGTGAAGGTCGCCAGGAGCACGATTGCAGGGAGAAGCAGGAGCCAGGCATTCACATTCGTGAGCCAATTTCTTCGCCGAAGTCCTCTCGACTCGGTGGCGCTCATGACGGCGGCTACCATGAAACTCTCCCGCTTGGTGCCAGGCAGGTGCCGCGGCGGGAGAACCGCCGCGGCACCTGGTTCGGTAATCTTACTTGTAGCGGCTGAGGATTCGCTCGGATTGCTTCTGCGCGCTGTCGAGAGCTTCCTGTGGAGTCTGCGTGCCGGTCACCGCCGCCTGCACGGCATCGTTGACGATCTTGTAGATGCGTCCGTTGTCATGCACCGACAGCTCTGCCACTGCGTGTTTGAGCTGGTCGCGTGCGACGATGGCCTGGGGAAAGTCCTTCACGTAGGACTTCATCGTCTCGGTCTCGTAGGCAGCCGGGGTAACGGCCACATAGCCGGTCTTGATGCTCCATTCCGCCGCGCGCTCGGGAGCCGTCATCCAGCGAATGAACTTCACGGAGGCCAGTTGCTGCTCCGGCGACGAACTCTTGAAGACATAGAAGTTCCCACCGCCGGTCGGCGAGCCGCGCTGCTCTTTCGCAGGCAGCATGGCGACGCCGAAGTTGAACTTCGCCGCATCCTTCACCGCGGTCAGATTGCCCGTGGTGTGCCACATCATGGCGGTCTTGCCTTCAAGGAAGTCTGCGCGCAGCGTGCCCCACTCGATAGCGCCTGTCGGCATCACATTTTCTTTGCGGGACATATCCACCCAGTATTGCAGGGCTTCGACTGTTTTCTTCTCGTTGAAGAAAACCTTGGTGCCGGACTCGTTCATGAGCTTCTGGCCATTCTCGATGGCGAGTGCCTGCAGCATCCAATAGCCGTAGCCGGTCGAGGGGATTTCGACACCCCAGCGCGTGACGTTTCCGGACGCGTCCTTCTTCACCAGTTTCTTCGACATTTCGGCCATCTCGGCCCAGGTTGCCGGCGGCTTTTCTGGGTCGAGGCCGGCATCCTTGAAAGCGTCCTTATTGTAGTACAGGACGATGGTGGAGCGTTGGAACGGAACGCTCCACGTCTTACCATCGATGCGTCCGTTCTCCATGAAGGCGGGGTAGAGGCTGTCGAGCCACGCCTTGCCGTCTGCGCCGGCGAGATCATCAATCGGTACGATGGCCTTCTCGTCAATGAGTGTGAACAAATCAGTCGAGAACAGAACCGACAATTGCGGTGGTTGCCCGCCCTTCATGGCGGTCATCGCCTTCGTCATGGTGTCGGTGTAGTTACCCGCATAAACCGCATCGACCTTGATATCCGGGTTTTCCTTCTGAAACCGCTGGACCATGTCGTCGATCACCTTCGTGACCGGGCCGCCGACGGCGACAGGATAGTACATGGTGAGATCGACGGCTTGAGCCATGCTTGCGCCAAAGCCCGCTACCGTTATGAATCCGGCGGTGATCAGTGCCTTTGTCTTGAACTTCATGTTTTTCCCCTCCCTGGAGTTTGGAAGCCGTACGCTCGCGGCGGGAGCCGGAACGTTTCTTTGCAGAAGAAAACGTCTATTGAGGCAAACCCCCTTCACGACGCTTTCCGCTGTTCTTCTCAAACAGATGTACGTGACGGTTTTGCCAGCCGAGATTGACCTTGGTGCCAGTTGTCACCGAGCAGTATCCCGACTGCCGGACAGCGACGGTCTCGCCCTTCACATCGCAAATGATAATGCTGTCGGCACCAAGGTATTCAACCGCCTTGATCGTTGCCGACACCCCGTCGTGATCATCAAGCGTGATATGTTCGGGACGAACACCGAGCGATGTGTCGTCGCGCCAGGAGATGATGTTCATCGGCGGCGTGCCGATGAAGCGTGCTGCAAAGTCGCTCGCTGGTTGATTATAGAGCTCGTGCGGCGCCCCGTTCTGCTCGATTTGGCCGTCCCGCATCAGGATAACCCGGTCGGCCATGGTCATCGCTTCTGTCTGATCATGCGTGACGTAGACCATGGTCATGCCGAGGCGCTGCTGCAGGCTGCGGATCTCCGTCCGCATCTCGTGGCGCAGTTTCGCATCGAGGTTTGAAAGGGGCTCATCCATCAAACAGACGGCGGCTTCCGCGATGATCGCTCGGCCGAGGGCCACGCGCTGCCGCTGGCCGCCCGAGAGTTGGGATGGTTTCCGATCGAGAAGTTGGCTAAGGCCCACGATGTCGGCCACTTTTTTCAGCCGTTCGTCGCGCTCGGCGCGTCCGACACGCCGAACCTTCAGTCCAAAGATGATGTTCTCGGCGACACTCAGATGAGGAAACAGCGCATAGGATTGAAACACCATCGAGATGCGGCGTTCAGCCGGCGAGAGATGCGTGACATCGCGTCCACCGATCGTGATGTGTCCAGATTCAATCTCCTCCAACCCCGCTATGAGACGCAGTGTCGTGGATTTGCCGCATCCTGATGGCCCCAACAGAACCAGCAACGTCCCTGCCTCGGCCTTGAAGCTGACGCGGTCCACCCCACCCACTCCGCCCCAGGATTTGGAGACGGCATTGACGACAATTTCAGACATCGACGCGAACCTTTGAAATCACAGGCGCAGTTTGAAACTTCAGCAGATTCCGCTTGAGAGAGCTTAGGCGTTCTCCCGAAACCTAGAAGACAGAATGTGGGAGATCAAGCATACTTATGTGGAATGTCCCAGATCTACTGTGGCTTCTACAATGCTTGTCGTGGAGGGTGTGAGGTGTCGCTGTCTGAGGGCAAGAAGGTCACGCGCCAGAGATTAATCGTCGCCGAGCTCGGCATGACCCCTGCTGTTCGGACTTCCGACCTTGCTCGCCGCCTCGGCGTTTCCGCAGAGACTGTCAGACGCGATATCGAGGAGCTGACTCATCGTGGCCTCGTCAGCCGCACCTATGGTGGCGCGGCTGGACGCCAGCTTGGTCTCCAGCCGAAATTCCAGGATCGTGACACTCTTGCGGTGGAAGAGCGCGATGCCATTGCCCGCGCGGGGCTCGCGCTCGTCAAGCCGGGCGATGTCTTGATGATCGATTCGGGCTCAACGACGGCCCGCTTCGCTCATGCGTTGGCACAGGGCGCGGAACGGATTACGGTGATCACCAACTGCTTCGCGGTCGCCAACGCCTTGGTCCAGCAGAATAATGTGCGGGTGGTTTTCTGCCCGGGGGATTTTTCCTCGCGCGAGCGGGGCGTGTATGGCTCCGAGACATGCGCGTTTCTGCAGCGCTTCTACGCCGATATCGCGTTTATCGGGGCAAGCGGGTTGACCGTCGAAGGGCCCACCGACGTCGAGACTCAAGCCTGCTGGATCAAAAGAACGATGCTCGAACGAGCGGAACGAGGGGTGCTTCTCCTGGACGCGGCAAAGTTCAACCGCCGCCATCTGGAAC
Source organism: Microvirga brassicacearum (assembly GCF_008757455.1). Taxonomy (GTDB): domain Bacteria; phylum Pseudomonadota; class Alphaproteobacteria; order Rhizobiales; family Beijerinckiaceae; genus Microvirga; species Microvirga brassicacearum. Next base: position 620,233 of record NZ_VCMV01000013.1, on the reverse strand, counting down.
TCGTCTGCCCATTGGACACATTGTCGGACATCGTGACCGATCGCGCTCCAAGCGGAGCTCTCGCGAGCAAGTTGCAAGCCGCCAATGTCACCGTTCATGTCGACGACGGGAAACGATCGCCTGTCGCCGACCTCATGCCCCCAACGGCCATGTCACGGTAACTTGATAACCGCCGGACCGGCACTTGCACCAACAACGAGAGCGTGCTTGGCGCCTAGACCGGGATCCTTCAGCTGACCGCCTGCAGCCTGCGCGTTTGACGGGCGACGAGACGCTCGATATCGGCGATATCGGCGCCGGACAGTTTGGCACCCGGCTTGCGTAGGGCACCTGAGGCGATCGCGCCTCGTTTGGCGAGAGTGTATTTACGGATCGTCAGACCGAGTCCCGGCTGCTGCTCGTAGCGGGCGAGCGGCAGATAGGCGTCGAACAAATCATGCGCGCGTTCGATATTTCCGGCCGCATAGGCCTTTGTGACATCGACCATCATCTCGGGATAGGCGAAACCGGTCATCGCGCCGTCCGCACCGCGTCCCATTTCTTCCGGCAGAAACATGCCGCCATTGCCGACAAGAATGGAAATACGCCGCCCTTCACCCGTCTCGCTCGCTTGTCGCAAGGTGGAAATCTTGGACAATCCTGGCCAGTCCTCGTGCTTGAGCATCACGCAGGTGGGCAACGTCTTGATGATCCGCAGGATGACGGCAGCCGAGATCTGGACGTTGGTGACCAGCGGAAAATCCTGCAGCACGAACGGTGTTTTGCCGAGCGTTTCCGCCACCATTTCATAATAGCCGTAGATCTGGTCGTCGGTCCGCAGATGTCCTGGAGGAGCCACCATGACCCCCGCTGCGCCTTCGCCCATGACGCTCTCACTCAATTCACGCATGGGCGCAAAGCCGGACGCCGAGACGCCGACGACGACCGGGACGCGGCCGGCAACGCGTGCCAGGACGCGCTTCACGAAAGTGCTCGATTCCGCGGCGGTGAGCTTGGTCGCTTCTCCCATCATGCCGAGAACGGTCAGACCCGTCGCCCCCTTTTCAAGATAGAAATCCACCATGCGATCGGTGCTCTGGAGATCCAATGCGCCCTCGTCCGTAAACGGCGTTACAGCAATCACGTAGACACCGGCGGCCTGTTCGTTCAGCAAAGTCATGGAATTCCTCAATGGTTCGACATATCGGGCAAGAGCTTGCCCGGGTTGAGAAGACCGGTCGGATCGAACACCGCCTTCAGGGCATTCATCAGCTCAAGTTCAATCGGCGCTTTGTAGCGGGACATATCCGCGACGCGAAGCTGGCCAATCCCATGCTCTGCACTGATCGAGCCGCGGCAACGCGCGGTCTCGTCGTGAACGATGCGAGTCAGAACGGGAGCGACCGCGGCAAAATCGGCATCGTTCGTGTTCTCGGCTTTCAGCAAGTTATAATGCAGATTGCCGTCGCCGAGATGGCCGAACATGATGGGCCTAACCCCGGGCGCGGCGGCAGCCACGGCCGCGTCCGCAGCCACGATGAAGTCCGCCATTTGTGCCACCGGTACTGAAACATCGTGCTTGGCGGCTCTACCCTCTCGCACGAGCGCTTCCGAGATGCCTTCGCGCAGGCGCCAGAAGGATCGGGCTTGCGTCGCCCCCTGGGCGATGGCTGCATCGAGGATGATCTCCGCTTCCGCGGCGTCGACGAGGGACGCCTCGAGCCTTGCGCCAAGCGCTGAATCGTCATCCGAGTCTGAAAGCTCGACCAGCACGGCAGCGGGCGGGACTTGGGTAAAAGGCAAACGTACATCACCCACGTGCCGCAGCACCAAAGTCAGGCAATCCCCCGTGATAAATTCAAATGCTGTCAGCCGGTCACCGCAGCGTTCGCGGACCCGCGCCAGAAGCGACAACGCCGCGCTCGTATCGCGCAGCGAGACAAAAGCGGTGGCACGAGCCTTTGGTTCTGGAAACAATTTCAACACCGCCCCGGTAATGATCCCGAGCGTGCCTTCTGAACCGACGAAGAGATCGCGAAGCGAGTATCCGGTATTGTCCTTGCGCAGAGCCTTGAGGCCGTCCCAGACGCGGCCATCGGCGAAAGCGACCTCGAGACCCAGCGTTAGCTCTCGCATTGTCCCGTAGCGCAGCACTGCAACGCCGCCGGCATTTGTTGCGAGATTGCCGCCGATCGTGCAGCTTCCTTCCGCACCGAGACTGAGCGGAAAAAAACGTCCCGCGGCCTTGGCCGCCTCCTGGACGGCAGCAAGGACCACGCCGGCGTCGACCGTCATCGTGTTTCCAACCGGATCGACATCGCGAATTCGGTTCATGCGCGTGAGAGAGAGCACGATGGCTCTGCCGGCCGGATCGGGCGTCGCCCCTCCTGACATGCTCGTGTTGCCGCCCTGAGGAACGACCGAAATTCCGGCCTCGCGACAGGCCGCCAAAACCGACGCGACCTCGTCCGTCCCGCCGGGTCGCACCACGGCCGCGGCCGCGCCGCGATATTTGCCGAGCCAATCCTGGAGGAACGGAGCCTTCGCCGCTTCATCGACCAGCACATTCTTTTCGCCGACGATCGCAGCAAGTCGTGCCACAAGCGTGGTCACGATAATCCTCCGCCCAGTGGCCGGCCACCCCAGCCGAGCCGCACCCGGCCGATTGCCATCGTGACGGCCGCCTGGGTCGGCTCGACCACGGGGATTCCCAGCTCTCGCTCGAGCGGTGCGCGGAACCGCGCCATTCCGGCGCATCCCATCACCACGACGTCGGCCCCGTGAACATCCCGGAGGATGCGCCCCACATCGATCATGCGCGCCAGTGTCCGCTCGCCATCGGCAAGTTCGGTCACTCCCAGTCCGACCGAGAGGTCGGCGGCGAAGCGGTCGTTGACGCCCATGGCGCCGAAATACCGAAGGTGTCTCGGGATCGATGTCGGCAAAATGGCGATGACACCAAACCGCTGACCGAGTGTCAGCGCCGTGAGCACGCCACATTCCGCGATCCCCAGCACCGGGCGGTTGCTCTGCTCACGCAACGGATACATGCCCGGATCGGAAAAGCACGCGATGACAAAGGCCGCCGCATCATCTTCGAGCGCGGCAGCCCGCTTCAACAACGGCGCCACAATGCCATCCACGTCGCGTTGCGATTGGATTCCGGGCGGACCATCCGCCAATGTCACGCACGCGATGGGGGGGCCGTCCGCCGAACGCAGCGGCGTGACCGCGGCGTCGATGCCGGCCGTTATCGACTCAGTCGAATTCGGGTTGATGACGTAGATCGTTTTGCTCATGCTTCACCTGTATCCGCGATTGACTGTGTCGCTTGTTGCGAGCGCCACTTGTCGAAGGTCTGACGCGGCACCTGGAAACGGTCCCGCGTCGTCGTGTACCAGTCCGCCCCGTGCAGCCGTGCCACAAGGTCCAGCCCATCGACATCGACATGAAACTGATCGTCCACAAGCCCATCGCGGATGTGCAAATGAACGATTTCACCTACCACCAGGTTGCGGTTGCGGGTTCCGAGCGAGAGCGAGACGGTCTCTCGGCATTCAAGCTGCACCGGCGACGATGCGATGCGAGGCGCTGCGACCTGCTGACTCGGCAGCGATGTGAGGCCGGCAGCCGCGAACTCATCCATCTCAGCCGGGAAGTCGATGGCGCAGACATTCATCGCTTCCACAAGCGCGCGATCGACAAGATTGACCACGAAGGTTCCGGTCGCGCGAATGTTCCGCATGGTGTCCTTCAGCGGAGACTCTGCTGGCGACCGTCCTTCGATGCCCAGAACGACCAGCGGCGGCGCGTGGCTGAATACGTTGAAGAAGCTGAACGGCGCAGCATTGGCGTGGCCGTTCGCATCCACCGTCGTGACCAGCGCGATCGGCCGGGGCAGCACCGTGTTCACGAGGAGCTTATAAAGGTTCCTCTCCGATAGTTCGCTTGTCACCCAGTCCATGGTCTACTCCACAACCATATCGAGGTGGCGCACGGTTTCCGCCAGCACACGAGCACCGTCCGCGGCTTGGCTCGGCTCGATCGATTCCTCCGGTGCGTGACTGCGACCATCGAGACAGGGAACGAAGATCATGCCGATCGGACCTGTTCTGGCGACAAACATGCCGTCATGTCCCGCGCCACTCGGCAGATCGCGGAAAGACAGACGAAGGTCCGCCGCTGCCTTTCCAATGGCCCCTCGGATTGCCTGTGCGCATGGCGTTGGCGGTACATGACTGATCAGTTCGGAGCGCACGCTCAGCCGGAGATCCGCGAGGTGGGACCTCAGACCGCTCACCACTTCGTCACCGAAGGTCGAAAAGACGCCTTCATCGCCGGAACGGACTTCGAGGATCATCTCGACCTCGCCCGGAACGGCGTTTGCCGCGTTCGGCGTGACATTGATGTTGCCGATCGTGGCCACGAGAGGCTTCTCGCCGCCTGACAATCTCAGAGCCCTCGCATGCACTTCCTCGATCAGGCGAGCTGCGCCGACCAGCGCATCGGCGCGCAGCGCCATCGGCGTCGCGCCGGCATGATCGGCCCGTCCCGTGATGGTGATGCGCTCGCGCCTGATACCGACGATGTCCGTGACGATGCCGATGGCTGCGCCCTCGCTTTCAAGAACCCGTCCCTGCTCGATGTGGAGCTCCACGTAAGCTGCGATGTCGCCCGGCTGGCGTCTCGCCGAGGAAAGTTCCTCCGGACGCCCGCCCACAAAGCGCAACCCGTCTCGGAGCGACATTCCGTCGGGACGCTTGAGCTCCAGCATTTCCGGCGACAGCGCACCGGCGAGGGCGCGGCTGCCGATGCACGAAAGACCGAACTCGCTCGGCTCCTCTGCGAGGAAATCATAGACCTCCAGCGAATGACGAAGGCCGACACCCCGTTCGACCAACCCTTGCGCTACTTCCAGGCCGGCCAGCACGCCGAGAATACCATCGTACCGTCCGCCCGAAGGGACCGTATCCGAATGAGATCCGATCACGATCGGCTTCAGATCGGGAACGATGCCCGGGAGGCGACCGAGGAGGTTGCCACCTGCATCGATGCTCGTCTCCAGACCCGATGCGCGAAACTCGGCTTCGAGCCAACGGCGACCCTCAAGAAACCGAGGCGAGAAGGAGCGTCTTGTCCACGGACGATCGGGATCGGTGATCCGCGACAGCGCCTCGATCCGACGCCACAGGCGATCGGCGTTGACCGGCATCACGGCCTCGATCACGCGGCTGGACGCAGGAAGCGTCCGTCGCCTGCCGCGTTGCGGATTGTCGAACCGTCCCAGGCCAAGGATCCGCGCACGAATGTCGCGGCGACGCGGACGGTGAACTCGCGCCCTTCGAAGGAGCTCCAACGGACCGCCGACAGGCTCTTCGACGGATCAAAGGGGAAACGACCGGGTTCGAGCACGACAATATCTGCATCCGCACCTGCGGCGAGACGGCCCTTATCGGCGAGTTTGAACGCCTTCGCGGGCCCTTCGCAGAGCTGCTTGACGACCATCGTCGGCGAAATTCCATGTTCGTCGCAACCGGTCCACAAGGCCGGCAACAGGGTTTCGATGCCGGGACCGCCCGACGTGTTCTTGAACACGTTCGGATCACCCTTTTTCTCAAGACCCCAAGAAACGTGATCCGATGAAATAAAGTCGCAATGACCCGCCGCCAGATGACTCCAGAGCAGTTCGCTTTCTGCCTTTGAGCGGATTGGCGGATAATGCTTCGCCTTCGCGCCGAACTTCCGAACGTGCTCCTCTTCGTTCAGCATGAAATACTGCACGCAGCTTTCGATCGAGGCTTTGTGGCCGGCCCGCTTGTACATGTTGGCGATGTCGAAACCGCGTGAGGTGGAAACATGCACCGCGTGAGCACGCGCGCCGGTCTCGGCGCCGATTTCGTAGATCCGCGCCGTTGCAAGGTTTTCGATCAGGTGCGTATGCGCGCGACCGAAAGCATCGGGACCCGTGTCGCCAGCCTCGATGAGACGGGCGATGTTGCGCCGCGTCATCTCCTGGTCCTGATTATGAACACCGCAAAGCAGACCAGTGGGCGCAATGAGCTTGAACGCTTCGTACAGCGTATCGTCGCCGATGCGCGGGAAGCGGGTCGGGTTCGCCTCGAAGGTCGAGAACTTGAACGCGCAGGCGCCGGCATCGACCAGGCCGGGAATTGCATGAAGGCCGTTCTCCACCGTGATCGTCGCATAGAGCGCCACATCCACGTGGGAATCGCGCTCGACGGTTGCGACCTTCTCGTTGAAGATCCTCGTATTCGTGACAGGCTCCGGCTCGTCGTAAGGCATTTCGACCATGACCGTCACGCCACCGGCCGCTGCCGCCCGCGAGCACATCCCGATGCCCTCGTGATTGGCCTGACTGCCGGAATGGACCTGGCCGTCGATCGCTCCCGGTATGATCCATTGGCCGCGAAAATCGTGGGAGTCGCGCGCTGATGGCGGAGATCCGGCTCCGACAACCGCCACCTTCCCGCCGGAAACGGCCACATATCCCTCATCGATGATTTTGTCGGACAAAACCACGTTGCCACGCAGGACGAGATCGAAATCGCTCATGAGTATCACCTGTTCGTTCGATTAACCGGCAGCTTCCGGCGCATTTCGTGCGAGCATAGCGGCTGCCGCTCGCGAGGAATTATGCTTATTGGGTGGTGCCCTATAACTGCGTGTTATCAACCGACGCGCCGCCGAGCGCATAGGAGGTGAGGTCGAGGCCGAGGGCGTTTTCCACCACCGGGTACACGCTTGGATCGGTGGCGCTGGCGCTCAAGGGGATCCGGTCCTTGGGAATGCGCATGACCAAGAGCTCCCTTCCTTCGCGCACCGCTCCGACACTGATGGGGCGGCCCTCCGCGTCGAGGGTCGTGATGACATCCGGATAGCTTGCCAGGCGGCGACCTTCGAGATCCGTCACTGCCATGTATTCATTCATGACATGCAGGATACAGGCGTCCTTGCCGGTGCCGACCTGGATTGTTCCAATGTCGAAAGCTTCCGCCGTATATTGGACAACCTTGGAAACGACGCTGCCGCGCCTGATGATGGACCCTCCCGTCTCATCGCAGATAGCATCGACGACAGCAGTTCCGCCTTTCGATTCTGCTGCAAGGATTCGTTCGCCCAACGCCAACGCCATCGAGATGCCGCCGAGAGCAGCATGTTTGCGGACGTAAGAGGCCGGGAGGGGATTGCGGCACGAGGCGATGAAGCCGCCCGACATGTCGGAGGCGGTGCGTAGGATCGGCGATACCTTTGCGGTCGCGCCGCGCACTACCAATTCGACATAGGAATTGCGCGATCGGTTGCCGCCCGCGGCGGTCTGAATGGTTGCGTCCGGGCTGTTGGCGAGGCCGATCGAACCCATGTCGCCGGTGGGATGCGCCCGGATATCACCAACCGCGTCGATCACCTTGGTGCCGAGAATGGCCCCCGGCAACCAGGCGTTCAGCGTACTCGACATTCCATTTTGCCCGATGATCAAGCCGTAGATCGGCTTGCCGAGAGCCTCCTGAAGGAGTTCGACGGCGCGTACATAATCGACGCCGCGCATCTCCCATTCGGTGGTGCCGGCGGGCGCGCCGATCGCTGCGGCGGTGGCAATGATGGCATCGTCGGGCACCTCGTCCAGGGAAACAAGCTCAGGTTGGCCGGCAAGGACTGCTGCGGTCCCCAGCATACGGCCGTGATCCGGCCATCCGCCGCCGCCTGCTGCATAAATCGAACCGCCGGCAACGGCTGCCTCCACATCTCTGATGGTCAGAATCCGTGCCATGGCCCCTCCGGCGTGTTTTCCCGAGCTGACCATAGAGACTATCGCGACCGCCGAGATATGCTATTTCCGAGAGCGGCCATAACAAGGTGTTATCTCGATGCGGTTCAATTTGCGGCAGATAGAGGTATTCCGCGCGGTGATGGTGACCGGCTCGATCAGCGGCGCGGCACGGCTGCTATCCGTGTCCCAACCTGCCATCAGCCGCCTTCTGGCCTACACGGAGGATCGGCTCGGCCTGACGCTGTTCGAGCGGGTCAAGGGTCGCGTTCATCCGACACCGGAGGCGCGACGCCTCTTCTCCGAAGTCGATCAGGTTCATCAGGGTGTCTTGCGAGTCAACGAGCTTGCGCAAGAACTCCGGGAGCGCGGGACTGGAGCGCTCCACGTGGTGGCGAGCCCGAGCGTCGGGCAGGCGTTGGTTCCCGAGGCGATCGGCCGGTTTCGAGAGCGATTCTCGGATGTGAGGGTCGAACTCGAAATTCTTACGATCCACGATCTTGTCGCGCGGGTCGGCGGCAACCGTGTCGATCTCGGCGTCTCAGTGCTGCCGGTCGATGAACCGACGATTTCATGCGTACCCATCATGGAGGGACAGCTACAGGTTATCTGCCCGCGCGACCATCCGCTCGCCGCCCTGTCTGCCGTGAGGCCGGCTGATCTTGCTCCCTACCCGCTGATCGGTTACGGGCCGCAGACACCGTACGGGCTGCTGGTCGAGCGCGCACTGGGAGCGGGGATGAAGCCGATCCGCATCAACACCATCGTCCGCTTTACGCCCATCGCTTGTGCGATGGTCCAGGCGGGAGCGGGCGTCGCGGTCGTTGACGAGTTCGTGCTCCGGGGCGCCACCTGGCCAAGCATCGTGTCGCGGCCGCTTGAGCCACCGGCCCCGATACGCGCCCATCTTTTGACGTCTCGCCTCGAGCCTCTCTCACGTATGGCGCAAGCCTTTGTGGCCATGATGCGCGAACTTCCGCCTCCCCGGATTCCGGGCGAAGGCGACGGACGATCGACTTAACGTCATGTTATGCCCGGGGCACAACAAGTAATAGGCAGGGAATGGATTTGACCTGTTAGGGTAATGGTTGGACGCGCTTCTCATTCGATCAACGATAAAGGGAACCATGCTATGAGGTGTTTGCCGATCAAGGCCGCTCGCGCCGCCGTTCAGGGTTTTGCCGTCGCCGCTTTGTTGTCGTTTCCTGTTGTGGCGCAGGACGCCGATCACCCCGCTGGCGAGAAGCTGAAGGTCGCCTGCGATCTTGGCTTTGCTCCCTTCTGTTTCAAGACAGCCTCGGGAGAGGTCACCGGCTTTACCTATGATTTCGCCGATGCCATCGCCAAGAAACTCGGTCGTCCAGGCGTCGAGGTGACGGATGCGAATTTCTCGGCGATCTTCGCCGGCATGTTTTCAAAGCGCTACGAGATGATCCCGGCGCCGACAAACATCACCAGCGAACGTGCCGCGCAGATGCTCTTCAGCGAACCCTATATGCCGACAGGCTTGGGTTTTCTCGTCAAGAAAGGGAGCAAGATTGCCAGCCTTGAGGAATTGAAGGGGAAGGCGCTCACCGTCAACAACGGTAGCATCTCGGACAAGTGGCTGACCGACAACGAGGCCAAGTACGGCTTCACCATCCAACGCTATAACAAGAATGCCGACGCGGTCCAGGCGGTCATGATCGGTCGCGCCTTCGCCAACGTGGCCGACGTGCCCGTATCGCGCTATGTCGCCACGCAGACACCGGCAGCCGAGGTCGCCTTTGTCCTCGACAGCGGTCGCAATTTCGGCATCGCCTTCCGCAAGGAAGACACGGCGTTCCGCGCACAGGTCGAACAAGCCGTCGAATGCCTCAAGAGCGACGGCACGCTCGCCAAGATCCACGAGAAGTGGTTCGGTGTGGCGCCGGATGCTGCTTCCTCCACCAGCAAGGTGTATCCTGGCACGGGCGCTCCCGATTTCGAGGGCTACGATGCGACCGAGCGCAAGGCCGCCTGCAAATGACAGTGAGCGAGCGGGGGCGAAGCACCCTGGAGGACAGCGTTGTCATCCGGGGCCTGGGCAAGACCTTCGGTTCGGTCGAGGTTCTTCGGAACGTGAACCTCGACGTCAAGAAGGGCGAGGCCGTCGTGATTGTCGGTTCGTCCGGGTCGGGCAAAAGCACCTGCTTGCGCTGCATCAATCGCCTTGAAGAGCCGACGGAGGGTCACATTTTCGTCGGCGGCCACGAGGTGACCGGCAAGGGCGTCGATTTGAACGCCCTTCGCCGCCGGATCGGGATGGTCTTCCAGAGTATCAACCTCTATCCACACAAGACCGCGCTCGGCAACGTGACGCTCGCGCTGCGCAAGGTCGCGGGCCTTTCGAAGGCCGAGGCCAACGAAAAGGGCCGCCGGCACCTCGAACTTGTCGGCTTGGGTCAAAAGGCCGATTCCTATCCGGCGCAACTGTCCGGTGGCCAGCAGCAGCGGGTGGGGATCGCCCGCGCCATGGCGTTGGAACCTGACGTCATCCTGTTCGACGAACCCACGTCCGCGCTCGATCCTGAACTGGTCGGCGAGGTGCTCAACGTGATGGTCCGCACCAAGGAACTGGGGATGACCATGGTGGTGGTCACGCATGAAATGCAGTTTGCCCGCGAGGTCGCCGACCGGGTGGTGTTCATGGATCACGGCGTCGTGTTGGCAGAAGGCACGCCCGAAGAAATCCTCGTCGCACCTGAGCATCCGCGGATCCGCGAGTTCTTGACGCGTACCAAGAGCTGACGATCCAATGGATCAGATCATCAGGTACTTCTTCGATTTCCCGCTAATGGCGGCCTATTGGCCGGACATCCTCAGAGGCTTCCTCATCACCATTCAGATGTCGATCCTCACGGTCGTGATCGGCATTCCGCTCGGCCTCCTGATCGCGATCGTGCGTCTCTATGGCATCAGGCCGCTAAACATCCTGATCATTTTCTACATCGATTTCTTTCGCTCGATCCCGCAACTCGTGCTGATCGTTCTGGCGTATTTCGCCCTTCCCTATTTCGGTCTCGTGCTGGAGCCCATTACCGCAACCGTGATGGCGCTCGCGATCGTTCTTTCGGCCTTCTCCGAGGAAATCTTCTGGGCCGGCATCAGCTCAGTTGCAAAGGGGCAATGGGAGGCAGGCCGATCGACGGGCCTGAACTTCACACAGACCCTCGCCTACATCGTGCTGCCACAAGTGGTCAGGATGTCGATCCCGCCGCTCACCAACCGGGCGATCGGAATCAGCAAGGGGACCACCCTCGGGTCGGTTGTTGCGGTACCCGAACTTCTCAATGTGACGTCGAGTATCCAATCGAACGTCGCCAATCCCACGGCGCTGACGGTCGGCGCGCTTCTTTTTCTCGTCCTCTTCCTGCCCTTCGTGCGGTTCACGCGGTGGCTGGAACGGGTCTACGCACATCCGAGATGATGATGACCGAGTTCGTCACCACCTTTTTCAATTGGGATGTGTTGCTGGAGGTCTGGCCGCTGCTGCTGCAGGGTCTCTGGATGACTCTCGGTCTGGCGGCCGTTGCAGTGCCGCTCTCGATCGCACTCGGCGTAGGCATCGCCATGGCGCAGGATTCGCGCAGCAAGCTGGTGCGTATGCTGCTCGTGTCCTACGTGGACACCATGCGGGCCATTCCGCCACTGGTGCTGCTCATCTTCATCTTCTTCGGGCTGCCATTCCTTGGAGTGAATCTCGGCGAGTTCGCAGCTGCGGTTCTCGCCCTGACCCTCAACGGTTCGAGCTATTTCGCCGAAATTTTTCGCGCCGGCCTCGAATCCGTGCCCAAGGGCCAGCGTGAGGCCGCCCGCTCGACGGGGCTCAATTGGGCGCAGAGCATGGCCTATGTGGTGGTGCCGCAGGGGACACGCAACGTTCTTCCCGATCTCGTGAGCAACACGGTGGAACTCGTCAAGCAAACGTCGATCGCCTCGGCTGTAGCGCTGCAGGAACTGCTGCGATCGGCCCAACTGGCGCAAGGACTGCTCTACAATCCGACGCCGCTCGTGGCTGCGGCGATCGTGTATTTCATCATGTTCTGGCCCTTCGTCCGGCTCGTCTCCCGGATGCAGAACAAGGCAGTCGTCCATTCGTAGGAAGAAGCCGGAGATGGCTTCTTCTCGTTGCGAAACGATCAAGTGCCTCGCGTCGATGATGAGGCGCGGCTCCCTCACCGATTGAAGCCCGAGGATTTACCATGAGCACCGAACCATTCGATGTCGTCATTCGTCACGGCCGGGTCGTTACTTCGCGCGGCACAGAAGACACGGATGTGGGCATTCGAGGCGGCCGGATCGCCGCGATCGGCCCCGGACTTTCCGCCGCAGGGGAAACGATCGATGCCCGGGGATTGCTGGTTTTGCCCGGCGGCGTCGATGCCCATTGCCACATCGATCAAATGGTCTCAAGCGGGGCTCGCACAGCGGATGACTTTGAAAGCGCCAGCGTTGCTGCAGCCTTTGGTGGCACGACCACGCTGATCTCGTTTGCGGCCCAACATCGGGGGCAAAGCCTGCGCGCCGTCGTCGAGGACTACAAAAGCCGCGCGCACGGCAAATCCGTCGTGGATTATGGTTTCCATCTCATCCTGACGGATGCCACAGCGCAGACCCTCGACCATGACCTGCCGGCGCTGGTCGACGAGGGTTTCACCTCGGTCAAGATTTATCTCACCTACGATGCTCTTCGCCTCGACGATCGGGCTGCGCTGGATGTGCTCACCGCAATTCGGCGGGAGGGCGCGATGCCTTTGATTCATGCGGAAAGCCACGACCTGATCGCCTGGTTCACGGATCGACTTCTGCAATCCGGGCATAGACAAATCCAACATCTGGCGACCGCGCGCCCCTCGTTGGCTGAACGGGATGCCGTCCACCACGCGGTGTCCCTGGCGGAGCTCGTAAATGTCCCGATCCTGCTCGTCCACATGTCGAGCGCCGACGCCGTGGAGCAGGTCCGTTGGGCGAGAAATCGCGGCATGCCTGTCTATGCCGAAACCTGTCCGCAATATCTCGTCCTGACTGCCGATTCTCTCAGGCAGCCTGCATTCGAGGCCGCCAAATTCTGCTGCAGCCCGCCGCTGCGTGACAAGACGAACCAGGATGCGGTCTGGTCCGCGCTTGCGGACGGAACACTCTCGATCCTGTCATCTGACCACTCAGCCTTCGAGATGGAGGGACCGGACGGCAAGCTTAGAGACGGCCCCGACAGCGCGTTCAACAGAGTGCAATATGGCATGCCGGGTCTTGAAACCCGCCTCCCGTTGATCTTCTCGGAAGGGGTCGTCGGTGGCCGTCTTTCCCTAGAACGATTTGTCGAGGTAACCGCCACCGAGCCCGCACGTCTCTACGGCTTAAGCGGACGCAAGGGCGTCATTGCGCTCGGCGCCGATGCAGACATCGTCCTGTGGGACGCAAAGCGACGCATGACCATTTCGCCCGACACGTTGCACGATGGTCTCGGCTGGACACCCTACGACGGCCGCCAGGTGACCGGCATGCCCGTGACCACGATGGTAAGGGGCACCGTTATTTGTCGCGATGGCGAACGTGTCGGAACAAGTGGCCATGGTCAGCTCCTTGCCCGCGACAGGCCCGAAGCTTCGTTGCCCACAGCGCCGCCGCGGACCGGCTTCGACGTGGTCAGCAACCGCTTCGTCTGCGAAGAACTGGATCAGTGACCGCATCGGTGTGGCCGGGGGCCATGATCCGCCGGTTTTACGTTTCCGCCGGTCGCGGCAGCGCCCGAACTACGATCGCGCGCTGCTTGCACTCGGCCCTCGACGCGTTTACGGCGCGGTCATGATCGACTTGCCGTCTTGCGCGACAATGCGGCCGGACTTGATCACGGCCTTGCGCGGCCTGCGGGCGACGACAGCCTCGGCAAGGGTCTCACCGTCGAGCAGCACAAGATCGGCGCTGCATCCGGGCTCCAGGCCGTAGCCCTCGCACTCCATCATCCGCGCGCCGCCATGGGTGCAGGTCTCAAGCGCCATGGCGACTTCGTCGTCGCGGCGGAAATTGTTGCGCAGACCGACGAACACGGCCCGCTCCAGCATGTCGGCATTGCCATAGGGCCCCCAGGTGTCCCTGACACCGTCCGACCCCGCTCCGACCACGACGCCCGCATCCATCAAGCGCTTCACCGGCGGCACGGATTTGAAGGCCGGTGCCGTGGTGAGGATGTGAACGCGGGCTTCGGCGAGCGCGTCGATCAGCGCCGCCACATAATCCTGGTCGGGCATTCCGAGGCAGAAGGCATGGCTGACGGTGACGTGACCCTGCATGCCGAGTGCCTTCGTGCGCTCGACGATCAATTCCATAGAGAATGCGCCAAGTTCACCGGTCTCATGCAGGTGGATATCGACGGGGCGGCCGTAGCGCTCGGCCAGTTCGAACACCACGTCCAGGTGACCCTTCGGATCGCGATCGATTGCCGAGGGATCGAGACCGCCGACCACCTGGGCGCCGAGTTTCATCGCCTGGTCCATCAACGCCACGGTGCCGGGGCGAACCAGCATCCCGCTCTGCGGGAAGGCCACGATCTCGATGTCGACGATGTCGCGAAGCTTTTCGCGCGTCTCGAGTACGCCCTCGATGCCAGCGAGTCCGAGATCCGTGTCGACGTCCACATGGGAGCGGATGTGGGTCGAGCCGAGAGATGATGACAGGAGAGCCTGCCGCTCTGACTGCCGCGCCGGGTCGATTCCAAGAAGACGCTTCTGCGCGCGCTCGTTTTCGATCTTGTCGATCAGCCGCGGCCCGACATCGTTATGATACCAGGGCATCCCCAACAGCGTCTTGTCGAGATGCGTGTGGGCTTCGACGAGGCCCGGAATCAGGATCGCGCCATCGCCATCGAGAGTGTCCGCGTCGTCACGCACGGCTTCGCCATAACCGGTGATGCGGCCTTTCGTGATGGTGATGCTCGTTGCGTCGGCGCCCATCGGCCGCACGTTCGTCATGATCAAGTTGCCGCTCATCATTCTCTCTTTTCTCCATTCCGCCCGAAATTTCGGGTCCGCTCCCCATCACCTCATGGGTGCCGCGTGCCCGGAGCTTGCCGATTCCTACATTTCGTATACAATGATGGGGACAATCTGTAGGCCAGATTTCGCGATTGTGCGAGAGCAAAATGGATGCAAAGTGGTGGAGACCTCATTTCGTTTCACCAGCCCCTGTGACCATGCCCCCCAGCAAACCCAAAACCAAAAGCCCTCGGAGCGAGTCCGTCTATTACGGCCTTCGCCGCGCTATTATCGAACAGGCTTTAATGCCTGGCGACAAACTGACGGAGGATCTGATCGGGGACCGGTTCGGCGTCAGTCGCACCATTGTTCGCACGGCTCTTGCCCGCTTGAATGTCGAAGGACTCGTGGATTTGCAGCCGAACAAGGGCGCGGCGATCGCCCAGCCGAGCCTGTCCGAGGCGCACGATGTCTTCGAGGCCCGCATGTGCCTCGAGCGGCAGGTCCTCACCCGTCTGGCCGACAAGGTCACCGACAGCGATATCGAGCGCCTGGAAAGGCACATCGCGCTGGAAAACAAGGCCACCCCCAATGACGGCCCCGCTTCGATCAGGCTTGCGGGTGAGTTCCATATCCTGCTGGCGGATCTCGCCGGCAACTCGGTCCTGTCACGCTACGTGGATGAGGTCGTCTCGCGCTGCTCGTTGATTCTGGCTCTCTATGGCCGTCCCCATTCGTCGGATTGCTCGCTGAACGAGCACCAGCAGATCGTTGACGCCCTGCGCGCGCGGGATGGAACGCGCGCTGTCGCCAGCATGGGCCATCATCTCGAAGCCGTCACCGAGCGCGCGCTCCTGTCCTCGACGACCGACAAGCACCGCGATATCCGCACTATCCTCGACTACTACGCAAAGTAAGGACCGTCGTACCGTTGCGGCCGGGCCTGCCCGATCCCGTGACGCGGCCCCTAGGGGCCATCGACCATCGACCCTCTCGGGACAGCCGCCGGTGAAACCGTGTGCGGCCAATGAACTCCTGGCCCCAAATAACCACACATTCAAACCGCGCCGCCGTTGACGTCGAACGCATTGTATGCAAATTTTTTATTCATTGTATCCAATAATGACAGTCCAGAAGGATTGGGAGGCTATCAATGAACATCAAGCTTGCCGTCACCCTGTCGGTCGCCGCGGGCGCTCTCATGAGCGCTTCCGCCGAGGCCAAGACCCTCCGGTGGTCGTCTCCCACCGATGTCACGACGCTCGATCCCTATGCCCACACCGAGAGCTTCACCACGAGCATGCTGCACCATGTGTTCGACCCATTAGTGCGCCGCGGGCGCACTCTGGAACTCGAACCCGCGCTCGCAGTGAGCTGGAAGAACGTGAAACCGGACACCTGGCGCTTCGAGCTGCGCCGTGACGTCAAGTTCCACAACGGCAATCCTTTCACGGCGGATGACGTCGTCGCCTCGTTCGCACGCCTTCTCGATCCGGGTGCTCGCGCCCGCGGCAATATTGCAACGGTTCGCAAGGCGGAGAAGGTCGACGATTTCACCGTCGACATCGTCACGGACGGCCCCTACCCGCTCCTGCTGAACGATCTCGCAGGGGTCTACATTCTCGACAAGGAATGGATGGAGGCGAACGGCGCGCTGAAGCCCGGCAACATCGCAACCGGCGTCACCACGGCGGCCTCGACGACGGCTGTCGGCACAGGTCCCTTCAAGGTCGAATCCTACAAGCCGGATGCGGGCACGAACTTCGTCGTCAACCCGGACTGGTGGGACAAGCCCCAGCACAATCTGACGCGGATCGAGTTCAAGCCGGTCAAGTCCGACGCGACCCGCGTTGCGGCTCTGCTTTCAGGTGAACTCGACCTGATCGCACCGGCTCCGCTGCAGGACCTGGGACGGATCGGCTCGGCCTCCGGCTTCAAGGTGATCGAAGAGCCTTCGCTGCGCCTCATCATGCTGTCGCTCAATTTCCGGCCTGAATTGAAGGCCATGCCGGGGCAGAAGAACCCGCTTCTCGATCCGAAGGTGCGCCAGGCCATGTGGCACGCCATCGACATGGAAACCATCAAGAAGCGCGTCATGCGCGACAAGTCGCGCAATACCGGCACTCTCGTTGCGCCGCCGGTCCCCGGCTATGCCAAGGAAAACGATGCGATTCTTGCCTACGATACCAACAGGGCGAAGGCGCTGCTCGCGGAGGCGGGTTATCCGAACGGCTTCAAGGTGAAGCTCAACTGCCCGAACGATCGCTACATCAACGACGAACAGACCTGCGTGGCGATCGCCGCCATGTGGACGCGCGCGGGAATCCAGACCGAGTTGCAGACCGAATCCCGCGCCACGTATTTCCCGCGTCAGGATCGCGGCGAATTCGACGTGTCGATGGTCGGCTGGGCGACGCTTCCGCCCATGGATGGGTTCAGTGTGCTCTCGTCGCTGCTCGCGGCTCAGAAGGACGGCCACGGCGGCTCGAATTCCAGCACTTATACGAACCCGAAGATCGAAGAGCTGACCCGCAAATCCGCATCGGAACTCGATGAGACCAAGCGCCGCGGGATGCTGGTGGAGGCCCTGAAGGTCGCCCATGACGACGTCGCGTATATTCCGCTCCACCAGCAGCCCGTCGCCTGGGCTGTGCGGGACGGCGTCGATGTGCCCCAGTTTCCGGACGAGTATGTCCGTCTCTGGTTCGCAACCATCAAATAGCCCCGTTTCCGGACGGGCCGGCCCGCATCCTGGCGATGCGGGCCGCGGGTGAAAACCATGTTTAAAGTCATTCTCTCCCGCATCGGCCAAGCAGCGCTCGTGATGCTGGTCGTCTCGGCGGTGTCGTTCGTGATGTTCCGCTATGTGGGCGACCCTGTCGCCAGCATGTCGCGTGAGAATGCGCCGATCGAGGAAAAACAGGCGCTGCGCCGCTCACTCGGGCTCGATCAGTCGTTCGTTGTCCAATATGGCGGTTTCCTCAAGCGCACCCTCTCGGGTGATCTCGGCATCAGCTATCGCAATCAGCGTCCGGTGACGGAGCTGATCGCCGAACGCCTGCCGGCCACCATGGAATTGGTGATCGTCGCGACTTTCCTGTCGCTGGCGCTTGGCATTCCGCTGGGTGTGCTGTGTGCGCTGAGGCCAAGCGGTGCTGCGGCGCGCCTTGTGCAGGCCGTGTCCCTCATCGGCATTTCGACGCCAACCTTCGTCACCGGGATCGTGCTGATCCTGGTTTTTGCCGTCACTCTTGGCTGGCTGCCCTCGTTCGGGCGGGGTCAGGTGGTGGAGATCGGCTGGTGGTCGACCGGGTTTCTGACCTGGAGCGGCCTTAAATCTCTCATCCTGCCCGGCATTACGCTGGCTCTGTACCAGCTGACGCTGATCATGCGGCTGGTGCGCTCCGAGATGATCGACGTGCTGTCGACCGACTATATCCGCTTCGCCAAGGCGCGCGGATTACCGATGCGCTACATCCATTTCCGTCTGGCTTTGCGCAATGCACTGATGCCTGTCATCACTGTCACGGGATTGCAGATCGGCTCGCTGATCGCCTTCGCGATCGTCACCGAAACCGTGTTCCAGTGGCCTGGGATGGGATTGCTCTTCATCCAGGCTGTAAGCTTCGCCGACATTCCCGTCATGGCGGCCTACCTTCTGTTCGTCGGTCTGCTCTTCGTCATCATCAACACGATCGTCGACATCCTCTACGCTGTCGTCGATCCGCGGCTGCGCGCGAGGTCCGCATGAACACGCTCGCTTCTCCAAACCTGATCATGCGCATCGGCGCTCCGATTTCCGTGATGCTGGCGGCTTTGCTGGCGCTCGTCATCGTCGGCTGCGCCCTGCTCGCGGGCTGGCTGGCGCCTTATGATCCAACCGATCTTTCCACCTTCGAGCTGATCAATGCGGAGATTCCGCCGGCCTTCACAGCAGATGGCGACAGTCGGTTCCTTCTCGGCACCGACAATCAGGGGCGCGATCTTCTGTCCGCCATGATGTACGGCGCCCGCGTGTCGATCGCCATCGGCGGCGGCGCCGTGCTGCTGGCGGCCTCCATCGGCGTCTTCTTGGGTCTCATCGCCGGCTATTTCGGCGGCCGGATCGACGCGCTGATCATGCGCATCGGCGACGTGATCCTGAGCTTCCCGACGATCCTGCTGGCGCTGCTCGTCAGCGGAATCGCCCGCGCGCTGTTTCCGCAGGCCGGCACGGCCGAGTGGGCGCCCCTCATCCTCATCTGCGCCATCGCGATCCACGAATGGGTGCAATATGCGCGCACCGTCCGTGCCGCCACCATGGTGGAAACCGCGAAGGATTATGTGAAGGCCGTCAAGGTGATCGGCCTCCCCGGCCGCCGCATCATGCTGCGGCATATCTTGCCCAACGTCATGGGCCCGGTACTGGTGATCGCCACGATCAATCTAGCCGCCGCGGTTCTGACCGAGGCCACCTTGTCGTTTCTCGGCGTCGGCATGCCGCCGACCTATCCGTCGCTCGGAACGCTGATCCGCATCGGCAACGAATTCGTCTTCTCCGGGATTTGGTGGATCGCGCTCTTCCCGGCCCTCACGCTCGTGCTGCTTGTTCTCGCGGTAAACGTCGTCGGCGATTGGCTGCGCGACCGCTTCAATCCCAAATTGCGGGTGAAACGATGAGCAATCGACAGCCGCCCGTTCTCGAAATCGACAACCTCCGGGTCGAATACCCGCTCGCCAACGGCGGCCTCTTCACGGCCGTCGAGAACGCGTCGCTTATCATCCAACCCGGTGAAATTCACGCGCTCGTCGGCGAATCCGGAGCCGGCAAGACCACTATCGGCAATGCCGTCATGGGGCTTCTGGAAAAGCCTGGCCGCATCGCCTCCGGTTCGATCCATATCGGCGGCAAGCTACTCGACCCAACGAGCGGATCAGCCGATGGCGTCGTCCTCGGCCGTGACGTGGGCGCTGTCTTCCAGGATCCGATGACGAGCCTCAATCCGCTCTTCACGGTCGAGAGCCAGCTCACCGAAACATTGCGGACCCATCTCAAGATGGACAGGGCTGCCTCTCGCGTCCGCGCGCTCGAACTGATGAAGGCCGTGGGCATCCCCGAGCCGGAGCGCCGTCTCAAGGCCTATCCGCATCAATTGTCCGGCGGACAGCGGCAGCGCGTGGTCATCGCGGCGGCCCTGTCATGCGATCCCACCCTGGTGGTGGCCGACGAGCCCACCACTGCGCTCGACGTTTCGGTTCAGGCGCAGATCCTCAAGCTCCTGCGCGATCTCGCCGATAACCGCCGGATTGGCATTCTCCTCGTCACCCACAACATGGGCGTGGTGGCGCAGATCGCCGACCGCGTCACCATCATGCATCGCGGCAAGGTCGTCGAGAGCGGCCCGACCGCGGAAGTGCTGCGTCATCCCAAGGCCGAATATGCGAAAGCGCTCATCGGCGCCGTGCCGCGCATCGACATGCGGCTCGACCGCTTTCCGGTCGTTGGCGAAGAGGCCAAGGGTCGCGCGGCCGATGCGCGCGAAGCCATCCGCGCCAAGGCGTTTCGCGCCGACGCGACAATCGACGGATCCGAAATCCTGTCGGTCGAGAATCTCTGCGTCGATTATGTGACCAGCGGTCTGATCCCGGGATCGAAGGGCCACCGCTTCCGTGCGGTCGACAATGTGAGCTTCAAGGTGCGCAGCGGAGAGGTTTTCGGCCTTGTAGGCGAGTCGGGCTGCGGCAAGACCACCATCGCCAACGTGGTCGCCGGACTCGTCAAGCCGACGTCGGGCCGCGTTCTGTATCAGGGCAAGCCTGTCGCCGGCGAGGGTGGAATCCGCCGCGTCGGGCCGCTGCGGCAGGCGATCCAGATGATTTTTCAGGACCCCTATTCATCGCTCAACAGCCGCATCCGCATCGGTTCGATCCTTGCCGAGCCGATCCTGTTCTATCGTCTCGCCCCTAGCCGCGCCGAGGCCGAGAGCGACGTGGCGCAGCTCATCGAGGCCGTGGGGCTCGATGCGGATTCGGCCGGCCGCTACGCGCACGCATTTTCGGGCGGCCAACGACAACGCCTGTCGATTGCGCGTGCGCTCGGCGCCAGGCCCCGTCTTATCGTCTGCGACGAGCCGACCTCGTCCCTCGACGTCTCGGTGCAGGCGCAGATTCTCAACCTGTTGAAGGACTTGCGCGACGCGACCGGCCTGACCCTCCTTCTCATCAGCCACGACCTCGCGGTGGTGCGCCAGATGTGCGACCGCATCGCCGTGATGAAGTCTGGCAAGCTTGTCGAGGAAGCGGCGGCCGAGGCTCTTTTTCAATCGCCGCAGCATCCCTATACGCAGGAGTTGCTGTCGCTCGTGCCCACGCTCGACCGCATTCGAGGCGAGACAGAGGTCGCGTAAACCACCCGAAAAATGCCCGAACGACTGGAGAATCCTGAATGGCCGACATCATCATCACCAACGGCATCGTCGTCACGATGGATGAAGACCGCCGGGTCATCGAAAACGGCGCTGTCGCTATCACGAACGACCGAATCGTCGCCGTCGGCACCACAGCCGAAGTCACGGCTGCCCACCAGGCCGTGACTGTGATCGACGCCAGGAACAAGATCGTCATGCCGGGCCTGATCGATGGTCACGCCCATGCGGGCCATGGCCTGATCAAGACCATGGGCGGCGGCGACAGCGATCAGTGGTACGACGCCTGTCACGCCGCCTACACGGTTGCGTCGACGCCGGACTTCTGGCGCGCGGAAGCCCGCCTTGCGGCGCTCGAGCGCCTGCGCTTCGGCGTCACTACCGGTGTGTCGCTGCTTGGTGGCGGCGACACCATCCTGCGCACAGACGATCCGATCTACGGCGATGCCCATTGCGAAGGCGTTCGCGAAGTCGGCACCCGCTCAGTTGTCGCCATCGGGCCGACCCGTCCGCCCCACCCGCGCACCTATGCGCGGATCGAGAACGGCAAGGCCACCGAATACCCGGTCGATTTCGACCGTCAATACGACACATGCGTGAAGCTGATCGACACTTGGCACGGCAGCCACGGCGGACGCCTCAACATCGCGCTGATCACCCCGACGTTACGCCCGGAGCATATCGACACCCTCGGCGCCGACAATCTCGCGAAGGCACGGGATCAGGCGGTAAAGGTTGCGGGGCTTGCCCGCGAACGCGGCCTCGTCTTCACGCAGGACGGTCACAACAAAGGCAGCGTCGCCTACGCGCAGGAGCTCGGAATTCTCGGCCCGAACGCGCTGCTCTCCCATTCGACCGATCTGACGGCGGAGGAGATCCGTATCGTCGCCGATACCGGAACCAGCATCGCGCATAATCCGAGCGCGATCGCGTCCATCCTCGGCCGCTGCCCGGTGCCGGAGCTTCTCGATGCTGGGGCGAATGTCTGCATCGGCTCTGACGCCACCGCGCCGGATCGATCGGGCGACATGTTCCGCCACATGCAGCAATGCATGCATTACCATCGCACGTTCTTTAAGGATCCGACCTGGTTGCCACCGGGCCGTGTCTTGGAGATGTGCACCATCGACGCCGCCAAGGCACTTGGAATGCAAGAGGACATCGGCTCGCTCGAAGTCGGCAAGAAGGCCGACGTCGTTCTGGTGGACATGCGCCGCCCGCACCTTTATCCGCTCAACATGCCGGTCTCGCGGCTGATCTATTTCGCCAACGGCAACGACGTCCACACGGTCATCGTCGATGGCCGCATCGCGCTGCAAAACCGTGAGGCTCTGTTCGTCGACGAGGACGAGGTCCTTGACGATGCGCAGCGCGAGACCGAGGCCATGCTCGATCGCACAGGCTTCCGACACATGCTCGATACGCCGAAAATGTTCTGGAAGCACACACGGGCGACGGATCAAATCGAGCACTAGTTCGACGATCCGGCGGGCCGCGGCACGCGCCCGTCAGTTCCCTTCCCCGATCCCATCTCGGGCTCACTGTCCGGGAGAGCCGGCTCATGGCCGGTCGAGTATTCGACATGCAGCAGGAACGACCTGTTCCGAGATCAACCGCATCGCCGATTCTGCAGCTTGCAGGATTTGTCGGGCTATGCCTGCTGGTCGCAGCGTTCAATCTGCGACCAGCTCTGACGAGCCTCGCGACGGTGTTGTCTGAGATTCAGGGCACCCTTCGGATCAACAGCTTCTGGGCGGGCATTCTCACCACGATTCCGGTCCTGTGTTTCGGCGTGTTCGGCCCGCTCGCGCCGCTGTTGTCGGCGCGGTTCGGGATCGAGAAGGCGATCTTCGCCATGTTCGTGCTCCTGACTGCGGCGTTGGGTCTGCGCATCATCGATTCCCGGCTTGCGCTCCTTGTCAGTACGCTTGCGGGAGGCGCGGCGATCGGGGTGGTCGGCGTGCTGCTGCCAGTCATCATCCGGCGCGACTTCTCCCATCGACTAGGCTTGATGACGGGCCTCTATACCATGGTGTTGAGCGTGGGCGGCGCCGTCGCTGCCGGCTTTACGCCAATTCTTGAACGCTCTGTCGGCTCGTGGAACGTTGCCCTTGCGGCGTGGTGCCTGCCGGCGGTGGCGGCGGCGATCCTTTGGGGCATGTTCGCCGCCCGAGGCGACACCGCGCACAAGGCTGGTCGCCTGCCCCGCTTCTCGATGCTGTTCGGCGACAAGACCGCCTGGTACGTTACCGGATTCATGGGCCTGCAGGCCGCACTCGCATTTATCGTCCTCGGTTGGCTGCCGACATTGCTGCGAGATCGCGGTATTGATGTGATCAATGCGGGAATGATTACGTCGTTGTCCATCGTGGCGCAGACTGTCACGGCGCTGTTGACGCCCGTTCTCGCAACGAGGCGCCTTTCTGCCGGAAAGCTTGTGCTGGCGGTCCTCGCTGCTGCCCTTGCCGGCTTCATGGGCCTGCTTTACGGACCCGTTGCGACGACGCCATTCTGGGGTCTTGTGCTTGGCCTCGGACAGGGCGGGATGTTCGGCCTCGCGCTCCTGTTCATCTCACTCCGCTCGCCCACCTCGGAGGCGGCCGCCATGCTGTCTGGCATGGCCCAAAGCATCGGCTACCTTGGCGCGGCGCTAGGGCCGCTTGCGGTTTCTCTCTTGCGAGATGTTGGAGCGAGCACTCTCGGAACGGCCTGGCTCTTCGCCGCAATCACTATCGCGGGACTCTGGTGTGGTCTTCAGGCTGCCAGGCCCGGATCGGTCCGGACTCGCGAAGCGTGAGGTCGTGTGATTTCTCGATAACGAACCGGACTACCGCTGGGCAGCGATCAATAGGATCATCGGCCTTTCCAACTCCTCGGCCAGATCCAGGTTTGCGGCAATTTGCTCAGAAGTTGGTTTCCATTCCTGAACGTGGCGGATCGTGAAACCTGTCTCGATCAGGGTGTTCAACGTCGTGCCCATGGTTCGATGCTGCTTGATCACCCCTTTGGCCAGCCAATCCGTCGTGCGCGGACCCTCTACGGAATAGCGGTTGACTGGCCACGTCTTGCAGCCTTCGTTGTCGATCGACCAACCGGGGTTCATCGGAGCCATGTAAATCGGATGCTCGATGGTGAAAATGAAACGCGAGCCAGGAATAAGGGCCCGGTACACCGTCTTCACGAGCCTATCGAGATTTTCGATGTAGTGAATTGCAAGAGAACTATAGACGAAATCGAGCGACGCCTCCGGCAACTCAAAGTGTTCCAAGTCGGCGATCGCATAGTCTATGGCAGGATCCGTGGTATCTGCCTTGGCTCGAGCGATCATGTTCTCGGATACGTCCAGTCCGAGAACGTGCGCAGCACTGTTCTCTCGCGCCCACCTGCAGAACCAGCCGAAGCCACATCCGAGATCCACAATCCTCAGGTCTGCGAGATCCGGAATGAGGGCACGGATGGCAGGCCATTCAGCAGCGCCGTCGAGCCCGTGCACAGAGCGGCCCAGCTGACTGTACCCGGCAAAGAACTCCGGCTTGTCATACATATTTTGCGTCATTTTGTTCTCCATCGAGACTGGTGACAGACGCGCCAGATCAATAATCCCGGCGGCGGATCGTGTTCGTGACGAGCGGTCGGTCACGCTTTACTGAGCTTTGATCTGGCATTCGGCTGCCGCTTGAATTCCAGTCCTTGATGGTCGCACAAACGTCGGTACAAGCCGTCGAGCCGATAAAGGCTTGCATGATTGCCCTGTTCCACGATCCGACCCGCATCGAACACCAGAATACGGTCGAGGGCGCGCACCGTGGACAAGCGGTGCGCGATTACAATCGACGTGCGCCCATTCATCAGGCGTTCCATCGCCTCTTGAATCAGTGTTTCCGATTCCGAATCGAGCGCGGCGGTCGCCTCGTCGAGAATGAGGATCGGTGCATCGGCCAGAAAGGCGCGGGCAATGGCAACGCGTTGACGTTCGCCCCCTGAGAGTTTCACCCCGCGCTCGCCGACAAGAGTCGCATAGCCTTTCGGGAGACGTGTAATGAATTCGTGCGCGTGGGCGAGCTTGGCTGCGCGTTCGATATCCGCGGTTGACGCACCAGGACGCGCATAGGCGATGTTTTCCGCGAGGGTGCGATGAAACAGGATAGGTTCCTGCTGCACGATCGCAATCTGTGCGCGCAACGATGATTGCCGGGCGTCGGCTATATTTCTCCCGTCGATGAGAATGCGCCCGCTCGTCACGTCGTGCAGGCGCTGAATCAGTTTGACGAGCGTGGTTTTACCCGAGCCGGACGGTCCGACCAATCCCACGCGCTCGCCTGCACGGATCGTCAACGACAAATCCCGATAAAGCGCCGTCGCGTGGCCGGAATAGTGAAACGTCACACGGTCGAAGACGATCATTCCCGCCTGAATGATCATGGGCGAAGCGCCGATGCGATCTTCGACGGTGGATGCCTCACGATGAATCGCGATCAATTCCTCCATGTCGTTGACGGAGCGGCGCAGATTGTTGACGTGCATTCCGACGTCCCGCAGATAACCGTGGATCACGAAATAGGTCGTCAACACATAGGTGAGGTCCCCCGGCGTCGCGCGGTCGTTCCACCACAGCCACAACGCCGTGCCGATGATCGAGGCGCGGATGAGGACAAGGGCGATCAGCTGCAGCGTGCCGCTGTTGGTGGCCCGTTGCCAGATCCTTGCGGTACGGCTCTGCCATTTGCCCAATACGTAGGACAGACGCAGATCCTCTCGCTCCTCCGCGCCAAAGGCTTTCACCACGGCGTTGCAGCTCAGGGCGTCGGCTAGTGTGCCGCCGACTTTCGTGTCCCAGGTGTTGGCAAGTCGGGCTGCCGGCGCGACATAGAGCGTCGATAAGAGCACCGTCATGAGGATGTAAGCCGCGCTGCCGATTGCAACCACGGTGCCCATGACCGGCCAATGCATGCCGAGCAGCACCATCGAGCCGCCGAGCACGATCAATGACGGCAAAAGCGCGAGCAGGATCGTGTCGTGGAGCAAATCGAGCGCCCACATGCCACGCGTGATCTTCCGCACGGTGGAACCCGCGAAGCTGTTGGCGTGCCAATCCGCAGAAAACCGCTGGACTCGCGCGAACGCATTGCGCGCCACCTCCGACATCACCCGTAGCGACAGTTCCACAATGCCCACAAAGGCAATATGCCGGAAGACAACCATCGCGAGACCGAGCCCTGTCATGCCCGCGAAAGCGATCAATGCGGCATCTAAAGCCGCGTCGCGGTCCCCGGTGGCGGCCGCGATCGCGTCGACGAGCCGGCCGGCGAAGAGCGGCATGAAGACGTCGGCGAGGGTCGAGATCATGATCGTGGCGACGATGAGCGCGACATAGCGGGGGTGTCCGCGCCAGTGCTGAAAGACGAACGCTAACGTTTCACGGGTCGTATCCCCGTTTTTGGACTTGCGGACCATCGTATGAATAGGCCGCCCGCGGCAGCCTCTCCCGAACAGAGGCGCAGCGTTCGGCGACGTGAAATCAAGCCGAAGGCAGCGCTCAAATGTCTGATTGTGATAAAAGGGAATTGAGAAAGCGGAGAGCCCGGCGGGCCCCGCGGCTGCCCGACCTAACGTCTGGACATGCAGGGAGGCGCGGTCAGCAAGCGTTCAAATGCCATGCAATCCTCCCTCGTTCGAATGAAATCCGACGAACACATAGCCAATTACGCCGGATTTGGCAATCGCAGATGTCATATCGTTGAATTGCAACGCGTGAATCGTCACGGGCCGCGAGGCTTCCAATGCCTTTGCTCAATCCAAAAGCCGCCTCGGCCGTGAGCAGCCGTTGATTGATTGCGAGGTCTGCGAAGCCGTCGCACAGCGGAGGCGGCCAAGTACGCGGCGGAAACCGGGCTTGATCGCGACTTGACCGCGGCGGAGCGTTGGCAGGCGGATGTCTCGCGACGCGCGGAACAGCTTGACCTTGAGCCTTGCAGCGGCGACCTTGGGTCTGGCCCGATACTGCCGGCTGGCCAAGGCACGACGCTTCATGACCCTTGGTTCGACGACGATGGGCAACTGTTTCGAGGCATGCCAGTTGTTGGCCCGTTTCACGCCGAGGAGATATCGCCTTGAGCGACATTACAATCACGGCAATCATCATCATTGGCGCGGTCGTTCTTTTTGTCTGGAACCGCCTTCCCGTCGTTGTCGTGGCGATGGCGACGGCCCTTGCTCTCTACGCCACCGACGTTCTATCGCTTGATGACGCTCTGAGCGGCCTCGGCGATCCGGCCGTTATTTTCATCGCCACCCTGTTCGTCGTCAGCGCGGGCCTTGAAGCCACGGGTGTCACGACCTGGGCCGGGCAACTTCTCATCGCCAAGGCGGGGATGGACAGCCGCACCCGGCTGCTCGTCCTGACGATGCTGCTGGTCTCCTTCCTGACGGCCCTCATCAGCGTGAACGGTGCCGTGGCGGCTTTGCTGCCGGTGGTCGTTGTGATGGCGGTTCGCCTGAAGCGTGCGCCGTCCCAACTCCTGATGCCTCTCGTCTTCTCGGCTCATGCAGGGTCGATGCTTGCCTTGACGGGCACACCCGTCAATGTGCTCGTCTCCAATGCGGCACTCGAAGCCGGTTTGGGCCGGTTCGGGTTCTTCGAGTTCACCCTCGTTGGCGTCCCTCTGCTGATCGGCACCATGGTGATCATCATCGTTTTTGGAGAGCGCCTTCTGCCGCATCGCGGCGGCCCTACGATCCCCTCCGACTTCAGCAAGCATGCACAAACGCTCGTCGAGCAGTATGGCCTCAGCAGTGGAATGTTCCAGATGCGGGTGCGCGGCAGCTCATCCCTAATCGGCAACTCGCCCGCGTCGCTCGACCTCAGCGAGTTCGCCAACCTTCAGTTCGTGAGCATTCAAGCGGGCGATGAAGGAGGCCCGCTCCGCCGGCCCGCCATCGCCGAGGGCGATTACATCATCCTGCGCGGCGATGCAGATTCGGCCGCAGCGTTCGCGGCGGGGAAGCACTTGGCGTTCCGGCAGGAGAGCATCACCGCAGATCTCCAGGAAACGCTTTTCAACCGGGAATCCGGCCTTGCCGAAGTCATCATACCGCCGCGCTCCGGCATGATCGGCGCGTCCGTATTTCCCGGCATGATTACGGAGAGTGGTGATCTGATCATCATGGCGGTGCAGCGCCAGGGCGCGGACATTGGTCCGGACAGGGTCATGCTGCAGGCGGGCGATACGTTGCTGCTGCAGGGGACGTGGAAGGCACTCGACTTGCACCTGAACGATCCTGACGTCCTCGTCGTCAACTCGCCTGATCTCGTGCGTCGGCAAGCTATCCCCCTGGGCGCGGGTGCAAAGCAGGCGATCGCGATTCTGGTCATCATGGTCATCCTGCTGGCCACGGGCCTGGTGCCGCCGGCTATCGTGGGAATTCTGGCGGCCGGCGCCATGATATTGGCGGGTGTGTTGACCGTCGATCAGTCGTTTCGCGCCATCCACTGGACGACGGTCATACTGGTAGGTGCGATGATGCCGCTCTCGACAGCGATGGATCAGACCGGCGCGGCCGGCGTGATGGCCGAAACGCTGGTCGCGTTGGTGGGGGATGCGGGTCCATATGCCCTGTTGGCCGGCTTGTTCCTCTTGACCGCCATTCTCGGGCAGTTGATCAGCAACACGGCGACTGCACTGATCGTGATCCCGATCGCCGTCGCTGCAGCCAACAGCATCGGCGTTTCTCCGAGACCGGTTCTCATGAGCGTCGCCGTGGCTGCGGCAGCCGCTTTTCTGACGCCGATTGCCACCCCCACGAACCTGATGGTGATGGCGCCTGGAGGCTACAAGTTCGGAGATTATTGGAAGCTTGGGCTCCCGCTTTTGCTCTGGTTCTTTGTCATCGCGACGTTTTATGTTCCTTTGATCTGGCGCTTTTAATGGGGTGCAGGCGGTCAGGGCTAAGAACGCTCTGATGCGGTGAAAGTGAACGAGGCCGGTAAGAATTCGAGCCGCCGCGATGCTTCATCTCAACTTAACGAGACCGGACAAGCACGCGACAGCCGGGAGGCTCAAAGCCCACCCGACAATGAACTGGAAATAAAAACAGTTTAGCGCCCGATGGCCGAGCGGCTTACGGTTCATGCAGGGTCACCGCCTTGGGCTCGTCGCATCCTGGTGGACCGCTCACAACCCGTTCAATCTGCTGTTCTTCGTGCCACGTCAGCGCCATCGCTCCTCCAGTGCAGAGGCGGCGACACCGCTACAGGATCCTCGGCATACGAGGGATCGGATGCGTCGCGTACGTCAATTGTCCAGCGTGGCCAAGGTGATTGCGAGCATGCAACCCTGCCGAAATTCCGACAGTTCGACATATTCATTCACAGTATGAATTTCATGCTGTCCGGCACCGATCGTCACCGTCGGGACGCCGTGCTTGTCGAGCCAGTTGGCGTCCAATCCACCATTCGAGAATAGAAAAGTCGGCTGCAGCCCAAGCCGCTTGACCGCCTCGGCTGCACGCGCGGCCGCCGGGCTGGTCTCGTCGAGCTTGAAGGGCGGGTAGGCGGCGGAGTGTTCGAACCTGACCTCCGCGGTCACTCCGCCAGCGTCCTTTATTTCGCCCTGCGCCTTGGCAAACGCGTCTTTGTAGCCATCCGCAATTTTGGCAGCAAAGGCCGCTTCCGGACTGCGAGCCTCGCCTTTGACGTAGACGTAGTCGGTGACGACATTCGTCGCATCGCCGGCAGGCTGGCCATCCCTGCCGCCGAAGATGCCGACATTGCTGGTACCGTTGCCATCCGGCTTGACGACCTTGCCGAACCAGCCCGCGCGGTGTGCATCGGTGATGGCGACCGCTGCCACCAAGGTTGCGGAGATGCCCTTTTCGGGGGCGACTCCGGCATGCGCCGCCTTGCCTTTGATTTCGACTTCCCAATTCTCCTGGCCCACGGCCCCGATGAGCAACTCGGAGGGCAATTTGCCGTCCACGTTGAAGCACATCGTAGCCCCGCCGAGGTCCGCAGGCTTGAGTTCGCGGGCGCCGTGTAGACCGCTCTCCTCACGCACCGTGAACAGCAGCGTGATCGGCGGATGTAGCAGCTTCTGCTTCAGAAGCGTCTCCACGAGCGTGACAAGAACAGCGCAGCCAGTTCGGTTGTCCCCGCCAAGAGCGGTTGATCCATCGGAGACGATGCGGTCACCCTCGCGTTTTGGCTTTGCTCCGGCGCATAACGGAACCGTATCGAGGTGCGTCGCGAATAGAAGCCGCGGTCCTGGTCGGGTCCCGGGCAGATCGACAATCAGGTTTCCCGTTTCCGTCGGCACCGGGATGCGCGTGTTGGCATCGTCGAAGCGGATCGCCGATGCCGGCACTCCGAGCGCCTGCAGGTCCGCCGAAACCGCAGCAGCAATATTCGCCTCATGACCCGTAACGCCCTCGATCGCGAGATACCGCATCAGCCGATCCTCGGCCGCTTTCGCATCGAGAGGGATATTGGTTTCGCTCATGATCTCATCCCTTAGGCTTCACGTCACGAAAGTCGGCGCGCCGCCACGTCGACCGCCAACGCGCACTCAGAGTCCCCACGGCAATCCGAGCCACTGCCAGATGGCGAAGAGAACCGTCCAAAGGACGAACATCCACATGACATATGGCAGCATGAGCGACACGATGGTGCCGACGCCGGCATTCTTGTCGTATTTCTGCGCAAATCCGACAACGAGCGCGAAATAGGCGTTCAGCGGCGTGACCGCATTCATCGGCGAGTCGCCAACGCGATAGGCCGCGAGAACCGCTTCGGGCTCCACGCCCAGCTTGATCAGGAGCGGCACGAAGATCGGCGCGAAGATGGCCCATTTGGCGATGGCGCCGGTGAGCAGCAGATCGATGATCGCGACGACGACGATGAAGCCGATCAGCAACGGCAGGGCTCCGATATTCGCCGATTGCAAGACCTCCGCCAGTTTCAACGCCATGACCGTTCCCATGTTCGTGTAGGTGAAATAGGAAACGAACTGACTCAGCACGAAGAACAGGAAAATCGTGCCGCCGAGACCGGTGATGGCTTTCTCGATCGCCTTGATGACGTCGGTGAGCGTCCTGACTGTGTTGGCGCCGATCCCGTACATCCATCCGGTGACAAGGAACGTCAGCATGATGAGCGCGATGAGGCCATTCATGAAGGGCGAGTTGCCGATGAGCTCACCGGTGTCCGGGTTCCGAAGAGGCGCCCCGGCCGGCACCGTCAAGAAGCCAAAGACGATCACAAGACCGATCAGTCCCATGAGGGCAAATCTCAAACCGCGGCTTTCCGCGGCCGAGAGTTCTCCGCTTTCAGCTGGTTTGGCGAGACCGGCATGCTGGTCCGGCTCGTAAGTCCCCAAGCGCGGCGAGATGATGCGATCCGTGATGAAGGCGATGACCACCGTCAGGAACAGGACCGACGCGATGGAGAACCAGATGTTGGAAGCCAGACCGATCGACTTGTTCGGATCCACCAGATGGATCGCGTCGTTGGTGAACTCGACAAGGACGGCATCAAGCGGCTTGATCAGCATGTTGACCGTGAAGGCGCCGGCGACGGCGGCAAAACCGAGTGCCAATCCTGCAAGGGGATGACGTCCCACGCTGATATACGCAATGCCGGCCAGCGGAATCAAAACGAGATATCCCGCGTCGGCCGCAATGCTCGAGAGGATGCCGACGAACGACAGGATATAGGTCAATGCCCAGGCTGGCGACACCATGACCAACTTGCGGATCAGCGCGTTGACGAGCCCCGATTCCTCGGCGACGCCCGCGCCGATCATGGCCCCGATCATCAGACCGACGGCGGTGAAATTCATGAAGTTCGGAATTAGCGAACTGTACATGAAGCGGATGCCATCGACGTTGAGCAAACTTCGCAGCTCGGTCGTGACTTGTTCGATCTCGTGGGTTTCGGCGTTGATTCTCTCAAGCGTCACCGCCGTACCCATCAGGCTCAGAAGGTGCGACAGGACGATGACGATGGCGATGAGGATCAGGAAGATCACGACTGGGTGCGGGACCATATTCCCGACCCTCTCGACGACGTCGAGAAACTTCTGCATCACAGTCTTCGGTTCAACGGCTGTTTGGCTCATCGCATCACCTTCACTGCGCACGTCTTCACCGGCACCAAATGCACGCCACTAGAATTAGCCGTCAGGTCGTTGGCACCAACCTACAAGCGCGGCACAAATGCGCAAGTCCACAATGAATAGAGAGCCGTCCAATCCGCGCGAAAAATGCTTTGAATCTCAATGTACGCCAAGTGGTCCAGTAAAATTGACTAGCCCCGTGCACTTCGTCTTGTGAGATATATTGTTACGCAACCCGCAACAAAAAAATCATCTCACGCCTTTCTTGGCCAGACGCTATACCTGGCCAAATCCAAGTGATCCATACGCAGCCACGCGATTTCTGGTCCATCGGAGCGTGTTGATTATTATCTTCATGATCTCAACGACTTGACGTCAGAGGCATCGTCCATCTTGGTTCGCGCGGCAGCTCCCTCTTTCAGAGGCAGGCTTATTGTCTCGGGTGCAGGCCAAGCCGTGACGGCTCGCCATGCGCAGTATTGAACGCGCTTGAGAAGCGTCGTGCGGCTCGCATGAACTGATAGGGGTAGTTCCCTCAAGAAGTCGCGCCCACATGACGAGAGATGCTGGACCGCGGAAAGCTCCGCGAGTTTTCTGTCTGCTCGAGGCCCTGCATGATTCTCAGCACGTTGTAAGATATGTAGGCGCTGATCTCCGCATCCCCGTTGAACAAACCGCCGGCATTCGACAGGAAGAATACTCCAGCCTGTGATGCATCTGTGCCGGGATCGGAGCTAGGCAGGAATGCCATGAAACTCGAATATCCCGCCAAGTCGCCGTCCTTCCAGACGCACGCGAAGGTGTCGGTTGTCTCTGGTGTCAGGAACCACCCGAGACCGAGACTATCCTTCCACGGGGTCGTTACCGTCGTTGAGGGCGACTGAAGTGCCGGGAGCAGCGGGGACAGGATCGGATCCGTTTGAAGTCCCATGTTAAACCGGAGCCATGTCATCATGTCGTTTGGCGAGGCAACGATACCGCCGGCGCCGTTATAGGCCGGGAAGAATGGCCACCCCGGTTGAACAGGTGAGGCCACATTCTGAGAGTAATCGAAGCCTCGCGGCAGATGATTGATTCTTACCTCATCGAAGAATTTCGACGACATCGAGAGCCGATCGAAGATGTAGGTTGCGGCCAGATTCTCGAACGTACTGCCCTCACCTGCGATCGTGGGAAGAACGGCTCCCATGATGCCAAATGCCAAGTTTGAATAACGATAAGTCGCATCCGGCACTTGGGGATGAAGGGCATTCATGCTGAGATATCCGAGCATGCCTTGCGTTGAATACGGCTGTGCCAGGTATGGGAGATAGTCCCGGGCGTTCGCGTTATCCGTCGGCAGGCCCGATGTGTAGTTGATCAACGACACAAGCGGGATCGCGTTGAATTGCTGCGCGATATCGAGGCCAAAGTCACCAACGACTGGGGAGGGATCCGTGACCTGCTGGATGAGAAGGGCATAGAGCGTTGCGGTGAATGTCTTTGAGACGGATGCAATCTCGAACGGGGTGTCGCTGGTGAAAGGCAGCGCGAAGCCGTTCTGGTTGAGGAGATTCCCCGCAAGGTAAATGTTCTGGAAGTCAGGCCCGACATATCCGATTGCGAACCCGAGTCCCTGGGACTGTTGCGCAAGATAAGGAGCAACGAGATTGTCGAGTTGCTCAGTGGTAGGTTCGATGATCGACATGCTTGGCCCTCCTATCGCATCATTTACGACAGCCAAGCTTGTTGCAATCAGACTCTTTGCGTCAATTCAGAGAATCCGCATCGTTGTGTCCTCCCTAATTCATCGAGGACGCGTGCGCCGCCTCAGCACAGGCAAGCCGCTCGGCTTTGTTGCGGTTCCGGCTGATGCGTTGCGGGCAGGCATGGCTAAAGCCGAATTGCCTGAGAATGTCGTCAACAGTTGAGTGAGCATCCAGAACGACTTCGCGGCTGGGGCCTTCAACATTGTAACGGGCGATGTTGAACGCCTCGCAGGCCGTATTCCGAAGTCGCTTCGCTGAAGGGGAGCTGCCGTGCTCAGTCGCGCGCCATGCAACACTCCGCTGGGGAGCGAAAAAAAGGTCGGCGCGGCGGCAAGGCAACGGAGTGCGGCCAGAACGTCAGAGTCGCGATGGTTTCGCGACTCTGCACTCATTTGCTCGGTTGTGCGTCGGTTCGTTCGAAGCGTTCAATAGCAACGGGGATAAGGATAATAGCCGCACGGCGGAGGCGGCGGGGGAGCGTAGGGGTTATAATACGGTGCTGCGACCGCAGCTCCGACCGCCGCGCCCGCGACAGCCGCTCCTACAGCAGCCCCAGCGCCCGCACCGTACCAGGCGCCGCGATAAACGGGAGCATGCCAGTAGGCGCCTCCGCGATATCCTCCGCCAGCGGCGACACCGTGGAAACCGCCAGCGCCGCCCCACCGAGCCGCAAAGAAGTCAATGAACAAGGCGGCGGGTCCGGTCGCGCCGTTGAGCTTTCCTTCGAGGATGGCGACATCGAAGGTGAGCGTGGTGCCTTCCAGCTTGGCGGATTTCAGGGTCACGACTGCGTCGGCCACATCCGATCCATTCCCACCCAGCACCGATATGGTGGCATTCGGTGGATCGATGGCGAAACTGTCCTTGCCTTGATCCCATTGCATGATGAACTGTTCTGTCGTCACGTGTCCGGCGGCGCGGACCGGGCGGTCGGCAAACACAATCGAGTTTGCCGAGACGCCGGTCAGGATGAGTTTATCGCCTTCGAGGCGAGCCCCCGCCGAATTGATGACAGCAAGCGACGGCTCCGGCGCGGTCGCGGTGGCCACCCCTATGGTTTTCTGAAGAGGGACGTGAGTCTTCTTGGCCGCGTCTTGTGCCACGGCTTGGCCAGACGCCACCGCGATCCCTGTCAGCAGAAATGCCGCATGGACCAGATAATTGAGATTCATAATCGAGTTCCTCTGTCACTATGAGATGCATCGTCAGCGGGGGCTCCGACGAATCGGAGCGGAGATCGGTTTTTACCGACGCCAGCAATTTTGCGCGCAAGTTCCAGATTCCTGGTCGAATGCAAAAACCTGCTTCGATGATTCCTTCTGATGACGGACCACCTCATCGCAGTTGCGCATGGTAGAATGCCGATCGCGCAGTCCGTCCGCGGGATCATATGCCTATTATAGCCACTGGAGCAACGGAGGAGTCGCTCAAGATGTGCCCTCGTGTTGAACGCAATCTGTTTCGAGTCGGGGCGCGATCTGACCGGCAACCTCCCGCCGCTGCCGGGCATCTTTCCCGACTACGTGGCGCGATGGGCGTTCGGACCTCGCGCGACTTGCTTACGAAGTGCCCGCCTGCCACCGATCGGCAGGCGGACCACTTCAAGACAGCTTGGTAAAACCAGTTGTCGATTATCGCGGAGCCTGGAGTTGTTCCTGGATCATGCGGTTCAAACCGCCGCGAATGCGCTCGAGGTCCAACCCTTCGCTCAGTGATTTTTTAGTCTTGATTTCGTCCATCATGCTTTCGAGGATGTTTGCCGGATTGAAGCTCGGTGGGAACGAGCGCGGGGGAAACTCCTTGAACGTCGCCACGAACTGGAACACCTCGTCCATCATCCCGTAGGCGCTTCCGACGTGATTGAGTTGCCAATCCCAGAAGGTGTTGGATGTGATGTCGGCGCGTTCGAACGGATCTTGCATCAGGTTGAAAATCTTCTGCAGACGGAGCGTCGTGAAGGGTTCGGCCCACACGGCCATCGTCCCCTCTTTCCGCTGCTCCGAGAAGACGTATTTGTAGTCGCCCTGACGCATCCCGACCAGCAGGCCGTCATCGTCGGAATAGAAAAATTTGTTACGCGCGGTTTTGGCACCGTTATTGTTCGCTGCGCTGCCGCTTACATTGCGCAGGAAAGCGGATTGATCGTAGCCATCCAAGTGAACCTTGTAGTTGATTCCGTTCGCCGTATAGCCCCCCTTGAGCTTGTTCACGATGTCCGGCTCGCCCGCGATCGCACAGAACGTGGGGATCCAATCATTGTGGCTCATGAGTTCATTGGTCACCGTGCCAGGCTGGATCGCGCCCGGCCATCGTACCAAGCAGGGCACACGGAAGGCACCTTCCCAATTGGTGTTCTTCTCGCTGCGAAACCATGTCATGGCTCCGTCGGGCCACGTGTTCATGTGAGGCCCGTTGTCGGTCGAGTAGACGACGATTGTGTTCTCGGCGATGCCCATGTCGTCGAGAGATTTCAGTAGGTTTCCGACGATATCGTCGTGCTCCATCATGCCGTCGATATATTCGCTGTCGCCATGAGTATAGCGCCCGCGGCGCTCCGGTCGAACATGCGTGCGTAGGTGCATCCGCGTGCTGTTGAACCAGACGAAGAACGGTTTTCCGGACGATTGCTGCCGCTTCATATAGGCGATAGCGGCTTCCGACGTTTCATCGTCGATCGTTTCCATGCGCTTTTTGGTGAGCGCACCCGTGTCTTCGATCGTTTGCTTGCCGATCTTTCCGAAGCGTGGATCGATCGTGGGATCGTCGATGTCGCTCGCCTTACACCTGAGGACACCGCGCGGCCCGAACTTAGCTTTGTAGGAGGGGTCTTTTGGATAATCGGGAAGTTCCGGCTCTTCTTCGGCATTGAGATGGTAAAGATTGCCGAAGAACTCGTCGAAGCCGTTCACGGTGGGCAGCGACTCATTCCGATCACCAACGTGGTTCTTCCCGAACTGGCCGGTGGCGTATCCGAGATTCTTGAGCAATCCTCCAATCGACGGATCCAGCTGGCTCATGCCCATCGGCGCGCCGGGAAAGCCGACCTTGGTCAACCCGGTGCGAATGCCGTGCTGGCCGGTGAGGAAGGCGGCCCGCCCGGCGGTGCAGGATTGCTCGCCGTAATAGTGTTGGAACCGGATGCCTTCGCGGGCAATGCGATCGATGTTCGGGGTCTCGTAACCCATGAGGCCGTTGGAATATGCGCTGATGTTTGCGATGCCGATGTCATCACCCCAAATGACCAGGATGTTCGGCTTCTGTCCGGGCGGGCTCGCTGGCGTCGGACGCGCGAGTTGCGTCTGCGCAGCTGCCGGTGCCCCAGTGACGGTTGCAGCCGCCATGGCAGTGCCGGCAAGCAGGATATTGCGGCGGCTCAAGCCTGCTGCCGATCGATCCTCGCTTAGCTCGTTGTCTCGGGACACATCGTGGCTCATGATCCATTCCTCTCTCTAACGACGCATCGAAAACGGAAATGGCTGCTCGACATGTCGACGGGCTGAGCATGTCGCGCGCCGGGCGCGCGCAGGTGCATGACGAGACCCGGCTCGGCAGGTAAACTAGGTCGAAATGCGCAGGCGCGTCAAAGTTGTTCCTATGCAGTTCTGGCGATCTAGGCCGTCTGGACGGTCCGGTCCGCGTTGCAGATCAATTCGCAAGAGAACGGAAAATCGCGGCATCCGTCTGTCGAAGGTGTTCGCGCACATTCACGGACGTGAACGCCCC
The DNA here is from genome assembly GCF_008757455.1 of Microvirga brassicacearum. Lineage (GTDB taxonomy): Bacteria > Pseudomonadota > Alphaproteobacteria > Rhizobiales > Beijerinckiaceae > Microvirga > Microvirga brassicacearum. Next base: position 582,493 of record NZ_VCMV01000013.1, on the reverse strand, counting down.
CACTCAAGGCCACAGGTGCCGCAACCGGGGATGTTCCTGAATATCCTTTATCGACGTGAAGGCGGCCCCGTCCCAACCGACGCTCCTCGCCAGGTCAACAATCTCAGGCTGATCGTCGAAGAACAACGGTCGCTCCCCCGCACTGATCCCAAGCGAGCGATTGATTGCTTCGAAGAACCGTACATCGTTCTTTGCGTACCCGATTTTGGCGCTGTAGAAAATTCCGTCAAAGAGCCTTGAGAAACCCAGCTCATTCCAGAGGTAGTGAGCGCGGTTGTGCTCCTGCCCGGTCGCAACGAACATCGGTGCTCCGCTGCGTTCCCTGATCTCCTCGACCAGGCTGATAACATCCGCATTCACGTTCGAATCCTTCTCGAACCAGTAGCGCATGAAATCGTCTACGCTGCCGTCGTAGCCCACCTGCGGAAGAGCTTCGGCCAACGCGTCTTTCAAATCGAGGCGACCCGAGACGCACTCAAACATCGGCGACGCGGATCGGCTACCGGGAGCGCCAAAAAACAGTTTCTGGAAGGCCTCGCGGTCGATTCCGAGATCGGCCTCGATCATCGCGTCCCATGGCTTGCGCAACGTGTTGTTTGCATGCCAGCCGTCGATGAGCACCCCATCAACGTCGAAAAAGATCATCATGACATCACCTGCCGGAATTCCTCTCGGGCCGATACCATGAAACGAGGCTGGGTGTTATTGGCCGCTTCTTCGATGAGGTTGCGGCGGAACTTGGACGGACGTTCGACTTCTCCAAACGTGCCGAAGAGCGAGAAGGGCGAAGTCCTCGCGGGTCGGGGTCCAAAATCGCGGCTGGATCTAATGGCGAACAGTCGAACGCGAGAGCGCGCAGTTCATGCACTTGAGGACTGCGGTGATGCAGCATCTGGTGTCAAACACAACCAACGCTCCGCGCCTTGTCTGAGGCAACGAAGTGGGTCCTCGCCTCACGATCACCATGCGGTAGAACGCGGTGGCAGCTCCAGTCCAGGAACCTGCGCCAGACCCGTAACGAGATGCTCTACAAGAGCACGGACCTTACGGGGGACAAACCGCCCTGACGAATACACCGCATGCAGATCCATCGGTGGATAGGCATAGTCTTCCAGGACCCGCACCAGCTCGCCGTTCTCGAGCAAGTCTTGGACTAGTGGCAGTTGCACACCGCCGACGCCGAGTCCTGATCGCAGCGCCTGCACGAGAACGAACGAATTATTGGCCCGAAAGCTCGATCTGACAGCAACCGTGACCGGACCCTGAGGACCGATCAGGGTCAGATGCTCGCCCGCAGACGTCCAGCTAAAGCGGACATGGTCGTGCCGGGTCAGCTCGTCCGGAGTTGCCGGATTCCCATGGGCCGCGACATAGCCCGGTGAAGCAACGAGGATGCGCGATACGGATCCGAGCTTCCGCGCAACGAGACTTGCGGAGGCGAGTGTTCCGAGACGGAACGCCACGTCCACGCCTTCTCCAATCAGATCAGCGACATGGTCGCCGAGGATCAGCTCGACCGTGAGACCCCGATGTTCGCGGTGGAACTCCACAATGAGCGGAGCAAGGTATTTCTGGCCCAGTCCGCTGGGCGCCTGCACGCGCAGACTGCCCTTGAGTTCGCTTGAGAGACAGAGGAGGTCTTCCTCGACCTCCGCCACCTCGTCCAAGATCTGCCGGGCCCGGGCGAGGTAGGTCTCCCCGCTCGCCGTCAGCGTCAGCTTTCGCGTGCTGCGATGAAACAGGCGAGTGCGGAGATGGCGCTCGAGGCTTGCGATCTGCTGGCTCACGGCCGGCTGGGTGAGGCCGAGCTCACGGGCAACCGCCGACAGGCTGCCCAGTTCCGCCACCCGCACAAAGGTGGCCATTGCCGCGAAGCGGTCCATAGGTGTTTATCTCTAAGTTCTGCTTATGGACGATAGTCGAAACACCCGCCTTCGCAAACCACGGTGAATGGCTCATGTCTTCTCCCGACAACACGCTCACGCAGCGCAGAACAGGAACTCGACATGGAATACAGACGTTTGGGAGCCTCAGGCTTGAAGGTTCCAGCCCTGAGCTTTGGAGCCGGAACCTTTGGCGGTCAGGGACCCCTCTTCGGCGCCTGGGGCCAAACGGACGCGCAGGAGGCACGCCGGCTGATCGACATCTGCCTGGAGGCCGGTGCCACGCTGTTCGACACCGCCGACGTGTACTCCAATGGAGCGTCCGAGGAGGTCTTGGGCGCCGCCATCAAGGGGCGCCGCGACTGGGTTATTATCTCGACGAAGACCAGCCTTCCGATGGGGGATGGACCAAATGATGCAGGCTCCTCCCGCTCCCGTCTGATCAGGGCGTGCGATGCGGCTCTGCGCCGGCTCGGCACCGACTACATCGACCTCCTGCAACTGCATGCCTTCGATGCGGGCACGCCTGTCGAAGAGGTGCTCGCGACCCTCGATGACCTCGTGCGAGCTGGCAAGATCCGGTATGTCGGCGTCTCCAACTTCTCGGGCTGGCAGGTGATGAAGTCGCTGGCTGTTTCCGACAGGCATGGTTGGTCGCGCTACGTTGCCCATCAGGTCTACTACTCGCTGATCAGTCGCGACTACGAATGGGAGCTCATGCCGCTCGGATTGGATCAGGGTGTCGGCGCCTTGGTGTGGAGCCCGCTTGGCTGGGGACGGCTGACCGGGAAGATCCGGCGGGGCCGGCCGTTGCCGCAGGGCAGCCGGCTACACGAGACCGCCGAATTCGGCCCTCCCGTCGACGATGAGCACCTGTTCCGCGTCGTGGATGCGCTCGATGAGATCGCGAATGAAACCGGCAAAACCATACCGCAGATCGCCATCAATTGGCTGCTGGGACGCCCGACGGTGTCGTCGGTCATCATCGGTGCTCGCAACGAGGAGCAGTTGCGCCAGAACCTGGGTGCTGTCGGCTGGACGCTCACCCCAGATCAAGTGGCGCGGCTGGATGCGGCCAGCGCTGTCACGGCACCCTACCCGTACTTCCCTTACCACCGTCAGGAAGGCTTCGCGCGATTGAACCCGCCGGCAGTCTGAGGATGCACGCAACTTAAGGCCTACAAAAACTTCATTTGTTTGGATCAGCGTTGGCGACCGTTAGTGTCCAATGCCGGAAAGGTCGCCCAGTCAGAAACAAGGGCCCGGCATTCGCGCGGTGCAAGTTCTCGGATGCATCGCGTGAAGGTCGGGTTGGGGGTTAAGGTGCGCGACGACTCGCTCTGGCTCGACAATCGGTTCTTTTAAAAGCCTGGGCAAGAAGGGTAGCGAGGCGAGTCCGGCCAAGCTCAAGGGCGCGTATTTCACGATCGGCGACAAGGCCAAGGATGCCGATGACTATCTGATCTACAACAAGAAGAACGGCAAACTCTATTATGACGCTGACGGCAGTGGCGACGGTGCGGCAATCCAGATCGCCACGTTATCTAAAAGTCGCATAGACGAACAAGGACTTCTTCGTCATGTGATACTTGCGGGGCGGCGGTTCTACGGCCGGAACCTATTCCCTTGCTACCGACCGTCGCGCGGGCAATGCCCTGGCGGTGTTTTTATCCCCATCAGGCAGCCTAATCGGCACGCTAAAGCTGATGCGGTTGGCGTGGCCGACTTTGTGGCCGCGCCTTTCAGCGCCAGCGCATCCTTCTTCGCGGCATGGTAGAACCGATACACGATCCGGCCGTCGCTGAGGTCGAACGAAGTTCAGGTCCCTCAGAAATCGAGGACGGTTTGGATAGCCGTGGGCGATTACCAAGGCCAGCGTATCGAGGTGAAGGGCTCAACCGACGGGGCAACCTTGCGGCCTAGTGAAAACTGTTGAAATGCAGGGAAATCGGCCCCAACGGCGTGCAACACACTCTCGGGCAATAAAAATCCCGCCAAGTCGTTGACCAAGCGGGCTTTTTAAAATGGTAGCGGAGGAGGGATTTGAACCCCCGACACAAGGATTATGATTCCTCTGCTCTGACCAACTGAGCTACTCCGCCCCAGAACGGGCCAAGCCCGCGTCAGAGGCCGCGATATAGGGAAGATTTTGTTGCCGTGTCAAGAATGAGCAGCGAGGTTTCGGGGGGATTTGGCACCCGAGAAAAGCGGCGCGACTTCTCCCAACCGGCGCGAGGCTCATCGCCCGACCGCTCAACGCCTCGGACGCCTATGTCAGCCCTTCGGCTTGTCGCGCCAGAGCTGGAACCCCTCACTGGCGATCGCCTGCTCGATGGCACGACGCGAGAACCGGTGGGGCGGCGCCGCGCGCGCTTGCAGGGTACCGGTAAGGCCCCACGGCCCGTATTTGGCCGGGAGCTTGCTGCCGGCCTCATCGTCGGCGAAAGCGTGAAGATCGTCCCTCGCCTGGGAGATGAACATGAAGATCCTCATGGAACGTTCCTTCGTGAGAGCAGCAAAACCTGTCCGAGTGAAGATAGCGCTCAGCAGAGAGAAGTCAGCTTGACGGCGTCAGCGCGAAGCCCGAACCGATCCGCCAGATGCCACTGAAGCTCCCGTGCCGAATGATACAGGTAGGTGCAGTCCACAAGATGGCTGATATCGCGTTTGGCGCCGAAATCCTGGGTCCAGATACCAGCGAGCGTGAAACCGGTCGTCCAGCCGTTGCTTCCCGCCGTTGGGCTAAAATGAAATTGCATGTCGAAGTCTTTTTTTTGCAGGCGTGGCCTGAGGCCGTCCGCCGAATGGAATGGGAGTCCCAAAACCGATGGTCGGAATGCGCCGACTCTGTCGAATGTCAGGAAATTCTTTGCTGCGGCACTCGGACCTGAGGGCTATCGACGTCCGTCGATCACCTCGTCGTTGGGCACGAGCCGCAAAGTCACAGCGATTATTCTCGATTTGAAGAAACGTCGAAATCATAGACCGCATGGTCGAAACGGTCGTGATTCGAACATCCATTCTAGCTGCAACGAACTCTATATATCCAGTGACAATGGAAATTGCAAGTTTGTTGTCTTATTTCCTCCGTTTCGACCTTGCTTTCGGCCTCTCCGGGTCAGTTTTTCTTCCGGATTCGCATCAATTTAAAGAAACCCATCGGGAAAAGGGATTTCAGTTCCACCACGTCCATGAAGCCGGTGCCGCGTGCCCACTCCTCCACCCGGGAGGCTTTGAAGGCGGAGCTCCAGCCGATCGCCTTCATCAGCGGCGAGGCGAACTCTTCCAAGGCGGCGACCGCCCCGGCGGGCTGGCCGAAATGGTTGGCCAGGATGATCTCACCGCCCGGTCGGAGTACACGGGCGAACTGGTCGAGGGCCGCCTCCGGCTCCGGCACGAGCGTAATGATGAACTGGGCGGTGACGGCGTCGAACATGCCGTCGGGAAAGGACAGATGGGTCACATCCATCACCTGCAGGCTCTTCACATGGGAAAGACCGCGCTTGTCGACCTTCGCTTGCGCCCTGCGCAGCATGTCCTCGGATAGGTCCACGCCATAGACCTCAGCCTCCGGCGGGTAATAACCGAGCGCCAACCCGGTGCCGACGCCGGCTTCCAGAACCCGCGGGCCGCAGGCAAAAGCCGCATTGACGGCGGCGCGGGCGGCAGGTTCGGTGAGCTTGTCGTAAACGACGTCGTAAATCGGGGCCCAGCGCGCGTAAGCCTTGCGCATCGGGGCCGTCGTCGGTCCGTCCGTCATGTAGAATCCCTGGTCGAAGTGTCAGGCGGCGGCGGGCGCTGCCTCGGCGGAGGTGCGGGCGATCGTCCCTCCTCCCAGAACCCGGGCGCGAGGCAAATCACTCTCATAGATGACACAAGCTTGACCGGGAGACACCCCGTCTTCCGCCGATAATAGCTCGACCGTTGCCGCGGTCCCATCGTGTCGGAGGATTGCGGGTCGCGGTTCGCGGGTGGAACGGACCCGGACGGCCACTTCAAGGCCGGCATTCCCGAGGCTCTCCACGGGTACGTCGCCCAGCCAATTGACGTCGGTGATGCGGATCATCCTCGTCGCCAAAGCCTCGCGGGGGCCGACCACGACGCGCGCCGCCTTTGCCTCAAGCCGGATGACGTAGAGAGGCTCGCCGGTGGAGACGCCAAGTCCTTTCCGCTGGCCCACCGTATAATGGATGATGCCGTTGTGCTGGCCGAGGACCCGGCCGTCGAGATGGACGATGTCGCCGCCTTGCACCGCGCCCGGCTTCAGCCGCTCGATCACGTCGCTGTAGCGCCCCTGCGTGACGAAGCAGATGTCCTGGCTGTCTGCCTTCTCGGCGACGGTCAGCCCGAACTCGCGGGCAAGCGCCCGGGTGTCGTCCTTCGGCAGCTCGCCCAAGGGAAATCGAAGCAGGTTCAACTGCTCCGGCGTCGTCGCATAGAGAAAGTAGCTCTGATCGCGGCCCGGATCGGCGGCGCGGTGCAGGGTGCGCCGCCCATCGGGCAACCCGCGGCTGGCGACGTAGTGGCCGGTCGCCAGAACGTCCGCGCCGAGCTCCCGCGCTGTCTCGAGCAGGTCTCGGAACTTGATGGAGCGGTTGCATTCGACGCAGGGGATCGGCGTCTCCCCATCAAGGTAGCTCTGGGTGAAACGGTCGATGACGGCCGCGCGGAAGCGGGCCTCGTAATCGAGCACGTAATGCGGAATCCCGATGGCTTCGGCGACCCGGCGCGCATCGTGAATATCCTGGCCTGCGCAACAGGCGCCTTTTCGATGCGCCGCCGCACCGTGATCGTAGAGCTGCAGGGTAATTCCAAGCACGTCGTAGCCCTCCCGTTTCAGGAGAGCGGCAACGACGGAGGAATCAACGCCACCCGACATGGCGACGACGACCCGCGTTTCCGACGGGTCGCGGGGAAGGCCGAGAGAATTGAGCATCACACCATCCAGAGGCGCCGTTCAAGGCGGCGCACGGGAAGCAGCAAAGAGATCTCTATAAGCGCTGCGGCCGTGGAATTCCAGAGCGCCAAGCAACATCAAAGAACGAGCTCTTAACCATTATGGCGAAATAGCGGCAGACAGGTAAGTTGCGTTCTGCGCTTAGGAAAACATTAAGTCCGGCCATGTAATTTGAGGTTCTACGAGGTCGTTGAATTTTTGTGTGAGCGTATCATGACCGAACCCCACCGCCCGAGGGTCAAGTATGTCATTGGGCCCGACGGCAGTCCGCTAACGATTGCTGACCTACCGCCTTCCAGTACTCGACGCTGGGTCATCCGTCGCAAAGCAGAGGTCGTGGCCGCTGTGCGCGGCGGTCTTCTCAGCCTCGACGAGGCCTGTCAGCGCTACACGCTGACGACCGAGGAATTCCTGAGCTGGCAACTTTCCATCGACCAGCATGGGCTTGCGGGACTCCGCACGACGCGGATCCAGCAATACAGGCAGTAAGAGCCATTACTTCCAAAAAAGGCATCGCTCGACTTGAGCGGTGCCTTTTTTGCTTGGTGAGTAAGACGGGCGGAAGCTTTCACTTCCGTTAAGCTATTCCTAACCACGATCGGTGCTAATCGGGCGGCACAGTTGCGGTGAAAGCAGGACCCCATTGCCTTTGGCCTTTGATACAGCAAGCTCCCCCGCCTCTTCCGGCAACCTGCGATTTGTCGGGCAGACCGTCGCCGATGTGGAACGTCACCTGATCCTCGACACGCTTGACTACTGCAAAGGCAACAGAACGCACGCGGCAAGGATTCTCGGAATTTCAATCCGCACCCTTCGCAACAAGCTCAACGAGTACAACGAGGCGGGAATCCGGGTGCCGGAGCCGGGCCAGATTCGCCCGCTTCCTTGCGTCTGAATTTGCTTAGCGCTTGCGCAGCCAGACGCTGGTCTCGTGGGCGTCAGGGCGGATCGGGATCTCGGCCAGAATGGCCGGCGCGGCCGGTCCCACCAGATGCCGGACGACAAAATGGCTGGCGAAAACCAGTTCGTAGCCGCCTCCCTGCAGAAGCGCGCCCACGACCATCTGCTCGTTATAGCCGCGCCAGTTCCAAGTCTCCGGGTAGGCGTATGGCAATGTGATATCGTGGATATGCACAAGCGCGCCCGACGCAAGGCGAGGCAGGACGTCGAGAAAGAGACGATCCACGTCAGTGCCGGGCATCGCGATGTGGCTCGAATCGACGAACAGCACATCGCCGCTCCCGATCGCGGCGAAAATCGCAGGATCAGCCTCGTGCAGCAGCACCGGGAGATGCCGCACTGCGAGGCGAGCAAGCGCTGCCCGCGGCGCGGGATCGATACAGACGATTTCCGTTGGGAGCGCCCCGTCCCGCACAGCCCGGGCAAGAAAGCGGGTGGAATGACCTGAGCCGATCTCGACGATCCGCCGTGGCTTGTGCGTTCGAACGATCGCATAGGCGGCAGCGGCATCGAGGCGCGGGAACCAGTCCTGATCGAAGCGGGCTTGATCGTCGTCCTGCTCGATGGCCCGCAGGTCGGCCGAGAGCGCGTTGATCTGCGCCAGAACCGCCGCGAACGATGACGATGCAGCCTCGAACAGGGGCTGGAGGGCCGGATAATCGAGCGCTGTGACGCTCTCCGCGTAACGGTAGGGGATAAAGAACCCGCGCTGCCTGAGCCCGAGCACCGTCGACAGACCAAATCCCGATCGGCGCCAGAAGGTCCTCACGGTCAGATCAGATCAGCGGGGACGGCGGCAGCGGCCCATCTCCGGGCGCCAGCCGTCCGCGCCAGGCCTGGGCCAACCGGGCGCGCTCGAAGAGCACGACCACGACAAGCGAGAGGGCGAAGGGGATCAGCAGATAGAACAGGCGAAAAACGATCAGCGCCGCCAGGACATCGGGCTTCGGAATGTCCGGCATGGCAGTGAGAAAAACCAGCTCGAAGACGCCGAGACCGCCAGGCGCATGGCTGACGAGCGCCGCCGAAAACGAGGCTAGAAAGACTGCGAGGACCACGACGAAGTTCGGCTCCAGATGGGCCGGCAGCGCGAAATAGATGATGCCGGCAGCGCCAAGCAATTCCAATGGTGCAGCCAGAAGCTGGCGCACCATGATGGTCGGGCGCGGGTATTCGAGCTTGGCCCTGCGGATGACCACCGGCGGCAGGTGCAGGATCGAACCCACCACATACAAGACGACGAAACCGAGAAGAAGCATCCCGACAATTCGGGCGGTGGCGGGGTTGGTCAAGGCAGCCGGGAGAAAGTCCTCCAGGCGGTGAAGAAGAGTGGGATCGAGTGTCAGAACCGCTCCGCCCAGCAGGATCGTGCCGAGGCCGAAAGTGAACGAACACAGGGCGACCAGCACGGCGATCTGAGGCGCTCCGAGGCCCTTCGACGTGTAGGCGCGATAGCGGACCACGGCACCGGAGAATACGGAAGCCCCGATATTGTGGGAAAGCGCATAGGTGGTGAACGAGGTGACCGAAACGAAAAGCCACGAGATGTGGCGGACGCCAAGATGGAGGAGCGCGATCCGGTCATACCAGGCGAGCGCCAGGTAGGCCACGATGGTCGAGGCCCCCGCCAGCGCGTAGCGCTGGCCCGGAATCGCCGTCAGACTGTCCCAGACATCGTCGAGAGAGAGCCCGCGAAGCTCACGATACAGAAGCCAACAAGAGACGACGACTGCGACAAGCCCGATCAGAGGCCAGATAAACTCACGCACATTTTTCATCGACGTCGTCAGTCTCCTTCAGCGACGATCCTTGTGTGCCAGAATCCCGTTGTTCTGCAAGGGGCATAGGCCCCGGTTTGTCCCTACCGACCGCCCAAGCTTCAAGAATGCGGCTCGGTTCGCGCCGGAGCAGGGTCGCTGAAATCACGCCGAAAATGCCGTCGGCAGGCTGACGCCTGATGCGCCCACCCGCCCTGGTGTGCGCATTGGCCGCCTCAATGGCCACACTGAACGCCTTCGGCTCGAGCAGCATCGACCCGAGTCCTTTCGAGTGTTGCCGATTGCTCTTGGGGCTGGCTCGTGAGAAATCCATCATTCTCAGTGCCAGGAGGACCATCCATGACGTCGCCGGACTCGATCCTCCTCAGTCTTGAGGGATATACCGACATTCCCCCCGGCAAGGTCGCGTCGATCGTCACATATTTGGAAATGCACGAGCCGCCGGCCACATCCAGAACCACGCCGCTGGGTGGGTACGCGCTCGAGCGGCTGACCCACGATCTGGGCCGCTACCGCGCACTCTTCGCCCAAATCGGCGAGCCGTGGCTCTGGTTCGGTCGCGCCGTCATGGACGATGCGAGTGTCAGCGAAATTCTCCGCCATCCCGATATCGAGGCCTTTGCGCTCGTGCTGGACGGTGTCGATATCGGGCTGCTGGAACTCGATTTCCGGCCCGAGAACGAGGTGGAACTGGCGTATTTCGGGCTCGTGCCGGGCACGACCGGCAAGGGGATTGGGCGGGCCCTCATGGAGGAAGCGATTCGACGCGCCTTCGAGCGGCCCGTGAAGCGCTTTTTTGTCCACACCTGTTCGCTCGACCATCCCGGCGCGGTCACGTTTTATGTGAGATCGGGCTTCCGGCCATATAAACGCGCGGTCGAAATCGCCGATGATCCCCGCCTCGAAGGTTTTTTGCCCCTGACCTGCGCGCCTCAGGTCCCGATCATCCATCCCCGTGACCCTGGCGCCCAACAGAAATAGGCGCGCTACCGCACGCTCATTCCTTGTTGGACTCTGACTCGAGAATGAATGCCGTCAGGCGGACGCGCGCATGACGCGCCGCTGCGCCAGATGGCTGATAACAGCCTGATCCCGAACCGCATCAAGACTGCGCTCGCGGTCGTCCAGGCTCTCGGCCTTCTTCAATTCCTCAAACGCCTCGCCGAGTTCGGCCTTGGCGTCGTCGAGTTGTGCGTGCAGGTTTGCGCCCGACTGGCGCAGATTGTCCCGGCGCTGCGCAGCGGCACGCGCATAGGTGGGGTAAGCGAAGTGGTTCGGGTCGGAGATTCCGGCCTTCTGCTCCTCCATGGCGATCTCCCGATCGAGATCAGCCGCCATGCGATCGAACTCTGCGATCATCATGTCGATCTGTGCGACCCGCCGACGTTTTTCGTCGACCTGAAAGCGCTTGAGGCGGATGAGCGTGTCCCGCGACTTCATATTGATTGAACTCCACACGTCGCTGTTTCATGTGCCCGGCTGATCGCTCAGTTACCCGCCGGCCATGCGCTACCATCTCGCATGGAGGTTGACCGTTCCTTACCGAAGCCGACGAAAGACACTAGCCCGCAGCCTTGCGCCCGACGCGGCGAGCTCCCGGCGGGAAGCATCAACCTTTCATTTACCCCTTTCGTTAAGACTGCGCGGGAGCCAGGCCGAGACCTCGGAATCGGACCTGCGCGAGGCTTTTCCGCCTCGTCGGCGAAGCTTTTTGGAAGGCAATGGGGTTTACGGATGGCAAGCCACCTGTCCGGCAACGGGCGCTACGAACAACTGATGTCTGGCATCAGGTCGTTAATCGCTTGCATGTGCGAATCAGGGTTTGTTAACCATTCCGTATTAGCGTTGCGAATCAGTTCAGAGGACATCCGCGACACGCCCTGTCGCGGGTGGGCAGCCAGAGGCTGTTCGGTGGTCCATGGGCAAGGGCTGGGGATTTAACATGCGCGTACTTCTTATCGAAGACGACAGCGCAACTGCGCAAAGCATCGAGCTGATGCTGAAGTCCGAGAACTTTAACGTCTATGCGACGGATCTCGGCGAAGAGGGCATCGACCTCGGCAAGCTCTACGACTACGATATCATCCTTCTCGACCTGAACCTCCCCGACATGTCGGGATATGAGGTTCTCCGCACCCTGCGGGTCGCCAAGGTGAAGACGCCGATCCTCATCCTGTCCGGCATGGCCGGCATCGAGGACAAGGTGAAGGGCCTCGGCTTCGGCGCCGACGACTACCTCACCAAGCCATTTCACAAGGACGAGCTGGTCGCGCGCATCCACGCCATCGTGCGGCGTTCCAAGGGCCACGCGCAATCCGTCATCACCACGGCCGACCTGGTGGTCAATCTCGACACCAAGACGGTCGAAGTCGGCAGCGCCCGCGTTCACCTGACCGGCAAGGAATACCAGATGCTGGAGCTGCTCTCGCTTCGCAAGGGCACGACCTTGACGAAGGAGATGTTCCTCAACCACCTCTATGGCGGAATGGATGAGCCGGAGCTGAAAATCATCGACGTGTTCATCTGCAAGCTGCGCAAGAAGCTCGCCAATGCGTCGCAAGGCAAGAACTACATCGAAACGGTATGGGGACGCGGCTACGTGCTGCGGGAGCCGACCGAGGCCGAGCAACGCATCGCGGTGTAATTTGCCCTCATACGGAACAAAAGCCCGGCTCGATGCCGGGCTTTTTCGTTAGACGTGAAGCTTCCTTCAGACGGTCGCCGAGCGAATGGTGACCTCGTCACCCTCGATGCTGAAGGCGACGTTCATGCCGGCGGCGCGTGCCACCTCGCCCGCGTAATAGACCTGGATCCCGTGCGCATCGACGGTTCCGCTTTCAGAATGGCCCGCCAGAAGGTCTTCGGCGTGGGCGGGGATGCGGGCGTTGATGCCTTTCGAGTTGATCAGGAACTCGCATTTTTCAGCATCGCCCGAAACGTGAACGGAAATCGAGCCGCCGCGCGGGATCGCCGTGGTGGCGATCATGATCAGGTTGAGCAGGAGCTTGACCCGGTTCTTCGGGAACAGAAGACGCGGGGCAGACCATGTGAACGAAACCTTGTCGTCCTGAAACATGCCACGCGCGACCTGCTCGGCATCGCCCAGGTCGATAGAGGCACCGGCCGATCCTGCGGCGCCGAAAGCGAGCCGCGCGAATTGCAGGCGGGCAGAAGCCTGGCGGGCGCTCTTTCCGATCAATTCCAAGGCAAATTCCCGCATCGAGAGGTCGTTGTCGTCTTCGAGAACCTCAAGCCCATTCACGATCGCTCCGACGGGCGAGATCACGTCGTGGCAAACGCGGGAGCAGAGAAGAGCGGCGAGGTCGAGCGATTCGAGCGAGATCGTTGCCATGAGGGCTCCAGAAAGACCGTGATTCGGCTAAATCCACCGACGTTCGAGGATTCGAACTGCCTTGAGGTAGCCGAGAAGAGAAGAAGACGTGAACCCGGATAACCGGCAATGAGTTCTTTGAAAAGCGGGCAAAAGAATCGACAGGCCTCGCACGAACGGGCACAAAGTCACCATGCGCCTTGATGATCAGGATGCCAACTCGATCGCCTTGAGCCTGGCGCCGATCGCCATCGGGGCCGGGCGCCTGCTGCGTCGCATGGAATGCGCCTTCATCGAAAAGCGCATCAAGGAAGACGGCTCTCCCACCACAATGGCCGATCTCGCCGCCGAGCAGTTGATCATTCGGCTGCTGGGCGAGGCATGGACAGGAGTGCCGGTCGTCGCCGAGGAAACGGCGAGCGACGTGCAGCCGGACCAATTTTTCTTTCTCGTCGACCCCCTCGACGGCACCGGCGATTTTATTCACGGCACCGGAGAATACAGCGTCAATATCGCGCTGATTCATGGCACCCGTCCTGTCGCCGCCGTGGTTGCCGCCCCGGCGTTGGCGCGCGTCTGGATCGCCGGGGATACGGCGCTGATGGCGGAGATCCCGCCGGAGGGCCATGACGGCATGGAGTGGCGGCCCGTCAGTGCCCGCACGGCTCCGGAATCCGATCTGATCGCCCTTGTCAGTCGCCGGCATGGCGACCACGCGACCGAAGCATGCCTGTCCGCTCTCTCCATCGGCACCCGCCGAATGACCTCCTCGGCGCTGAAATTCTGCCTGATCGCCTCGGGGGAGGCCGATATCTATGTGCGCTGTGGGCCGACGATGGAATGGGACACCGCGGCGGGCGATCACATCCTGAGCCGGGCCGGCGGGGTCGTGATCGGGCCTGGGGGCCCTCCCCTCACCTACGGCCATGCGGATCGCGGTTATTTGAACGGCCCTTTTGCGGCTTTGGGTGACGCGACAATCGCACCGCGGCTGTCCCTTCCGGTCACTTGCTCACCGGCGAAGGCCATGTCCTAGCGGCACGTCGGCGTAGACGGATTATTAGGGTTGATGGTCTTAAAATCGCACCATCGGCGGCATAACCGCCGGAAGTCCCTGGACGGATCTCGACCACATTGCCCGCATCCGTTCAATTTCATGCGGAGTCGCCCGAGCGGCGTCTCCCGCGAGGAGATTGCCTATGCGCTCGCGATACACGCTCATTGCCGCGGCCACTGCGGTGGCGGTTCTCGGTGCTCTCCCGTCAGGCGCGTCGGCCCAGCCGCTTCAACCGGCCAGGGCTGCCTATTCGAACCCCGGCGATCCGAACTCCTACCGGTCGGAGGATCTCGTCCAATCCGGCCACCAGTTCTTCGGATCGGCCTCTCGCGGCCTCGCCCTGACGGTTCAGGAAGCGGTCCGTCGGTGGGGCGAGCCGAACGGCTACATTCTCGGTCAGGAGGCGGCCGGCGCCTTTTTCGGCGGCCTTCGCTATGGCGAAGGCAAATTATTCACCCGCAACGCCGGCGAACGCCCGATTTTCTGGCAGGGGCCCTCTCTCGGCTTCGATGTGGGTGGCGAAGGCTCCCGCACCATGATGCTGGTCTACAACATGCCCAGCACCAACGCGCTTTATAAGAGGTTCGTCGGCATCGATGGCTCCGCCTATTTCATCGGCGGCTTCGGCATGACCGCGGCGGCGGCGGATGAAATGGTGGTGGTCCCCATCCGGACCGGGGTCGGAGCGCGGCTCGGCGTCAATATCGGCTACCTGAAATTCACCCCGGAACCGACCTGGAATCCCTTCTAGGACAAGGTTCGGCAATCTTGACGTGTTGATCCGGGGCATTTTCAGGCCAGCCGGACATCACAACCGGCTGGAAAGCGGTCGAGGATGCGCTACAACGAGCTTTCTTGAGCACTGCTCTGGAAAGCCGCGCAGGCACGAGGCAAGGTGCTTGAGCTTCTGAGTCAAGCAGCACCTTGGAGTGTGTGTCCGCGTGGTCGAAACCGTCATGATTTTCGTATTGGGGTTTTTGGCCGCGACCCTGATCGCCCTGCTCATGATTCCGGCCATCAATCAGCGGGCGGAGCGCTTGGCCCGGCGGCGCGCCGAAGCGCTGTTTCCCATGTCGATTGCCGAACTGACCGCCGAAAAGGACCATCTGCGCGCGGAGTTCGCGGTCCTGCAGCGCCGGATCGAGCGAAGGGCCGAAGAGGCACAGGCCGTCAAACATCAGAGCATGGCGGAACTCGGCCGCCGCGCCATGCACCTTGAGACCCTCGACAGCACGCTTGCCGAACGCAACGAGACGGTAGTGAGGCTCGGGAGCGATTTGGCTGAGGCGCAGGGCGCGCTCGCAGCGTGCGAAACATCGCTTGCCGAAACCACGGCCGCGCTCGCGGACCGCCGCGAGATCCTGGCGGCACTTGAGATTACCCACCGGGCGACAGTCGACGAACTCGCGACCATGAGACGGGATCGCGATCAGTTGCGAGCCTCCCTTTCGGTAACGACCTCGGAGTTGACCCGCACCTCCCATACCCTCGGCGAACTCGAGGACTCCTATGCCAGGATCGACGCGGCGCTCACCGCGGCCTTGAGTGAAATCGATGCGAAACGCATCACGATCTCGGACCTCGAAACGCGCCTGATGACCCAGAGCGCACGCGGAGACGACTTCGAGCGGGCCTTGAGCGAACGCCACAGCGAATTGTCGGACGAGCGGAAGCGGCTGGCTGTGCTGGCCAAGAGCCTGACCGCCGAGCAGGAACGAGGCCTGATCCTGGAACAGCATATTCGCGAGGTCGAAGCCGAGCGCGACGGGAAGGCGATGGAACTTTCGGCGCTTGCGCTGCAACTCGAGAACGCCCGTTCGAAGTCGGCAGAACATGCCGCGCGAGCCGCGCAAACTGCATCAGCCGAGAACGAAGAATTGCGCCTGCGGATCAAGCAGTTGGCCGATCAGATTCTCGCTGCCGGCAAAGCCGCCGCGCAAGGCGAGAGCAAAAGCGTGAAGAACGGCGGCAAAGCCAGCAACCGATCGGCGAAAGGCGCCGGCAGAAACTCGGGAAAACGCAAGCGGCCGGCGTAAGAGCACTTATTTCGGATCCAGTGTCCGATCCCGTGCGCCGGGACTGCCAGGCGGCGGGATCACGGGTGTGGTGCCCGGATCAGGCACAGGCGCCGGAACCGTCATCTCGGGCGTCGCGTCGACAGGCGGCCGGATGACGCCGTCACTCCTTCGCAGCTTGTCGCTCAGCGTCGAACCTGTCTCGGACGGATCCTGCGGCTCGATTTTTTCCGCAGGCATGTCCTTGGGTGCGGGCATGTTCGGCGCCTGCGGCGGCAAAACCGGCGTCTGGGCGAGAACTCCGCCGCCGGCGAAAGCCAGGACGCCCGCGGCAATAATGAAACGCTTCATGGATCCGCTCCTTTAGAAAGGAACGGACCACATTTGGCTTGGGTTCCGATAGGCTATTGAGCAGCCTCGGCGGGCACGCGGGCCATGTCGAGATAGAGGTGCCGCAATCTTTGCGTCAGGGGACCTGGCTTACCATCACCGACGGGGCGCCCGTCGATGGACACGACAGGCAGTACGAAATTCGACGCGCTGGTCAGAAAGGCTTCCGCGGCATCGTAGGCCTCCTGCACAGTGAACAGGCGCTCCTCGAGGGTGATCCCGGCCTCTTTCGACAACCTCAGGAGCGATTTTCGCGTGATTCCAGGCAGGATTGCGTTCGACAGGGGACGCACGACGATGTTGCCCGCTTTGGTCACGATGAAGGCGCTCGAGGAGCCGCCCTCGGTGACAAAGCCATCTTCCACCATCCACGCCTCCTGTGCGCCCGCATCGCCTGCAGCCTGCTTGGCGAGAACCTGCGCGAGCAGCGACACCGATTTGATGTCCCGTCGTCTCCAGCGCTGATCCTCCACGGTGATCACCGCGACGCCGGTCTCGGCCGCCGGCGAATTGGCGATGGACTTCGCCTGGGTGAACATCATCACCGTCGGATCGACGGCCTTGGGGAACATGAAATCTCGTTCCGCCACCCCGCGCGTAATCTGGATATAGAGAAATCCTTCCGCGACGCCGTTCCGACGCACCAGTTCTTCCTCGAGACGTGTCCACTCGGCGCGGGAATGCGGGTTCGTGATCTGGATCTCACGCATCGAGCGTTCGAAGCGCTCCAGGTGCGGCTCGTTATCGACGAGATGTCCACCCAGGATCCCGACTCCCTCATAGACGCCATCGGAGAACAGGAAGCCCCGGTCCATGACCGAAACCTTCGCCTCGTCGGCAGGCAAGAATGCACCATTCAGAAAAACAACACGCGCCATGGAAACCTCGGACCTTGCAAAACCATTCCACCTCTAAGCCTCGCCGCGCGGAGTGTAAATCTGCGTCACCGCAAGCCTGAACGGAATTGGCCGCATGATGAGATTCCCGTTATATCCGGTCTCGGTCTTGTTTGCGCTTGTCGGTTGGGCCGCGGCGACACCCGGCATGGCTGCGGGCGAGGCCGCGCGACGCTGGTTCGTCGAACAAGGTTATGCGCCCCCTAACGCCGGCCGTGTGGTGGCCTGCCACGGATATGGGTGCTCGCGGCGTTTATCGGTGATGCTCGACACCAGCATCATTCCGCGCGCGGCAGCGCTGTTGAAGGCGAGCAAATCGGCCGCGGCAGAGCGGCAAGCAGTGGGGGAAATCGTACGGGCTTACACCGCGCAATTGGCGCGTGAACTCGGCGGCCGTCCGGACAGTCCAGGGTCACCGCCGCAGATGTCGGGCCAACACGGGCAAATGGACTGCGTCGACGAGACCGCCAACACCACAAGCCTGCTGGTCGAGTTGGAAAGTCGGGGATTGCTCGCACACCATCGCGTCGAGCGGCCACAATCGCGCGGACTGTTCTTCGATGGTCGCTATCCACACGTGACGGCGGTGATCGCCGAAACAAAATCCGGGTTGGAGTGGGCGGTAGATCCCTGGCGGCAGGCTCCAGGGCAGAAGCCGGATATCCTGCCGCTCTCGCAATGGCGGCAGGATTCCTGAGATCGGCTGGTTACTTCTTGAGATGCTGGGCGAGGTGCTTGTTCATCTCGAACATCGTCACCTTGTCCTTGCCGAAGATCGGCTTCAGCTTCGCGTCAGCCAAAATTTCACGCTTGTTGGCGGGGTTCTGCAGGTTGTTCTTCTTGATGTATTCCCACATCTTGCTCACCACCTCGCCGCGCGACAGCGAAGCGGAACCCACCACAGCGGCCAACTCCTTGGACGGCTGAAGGGGTTGCTGAAGAGCATTGGGCTTGGACCCGGCCGCTTTGGCCGCGGCTGGCTTCTTCGCAGCTGCTTTTCCGTCTGTGGTCTTGGTCGCCATGGAGTCCTCCGAAAGTGATGGAATTACGTCTCGTCACCCGATGTGGGTTTTGAACCGTCAGTTGGTCTGCCTATGGCCGAGGATGTGGGACTCGTAAAGAGCCTGCGCCTCTGCGGCCGGGAGTTCGATACCCTTCGAGCTTATGGTTGCTCTCGGGTGGCAGCAAGATCGATTTGAGGCAGTCAAGCCGTTTTGGGAAAGTGGAGAATGTCCGCCGACGGCGTCTTTGTGGCCGCGGTCTCGTGCTGGGGGACCCGTTTGGTCCGAAGAACCGCCGATTGGACGTGGGACACGATCGCCTCGTTGGGACAGGGTTTGGCAAGGAATGCCGCACCGGGCGGAAGGTCGCCCCGCGCCGGCCATTGGCGCCCCGACAGAACCAGAATTTCGATATCTGGCCAGCACTTGCAGACGGTTTGGGCGAGTTCAAATCCGCTGTTGCCGCAGGGCATATCCACATCGGTCAGGAGCACATTGACGGTACGTCCTGCCTCGAGGATCGTCTGCGCCTCGAGGGCATTGGCGGCCTCGATGACCTTGAAACCCGACTCCTCCAAAAGCTCGGAGAGAAACAGACGAATAAGTGGCTCGTCCTCGACTAAAAGAACTGTGGACTGGTCTTCAGCCATTGAATCCGTAACCGGCTAGGCAACGACTTCTCGAACGCAAGCCCCGTTGACATCGTTCCATCGGGTCAGAAAAAACCTGTGCATCGTTTCCGATTCGGCAGACCGCCCCCTGACCGCGAGGAAATTTCCGCAGGGAGCCCCCTAGATGCTTTGGGCTCAGTTTGGCTTTCCCACGAGTTCGCAACAACGGTCTACCGACCGCAAGATCGTCGCTTCCTCATAGGGTTTTGGAATAAAGTCCATCGCTCTTAGCGGTTCGGGAATATCCGAGGGCGGCGACGCCGAAACGAACGCAAAGGGGATGCGGCGGTCCCGCAACTCCTCCGCGATGGCAAAGCTCTTGCCGTCTGCCACGTCCACATCGAGCAGGGCATAATCCAGATCCTCCGACAGATGGGCCCTGGCGTCGCCCGCGGACGTGACCGCTCCCACCACCTGGTGACCGTCACCTTCGAGGATGTATTGGAGGTCCATGGCGATGAACGGGTCGTCTTCCAAAATAAGTACGCGCACTGCACTACTCCCGGCCAGCGCCACCTGCCGAACAAAACAACACTGGCGCGAACACTTGGTGAACGTGAGGACAAGGCCACGCGTTCCGCCGAAAGCACCGCTACGTCAAGCATTTGCTCCATTACGGTAAACGGGGAATGAAGCTTCTCTGGCGAGAAGCCCTTGAAAAGGCCCGCAGTCGCCCCCATTTCCCGTTTAGCCGATGGGGCAATGCTCCATTGGACGCGGTCACGATGCCGAGGGGATGACGCCGAATGTACGCGCATCTTTTCGCCGTGGCCGTTTTGATTCAAAGCCACCGTGGCCCGTAAACGAGAAAAAGCGCCGGCGCCGGCGCTTTTTCTCGTTCGGGTGAAGTGGCATCAATGCCGGTTCATGCCCTCACGGTCAGGCTTGAATTCACTTTCATGCTTGCTGAACCGAGGATCTTCGCCTTCGAAGGTTTCTTCCACGAACTCGCGGCCCTTCTGGGTCGCCTCGCGGGCGTAGCGGACCCCCTGATGGCGTAACTCGTCGGCCCACTCGCCAAAAGCCTCATTCTCGCGTCTGGTCCGCGGCAGCAGGGCACCGATGAGCAGACCCGCCGCGAGTGCGACCAAGCCGACCACCATCGGATTTTCCGACACGTATTCCTGAACGCCTCCGGTCACGCGGCGCGCGGATTGGGCCGACCGCTGCCGCATCCGGGCAAGGCGCTCGCTCCTCGATTCATAAGCGTCGGAGGCCCACTCCGACACGCGGCCATAGGTATCCTCGGCCCATTCGGTTGCGCCCTCAAGCGCCTCGCTGGCCTTCTCTTTCACCGCTCCGGCTGTTTCGCGAGCGCTCTCCGTTATTCCGCCCGCGCCATCTCTTGCTGCGTCGAGTGCGCCCCCTCGGTCCTGACCGCCGGTCGCGGTTTGGCCCCGGTTGCGATCCGTGACCTGTCCGCCGAGCGGCTTGGACGTGTGGGATGCCAAGGTGGCGCTCTGGACGGATTTCGAAGCGTCACCCCCTTGGCCGTCTTTGCTCTGCGGCGGGGTTTTGTTGGTGTCGTTTTTCTGATCGGCCATGGAAAACTCCTGTTCT
This sequence comes from Microvirga brassicacearum, assembly GCF_008757455.1. Classification (GTDB taxonomy): domain Bacteria; phylum Pseudomonadota; class Alphaproteobacteria; order Rhizobiales; family Beijerinckiaceae; genus Microvirga; species Microvirga brassicacearum. Next base: position 561,994 of record NZ_VCMV01000013.1, on the reverse strand, counting down.
ATTCTCAAATGCGGATATTCGCTGCGCGCCGGCGGCCTTCGAGGTCCTCGCGCGATTGAAGCGTGGTCGCCCCCGTCTGGTACAACCGGGGCTCAAGCGGTGCGGGCGGCAAATCTTCATCGACCGCGACCCGCGGCGAGCGCGTAGGTGCCTGTTTGGGTTTCGGCCCCAACCGATGGAGCAGCAGCCCAACCCCGGCTGCTACGAGCAGAATCGGAACAGGATTTCGTTTGATCGTGTCGAGTGCGTGGTCGAAGACGGGCGCGAACCGACCGCTCCGCGCGGTTCCGAGAAGATCATCCACAACCCCCGAAACCGTGAGCTTTTCCTCCAGCCGGTCCAGCGTGATGTCGAGCTTGGCCCGGCTTTGCTCGACTTCCCGCTGAAGTTCTTCAAGCGTTTGCGTCATCCGGCGACCCTTTCGGAAAGAACCTCGGCATCGCGTTTCACGGATCGGACAGCTCGATTCGGCACCAGCGACGCCGCCGAAATCGCGTGGCGACCGTAGAGCACCAAACCGACGGCAATGACCGCCATGACACCACCGACGATCAATGCCGACAGGGCCCGCGAATCAAGAAGGGTCGCAAGCCAATCGACGAGCGCCTCGGTGAAAAGCATCAGGGCGGCAATCGCGAAAACGGCCGCCGCGACCATCATTCCCAATCCCAGGAACATCCTTCGGACGTTCTGTGTCATCTCGGTTCGGAAGAGCGTGAATTCCTTCTGGGCCAGATCCCCGCTCTCGCGGAGAGCTTCGCCGAGCAGCGTCTTGATGGTCTGATTGACTTGGCCTGACATCACACTCCTCCGTCAGGCGCGCTGCCGCGCAGAACCGGCTTGGCGGTCAGGCGAATTGCGGTTTTGTTGTTGTCCGTCGCGCAGGCCTTCGGATGTGCTCTTGATGAAACGCGCCGTTGCGAAACCGAGAGCGAGCGCAGCCGCCCCGAAAACCGCCGGCCGCCGACGAACCATATTCTCTACATCGCTGAAAATATCCGCGAAGCTTCTGTCGCGAATGGATTCGGCGAGTTGCTCGAGCCCTTCGGCAGCGCTGTCCACAACTGCCTGGATGTTGGGGCGTTCGTCAAATGAACTGGTCGATTCTCGCAGGGAGGTCGCGAGATCGGCCACGGATTGCGCCACGTCGGCCTTGCGTTTGTCCGCATAGTCGCTGGCCTGATCCTTCGCAGAATCGATGAAGTGTCGCCCTTGCGATACTGCGGCTTCGGCAATCCCACCCACGTCGCTTCGCAGCGCGCCCCACTCGTCGGTTCCCGCGCCGGACGGTTTTGTCTGATCGCTATCCTGTTGCCCTACGCTCATCGTTCACCCCTCACAATCGCCAAACGGTAACCGCCTGACGGTCGGCTGGTTCCCCGAACCTGCCGGCTAAACCACTCGGACGGCTCCGAATTTCAGTCGTGCAACGTTTGTAGACGTAAGACGTTCAGTCGAATAGCCGAGAGCGGCAGCAGGCGATTTCAGATGAGCGACGCCCTTTCCAAACGAGTGAGCGAACATCGCGCTGGCGAGACGGCGCGCGGTCGCAATGCGGTCCAGCCGCACCACATCCCCTGGCGCGGGTGGAAGGACATCCTGTACCGCCTCTGGAACGAGGTGTCCGAGGATCGCGTCGGCACAGTTGCGGCCGGAACGACGTTTTTCCTCCTTCTGGCGATCTTTCCAGCACTTGCTGCCCTTGTGTCTCTCTACGGTCTTGTCGCTGATCCGGTCACGATGGCCGACCATGTGGCGGATATGAAAGGCTACGTGCCAGCCGCTGTCATCGACCTTGTCGGGCAGGAGCTGCAACGGCTGAACCAGAATCGCGGCACGGCGCTCAGCATCGGTTTCGTCAGCGGCATCCTGATCGCGCTGTGGAGCGCCAATAATGGCGTCAGGGCGTTATTCGACGCCCTGAATGTCGCCTACGACGAGACTGAAAAGCGAGGTTTCTTCAAGCTTCTCCTGACATCCCTTTGCTTTACGCTCGGCGGCCTCGCGTTCGCGATCGTGCTGTTGAACGTGGTGATCGGCGTGCCGCTGATCGTCCGGTTTCTTCAACTCGGGACGATCGGCGAATTGCTCGTGACGATCCTCCCGGCGCTGGTTCTGTTTGCGGTAGCGCTGCTGGGCCTTGCGATGCTCTACCGCTTCGGGCCAAGCCGGGCGAGGCCCAAATGGCGCTGGGTCACGGCGGGTTCTCTCGGTGCAGCGGTGGTCTGGTTGGTCTTTTCGGTGCTGTTCTCGTGGTACCTGTCCAAATGGACGGATTATTCTGCAACCTACGGATCCCTCGGCGCGATCATCGGCGTGATGATGTGGATCTATCTTTCCCTATGGGTCGTGCTCGTCGGCGCGGAGCTCAACGCCGAGATCGAACATCAGACCGCGCAAGACACCACAGTCGGGCCCGATAAGCCGCTGGGAAGCCGCGGCGCGTTCATGGCTGACGACGTCGGTCAATCGCAGCCGTAGCAGGCTCGGTGCTGGCAGCCAGCCATTCGACGAGATCCGCCACCTTTCGGCGAGCCTCGCCGTCCTTCAGCCGAACAAAGCTGCGAGCGAGCCTGTCGCTGTCGGCGATTGCCATGAACTCCGCCATCCCGCGCTTTTCGGCGGAAGGGAGACGGACGCCTGCTTCTGCCAAACCATCGAAAAAGAACTCGATGCCCACATCGAGAATGCCGGCGATCTGCAAGAGCCGGCTGGCGCCGATGCGATTTGCGCCTTTTTCATACTTCTGGACCTGCTGGAAGGTTAGGCCGAGCGCATCCCCCAGCGCCTCCTGGCTCATTCCAAGCGCCATGCGGCGCCGGCGAACACGTGTGCCGATGTGCCGGTCGACCGGAGTTGGCGACTTTTTCTCCACGGATCTCCCCCTCGGCGACAGAGCCAGACCTAGTCCTTATTCGCCTAATTTCCAAAACTAAAAGTAGATTTATTATTATATTCACCTTTAGATTGAATTCAACTATGGAGGGGCATCGTGAGCGGGGGCATGTTCAGCTATGCCGACGAGGCTTTTGCCTTCGTCGAAAACCTCGATCGCTTGGCGACACCGGCCGCCATCCTCGACGCGATGGAGACGTCCCTGTCGCGATTCGGGTTCGACAGCTTCATCGTCGCCGGTCTGCCTGGCCCAGGGGAAAGGGTTGAACGGGTCGTGCTTCTGAAAAAATGGCCGGCAGGATGGTTCGAGATCTACATCAACCGGGACTACATCCGCCATGATCCGATCATCCGCCGCTGCCGTAACGCCGTCCAGCCGTTCGAGTGGGCCGACGCTCCCTTCGATCCGAAAGCCGAACCCCGCTCGCTCGAGGTCATGAATCGAGCAACCGATTTCGGCATGAAGCGAGGGTTCTGTCTGCCGATCCATGGCATCAACGGCTACGAGGCCTGCATTTCCATGAGCGGAACCGATCTCGATCTCACATCCAGGACGAAGCCCGCGCTGCACCTCATGAGCATGTACGCTTTCGAGCGCATCAGATCTCACCTCAACCCCGCTCCGATACCCGGATTGAAGCGTCTGACCGGCCGCGAGCGCGAAATGCTGGCCTGGGCCGCCGCCGGCAAATCGGCGGCGGACACCGGCGATATCGTGGGAATCACCGAGCGGACGGTGACGGCGCATATCGTCAGCGCCTGCCAGAAACTCGAAGCGACAAACAAGACACAGGCCGTTGCAAGGGCGCTTCAATACCGCCTGATCAGCATCTGACCCTGTAGGATCCTACAATATCTTTCCGTGTGACGGCGCGCGACTATCCCCCAGCTCCAAAAGCAAAAGGGGGTATGATTCATGACGCTAATCCATGCAGTTACGACGCACAACAAGTCGCTATACGAAGATCAACTCGCTCAATATTTCCGGCTCCGGCACGATGTCTTCGTGAGCGAGCGGGGATGGGAGCAATTACGACGACCGGACGGCGTCGAACGCGACGAATATGACAACCTCAACGCGGTCTATCTGCTCGCGCTCGATGGTGAACGCGTGGTGGGAGGGCAGCGACTTTATCCAACCGCCCTTCCCCATATGATGAGTGAGGTGTTTCCGGGACTCGCCACTCGCGGCGTCCCGCGCGCAGCCTCAATCCTGGAATGCACGCGCTATTTCGTCGTGAAGGAGCGTCGAACCGGGCGAACGGATTGCCGGCTTCTCGCGGCGATGCAGGAATACTGCCTCGAGGCGGGTATCTCGGCGGTCACCGCGGTGGTGGAAATGTGGTGGTTGCCGCGTTGGCAGCAGGTCGGTTTCAAGGTGCGGCCGCTGGGTCTTCCCACATTGATCGAGAACGAACCCTGTATGGCCGCGCTGATCGAGGTGTCCCAACGAAGTCTCGATCAGGTGCGGCAGGTAGCAGGCCTTCGCGGCTCCAGTCTTCACCGCGAGAACGCGGCTGCGACGCATTACGAACGGGTGCCCCATGTCGCGGCGTGACAAGGCGTTTCCACTTAAATCCTTTCTTCAGGAGGAGATGACGCTGGCGCTCAGCGATACGATGCTGAATTCAATCGCCCTGTTGCCGTCGGTCACCCGATTGCGACTTCTGGCCTTTCTCCATTTTGTGGACGAGCCGAAATCACTTGCGGCGGAACTCAACTTCGCGGATTCCGGCGATCTGCGTCTCACGTTGATCGCGCGGCAACCCGCTGAATCCGGTAACAAGCATTAGCATGTTGCCTGGAACAACACGTTGTCTCGTGGCGTTCGTCACGAGCACAACAGGGAGAGTGACGTGGCGAATGGAATCTCGGACCAGCACGGTCGTGCTGAATTGAGCGCGGCGGAACGCGCCGCCTACATCATCGCCGGACTTGCTCTCGCGGCCGCCGGCGTGAAACCGCGTCCGAACCCATTGCTGAATGTCGTGGCGCTCGCCGGGGGCTCCTATCTCGCTTGGCGCGGCTACATGGGGACGTGCCCCGTGAAGGCCGCTCTCTATGGCGCGACGGGGAGCGCCGGCCGCATCACCGACGAGTCATGAGTTTGCGTCTGGGACCGCAGGAAGCGCGCGATCCCAGACGCAAATGTTCATCTTCGCAGCGCTAGTAGGTCGACGAAGAGCGACGGCCCGCGATCACGCCCCAGATGAACAGCACAACGATCGCGCCGACGATGGCACCGATGAATCCCGCACCCTCATCCGCCCGGTACCAGCCGAGCGCCTGTCCGAGATAGGTCGCGACGAATGCGCCGACGATGCCGAGGATCGTCGTCAGGATGAACCCGGATGGCTCGTTCGGCCCGGGCATGATGAACTTGGCGATAACGCCCGCAACAAATCCGATGATGATCGTCCAGATGATACTCATAATGGGATCCCCTTTGACTGGCCCATCTGGAAACGCGCAAGTGCGGTTAAGGTTGCGGCAAGTTGACACTGCGAGCCAAGAAATCCATCACTGCCGTTGTTTTTATGTCGTTATAACGAACCAGACACACCTAGTATTCCCACTCTGCGCCCACACCGAGAGACGTATTCCCATCCGCGTTGACTTCACCCTGGACGCGGATTCTCCGCGTGACATCGATGTCGACGGACACGCCGCTTTCCTCAGTCGAGGCTCCCGCCTTGACCCCGACGCTGACGCGATCGCTGATGGCGCGCGATATGCCGACTGTCGGCCCCCCAGCGGCTCCAAGCGAGATATCCAGGCCCTGTACGCCAAGGGACTTTCGCAAGCTTTCGAATGCATCGTCGCCACCACCGGAGAACTGGGCGGCCGCTTGGGCGAGGGTCAATGCCTGTGTGACCGAAAGGCCGCCAGAGGCCTTCGAGAAGAGGATGCGCGAGAGCACCTCATCCTGAGGCAGGTCCGGATCAGACGAGAATGCGAATTGCGGTTCGCGCGCCGACCCTGTGACCGACACACGCGCTGTGACCTCCCCGGCATTCGTTTCCGCTACGAAATCGAGCTCCGGCGTCAGGTCTCCCGTAAAGGTCAGCAGGCCACGGGTGAAATCGAGTCGAGTCCCGATGACCGTCAACCGGCCCCGCCGCAATTCGAAAGCTCCGATGGCAACAGGATCCTGCAACTTGCCGGTCAGTCGCAGATCACCGGCCAGTTCCGCATCGATTCCGCGGCCACGAACATAGACCCGATTCGGTGCGCTGAGCACGAGATCGAGCGTCGCGTTGAAGGCCGGCGCGCGCCGCGCATTCGCCCGCGCGCGCGCTTCCATCGCAAGGCGCTTCGCCACGATGGGCGGCGGCTGCACGTGTTTCGTGCCCGCAATCGGACGCACTGTTGCCGGCAGCCTCTCGGGAACAGTGACATCCATCGACACGATATGCACCTGTCCGCTGATGCGCGGATCCTGCGCAAGCGGGCCAGACAGCGCGAGCGCCAGATCGGCGACGATCGTCATGAGATCGTTGGACACGAGTTCTGCCCGCCGTCCCTCGATGCGGATCTCCCCCGGGAAACCCGCCGCGGGATCAAGCGTCACGCGGCCGCTTGCCGAGATCGTGCCGTTGTTGCGCGTCGCTGCCGTAAGGCGTTCGATCACGACCTCGGTTCCGCGCGCGGCGAAGCGACCCTGAATGTTGTCCAGGCGGACACCCTGTAGCGCATCGCGGAAGCTACCGCCGTTGACCGTTACCGAGCCGTTGACCGCCGGTTCGGCGACCGCACCGGTGATCCGCATGTCGATCGCGGCGGCGCCCGCAACCTGACGGCCTTCTGCCGAGAGGAAGCTATTGGCGACGGAAAGATCGAGACGACCCTGGAGAGAGAGATCGAGGGGTTGCTCCGTGTTGCGCGGCACGCGGCCATTCACTCGAAATGTTCCGGCACGTCCGGCATTGATCGTACCATCCACACTCGTTGAACCATCGGAAAGCCGGCCTTGCGCCGTCACGGTGATCGGTGGCACCCCGAACCCCTGCCCCTGAGCTGCGGCGAGCCGCGAAATCTGAACGCGCCAATCGCCTGTCGGTGCATCCGCGGTTCCACCGATCTGTGCGCTGCCCTCAAGCGTTCCGGACAGGTCGGTCCCGGGAACGATGATATCAGCCGCGGATAACGGCACCGCCTTTGCCGCCAATCGCAGGTCCAGCGTGGATCCTGCCCGGCCATCGGCGCTGATCGTTCCGCCATCAACCGAAAGCTCGAGTCTCTGAACGATCACTCCGCCATCCGCAAAAGTGATGGCCGCAGGGCGCGCTAGCGCAATCTGACGCCGGTCGCGCCGCGCCGTGAATGCCGTGATGTCGAAACGCAAGGGAGTCTCGGGGACAAGCCGGCCGCTGGCATCAAGCTCAAATCCCCGCGCGCGCGCCGTGAGAACGATATCGCTCGCAGTGGCCGTGCCTTTGGCCCCGAGCCTGATCTGAGAGAAGGTCTCTCCCCCAATGACAGCCCTATCTGCGGCGATTTCAGCGTTGATGATGGGTCTGGCGTAGAGATCCGCGAGCGAAGCCTTTGCGCTCATCCGATCGACCGAGACACCGGCGATCCGCATGCGCTCACCCTGAGCGTCGAGTTGCACGTTCTGCCTGCCGCCCGTCGCATCGAATACGAGGTCGGCTCGCACATCGCCCGACAACGGCGTCAGCACAAGAGGCGAAAGATCGTCCAGATCGCGCGCGTCGACGTTAAGGCGTCCGGTTGCCAAATCAGCAGCATCCAAGGTGAGATTGCCGCGAATATTCGCTGAACCGACGACCAGTTCCAGAGGGTCGAGAAGCCACCCACCTTCGGCGCGTTTCGCCAGGTGCAGCGCACCGGTCGTGCGCTTCCCGTCGACGAGCCCCGAGAGGGTGCCGCGGATATCGATCGGGCCTAAAAGGCTCATGGCCGTGGCATCGAGGGCGAGACGCGGGATGGGCCGGCCCAGCGCGGTAGCATCGCGAAGTTCGGCATGGAACGCGGCATTGGGTCGTTCCAGTGTGCCGGTGACCTGCGCGGTCATGGCGGCCTTGCCGGTCAAGCGCCTATCGGCGCGGCGCAGATCGGCGATATCGATCGCAGCATTCACTGCGACGTTTTCCGGCGTCGCATTTCCGTCAACACGCGCGGTCGCGTGCGCGCCAGTCAGTTGCAGGTCGTCGAAGCCAAATCCCCCTCGCGGCAACACGCGAACGACACCGTTCGCAGCGAGCTGGCCTCCCGCCCATCCGTCGATGGCGTTCAACCCGGTCGAAAATCGCGTTGCCTTGGCGTCGATTGTCGCGACGAGCGCCGCTTTCGACATGAGGCCCCGGACCTGCGCGTCAAGATCGAGCGCGCCGCGGAGACGGAGGGACGCGAGATCGCCAAACCGGGACAGGTCGGGTGCATTCACGCTCAATGTGCCGGCAGCGTCCTCTGCACCAAGGCGCCCCGAATACCGTGCGTCGATTGACGGGCTTATTAAGCGTGCGGTCTCCACGTCGGCAACGCCATCCGGAGATGCTGTCGCGCGGATCGTCAGCGTCATTTGGTCGCCAACTGCCCGAGCCAAGGCCGGATCTGCGAATGCAACGCCCATCGCGCTCGCGTCAGCAGTGATACCGATGCGTGTCGTGCTCTCGGAGAGAGCGCCGTTTGGCGATACGCTGAAGGTCGCATCGAGCTTCCCGAGCCGACCGATCGGAAGCTTGACATCCTCGGCCTGAAGGTTGCCGGCCACTTGAGGAGAGGAGAGTTGACCGGTCACGGATCCGTTGAAGGCGAGCGTCTTGATTTCCGCACCGCCAGCGACCGTCTTCTCCTGATCGGTCGGAACCGCGCGGGCGGAGAGCTTGAGATCGACCGCATTGTCCGCGTTCATTCTGCCGGACGTATCAAGCCGTGCGGTGCGCGACACGACAGACAGCTGGGGGATAGTGATGGTTCCATCATCCGCAAAGACCGCTTCGCCATCGAGTTCAGTCGTTCCGGCGAAAACAGGCGCAACCGGCGCTGGCAGAAGCCCTTCGACTTGTGCATTGAGATCCAGTGCGAGACGCCGACCGGTCCCCTGACGTTGAAGGGTCGCCTGGCCTGCGGCTCCAATGGTGTCGCCGGCGTTGAACGTGAGTTTTGCCCCGAAGGCATCGAGCGTTCCGGTTCCGGCAAGGTCGAGCCTCACCGGCGGCAAGCCGGGAATATTCGCCGCGCGCGCGAGAATTCCGCCCGCCGGTTCATTGAGCGCCAAAGTGAGGTCGAGTTTCTCGACTGCGTAATTCAGACGCGCAACGAGCGTACCCGGAGCATCCAGACGACGGGCATCAAAACGCAAGTTCAACCCCTCCGTGGGATCGCCCAAGGAGGCCGCGCCGGAGGCCGTCAATTGTGCCGCCACTCCGATCACCGGCTCTCCGAGCGCCAATTCTCGCAGCAGAAAATCGGCGATCTGCACCTTTACGGGCAGTTCTGGCAGAAGCGGCTGGTCCGCACCTGGATCGGTCTCATCCGCGGCAATCGGGCGACGCAGAATTTCGAGCTTGCCGATCTCGAGCTTGTCGACCTCCAACCGCCGCGACAGGAGCGCGAGGCGGCGCCACACGAAACGAACCCGGTCCAATCGGAACCAGACGCCGTCCTCGTCCGAAATGGTTATGTCGCGGATCGTCGCATCAGACGAGAGCGCGCCTTCGACGACGCCGATCGACACCCGTGTGGCGGGCGTCGACAGAGCGCGCGAAATGAGACCTGACAAGAACCCCTTGTCGGCCTCGTCACTTCTCGTTCCAAGGGTCAGCGCGAGAAAAATAGCCGCGGCGATCAGGAGAAGTGCGGGGATGAGGAAACGGCGCATCGTCGTCATCAGAAGGCCTGCCCAATGCTGACATAGATGGAAACGGGTTTGTCGCCGGGGCGGCGATCGAGCGGAGCCGCCACGTCCAAACGGATCGGACCGATGGCCGTGTAGTAGCGAAGGCCCAAGCCGGCGGAGAAGCGCATTTTGTCGTCAAAATCGGGGAACCCTGAATCGAAAGCCCCGCCGGCGTCCACGAAAGGCACGATACCAATTGTATCGGTCACCCTGATGCGCGCTTCCAGCGATCCTTCAAGCAGGCTGCGCCCGCCGACGACGAACCCGAACGGCCCCTGCGGGCCGATACTCTGATAGCGAAAGCCGCGCACAGACCCGCCGCCGCCCGCAAAGAAACGAAAATTGGCCGGGATCTCGTCAAGCGGCGCGCCGAGGATCGATCCGAGCCCGACCCGACCCGCGAGAATAAAGCGCGCATCCTCATCCAACGAATAATAGGCCGAGGCCGAGGCCTTGCTCACCGTCATTCCGACAGTCGAGCCGAGAAATGTCGGATACGGCACGATCGAGGCGGTAACGCGCATGCCCCGTGAGGGATCGAGCGGTTTGTCGGTCGAATCGTAAGTCAGGGATACGGGCGTGCCGACGACCAGATAATCAATCTGGCCGAGCACATCGCTCGTCTGCCCTTTTTGGATCTGCAAACCGGCTTGCATCGAGAATGTGTCGCTGAACCGGTGCCGAATGAAGCCCGTCAAATCGGCAAGGCGGCTCGTATAACCGCCGAAGCGATCGCCACCGGTGCGGTCCCGCTCCAGAAGTCCGTCGATGAGGAGATCGTTTCGCGTGCCGTAAAGAGCGGGTTTCAGGAAGCTGATCCTGAAGCGACCACCGATATCCGATGGCTCGAGATCGCCGATCCGCTTGATGCGTGTGCCGTCGTTGCGCGGCGCGAGAAAAATGTCGGACTCAAAACGCAGCCGTTCTGCTCCACCAAAGAGGTTCCGATGCTCCCAGTAGCCGTGCAGCGCCGGTCCGTCGATGGTTGAGTATCGTGCCGAAAAACCAACGACGCGCGGCTTTCTTTCCGTGACTTCGACAAAGACCGGCAATTGGCCCAAAGCATCGAGTGTTTCGGATTCACGGATGCGCACCGAGCCGAGGGCTTGTATCCGACCGACGGATTTTCGCATGTCGGCGATGGCCTTGGGCGAATAGGCGTCGCCGGGCTCCACATAGACGAACGAGCGAATGACGGCCGGATCCACATTCTCAGCGCCGGTGATCGAGATCTTGCCGATAGGCGCCACGGGACCGGGTGCCAGTGCGAACGACACATCCATAATCCGCGCCGGATGGAAGACCACCGGGTCGATCGACACGGCCTTCGCCAACGGACGAGATTGAGCCCGAAAGTAATCCACCATTCTGGCCTGCGCGGCCCTGAGATCGGCCGCGCGCGCGGGATCGCCGGGCGACAGCCCAATCACCTTGGAAGGGAGTTCCTGATTCGTAAAATGCCGACGTGTCTGGGCGTTCTCGGTCTGGATATTACGGAGCTCGAAAAGCGGGCCCGGATCGACGCGAGCGGTGATCGGCACCGCGGCACGCGCCCGGTATGCTTCTGCAGCTCGCGCGGCACGCCCCGCGTCGTCACCGAGGCTAAGGGGAACTCCCGCGATATCGAAGACTAGCGTGGCGTTGTAGTAACCAAGCCCCCACAGAGCATCGAGCAAGGGCCCAAAATCCGCCTGCGTCCGTCGCACCAGCGAATCTCCGTCTGCCGGCGCTTCATCGCGCAAACGATACAGCGTCGAGGTATCCTTCAGCGCTTGCTCGATTGCTTTCTTTTCGCCGGCGATTGCGAAGGTGAGGAAATAAGGTAGCGATTGCGACGACGCAGCGGGCGGGGTCTCTTTTGACCCGAACAATCGAAAAAAATCGAACGCCTGCGCTTCGCTTCTCTCAATAAAGGCGGTGTACGCGACAAAACATGCTGAGATTGAGAGCGCTTTGCGCCACGGCGATCGCTGCATCCAGTTCTCCAAACGTCGCAGACAGCGGCAACATTGCGGAATTTTTGTGATTGTGGCGAAGCAACCGTATCCAATGAGCCTCAGCATCGATGAAGGATCGGTGGCATTGCGGTTCAGCGTTAATAAACGCTTGCAGCTTGAGGAGGCAATCATCGTGGGCTCGCAGCGCGGCCCAGCGTCCCCAGTATTTTCGGCTGAGCGGTTGGTCAAATCGCCGATGCGCTGTCCCGGACGGTTGTTATCCGCCAAGCTCGCCCCATTTTTCAGACATGACCCGGAAAAACAACACTGACGACACCGCTCCAATGCCCGCCAACCTGAACAATGCCATCCAGGCTCATCTCGGAGAGCAGTTACGGGCTCTCTATGGCGACCCCGCATTACAAAAAATCCCCCGGGATCTGACGCAACTGATTGCGCGGGTGTCCCAGGTCATTCGCGCCCACCAGGAGCCGGTCGATCAGGACTTCATCGACGGGATCATGAGCAGCATTCCCAACCTGCGTGGCTTCGCGATTTCGTTGACCAAGAATGTCGATCGGGCGGAGGACCTGGTTCAGGACACAGTGCTGAAGGCGCTGAGCAAGCGCGAGAGTTTTCAGGACGGCACGAACCTGCGGGCATGGTTGTTCACGATTTTGCGGAACAACTTCTTCTCCACCCACCGCAAGAAGGGACGCGAGGTGGAGGATGCGGACGGTGCCCACGCCGCCACCATGATCACCATTCCCGACCAGCATGACAAACTCGTCCATCAGGATCTCCAGGCCGCATTGGCCCGCCTGTCTCCTGATCAGCGAGATGTCATCATTCTCGTCGGGGCAGAAGGCATGTCTTACGATGAAGCCGCCGCGGCACTCGGCTGCGCCGTCGGAACCGTGAAGAGCCGTGTCAACCGCGCGCGCAACCGTCTGGCCGAATTGATGGGACTTGCGGGGGAGGAAGGCATCGGCGGATCCCGGTCAAGGAGCGCCTGAGGCACAGTGTCCTCGTGAGCGCCCTCGATAAGAAAATTGTGCAGTGCAGCAACTCTTCTTTCCGCGTCGTGTTATTCCTTCTTCAGGATGGACATGATGGCACGATTAGGTAATACAGTTGCGCGACTGCTACGGCAGCAATCCGATTGGGGAAAAAGGTTTTCGAATGGGCTGGAGCAAGCCGTCCCGCCGTCCGTGAGGGGCACCGGGCTGCTGGAGGAAGTTCAGGATAGCGGAACGAATCCCGGCAACTTGCGGATGTTCCGTTATATTCCACGTATCGTTCAGCCGAAGCCGCCGCTCGTCGTCGCTCTTCACGGCTGTACCCAACAAGCCGCGGCCTATGCCGACGGCGCAGGCTGGGTCGAGCTCGCCGACCGTTACGGGTTTTGTCTGTTGATGCCGGAGCAGCGCCGCGCCAACAATCCCAATCTGTGTTTCAACTGGTTCGTTCCCGGCGATACCACGCGCGGTTCCGGAGAAGTCCAGTCCATCCGCCAGATGATCGCGCGCACGGTCGCCGATTGGGGCATCGATCAAGCCCGTGTGTTCATTACCGGCCTGTCGGCCGGCGGCGCCATGACGTCGGCGATGTTGGCCACCTATCCCGAGGTTTTCGCCGGCGGCGCGATCATCGCCGGCCTGCCGTATCAGAGCGCAACCAATGTTCCGAGCGCTTTTCAGGTGATGGCGGATGCGCGCATCATGCCGGCGGCCGGCTGGGCGAACCTGGTGCGCTCGGCCTCCCCTCACGAAGGCCCGTGGCCAAAAGTCTCGATCTGGCAGGGGGCGGCGGACCAGACCGTGGATCCCCAAAACTCCGGCGAGATTGCCAAGCAATGGACCCAACTCCACGGGACCGGTCAGAAGCCGGACGCGGTCGAGAAAAACGGAATCTACACGCGACGCGTCTGGAACGACGCGGCCGGCGAGCCGGCGGTCGAGGAATATGTCGTGGCAGGCCTCGGGCACGGGACGCCGCTGGCAACTGGAAACGGTCAGGAGCATTTCGGAACAGCCGCGCCCTTCCTGCTCGAAGCCGGCCTCTCCTCCAGCCACCGCATCGTAAAATTCTGGGATATTGCCCAAGGCGAGCCGACGCGGGTTTACGAGCCGGCCGCTCCGGCAATCCGCAGCACTTCGGATCAACCGCTTCGGATCCCGCAAGTCGGCGCGCAAAAGGAAAATGGGCGAAGCGTTGAACGGACCCGTCGCGCGAGCGCCCCGCCCGCGCGTTACGATATCGCCGCTATCATCAATCGCGCGCTCAAGAGCGCCGGGCTCATCAAGTAACTGCCGTCGTCGTTTCAGCCGAATGCGCCATTGGTCCGGGCGCGATGCTGCGCCTTTTTCTCAACTGCGCCTGTCGGAACTGTCCTGATCGCAGGAAGTTGAATCGACGGATCAACATTCCTCCACAGGAGTCCTGAATGGCCACGAAAGAAAAGACGCTTGAAGACCTGTTTCTCCATACCCTGAAAGATATTTATTACGCCGAAAAGCAGATCCTCAAAGCATTGCCGAAGATGGCGAAGAGCGCGGAATCCGAGGAACTCCAGGCTGCTTTCGAAACCCATCGCGAGCAGACGCAGGGCCAGATCGAGCGGCTGGAGGAAGTCTTCAAGATGCTTGGAAAGCCAGCGCGCGGCGCCGCCTGCGAGGCAATCAACGGCATCATCGAGGAAGGCAAGGAAGTCATGGAGGACTTCGCCGACAGCCCCGCTTTGGACGCGGGCATTCTCGCCGCGGCTCAGGCTGTCGAACATTATGAGATCACCCGCTACGGCTCCCTGAAGACCTGGGCCGGCGAACTGGGCATGAAGGATGCGGTCAAGCTTCTCGACCAGACTCTTCAGGAAGAGAAGGAAACCGACGTCCTTCTCAGCAGACTTGCCGAAGCGCGCGTCAACATAAAGGCCGCCTGACGCCTCTCCGGTCGCTCACTCAGATCACCCCTGCCGCCCGGCAGGGGTCTTTGCTATCGGACAATGTCGCTCCCGACATTTCATGGACGTGGGCCGGGAGTCGCCTGTCGTCCACCGGTATCGAGAACTTCGGTCGTTGGACGGTCGCTTCCAGGAGCGACTTCTTCGTGCCACCGGCCCTTTGCGTCCTCGTACTCGATGGGCGAGGTCTCTCCCGGAGTCTGTTGCTCGCTCGCTGCCCGTTCAGCGGCGTTCAGCGCCTCTTGGTGCGTAGCAAACGGTTCGGAAAAGACGCCCTGCGTCTTGTAAGCCCAGCCACCGTCGTGCTCGACAATTTCATACTGAACCTTCGTCACGACCGTTCTCCTTCTTGCGACCGAGAAGTGGAGATTTGCTCAGTGTTACTCCGGTAGGCATCCGTGCATTCGCCGCGGGCCACGATGAGAAGCATGCCGGCAGCGGGAGTTTGGTATCCGGCAACGGCGGCAGACCACCGGCCGGGTCGCGCCTGGCCCGAAAACAGCTGACGAACGACGTCCTGCGCCCGTTTGACGGAGTACGGATTGCACATGTGGAGAGGCTACCACGCCATTCGCCGTTACGGAATTGCCGCAGGGGTGGGACGGCGCGCTCTACTTCCGTGCCTTGCGAGCCGCATAGCGGGCATCGCGTGCAGCCTTGCGTTCGATCTCGAGGGCTGCCTCGTTAGCTTGACGCTCCACTGCTGCCGTCTCTTCGGCGATAGCAGCCTCCCGCTGAGCTTGCTCTTCAGCCGCACGTCGCGCCTTGTCTTCCGCCGCGCGGGCAATTTCCCGTTCTGCGAGACGCTCATCGCGGGCTTTGCTGAGGGCTTCACGGGCGGCCCTCCGCTCGGCCACGGCCGGGTCGTCCTGGCTGGGGCGGGACTTGAATTTCTCCAGCAGGGCCTTCTTGGCATCCGCCGCAGTCGTCAGTCTCTCGTTGAAATCCTTCTTGAGGCTCTTCACGTCGTTCCTTTGTCGTAAGCATTGCGATCGGCAAGAATGCCAATTGTTGCGATAGCCCTACGACTTTGGGCTTTCTTCATCAATCTTAAAGTGATGTCTTGTGGGTTTCGGCGCATCGACAAGCTGGACCGTCCAGGATCACCTGAAAAGCGGCCTCTGGTCCGCCCTCTCGGCCGAGTTCCCGGATTTGCCGCTTAGAAGACCCGGCGGCTGGCGACGCCGAAGTAACATAATCCATCGCCTGGCTTGGCGGTCCGGTTCGGGAACACGATGTATCCAGCGCCAGGCGCCGTCACTGCGTCGCCGTTCGCGCGGCGCGCGATGACCTGACCTGCCGCCACCGGGTCGCCCGTCTTCCACGCGCCCTCGATACGATCTCCCTCGGCCTGGCAAACAAACATGTCGACGATCTGAATGGCCGTTTTCATCGCCACCGGTGGTGGCGCGGCATCGATCAGGCGGAGATGCGCGAGCGCGTTCACGATCGCCACGTATCCCACTTCGGCCGATTCAGGGTCGTCATGCGCGCCGCATTCGAGGGTGACGCCGTACCCGCCCGAGAAGCGCATATATTCGGTCGTCCCCACACCTTCCGAGATCGTCCGGTTGGAAAAGCCGAGGCGCGCACGTTCGTGGAGAAAGCGGCCGTACACGTCGAGCCAGCCATGGATGACCACGCTCGTGCCAAGCCTCGCGGCGAACTCCCCCTCCGCTTTGGCAAAGCGAAATGGTTCGACGCTGCCGTTGTTGTCGAGCGGCCCGGCGAAGATAAACGGAACTCCCTCGCCGCTGAAGGAATGGATATCGAGCAGCACTTCATGCTCGCGCAGCATTGGACAGATGAGATTACCGATCCGGTCCTCGTAATCGTGCGGTATCGTCTTCTCGCGCAGATCACGATTGAGATTGCGATCGCCCTCGCGCGTGGCCTGATGATAAGCCTTGAGGTTCGCAACAGGAACGAATGTCACCTGCCCGCGCCGGATCGGCAAACGACCGGAGCGGCAATCCGCGATGGCGCGGAGGATGGCGTTCGGGCCGCAGGTCTCGTTGCCGTGAACGGCGCCCATGACAATGAGCTTCGGTCCTCGATTGAGACCCGCGAAGCGTATGGTCTCGAGCGGGCCTTCGACGTTTGTCTGAACATCGATCATCTTTGGCAACTTCCTGAAAGGTGAATTTGAACGTTACGCCGGCTCTCAGGCAAACTCGCCGACACGGCGACAGCGGACGAGATGATCCTCGGCGATGGCCTCGAGAAGCGGGGCCGGAGGAATGCGGCAGATATCGCGAGCCTCTGGACAACGGGGATGGAACCCGCATCCGGTCGGCGGATTCAACGGGTTGGGTATCTCGCCGGTGATCTTGACGCCCGTCGTGCGCGAGAACGGATCCGGGATCGCCGCGATCAGCGCCCGCGTATAGGGATGCTGCGGATTCGTGAAGATGGTTTCCCAGCCGCCGGTCTCGACGATGCGCCCGAGATACATCACCGCCACGCGATCGCTCATGTGCTCGACCACGCCGAGATCGTGGCTGATCATCACGTAGGAAAGGCCGAGGGTTTCCTTGAGTTCAAGCAGCAGGTTGATGATTTGGGCCCGGATCGACACGTCGAGCGCGGAGACCGGCTCATCGAGAATGATGATCTTGGGCCGCAGGATGAGCGCGCGCGCAATGCCGATGCGCTGGCGCTGGCCGCCGGAAAATTCGTGCGGAAAACGCTCCGCTTGGTCGGTCCGCAATCCCACATGCTTCAGGACATCTGCAATGCGATCATCGATCTCGCTCCGGCTCGTGACACCGTGGAGGCGGAGCGGCGCTTCCAGGGTCGTACGCACGGTCTGGCGCGGATTGAGCGACGAATAAGGGTCCTGAAAGACCATTTGAGCGAACCGGGCACGATCCTTGCGGTCCTTGCCGGCACTTCCGCTGACATCGTGTCCGTCGAGGATGATGCGCCCGCGCGTGGGCGCCTGAAGACCGAGAAGCGAAAGCGCGAGCGTCGATTTTCCGCACCCGGATTCGCCCACGAGGCCAAGGCACTCGCCGCGTTTGAGCTCAAGATCGACACCATCCACCGCGTGCAGCCATCGGCGTTGGCCGCCAAAGAGACCGCCGCCCATGGGAAAGTGAACGGCCAGATTCTCGACCCGCATGATCGTATCGCCGTGCGTCTCATTCATGATGATGGCACCTCACGGATCCGCCGTTGGGGAGCAACGTCACCTCCGGATCGGCGGCGACACAGATCTCCGTTGATGCGCGGCAGCGCGGATGAAAGCGGCATCCCGCGGGGAAGGCCGCGACCGGCGGCACGACGCCGGCAATCTCCATCAAGCGATGACGGCCTTGGCGCGCGCGGGCTCCCAACAGCGGCAGGGAGGCCACCAAGCCGCTGGTGTAGGGATGGCTCGGCGCACGAAATACGTCTTCGGCCGCGCGTTCCTCCACGATCCGTCCCGCATACATGACACCGACCCGTCGGCACATATTGGCGATCAGGCCGAGATCGTGGCTGATCATCAGCACGGCTGTGCCCCGTTCTGCGCACAAATCTCGGATAAGGTCGAGAATCTCCGCCTGCACGGTCACATCAAGCGCGGTTGTCGGCTCGTCGGCCAGCAACAGATCCGGACTGCACGCAAGTGCAATGGCGATCATCACACGCTGGCGCATGCCGCCCGACAGCTGATGCGGGTAATCCTTGACGCGCCTTTCCGGCGCCGGCACGCGAACGCTGGCAAGCGCCTCGACCGCTTGGCGCTCGGCATCTCTCCAGCTTGCGCCCTTGTGCAGCACGAACATCTCGGCAATCTGCCGACCGACCGGCGAGAGCGGATTGAGCGCCGTCATCGGCTCCTGAAAAATCATCGAAATCCGATCGCCGCGCAATTGACGCATCTGCGCCGGCGACAAGGATTGGATCTCGCGACCGTCGAAGCGGATGATGCCGCCGCCGATGCTGAGAGGATGACGCAAAAGGCCGATCAGTGCGAGAGCCGTAATGCTCTTGCCGCAACCGGATTCGCCGACGAGACCAAGCGTCTCGCCGCGTCCGATGGTGAACGAAACGTCCTGCACTGCTGGAAATTTCGTATCGCCGATCGAAAGATCGATCCGGAGGTTCTCGACTTCGAGGAGTGGTTTTTGGCTCATGCGCGACGCGTCCGCGATTGCGGGTCGAGAATGTCGCGCAAGCCGTCACCCAGAAGGTTCAGGCCCAGCACAGTCATGAAGATTGCAAGACCCGGAAAAACCGAAATCCACGGAGCGGTGGTGATCTGGTCGCGCGCATCGGACAGCATGCTGCCCCAGCTCGGAAAAGGAGGCCGGATGCCGAGTCCAAGGAACGACAGCGATGCTTCCGCAAGGACGGCGCCGCCCATCCCGAGCGTCCCGATGACGATGATCGGGCCGAGCATGTTGGGCAGAAGCTGCGTCAGCATGATGCGGATATCACCGTAACCCAGCACTTTCGCAGCCTGCACATAGCCCTGGCTCTTGAGCGACAAGGCCGAGGCACGTGCGAGACGACAGGTGAACGACCAGTTGGTAAGCCCGAGCGCGATAAGCAGGCTGGTCAAGCCCGGCGTGAGAATCGCCATGATGGCGAGCGCGAAAATCAATGACGGAATGGCAAGCATCAGGTTCGTCAGGCCGTTGACGAAATCGTCCCACCAACCGCCCCAGTAGCCGGCCGAAAGCCCGAGGCAGACGCCGATGACCGTGTTGATGAGCTGCGAGACGATGCCGACGGTCAGCGAAATGCGCGCGCCGTAAAGAACGCGACTGTAGATATCACGACCCTGGGCGTCGGTCCCGAACCAGAATTCTCCGCCGGGCGGTTCCTCTGCGAACATCAGGTTGGCGTCCATCACCGGATCGGTATGAGCAAGCAGGGGCGCCAGAATTCCCGCAAGGATGACGGTTGCAAACAGCACACCGCCGATCAGCAAATTGGCTCTGATCTTCATGGTGTCCTCAGGTGTATTTGATGCGCGGATCGATGATGGCGCAAAGGACATCGACGAGCGTGTTGACGAGAAGGAAGAACATCACGATCAAAAGAATCGCACCTTGGACGACCGGAATATCGCGCAGGGTTACGCTGTCGACGAGGAGCGAACCGAGCCCGGGCCAGGCAAATAGCTTCTCGATCACCACCGCCTGCCCGATCACCGTGCCGAATTGCAATCCGATCGTGGTCAGCACGATGACGAGCGCATTGCGTGCAAGATGCCATTGCACGACGCGCCACTCGCTCATGCCCTTGGAACGGGCCGTGCGGACAAAATCGGCATTCATGATTTCGAGAACGGCCGCGCGCGTCGTCCGCGCCAGCAAAGCCAACGGCGCGACGCCGAGCGCGACAGCGGGCAGAGTCAGGTAGCGCAATCCTCCGTCCCCATATCCGAAGCTCGGCAACCATCCGAGCTGAAGCGCGAAGAAGTACATCATCAGCAGCCCGAGCCAGAACTTCGGCACCGACAGCCCTGATACCGCGCCGACCATCGACACCGTATCGATGATGGAGCCGGGCCTCAACGCGGCGATGAAGCCGAGCGGAACACCGATGACGATCGAGAACATCATGGCGGCAAAAGAGAGCTGCAAGGTCGGCCACATCCGATCCGCCAAAACCGACGAAACCGGTTGCCGTGTGCGAAACGACATGCCGAGGTCGAGCTGCGCAAGTTGAGCAATGTACTTGCCAAAGCGCACATAGACCGGATCGGCGAGGCCGAATTCCTTGTTCATGCGCTCCATGACCTGCGCGTCCAGCATTCCGCGCCCATCATCGCCCATGCTGGACGCGAAGGTGCCCGGAATGACGCTGAACATCACGAAGATCAGCAACGCTACAGCAAGAATGATCGGTATGGTCTGCAGCAAGCGCCGCACGATAAAAGACAGCATTCATCACTCCCGATCCTGACATCCTGGAGAATTCCTCTCCGGATGCCAGGATCTGCCTGTCCGCCTGAGCTGTCGCTCGGTCCTTGGCTTATTTTGCCGCCGGCGAAGACTCTTCGACCCACAGCTCCTCAGGATACTGGATCGCGAGTTCGGTAGCGTTCGGCTGCAAGCCCTTGAGCCAGGGCTGGTAGGCCATGACGGCCTTGTTGTAGTTGAAGAACCACACCGGAGCTTCTTCCTGAACGATGGCGTTTGCCTTCTTCAGGAGCTCGATCCGCTTCTCGCCTTCGCTTGCGGCCGCTTCGTCCAGAACCTTGTCCAGATTCGCGTTTTTAAATGCGGTGTAGTTGCAGGCGGATTGCGGCGTGGCCGAATGGAAGCATTTCAGAGCCTCCAACGGGTCGGGCCCGGAGGTGTTCGACCAGATGTAAGCCTGGTATTCGCCCTTGCTGACGACTTCCGACAAGACCGTGCCTTCAACCGGCTTGATCTTGACCTTGATGCCGACCTTCTCGAGCATCGGGATGACCGCTTCGACGATGGGGATGCCCCAGCTCTCGTTGGAAGTCGCGGTCCATTCGAACTCGAATCCGTCCGCGTATCCGGCCTCAGCCAACAACTTCTTGGCCTTCTCGGGATCGTACGCGTAGGGCTTCAGGTTCTTGTCGTAGGCGGGCGAGGAGAGCGGCAGCCAGCCCGTGGCCCGATAGGCCTTGCCTTTGACCAGACGCTTGATGATCAGGTCTGAATCGATCGCGTGATTGATCGCCTGCCGCACGCGCTTGTCGGCGAACGGCTTGAAGTTCTGGTTCATGCCCATGTTGCGGGTATAAACCTCGGCGACTTCGAGCAGACCCTTGGAAAGCGCCGGGTCACCCTGATAGGCGACGTATTGCGCTGGACCAAGGATGGACGTGTCGATTTCCTTGTTGCGGAATGCCACATCGCGAGCGGCCGCCTCGCCCATGATCGAGATCGATACCTTGTCGGCATAGGGTTTGCCGGGCTTGTAGAATTTCTCCCAGCGCTCGCCCACAAGGCGCGAGCCGGGCACGTATTCGAGGAATTTATAAGGACCGAGGCCGATCGGCTTGCTGTTGAACGACTCCTTGACCGCCTCGTCGGCGGGATAGATCGACGTCATGGCCGCGTGGAAATAGAAGCCGGGATCGACCTTGCTGGTCAGGGTGATCTCGAGCGTCGTATCGTCGATCTTCTTCAGTCCCGAGATGGTCTTTGCCTGCCCCTTCTCGACATCGACCGCACCCTTGATGATGCGCACATAGCGCGCTCCAGGATAAGCCTTCGTACCGTCCATGAGCCGGTTGAACGTCCAGATGATGTCGTCGGCGGTCATTTTGCGACCGTGATGGAAGATCG
Source organism: Microvirga brassicacearum (assembly GCF_008757455.1). Taxonomy (GTDB): domain Bacteria; phylum Pseudomonadota; class Alphaproteobacteria; order Rhizobiales; family Beijerinckiaceae; genus Microvirga; species Microvirga brassicacearum. The sequence goes on along the minus strand of NZ_VCMV01000013.1, from coordinate 540,073 downwards.
CATCGTCGCGCAGCTTGAACGTGTAGACCAACCCGTCAGGGGAAGCCGTCACGCCCGTCGCAAGCTCAAGCACCGGCTTGTTGGCGGCCGAATCCCAGTTGTAGAGCGTGCGATGGATTGCCTTGGCGTAGATCTCGTCCTGAGCGCGGTTCGACGTATGGATGTCGAGATTTGCGAAACTCGAGCCATACGGCGCGGTCAGGCGGATCGTCCCGCCCTTTCGTGGCGTCTGCGCTTCTGCAATTCCGCCCATTGTGAGGGCGAGTGCCGAGGCGATAGCGAATGTCTTAAGCACGATAGATCCTCCCAAGCTTTTGCTTTCACGGGCCTGTCGGCGTCAAAGCCGCCCGCAAATTTCGACCACTCCGGTCGTTGAGTGCAGTCAGGTGTCCAGGCGCGTCCCCTGATTGTTTTTAAGCGACGCCAAGACGATCGTGAACGATCACACCGCCGCGGATGGTAAGATCGCAATGCGTATTGTCAAGGATGTCTTCAGGCGTGGCTTCGAGCAGGTTCCGCGAGAACACCGCAATATCGGCGAGTTGACCGGGTACCAGCCGGCCCTTGACGTGTTCCATCTTTTGCGAGAAGGCACCAAATTCGGTGTAAGCCTGAAGCGCCTCTTCGATGGAAACGCGCTCATCGGCGTCCATGACCGTGCCCTTCCAGGTCTTTCGGGTCACCATCGTGTAGAGATTAGGGAACGGATTGGGCTGGCAGACTGGCGCGTCGCTGCCGGTCGCAGGCTTTAGGCCGAGATCCATCCAGGTCCTGAACGGATAGCTGCTCAGTGCCCGTTCTTCACCAAGCACCGACACATAGGCATCGCCGAAATCATAGATGAACACCTGCTGCGGACACGGATAGATGCCGGCCTTGAGCATGCGCTCATGCTGCTCCGGCGTCGAGAAACCGCAATGCTCGACCCGGTGCCGTCGATCGGGATCGGGATGGGCCGCGAGAGCTTTCTCGTACGCGACGATGAGTTGTTCGATCGCCGCATCGCCGATGGCGTGGCACGCAAGTTGGTATCCCTTCGCGTGCGCATCCATTACGAGAGCATTAATCTGCTCGTCCGGCATCATTTGCACGCCTGTCGTGCGGTCGTCGCCGAGATAAGGCTCTGACATCCACGCCGTGCGTCCGCCAGCCGAGCCGTCGAGAAAGAATTTGACGGCTCCGACCATCAACATGTCGTCGCCGGTTCCGGAAATCAGCCCCGCATCATAACATTGCGGAACAATGCTGCGTTCGGGGTCACCGAGCAACACGAGCCAAGTGCGGACAGGGAGCCGTCCGTCGCGCTTCGCGCGATGATAGGCGGCGATTTCGCCGAACCCACCGCGCTGCCCGACCGCGGCATCCATGCAACTCGTGATGCCATATGACAGGAGGTGCTGACCGCCTCGCTCGATCCCTTCCACGAGATCGTCCTCATTCGGCGGCGGGATGACCGCCCACACGGGCGCGCGCGCATTCTCCGCCAGAAGGCCGGTGAGCCTGCCGTTCTGCTGCTCGATCAAACCGCCCGGCGGCGTTGGAGATGTCTCGTCGATGCCGGCCAGGTCCAAAGCGCGCGAGTTGCAGATCGAGACATGGCCGCATGCCCGCACCAGCATCACGGGATTTTCGGGTGCGGCTTCATCGAGTTCTTCGCGCAGGGGATGACGCCGCACATCAAGCTTCGTCTGGTCGTAGCCTCGCGCCAGCACCCACTCCCCTGGGCGGAGCGTCTGCGCCCGCGCCTTGATTCCCGCCATCAGCGCCGCAAGAGTCGGGGCGGCCTTCGGGCTTGCATCGACCCACTTCATGGTCAAACCGAGTGAGACCAGATGCAGGTGTGCATCGTTCAATCCGGGAGTAGCGAACTTGCCCTGAAGGTCGATGACGCGTGTCGACCGTCCGATCAGCGGCGCAATGTCGGAGTCGCGGCCGGTTGCAAGAATGCGGCCCTGCCAAATGGCGACCGATTCCACCACGCCATCATTGCGACCGCACCAGATCGCGCCGTTTCGCAACACGAGATCAGCCTTGGGGGACGCCGAGCTGTCCTTTTCGCGCGATCCGTCAACACCATGAGTCATAAGATTTTTCCTGCCTTGCATCAAATTTTAGAGCGGATCGAGAGGCCAGATCGGCCGCCGGATCTTCTTGTAGGGACGTTCCTTGAAATTTCGGGTCGACAGCGCGCCCGTATCGACCTCGAGAACGTCCCGCGCGATCGGCTCGAACGCGGCGCGGAAATGCTGCATCGACTTCACGATGATGGTTGACTTCCGGGTCGGATCGACACCGAGGGACGTAAATTGCCCGAGGTCGGTAGCTTGTCCATTATGAGTGATGACGATGATCTCGACGCCACCGACGCGCAACAACGCGCTCAATCCGTAATTGCGACGAGCGCCGCCGCCCATCGGGCCGTAGGCAATGAAACTGCCATCTGTGATCGCCACTACATGCGCGGTGATTTCGAGCGGGCCGCCCCCCATTGTCGGGTCGACCTTGCCGCCGAGTTTCAACGTCACACGGTTCCCGACCCCGGCGGCTTGCGCTTCGAGAACGGCCTCCGCATCGCGGATGGCGTGAAAGCCGACATTCTGCAGATCCGCGTCGAGCACGGCTTTCAAAAGCCGCGTTGCATCGCCGTATGCGCCGGAGCCGGGATTGTCCGAATAATCGGCGATGACGAGCGGTTTTTTCTCACCCGTGCCGGCTTTCGCCTTCGCGATCGCCTCGTCGAGGGGTGTGAAGTGAATCGACGAAAACGTCCTTTGCTCCCATGCATAATCCATGAGGTCCTCGGCAATCGCCTGGGCCGACGCATGGTCGTTTCCCGTCACCGCCACAGACGGGCCGATGTCATGAACGTCGGCGGAAGAGAAACCCGCTTGCACGCTGACGACGAGCGCCTCTCCGGCGGTTTCAATCTGGTCGCCGCGACGCAGCAACTCCATGAACGGCGGCGATGTTGTCCGACCACCATCGAGTGCATACAGAATGGGACGGCGCGCAAGCGCCACCCGAGGCGTCACCGTGCCGGCCATCGCCTTTTCGAGAAGTTCAGCGGCCTGCCACGTCCGCTCATATTGGTCGATATGGGGATAAGTCCGATAAGAGATCAGCGCGTTTGCGTTGTCGGCCATCTTCTGAGTGACGGTCGCGTGCAGATCGAGAACGGCGATTATGGGAACGCCGCCGCCGACACGCGTCCGGATGCGCAGAAGCAGCTCGCCCTCGCCATCATCGTGGCTCTGGGTCGACATCGAGCCATGAAGGTGAAGCAGGATTCCATCGACGCCGTCGCACCTATCCAGGATGAGCTTCGACATCGCCTCGAAACACGCATCCGTCACGCGCCCGGACGGGTTTGCCGACGCGGCCAACGGGTGCACGACGTCCCAACCGAATTTCGCCGCAGCCTCAAAAGCTGCACCGATCGAGGTCCGCGTGCCCTCGAAGGCCGGGCGGATATCCGCATCGGCGTAATAGCTTGAATTACGGAACGCATCTTCGTCGGCGAGCTGGACGCTGAAGGTGTTGGTCTCGTGCATGAACTCCGCGACCAGAACGCGTTTTTTCATGATGTCTTTCCCGTGTTTCCGCGCGGCGGAATCCTGTTTGCCAGTGATGTGTTGCGCGCGGCGTTTCCCCGAGCGAAGCCATCGAGGGCATCGCTTTTTTTTGGATCGTGACAGAGTTGAGACAATTCTCCAATGGAATTCTTGGTCAATCGACGTTGCTAATTTGCGCAACAATGGTGCAAATTGCCAAATCGGCAACACCCTCTATTCTCCGCACGGCCACTCCTCCGTTCTCCTCGGCAAAGGACTTTCGATGCAGCCCCACCCTATGGTTGCGCTCAGCGACGGCCGTTCAATCCCGCAGCTTGGTTTTGGCGTTTGGAAGGTACCAAACGAGGAGGCGTCCTCGACGGTGCAGGAAGCCATCAAAACCGGGTACCGGATGATCGACACCGCAGCGATCTATCGCAACGAGGAAGGTGTCGGCCAAGCAATCGAAGCCACGCCGACGCCTCGCCGCGAACTTTTTGTGACGACGAAGCTTTGGAACGCCGACCAAGGCTATGATTCGACACTTCGTGCTTTCGACGAGAGCCTGCGCAAGCTGAGGCTTGATTATGTCGATCTGTACCTGATCCACTGGCCGCTTCCGAAGAGCAACACCTATCTCGAGACGTGGCGCGCGTTCATCAAGATCCAGGAGGATGGTCGCGCCAGGTCGATCGGGGTCTCGAATTTCACGATTCCAACCCTGCGGCGGATGATCGACGAGACCGGCGTGCCGCCGGTCCTCAACCAGATCGAACTGCATCCTCGCTTCCAGCAGCGCGAATTGCGCGAATTTCAAGCGAAGAACGGGATCGTCACCGAGTCATGGTCCCCCCTCGGACGCGGTGCGTTCGAGGACAAGGCGATCAAGGCGATCGCCAGCAAACACGGCAAGACCCCGGCTCAAGTCGTGCTACGCTGGCATCTCGAGAGCGGTCTCGTGGTGATACCGAAATCGTCCACGCCGTCGCGCATCCGAGAGAATTTCGACCTTTTCGATTTCGCGCTCGACGTCGACGACATGGCGGCCATCGGCAAGCTCGACGACGCTTCGGGTCGCGTCGGCCCACATCCCGACGAAATGGAGTAGGATTGCGGAAGCGCCGGGGCAATCATACCGCCGTTCCGACGCCATGCTGAGCAAAAATTACATTATGTCCGATCAATCCGTCCGTTTCGAAACCGAAGGCGATATCGCTTTCATCGTTATCGCCAACCCACCGGTGAATGCGGCCTCGATAGCCGTTCGCGCCGGCCTTCGCGAGGCCGTGGTCAGGCTTGCGGCGGATAGCAGCCTGATCGCCGGCGTGATCATCGGGGATGGCAAAACCTTCGTCGCCGGGGCCGATATCAAGGAGTTCGGAAAGCCGCCTCTCGCCCCGGAGCTCCCCGCCGTCATAGAGGACATTGAACGTTGTCCGAAACCTCTGGCCGCGGCCATACATGGAGCGGCCCTCGGCGGCGGATTCGAGCTCGCACTCGCCTGCGACGCCCGCATTGCCACTCTCGAGGCCGTGGTGGGTTTGCCCGAAGTTCAACTCGGCTTGATCCCGGGAGCGGGCGGCACGCAGCGCCTGCCGCGATTGGTGGGCATCGCAAAGGCAATCGACCTTGTCGTTTCGGGGAAGCGACTGCGGGCGCCCGAGGCCTTGGCACTGGGCATCATCGATCAGATTGCGGATAGCGGCTCGTTGCGCGAAGCCGCGGCCACCTTTGCGCGTGGCTCACGGAAACGCGTACTCGGGACCCTGCGCGTCCCGGCGGATTTGCCCGGCGACATCACGATGGCCGAAGACGCAGCGCTCAAAAGCGGCCGCGGTCGGGAAGCCGTACGCGAGGCGGTGGAGGCCGTAAAACGCGCAGGGTCGATGCCCTTCGCGGCTGCGCTCCAAGAGGAGCGGTCGGTCTTCCAGCGTCTCAGAAACGGCGAGGAAGCGGCTGCGTTACGCTACAACTTCTTTGCGGAGCGTCAGGCGGGCAGGCTTAAGGACAGGGCCCATCCGCGCGAGGTGAAAACGGTCGGTGTCGTCGGCGCGGGCACGATGGGGGCCGGGATCGCTGCGGTTTTTGCCGCCGGCGGCTTTGATGTCGTCCTGACAGATGCGAAAGCGGACATTCTCGAGCGAGCCAAAAGCCGGATCGCGGAAGCTCTGGGCGATCTCGTCCGCGGTGGAAAAATTGAAGCGCGCGCGGCCGACGAGGCGCTGGCCCGCATCGGTTATTTTCACGATCTGACGGCGGTAGCCACTGCCGATCTTGTGATCGAAGCGGTGTTCGAGGAGTTGCGCGTCAAGTCGGACGTGCTCCAGCGCCTCGGCGCGATCGTCAGGAAAGATGCCGTCATCGCGTCCAACACGTCCTACCTCGATCTCGATTTACTGGCCGAGGCGACAGCACGCCCCAGCGACGTGGTCGGCCTGCATTTTTTCGCGCCCGTGCACCGCATGCGCCTCGTGGAGGTTGTGCGCGGCGCCATGACCGCGCCCGATGTGCTCGCAACAGGTGTCGCGGTCGCCAGGGCGATCGGAAAACTACCCGTCATCGCTGGGGTTTGTGAAGGTTTCATCGGCAACCGCATCTACGCAAAATATCGCGCCCAATGCGAGTTCATGCTTCAGGAGGGCGCGCTTCCGAACGAGATCGACCAGGCCATCGAGCGCCTGGGTTTCGCCATGGGACCGTTTGCGGTTTCCGACCTCTCCGGGCTCGACATTGCCTGGCTGACGCGCAAGCGCAAGGCCGTGGATCGCGATCCGCGCGAGCGCTACGTCGCGATCGCCGATCGCCTGTGCGAAATGGGACGGCTCGGACGAAAAGCCGGCGCGGGCTGGTACGATTATGCGGAGACAACTTCCGGCCGTGGCAAGGCTGATCCGATCGTCAACACCATCGTGAGGGAAGAGGCCGAAAAGCACGGGCCGAGCCGGACATTCACCGACCACGAAATTCAGCAGCGGGCCCTTGGCGCGATCGTCAACGAAGCGGCCTTGATCGTCGAGGAGGGCATTGCGCGATCCGCGGCCGACGTGGACCTGGTAATGGTCAACGGCTATGGCTTCTCGAAATTTCGCGGCGGCCCCCTCTTCGTCGCATCGCGCATGGACAACGCAGAGGTGATCAGCATGATCGATGCCGTCGATCAGGCGGTCGGCTTCGGTTTCAAGCGCGGCGACAGCATCGGGCTTCTCAACGCGATTCGAGGTTGAGCTCCGCGCCTGGACCAGAGGCAGCCCCGCGGCGCTCGGCGACGAAGGGATGCTCAGGTCCGGGTGATTCATTCGCTGAGAAATGGCGCGCCGCGAAGAGAAACTGGGCAGTCAATCGACGATCCGTCGCGGGCCGTCCGCGAGCAGACTCTCGGCTTGTTCGACCATGATATTGATCACGCGCGCAGCCGACTCCACGCTCTGGATCACGCCGACCGCTTCTCCCATGAGCACACCGGTGTTTTCAGCGTCGCCGGTGTGGAAAGCTTCCCAATAAAGCCTGCTCTGAGCCGTCAGCGTGGGCTCTTCAGCCAACTGATCTTCGTGGCCCTGCCACGCGGCGACAAATCGATTGTTCAGCACGCGGGCGACGAATTCGCTTGTCGGCCAACGATAATTGCGGGCGATGTCCACCGTAGTGGTCTTGATCGTCCGATCGCCATCGGCGGCGACGATCGCCTCACGAAACCCGTGCGGCGCGGCAGATTCCGCAGTTGCAATGAACCGCGTGCCGATCAGCACGCCGTCGGCACCAAGCATCAGCGCCGCAGCAAGCGACCGGCTGTCGCCAACGCCGCCTGCCGCAACGACAAGCGTCTCCGGCGCTATTTGCGCGACAAGATCGGCAATCTCGGGAACGAGCGTGAAGGTCGAGCGGTGGCCGCTATGGCCGCCGGCTTCGTTGCCCTGCGCGACGATTACATCCGCCCCGACATCGAGTGCCTCGCGGGCATGCAACATCGACTGGACCTGGCAGATGATCGGCACTCCCGCTTCCCTGACGCGCGCGGCGAGGGGCGCGGGCGAACCGAATGAAAACATGAGTGCCGCGGGTTGCCGCGCCAACACGAGATCGAGCAGATGCGGCTTGGTTGCCAGCGACCAGGTGATAAAGCCACATCCGACGCGCGCACTGCCCGCCGCGGCAAACTCCTTGTCCAGCCAGGCTTCATCGCCGTAGCCGCCGCCGATCAGACCAAGCCCACCGGCATTCGACACCGCAGCAGCAAGCCGCCCGCCTGCCATCACGCCCATCGGAGCGAGCAGGATGGGATGCCTGATCGCAAAACGTTCGGTCAATCGGGTTCTCAGGGGCACGGCTCGCGCTCGCCGAATCGTCGAAAGGATGCGGAAAATGCAGAATACGCAATGCACCATAGCAGGATTGTGGTCCCGCCTAAACTCGAGCGAGGAAAATCAAACTGCTTTGAGCGCTGTATCCTTCCCTGGACCGCAGGTTCCGGCTTACAGGCAAGATAAAGGCGCAGCCCCGGGCGCGAACCACCTGGCGAACGGATGACAGCACGAGGCGCGTCCGCGGCGAGATCGGCGCAGTGCTTATTCTAGACGGTGAAATGGCGCGCCCGAAAGGATTCGAACCTCTGACCCCCAGATTCGTAGTCTGGTGCTCTATCCAGCTGAGCTACGGGCGCCTGCGGTCGCTGCGCTGCAAGTGCGGCATCGACCGGAGGCGGCTGATTAGATCGTTCTCGCACGCTTGGCAAGCCTGTTTCTGCGGAGATTCGTCTGCGGCCGCCTATTGGCTCCCGTCATCCGCCTGCCGATCCGGAATGGTGAGGCGGAAACAGGTTCCCGATGCCCCTTGGTCGAGCGTGATCGTGCCGCCGTGGAGGCGGACGATTTCGGCGACGATCGGCAGGCCGAGACCGGTCCCGCCCTTTCGATTCGAGACCTGGAAGGGGGTGAACAGATCGGCGCGTAGCCGCTCGGGGATGCCAGGACCGTTATCCCTGACGCACATGACGACATTTCTCGCCTTCCGCACGGCCGCGACCTCGATCTGCGGAATGCTATCGTTTGCACCGGCCTGGCTCAGCGCCTGCACGGCATTGCGAACGAGGTTCACGAGAACGCGCGAGAGTTGGTCCTCATCCGCATCGACCACCAGATCCTCTGGCACCTCGGCCTTGAAGACGATCCCGAGTTCCGGGGCCAGATCCGTCAGGTTGGCCAGGTCGGCGACGATGGGCGCGAGGTGCAGGCGTCGTCGATGCGGGAGGCGCTCTGCCGCGCGGCCATAAGCCAGCGTGGTTTCGCAGAAGGCGATCGCGCGGTCGAGGGTGGCGACAAGGCGCGGGGCGATCCGCTGGACGGTCTCATCGGTGACACGGTCGAGACGGTCCGTCAGCAGGTGGGCGGTTGTGAGCATGTTGCGCAATTCGTGATTGATTTTGCTCACGGCAAGCCCCAGCTCCGCCAGGCGCCGCTTGTGCCGCAACTCGTCGGCCAACGTCGTTTCCATCTGCGCCAGCGCCTGCTCGGCGAGCCCGATCTCGTCGCCGCGATCGGTTGGGCGGATGACCCGGGAGGCATCCTCGGGGTTGTTCGAAAAATTCGCGATATTGCCGGTCAAGCGACGCACCGGGCGCACGATCACCCATTGCAGTACGAAATAAAGAAAACTTGCGGTGATCACCGAGATCAGCAGCGAAACAAGGAGGATATTGCGGGAAAATTCCAGCATGGCGGACCGCAACGGGTGCGGGTCGAGGATCAGTTCGACGAAATCCACACCCATGCCGGCGCCCACGACCCGGAGAGACTCGTTACTGGTGTCGAAAAGCGCCTCGAACGTATCGCGGGTCTGGGTCGTCCAGGACGTATCCCGCAGGTCTACGGTTTTGCCGACCGTGGCGGGCATATCGCCGGCGGCGAGAAGAGATCGCCTCCCTCCTCCGCGAATGGCGATCGCCTTGGCACCGACGCCGGCCAAGAGGCGCATCTCCAGCTCTTCCGGCAGGCTCTCTTCGGTGGCAGCGTCCAGCACGAGGGCCGCGATCTGCGCCGCAGCGAGCCTGTCGCTGAGCCACGCCCGCCGAAAGTTCACCACCGACGGCACGTAGATCAGCACCTCCGCCACCATTACGAAGAGAATCGTCAGCAGCAACAACCGGGCGGAAAGGCCGAAATGCCGGAGAAGGCCGAGAGGGGCGATATGGGACCGGTCGAGTTTCATTCCGGCTCCTAACTCCAAAGCCGGACAAAGCTGAGCGCCCGGCGCAACAAGGGTGCCTGGGCTGAAAGCTTCAGAAACTCCACCGCTATGGCCTTGGTCGCCTCTGAATAACCGGGATGCGGGCAAGCGGGGTCCGCCAGAGCGGAAACGGGCAGGCTCCGCTCCATCGCCAGCGCCCACGGCACGATCAAATCGTGGGCGCGCCGACCGATGATGGAACAGCCAAGAATTTTGCCGGACGGAGTCGCGACGGCCTTTATGTGACCGGGTGTCGCATGATCGGCGAGAGCCTGGTCATTGTCGGAAAAAGGCGCGCGCAGGACGCGGATCATAGAGAACTTCGCCCTCGCCTGCTCTTCGGTGAGGCCGACCGACGCCAGTTCCGGATCGCAATGGACAATCCGCGGAACCGGCGAAGGATCAAACCCTGTCGGGAGGCGCAGAACCGCGTTGCGGAAGGCGACGCCCGCCTGGCGAGCCGCCGCATGATTGAAGTGCCCGGTCGAATCGCCAACCGCGTAGACTCGTGAGTTGCTGCTGCGCATGCGCCGGTCGACGATGATGCCACCGGGTTTTGCCTGAATCCGCCCGGCTTCAAGGTGCAACCCCTCGAAACGTGGAACTCTCCCCGCCGCGACGACAAGATGGCTTCCCTCGACAGACGGCTCCCTGCCCTCGCTAAAATGGGCGACAATCTTGCCGTCACGCTGCTCGAATCCTGAAATCTCGGTGCCGAACCGAAAATCGATCCCTTCCTGGGCCAGATTTCGCTGTAGGACAGTGACGATCTCTGGATCTTCGCCGGCGAGAAGCCTCTCCTCAGGCGCCATGACGGTTATATGCGCGCCCAGGCGCCGATAAGCCTGTGCGAGCGACAAGCCGGCCGGATCGCCGCCCAACACCATGAGATGGCGGGGGCGTTCGGCGAGATCGAGAATTGTCTCCTCCGTCAGGTAGGCGACCGTGTCCAGGCCGGAGATCTCCGGGACGAGGGGACGGGATCCGGTCGCGATCACGAACCGGCGTGCCTTGATCGTCTTCTTCCCAGTCAAGACGGTATCCGGGTTCCTGAACTGCGCGCCGCCCTCGATCACCCGGACGCCCATGGCCCGGTAGCGATCGAGTGACCTCATCGGCGCCTGGCGCTCCACGGCGTCGCGCATGTGGGCCCGCATGGCGGAAAAATCGATCTCGGGCTCTTCACCTTGAAGCCCGATACCGAACCGAAATCCATTTCGAAGGGCATGGGCGTGGTTTGCCGAGGCTCTCAGGGCGGCCGCCGCCAGATCCCGATCCCCGGCGCTGAACGTGTCATCGGCGACAAGCACGATGGAAATTCCCATGAGGGCGCCGGCGGCAGCGATCGAAAGCCCTGCCGGCCCCGCTCCGATAATGCACAGGTCGGGCTGGAGAACCGTATCGCCGCTTCTCGGGGGCTGCTTCACCCTTTTGTCTCCTCGCGCAGAGCCTGCCATTTCCTCACAATGATGGGACCAAGCGCCAGGAGGCCAAGCAACCCCAGAGCTACCATGAGTTGGGGCGTGAGCAAGCTCTCGGGGCGAAAATCCATGTCGCAGCCTGTTTTCCCCAGCGCGAGGCACTCCGCCAGTTGCTGCTCGTGCGCCACAATGGCCGCCTCGAGCCCCGAACCTGCCGCTGCGAACGCATAGCAGATTGGGACCACGCCGATCTGGGTGGCGAGCAGAAATGTCTTGAACCGCATTCCAAAGACGGCGGCGGCCAGGTTCGTGATCCAGAACGGCATGATCGGGAGCAGTCGGAGGAAGAGCAGGTACGAAAATGAATCGGCCCGGAAGCTGGCGGCGAATCGCTGAATTCGCGGCCCGGCTCTCCGCAAAATCGGCTCCCCGATGGACGTTCTGGCGACCAGGAAGATGCTCGCGGCACCGAATGTCGATCCGATGGCCGCCAGAGCGCCCCCGAGCGGCCAGTCGAACAGGAACCCTCCCGTCATCGCCAGAAAGACAGAGACAGGAATCGAGAGCGCCACCATGGCCGTGTAGATCAGCAGGTACAGGGCAGCCGTCGCCACGGGATGTGCGGTCACGAAGCCGCGCATCGCCATATGATGCTCGACCAGCGTCTCGAAGGTGAACGACCGGTGCAATCCGGACATGAAAAAGGCGCCGAGAAGCAACACGACCAGACCGAGCGGCAGGAAACGCAAGGGGCGGGACGCCACCTTTCCCTCCCCGGGTTTGTTCCTTGTGCCGGCCACTCTGGCTCCTTTGCTGCGATCCATTCCATCTAGCGGAGCGAGCCATTTGCGCCTAGATGATCGAGCCTCGCCCAACGTTACTTCTGAGGCAGGTCGCACCCATACGAGCGTTGACTTTGAGCCGTCATTCCGTCATAAGCCCGCATCTGACGGCGCTCGGTTCGGGCGCTGATCGCATTTTAGAAACAATTTTGGGGCGAAAGCTCTCTAATTCAGACGGGCGCGAGCCAATGAGCACCGCTGCCCCTCATTCGACCGGAGAAGTGCCGTGAAGAGGACGTATCAACCGAGCAAGCTCGTTCGCAAGCGCCGCCATGGCTTTCGTGCGCGCATGGCGACGAAGGGTGGCCGCAAGGTGATTGCGGCCCGCCGCGCTCACGGCCGCAAGCGCCTGTCGGCGTAACCCGGCGTCTTGGGCCCGATGCGCGAGCCTTGCGCAGGTTCGATCGGGCGCCTCAAGAAACGACCTGACTTCGTCGCGGCGGCCTCGGGCCGCCGCTTTCATACGGAGCGGATGACGGTGCAGGGCCGCCTCAGAGAGGCGGATTGTGGGCTCCGGATTGGGTTGACTGTCACAAAACGAGTGGGTCATGCCACCGAGCGCAACCGGATCAAGCGGCGGCTGCGGACCGTCTGCCAGAAAGCCGGCCTCGATTACCGTCACGTCGATGCTGACATCGTGATCATTGGTCGGCGCGACATCCTGACCGCAGACTACGATTTGCTGATCGACGATCTTCGGCGTGCGCTTCGGGCGGTCACGAAGCCCAAGAGTACACGGTCGGAGGACCGTCCGCCCTCCTCCTCACCTCCCACCAACGGCGAGCGTCGCGGAAATTCCCATGCGTAACGAAAACAAGAACCTCATCGTGGCTATCGCGCTGTCGATGGCGATCCTGATCGGCTGGCAGTATTTCTTCGCCGCGCCGGAGGCTGAACGGCAACGTGCCGCCCAACAGCAATCGGCACAGGTCAATCCGAATGCGCCCGCCACGTCCGGAACACCGGCTCAGGCGCCCGCTCCTGGAGCCGTCCCGTCGCCGCCGGCCGTTTCCGTCGCCGAGTCCCGCGAGGCCGCCTTGTCGCGCTCGCCCCGCGTCGCCATCGACACTCCGGCCATCCGCGGCTCGCTCAACCTGCGCGGGGGGCGGATCGATGACGTCCTGCTCAGGAATTTCCACGAAACAGTGGACGCCAACAGCCCGAGCATCGTGCTCTTCTCGCCCTCCGGCACGCAAAACCCCTATTACGCCGAGTTCGGCTGGGTCGGCGCGCAGCCCGATTCCCTGCCGGGTCCCAACACTCTCTGGGCGGCCGATAAAAACGCCCTGACGCCTGCGAGCCCCGTGACTTTGACATGGGACAACGGACAGGGCCTAGTCTTCCGGCGCGTGGTCTCGGTCGACGACAAGTTCATGTTCACGGTCAAGGATTCGGTCGACAACCGCGGTTCCGCGCCGGTGACGCTCCATCCGTATGGTCTGGTCTCGCGCCACGGGACACCGACGACCCTCGGGTACTACGTCCTTCACGAAGGCCTGATCGGCGTATTGGGTGATCAGGGGCTCCAGGAATTCACCTACGCCACCCTCGACAAGGGTGAGCCCGTGTCCGGCCAGAACACCCTGGGCAAAATCTGGGACAACGCCGTTGGTGGCTTCGTCGGTATTACCGACAAATACTGGGCGGCGGCTGTCGTTCCGGACCAGACACAACCTTTCCAAGGCTCGTTCACGGCGCGCCAGGATCCGGCTGGAAAAGTCTATCAGGCCAATATCCTGGGAGGCGTCCAGACCCTTCAGCCCGGTGCCACCACCGAAACGACGAAACGCCTGTTCGCCGGCGCGAAGGAAGTCGCCGTCGTCGATCAATATCAGGACACGTACAGCATCAAGAACTTCGACCGGCTGATCGATTGGGGGTGGTTCTATTTCATCACCAAGCCGCTCTTCAAGGTTCTCGACTTCTTCTACCGCCTCGTCGGCAATTTCGGCGTCGCCATCCTGATCGTGACCGTCATTCTGAAGATCATCTTCTTCCCGCTCGCCAACAAATCTTATGCCTCCATGGCAAAGATGAAGGCGGTGCAGCCGGAAATGACCTCGATCCGTGAACGCTATGCGGATGACAAGCTCAAGCAGCAACAGGCGCTGATGGAGTTGTACAAGAAGGAGAAGATCAATCCGGTCGCCGGCTGCTGGCCGGTGCTGATCCAGATCCCGGTCTTCTTCGCGCTCTACAAGGTATTGTTCGTCACCATCGAAATGCGCCACGCGCCGTTCTTCGGCTGGATCCGCGATCTCGCGGCGCCGGACCCGACATCGGTCTTCAATCTGTTCGGGCTTCTCCCGTACAATCCGGGATCGGTTCCGATGATCGGCTCGTTCCTGATGCTCGGCGCATGGCCGCTCATCATGGGCATCACCATGTGGCTCCAGATGAAGATGAATCCGGAGCCGCCGGATCCGGTCCAGAAGCAGATCTTCGCCTGGATGCCGGTGATCTTCACCTTCATGCTCGGCTCGTTCCCGGCCGGCCTCGTGATCTATTGGGCCTGGAACAACCTGCTGTCGGTGACGCAGCAAGGATTCATCATGCGGCGTAATGGCGTGAAGATAGAGCTGTGGGACAACCTGCGCGGCCTCTTCGGCAAGAAAAGCCCGGCGAAGGGTTGATCCCGTGACCCTGTGAAATGAAAAACCCCGGATCGCTCCGGGGTTTTTTTGTCTGCCCGCCTCGCCTTTGCCCATCCGTGTCGCGCGCTATATGCGTGGGCGAACCAAGGCGAATGGCAACGGTTGCATGGCATCCGCACGGAAGCGCAAAAACTCGCCCGCGGACGACTCCGCCCCCCGTGAACATGAGTTGAAACTGGTTTGCAATTCTCGCGACATCGGCCACCTGCTCCACAATCCGGTCATCGCCGATGCACAGCCGCTTCCTGACAGCAGCGGCATTCTCACGGCAATCTATTTCGACACGCCCGATCAGGCCCTGCGGCGCGCCGGAATGTCCCTCCGCATCCGGGAACACCAGGGACGCCTCGTCCAGACCATCAAGGCCGAACAGGGGCCGCGCGGAGTTGCGTTCGACCGCGCAGAATGGGAAACGGAGGTCGACGGCACGCTCGACCAGACCGCAGCGAGAAAAACGCCGCTGCAGCCGTTCGTCGATGATGAAGCAACCCGCGTTCAAATTCGACCGCTCTTTACAGTCAGAACCAGGCGCCATGCGTTTCTGGTCGGGCGAGACAATTCCGCAATTGAACTGGTGCTCGACCGAACGATCGTGGCGGCGGGCGAGCGATCCGATCAGGTCACGGAAATCGAGCTCGAACTGAAGGACGGTGAACCTCGGGCACTTTTCCTCACCGTGAAGGATCTCCTGGGCGCCGCACCGATGCGCCTTTCGATGCTGGCGAAATCCGAACGGGGATATCGCCTTCTGGATGCCTTTCCGGCACAGCCGGTCA
Organism: Microvirga brassicacearum; assembly: GCF_008757455.1. Classification (GTDB taxonomy): domain Bacteria; phylum Pseudomonadota; class Alphaproteobacteria; order Rhizobiales; family Beijerinckiaceae; genus Microvirga; species Microvirga brassicacearum. The sequence goes on along the minus strand of NZ_VCMV01000013.1, from coordinate 524,610 downwards.
AGGCGGCGCATGCTGCTGTGCCGGCGGGGGAGCAGAGCGCGAACGCGTTTCAGATGATCGCCGCTGAAACGCTGTCGCAGATCGTTCAGAACGAGGAGTTGCTGCGATCCTACGGGGACCCTGAGGCGCTGCACCAGATGCGTGTGGGCTTCCGGCGCCTGCGAACCGCCCTGTCATTCTTCAAGGAGATGCTTGCCGGATCGGAGACCCGGGGGATCCGGAAGGAGTTGCGACGAGCTGCGAAGCTGTTGGCGGAGGCCCGCGACCTCGACGTCCTGCATCAGCGCCTTCACGAAAACGGCACGTTGGAGTCGTCGCAAGCCGCCCTGGATGAAGTCGAGGAGCAGCGAAACCGCGCCTACGCAACGCTGGCGCAAAATCTCGACAAGCCCCGCTTTAAAAAGGCGCTGCTGCGAGCAGCGATCTGGATTGAAGCGGGCACCTGGCTCACCGACGCCTCGGCGAGAACCGTTCGCGCGCGAGACAGGCCTGTCGAAAAGCTCGCCAGGAGGGCGCTCGCCAGGCGCTGGAACCGCATTCGACGCGATGCGAAACGCATCGACGATCTCTCCACCGAGAAGCGGCACAAATTTCGGATGCGCATCAAGGCGCTGCGGTACGGCTCCGAGTTCTTTGCGGATACCTTCAAGGGACGGGCCAGGGGATCGCGCCGAAAATCCTTGCTGAAATCCCTCGAACAGCTCCAGGACATTCTCGGCGAGATGAATGACCTGACGGTCCGGCGGCGCCTTTTGCCGTCCCTCGTCGACAGCCGAGCAGAAGCCGACGCGGCGCGACTCCAGACATTGATGCGCCGCGCAGGGGTCGCGGCGCGTCGGCTGCGGTCCGCGAAACCTTTCTGGAACTAGAACATCCGAGCAGCTGCCGAGGCGCCGATCTTCGATGCGTCTTGAAGAACAGCGCCGGAGCGTCGATAAGGAGCCCATGAACGACATGGATCCTGATACCGACCCCTTTATCGAAACTGGCCGCAAACTGTTTGCCGGCGAGGCAGATTTCATCTGGGCGGCGAACTCCCTGACGAACCTGCCCCCCATGTCCAAGGTGGAGATCGCCTTCGCGGGCCGCTCGAACGTGGGCAAATCGAGCCTCGTGAACGCTCTCACGGGGCGCAATACCCTCGCCAGGACCTCCCACACGCCGGGGCGAACGCAGCAGCTCAACTTCTTCGACATCGGCGGGCGCTTTCACCTCGTCGATATGCCCGGCTATGGTTATGCGGCAGTCGAAAAGGCCAAGGTTCAGGCCTGGACGAAGCTGATCCATGATTACCTGCGGGGCCGCTCCAGCCTCGCGCGGGTGTATCTGCTCATCGATGCTCGCCACGGCATCAAGCCGGTGGACGAGACCTTGCTGGAAACGCTCGACAAGGCAGCCGTCTCCTACCAGATCGTGCTGACGAAGGCCGACGAGTTGAAGCCTGGCGGGATCGAGGAACGGCTCGCTGAAACGGCCGTTAACATCGCCAAACGCGCCGCGGCTTTCCCCGAAATCATCCCGACGTCGAGCCGGACCGGCGCCGGTGTCGCCGATCTGCGGACCTCGGTTGCGCGGCTCCTGAGCGAAAGAGGCGCCGGATGAGCCTGGCCGACCGCACTCTCGCCGCTCTCGCGGCGCTGGCGGGATTGGCGGGCGTCGCTCTCTCGGCCGCGGCCACGCACATGACCGGAAACGGCTCGCTTCAAATCGCGGCGCAATTTCTGCTGTTTCATGCCCCGGCTCTCCTGGCCCTCGTCGCCCTGATGGCGAGCGCCGCCATCAACCTCAAGCTGGGGCGGCTCGCGGGCTATGTTCTGGCTCTCGGTCTCGTGCTGTTCTGCGGCGACCTCTCGCGACGGGCCTTGTCCGGTGTCGCGCTGGCGCCGATGGCCGCGCCAACCGGTGGCGTCCTGCTGATGCTCGGCTGGATTTTGGCGGGCGCTGCTGCTTTTGTTCGCCCCAGATCTTGAAGCGCCTGTTTCCAGACCGGCCCGGCTGGTCTAGAACGCATCCCGTTTCGTTCACCTCCCGAGCCGGAGTCGTCCATGTCCGAATCGCCTTCCCGGGTTGAGCAATTGCCCGACGTCCACGTTCAGGCGGAAGTGCTCGTGCAAGCGCTGCCTCATATGCAGCGCTACGACCAGGAGGTCGTCGTCATCAAGTATGGCGGCCACGCCATGGGTGATCGGGCAGCGGCGGAGGATTTCGCCGAGGACGTGGTTCTGCTCGAGCAATCGGGGATCAAGCCCATCGTGGTGCATGGCGGCGGCCCGCAGATCGGCAAGATGCTGGAAAAGCTCGGCATCAAGTCCGAGTTCAAGGCCGGCCTGCGGGTCACAGACCAAGCGACCGTCGAGGTCGTCGAGATGGTGCTGGCGGGTTCCATCAACAAGCAGATCGTCGGCTGGATCGGCGCCGAGGGCGGAAAGGCCGTCGGCCTTTGCGGCAAGGACGGCAATATGGTCACCGCCCGCAAGGTGACGCGCACGATGGTGGACCCCGATTCGAATATCGAGAAGGTGCTGGACCTTGGCTTCGTCGGGGAACCCGAGAAGGTGAACCGGGCGGTTCTCGACCAGGTGCTCAGCGCGGAGCTGATTCCGGTTCTGGCGCCGGTCGCCGTCGGTCAGGACGGCCAGACCTACAATGTCAATGCGGACACCTTCGCGGGTGCGATCGCGGGCGCCATGATGGCAAAACGCCTTCTGCTCCTGACGGACGTGCCAGGCGTCCTCGACAAGAACAAGAACCTGATTCCCGAGATGACCATCGACGATTGCCGGCGGCTCATTGCCGACGGCACCATCACCGACGGCATGATCCCCAAGATCGAGACCTGCATCTATGCCCTCGAGCGGGGCGTGGAGGCGGTGGTCATCCTCGACGGCAAGGTGCCCCATTCAGTCTTGCTGGAGCTGTTCACCGACCACGGCGCCGGCACCCTGATCCGCCGCGCCTGAGGGTCTTTAAATCGGCTCTCCGCGAGCGTATATTGAAACAGTGGGGCCCCGGCGGCCCCATTGTCATCTTTGGATACCATGAGAGCCCTCCCTGTCGACGGACACACATTGACTGCCTCGGATTCCCGACCGTTCTCGCATGTGGACACGTGGATCTTCGATCTCGACAATACGCTCTACCCGCATACGTCCTTGATCTGGCCTCAGGTCGACGAGCGCATCACGCTCTACATTGCCAACCTGTATGGGATCGACGGTCTCTCGGCGCGGGCGCTCCAGAAGTATTTCTATCACAAGTACGGCACGACCCTGCGGGCACTGATCGATGAGCACGACATCGATCCTTATGACTTTCTTGATTTCGCACACGACATCGACCATGCGGGCATCGAGCTCAATGCCAGCCTGGGCGAGGCGATCGAGAAGCTTCCCGGCCGCAAGCTGATCCTCACCAACGGCTCACGAAAGCATGCCGAGAACGTCGCGCGGAAGCTCGGGATTCTCGACCGTTTCGAGGATATCTTCGACATCGCCGCCGCCAATTTCGTTCCCAAGCCGGACCGGCGCGCCTACGAGACGTTCCTGGAGAAGCACGCGGTGGAACCGGCCCGCTCGGCCATGTTCGAGGACATCGCCAAGAACTTGGTGGTTCCTTACGAACTGGGAATGACCACGACCCTGATCGTGCCCCAGACCGTCGATCCTTTCCGCGAAGAGTTCGAGCAGGAAGCGGTCAGGACGCCGCATATCGACTACGTGACGGATGATCTGGCGGATTTCCTAAGGGAATGCGTGGCACGCTAGATTTCACGCCTAAAGGCGGCATGATAGCTCTCGGCGAAAGCCTATTGATCGGCCAAGATCCTCCTGTATGGTATGTTATCACATCATACAGGGTGCTGCCGTGGTCGATTACAATCCCTTCACCAATATCTACACGCTGGAACCCGGCGAGCTCGATTTAACGATCCCGGAAATACCGAATAACCCGAATGCAAGCGCAATCGGAAACGAGCTCAATAACACCATCACCGGGAACAGTGGAAATAACAGCATCTTAGGTGGGGACGGCTTAGACACGCTCAACGGCGGGGATGGTGCAGATAGCCTGATCGGAGGCGCTGGCAAAGACGTCCTCGATGGAGGGGTTGGGGCAGACACGCTCGAGGGCGGTGGCGGCAGCGACCTTTATCATGTCGACGACTCGGGTGATCTCATTATTGAGGCCGAGGGCGAAGGAGCCGATACGGTCTTTGCCTCGATTAGCCTGGACCTGAGCTTGGTCGCATTCTCCAATGTCGAAGACGCGATGCTCACCGGGCCGGGAAACTTGGATCTCACCGGCAACGGCCTCGCGAATATCCTCGTCGGGAACAGTGACAACAACTTCATATTTGGCGGATTGGGCGACGATGTCCTCGACGGCGGCGGCGGTTTGGATGAACTGGCCGGCGGTCAAGGCAACGACACATATTATATCAACGACGCCAGCACGGTCGTGACTGAAAATGCCAATGAAGGGGCTGACACAATATTCTCGACGATCGACATCGATCTGAATTTGACTGAGTACGCCCATATCGAACAAGTTATTTTGTTCGACGAGGACGATCACAATCTTACAGGGAACAATGACGCCAACGCGCTCTATGGCAACACCGGTGTCAACAGCATCGTCGGTGGTGCGGGCAACGATACGCTCAAAGGCTGCGGAGGGGCTGACACGCTGGAAGGTGGGCAGGGCGACGACATCTATCTTGTTGACGATACGGACGGTACACTGACGGAGCTTGTCGGCGAAGGTATAGATCTGGTGGTTGCGTCCATCAGCTACACTCTCGGCGACGGCGAGTTCGAAAGACTGGAACTGGCCGATCATGGCAACATCGACGGCACCGGCAATGACCTCGACAACCAGATCATCGGCAACGACGGAAGTAACAGGCTGAACGGCGGTGTCGGTGCGGACACTCTCGCGGGCAGCCTCGGCAACGATACTTACGTGATCGATGATGCTGACATCATCGAAGAATTTGCACTTGAAGGTACCGACACGATTGAGATCACCGCCGCCTACGCGGCGAATGCCTACACGCTCGGGGCATTCCTCGAGAGTGTCACGGTAACGGGCACGCGCGATTTCAATGCCACCGGTAACACGGGCGACAACCTCATCGTCGGCAATAGCGGCCGGAACACCCTCACGGGCGATGCCGGTTCCGATACGTTGATCGGCGGCGGCGGTGACGACATCATGGTCGGTGGCACCGGAGACGATCTCTACATCGTCGATTCCACTAGCGATATGGTGACTGAGTTAGCCGGCGGCGGCTCCTTCGATCGCGTTATCACCAGGGCCAACTACACGCTCGCAGCCAATCTGGAATATCTCGCCATGGAGAATGGCGCCGGCAACATCAGCGGCACCGGCAACGCGCTCGACAACACGATGTTCGGCAACGACGGAAACAATGTCATCGATGGCGGCGCAGGTCGCGATCAACTCAATGGCGCGACAGGCAACGATATCGTTTATGGCGGAGACGGTGACGATACGATCAATGAATCCGGCGACGGCAGCGACGTTCTTAACGGCGGCACGGGCAATGACGATCTTCGGGCAGAAGGCGGCAACGACGTCCTGGATGGTGGAACGGGCGCCGACCAGCTGAAGGGCGGATCAGGCAATGACGTCTACGTCGTCGACAACGCCTTTGATGTTGTGCTGGAAAGCGCCGGCGAAGGTACGGATAGCGTCACCGCCAGCGCAAGCTTCAATCTCACCGCCGGAGCATCGGTCGAGAAGCTGGTGGCCAATGCCGGAGGCGCCTCGATCAATCTCGGTGGCAACGAGGCAATCAACGCGATCATCGGCAATGCCGGCAGAAACAAGCTGGCGGGCATGGACGGCAACGACCTGCTGACCGGCGGCAAGGGCAAAGACATTTTCGTGTTCGAGACCAAGCTGAACAAGAAGACTAATCTCGACAAGATAACGGACTTCAGCGTCAAGGATGACAGCATCCAGCTCGACAACGCGATCTTCAAGAAGATCGGCAAAGGCACGCCGCTCAAGCCCGGCAAGCTGAACAAGGCCTTTTTTGCGCTCGACAAGCCGAAGGATAAAAACGACTACGTCATCTACAACAAGAAGAAGGGCGTCCTGTCCTATGACGCCGACGGCTCGGGCACGGCGAAGGCCACGGATTTCGCGGTCTTGAAGAAGGGACTGTCCCTGACGGCCGCCGATTTCTTCGTCATCTGAACCACCCACCGACAAAAAAATGAAGCCTCCCCGTTTCCGCGGGGAGGCTTCATTCCAAGTGGCAGAGACCAGCATTCTGGCGTCAGGCAGCCTTCGTGTTGATCTTGCTCTCGGCGATCCGCGTCAGCTTCTGATCGGTGGCCTTCTCCTGCTCGAGGATCTGATGAAGCACACCGGCGCAATCGTCACGGCCCAGTTGTTTCGCCCAGGCGACTAACGTGCCATAGCGCGTGATCTCGTAATGTTCGACAGCCTGCGCGGCTGCAAGAAGCGCGGCGTCGAGAACCTCCGGATCTTCCACGTCGCCGGCAATGTCCTGAGCTTCATCGATGATGCCGTCGATTGCCGGGCAGGTAACGCCCTGGGGATCGTGCCCATGCATGCGGAAGACCTGCTCGACCATTTTGACGTGCTGCTCGCTCTCGCCAAGATGCGTCTGAAAAGCCTGTTTCAACTGTGGATCGCTGGCCTTTTCGACCATATCAGGGAGCGCGTTCGTGATCTGCTGCTCGGCGTAATAAATGTCCTGAAGCGTATGAATGAAAAGGTCGTCCAACGTTTTGATGTCTTTAGAAAAAAGACCCATGGCGCGTTTCCTTCATGCTGGAGTGGAACGAACGGCGAGCACATCGTGCTGATCGAGGCTTCGCATTGCGTCTAGAGAACGTCGTGACGCGCGAGCAGTTCCGCTCAGTGGGCCGATTGAGAGAGGCCTCCGCGACGGCGGCAGCGCTAGTCAACGGCTCGGAGGTTGCGCCCCTGCAAGCGCAGCAATTCGACCTTGGCGGCGGATTCGCCGTCCTCGAATTCGAGCGTGTCGATCGAACGCCCCCGCTTGACGATCTTGTCAGTGGAAATGCGCACCTGCGAAATATCGTCCTGCGCCTGCTGGAAGTGCGTGGCGAGTTTGGTCACGCGTGTGTCGAGCCGTTCCACATCCTCGACAAGCTTCTGAACTTCGATCTGGATGACGCGACCTTCCTCGCGAATACGCGCATCTCGCACGAGCGCCTGCATCACCTGAATGGCCATTGCCAGCAACGAGGGTGACACGATCACGATGCGGGCTCGGTGTGCTTTCTGCACGACATCGTCGAAATGCTCTGAGAGATCCGCATAGATGGATTCCGCCGGCACGAACATCATCGCCATGTCCTGCGTCTCGCCCGGAATGAAATATTTGTCCGCCATATCCTTCACGTGGACGAGCATGTCGCTGCGAACCTTGGCGGCCGCGCGGATGCGTGCCTCTTCGCCCTTCGCGTCGCGAAACTGCGTAAATCCTTCCAGCGGGAACTTGGCGTCGACGACGAGGCCGCGCTCGTCCCCGGGCAGGTGCACGAGGCAGTCGGGGCGTGTCCGGTTCGACAAGGTCGGCTGGAACGCGAATGCGCCATTCGGCAGCCCGTCGCGGATGATCGCCTCCATGCGCCCCTGCCCATAGGCGCCACGGCTCTGCTTGTTTGACAGCACATCCTTGAGGCCGACGATTTCTCCGGTGAGATCCTTCAGGTTCTGCTGCGCCGCATCGATGACCGCCAGACGCTCGTGAAGCTTCGACAGGTTTTCGTTCTGATGGCGGCTCGTCGTCTCCAGCCCCTGCCCGACCCGATGCTGCAACCCGTCGATACGCTCCGAGATCATGCGCACGAAATCATTCTGGCGCGTTCCGAAGACCTCCGCGACGGTTTGCATCCGCCCGGTCATCTCGGCCTGCAGGCGGGTCATTTCGGCGACCTTGTCGTCAATTTCCCGGGCCCGTTCGGCGGAAACAGCAGCCTCAACCTCCCGCTCCCGTCGCGACCGCAGGAGGAGGATTGTCAGAACCATCAGAAGCCCAAGGCTCGCCACCGCCATGGTGATCGCAGCCTCTCCCCAAGTGAGAGAGAAGGAGCCGGCAGCGAGGGCGATATCGTTCATGAATCGGAGCATTCCAGTTGACGCTGCCATCCGAACATAAGACGAACGATTTGACCATCCCGAGCCAAATGCTTATCTCCGGCAATCATGACCATAAGACCCCTCATCATCCTTCCGGATTCCAAGCTCCGCCTCGTTTCCAAGCCGATCACGGCGGTGACCGACGAGGTCCGGCGGCTTGCGGACGACATGCTCGAAACCATGTATGATGCCCCCGGCGTGGGCCTCGCGGCCATTCAGGTCGGCGTTCCCGTGCGGATGGTCACCATGGATGTGTCGAAATCCGAGACCGAGCCCCAGCCGATGGTGCTCATCAACCCGGAAATTCTCTCCGCCTCCGAGGAGACCAGCACCTATGAGGAAGGCTGCCTGTCGATTCCCGAATATTACGAGGAGGTCGAGCGCCCCGCCCGTGTGCGCTTTCGCTACATGAACCTGCAGGGCGAGACGATCGAGCAGGAGGCCGCAGACCTGCTGGCGACCTGTGTGCAGCATGAGATCGACCACCTGAACGGCGTCCTGTTCATCGATTACCTGTCGAAACTGAAGCGGGACCGGGTGATGACCAAATTCAAGAAGGTGGCCAAGCGCGAGGCAAGCGGCGCATGAACCTCCGGGTCGTCTTCATGGGAACGCCGGATTTCGCGGTCCCGACCCTGGCGGAGATCGTCGGCCAAGGCCACGACGTGGTTGCGGTCTATACCCGCCCGCCGGCTGCTGCCGGACGCGGCATGGAACTCAAGCCCTCGCCGGTTCACCGGATGGCGGACCAGTTCGGGCTGCCGGTATTCAATCCCGTGACACTTCGCACCGGGGAGGCGAGCGCGACCTTTCGCGATCACGAGGCGGACGTCGCCGTCGTGGTGGCTTATGGCATGCTGCTGCCCGCCTCCATCCTCGACGCCCCTCAACTCGGCTGCCTGAATCTTCATGCGTCGCTTCTTCCCCGCTGGCGCGGCGCGGCGCCGATCCAGCGGGCGATCATGGCAGGCGATGTCGAGACCGGGATCGCTGTCATGAAGATGGAACAGGGCCTCGATACCGGCCCGGTCGCCATGACCGAACGTGTCGCCATCACCCCGGACATGACTGCCGGCGAACTTCACGACCGCCTGATGGGGCTCGGCGCGGACCTGATGGTGCGGGCGCTTGCTGCCCTGTCGCGCGGCGGCCTCGGCTTCACACCCCAACCCGAGGCCGGCGTGACCTATGCGCACAAGCTGCGCAACGAGGAATCGCTGATCGAGTGGTCTCGGTCCTCGCAATCCCTGCACGACCATGTGCGCGGCTTGTCGCCTTTCCCCACCGCATATTTTCTGGCGGATTTCGGCAAGGGCACGGAACGCGTGAAAGTTCTGCGGACCCGCGTCGAGGAAGGCGGCGGGGAGCCCGGCCTCCTGCTGGACGATCAGGGGCTCGTCGCCTGCGGCACGGGTGCGCTGCGCTTGCTGCAGGTGCAACGCGCCGGCAAAGGCCCGGTGACGGGGGCCGAATTTCTACGCGGCGTCAGACTCGGTGCCGGAGCCACGCTCATATGAGCGTCGGCCTGCATATCCGCCCGGAAGAACATTCCGATGAAGCGGCCATTCGCTCCATGGTCGCTGTCGCTTTCAAGAGCAACGCGGAGGCCGATCTCATCGACCGGTTGCGGCGCGAGGGCGACCTGACGCTGTCTCTGGTCGGCACGCGCGAGAAACCGGTCGGGCATGTGGCCTTCTCTCCCCTCCATCTGAAGGACGCTCCGCAGCTGAAAGCCTGCGCATTGGGGCCGCTCGCGGTGCTCCCCGGACACCAGAATAGCGGAATCGGAACGGAGCTTATCGAGGAAGCCCTGCGGCAATTGCGGGAGGCAGGGTTCGATCTGGTGCTGGTCCTTGGCGAGCCCGCCTATTACGGCCGCTTCGGATTCACCACTGAGGCCGCCCGGGCGCTGAAGACCCCTTATGACGGGCCTTATCTCCAGGCACTTCACCTGTCGGCAAAGGCAACCGGGGCGCGCGGCGCCGTCGTCTATGCGGATGCCTTCACTGGATTGTCCTGACATGCCGCGGTACAAGCTCGTCGTCGAATATGACGGAACGCCCTTCAACGGCTGGCAGTATCAAACCAATGGCTTGTCGGTGCAGCAGGTCATCGAGGAGGCAATCGAGCGATTTTCGGGCGAGAAGGTGCGCATCCACTGCGCCGGCCGCACCGACGCCGGCGTCCATGCGACGTCTCAGGTTGCTCATGTGGACCTGGCAAAGGACTGGCGTGCCGATACGGTGCGGGACGCCACGAACGCCTATCTCAAGGCCCTGCCCGTGTCGGTTCTCGCCGCGCAGGCTGTCCCGGATGGCTTTCACGCGCGCCTGTCCGCCATCAAGCGCCACTACGTTTATCGCATCGTGAACCGCCGCGCCCCGCCGGCGCTGGAGGCTAACCGTGTGTGGCACGTCGCGTGGCCTCTCGATGCGGCTAAGATGCATGAGGCAGCACAGTCTCTTCTGGGGCAGCACGACTTCACCACCTTCCGCGCGTCCGAATGCCAGGCCAACAGCCCGATCCGCACGCTCGACCGGCTTGATGTGGAAAGAATCGGCGAGGAGATCCGGGTCCATGCCTCGGCCCGCTCCTTCCTGCACCATCAGGTGCGGTCCATCGTCGGAACTCTCGAGCGCGTGGGGGTCGGCCGCTGGTCGGTGGATCAGGTTCGCGCGGCCCTCGACGCTCGTGACAGAACCCGCTGCGGTCCCATGGCGCCATCCACCGGGCTTTATCTGATCGGCGTCGATTATCGGACCTAGGCCAGCAGAGCCCGGGTGGACGCGCCGATGAGCAGGTTGAGCACCAGGCCGAGACTGACGATCGCCAGCGCGAGGATGTTGGGTACGCCGAGGGTCATCTTCGTGGCAAACCATTGCGCCCGAACGACGATCACGAAAAACGCGAGCGTAAACAATCCGGCCAGTGGCGGCGGCGCCCACCCGATCAACAGAAGAAGAGCCGGCATCGACATGACCAGCATACCGGCGACCGAGATCCAGTTCATCACGATGACGAACGGCACGTAGCGTGATGTGAGGCCGAGCGCGCGGGAGAGCCAGATCATTGCGACCGGAAGAGCAATGAAACTCGCCACATGCCCGAGGCCCACCACCAGATCGATCCAGACGCTGTCGAAGAGAGAGCTTTCCGCCAGCCGAAATCCGAGCCGGAGCCGCTCAAGCGCCAAAGACACGATGAAGGCCGGGAGGGTGAGAAGGATCGCCTCGAACGAGTGCCAGAACCCCCGTTCGCTCATATCGAACGCCCGGAGGCCCTCGACCCGGTTGTGAAGGAGTTCCAGCGTACCGCGGAACGAGCGATTGACCTCTTCGGCCGTTACGATCATCGGGCGATCCCTCAAAGGCGACATTCTCAACGGCCAACCAGCGTCCGTCGGAAATCGTTCCCCCAAGGTTAAACTTTAGTCGAAGACAGTCGTGCGATCAGCCGACGCAAAATAGGTATCGAGAATCCGGCGGTAGATTGCTGCAAGGCGGTCGAGATCGGCAACGGCGACCCGCTCGTCGACCTGATGCATGGTCTGCCCGACAAGCCCGAACTCGACCACCGGGCAATGCCGGACGATGAAACGCGCATCCGACGTACCGCCGGTGGTGGACAGCCTTGGTTTATGGCCGGTCTCAGCCTCGATTGCGTCGGCGACAAAGCCGACAAAATCGTTGGGAGGCGTGAGAAACGCGACCGCGTTGGTCGGCTCCAGAACCAGTTCGTAGCGCACTTGGTTGCCGGCCGCTTCCCGCAGACGCCGATCAATCTCGTGGCCGAGGCTCTCAGGCGTCCAGATATCGTTGAAACGGACGTTGAACGTCGCGCGCGCCTGCGCGGCGATCACGTTGGCGGCGGGGTTGCCGACGTCGAAGGTGGTGACTTCGAGGTTGGACGCGTCGAAATGCTCCGTACCCGCATCGAGGGGATCGCGCAGGAGACCGTTGAGCAGGCGCATCATGCTGGGAATCGGGTTTTCGGCCAGATGCGGATAGGCCACGTGGCCCTGCTTGCCCTCCACGACGATGCGGCCGGTCAGCGAGCCGCGGCGCCCGATCTTGATCATGTCGCCGAGTTGGTTGGGATTGGTCGGCTCGCCAAGGATGCAGTGATCGAACCGCTCGCCGCGCGCCCTCGCCCATTCGAGAAGCTTGACGCTGCCGTTGACCGCCGGCCCCTCTTCGTCGCCGGTGATCAGGAAGCCGATGGAGCCTTTGAAATCGGGCTGAACCGCGAGGAATTCGAGCGCAGCCGCCATCATGCAGGCGATCCCGCCTTTCATGTCGACCGCGCCGCGGCCATAGAGCTCGCCGCCGTCGATCACCCCACTGAACGGATCATGCCGCCAGCGCGCCGCATCGCCGGGCGGCACGACGTCCGTGTGACCGGCGAAGAGCAGATACGGCTCACCAATCCCATAGCGGGCATAGAGATTCTCGACGTCGGGCGTGCCGGGCTCGGAGAAGATCGGCCGATGCACCTCGAAACCGGCGTCCCGCAGCACCGATTCGATGAACGCGAGAGCACCGCCTTCGTCCGGCGTTACGGAGGGGCAGCGCAAGAGCGACTGGGCGAGGGCGAGGGCCGTGGTGTCCATGATCTCAGTCGCGCAACAATTCGTTGATCGCCGTCTTGGCCCGCGTCTGTGCGTCCACACGTTTCACGATGACGGCGCAATAAAGCGAAGGGCCAGGGCTGCCATCGGGCAGCGACTTTCCGGGGAGCGAGCCCGGCACGACAACCGAGTAAGGCGGCACGCGTCCGACGAAGACCTCGCCGGTGCTGCGGTCGATGATTTTTGTCGAAGCACTGATGAAGACGCCCATGGAGAGCACCGAGCCCTCGCCGACGACCACACCCTCAACCACCTCGGAGCGCGCACCGATGAAGCAATTGTCCTCGATGATGGTGGGATTGGCTTGCAGCGGCTCCAGAACACCGCCGATGCCGACGCCGCCCGATAGGTGAACGTGCTTGCCGATCTGCGCGCAGGATCCGACCGTGGCCCAGGTATCGACCATCGTGCCCTCGTCCACATAGGCGCCGAGATTGACGAAGGACGGCATCAGCACTACGCCGGGCGCGATATAGGCGCCGCGCCGCACGGTGCAGTTGGGGACCGCGCGAAAGCCCGCAGCCGTGAACTCGCCGGCGGACCAGCCGTCGAATTTCGACGGAACCTTGTCCCACCACACGGCGTCGCCAGGGCCGCCCTTGATCACCGCCATGTCGTTTAGGCGAAACGACAGCAGCACGGCCTTCTTCAGCCATTGGCGCACCTGCCACTCGTCCGCGACCTTCTCCGCCACGCGTGCCTTGCCGGAATCGAGCAGTTGGAGCGACATTTCGACCGCATCTCGGACCGCGCCCCTAATGGACACGTTCACGTTGGCCCGGTCTTCCCAGGCGGTGTCGATGGTTGCGGCAAGATCATGATGTTGCATGGAGAACTCGAAGAAGCGGGTTGCGCAAAGGGTGGCGAAACCCTTGCTTAGCAACCGCTCCGCGGCCTGTCACCCTGATGGTGCGCCTCGCGATCCGTCGTCAGAAGCTCGTGCGCTGGCGGATTGCCGCAGAGAGCGTTCCCTCGTCAAGATAGTCGAGTTCGCCGCCCACTGGCACGCCGTGGGCCAGTTTGGTCACTTTCACCGGCAGGTGAGCCAGAAGTTCGGTGATGTAATGCGCCGTCGTCTGGCCGTCGACCGTGGCATTCAGCGCCAGAATGATCTCGGAGACCTCGGCGTCGGACGCCCGCGCCACTAGGCGGTCGAAATTCAGATGCTCGGGGCGGATCCCGTCGAGGGGCGAGAGAACGCCGCCCAACACATGATAGCGCGCGGTGACGGCGCCGGATCGCTCCAGCGCCCAGAGATCCGACACGTCCTCCACCACCACGAGAATCGACGGATCGCGGCGCTGGTCGCGGCAGATGGTGCAGGGATCGGCGGTATCGACGTTGCCGCAGGTCGAGCAGACGATGATGCGCTCGCTCGCCACCCGCATCGCGTCGCTCAACGGCGTCAGCAGCGTATCGCGTTTCTTGATGAGATGAAGGGCCGCGCGCCTCGCGGAGCGCGGTCCGAGGCCTGGCAGGCGCGCCAGTAGCTGAATTAGACGCTCGATCTCGGGGCCGGCAACGGATTGCGCCATCAAGCCCTCAGAACAGCTTCAGGCCGGGCGGGAGCGGCAGACCCTTGGTGAGATCCGCCATGCGGTCCTGCGTCACCCGGTCGGCCTTGGTCCGCGCATCGTTCATGGCCGCGACGATAAGATCCTCGAGGATCTCCTTCTCGTCGGCGTTCAGGAGCGACGGATCGATGCTGATCGCCTTGAGGGCGCCCTTCCCCGACACTTTGACGAGAACGACGCCGCCGCCGGCGGTCCCTTCGACTTCGATGGTCTCGAGCTCGGCCTGTGCGTCCTGCAGCTTCTGCTGCATGGCCTGAGCCTGTTTCATCAAACCCATCATGTCGCGCATCGCATCGTCTCCTTAGATCTTACAGATCGTCGTCGCCATCGAGGTCTTGTCCGTCGAGCCCGAGAGGCGCCGGATCAGCCGGACCACCATCCCCGGTCTTTTCCGAGCGGTCGACCACGTTGACGATCTGGGCGCCCGGGAATTTCGCCAGGACCGCTTGCACCAGCGGATGGTTCGCCGCCCCCTCCTTGCGTTCCCGCTCCACGGTCTCGGCCTGATGGTGCAGCGTCGGCGCTCCGGCATCCGACGACAGGGCCACCATCCAGCGCTGCCCGGTCCATTGCTGGAGAGCGCGGGAGAGGTCGTTGGCGACGGTTCGATTCGCGCCGTCGACGAGGCTGAACTCGATATGCCCTTCCTCGAATCGCACGAGATGCACGTCTCGCTCAAGGGCCCGCTTCAGCACGATGTCGCGCTGCTCGCCGGCCATCGCCACAACGTCCTCGAACCGGCGAAGGCGGATTGCGGGCGTCGCATCGGGAGCAGGTTCCGGCCTCGGCTGCGGTCGCGCCTGCGAGGTCGCCAGCGCCATGTTGCCCGAGACCGACGATCCGGCGGGACGCGGCGGCGAAGGGGCGCTCGGCGGCGCGCCGACATTGACCGGGCTGCCGTCCTTCAGCGCGCGCAAGGCCTCATCCGGCGTCGGCAGATCGGCCGCATAGGCAAGGCGCACCAGCACCATCTCGGCTGTCGCCAGCGGCCGGTTGGACGCCTGTACCTCGGGGATGCCCTTGAGAAGGATTTGCCAGGCGCGCGACAGCGAACGGACCGAAAGCGTCCGGGCGTATTCGAGCCCCCGGGTGCGCTCGGCTTCGGAAAGCACCGGATCCTTCGCGGCGTCGGGGATGAGCTTGAGACGGGTCACCACATGCGAGAAGGTGGCGAGATCGGAGAGGATCACCGCCGGGTCGGCCCCCGCGTCGTATTGCGCGCGCAATCCTGCAAAAGCCGCCGGGACGTCCCCGCGCATGATGGCTTCGAAAAGGTCGATAACCTGCGTCCGATCGGCAAGGCCCAACATTTCGCGAACGGTATCGCCGGTGACGACGCCAGCGCCATGGGCGATGGCCTGATCCATCAGCGAAAGCGAATCACGTGCCGAGCCCTCGGCCGCACGGGCAATCGAGGCAAGCGCTTCCGCATCGGCCTGGACGCCTTCGGATGTGCAGATCCGTCCCAGATGCGCGACCAGCTTGTCGGCCTCGATCCGGCGCAGATCGAAGCGCTGGCAGCGGGACAGGATGGTGACGGGAACCTTGCGGATTTCGGTGGTGGCGAAGATGAATTTGGCATGCGGCGGCGGCTCTTCGAGCGTCTTCAGGAAGGCGTTGAACGCCTTCTCGGACAGCATGTGAACCTCGTCGATGATGTAGACCTTGTAGCGCGCCGTCACCGGCGAATAGCGGATGCCGTCGATGATCTGGCGAACGTCGTCGATGCCGGTATGCGAGGCAGCGTCCATCTCGAGCACGTCGACGTGACGTGATTCCATGATGGCTTCGCAATGCAGGCCCAGATCCGGCATATGAATGGTCGGAGCGCCCGAGCCATCGGCCTTCTGGTAATTGAGGCCGCGCGCCAGGATGCGGGCCGTCGTGGTCTTGCCGACGCCGCGTACCCCGGTCAGCATCCATGCTTGCGGAATGCGCCCGGTTTCGAAGGCGTTCGACAAGGTACGGACCATGGCCTCCTGGCCGATGAGGTCCTCGAAGGTGCGGGGGCGGTATTTGCGGGCCAGAACCCGGTAGGGCGAGCCCGCGGCGGCCGGCGGCTCAAGCGGAAAGCCCGGCAGAGCCGGCTCGTCATTCAAGGGCGTGCCGGCTGCGGTTTCGTCCATCGGCCAAGGTGCTTTGGGATCAATTTGAGACGCCCGAAAAGCGCCGGGGTGGGAGGCTGGACGAAGACCCGTTCGGTCTCGTTAGGGCTGCTTCCTTCCGGACCTGACCCAGTTGGCGAGTGAGACGTCCCTCGCCAACCTCCCGCCGCCTATATGGAGTTTTCGATAGCGGAACGCAAGTTGGAACGAGCCCCATGATGGGTCTTGATGAGGTTGGGGTAGGCACCGGCCCGAAAGCTCAGCTAACGTGGCTGCATGACCTCAGATTTTCAACTTGATTCCCGGCTCGAAGCCGACACGATCCCGGTCGGAGACCTGTCCCTCTGCTCGGTCCTCTTGCTGAACGACGCCCGTTTTCCATGGTTTGTTCTCGTGCCGCGGCTGGCAGGCATGAGCGAGCTGACCGATCTTTCCGACGAGCAGGCGCAGGAGTTGATGCGGGAGATCCGGCTGGCAACGGCGGTCATGACCACTCTGGCAAAGCCCGATAAGGTGAATGTGGGAGCGCTCGGCAATATCGTGACGCAGCTTCATGTACACGTTATCGGGCGTTTCCTGTCGGATCCCGCCTGGCCCGGGCCCGTCTGGGGCCACGGCTCGAAGACCCCCTATCCCCACCATGCCGCAACGGCGCTGATCGAGCGCGCTGCAGGCCTTTTCGCAGCAGCTTGATTCGCATGAACACCCCTCTCGGCTACATCAAGAACTCCCTCACCCGCCATAGTGCCGAGAGAGATCCCGAAGCTCTCGAGCGTCACCATCAGAACCGCGATGGCGCGGTCATTCTCGTGGCGGGAGGCGTGCCGATCCTTCAAGCGGGTGAGCCGGGTACCTGCCTGCTGCCCTCCTCGATTCTGGAACGGCTGCACGGCCATGACGAGCAGGTGTTTCTCGGCACCCTGGGAGATCGGCCCGTCGTCGCGACATTGGCGTCGGGTGAGGCGGCCGATCTCTTCCGCGACGACCCGGCCTTCGCGGTCACCGATTTGCGCACCATCGCGGTCTCCGGCCTCGTGCCGGAGGGCGAGCTCGGCCTCCTGGCGATGGCGAAATCAATGCTGGACTGGCATTCACGCCACCGCTTCTGCGCCAATTGCGGCGCTCGCACGATGGTGGCGCATGCGGGCTTTCGTCGCGACTGCCCGGCCTGCGAGACGCAACATTTCCCGCGCACCGATCCTGTGGTGATCATGCTGGTGACGCACGGCGACAAGTGCCTGCTGGGGCGGCAATCCCGGTTCCAATCCAGAACCTATTCGTGCCTCGCAGGATTTCTCGAGCCGGGCGAGACGGTCGAGGATGCAGTCCGCCGCGAGACCTTCGAGGAGGCGGGCATCCGCGTCGGCGCGGTGCGCTACCTCGCGTCGCAACCGTGGCCGTTTCCGTCATCGCTGATGATCGGCTGCGCCGGGGAGGCCGAGACCGTCGACATCGTCATCGACAAGACGGAGCTCGAAGACGTCCGCTGGTTCTCCAAGGACGATATCGGGCAGATGCTCGATGGGACGCATACCGAGTTCGCAGCGCCCTCCCCCATCGCGATCGCGCATCACCTCCTGCTCGAGTGGATGCGGCGTTAAGCGTTACTCCGCCGCTTCCTTGACTTTGTCGCGAAACGGATCCGCCGGATAAACGCCGAGAATCCGCATTTCGCGGGAAAAGAACTCCAGTTCCTCCAGCGCGCGTTTCAGGCTGACATCCTCGGGGTGGCCATCCACCTCGGCGTAGAACTGGGTCGCCAGAAATTCGCCTTCGAGCATATAGCTCTCAAGCTTGGTCATGTTGATGCCGTTGGTCGCAAAACCGCCGAGCGCCTTATAGAGCGCCGCCGGGAGGTTGCGGACGCGGAAGACAAAACTGGTCACCGTCGGCGCGTCCTTGGCCGGCGCCCATTTGGGCGTCTTCGACAGGATCACGAACCGGGTCGTGTTATGCGTCTCGTCCTCCACATCCTCGGCCAGGATTTCAAGGCCGTAAATCGCCGCCGCCATGCGGGGCGCGAGGGACGCCTTGGTGGGATCCCCCCACTCCGCGACCTCGCGCGCCGAGCCCGCAGTATCGCCGCTCACCACCGCTTTCAGCCCGAGCTTGCGGATGATCTTGCGGCATTGTCCGAGCGCATGAACGTGGCTGTGCACGCTCCTGATGGTCTCAAGGCGCGTTCCCGGCAGACCCATCATCTGGAAATGGATCGGCAGGAAGTGCTCGCCTACGATGTGGAGGCCGGAAGTGGGCAGCAGGTGATGAATATCCGCAACGCGGCCCGCGATCGAATTCTCGATCGGGATCATCGCAAGACCCGCCTGCCCCTCGGACACGGCGGCGAACGCATCCTCGAATGTCGCGGAGGGCAGCACCTTCCAGTCGGGGACAACCTCCTCGCACGCGATATGGGAATTGGCCCCAGGTTCGCCCTGGAATGAAATGACCTTGTTCATGGCATTCTCCGGGCCGCCAGCATCTCGCGCGCCCTTTCGAGATCGTGTGGTGTATCGACGCCCAGCGGCACGTCATCGACGATCACGGCGTCGATGCGCATTCCGGCCTCGAGAGCACGAAGCTGTTCCAGCTTTTCGCGCATCTCGAGCGGCGACGGCGGCAGGCCGACAAAGCGTTGCAGCGCCTTGCGGCGATAGGCGTACAGGCCGATGTGGTGGTAGAGCGGACCCTCGCCGTAAGGGGCGGTCGCACGCGTGAAATAAAGCGCGCGAAAGCGCGTCGGCGACAGGGGCGAGCCCACCATCTTGACTACGTTGGGATTGGCCCGCTCGTCATCCCGCCGGATCGCGGCAACCAGGGTCGCGAGATCGACGGCGGCGTCCGAAAGCGGAACGATCGAACTCGCGATCGCCAACGGATCGATGGTCGGCAAGTCGCCCTGCACGTTGACCACGACATCGTGCCGTCCCGTCGGGTCGAGCTTTTCCACAGCTTCGAAGATCCGGTCCGAGCCTGAGACATGATCCGAGCGGGTCATGACGGCAAGACCGCCGACCCGCGTCACAGCCCGGGCGATTTCATCGGAATCGGTTGCGACCGCCACGGGTCCGATGCCGGCTTCCATGGCGCGACGCCAGACATGCACGATCATCGGCTCGCCGCCGATATCAGCCAAGGGCTTGTTCGGCAGCCGGGTCGCCGACAGGCGGGCGGGGATCAGGATGACTGGGTTGGACATGGTGCTTTGTGTGAGAAAAGGCCGCGCCTCCATACCAAGGCGGCTTTGGATTGTCATGGTCGCGGTCGAAACAACGCCGGAACGGATAGCACGCACGCTTTGGCGAACCAAACTCCGAACTGCGACCACGAGACCGAGCGAAACCCCATTGTCAAACCCCCGTCTCTGCGGCTAAGCAACGCCACGGTCGCGGGTTACCGCCCGCGCCAAACCCTTCCGTTGCGCTGGATCGCCGTCTTCCTGAGGCGAGGAGAGCTAAATTCATGAATATCG
Organism: Microvirga brassicacearum; assembly: GCF_008757455.1. Lineage (GTDB taxonomy): Bacteria > Pseudomonadota > Alphaproteobacteria > Rhizobiales > Beijerinckiaceae > Microvirga > Microvirga brassicacearum. Next base: position 504,666 of record NZ_VCMV01000013.1, on the reverse strand, counting down.
AGACCAATAAGATCGCGGGCGCAGTCTTCGGCTCGCTCCTCTTCGTGGTCGGCGTCAACGTCATCGCCGGGGGCCTGTTTTCGCCGCATCGGCCGGCCGTTCCAGGATACGACCTTCCGGCGCCCGAACAGGCGGCTGTCGGGGGGGCCGGTGCACCCGCCGCTCCCGCGGAGCCGCTCCCCGTTCTCCTCGCCAAGGCAGATCCGGCAAAGGGCGCATCGGCGGCCAAGAAATGCCAAGCGTGTCACAGCTTCGAGAAGGGCGGCGCCAACAAGGTCGGACCGAATCTCTACGGAGTTGTCGACCGCACGCTCGCCTCCCATGAGGGATTCAACTATTCGGCAGCCCTGAAGGGCAAGGGCGGCGAGTGGACCTTTCAAGCGCTCGACGACTTCATCCACGCTCCCAAAAAGGCCGTTCCGGGCACGATCATGGCCTTCGCGGGCGTGGCGCAGGCGCAAGAGCGCGCGGACATTCTCGCTTATCTTCGGAGCCTGTCCGATACTCCGGCCCCGCTGCCAGCCGCGCAATAATCCGGCGCCTTACCTTTGTTTCATGAACAGCCGGGCCTTGTGTCCGGTTTTTCTTTTATGCGCTATCCCTTGCGCTCGGCGCCGCGGGCGCAAAAATGTACCGCACCGCCAAAAGAAGTCGGGCAGAGGAGACATCTTGTGATCCGCATCATTCTGCCGGGCCTGATCGTTGCCTGTCTTGCCGCGTCACCCGTCTGCGCGCAGGAGGCCAAGCCGCCGACCTCCAGCCAGTGGCGGCACGGATCGGCGCTTCTCGACACGCCTAAATACCCTCCTGACTTCAAACACTTCGACTATGTGAACCCGGACGCGCCCAAAGGCGGGCTCGTGCGCCTCGGCGCTCAAGGCACGTTCGACAGCTTCAATATCGTTGTCGCGGGGGTGAAAGGCGCACCGGAACAGGGCCTCGGGTTGATCTACGAGACGCTGACCACGTCCTCCCTCGATGAACCGAGCGCCTCTTATGGGTTGCTGGCGGAGGCGTTCTCCTATCCGGACGATTATTCGTCGGTCACATTCCGGATGCGGCCGCAGGCCCGCTGGCACGACGGCAAGCCTGTCACGGTCGAGGATGTGATCTTCTCGTTCGAGGTTTTGAAAGCGAACAGTCCCACTTACGCATTTTACTACGGCAACGTGATCAAGGCGGAGAAGATCGGGGACCGCGAGGTCAAGTTCACCTTCGATGAGGCAGGCAATCGTGAACTCCCGCAAATCATGGGGCAGCTTCTGATTCTGCCGAAGCACTGGTGGGAGGGAACGGCTCCGGACGGACGCCAGCGGGACGTGACGCAGACGACGCTTGAGCCGCCCCTCGGGTCGGGCCAATACAGAATCAAGAATTTTGCCGCCGGTCGCAACGCCGCCTACGAGCGCGTGAGAGATTATTGGGGCGAGACCCTCAACGTGAATGTCGGGAAATACAATTTCGACGAGATCCGCTACGAGTATTATCGCGACGCGACGGTGCTGCTGGAAGCGTTCAAGGGCGATCGCATCGACTTTCGCGTCGAGAACAGCGCCCGCAACTGGGCGACCGGCTACAACTTCCCTGCGCGCGAAGACGGCCGCGTGATCCTCGAGGAATTCCCAGCGCGCGCCTCCGGCGTGATGCAGGCGTTTGTCCTGAATCTCCGGCGGGAGAAGTTCAGCGATCCGCGTGTGCGGCGCGCGCTCAATCTCGCCTTCCCGTTCGAGGATATCCGCAAGACGATCTTCTCGGGTCAGTACGAGCGCGTCTCGAGCTACTTCCACGGCCTTGACATCGCCTCCTCGGGTTTGCCCGAGGGGCAGGAGTTGGCGATTCTCGAATCGGTTCGCGACAAGGTTCCGGCGAAGGTCTTTACAGAGCCATACATGAATCCGGTCGGAGAAACGCCCGAGGCCGTTCGCAACAATCTCCGCGAAGCCGACCGCCTGCTTCGCGAGGCCGGCTGGGAGTTGAAGGACCGCCGGCGCGTGAATGCAAAGGGCGAAACACTGACGATCGAACTTCTCGGTGACAGCCCGAATGACGAGCGCGTTTTTCTCCCCTACAAATCGTCGCTGGACCGGCTCGGTATCGTCACGTCGGTGCGAATTGTCGACGATGTCCAACACGTGAACCGAACGCGCTCTTTCGACTTCGACATCGTGTCGGGAATCTGGGGTCAGTCGCTTTCCCCGGGCAACGAGCAGCGCGAATTCTGGGGATCGCAAGCCGCCAAACGGGAAGGCTCGCGCAATCTCGCGGGTATCTCGGATCCCGGCGTCGATGCGCTGATCGACCGGGTGATCTTCGCGCGTGATCGTGCCGAGCTTGTGGCGGCCACCAAGGCACTTGACCGGGTTCTGCTCGCCCATGACTACATGGTGCCGCAATGGACATATGGCATGCAGCGCACGGCACGTTGGAACCGTTTCAGCCGCCCTGAAACGCTTCCCCGCTACGGCGCCTCGGGCTTTCCGACCGTGTGGTGGTTCGATCAGGCGAAGGCCGAGAAAACAGGAGCCATCCGATGAGTTTTCCTACGCGCAGAGGCGTCATCATCGGAGGCGCTGCCGCAAGCTTTGTCGCGTCTCGCGCGGGCCGTGCCTTGGCGCAGGGCTCGACCGGGGAAGTCCACGGCATGTCGAGCTTCGGCGATTTGAAATACGGCGCCGACTTCAAACATTTCGACTATGTGAACCCGGCCGCACCCAAGGGCGGAACGCTGGCAATCCAGCTCAGACAATCGATCGGCAACCAGAACTTCGACACGTTCAACACATTGAATGTGTTCGTCCTCAGGGGCGACGGAGCCGCGGGAATACCGGCGACATTCGACACCCTCATGGTGGGCTCAGGCGACGAGCCAGACGCTGTCTATGGTCTCGTGGCGAAGAGCGCGGAAGCCTCCGAAGACAGACTCACCTATCGCTTCCGTCTTCGTCCGGAAGCGCGCTTCCACGATGGTTCCCGCCTCACCGCAGCGGACGTGGCGTTCTCTCTGCTTGTCCTGAAGGAGAAGGGACACCCGATCTACCGCTCGATCCTGGCGCAGATGGCGGCGGCAGAGGCCGAGACGGAAGATCTGCTCGTCGTTCGCTTCTCGCCCGAGCGCAGCCGCGACCTTCATCTCGTGATCGCCAGCATACCGATCTTTTCGGAGCGCTATTGGCAAGGCCGCGATTTCGAAGCGGCCACGCTGGAGGCTCCGCTCGCTTCGGGACCCTACAAGGTGGGACGGTTTGAGCCGGGCCGATTCATCGAGCTGGATCGCGTGCCGGATTATTGGGCAAGGGACCTGCCGGTGAATGTCGGCCAGAACAATTTCGATCGCATCCGCTACGAATATTTCCGCGACCGGACTGTGGCCTTCGAGGCTTTCAAGAACGGGACGCTGAATTTTCAGGAAGAGTATACCTCGCGGATCTGGGCGACTGGCTACGATTTTCCGGCTCTGCGCGAGGGGCGGGTCAAAAAGGAGACCATCCCCAACGATTCACCTGCGCCGATCCAGGGCTGGTATTTCAACACCAGGCGCGACGCCTTCAAGGATCCCCGAATCCGCGAAGCCATCGGCCTCGCGTTCGACTTCGAGTGGACCAACGCCAACATCATGTACGGGTCCTACAAGCGCCTGACGTCGTATTTCGAGAATACCGACATGAAGGCGGAGGGGATTCCGTCACCCGAGGAGCTCGCGCTGCTCGAGCCGTTTCGCAAGACGTTTCCAGCCTCGGTTTTCGGCGAACCATACACCGCTCCCGTCTCCGACGGATCCGGCCAGGATCGCCGATTGCTGCGGCGCGCCGACGAGCTTTTGCGCGAGGCAGGATGCAAGCGGGACGGAAGCATCCTCAAGCTTCCCAACGGCCAGCCCTTCACCATCGAGTTCCTCGACTTTCAAAGCGCTCTTCAGCCCCATACGCAGCCGTTTCAGGCCAACCTCAAGAAGCTTGGGATCGAGGCACGCTCGCGCATCGTCGATGCGGCTCAGTACCAGCGACGCATGGACGAATACGACTTCGACATGGCCAGTCGTGCACTCTCCGGCGCGGGGACGCCGGGCGACAGCCTGCGCATCGTCTATGGCTCGCAAGCCGCGAAGACGCCGGGGAGCCGGAACATCGCGGGCATCGCCGACCCAGCAGTCGATGCCCTGGTGGAGCGGATCGCGAACGCGAAGACCCGGCAGGAACTGGTGGTGGCATGCCGCGCACTCGACCGGGTTCTCCGGGCCGGCCTCTACTGGGTGCCCATGTGGTACAAGGCCAATGATTGGCTGGCCTATTGGGACGAATTGGATCGGCCCGCGACCAAGCCGGAGCTCAGCTCAGGCGCGCCCGCGACCTGGTGGCACGATGCCGTAAGGGCAAAGCAGATCGGACGAGGCTGACGCTTGAATTTGGCGTTCCACTCTATGTTAGGATAGGGCTTGAACGACCTGTCCGGCTGTGTGACCCCCATTTAGGCCGCATGAGCCGCAAAACCGAAAGAGCCTGATGCTCGCATATATCGCGCGCCGCATCCTTCTCATGATCCCGACGCTGTTCGGCATCATGCTGATCTCGTTCGCCATCGTGCAATTTGCTCCCGGCGGCCCGGTCGAGCGGATCATCGCGCAGCTCCAGGGCCAGGATTCCGGCGCAACCTCGCGCATCTCGGGCGGAGGCGGCGATTTTTCGGGAGGGCAGAGTACGACGGGCGGCGGCGTGTCCGACCAATCCTCGTCTCGCTATCGCGGCGCACAGGGACTCGATCCGCAATTCATCAAGCAGCTCGAAACGCAGTTCGGCTTCGACAAACCGGCCCCTGAGCGCTTTTTCAAGATGCTGTGGGACTACGCGCGCTTCGATTTCGGCAAGAGCTATTTTCGCGACATATCGGTGTTGCAGCTCATCGGCGAAAAGCTGCCGGTCTCGATCTCCCTCGGCCTGTGGATGACACTTCTCTCCTACGCCATCTCGATCCCGCTCGGCATCAGAAAAGCCGTCAAGGACGGCTCGTCCTTCGATGTCTGGACATCAGGTGTCGTCATCGTCGGCTATGCGATCCCCGGCTTCCTTTTCGCCATCCTGCTGATCGTGCTTTTCGCCGGCGGCTCGTTCTGGCAGATCTTCCCGTTGCGCGGGCTGACATCCGAGAATTGGGCGCAGCTCTCGCTCGGCGGCAAAATCCTTGACTATCTCTGGCACATCACGCTGCCGATCATCGCCATGGCGCTCGGTGCGTTCGCGACCTCGACCCTGCTGACGAAAAATTCCTTCCTCGACGAGATCCGCAAGCAATATGTCATCACGGCGCGCATGAAGGGTTTGTCCGAGAGGCAGGTTCTTTACGGCCACGTCTTCCGCAATGCCATGCTGATCGTCATCGCGGGCTTTCCGGGAGCTTTCATCGGTGCGTTCTTCGCCGGCGCGCTGCTGATCGAGACCATCTTTTCTCTCGACGGGCTGGGGCTTCTCTCGTTCGAGTCGATCGTCAACCGCGACTACCCGGTGGTGTTCGCCAACCTCTACATCTTCTCGCTCGTCGGGCTTGCGGTCAATCTGCTCTCCGATCTCACCTACACCTGGATCGACCCGCGCATCGATTTCGAGACACGGGAGGTGTGAGATGAATGAAACCATCACTCTCCCGTCACCCGCGCAAGCGCCCGTCGCGCCGCCGCTGCCGAAGCAGGGTGTGATCAAGCTGTCACCGCTGAACCGGCGCCGATTTCAGAACTTCAAGGCCAATCGACGCGGCTACTGGTCGTTCTGGATTTTTCTTGTCCTGTTCGTTCTGAGCCTGTTCGCCGAGTTTCTCGCGAACGACAAGCCCATCCTCATCTCCTACAAAGGCGAGCTGCTGTCGCCGGTTCTTGTCGATTACCCTGAGGAGAAGTTCGGCGGTTTTCTAGCCCAGACCGATTACCGGGATCCGGTCATCTCGAAGGAGATCGACGAGAACGGATGGATTCTCTGGGCGCCGGTCCGCTTCTCCTACAACACGCACAATCTCGACCTGCCCGTTCCCGCGCCCGCTCCCCCCACCTGGATGCTGAGCGATGAGCAATGCCGCCCCATCGCTCAGCGCAAAGGCGGCGTGGGCTGCCGCGACATCGAATGGAATTGGCTTGGCACCGATGACCAGGGCCGCGACGTGGTGGCGCGGCTGATCTACGGCTTTCGCATCTCGGTGCTGTTTGGTCTCATCCTGGCCGGCATCTCATCCGTCGTCGGCGTACTGGCCGGCGCCGTGCAGGGCTATTTCGGCGGCTGGGTCGATCTGATCTTCCAGCGTTTCATCGAGGTCTGGACGGCCATCCCCGCCCTATATCTTCTCATCATCATCTCGGCGATCATCACGCCAAGTTTCTTCGTGCTTCTCGGCATCCTGTTGCTGTTCTCGTGGGTTTCCCTCGTCGGCGTCGTCCGCGCCGAATTCCTGCGCGCCCGCAACCTCGAATACGTGCGCGCCGCGCGCGCCTTAGGCCTCTCGAACACGGCGATCATGTTCCGGCACCTGTTGCCGAACGCGATGGTGGCAACGCTGACCTTCCTGCCGTTCATTCTCAACGGCTCGATTGCGACCCTCACATCGCTCGACTTCCTCGGCTTCGGCCTGCCACCGGGTTCGCCTTCGCTTGGCGAAATGCTCGCGCAAGGCAAGGCCAACCTGCAGGCGCCGTGGTTGGGGTTGACCGGCTTTTTCGTGATCGCTCTCATGCTGAGCCTGCTGATTTTCATCGGCGAGGCGGTGCGTGATGCGTTCGATCCGCGCAAGGCGTTCCAATGACCGAGCCGCTTCTCTCCATTCAGGATCTGTCCGTCGCCTTCAGGCAAAGCGGCAACGACACGCTGGCGGTGGACCGCATCTCGTTCGACATCCAGCACGGCGAGACAGTGGCGCTGGTGGGCGAATCAGGATCCGGAAAGTCCGTCTCGGCGCTCTCCATCCTCAAGCTGCTTCCCTATCCTTCGGCCCATCACCCGTCCGGTCGCATTTTGTTCAAGGGCAACGACCTGATCGCTGCCGATGAGAACGCCATGCGACGGGTGCGCGGCGAAGACATCACGATGGTGTTCCAGGAGCCGATGACATCGCTCAACCCGCTCCACACCATCGAGCGGCAAGTCGGTGAAATTCTCAAAGTCCATCGCGGAATGTCCGATCGGGATGCGCGGATCCGGACGCTCGAACTCATGTCGCTTGTGGGAATCCGCGACGCGGAGAGCAGGCTCGGCGCCTATCCGCATCAGCTTTCCGGCGGGCAGCGTCAGCGCGTGATGATCGCCATGTGCTTGGCAAACGAGCCGGACCTCCTCATCGCCGATGAACCAACGACGGCGCTCGACGTGACGGTGCAGGCACAGATCCTGAAATTGCTGGCGGAACTGAAGAGCCGGTTGAACATGTCGATGCTCTTCATCACCCACGACCTCGGCATCGTGCGAAAAGTGGCGGACCGCGTTTGCGTGATGTTGAAGGGCCAGATCGTCGAACAGGGACCGGTCGAGGAGGTGTTCGGCAACCCGCGGCACGAGTACACCAGGAAACTCCTCGCCGCCGAGCCGAAAGGCCGCGCCAATCCTGTGCCGCGCGATGCGCCGACGGTTGTCGAAGCTGGCCCCATCAAAGTCTGGTTTCCCATCAAGCGCGGCTTCCTTCGCAAGACCGTCGGGCATGTGAAGGCGGTGGACGGTGTCTCGGTTCGCATCCGAAAGGGCGAGACGGTGGGGGTTGTCGGCGAGTCAGGCTCGGGCAAGACCACGCTCGGGCTCGCCGTCATCCGGCTGGTTTCGTCCGAAGGGCCGATCGTCTTCCTCGGCAACCGCATCGATGGTTTGCGCTCGAACGACATCCGCCCGATGCGCAAGGACCTTCAGGTGGTGTTTCAGGATCCTTATGGTTCGCTGTCGCCGCGCATGTCCGTCGCCGAGATCGTGGCGGAAGGGTTGCAGGTTCAGAACAAGGATCTGAGCTATCTGGAGCGCCGCGATGTCGTGGCACGCGCTCTGTTCGACGTCGGCCTCGATCCGGCGACCATGGACCGCTATCCGCATGAGTTTTCCGGCGGCCAGCGGCAGCGCATTGCGATTGCCCGCGCGATGGCGCTGGAGCCCCGCTTCATCATGCTCGATGAGCCGACTTCGGCGCTCGACATGTCGGTGCAGGCGCAGATCGTTGAACTGCTGCGCGACCTGCAGAAGCGCCGTGACCTCGCCTACATGTTCATCAGCCACGACCTGCGGGTTGTCCGTGCCCTGGCGAACCACGTGATCGTGATGCAAAATGGCAAAGTCGTCGAAGAGGGCTCGGCCGAGCGCATCTTCGAGGCACCGCAAACCGATTACACGCGCGCGCTTTTCGCGGCCGCCTTCAATCTCGAAGCGGACGTTATCGACGCGGTCCGGCAATAACCTCAGCAACAGGCCCATGCACACGCATCATCATCACGCCGGTCATTCTCACGGACACGCTCACCCGACAGGGCATGGACGCGCCTTCATCATCGGCATCGTTCTCAACCTAGCGTTCGTCGTCATCGAGGCGACCTATGGTTTCCTTGCGGATTCGATGGCGCTGCTGTCGGATGCCGGGCACAACCTGAGCGATGTTCTCGGCCTCGCGATCGCCGGGGGCGCAGCCCTGCTGGCCAAACGGGGCGCCACACCACGCTTCACCTATGGCTTGAAATCCAGCACGATTCTGGCGGCGCTCTTCAACGCGCTGCTCCTGCTCGTGGCGGTTGGCGGCATCGTATGGGAATCGATCGAACGGCTGCTCAACCCCGCCCCCGTCGCGGCCGTCACGGTGATGATCGTCGCCAGCATCGGGATCCTCATCAACGGGTTCACGGCGTGGCTTTTCGTCCGCGGCAGCCAGGATGACATCAACATCCGCGGGGCGTTCCTGCATATGGCGGCCGACGCTGCCGTGTCGCTCGGGGTGGTTCTTGCGGGTGCGTTCATCCTTTGGACGGGAGCAACCTGGATCGATCCCTTGATCAGCCTCGTCATCGCCGGCGTCATCGTCTGGACCACCTGGGATCTGCTGCGGCAATCGTTGACATTGTCGCTGCAGGGGGTGCCGAGCAATATCGCCATGCCGAAGGTCCGGGCAGCGCTTGAAGCATTGCCCGGCGTCGCGCGGATTCATCATCTCCACGTGTGGGCCGTGAGCACGACCGAGACAGCCCTCACCGTGCACCTCGTCATGCCGGGCGGCCATCCCGGCAACGACTTTTTGTCCGCCGCGCAAAAGTCTCTGAAAAGCCGATTCGGCATCGGTCATGCGACGCTTCAGATCGAAGTCAGCGGTGTGACAGAGCATGGCGGGCACGAGACTTGCCCTCTCGATGCCGAGGATCATGCGCATCATGACCACGCGCATGACCCGGCGCGTGGGCACGCTCATTCCGGCGGCCACAAGCATTAGCCTTTTGCTCGGCCGCATTGTAATGCCGTATCGATTACGTGTCTGCCAAGACGAAGGACGTCACCATGCCGCGTGCTCTCATCATTGTGCTGGATTCCGTCGGCATCGGCGGCGCGAAAGATGCGCATGAATACGGCGATGCCGGCGCCGACACGGTCGGGCACATCGCCGAAGCCTGTGCGGCGGGCCGGGGCGATCGCGCAGGCTTGCGGCAAGGGCCGCTCCGGCTGCCGCATCTGTCGGATCTCGGCCTCGGCCTTGCCTGCGAAGCCTCGACCGGCCGCATGCCGCAAGGGCTCGCACCTCCGGGCCCGGTTACGGGGGCATGGGGTTACGGGGTGGAGACGTCGAAGGGCAAGGATACACCCTCCGGCCACTGGGAAATCGCCGGTGTGCCGGTCGATTTCAACTGGGGCTACTTTCCAAACACCATTCCGTCCTTTCCCCCCTTTCTCACCGATGCGCTGATCGCACGCGCCAAGCTGCCCGGCATCCTCGGCAACAAACATGCCTCCGGCACGGAGATCATCGACGAATTGGGTGCCGCGCATCTCGAGACAGGCAAACCCATTTGCTACACGTCGGTCGACAGCGTGCTGCAGATCGCAGCCCATGAGGAAAGCTTTGGGCTCGAACGGCTTTACGACCTTTGCCGGATTGCGCGCGAACTCTGCGATCCGCTCAACATCGGGCGCGTCATCGCGCGGCCCTTCGTCGGCTCGGTGGAAGGCGGGTTCAAACGCACCGGCAACCGCAGGGATTTCGCCACCCAGCCGCCCAGCGACACCATTCTGGACACGCTCATAAAAGCTGGGCGAGCAGTCGTCACAATCGGCAAGATCGGCGACATCTTCGCCCATCGCAGCACGGGTCAAGAGATCAAGCCGCACGGCAACGATGCCTGCCTCACGGCTGCCATCGAGGCCATGAGCCATCTGCCGGATGGCGGCCTCGTCTTCGCCAATCTCGTCGATTTCGACAGCGAGTACGGCCACCGCCGCGACATTCCGGGTTATGCGGCGGCTCTCGAAGCGTTCGATCGTCGTGTGCCTGAGATCAGGGCGTCCCTGCGCAAGGGCGACCTTGCCATCATCACGGCCGATCACGGCAACGATCCGACATGGCGCGGCACCGACCACACCCGCGAGCACGTGCCCATCCTCTGCTTCGGGCCGGAGGTCGAGCCCGGATCCATCGGGCGGCGAGCGAGTTTTGCGGATATTGGCGCGCAAGCGCTTGCGCATGTTGGTCTTCGCCCACCCGGAAAAGGGGAGCCTTGGCCCTGAGGCGGTCAGGTCCGACCCAAGCCGGTGGCGGCGCATTCCCTGAGGCGAGGTCGCGTCGATTGCAGCGGCATTCTAAGCCGTTGACGCCGCCGTTACTTTGGATCAGATTCTGACAGATCGTCAGGAGGCTCTCCGCACGATCGTCTGGGGAGTCTTCCCGCTCTTGCGTGGAAGATGAGTTAATGAATTCGCCCAACCGCTCGACGCATATCAGGCTGACCTCCCATCCCGAGCCGAACACCGCCACCGCGCGACGCCCTGTCGCCTGGGCTGCGGGCGATCCGAAGGCGCGCGGGCCCATTGTCGGATCGGTGACCAATCCGGCGGACCGCAACGTCATCGGCGCCCATGGCGGGTCTTATGCGCTCTACCGCGCGCTCGCGATCTCGGCCCGTGCGCTCAATCCGCTGACCCGGCCTGATCTGCACAACACCCACCCCACCGCCACCATCGGCCCGCATCCGCAATGGTCTGAGCCCGGCAAGATCGTTTCGCTCGACCCTTGGGGCCACATGGTGGGTGAGATTTACGCCGAGGAAATCGCCAGCGGCATCGATATCCGTCCGACCATCGCCATCACGAAGGCGCGGCTGAACATGCCGGAAATCCTCGGCGCCATGAGCGCCAAACGCCTGAAGGCCGACGGGGTCGTGCTGCACGAAACGGGCGACATCTCCGTCACCAAGGTGGCGATCGATCCGGTCTGGTATCTGCCCGGCGTGGCGGCGCGGTTCGGCACCTCGGAAGGCGAATTGCGGCGCACCCTGTTCGAACAGACCGGCGGCATGTTTCCCGAGCTGGTGACCCGTCCGGACATGAACGTTTTCCTTCCCCCCATCGGCAACATCACTGTCTACATCATGGGCGACGTGACCGGCTTGGGTGATCCGAAGCGGCGTATCGCCTGCCGCGTTCACGACGAGTGCAACGGATCGGACGTGTTCGGTTCCGACATTTGCACTTGCCGCCCTTACCTGGTGCACGGCATCGAGGAATCGGTGCGGGAGGCGCAGAACGGCGGTGTCGGCGTCATCGCGTATAATCGCAAGGAGGGCCGCGCGCTCGGCGAAGTGACGAAGTTCCTCGTCTACAACGCCCGCAAGCGCCAGGAAGGCGGAGATTCCGCCGCAACCTATTTCGAGCGTACGGAATGCGTCGCAGGCGTTCAGGATGCGCGGTTCCAGCAACTCATGCCCGATGTGCTGCACTGGCTCGGCATCCGCCGCATCGATCGGCTGATGTCCATGTCGAACATGAAATACGACGCCATCGTGGGTTCGGGCATCGAGGTCGTCGAGCGCGTGCCCATCCCGCCCGGCCTCGTGCCGCCCGACGCGCAGGTGGAGATAGAAGCCAAGAAGGCGGCTGGCTACTACACCTCCGAAGGCCCGTCCGACGCCTCCGATCTCGATCAGGTCAAAGGCCGCGATCTGGAGCGCTTCTAGCGCTTAACCTTGACTTGAAGTCGTTCGGGCGGGGACGTCCCCGACAAGCGGGGATGTGTGATATCGCTTCCCTTCAGTGAGCGAGCGGAGCTTGGCGTGGCGGAACAGTCGATCCTTACTTCAGAGGCGCAGGCGGCGAAAAGCCTCTTGAGCGCAGCAGCCGTCCGGGAGCGCGCTCACCGGATGCTGCAACTGGCGCTGGACGATCGCCTCGATCATTTTCGCGTCGATCTCAGACGCCTTGATGCCTGCGCCGACGAGGTCGTGGCGACGATCCGGGATGCTTATCCGTCCCTTGAGATCCCCTTCCATGCCCGATGGCGGCATTTTTCGGCCGGCGGTCATGAGAGATGGGGCGCAGTCATGCACAGCGCTCCCTGGGCCGAGGCTGGTCAGATGGGACGGGCCGCCTTCGATCTCGCCATCGTGTCGGTTCTGCTCGATGCCGGCGCCGGTGCTGACTGGTGCTACATCGAGGGACGAACGGGCGAGACCTATAGCCGATCCGAAGGTCTGGCCGTGGCAAGCTTCGACATGTTCATCGCCGGGGCCTTCTCGAGCGATCCAGAAGACCCTTTCCGCGTCGATGCCGACGTGCTGCTCACGTTGACGGCGGATGACCTTGCAGCGGGTTTTCAGGTAACTCCGGCAAATCCGATCATCGGGCTGGAAGGACGGGCGGGCCTGCTCAACCGACTTGGGCGCACGGTCGTCATCAATCCCGACATTTTCGGCCAGCACGACAATCCGCGGCCCGGCGGCCTGTTCGACGTCATCGTGGCGACCGCGGAGGAGGACCGGATCAGGGCCACGTCCATCCTCGATGCACTTCTGACCTATCTCGGTCCGATCTGGCCCGGACGGATTGCGCTCGCCGGCACCGACCTGGGCGATACGTGGCGACATCCCGCACTCCAAACCCATGATTCGACCGACGGCCTGGTGCCGTTCCATAAACTCTCCCAGTGGCTCTCCTACTCGTTGATCGAGCCGCTGGAATGGGCGGGCTATACCGTGGTGGACATGGACGAACTGACGGGACTTCCCGAATATCGCAACGGCGGCCTTTTTCTGGATACCGGCGTCATCGCCCTGAAGGACTCGACCGAGGCGGCGAAACCCCACACGGTCGATTCCACCCTCGTGGTGGAATGGCGGGCGCTGACGGTGGCTCTCCTCGATTTGATCGCCGATCCGATCCGGCAGAAACTGGGCCTGGACCCGAGTCGCTTCCCGCTCGCAAAAGTGCTCGAAGGCGGCACCTGGGCGACGGGACGCCGGCTGGCGAAGGAACGGCGAGGCGACGGCTCGCCCCCTCTCGCTGTCATCAGCGACGGGACGGTTTTCTAGGTGGCTGACAAAATGACAACAAATGAGGGCAAGGCCATGCAGGGCGTTACCGTAGTCGATCATCCGCTCGTTCAGCACAAGTTGACGCTGATGCGGGAGAAGGAGCGGTCGACAAAGGGTTTCCGGCAGTTGCTGAACGAGATCGGCATGCTGTTGTGCTACGAGGTCACGCGCGACCTGCCCATCGAGCGGATCAAGATCGAGACGCCGTTGACCACCATGGAGGGCGCTCAGATTGCCGGCAAGAAGCTTGTCCTGGCGCCGATCCTGCGCGCAGGCGTCGGCTTTCTCGACGGTATGTTGACTCTCGTTCCGGCTGCCCGCGTGGCCCATATCGGTCTTTATCGTGATCCCGAATCGCTGCAGGCGGTCGAGTATTATTTCAAGGCGCCGTCGGATCTCGCCGATCGCATGGTCCTTGTGCTCGATCCGATGCTGGCGACGGCGAACTCGGCTGTGGCGGCGATCGACCGGCTGAAGGAGCGTGGCGCGAAGGATCTGCGCTTCGTTTGTCTGCTGGCGGCCCCCGAGGGCATCGAAAAGCTGCGCGGTGCTCATCCGGATGTCCATATCTGGACTGCCGCCATCGACGATCACCTGAACGACCACGGCTATATCCTGCCGGGGCTCGGGGATGCGGGCGACCGCATGTACGGAACGCGCTGATCCTCTGGCCGGTTAAGTCTTCGTCGAATCTGAGCGGGGAAAGTTGCCTTGCGTTTCATTGTTGCCGATTGGGGAACGACGCGCTTTCGCGCCTATCTGGTTGAGGACGAGACGATCCTTGACGAGGTGGCATCGGAGGACGGCGTTTCCGCCTTGCAAACGGGTCAGCATCGGGACGTGTTTCTCCGCAATTGCGGCCGTTGGCTGGGCGCCGAGCCTGATGCGCCGGTCCTGCTCGTCGGGATGGTCGGCAGCCGTGAAGGCTGGGTCATGGCACCCTACGCGACGTGCCCTGCGGGACCGGTCGAGATCGCCCGTGCGATGATCCCAGTGGAGATCGGCAACGGCCGAAACGCCTACATCGTGCCGGGGCTTTTTTGCGAGCCGGCCCCGAAGGCCGCCGATGTGATGCGTGGCGAAGAGACGCTCGTGCTGGGGTCCGGCGTCCGGGACGGCCTTATCTGCTCTCCGGGCACCCATCCGAAATGGATCACCATGAAGGATGGGCGCATCGAGCGCTTCGCCACCTACATGACCGGCGAGATGTATTCGCTGCTGCTCGAACATTCGATGATCGGCCGCCCGGCGACGGAACCAGAGGATCCAGCGGGCTTCGATCTCGGTCTTGACGCAGCAGAACGCAATTCCGGCGCGACGGGGGACCGGCGCGTCGGGCTTCTCCACCTTCTGTTCGGTGCTCGCGCGGCCGTCGTCTCGGGCCACATGAAACCGAACCTTCTCCGACCTTACCTGTCGGGACTTTTGACCGGAGATGAACTGAACGGCGCCTTGTCGCAATTTCGTCACCCTTCTCCGGTGACTATCTTGGCCGATCCACCACGGGCCGATCTCTACATGCGGGCATTGGCGCGCCGCGGCGTTGAAACGACCATGAGATCTCCCCGAACGGCTCTCCTCGCGGGATTGACCCGTATTCTCCGCGAGGGCGCCATGACCCAAGGTCAGGCTTTCTGACCCATCTCGCCCACCCTATTTGCCATGGTGGGTGGTCAGCACTCATTCATCGCGGTACCCTAAAGGTCACGCACCGACCCACCTCCACATCCGGATGGACCATGTTTCCCAAGCCCCAAGTCGCCTTGTCGCCCAACACCTTTGAGTATGAATCATTTCCTCTCGTGAAGCCGACCGGATTCCGCGAATACGACGCGCGCTGGCTCTTCGAGAAAGAGATCAACCTGATGGGAGTTCAGGCGCTCGGGATGGGTCTCGGCACGCTCGTCCACGAGATGGGGGTTCGCCCTGACATCGTGACCGGCCACGACTTTCGAGGCTACTCGTCGTCCATCAAATATGCGCTGATTTCCGGCATGATGGCCGCAGGTTTGCGCGTGAAGGATGTGGGCCTCGCGCTCTCGCCGATGGCATATTTCGGCCAGTTCGAACTCGATTGCCCGGCCGTCGCCATGGTCACCGCCTCGCATAACGACAACGGCTGGACCGGCGTGAAGATGGGCGCGAACCGCCCGATGACGTTCGGGCCCGAGGAAATGGGCCGGCTCAAGGACATCGTTATGAACGCAGCCTTCAAGCTGCGCGAGGGCGGCGCCTATGAGTTCGTGGCCAATTTCCGCGACCGCTATATCGCCGATCTCACCGACCGGCCGAAACTGAAGCGCAAGCTGAAGGTCGTGGCCGCATGCGGCAACGGCACCGCGGGCGCGTTTGCGCCGCAGGTGCTGGAGATGATCGGCTGCGAGGTCATCCCGCTGGACGTCAATCTCGACCACACGTTCCCGCGCTATAATCCCAATCCCGAAGACATGAAGATGCTGCACGCGATCGCCGACAAGGTGCGCGAAACCGGCGCCGATGTTGGCCTCGGCTTTGACGGCGATGGAGACCGCTGCGGCGTCGTCGACAACAATGGCGATGAGATCTTCGCCGACAAGATCGGCGTCATGCTGGCGCGCGACCTGTCGAAGCTGCACGCCAATGCGCAATTCGTCGTCGACGTTAAATCCACCGGCTTGTTTGCAACCGATCCGGTGTTGAAGGCGCAAGGAGCGAAGACCGATTACTGGAAGACCGGGCATTCCTACATCAAGCGCCGCGTCAACGAATTGTCGGCGCTGGCAGGTTTCGAGAAATCCGGCCATTTCTTCTTCAACAAGCCGGTCGGACGCGGCTATGACGATGGCGTCCTGACGGCCATCGCCGTTTGCGAAATGCTCGACAGAAATCCCGGCAGGTCGATGGCCGACCTCTACAACGCCGTGCCCAAGACGTGGGGTTCACCCACCATGGCGGCAAAATGCGCCGACGAGGTGAAGTATGGCGTCGTCGATCGCGTGGTCGAACGCTTCGCGCAGATCAGCCGGAATGGTGAGAACGTCGGCGGGCATCCCATCGTCGATCTCATCACCGTCAACGGCGTGCGCGTCGTGACCGATGACGGCACCTGGGGTCTCGTGCGCGCATCCTCCAACAAACCCGAACTCGTCGTCGTCGTCGAAAGCCCCGTCTCCGAGGCGCGGATGCGCGACATGTTCAAGGTCGTTGACGACGTGCTGCGCGAAAACGCGGAAGTCGGCGCGTATAACCAGACGATCTGACATTTCGAACAATGCCCGGCGCGGGTTGTTCCCGCCGGGCAGTGCCTTTTTCATTTCCGAGTGTCCTCATGGCTCATCCGCTCCTCGCGTCCCCTTCCGAATCCTCGCTTCCGATGTGGCTTGCGACCGAAAGCAATTGGCACGGCATTTGTGAAAGCCTGCCTGCCAGCGCGCGAACATTCGCGAAAGCTCAAGGTTTTGAAGGCAAGGCCGGAAGCCACTGCCTTTTGCCGGATTCCAATGGCGGACTTGCAGGCGTCGCATTCGGTGTCGATGGTGACGAGGCGGGACGGGCCGATCCATTTCTCGTGGGGAAGCTCGCCACACTGTTGCCCGAGGGCGTTTACAGGTTCGAAACCAGGTCGGCGGATCCGACTCTCGCGGCCCTGGCATGGTTGCTGGGTTCCTATGCGTTCAACCGCTACCGCAATCGCGCTCCAAAATCGGTGAGACTGGTCGTTCCTGAAGGGGTCGACGCGGATGAGGTTTCGCGCATCGCTGATGCGGTGAACAACAGCCGCGATCTCGTCAACACGCCCACCAGCGATCTCGGGCCGGATGGAATTGAAGCCGCCGCCAAAACTCTGGCCGACAGGCATGGCGCATCATTCGCCAGCATCATTGGTGACGATCTGCTCAAACAGAACTTTCCGATGATCCACGCGGTCGGGCGTGCATCGGCCGTTGCGCCGCGCCTGATCGATTTCACGTGGGGCAACACATCCGCGCCGCGTATCACGCTTGTCGGCAAAGGCGTGGCGTTCGATACCGGCGGCCTCGATATCAAGCCCCCATCCTCGATGCTGATGATGCGCAAAGATATGGGCGGCGCGGCCGCAGCGCTCGCGCTTGCCGACATGATCATGGGCGCGAAGCTGCCCGTTCGGCTGCGGGTGCTGATTCCGGCCGTGGAGAATTCGATTTCGAGCAACGCGTTCCGGCCAGGCGACATTCTGGCGAGCCGCAAGGGCATCAGCGTGGAAATCGGAAACACGGATGCGGAGGGCCGGCTCATTCTTGCCGACGCGCTGACGCTTGCCGACGAGGAAAGCCCTGAACTCATCGTCGATTTCGCCACCCTCACGGGGGCGGCGCGCGTGGCGCTGGGGCCGGAGCTGCCGCCGTTCTTTACCGACGACGACAGCTTGGCGGCGGAGATCGCCTCGCACGGGATCGCAGTGAACGACCCGGTCTGGCGGCTGCCGCTTTGGTATCCCTATCAATCGCTGCTCGACTCGAAATTCGCCGACATGAACAACACCGGCGGACCAATGGCGGGCTCGGTTACCGCCGCCCTCTTCCTCCGCAGGTTCGTCTCGGTCGCCAAGGCCTACGTCCATTTCGACATCTTTGCGTGGAACAACGCCACCCGGCCGGGGCGGCCCGAGGGTGGTGACGTGCAGGCGGCGCGGCTCATGTTCTCGCTTCTGAAGACACGCTACGGTTCGTGAGGCTTGCGCCCTCATTTCGGGTGCAATAATACGGATCCGAAACGAATGGGGCAGCGATGCCTGTTGAACTTCGGCCCTCGCAAAGTCTCCGGCTCTGGCACGATGTCCATCTCGACCTCGTGCATCAGGGCGGGGACCTGTCGTCGCGCCAGATGGCCATCCTGTTGACGATCTATCTTGAATCGCCGCCGCACACCGTGCGAGGGCTTGCACAGAAGCTCGGCGTTACCAAGCCGGTGATCACGCGGGCGCTCGACACGATGGGAAAGCTCGACCTCGTGTCTCGACGTCGAGACGAACGCGACAGGCGCAACGTCATCATCCAACGCACAGTCGCCGGCGCCTTGGCGGTGGAACGTCTGGGGGATATCATCTCAGTCCGCGCCAAGGAATTACCGCGATGAATTTCGACCGCCGCATCACGCCCTTCCGCACCGATCTCGCCGCCGAGCGGCTGCGTGGTCAGGTCGAAGCGGAGCGGTACACAACCGGAATCCCGAAGCGGCTCACCACGTCGTTCCAATCCTTGCATCGCCATCCCTCTGCCGATGCTCCCATCGACACGCAGGTCCTGTTCGGAGAAGTGGCGGACGTGTTTGAAGAGCGTGAGGGCTGGGCCTGGGTTCAATTGCAGGACGACGGCTACGTAGGCTATCTCCCGGCGGGTTCGCTCGGCGATGCTGGGACGCCGCCGACCCATCGCATCAAGGCGCTTCGCACGTTCGTTTATCCCGGTCCGAACCTGAAGCTGCCGAACCAGGGATTGCTGACGTTGAACAGCCGCGTCACCGTCACGGAAATCGAGGGCGAGTATGCGTGTCTCGGCACCGGCGGATACGTGATGGCGGCGCATCTGAGCGACGTCAGCGAGCACGAGACCGACTTCGTCGCTATTGCCGAACGCTTCCTCCACACGCCGTATCTTTGGGGCGGGAAAACCAGCATCGGCATCGATTGTTCGGGTCTTGCGCAAATATCTCTTCTCGCAGCAGGCATTCACGCCCCGCGTGACAGCGACATGCAGGAGAGTGCGCTTGGCACGCCCGTCGCAATCCGGCCGGATCTGAGTGGCCTGCAGCGCGGCGATCTGGTGTTCTGGAAAGGTCACGTGGCGATCATGCTCGACGAGACTCGTATGGTCCACGCGACCGGCCACACCATGACCGTCTCGATCGAACCGCTCGCCGTCGCCGAGGAGCGCATCCGGACCGTCAGCTACGGTCCCATCACGGCGATCAAACGCCTGTCGACGCTGGGCGCTTAAGCGCCGATCCGCTCCAGCACGGTGTCCTTGCTCTCTACCGGACCTTCGCCGAGCGTGTAGGCGCGCTGCAGCGCACGCGCAGCAGCGTCCGCCTCGGCTTCCGTCCGCGCATGCACGATGCCGAGGGGACGCTCGTGGTCGACCTGTTCGCCAATCCCCGCAAGATCCGTCAGACCAACGGCGTGGTCGACGGCGTCCTGTGGGCGCGTCCGACCGCCGCCCAACGCAACCACGGCGACGCCGGTCTCGCGCGTTCGGATCGCATGGACCGTGCCGTGCCGCTCGGGATGAACGGCGCGGACGACCGGTGCGGTTTTCAGGTGGTGTTTCGGGCGCTCGACAAGATCGTGCGGCCCGCCGAGCGCCACCACCATCCGCTGGAAGATTTCCGCTGCTCTCCCCGATGCGATGGCGTCTTCGATCCTGGCGCGCGCATCGGCGATATCCGCCGCGAGTTTTCCGAGGACGAGCATCTCCGCGCTCAGTTCCACCGTCACTTCATGGAACCGTGCCTCGCGCCGACGGCCGGAGAGATAGTCGGCGATGTAGGCCACTTCGACGGCGTTGCCCGCATGCGATGCCAGCGGCTCATTCATGTCGGTCAGCAACGCGCTCGTGGGCAAGCCCGCGCCGGTCGCAACCAGCACGAGGCTTTCAGCGAGCTTGCGGGCGTCGGCGGCATTATTCATGAACGCGCCCGAGCCGAATTTCACGTCCATCACGAGGCCATGCAATCCCGCGGCGAGTTTTTTCGACAGAATGGAGGACGTGACAAGGTCGATGGATTCGACCGTCGCCGTCACGTCACGAATGGAATAGAGGCGCTTGTCGGCAGGCGCGAGATCGGCCGTCTGCCCGATGATGGCGCAGCCCACCTCACGGGTCACACGCCGAAAAGTCTCGATATCCGGTTGGGACATGTAGCCGGGAATGGAATCGAGCTTGTCGAGTGTCCCACCCGTGTGACCCAGCCCCCGACCGGATATCATCGGCACGTAACCGCCGCACGCGGCAACCGCGGGAGCCAGCGCGAGACTGACCGTATCGCCGACGCCGCCGGTCGAATGTTTGTCCAAAACGGGACCAGGAAGATCCCACGTGAGAACTTCGCCCGAATCCCGCATCGCGCATGTCAGCGCGACCCGCTCGGGAACGGACAGGCCGCGGAAGAACACCGCCATGGCGAAGGACGCAACCTGGCCCTCCGAGACGCGACCGGACGTCATGCCTTCAACGAAGCTCTGGATCTGCTCGGCACTGAGTTCACCGCCATCGCGCTTGCGGCGGATGATTTCCTGCGGAAGAAAGTTCATATCAATAGGCTCCGGCGGGCATCGTTTCGGCCCGCCCTTCGATGATGGCGATCAATGCGTCATAGATACTGCTCGCGCCGATGCGGAAGGTTTTCGGCGTGGCCCAATCGGGACCCATGATGCGATCGGCAAGGTCGAGATAGATTTTTGCATCGGCCAGAGTACGGATTCCACCGGAGGGCTTCAGCCCCACAGGTTGGCCCGACGCTTTGATGGCATTCAGCATGATCTCGGCGGCGTCAGCAGTCGCGGAAACGGGCGTTTTTCCCGTCGAGGTCTTGATGAAATCAGCGCCCGCCAAAATCGCCAGGCGGCTGGCCTTTTCGATCAGCGCAGGCTCGACCAGCTCGCCGGTCTCAAGGATCACCTTGAGGAGGCGGCCCTGATCGACCTTCTCGCGCACCGCCTCGACCATAGCGATGGCAACCGCGAGATCGCCGCGTCGCACCGCATTGTATGGCAGAACGAGATCGATCTCGTTTGCGCCGTCTGCCAGCGCCTCGCCCACATCGTCGCAAACACGTGCTACATCCTCACGGCCAGCGGGAAAATTGACGACCGTTGCGACGCGAACCGCCGAGCCCTTCAACGCATCGGCCGCCTGCCGGACGAATTGCGGCCAGATGCAGACCGCAGCGACCGGCCCGTGCGGATCCATCGCTTTGCCGCAAAGCACATCGATTGCCGAGTCTGTGCAGTTATCGGTCAGATCGGTGAGGTCGAGGCTGCGCAAGGCGCGTGTGGCAATTTCAACGTCGGGCATCACCGAAGCTCCGCAACGAATGAACGAACGAGGCGCTTGAATTCTGCCGAGGCTCCGGCCGCCGTATCCTTGGTTTCCTGATGCGATGGCGACGCGCCCTCGATTCCGGCGGCGAGATTGGTCACCAGCGAGATCGCCGCAACCTTGAGACCATAATAACGCGCGAGAATGACTTCCGGCACCGTCGACATGCCGACAAGATCACCGCCCAGAATCCGGGTCATGCGGATCTCTGCCGGTGTCTCGAAACTCGGGCCCGACAGCCACGCATAAACACCCTCCGGCACAACGATCCCGGACCTCTTGGCCGCGCGCTGCAACGTCTCGCGCAGCGCCGCATCGTAGGCGTCGGTCATCGACACGAACCGTCCCTCGGTGTGATCGCCCATGAGCGGGTTTGCACCGGAAAGGTTGATGTGGTCGTTGATCGCCACCAGGCTTCCCGGGCGGATATCAGGACGAACCGACCCGGCGGCGTTTGTCAGCACCACGACGGGGATGCCGAGTTCCCTGATCACGCCGAGCGGCACGCGCATGGCGCCTGCGTCGCTCGTCTCGTAATAATGCGCGCGGCCCTGAAACAGCAGCACGCGCTTGCCCTCAAGCATGCCCGCAACGAGCCTGCCGGCGTGACCCGAAACGCCGCTCCGTGGAAAATGCGGAATATCCGCATACGATAGGGCGCGAGCGTCGCTCACCTCATCGACGAGCGGGCCTAATCCTGTACCCAGCACGAACGCCGCATCGAACGGTCCCGCCAGGCCACGGGCGCGAATGAAAGCAGCGGCGTCCTCAATATTCTGGCTCATCGTCATCATCTCTATCGATCGATCAGGTTGTCGGGGCCGAATGAATGCGGCAGCAATTCCTCCAGCGTGAAACTGCGCCTTATCCCGTCGGGTCCCGCCACATGAATGATTGTGTCCGGCGCGGCGAACTCGCGAATGCGCTGGCGGCACCCGCCGCATGGTGTCACGAGATGCGCGCCCTCCCCCATGACAACGATCGTTGCAATCCGGTCGCCACCGGCAGCGATCATCGCCGAAATGGCACCAGCTTCGGCGCAAGTGCCGACCGGATACGCCGCGTTCTCGACATTGCAGCCCGAAAAGATCCTGCCATCCGGCGTCGCGAGCGCGGCGCCCACCTTGAACCGCGAATAGGGCGCATAAGCCCTCGCCTGAATTGCTCGAGCGGCTTCAAAGAGAGCATCGAGATCGGACATGTCAACGCTCCTTGACATAAGGAATGCCCGACGCGCGCGGCGGCGTGGCGCGCCCGATGACGCCGGCGAGCAGGATCACGGTCATGAGATATGGCAAAGCCTGGATCGCCTGCACCGGAACTTCGCCGATGCCCGGCAGGACGATTCCCTGCAGGCGAATTGAAATTGCGTCCAGAAGGCCGAAAAGGAAGCAGGCGCCCAGCGCAGGCCATGCGCGCCATTTGGCGAAGATCAACGCCGCCAGAGCGATGAAGCCTTTGCCCGCCGTCATGTTCGGCAGAAAGCCGGCCGATTGCGCCACCGACAGATAGGTGCCGGCCAAGCCGCACAGGACGCCACCGATGATCACAGCCGCATAGCGAAGTCCGGTGACGGAAATTCCGGCCGTATCAACCGCAGCCGGATTCTCGCCGACGGCGCGCAGGCGCAGTCCGGAACGCGTTCGCCCGAGGACGAACGCCGTGAGGGGCACAGCGAGCAGCGCAAAGAACACCAGCGCTGAATGACCCAGAATCGCGTCGCCGAAACGCTGCTCGCCTTCAAGCGGCGGCGTGCGGCCGCCCTGCCCGTACCACGCATTGCCGACAATCGCAGTCAGGCCCGCGGCCAGCATATTGATGGCAACGCCGGAGACGATCTGATTGCCGCGCTGGCTGATGGATGCGAAGCCGTGAACGAGCGCGAAGGCCACCGATGCTCCCAGGCCGGCGAACAATCCGATCCACGCCGAGTCGAAGGCATGAGCCGCGGCCGCCGCCGCAAAGGCTGCCACCAGCATCTTCCCCTCAAGCCCGATATCGACGACACCAGCGCGCTCGGACCATAAGCCGGCGAGGCACGCGGCGAGGAGCGGGATCGACAATCGCAGTGCCGAATCGAGGATCGTAATGAAGCTCGTGACGTCCATGCTCATGCCCTCGCCAGAGCGGGACGTGGGAGCAGCCGCGCGACAAGGCGCCGGAACAACCCGTCAAGCGCCCCCGCGAACAGAATGATGATCCCGCCGATGACGATGATCATGTCGCGCGTGATTGCGGGCTGTTCGAACGCCAGTTCCGCACCGCCCTGATAGAGGATGCCGAAGAGCAGGGAAGCCAGCACGATGCCGGCGGGATGCGCGCGTCCCATCAGCGCCACCGCGATGCCGACAAAGCCATAGCCGGCCGTAAATTCGAGCAGCAGGCGATGCTGGTACCCCATCAACTCGTTCACGGCGAGGCCGCCGGCGAGCGCGCCCGAAATCACCATTGCGATGATGATGACGCGGGCCGGCGAGATCCCCGCATAGATCGCGGCCGTCGGGCTGGAGCCGACCACGCGGATCGCATATCCGAGCCGCGAGCGATAGATCAGAAGCCACACGGCAACACATGCCGCGAGCGCGAGCAGGAGAGTCAAATTGAGCTGCGACGGCGGGATGTCGATGCCAAATGCTGCGAATACCTCGTGCATGAACGGAATGTGCGATTGCAGCGGGAACTCGCGCGTTTCAGGGTTCATCGATTGCGGCTCGCGCAGCACGTTCACCAGCAGATACACGATGAGAACGCTGGCGAGCCAATTGAACATGATCGTCGTGATGACGATGTGACTGCCGCGCTTTGCCTGAAGATAACCCGGGACGGCCGCCCAGGCCGCGCCGAACGCGGCGGCGCCGAGGATGCCGAGCGGCGCAAGCAGGAAACCGGGCAGGAAGCTGAGATTGTTGACCGTGAGCGCAATCCCTAACCCCGCCAGCGTCGCCTGCCCTTCGCCACCGATATTGAACAAGCCCGCATGGTAGGCGACGGCGACGGCGAGGCCGACGAAAATAAAATCGGTCATGTAGAAAAGCGTGAAGCCCAAGCCTTCGCCGCTCCCAAGACTGCCCTGCAGAAGCAGTCGCGTCGCCGTCAAAGGATTTTCACCGATGCCGAGAACCACGAGGCCCGCCACCAGGAATGCCGCGACAACGGAGACGGCAGGCACCAGAACCGTGTCAGCCCATCTCGGCAGATCGATGGGGACACTCACTTGACGCTGTCCGGCAGGAACATGTGGCCTTGCTCATCGAGCGGAAACGCCGGATTCCACGCGACCTCCCAGAGATGTCCATCGGGATCGGCGAAATAGCCCGAATAGCCGCCCCAGAAAACGTCGTGCAATGGCTTGACCGCCTTCGCACCGGCCGCGATCGCCAAGGCATAAACCTCGTCCGCTTCTTCCTTCGAGCGCGCGTTATAGGCAAGCGACACCGCCGAAAAGCCGGTCGGCTTGTCTTCGATCCCGGCGTCCTCGGCAAGATCGGCGCGGCTCCACAAGGCCAGCGCCAATCCGTTGGCCTGAAAGAACACGACTTCCGGCTGGCTCGCCGACGACGCCTTCCAGCCCCATGCCTCATAGAAAGCGCGCGCTCTGGCGAGGTCGGACACGCCCAGGGTGACGAGGGTCAAACGTGGTTGCATCATGCTGCCTCATCGTTGACGCCGGCCATCAGCAGGCCAAGATCCTGTTCGCTAGCTTCGGACGCCTTGCGTTCGCCGGTAATTTGGCCGCCGCACATGGTGAGAATGCGATCGGACAGGTTCATGATCTCTTCGAGTTCCACGGAGACCAGCAGAATTCCGACACCTGCATCCCGGAGGGAAATCAGGCGGCGGTGGATGAACTCGATGGCCCCGATATCGACGCCGCGGGTCGGCTGTCCCACGAGGAGCACTTTCGGGCTGCGCTCGATCTCACGCGCCAGCACCATCTTCTGCTGATTGCCGCCGGAAAATTTCGACGTCTTCAGCCGCGGCGCCTGCGGACGCACGTCGTAATGCTCCATTTTGGCGGCGAGATCGCCGATCATGCGGGCGTGATCGAGAAGCGGGCCGCGCCCCAGCTTGCGGTCATCGGTGAAGCCGAGGATGGCGCTCTCAAATGCCTGGAAGGAGGGCACGAGGCCCATGCGCAGGCGATCTTCCGGCACATGCAGCAGGCCGAGCTGGCGCATCCGGTGCGGGTTGTGCTCGCCTGCCGGGACATCCTGACCATCGAGGCGCATCGTTCCGAGCACCGGCAGCCGCATTCCCGCGATCGCCTCCAGAAGCTCGCTCTGGCCGTTGCCGGACACGCCGGCAATGCCGACGATCTCCCCCGCGCGAACGGCAAAGCTTGCATTTGCCACCCGCAGCACGCCGCGTGAATCGATGACCGACATATTCTCGACCTCGAGCAGAGGACGGCCGGGCACGCGCTCGGATTTTTCCACCCGCAGCAAAACCCGGCGGCCAACCATGAGCTCGGCGAGTTCCGGCGGCTTTGTTGCGGCGGTCTCGATGGTGGCCACCATCTCGCCCCGCCGCATCACTGAGACGCGGTCGGTCACCGCCATGATCTCGCGCAGCTTGTGAGTGATGAGGATGACGGTCTTGCCCTGCTCCTTCAATGCTCTCAGCAGTTCGAACAAGGCATCGGCTTCAGGCGGGGTCAGAACCGCCGTCGGTTCGTCGAGAATGAGAATATCCGCGCCACGATAGAGCGCCTTCAGAATTTCGACCCGCTGCTGCAGACCAACGGAAAGGTCTTCCACCGTCGCATTCACGTCGATGTCGAGGCCGTAATCGCGTGACAGCCGCGCCAGTTCGGCGCGCACCTTTGCCTCGCCGCGACGCAACAGCACGCCGCCCTCCGCGCCGAGCATGACGTTCTCAACGACCGTGAGGGGTTCGACCAGCATGAAGTGCTGGTGAACCATGCCGATGCCGGCTTCAATCGCATCGGCGGGAGAACGAATAAGGATCGGCTTTCCGCCGACGTGGATCTCACCGGAATCGGCCTCGTAGAAGCCATACAGGATCGACATGAGCGTCGACTTGCCGGCGCCGTTTTCGCCCACGATCCCGTGGATGGTACCGCGGGCAACCGAGAGGTTCACGTCCCGGTTGGCGTGAACAGCGCCGAAGCGCTTGTTGATGGCCGTGAGTTGTATGGCGGGAGACATCAAGCCTCAAACGTTATCAAAAACACCCGCGTCAGGTCTCGACAAGAAGACATCGCACCCCGCGCAGTCCCGGAACGCCGCCATCGAAAACGGCGCTCCGGCCTTGCGTCTCAATTTACATCGGGCACTTCGAATCCGACATATAATCGTGCACCTTGATGGAGCCCGAGGTGATGCCTTCCGCGGCCTTGTCGGCGGCAGCCTTCATCTCCGGCGTAATGAGCGCCTTGTTGTTGTCATCCAGCGCCCACGCAACGCCACCTTCTTTCAGGCCGAGTATCGAGACCCCCGGCTTGAAGGTGTTCTTCTTCGCCTGATCGAACACGGTGTAGGTCGCGACATCGACGCGCTTGACCATGGAGGTCAGCATCTTGCCGGGATGCAGGCCGTTCTGGTTCGAGTCGACCCCGATGCCGAGCTTGCCTGCATCCGCGGTCGCGCGCAAAACGCCGATGCCGGTGCCGCCGGCCGCGTGATAGACGACGTCAGCTCCACGATCGATCTGGCTCTTGGCGAGCTCGCCGCCCTTCACGGGATCGCCCCAGGCTGCACCGGTCGTGCCCGTCATGTTCTGGAACACCTCGGCATCCTTCTTGGCGTATTTCACGCCCTGAACGTAACCGCAGGCGAACTTGCGAATGAGCGGAATATCCATACCGCCGACGAACCCGACCTTGCCGGTTTTTGATGCCTGCGCGGCGAGCAACCCGACGAGGAACGAGCCCTCATGCTCCTTGAACACCGTCGACTGGACGTTCGGCTTTTCGACGACTGCGTCGATGATGGCAAACTTCGTCTTGGGGAATTCGTCCGCGACCTTCTTCAGCGCCGATTCCTGGCTAAAGCCGACGGCCACGATGGGGCTGAACCCGTCACGTGCGAAGCGCCGCAAAGCCTGTTCGCGCTGTGCGTCGTTCTGCGGCTCGAAATCGCGGTAATCGGTGCCGGTGTCCTTCTTGTATTTTTCGGCGCCCATATGAACGCCCTCGTTGAAGGATTTGTCGAACTTGCCACCAAGATCGTAGACGATCGCAGGCTTGAAGGCGTCCTGCGCGAAAACGGCGGTAGCGGAAAAGGCGAGGCCTGCAAGCGCGAGGCCGAGATTGGTGGCTTTCATCGGCAATGTTCCCTGTCTGGCCCGGATTGTAACCCGGTTGCTGCCGACGATGGCATGGGAAGGGCCGTCGCGCCAAGCACCCCTGTCGATCCGCCCACGATATTTCCTCCCGCCGCCTGTTGATAGCCTCACTGATGCGGATAAAGTCTCGCCCATGCCCCTGACCCACGACGAGATCGACCGATACGCCCGCCATCTCGTCCTGCGCGACATCGGCGGGCCCGGACAGCTGAAGCTGAAGGCGGCGCGGGTTCTCGTCGTCGGTGCTGGCGGCCTTGGGTCGCCCGTCATCCAATATCTCGCCGCGGCCGGCCTCGGGACGATCGGTATCGCGGACGACGACATCGTCTCCCTGTCGAATCTCCAGCGGCAAGTGATCCATAGGACTCCGGACATCGGTCGGCTCAAGGTGGACAGCGCCGCCGATGCGGTGCGGCGCCTCAACCCGGCGGTATCCGTCGAAGCCCACGACACCCGTGTCACGGCTGAAAGTGCGCGGGCGCTGGTCGAACGTTACGATCTGGTGCTCGACGGGTCGGACAATTTCGAAACTCGTTACGCGGTGTCGGATGGTTGCTTCCATGCCGGAAAGCCGCTGATCACTGGAGCGCTGGGCCAGTTCGATGCCACGCTCACCACCATTCGCGCACATGAGACAGGTGCCGACGGGAGGCCGAACCCCACCTACCGGTGCCTTTTTTCCGCACCACCGCCGCCCGGCGCCATACCCAGCTGTGCGGAGGCGGGCGTTCTTGGAGCCCTTGCGGGCGTGCTCGGCAGCCTCATGGCAATGGAAGCCATCCGCGAGATCGTCGGCTTCGGCGACAGCCTCATCGGCCGATTGCTGATGATCGATGCCCGCTCGATGCGGTTCGATACGATCCGATACGGCTGGGATGAAAATAACCCGCTGAACGGCAAGAGCAGTCGGTCATCCCGGCCAGCGCTGGGCGCCGGTCAGGATGACCGTGGAGACTAGCTCCGCAGAACCGCTCCGGTCTTCTTTGCCACCTCGGCCACGATCCTGGCCGTAATGGCTTCGATCTCGACATCGGTCAGCGTTTTGTCGGTCGGCTGGATGGTCACGGCGATCGCCACGGACTTCTTGTCCGGGTCGATCCCCGTCCCCTCGTAAACGTCGAAGACGTCGACGCCCACGATCAACTGACGCTCGGCACTCTGGGCCGCCTTGATGATCTCGCCCGCTGCCACATCCCGGCCCACCACGAACGCGAAGTCACGCGTGACGGGCTGGAAATCGGACAAAACGAGCTTCGGCCGCATCTTCGTGGGTTTCGGTTTCGGCGTCGGGAGCCCGTCAAGGGTGAGTTCGAAGGCGACGAGCGGCCCCTTGAGATCAAGCACCCGGAGAATGTTCGGATGAACCTCTCCGAAGGTACCGATCACGTTCTTCGGGCCGAATTGCAGCGTGCCCGAGCGGCCGGGATGGAACCACGACGGGCCTCCAGCCACGACCTGAAGGCCGCCGGCGGGAATGCCCAGCGTCGCGAGCAGCGCCATCGCGTCGGCCTTGGCATCGAAAGCATCGACAGCCGTCGCGCCGCCGTCCCAATGACGCCCGACGCCTTCCGGCCGCGCCGTTCCCCGACGCACCGCTGCCGCCTTGATCGTCTGCCCTTCGGGTTCATCGGAGGCAAAGCATTGGCCGACTTCGAAAAGTGCCACGTCGCCGAAGCCGCGATCGGCATTACGCTGAGCGGCTTTTAAGAGACCCGGCAGCAGGCTCGGTCGCATGTCGGAGAGATCCGACGCAATCGGGTTCGCAAGGGCAAGCCGGGGGTCGCCACCGCCGAACATGTCCGCTTCCGCCTTGCCGATGAACGACCACGTGACCGCTTCCACAAGCCCCCGCACAGCCAGCGCATGTTTGGCAAGCCGGGTGCGCTTCTGGATCAGGGTGAGGATCGGCTTGGCGACGGCCGCTTCAAGACGCGGCAGCGGTCGCGGTTCGATCCGATCGAGGCCGACGATGCGGATGACTTCCTCGACGAGATCGGCCTTTCCTTCCACGTCCGGACGCCACGATGGCGGCGTGACCTTCACGGCATCGCTCGAGCCCTCGATGCCGAAACCCAGCTTCTCGAGGATCTGCTTCGATTCCGCGGGCTGGACCGGCAAGCCGGACAGGCGCGGAACCTCCGACCACGGAAATTCGATGACGCGGTTATCCTGCGGCACTTTGCCGGCAATGACCGGTTCGCTCGCTACGCCACCGCAGATCTCCATCACCATGCCGGCCGCAAGGTCGAGGCCGGGGAGCGTGAAGGCCGGGTCGACACCGCGTTCGAAGCGATAGCGCGCATCAGTGATGATCCCGAGCTTCCGCCCCGATTGAGCGATGTTCAGCGGGTCCCACAGGGCGGATTCGATGAGCACGTCGGTGGTGGTCGCGTCGACGCCCGAATGTTCGCCACCCATGATGCCGGCGATGGATTCGACCCCGTTCTCGTCGGCGATCACCACCGTGCCGCGATCGAGCGTGTAGGTCCGACCGTCGAGAGCCAGCAATTCCTCGCCGTCGCTGGCCCGACGTACCGTGAGATTGCCCATCACCTTCTTCGCGTCGAAGACGTGCAAGGGACGACCGCGATCGAAGGTCATGTAGTTGGTGATGTCCACGAGCGCGTTGATCGGACGCAAACCGATCGACAACAGCCGGCGCTGCATCCATTCGGGCGAGGGACCATTCTTCACGCCGCGCACGAGGCGCAGCGAGAAAATCGGGCACAGCTTCTCGTCACCAGGCGCAAAATCCAACCTCACGGAAACCGGGCACGGACCGACAGTTTTCACGGCGGATATCTCGCCGCCTTTCAACGTCCCCAGGCCCGCCGCCGCGAGATCGCGAGCGATTCCATGGATCGACGTGCAATCGGGCCGGTTCGGCGTGAGGTTGATCTCGATGACCGGATCGTCGAGACCCGCATAGGCAGCATAGGGCTGCCCCACCGGCGCGTCGTCCGGCAAATCGATGATGCCTTCGTGATCATCGGAAAGCTCGAGTTCGGCCGCCGAGCATAGCATGCCGCGGCTCTCCACGCCCCGGATGGTGCCGATGCCGAGGGTGATGTTCTTGCCTGGAATGTAGGTTCCGGGAGGCGCGAACACGCTCTTCATGCCGGTGCGCGCATTCGGTGCTCCGCACACGACCTGAACGGGGGCGCCCTCGCCCGTATCGACCACGCAGACGCGCAAACGATCGGCGTTCGGGTGCTGCTCGGCCGAGACCACATAGGCCACTTTGTAGGGTGCGAAGGTCTTCGCCTTGTCCTCGACATTCTCGACTTCGAGGCCGATGCGGGTCAGCGTCTCGACCACTTCGTCGAGGGATGCCATGGTGTCGAGATGGTCCTTCAACCAGGAGAATGTGAATTTCATCGTTTCTCTCCTGTTACGAGGTCAGGCCGCTGACGAGCGACGGAATATCGAGTGGCCGGAAACCGTAATGGTTGAGCCAGCGAACATCCGCCTCGAAGAAGGGGCGCAGGTCCGGCATGCCGTATTTCAGCATCGCGATGCGATCGATTCCCATGCCCCAGGCGAAACCCTGGACCTTGTCGGGATCGAGGCCGCAATTGCGCAGCACGTTCGGGTGCACCATGCCGCAGCCGAGAATTTCCAGCCAATCCTCGCCCTCGCCGAAGCGGATCTCGCCGCCTTTTCGCGAACACTGGATATCGACTTCGGCCGACGGTTCGGTGAACGGGAAGAAGGACGGCCGGAACCGCATCTTGACCTGATCGACCTCGAAGAACGCCTTGCAGAATTCCTCCAGCACCCATTTCATGTGGGCGATGTTGGCTTGCGTGTCGATCACCAGACCTTCGACCTGATGGAACATCGGCGTGTGGGTCTGGTCCGAGTCGTGGCGGTACGTCCGGCCGGGGATGATGATCCGGATCGGCGGCGCCTTCGACGTCATGGTGCGGATCTGCACCGGCGACGTATGAGTGCGCAGCACCTTGCGCTCGCCCTTTTCATCAGGGGCAAGAAAGAACGTGTCGTGCATTTCGCGGGCCGGATGACCCTCGGGGAAATTGAGCGCCGTGAAGTTGAGATAGTCGGTTTCAATATCGGGCCCGTCTGCGACCGAGAAACCCATATCGGCGAAGATGGCGGTGATTTCCTCCACCACCTGACTGATGGGGTGAATGCGGCCCCGCACTTCGGGAGCCTCCGGAACCGGCAGCGTCACATCGAGGCGTTCGGCCAAAAGGCGCGCCTCGAGGGCCGCGGAGGCCAGAACGTCCTTCCGCGCGGCGATTGCGCCCTGCACCGCATCCCGCAGGCCGTTGATCAGCGGTCCGCGTTCCTTGCGTTCCTCGGGGGTCATCCCCCCGAGTGTCTTGAGCAGGTCGGAAACCGAGCCCTTCTTGCCGAGCGCAGCAACGCGCACGGCCTCCAGCGCTGCTTCATCGCCTGCGGCCTCGACCCGAGCAAGCAGGTCACGTTCAAGTTGGGTGAGATCGGTCATCGGTCCATGCCAGAATTCAAGCGCTTGAGTGGAGCGCGGCGCGGGGACCGTCAGGCCTCCCGACCCGCAAAAACGCATTCGACAGCGCATACGGTGCCGTCGGTGCGGGTGGTCTCGGAGGCGAAAGGTAGGAGGCGGCGCGACTGACTTGCAGTCGCGCCAGAGCCAGGATGTCTTAAGCTGCTGCCTGCTGGGGCAGCGAAGCCTTGGCGCGCTCCACATAGGCGGCGAATGCTGCCGGCTCGTGGATAGCCATTTCGGACAGAACCTTGCGATCGACCTCGACCCCGGCCTTGCCGAGACCATCGATAAATCGCGAATACGTCAGGCCATGCTCGCGGACCGCGGCGTTGAGACGCTGGATCCAGAGGGCGCGGAACGTGCGCTTCTTGTTCTTACGGTCGCGATAAGCATATTGCATGCTCTTCTCGACCGCCTGCTTGGCGATGCGGATGGTATTTTTGCGACGGCCGTAAAAGCCCTTGGCGGCCTTCAAAACCTTCTTGTGCTTGGCGTGACTGGTCACGCCCCGTTTGACACGGGCCATAGGTAAACTCCTTCAAAATCTGGGATGCGAAGACTGTCTCAGCCGTTCGGCAGGAAGTACTTCTTCACGTTGTAACCGTCGGTCTTGAACAGGACGTTGGTCCCGCGCAGATTCCGGATCTGCTTGTTCGTCCGCTTGATCATCCCGTGCTGCTTGCCGGCCTGGCTATAGACGACCTTGCCGGTGCCCGTGATCTTGAAGCGCTTTTTAGCGCCCGATTTGGTCTTCAGCTTGGGCATTTTGCTCTCCTTAGGACAAGGCCAAGGGGGGCGGCGAACCGCATCCGAGGCCTTTTTGATGCTGCTATGAGCACAACAAACCGCCACGGCAGCCCTTGATGAGCCGGGCGGTTCGATGAAGACGGGCTTATGGCAGAGGAAGCCCCGAAATGCAATGGCCGCCGGTTCCCCGACGGCCAAGAATTCTCTGATGGGGATTTCCGCCGGGAAACCCTAGCGCGGCGCCATCACCATGACGACCTGACGGCCCTCGAAATTGGGCTCCATCTCGACCTTGGCGATTTCGCTCACATCGGCCTTCACGCGGTCCAGAACCTTGAGGCCGAGATCCTGGTGCGCCATTTCGCGGCCGCGGAACCGAAGCGTGACCTTGACCTTGTTGCCTTCTTCGAAGAAGCCGCGCATGGCCTTCATCTTCACGTCGTAATCGTGATCGTCGATGCCGGGACGCAGTTTGACTTCCTTGACCTCAACGGTCTTCTGCTTCTTACGCGCTTCCGAGGCCTTCTTCTGCTCGAGGAAGCGGTACTTGCCGTAGTCGAGGATCTTGCAGACGGGCGGGGTTGCGTTCGGCGAGATCTCTACAAGGTCCAGTCCGGCGTCCTCTGCGATGCGCATCGCATCGAAAAAGGGCATGACACCACGATTCTGACCCGTATCATCGATCAACTGCACGTCGCGAACACCGCGAATATCTCTGTTGGCGCGCGGTCCGTCCTTCTGCGGCACCGGCATGGCTCTCATTGGTCTGCGAATGGCTCGTATCTCCTGTTGAGCGGGGGTCGGAGTTCGGAAAGCACAAGTGCTCCCGCCGATTCCTGACCGGTTCCGCGAATGCTTCGACATTTCGCGCAAATGCGCGCGAAGTCAACTTGTTCTGCGTGGGAAGCGGCCTTCCAGCAACGCGGAATAGACCTCCAGCGTGCTCGTGACCATCCGCTCCAGCGAGAAGTGCTGTTCGACGTGGCGCTTCGCCCTGGCGCCGAGCGCAATTCGGGCACTCGCGCCGAGCGCCAGCGCCGCGTCGAGAGCTCCCGCCAGCGCGTCCGCATCGCCTGGGGGAATGCGCCATCCGGTCCGCTCCTGCGGCAAGACGACGGGCGGAGCCAGCACCGTCTCGGGCACCGCGCCGAGATCGGAGACGACAACCGGCGTGCCCATGGCCTGCGCCTCGACCGCCGAGCGGCCGAATGCCTCCGGTTCGGTCGACGGCACGGTCACCACCGAGGCTGCCAGGAACGCTGCCGGCATATCGGTGCAATGTCCGACACGGCGGACGATGCCCTTGAGCTTGCGCGCCGCGATCAGGTTGTCGAGGTCCTTTACGTAGGAATCGCGCCCCTGCGGATCTCCCGCAAGAATGTAGGCGACATCGGAAATGCCGGTGTCGCGCAGCTTGGCTGCCGCCTCGACCAATACTTTCTGGCCCTTCCATCCCGTGAGACGGGCTGCCAGAAGCACAACCCGCTCATGCGGCGCGACGCCCCAGGACTTGCGGAGGTTTTCCACCCGGTCGGGGCTGACGGCCGCGGGGCTGAACA
Organism: Microvirga brassicacearum; assembly: GCF_008757455.1. Lineage (GTDB taxonomy): Bacteria > Pseudomonadota > Alphaproteobacteria > Rhizobiales > Beijerinckiaceae > Microvirga > Microvirga brassicacearum. Next base: position 470,001 of record NZ_VCMV01000013.1, on the reverse strand, counting down.
CCGAAAAGTCGGTTCCCCGATGGATGACCCGCACCCGTTCCGTCGCTTGAGGATAGAGGGAGCGGATCAAATCGCCGGTATAATGCGAATTGGCGATGACGAGGTCGCCACGGGACATCACCGAGTTGTAGAGGACCTTTACGGAGGAGCGACCGGCATAGCTGCCGTGATAGGTCGTCACGAACGGAATGTTCAGCGATCGCGCGGCGCCGAGCGCCACCCAGGCCGGCGCGCGGGAGCGGGCATGGACCAGCGACACTTTCTCGCGATGGCAGATGCGAGCGAGGCGGCGCACGTTCAGCAGCATCGAAAACGGGTTCTTGGTGGCGGCCGGGAACGGCACCCAGACCCCGCCTTTCGCCTGCAATTCGCCAACGAGCCTGCCGCCTTCGGTCGCGACGAGAGCACGCGCTCCCGCGTGAACCAGGCCCTCGGCGACGTCCACGGCCGTGCGTTCCGCGCCGCCGGCCTCAAGCTCGGGAATGATCTGGAGGATCGTCCGACCCGCCAGCGGATGAAAGCTGGAAGCCGGGAAGGCGGGCCCTCCCCCGGGTCGCGTTGAAAAACTCACCGATGTAAGAGCCTTGTTTGGAGAGACGTTGCAGAACGTTGCGTTAAAAGCAGTTGAGGATGAGTTAACCATGCGGCAAACCCTGACGATCGGCCATGGCGACAAGGCGCGCATGATCGCCGCGCTGACCCAGGAAGGAAGCGGCCCTCCGGTGGTCTGGCTCGGCGGCTATAAATCAGACATGCGCTCGACGAAAGCCGAAACGTTGGCCGCCTGGGCCGAGAGAGCCGGTCGAGCCTTCGTCAGATTCGACTATTCGGGCCACGGCGAATCGGGAGGACGGTTCGAGAACGGCACCATCACGCACTGGCTCGATGACAGCCTCGGCGTCATCAGGGGTCTCGTGGCCGAACGGTCGATCCTCGTCGGTTCGTCCATGGGTGCCTGGATCGCGCTTCTAGTGGCCCGCCACCTTGCCGAAACGGGTGGCCCATCGCCCGCCGGAATGGTCCTGATCGCGCCCGCCATCGATTTCACCGAGCGACTGATGTGGGATCGCTTCACGGTCACGATGAAACGGTCGATCCAGGAAACGGGCGTCCTGTTGCGGGAATCCGAATATTCCGAGGAGCCGTATCCCATCACCATGGGCCTCATCGAGGACGGGCGCAGGCATCTCCTGTTCGACGCCTCGATCCAGACCGGTTGCCCGGTCCATATTTTGCAGGGAATGAAGGATCCGGACGTTCCCTGGACCCACGCGATGCGCCTCGTCGAACATCTGCCCGGCGACAACGTCTCGCTCACGCTGATCAAGGATGGCGACCACCGGCTGTCTCGCCCGGAGGACCTTGAGAGGCTGATCCAGGCCATCGAGGCCATCGGTTGAGCGGCGGGCAGCCTCTGGAGCATGATGGCCGAAAACGGCTCGGCTGGTGTCATGCTCCAGATGATCGGAATTAAACCTAGTGGAGGCTCACCGTTTCAAGATCGTGCGCCCACGCATTGGCGACGGCCGCATCGCGGCTGTCGGTCAGCATGATCGGTTCGCCACTCGCGGACAGCAGCGCGAAAAGCTGCAGACCGGGCTCGATCTTCGGAGCCTGAGGGAAGAACCGCGCCACGTCCTCCGACTGCATCGGGCGAACATACGCCATCTGCCCCTCGCCCAAAGCCGCGAGTTCCGCCGGGTTGAACGGCGTTTCTGCGGGCGTTCTCAGAGTGATATTCATGTCCTTCTCCTTCGCGGCAGCGTCACTTGGCGTCAGGTGAGGCGATGACGATCTTGCGAACGATCCGATCCGGCTCGGGCCGGACAAGGTCGATCGACAAGAGACCATTCGCCAAATCCGCGCCCATGACCTCCATGCCCTCGGCAAGGAGAAATGCACGCTGAAACTGACGGGCGGCGATGCCGCGATGCAGGAAGTGCCTCGATTTGTCATCGATTTGACGACCCCGGACCACGAGCTGGCTTTCCTCTAGGGTCACTTCAAGCTGGTCCCGGGTAAATCCGGCAACCGCGAGGGTGATCCTGAGACGCTCTGGATCGTTTGGAGTGCGCGCCAAGCGCTCGATGTTGTAGGGAGGATAACCGTCCCCACCGGCTTTCGCGACGCGATCGAGCGCCTGCTCAATCTCGTCGAAACCCAGCAAAAACGGATGCCCGAAGGGCGACTGACGCGACATGTTCGAAGCCCGAGGTTAGAGGCACTTCGTTGGTTTGAGCCCGCTCATGCGGCACTCAGACAACCCTTGCGGGTGCTGATACCCATATGGACATCGCAAGTCGGCCGATCAAGAGGCTGACCTTGCACCTTGAGCGAACGTTATACGCGCTCCCGCCACCACGCGATCTGCTCTGCAACATTCGTCGGCGAGGTGCCGCCGAAGCTCGTCCTTGAGCGCACGGAATTCTCCACCCCGAGAACGTCATAGATGCCCTGATGAATGCGCGGCTCGACCGTCTGCATGGCCTCGAGAGGCAATTCCTCCAGGGTACATCCCCGCCTTTCAGCCTCCGAGACGATGCGCCCCGTGACATGGTGGGCGTCGCGGAACGGGATGTTGAGGCTGCGGACGAGCCAGTCGGCGAGGTCGGTTGCCGTCGAGAAACCGGCGCCGGCAACCGCCGCCATGCGCTCCGGCACGGGTTCGAGATCCTGGACCATGCCCGTCATAGCGGCGAGCACGATCTCGATGGTGTCGGCCGCATCGAAAAGCTGTTCCTTGTCTTCCTGCATGTCCTTGGAATAGGTCAGCGGCAAGCCCTTCATGACCGTCAGCAGAGCGACCAGCGACCCGACGACCCTTCCCGTCTTACCGCGGACAAGCTCGGCAGCGTCGGGGTTGCGCTTTTGCGGCATCATGCTCGACCCGGTCGTCCAGCGGTCGGGCAGGCGCACGAAGCCGAAGGGCGCCGACATCCAGAAGATGATCTCTTCCGCGAGACGCGACAGGTGCATGGCCGTGATGGAGGCAGCCGCGAGGAATTCCAGAAGGCTGTCGCGATCCGAGACAGAATCGAGCGAGTTGCGGGTCGGGCCGTCGAAACCGAGCGCCGTCGCGGTCTGATGCCGGTCAATCGGGAACGAGGTCCCGGCCAGGGCGCCTGCGCCCAGCGGGCATTCATTGAGACGCCTGCGGGAATCGCGGATGCGCCCACGGTCGCGCGCAAACATCTCCACATAGGCCATGAGGTGATGACCGAAGGTCACCGGCTGGGCGCTTTGAAGGTGCGTGAAGCCCGGCATGACGGTTGCCGCGTGCGGCTCCGCCTTGGCCAGAAGCGCCCGCATGAGCGCCGTCAATTGCTCGTCGGTGCGGTCATGGGCGTCGCGGACCCAGAGGCGGATATCGACCGCCACCTGATCGTTTCGGCTGCGCGCGGTGTGGAGCCGGGCCGCCGGATCGCCCACGATCTCCCGCAGGCGGCTCTCCACGTTCATATGAATGTCTTCGAGAGCCGTTGAAAAGGTAAACGCCCCGGATTCGATCTCTCCGAGCACGCGCTGCAGGCCCTCATGGATGGCCGCCCGGTCGTCCTCGGTGATGATCCCCTGGCGCGCCAGCATGGCGCTGTGAGCGACAGAACCCTGGATGTCCTGCGCGGCAAGGCGCCTGTCGAAGCCGATGGAGGCGTTGATGGCTTCCATGAGCGCGCTCGGCGTCGACGAGAAGCGTCCACCCCACATGGAATTGGCCGCCGGCTTGCTGGTTTCTTCTGGCACTTTGTCCTCACCCGATGCAGTCGTTGCGCTTTGCCTTTGCCACACTTGACCTGCGCAGGCCAAGCCCGCCGGCCCGGATGCGGCCGCCAAGCGAATGACGCTGCCCGCAAGTTGACCACCCTGCGCTCAAGTTTACCACTTCAAAACCAGTTGAGAGACTCGACAGAACCTGTGCGATTTGTATTCATACGAACGCACAAAAGGCGCCCTGAGCGCCGTGAGGGACTCGGTCACATGAAACACATGCCAAAATTTCTGATGTCGGCAGCCATGGTGGTGACCATGGCGACATCATTCTCCGCCGTTCAGGCCGCGACGCCGCCGGACACCCTGGTCCAAGCCTGGACGATCGATGACATCATCTCGCTCGACCCGGCCGAAATTTTCGAGTTCACAGCGTCCGAAATCGCCGGCAATACCTATGAGCGCTTGATCAACTACGATTACAAGGACGTCTCGAAGATCTACGGTGAAGTCGCCGAGTCCTGGACCGTGTCGCCGGACGGCAAGACCTTCACGTTCAAGATCCGTCCGAACAAGAAGTTCGCGTCGGGCAATCCGTTGACGGCGGAAGACGTGGCTTTCTCGCTGCAGCGCGCCGTGCTCCTCGACAAGTCCCCGGCCTTCATCCTCGGCCAGTTCGGCCTGACCAAGGACAATGTGAAGGACAAGATCAAGGCTTCGGGCAACGACGTCACGGTCGAGCTCGACAAGGCCTACGCGCCCACCTTCGTCCTCTATTGCATGACGTCGACGGTCGCCTCCGTGGTCGACAAGAAGCTCGTGATGCAGAACGAAAAGGACGGCGACCTGGGTTATGGCTGGCTCAAGACGCACTATGCGGGCTCGGGCCCCTTTTCGATCCGCGATTGGAAGGCCAACGAGGTCGTCGTCCTCGAGCGCAACCCGCACTTCGAAAAGAAGACCCCGCTTGCACGGGTCATTTATCGCCACATCAAGGAGACCGCGACGCAGCGCCTGCTTCTCGAAAAGGGCGACGTGGACGTGGCGCGCAATCTCAACCCGGAAGAGCTGAAAGCTCTCTCGACAAACACCGACATCAAGGTCGCGTCTGGACCGAAGGGCGGCGTCTGGTATCTCGGACTGAACCAGAAGAACCCGAACCTCGCCAAGCCTGAAGTGCGGCAGGCGCTGAAGTACCTGGTCGATTATTCGGCAATCGCCGACACGATCATGAAGAACCAGGCGGAGGTGCACCAGGCCTTCCTGCCGAAGGGCTTCCTCGGTGCCATCAATGAGAACCAGTACAAGCTCGACGTCGCCAAGGCGAAGGAACTTCTCGCCAAGGCTGGCCTGAAGGACGGTTTCACGGTGACGATGGACACTCGTTCCACGGCGGACACGACCGGAATGGCGCAGGCTATCCAGCAGACCTTCGCGCAAGCCGGCGTGAAGCTGGAGATCATTCCCGGCGACGGCAAGCAGACGCTGACCAAGTACCGCGCTCGCCAGCACGACATCTATATCGGCCGCTGGGGACCCGACTATCAGGACCCGAACACCAACGCTGACACTTTCGCGGCGAACGACGACAACTCGGACGGTGCCAAGGCCAAGCCTCTCGCATGGCGCAATGCCTGGGATCCGGGTCCGCTGACCACGCAGACGCGCGCGGCGGTTCTTGAAAAGGACGCCGAGAAGCGAGCTGCCATGTACAAGGACCTGCAGCAGGCAGTTCTGGACAATGGCCCGTTTGTCATCATGCTGCAGGAGATCGAGGTTATGGCCTCCCGCAAGAATGTCGACGGCATCGTAATTGGTCCGTCGTTTGATACGAACAGCGTCGCTCAAGCCAAGAAGAACTAATTTTTCAATGGCTTCTGCAACCATGATTCGGGGCGGAGGGCACGCCGGTGCCCTCCGCTTCTTGCTTACAAAAACGGTCAAATTCATTCTGGTGCTGGCGACGACCCTGCTCGGTCTGATTGCCGTCACCTTCTTCATCGGCCGCGTCGTGCCGATCGATCCGGTGCTGGCAATTGTCGGCGACCGCGCGCCACCGCATGTCTATGAGCGCGCAAGGCAGGAGCTCGGCCTCGATCGTCCGCTTGCCGAGCAGTTCGTGATCTACGTGAAGAAAGCCGTCACCGGTGATTTCGGCAATTCGGTGCTCACCACCAATCCGGTGATGACCGACATCATGAACACCTTTCCGGCGACGCTCGAACTGGCGACGCTCGGCACGTTGATCGGCGTATTCGTCGGCGTTCCGCTCGGCGTTCTCGCCGCGGTCAGACGCGGAAGCTGGATCGACCAGCTCGTTCGGCTGCTCGGCCTCGTCGGCTATTCGGTGCCGATCTTCTGGCTCGGGCTCATGGGCCTTTTGCTGTTCTACGCCAAACTCGGCTGGGTCGAAGGACCGGGACGCCTCGACGTCACCTATTCGTATCTCTACACGCCTGTGACCGGCGTCGTTCTCATCGACACGCTGATGCAGGGGCAGATGGATGCGTTCTGGAACGCCGTCTCGCACGTGGCGCTTCCCGCCTGCCTGCTCGGCTATTTCTCGCTTGCCTATATCAGCCGCATGACGCGTTCTTTCATGCTGAATGAGCTGGCGCAAGAATACGTGATCGCCGCGCGGGTGAAGGGCTTGTCGGAGATCCGGGTGATCTGGCGCCACGCCCTGCGCAACGCCGCCGTCCCGCTGGTCACAGTGATCGCGCTCTCCTATGCCAACCTGCTCGAAGGGTCGGTGTTGACCGAAACGGTCTTCGCCTGGCCGGGGCTCGGTCAGTACATCACCAATTCGCTGCAGAATGCCGACATGAATGCGGTGCTCGGCGGAACGCTCATTATCGGAACCGTCTTCGTGCTCCTGAACCTTCTCTCCGACCTGCTCTATCACCTGCTCGATCCGAGGACCCGCCGATGACCGGCGCTCCGCTTGTGCAACAGCCGTCGGGCGCCCGCGCCTGGTTGTTATCTCCTGAACCCGCCTCGCGTTGGCAGGCGCGCCTCGGCCGCTTCTATCTCGGCTGGCGCGCGTTCTCGAAGAACCCGCTCGCGGTCCTTGGCCTCGGCGTCGTGCTGCTGTTGATTCTGGTCGCGATCTTCGCCGACCTGATCGCACCCTACTCGCCGATCATCGGCGGCAATCTGCGCACCGAGCGGCTGCTTCCGCCGAGCGCTGCTCACTGGTTTGGCACCGACGACCTGGCGCGCGACATCTTTTCGCGCGTCGTCTATGGCTCGCGCACGACCCTGTGGGTCGTCATGCTGGTGGCGATCATCGCCACGCCGATCGGCCTCGCCATGGGCACGGTCGCGGGTTATCTCGGCGGCTGGGTCGACACGGTGCTGATGCGCATCACCGATATCTTCCTGGCGTTTCCGCGCCTTATCCTCGCACTGGCTTTCGTCGCCGCTCTAGGTCCGGGAATCGACAACGCCATCATCGCCATCGCCATCACGTCGTGGCCGCCCTACGCCCGCATCGCGCGCGCCGAGACGCTGACGATCCGCAACAGCGATTTCATCGCGGCCGTGAAGCTGCAGGGTGCATCGACGCCGCGGATCATCCTCGGTCACGTGGTGCCGCTCTGCCTCTCGTCGCTGATCGTGCGCGTGACGCTCGACATGGCGGGCATCATCCTGACCGCCGCGGGCCTCGGCTTCCTGGGACTTGGCGCACAGCCACCGATGCCCGAATGGGGCGCGATGGTCGCGACCGGCCGCAACTATCTCATCGATCAATGGTGGGTCGCCGCCATGCCGGGCGCCGCGATCTTCGTGGTCAGCCTCGGCTTTAACCTGCTCGGCGACGGCTTGCGCGACGTGCTCGATCCGAAGGCCGCCAAATGACAAAGCCCCTTCTCGAGGTCGAGGACCTTCGCGTCCGTTTTCATCTTCGCACCGGCATCGTCGAAGCCGTCCGCGGCGTCTCGTTCCAGCTCGGTCACGAGCGGCTCGGTATCGTGGGCGAATCCGGCTCCGGCAAATCGCAGACCGGCCGTGCCATCCTGGGTCTCACGCCTCCGCCTGGCGAGGTCGTTGCGAAGCGCCTGACATTCGACGGGATCGATCTGCTGACCGCCTCGAAGCGCACGTTGCGGACGTTGCGCGGTGGGCGGATTTCCATGGTGATGCAGGACCCGAAATATTCGCTCAATCCGGTCATGACCATCGGCGAGCAGATCATCGAGGCCTATCAGGCGCATCGCAAGGCGAGCCGCGGGGAAGCCCGCGACAAGACACTTGCAATGCTGGAGGCCGTGAAGATGCGGGATCCGTCGCGCGTCTTCAGTCTCTATCCGCACGAGGTTTCGGGCGGAATGGGGCAGCGGGCGATGATCGCCATGATGCTGGTCACCGACCCCGACATGCTGATTGCCGACGAACCCACCTCCGCCCTCGACGTAACCGTGCAGATGGAAGTCCTGCGCATTCTCGATGAGCTGGTGGCGGAACGCGGCATGGGCTTGATCTTCATCTCGCACGACCTCAAGCTCGTCTCGTCCTTCTGTGACCGCGTGCTTGTCATGTATGCAGGCCACGTGGTCGAGGAGCTTGAGGCAAGGCACCTTCGCGAGGCCAAGCATCCCTACACGCAAGGGCTCATGAACTGCCTTCCGAAACTGAAGGACGACATTCGCCCGCTGCCGACCCTCAACCGCGATCCGGCCTGGGCGCTATGACGGAACCGATGCTCGATATCCAGAATCTCTCCGTCGTCTTCGGCACCGGACGCTTGCGCGTCGATGCGGTCAAGGACGTCAGCTTCCACGTCGAACCCGGCGCCTCCTTTGGCCTTGTGGGCGAATCCGGCTCCGGCAAGTCCACGGTCTTGCGCGCCGTCTGCGGGCTTGCGCCGATTTCGGGCGGGCGCGTGATGGTAAACGGCCAGGCGGTGAAATCTCCCCGCGACAAATCCTTCTACCGCACCGCCCAGATGGTGTTTCAGGACCCCTATGCGTCGCTTCACCCCCGGCACACGGTTGACCGCACGCTGTCCGAGCCTCTTGCCATCCATGGCGAAAAAAATGCGGAGGCGCGCATTCTCGAAGCGCTGCGCGAGGTCGGGCTCGGGCCGTCGTTCCGCTTTCGCTATCCGCATCAGCTCTCCGGCGGACAGCGCCAGCGCATCGCGATCGCGCGCGCGCTGATCCTGCGGCCGAAAATTCTGCTCCTCGACGAGCCGACCTCGGCCCTCGATGCATCGGTTCAGGCGGAAGTGCTCAATCTGCTCGACGAATTGCGCGTCAGGCTCGGCCTGACTTATGTGCTGGTCAGCCATGATCTGGCGGTGGTGGCGCATCTGTGCGACCGCCTTCTCGTCATGCGACAGGGCGAGGCCGTTGAAGAAACAACGGCAGCGGCCTTGCGCTCAGGCCAGGCTGCGAACGAATATACGCGCGCGTTGATTCAAGCGAGTCAGGGCTTTGCGCGCGACGGCGTCGAACCCGTCCTCGTCTGAACTCTTCCACATCGTTCCTTCGTATTTGGTGCACACATGTCACGCTCAGATCTGATGCCAGTCTTCGACGGCCACAACGACGTCCTCCTGCGGTTGATCCGCGGAAAGGCGCATCCGGAGCGCGACTTTCTCGAAGGCGACAACCTCGGCCATCTCGATTTGCCGCGCATGAGACAGGGCGGTTTCGTCGGCGGTTTCTTTGCCGTCTACGTGTCGTCGCAAGGAACGGGGCCCGACATCGACGACATGATGGCGAAACCCCAATACGACATCCCGCTCCCGTCCGAGCTTGAACTGGCACCAAGCCAGCAGGTGACGATCCACATGGCTGCCCTGTTGCTGCGCATCGAGCGCGCATCGAAGGGCGAGGTGAAGGTTTGCCGGACAGCAGCGGACATCCGCAATTGCATCAAGACCGGCACACTCGCCACGATCCTGCATATCGAAGGCGCGGAGGGAATCGATCCCGACTTCCATCTGCTCGACGTTCTCTACGGAAGCGGCCTGCGGTCGATCGGGCCGGTCTGGAGCCGCTCGAACATTTTCGGTCACGGCGTCCCTTTCCGCTATCCCTCCGGCCCCGATACGGGACCCGGCCTGACGGATCTCGGCCGCGAACTGATCCGCGCCTGCAACCAGCGCAAGATCATGATCGACCTCTCGCATCTGAACGAGAAGGGCTTCTGGGATGTGGCGAGAATTTCGGATGCGCCGCTTGTCGCGACCCATTCCAACGCGCACGTGATCAGCCCGCATTCGCGCAACCTGCTCGACAAGCAGCTCGCCGCCATCCGCGAGAGCAAGGGCATGGTCGGCGTCAATTTCGCGACCTCCTTCATCCGCTCCGATGGACGACGCAACGAGCACACGCCTCTCGAGGAGATGATCCGCCATATGGATCATCTGATCGAGCATGTGGGCGTCGACGGCGTCGGGCTAGGATCCGATTTCGACGGTGCGACCATTCCGGCCGAGATCGGCGATGTCGCCGGCCTCCCCCGTCTCGTGGATGCAATGCGCCGGCATGGCTATGACGAGGCGACCCTGCGCAAGCTCTGCTATGAGAACTGGGTCAACGTTCTGGAGCGCACCTGGGGTCAGTGAGTCGCAGGCGTCTTACGACTGCGACTTCGACGTCAGCGCGAACAGGCTCGCGATTCCGCCGACGGCCAGCATGACCAGCAGGCTGACGGCGTTGATCGCGGGCGTCGCGCCCTCGCGCATCTGACCGTACATGGTGATCGGCAGGGGCGCGTCGGAGCCGACGAGCATCAGCGTCGTGTTGAAATTCTCAAACGACATGAGGAGCGCCACGAGGCCGGCGCCCACCAGAGCGGGGCGGAGGAAAGGCAGCGTGATCGTGCGCAGGACGCGCGCGCGACTGGCGCCGAGATCGAAGGCGGCCTCCTCGAGCGAGCGATCGAATTTGCGCAGCCGCGCTGCGATGATCAGCGTAGAGATGGACAAGATGAACGACAATTGTCCGAGCACCACCAGCGACAGACCAGGGCGCAACGGGTCGAGATCCATCTGAAGCCAGTCTTCGAGCGTGTTCGCGACGCGGGAGAAGAAGGCCAGGATCGAGATGCCGAGCACGACGCCCGGAATGACGAGCGGCCACAGCATCATCATGGCGAGGAACGTTTTGCCGGGAAACTGCGCGCGCTCCAGCAGCCACGCATTGACGGTGCCGATGACGACGGCAAGCAGGGCTACGGGGAGTGCCACCTTGAGCGAGTTGCCGATGGTGGTGAGCCAGATCGGATCCTGCAGCACACCGGGCTTTCCGAACACGGCGGCGGTTCCGGTGAACCACTCCAGTGTGAAGCCGCGCCATGGCGGCGAAGGAAACGGGCTCGCGTTGAAGGCGAACACGGCCACGGCCACGAGCGGCGCGAACAGAAAGATATAGAACGCCGCAATGTAGAATTTCCAAAGAAGCGGGGGACGGTTCATCGGATCATGCCTGCCGCAATGTGGTGCCCAATCCCTGTCGGGTCAGACGCAAACCGGCCCAGACAATGGCGGATGAGAGCAGAAGGAGGAGCATGCCGAAGGCTGCTCCCTGCGGCCAGTTGAAGCGCGTGATGAACTGCGCGTAGATCTGTTCGGTGAACCACAGGCCGTTCTTGCCGCCAAGCAGCACCGGTGTCGCAAAATTGCCGACGGTCAGCATGAAAACGATGATCGAACCCGCGACAATACCGGGCATCGCATGGGGCACGACGATGCGGCGCAGCACGGTCCAGCGCGAGCCGCCGAGATCGTAGCCTGCCTCGACAACCGAAGGATCAAGGCTCTCGAGCGCGTTCGCGAGCGGGACGATCATGAACAGCAATCCGCCATAGACCAGCCCGAGGATGACCGCGCCGTCATTGTAGAGAAGTTCGACCGGCTGGTCGGCGAGGCCCGTCATGCGCAGCATATACGAGATGATGCCGGTTTCCCGCAGCAGCATCATCCAGCCAAGCGTCCGCACCAGTTCCGAAACCCAGAACGGCAACAGGCAGAGCAACAGCAGCATCGCCTTCACGCGCCCCTGCGCCACCCGCGCAATATAGAGCGCGATGGGAAAGGCAAGCACGAGCGTGATGGCCGTCACCAGGATCGACATGATCGCCGTGCGCGCGAAGGTGCGCCAGTAGAGCGGTTCGGTGAAGAACTCGAGATAATTGCCGAACCCAAACTGATAAACACGCGGCGCCACGCGTTCACTGAACGACAGGATCAGGATTTCCACGTGCGGCAGAACGATCAGCACGCCGAGCCAGAGGATCGCCGGCGCCATCATGAGGAAAAGCGTCAGGCGCTGCGCCGTTGTCATGCGGCGAAAACCTTCATGGCATCCGACGACCAGCCCAGGTGAATCGGCGCACCTACATTGATGCCCGCAAGCGCGCCTGCCTGCGGCAGCACGGCGCGAACCGGCTGGCCGAAGCCGGGGGTGTCGATGAGCAGGCTCGAATTGGCGCCGTCGAACAGCACGGCGGAAACACGGCCTTCAAAGCGGTTGGACAGCGCGCTCAACCCTGCGGCGTCAGATGCGAGCGCAATAGCCTCGGGGCGCGCGAAGCAAAGCGCGTCACCGGCGACCGCCTGACCCTGGCCGTGCAGTGAGACACCGGACGGCAGGCGCACGGTGACCGCACCATTCGAGCCGGCAGAGACAGCACCCTGCCACCGGTTCGTCTCACCGACGAAGCTCGCGACGAACGGCGTTCCGGGGTTATGATAAAGCTCGCGCGGGTTGCCGACCTGCTCGAACCTGCCCTGATTCATCACGGCGATCCGATCCGACATCACCAGCGCTTCCGATTGGTCGTGGGTGATGTAGGCAAAAGTCGTGTTGAAGGTGCCTTGCAGCTGTTTCAGCTCGATTTTCATGTGCTCGCGCAGCTTGAGATCGAGCGCGCCAAGCGGCTCGTCGAGAAGCACGAGAGTCGGCTCGAGGACGAGGCAGCGGGCAATCGCCACGCGTTGGCGCTGGCCGCCGGACAAGGCCGTCACCTGACGGTCGCCGAAACCTTTCAGCCCGACCCGCTCCAGCATCCGCGTCGCGCGCTCGTCGGCCTCGGCGCGTCCGACGCCGCGGCAGGTCATGCCGTACGCGACGTTCTCGCCCACGCTCATCATCGGGAAGAGCGCAAGGCTCTGAAAAACCATATTGACCGGGCGGCGATTGGCCGGAACGCCGATCATCGATTTGTCGCGAATGCGAATGTCGCCGGAGGTTGGATTCTCGAACCCGGCGATCATGCGCATCAGGGTGGTCTTGCCGCATCCCGACGGGCCGAGAATCGAGAAGAATTCCCCCGGGGCGACGCTGAACGTCACGTCGTTGACGGCGAAATGCGCGCCGAACTGCTTGGTGACGCGGACGATATCGAGATCGTTGGATGAAGCCATGGATTGCGTGCACACAAAAAGTCATCCCCCGGCGAACCGGGGGATGATGATCAATCGGGTACCGCTTACGAGCCGGCTTTCAGACGATCGAGAACCTTGCCCTCGATCTCTTCGATGCCGGCAGGCACCGCCGGATACCACTTGATGTTGTCGATGGCGGCCTTCGGGAAGCTCTCGGCGAACTGTTCCTTCAGCTTGCCCTGCATGAGCTTGTCGGCACCGTTCGATGCCGTGAAGTTGCCCGCAGCGGCTGCAACCTTCGCGGCGATTTCAGGCCGCATGTTGAAGTTGATCCACTTGTAGGCCGCGTCGTCGTTGCGGCCCTTCGCGGGGATCGCAAACGTATCGATCCAGCCCAATGCGCCGGATCTCGGCGCGATGAACTTGATCTCCGGGTTTTCGGAGTTCAGTTTCCAGCCGCCCGTATCCCACGCCATGGCCGCAACCACTTCGCCGGTGCGCAGAGCGTTCAGGAGTTGATCCTTGCCGTCCCAGAAGAACTTCACGTTCTTCTTGCACTCGGCGAGCTTGGCGCCGACCTTGTCCATCATCGCCGCGTAGGCCTTGGCGTCGCCATACGAAGCGAACGGATCCATGCCGTTGGCGAACGCGAAGGCAATCAACGTCGGACGCTTGGCACGGAAGCTCGCCTTGCCGGCAACAGCCGGAGCGCAAAGATCGTTGTAATCCGCCACCGCGGGAGCAGCCTTGGTGTTCACCACCAGGCCATCGGTGCCCCAGATGTGCGGGACGCCGTAGACCTTGCCGCCGAGCGTGGTGTTCTTCTTGGTCGCTTCGAGCATCGAGGCGATGAACAGGTCGGATTTCAGCTTTGCTAGATCGAGCGGCTTATAGATGCCGAATTCCTGCTGCGGCCCCGCGATGCGGTCCTGGCTCGGCTGGACGAGGTCGAAGCCGGCGCCCTGCGTCGCGCGGAGCTTGGAGATCATCTCTTCGTTGTTCGAGAGCGTGATCTCGACCTCGATGCCGGTTTCTTTCGTGAATTGCTGAACGATATCGGCAGGAGCGTAATCCGCCCAGGTCAGCAACCGCAGCTTTTCGGCAGCTTGCGCCGATCCGGCAACCATCAGGGCAGCAAAAGCCGTAGCCAGTTTCAGGCTGGCGCGCTTGGTCAACATCTCAATCCTCCAGTGTGGTCCGGGTTCGACCCGTGTTCCCCAGTTGCAAAATTACATGACACTCCGACGACACGCCATCGTTTTTCAAGCGCTTTCGGGAGATTCTTGAGCCGGCTCAGAACGGCGACAGGGCTGACAGCTGCGTGCCCTACCGGTATGTGAGGAGATAAATTTCCGCGATCGTTTGGAGTTGCCCCTATGCGCACGCTGTATCCCGAGATCGAACCCTACGAGCATGGCTTGCTCGACGTGGGTCACGGACACCGGGTCTATTGGGAATTGTGCGGCAATCCTGCGGGCAAGCCGGTCGTCTTTCTCCATGGCGGCCCCGGCGGCGGTTGTTCGCCGTCCCAGCGCCGGCTCTTCGATCCGAAGAAGTATCGCATTCTCCTGTTCGATCAGCGCGGTTGCGGCCGCTCGATCCCCCATGCGAGTCTCGAGGCGAACACGACCTGGCATCTGGTGGCGGATATCGAACGTCTCCGACAGATGCTCGGCGTCGAGAAATGGATGGTGTTCGGCGGGTCGTGGGGGAGCACGCTCGCGCTTGCCTATGCGGAAACACATCCCGAGCGCGTCAGCGAACTGATCTTGCGGGGCATCTTTACGCTGCGGCGCGCCGAGCTCCTCTGGTATTATCAGGAGGGTGCGTCCTGGCTATTCCCGGACAAATGGGAGCGCTTCCTCGCGCCTATTCCCGAGGCCGAACGGGGCGACTTGATGGCGGCCTACCGGCGGCGCCTGACCGGTCCCGACCCTATTGTCCAGCAGGAGGCCGCCGCGGCCTGGAGCCTGTGGGAAGGCGAGACCATCACCCTTCTGCCGAACGAAGATTATTCAAACCAGTTCGCCGAGGCGCACTACGCCCTCGCCTTTGCCCGCATCGAAAACCACTACTTCGTCAACGAAGGGTTCTTCGAGGAGGGGCAGCTCATTCGCGATGCCCATCGCCTGAAAAACATTCCCGGCGTGATCATTCAGGGCCGTTACGATGTGGCGACACCGGCGGCCACCGCCTGGGCCCTGCACAAGGCCTGGCCCGAGGCACGGTTCGTCATGGTGCCGGATGCCGGCCATGCGTTTTCCGAGCCCGGGATCCAGCGTCACCTCATCGAGGCAACGGACGCGTTCGCCGACGCGTGACCTACTTCGCGGTCCAGCCGCCATCCATCGAGAGATTGGCGCCCGTCATCTGGCTCGCAGCATCCGAGCAGAGGAAGAGCGCGAGCGCCGCGACCTGATCGACGGTGACGAATTGTTTCGTCGGCTGCGCTTCGAGCAGCACGTCGTTGATGACCTGCTCCTTGCTCAAACCGCGCGCTTTCATCGTGTCGGGAATCTGCTTCTCGACGAGCGGGGTCCAGACGTAGCCGGGGCTGATGCAATTGACCGTGATGCCGTGCGTCGCGACTTCCAGCGCGGTCGTCTTCGTCAGGCCGGCGATGCCGTGTTTCGCCGCCACGTAGGCGGCCTTGAAGGGCGATGCCACAAGCGAGTGAGCGGACGCCGTGTTGATGATACGGCCCCAACCGCGCGCCTTCATGCCGGGCACCACGGCCCGGATGGCGTGAAACGCGGATGAAAGATTGATGGCGATGATCTGATCCCACTTCTCGACCGGGAAGTCCTCGATCGGCGACACGAATTGAATGCCCGCATTGTTGACCAGGATATCGACCGAGCCGAAGGTTTCCTCGGCAAGCCGGATCATGGCGGCGATCTCGTCGGGCTTCGACATATCGGCGGGCGAATAGATCGCCTTCACGCCGTATTCCCGCTCAATTGCCGCACGCGCGTTCTCGATGTCGTCCGCGGATCCGAAGCCATTGAGGACGACAGAGGCGCCTTCCTTTGCGAGCGCGCGCGCAATGGCAAGGCCGATGCCGCTCGTCGAGCCGGTCACGACAGCTGCTTTTGATTTGAGAGTCATTGAAAGCTCCGGAGGAAGAGGTTGGTCGTTTGGACGCGAGCGGCGACGGCTTGTGCGGCTCGCCCGCGTCGCAAGGTTCAGGCCTGCGCAGCGGGATGACCTTTGGCTTCGCGGCGGCGCTCGTGCAGCACCCACTCGGTGTAGCCGTTCGGTTGAGCGCGGCCCTTGAAGATGAGATCGCTCGCGGCACGGAATGCCGGTCCGTTGAATTTCGGTGCCATCGGCCGATAGAGCGGGTCGCCCGCATTCTGCCGGTCCACGATCTCGGCCATGCGCCGGAGGGTCTGCTCCACCTGATCCCGCGATACGATCCGGTGATGAAGCCAATTGGCGATGTGCTGGCTGGAGATGCGAAGGGTCGCGCGATCCTCCATCAGACCCACATCGTGAATGTCGGGGACTTTGGAACAGCCGACGCCCTGGTCGATCCAGCGCACCACATAGCCGAGAATGCCCTGGCAATTGTTGTCGAGTTCCTGCTGCACCGCATCGGGTGCCCAGTTCGATTGCGAAACCGGAATCGTCAGAATGTCCGCGAGCTTTGCGGGCGCACGCTTCTTCAGTTCATCCTGCCGTTCCTGCACATCTACCTGATGGTAGTGAAGCGCGTGCAAGGTCGCGGCCGTGGGGGACGGAACCCACGCGGTGTTCGCGCCGGCCATCGGGTGGCCGATTTTCTGCGTCATCATATCGGCCATTCTGTCGGGGGCGGCCCACATGCCCTTGCCGATCTGCGCCTTGCCCGGAAGCCCGCAGGCGAGGCCCGCATCGACATTCGCATCCTCGTAGGCCTTAATCCAGGGTGTCGCCTTCATGTCGTTCTTGCGAACCATGGGGCCGGCTTCCATCGAGGTGTGAATTTCGTCGCCCGTGCGGTCGAGGAAACCGGTATTGATGAAAACGATCCGCTCGCTGGCGGCGCGAATGCACGCTTTCAGGTTCACGGTCGTGCGGCGCTCCTCGTCCATGATGCCCATTTTCAGGGTGTTACGCGGCAATGAGAGCATGTCCTCGACGCGCGCGAAAAGATCGTTGGCGAAAGCCACCTCATCGGGCCCATGCATCTTGGGTTTCACGATATAGACCGAACCCGCGCGGCTGTTGCGGATCTCGCCCGTCGATCTGAGATCGTGAATCGCAATGAGCGATGTGATCGCGGCGTCGAGAATGGTTTCGGGGATTGCTTGACCCGCACCGTCGAGCACCGCGTCCGTCTCCATATGGTGACCCACATTGCGCACGAGCATGAGGCTGCGGCCATTGAGACGAAGTTCTTTCCCGTCGGGCGTCGAATAAATCCGGTCGGGATTGAGGCGCCGCTCGATCATGCGACCGCCCTTTTCGAACCGCTCCGACAGGTCGCCCTTCATCAGGCCGAGCCAGGTGCGATAGACCAGCACCTTGTCGTCAGCGTCCACGGCCGCGACGCTATCCTCCAGATCCATGATGGTGGAAATCGCCGACTCGATCTCGATATCGGAAATGCCCGCCGGATCCTCCGCACCGATGCGGCTTTCCCGATCGATCTTGATCTCGATATGAAGCCGATTGTGGTGCAGAAGGATCGCCGATGGGTGCGAGGCCTCGCCACGGTAGCCGGCAAATTGCCCCGGGTTCGCAAGGACAGTCTCGCCGCCGCCTTGCAGCCCGATTTTCAGGGAGCCGCCCTCCACCACATAGGAAACAGCGTCGGCATGTTTGCCCGCGGCAAGCGGCACAGCCTGATCGAGAAACTCCCGCGCCCGCGCGACGACCCGTTGGCCGCGCAGCTTGTTATAGCCGCCCGTGCGGGCAGCGCCGCCTTCTTCCGAAATCGCGTCGGTGCCATAGAGCGCATCGTAAAGGCTGCCCCAGCGGGCATTCGCGGCGTTGAGGGCGTAACGCGCATTGGAGGTCGGCACCACCAATTGCGGGCCTGCGATGCGTGCGATCTCGTCGTCGATAGTGTTCGTCGACACCGCGAACGCGTCCGGCTCCGGCCGAATGTAGCCGATCTCCCGCAGGAACGCCTCGTAGCCTGCCGCATCGACAGGCTGACCGGCACGGGCGGCATGATACGAATCGATCCGGCGCTGAAGATCGTCACGGACCGCCAGCAGGTCGTGATTTCGCGGCACAAAGTCCCGAATCAGGCCCGCTAGACCGGTCCAGAACGTCTCGGACGAGATTCCGGTGCCCGGAAGCACCTCGCGCTCGACGAAATCGTGAAGAATCGGGGCAACCTGGAGGCCATGGGACGGAACGCGCTTCATTGTATCTCTTTCGTGACGTATCGCCGGGACTCTAGCTTAACGTCGCGCGCAGAGAAAAGAACCGGTGAGGCATTTGTTGGCGGCGGAGGCTCGCAATTTTCCGACCGAACGGGGCACTGAGGGGGTGCGCGGGTCAGCTCGACGTCATGCACATCCCATGCGAGGGAAGGCCCGGCGATGCCCGAGCCTCCTGATCCCGCTAAATGCGTCTCGCGCGTCGCAACGCTCAGACGATATAGAAGTCGCTGGCAAGAAGCTGATTTGCCCCTTCGAAAGCAACGGTAGCGAGCAAGACCGGCGCTGAGGCAGCCCCGGTGCCGTCCGCATCGAAGAAGAGCTGCGTTGTGTCTTGGACGAAGACGAACTGAGCCGTGGCGATGTTGGCCGCAGCAGGACCGGTCGCCAAATTGCGGATTTCGTTTGCGGTAACGCCAAGGCCGATGTTGAAAACGTCATTGTCGATCAGGAGCCGGTCGGTGTCCGTCGTGCGAAACACCGTCATCGTGTCGGGCCCATTGCCAAGTTCCAGTTGCAGCAATTCCTGCCCAAATGAACCGCCTGAAAGCGTATCGGCGCCCGCACCGCCTTTCAGGATCGTGGTGGTTCCGGCACCGGCACCGAACAGCGCGTCGTTTCCACCACCGCCCGACGCGGTTCCGCCATCCCGTGCTGTCAAGGTATCGGCGAAATCGGAGCCAATGACGCTCTCGACCGACGCATATGTGTCGCCGGTTGCCGCACCCCCCGACGTGTTGGTCTGAAGGTTCACGGTCACGCCCGCCGTGGCGGTGGAGTAATCGACGGTGTCCAGCCCGTCGCCGCCATTGATGGAATCAGCGTCGCCATCGCCACCCGGGATGAAGACATCGTTCCCGGCGCCGCCCACAAGCGTGTCCGCCCCGATCCCACCTGTCAGGACGTCATTTCCCAGGCCACCATCGAGCGAGTCGTTGCCGGATCCACCATCGAGGGAATCGTTGCCGTCTCCGCCGTCGAGCGTATCGGCCCCCACCTCGCCTGAAAGGACATCATCGCCCGCCCCGCCGGTGAGCGAATCGTTCCCGTCGCCGCCATTCAGGGCATCATTTCCGTTGCCACCATCGAGCGTATCGTCACCTGTGCCGCCATTCAGGGTGTCGTTGCCGTTTCCGCCATCGAGGCGGTCGTTTCCCGTCCCGCCATTGAGCCGGTCATTACCAGCGCCGCCGATCAGCCTGTCGTTTCCGGAGCCGCCATCCAGGCGATCATCGCCCGCGCCGCCATCGAGCCGGTCATTGCCGGCACCGCCGGTCAGCCTGTCGTTTCCGGCACCGCCATCCAGACGATCGTGGCCCGCCCCTCCATCGAGGCGGTCATTGCCCGTGCCGCCGAAGAGCCGGTCGTTCCCGGCGCGCCCGAACAGGACGTCATCGCCACCGAAAGCCGAAATGAAATCACCGCTGGTCGTGCCGAAAAGAACGTTCCGTCTGCTGTCTCCAAAGATGGTCGCCATGATCGTGACCTCATTGCGCAAAGGTTGACGTGGAACACTCAACGAGACGCAAGAAAACCCGACATACGACCATTGTTACGCCTCCGTGCCGGCGGCGCGGTAATACTCTTCCGGGTAGCGTCGCCGGAAGGTGAGACAACAAAAAGCCATGATACGGGGAGCGGCCGAAGCCATACGCGAGCACCCGCTCCGGACCGCGAATCCTCGCGCAAGGCCGGGATGAACATCGCGTCCGTTTCCCGCAAACGAAAAAGCCGCCCAAACGGCGGCCGGTTCTAAATTATTGAATTTGAAAGAGAAATTTGGTGGAGCCAGGCGGAATCGAACCGCCGACCTCTTGAATGCCATTCAAGCGCTCTCCCAACTGAGCTATGGCCCCACTTGAGCCGCGATGTTTTGGGGACACCGCGGAAAGGTTCGCCGCCGAAGCAGCGGCGTCTCTATAGTCGGGTCGGACGAGAGACTCAAGTCTCTTCGTCGTCCTCCAAGTCACTATCGATCAGATCCGACACGTCGTCGTCGCCTTCCTCTTCGTCTTCGAGGAATGTGTCGTCCGCCACATCCTCGTCCACGACATCGATCTCGTCATCGGAAATGGTTTCCTTCTCGGCCTCTTCCGCCTCGACTTCGTCAAGGGAGATCAGCTCCGGTCCATTCGTCTCGAGCTCGGTTTCGTCTTCCTCCTTGGCGGCACGCGCCACGACCGGAGCCGCCACGCGGCTCAAGGCAACCGCCTGGAAGACCGTGCCGCATTTGGGGCAGATCGCCGGATCCTTGTTAAGGTCGTAGAATTTTGCGCCGCAGCTCATGCACTGGCGCTTCGAGCCGAGTTCAGGTTTGGCCACGGGTGATTGCCTTTGGGTGATGAAAGAAATGGAAGCGCTCCGTTAGTCGTGAGGGCATGCCTTGTCAAATGGGAAATTGCAGGGCCGCCGCCTTGTCGAGCCGGCTTCGGGATGACGCCACCTTTACCTCGTGTTAGGAGCCGCCCGACGGTCGACGGATAGGAAACGAGAATGTCGCACGAGCACGCCCCGGCCTCGCCGGTTACAAGCCGGCCCGGAACCCCTCTGAAGGGGCGGATTCGCGTCCCCGGCGACAAATCGATCTCGCATCGTTCCATGATCTTCGGCCTCCTTTCGATCGGCGAAACCCGGGTTCAGGGACTTCTGGAAGGCGAGGACGTGCTCCGCACCGCGGAGGTCTGCCGGGCGCTGGGTGCGGTCATCACGCGCGAAGGGCCCGGCCGCTGGCGAATCGTCGGTGTCGGGATCGGCGGATTGAACGCGCCCGCTGGCACTCTGGATTTCGGCAATGCCGGCACCGGCGCCCGACTGATGATGGGCGTCGCCGGCAGCCACCCGATCACGTCCACGTTCGATGGCGACGCCTCGCTCCGCAAGCGCCCGATGCGCCGCATTCTCGACCCGCTGGTGAAAATGGGTGTGTCCGTTGTCAGCGAAGCGGAGGGCGGACGCGTCCCCCTGACCCTGCGCGGGCCGCGCGAGACCATTCCCATCACCTATGAGACCCCCGCCGCATCGGCCCAGATCAAGTCAGCCGTCCTGCTGGCCGGCCTCAACGCCCCCGGCCGGACCACCGTGATCGAACGCGAGGCCACCCGCGACCACACGGAGCGGATGCTTCGGCTATTCGGCGCAAAGGTGGAGGTGAAGCCCCACGGGAAGGATGGCCGCGCCATCACCCTGCAGGGGCAGCCGGATCTCAGGGGCACCACGGTTGTGGTGCCGACCGATCCGTCGTCGGCAGCCTTCCCGCTCGTGGCGGCCCTCATCACACCGGGCTCGGACGTGGTGATCGAGGCTGTCATGATGAACCCCCTCCGCATCGGCCTGATCACGACCCTGCTGGAAATGGGCGCTTCCATCGAACGGCTGAGCGAGCGTGAAGAAGGTGGCGAGACGGTCGCGGACCTGCGCGTTCGCGCGAGCCGCCTGACCGGCGTGACTGTCCCGGCCGCCCGCGCCCCTGCCATGATCGACGAATATCCCATTCTGGCCGTCGCAGCCGCTTTTGCGACGGGCACGACGCGAATGCAGGGGCTGCACGAGTTGCGGGTCAAGGAATCGGACCGGCTCGCCGCTGTTGCCGCCGGGCTCGCCGCGGCCGGGGCCGAACATGAAATCGACGGGGACGATCTCATCGTCCATGGCCTCAGCGGCAAGGTCCGGGGCGGCGCGACATCCGTCGCGACCCATCTCGATCACCGCATCGCCATGGCGTTCCTCATCATGGGGCTGGCGAGCGAGGCGCCGATGACGGTGGATGACGGCGCCATGATTGCGACGAGCTTCCCGTCCTTCATTCCGCTGATGCGCGAACTCGGCGCGGCGATCGGGGGCTGAGGCAGCGCATGATCATCGCCATTGACGGGCCGGCGGCATCCGGCAAGGGAACGCTCGGTACCCGCCTCGCCGAGCATCTCGGCCTTGCCCACCTCGATACCGGTCTCCTCTACCGCGCCGTTGCCTGCACGCTCATCGACCAGAAGGCCGCGCTCACCGATATCGCCGCTGCAACGCTTGCGGCACAGAGCCTTACGCTCGACCGGCTGGCGGACCCGCGGCTGCGTGGGGCTTCCATGGGCGAATTCGCGTCGGTGATTTCCGGTTACCAGCCGGTGCGGGACGCCCTTTTGACCTTCCAGCATCAATTCGCTGCTCAAGAGGGCGGCGCCGTTCTCGACGGCCGCGATATCGGAACCGTGGTGTGCCCCCATGCCGACGTGAAGCTTTTCATCACGGCGGCGCCTGAAGAGCGTGCGCGCCGCCGTCACCTGGAGCTTCAGCGGCGCGGCGAACCCTCCGAATACGAGAGAATCCTGAACGACATCCGTCGCCGCGACCAGCGCGACATGAACCGCAGCACGGCCCCCCTCAAGGCCGCGGCGGATGCGGTCACGCTTGATACGACCAATCTCGATGCCGATGCGGCCTTCGAGGCCGCGCTCGCCATCATCAAGGCCCGCCCTGCTCAAAAGTGACCTTGCGTCAGGGCGAGAAGCTGCCACACTTCCCGAACCAATCCGGCTCCGAAGAGGAGACAACGATGGTTCGGCAAGGCCTCGCCCGTCTGGCTGCAGGATTAGGCGTCATCCTGGCTCTCTGGACCCCGGAAGCGCGCGCCGAGACGGAGGTCGATCTCGCCCTCGTCGTGGCTGTGGATATTTCATTCTCGATGGACACGGACGAACAGGCCCTGCAGCGGGAAGGCTTCGCCGAAGCGTTCCGCTCCAGCCTCGTTCACGACGCCATCCGCGGAGGCGTCCTCGGCAAGATCGCCGTCGCCTATATGGAATGGGCCGGCGCCGCCGATCAGAAAATCATCGTGCCCTGGACGGTCCTCGACAGTCGCGAGGGTCTGATGGCGTTTGCGGACAAGATCGCCTCGACGCCCTTGAGCCGCGCCCAGCGTACCTCGATTTCCGGCGCGCTCGATTTCAGCGTCAAGCTTCTCGACGAAAGCGGCGTCCTCGCAACGCGCCGCGTCATCGACGTGTCGGGGGATGGTCCCAACAACCAGGGTCGCGGCGTGGAGGAAGCGCGCGGCGACGCCATCGCCAAGGGCATTACGGTGAACGGGTTGCCGATCATGCTGCGCAAGCCCGGCTATCTCGACATCCCGGAACTCGATGTCTACTACAAGGAATGCGTCATCGGCGGCCAGGGGGCCTTCATGGTGCCGGTCCGCGAGCGCGACCAGTTTGTCAGCGCCATCAAGACCAAGATTCTGCTGGAGATCGCCGATCTCATGCCGCCCCCGCCGAGGATCGAGCGCATCCAGAATATCCCGCGGGCCAATTGCTTTACGGGTGAAATGCAATGGCGCGAGCGCTGGAATAATTGAGACCCGACTTGGACCAATCATGAAAAAGCTCGCATTGGCGATTGTCGCGCACGACGCCAAGAAGGACGACATGGCCGATTTCATCGCCATGCACGAACACACCATCGGCCAGTTCTCGCTCTTCGCCACCGGGACGACGGGGGCTCGCGTGATGGAGCGCTGCCCCAATTTGTCGGTGACCCGGCTCAAGAGCGGTCCATTGGGCGGCGACCAGCAGATCGGTGCGATGATCGCCGAAGGAAGGATCGACGTGCTGTTCTTCTTCGCCGATCCGCTCTCCCCGCATCCGCATGATGTGGACGTGAAGGCCCTGATGCGCGTGAGCCTCGTCTATAACATCCCCATGGCGCTCAACCGCGCGACCGCCGACCGGCTCATCGCCAGTTTCGTCACCCAGATCAGCATGCCCTAGCTTCCTCGCGGCTTCGCGCGGCGGGTTGGCGGCGCCGCGATCGGGTCCTCGGGCCATGGGTGCTTGGGATATTGTCCGCGCATGTCCGCCCGCACCGCCGCCCAGGACCCGCGCCAGAACCCCGGCAGATCGCGCGTGATCTGAATCGGCCTCTGGGCGGGCGAGAGCAGGTGCAGGATCAACGGCACGCGCCCTCCTGCAAGACTGGGATGTTGGTCGAGCCCGAACAATTCCTGGACCCTGACCGCTAGAACAGGGCCCTCCGTGCTGCCGTAATCCACCGGAATTTGGGAGCCGGTCGGCACCTCCACGTGGGTTGGCGCCTCGGCATCGAGCCGCCGTTGCAGGTTCCAGGGCAGCAGGCCGCGCAGAGATTCGCTCAGGAGGTCCGGCGCGATATCATTGAGTCCGCTCCTGCCGACCAGATGCGGTGCGAGCCAATCTTCCACACTTGTCGCCAGCGCCTCGTCGGACAGGTCTGGCCATTCGGCGCCCTCCGCATTGCGCAGGAAGACCACGCGCTCGCGCCATTGCGACAGGGCCCTGGACCAAGGCAACTGATCGAGGCCGATCGAGGCGATTCCATTGGCAAGCGCCCGAGCCGCCTCTTCGGTTGCGGGAACGGGCAGCGGGCGTTCGTTCAGCGACAGCGCGCCATAGCGCCGTACCGCGCGTGCCCGCAACGCCTTTGCCTGACGATCGAAGGTGATCTCGTCCCGCCGGACGATGTCTTCGCCCAGCGCGGCTTCGATCGCCTCCGCCGTTATCGGCGCCGCCGCCAAGATCCGCGCCGATGCCGCGCCTCCGGCAATCTCGGCCACCGCCAGATACGGCTCCTTGGCCAACCGATCATGCGGCTCGACCGAACCGCCCCGGCCGTTCGCCATCAGGAACTCGCCGGGCTTGCCGCGCGCCTTCGCGATGCGGTCAGGATAAGCCAGCGTCAGCAGCGCCCCGACCGACATCGAGCCCAGGGTCGGCTGGGCGATCCGGCTCGACCGGGCCCAGCCGTCGGCCATGCGACGCATATCCTCGGCCCGTTTCGAACGCTCGCGACGGAAGCGATCGACGCGCTCCGTCAGATCGACCGACTCGCCCCCTAGCCCGCGCTCGACGAGGATTGCCGCAAGGTCGGCGGCCTCTCGCTCCTGCCCGATTTCGCCGGCACTCAGCACCATCCGGGCCAGGCGCGGCGGCAAGGGAAGTTCTCGCAGGCGGCGGCCGGTCTCGGTGATGCGGCCATCCGGATGGAGACTGTGCAACTGCCGCAACAAAGCCCGCGCTTCCTTCACGGCGGGAGCCGGAGGGGAATCGAGAAAGGCAAGCGTCGTCGGGTCGGTGACGCCCCATGCGGCGCAGTCGAGCAGGAGCGGCGCCAGATCGGCGGACAGGATTTCGGGACGCGCAAACGGCTCGAGCGCGCCGGTTCCAGCCTCCTCCCACAGGCGGTAGCAGATTCCGGGCTCGGTGCGCCCCGCGCGGCCCCGTCGCTGATCGGCGGCGGCGCGCGAGACGCGCACGGTCTCAAGCCGCGTCAGGCCGATATCGGGCTCATAGACGGGGATGCGCGCGAGCCCGGAATCGATGACGACGCGCACGCCTTCGATCGTCAGCGACGTTTCGGCGATGGAGGTGGCGAGCACCACCTTCCGGCGGCCGGCCGCAAGCGGGCCGACGGCGAGATCCTGCTCGGCGCGGTCGAGCGCGCCATAGAGCGGCGCCAGATCAATCAGCGGGTCCTTCACGCGATCGCGCAGGAGCAGATCCACCCTCCGGATCTCGCCCTGCCCCGGCAGGAAGACAAGGATGGAGCCTGAATCTGCCCGCAGGGCTCGGGTGACCGCATCTGCCACCTGCTCGTCGATGCGGCGGTTGGGATCACGGCCCAGATAGCGCGTCTCGACCGGAAAGGCGCGGCCTTCGGATTCGATCACCGCAGCGTCTCCCAGAAGCCGCGAGACGCGGGCGCCGTCGAGGGTCGCGGACATCACGAGGAGCCGCAGGTCGTCGCGCAGGCCGCCCTGCGCATCGATGGCAAGCGCGAGGCCGAGATCCGCATCGAGAGAACGCTCGTGGAATTCGTCGAAGAGCACGGCGGCGATGCCGTCGAGCCCCGGATCGTCGAGGATCATGCGGGCGAAGACGCCCTCGGTCACTACTTCGATGCGGGTCTTGCGGCTGATCTTCGAGCCAAGGCGGACGCGCAGGCCGATGGTCTCGCCGACCTCTTCGCCAAGTGTCCGGGCCATGCGGTCGGCCGCCGCGCGGGCCGCGAGACGCCGGGGTTCGA
Source organism: Microvirga brassicacearum (assembly GCF_008757455.1). Taxonomy (GTDB): domain Bacteria; phylum Pseudomonadota; class Alphaproteobacteria; order Rhizobiales; family Beijerinckiaceae; genus Microvirga; species Microvirga brassicacearum. The sequence continues at coordinate 443,535 of NZ_VCMV01000013.1, read as the reverse complement.
GCAGGATGAGCTTGCGGCCGGCCACCCACGGCTCGTCGAGCAGCGCCAGCGGCACCCGCGTCGTCTTGCCTGCACCCGGCGGCGCAACGAGCACGGCATTGGAACGCGCGCGAAGGCTCGTCGTCAGTTCGGCCAGAACCTCATCGATCGGCAGTGAAGTCTCAAAAGCGCGCATGATGCCTGATCGCCCATGCGGTCGCCGAGAGCAAGCCGGCCTCAGGCCTTGATGCCGTAGCCGCGCAGTTCGGCTGCCAGGTCCATCGGCTCGACGAAGTGGATCGCATGCATGCCGACGGCCCGGGCGCCCTCTACATTGGCCTTCGAATCGTCGACGAAGACGCAATCACCGGCCTCCAGGCCGTAGCGGCTGAGGAGCAGGTTGTAGATTTCAGGCTCGGGCTTCAGAAGCTGCTCGTCGCCGGATACGATGATGCCGTCGAAGCCCGCGAGGAACGGGTAGCGCGCTTGCGAAATCTGGAATTTGGGGCCGGAGAAGTTCGTGATGCAATAATTCGGAATGCCGGCCCCGCGCAGCCGGCCGAGCAGCTCGACATTCACCTCGATGGTGCCCGACACGGTTTCTTCCCAGCGCTGATGGAAAGCCCGGATGGGACTCTCGTAAGCCGGAAAGTCCTTTGTCAGAAGCGCCACCGCCTCGTCCCAATCGCGCCCGCGATCCTGCTCGATGTTCCAGTGCGGCGTGCACACATCCGACAGGAACCACTCCATCTCGGCCTCGTCGGCAAAGATCTGGCGATACAGGTTGCGCGGGTCCCAGCGCAGCAGGACATTGCCGACGTCGAACACGACCGTAGTGGGATTTTGAGCAACCACGAACGTCCCCTGAATTATGTTACCGATCGTCGGATAACACCGATCAGCAGCCGGCACTATCCCCCGATATTGTAAGCTGCCAGCGCCGCCATATTGACGATGTCGGCATCGGTGGCACCCAGCGAAACGATCTGCACAGGCCGGTCGAGGCCCACCACCATAGGGCCAAGGACCATGGCGCCCCCAAGCTCCTGCAGCATCTTGGTCGAGATCGACGCGGAGTGAAATGCCGGCATCACCAGCACGTTGGCTGGTCCCGTGAGGCGGCTGAACGGATACTGCGCCATCAGCTCCCGGTTCAACGCCACATCGGCCGACATTTCGCCGTCATACTCGAAATCGAGCCGCATCCCGTCGAGAATCCGGACGGCTTCCTGGATTTTCTCCGCCCGCTCGGCCTTCGGTTGTCCGAAATTCGAAAAGGACAGGAGCGCGACGCGGGGCTCGTAGCCCAGGCGGCGCGCGACGCCTGCCGCTTCGATGGCGATCTCGGCCAATTCCTGAGCGGTCGGCAACTCGTGAATCGCCGTATCCGCCACAAGGACGGTCCGGCCGCGTGCAAGGCACAGGGAAAGGCCGATGACGCGATGACCCGGCTTCTCGTCGATCACATGCCGGACATCGTCGAGAACGGTCGAATAATTGCGGGTCGCGCCCGTCACCATGGCGTCGGCGTCTCCCAACGCCACCATGGACGCCGCAAAGTGGTTGCGGTCCTGATTGATCAGGCGCTGGCAATCGCGAAAGAGGAATCCCTTGCGTTGCAGGCGCTCGTACAAGAATTGCGCGTAGGTGCTGTTGCGATGCGACAGCCGGGCATTGTGAAGCTCGACGCCCTCGCGGCCTTCGAGCTCGATTCCGGCAGCCGTCGCCGTTTCCAGGATACGGTCCTCGCGCCCCACCAGAATGGCCCTGCCGAGGCCCTGGTTGACGAACGAGATCGCGGCGCGGATGACCTTTTCCTCTTCGCCTTCGGCGAACACGACCCGTTTCGGAAAGCGCCGCACGCGCTCGAAAATGCCGTTCAGCGTGCCTGCGACCGGGTCACGCCGCGCGGAGAGCTGGGCCTTGTAGGAGCGCATGTCCACGATCGGCCTGCGGGCAACGCCGCTATCCATCGCCGCCCGCGCGACCGCCGTCGGAATGGTGTGGATCAAGCGCGGATCGAACGGCACCGGGATGATGTATTCCCGGCCGAACCGGGGCCGGGAACCCTGATAGGCCGCCGCGACCTCGTCGGGCACGTCTTCGCGCGCCAGCGCCGCCAGCGCCTCGGCGGCCGCGATCTTCATCTCCATGTTGATGGTCGTCGCCTGCACGTCCAATGCGCCACGGAAGATGTAGGGAAAGCCCAGGACGTTGTTGACCTGGTTGGGGTAGTCGGACCGGCCCGTCGCGATGATGACGTCGTCGCGAACATGCGCGACTTCCTCGGGGGTGATTTCCGGATCAGGGTTCGCCATCGCGAAGATGATCGGGTTCGGCGCCATGGAGCGGATCATCTCGTCGGTGAACGCGCCCTTGGCGGACAGGCCGAACACCGCGTCGGCGCCGGCCATCGCCTCGGCAAGCGTGCGCGCGTTCGTCTCGGCGGCGTGGGCCGATTTCCACTGGTTCATGCCCTCTGTGCGGCCGCGATAGATCACGCCCTTGGTGTCGCACAGAACGACGTTGTTGGGCGCAAAGCCCATTGCTTTCAAAAGCTCCGTGCACGCAATGCCGGCAGAACCGGCCCCGTTCACGACCAGCTTCGTCTTGGCCATGTCGCGGTTGGTAAGATGCAGCGCATTGATGAGGCCCGCCGCCGCGATGATCGCGGTGCCGTGCTGATCGTCATGGAAGACGGGAATGTCCATGAGTTCGCGCAAGCGCTCTTCGATGATGAAGCATTCGGGAGCCTTGATGTCTTCGAGATTGATGCCGCCGAACGAAGGCCCAAGGTAACGCACCGAATTGATGAAGGCGTCCGGGTCTTCGGTGTCGATCTCGAGATCGATCGAATCCACATCTGCGAAACGCTTGAACAGGACGGCCTTGCCCTCCATCACCGGCTTTGCCGCAAGGGCACCGAGATTGCCGAGGCCGAGGATCGCCGTTCCGTTGGTAATGACCGCCACCATGTTGGAGCGGGTGGTGTAGTCGAAGGCAAGCGACGGATCGGCCGCGATTGCCAGCACGGGCACCGCTACGCCCGGCGAATAGGCGAGCGAGAGGTCGCGCTGCGTTGCCATCGGCTTCGTCGGCACGACTTCGAGCTTCCCCGGACGCCCCTGCGAATGGAACTGCAGCGCCTCCTGGTCGGTGAAGGTAGGGCGGTTGCGGCGAATCGGAGGGGTGTCGGTCATTGGCGATGCGACTTTATGGTTGGACGTTTCCGAAAGAGGGGCTGCGACATTAGGGCATTGACGAGCCAAACCTCAAGACTTGTCCACATCCCCGGCCCCCAAGGGCCAATCCCCGGATGAAAGACCCGGCCGGGTTTGCTAGGAAGGGCTTGATGTCATCGCAAGCCCTCTACCAACCCCCAGAGATCCCCGAATCCGATCCGGTCGCAATCAAAGCAGCGGCCATGGACACCCGCGTGACGCCGATGATGGCGCAATACGTGGAGATCAAGGCGGCCAATCCGGATTGCCTCCTGTTCTACCGGATGGGCGACTTCTACGAGCTTTTCTTCGACGACGCCGAGATCGCCAGCCGTGCCCTGGGGATCGTGCTGACGAAACGGGGCAAGCACCAGGGCCATGACATTCCCATGTGCGGCGTGCCGATCGATCGCGCCGACGATTACCTGCAACGCCTGATCGGCCTCGGCCATCGGGTCGCCGTCTGCGAGCAGATGGAGGATCCGGCGGAGGCGAAGAAGCGGGGTGCCAAATCCGTGGTTCGCCGCGACGTGGTCCGTCTCGTCACCCCCGGCACGATCACGGAGGAGCGCCTGCTCGATCCGGGCCGCCCCAACTTCTTCCTCGCCGTGGCGCGGCGCCGCGTCTCCGAGACCGAATGGCGCTACGGTTTGGCGGCCGTCGATATCTCGACCGGCCACTTCGCCCTGAGCGAAACCGATGGGCCCGGTCTCCCGGCTGAAATCGCCCGGTTCGAGCCGCGTGAAATCCTCCTGCCGGACAGCATTCAGGACGATGCCGAACTCGCCGCCTTCTGGCGCGAGACCCGCGCGTCGATCACACCGTTGTCGCGGGATGGTCTCGATCCGGCCTCCGCCGAACGCCGTCTCAAGGATTATTTCGGGGTTGCGACCCTCGATTCCTTCGGCTCGTTCGACCGCGCCGCGATCTCGGCCGCAGGCTCGGCTTTGTTCTACATCGAAAAGACGCAGATCGGCAGCCGCCCGGTTCTCAACCCGCCGACGCGCGGCCAATCCGGTTCGGCGCTTGCCATCGACGCGGCGACCCGCGCCAATCTGGAACTGACCCGAACCCTCTCGGGCGAGCGGGCCGGCAGCCTGCTGGCCGCCATCGACTGCACCGTAACACCGGGCGGCGCACGTCTGCTGGCCGAACGGCTGGCCGGGCCTCTCACCGGGGCCGACGCCATTCGCGACCGGCACGACGCGGTGAGCTTTCTGGTCGAAAACAATGTCCTTCGCGAGGGCGTCCGGCGGATTCTGAAGCGATCCCCGGATCTTGCACGTGCGCTCTCGCGCCTCGGTCTTGGACGCGGCGGTCCGCGCGATCTCGCCTGCGTACGCGACGGCCTGTTCGCGGCGCGCGACCTCGGCGCGCTTCTCGCGCAAACCGAACTTCCGCGGGAGTTCGCGGATGCCGCCGAAGTTCTGGGGGCCTTGCCTACGGCGATCGCCGACAGGTTGGCGGCAGCACTCGCCGATGAACTGCCGCTGCTCCGGCGCGATGGCGGATTCGTTCGGCCGAGTTACGACCCGAACCTCGACGAATTGCGCGAGCTGCAACAGGATTCCCGCCGTTTCATTGCCGCCCTGCAATCGCGCTACGCAACGGAAACCGGCTGCCGCACCTTGCGCGTGAAGCACAACCACATGATCGGCTATTACGTGGAAGTGCCGCAGAATGTCGGCGAGGATCTGCTGAAGGAGCCGTGGAAGGCGACGTTCGTTCATCGCCAGACGATGGCGGGCGCGATGCGGTTCTCCACCGTCGAACTGGGCGAGCTGGAATCGAAGATCGCCTCCGCGTCCGACCGCGCCTTACGCATCGAACTCGGATTGTTCGACACGATGGCAGGCGAACTCGTCGGGCTCTCGGCGGAGATCGCGTCCGGTGCCGAGGCGATGGCCGTGGTGGACGTCACAGCGGGCCTCGCCGAACTCGCCGTGCAGCTCGATTGGGTTCGCCCGATCATCGACGACGGCCTCGCCTTCGATATCAAGGGCGGGCGTCACCCCGTGGTCGAAGCGGCCCTCAAACGCGATGGCCAGTCGTTCATCGCGAACGATTCGAACCTGTCCGGCATCGATGGCGGGCACATCCTGCTCATCACCGGTCCCAACATGGGCGGCAAGTCGACTTATCTGCGCCAGAACGCGCTGATCGTGGTGCTGGCGCAAATGGGCGCGTTCGTACCAGCCAAACAGGCCCATATCGGCATCGTCGACCGGCTCTTCTCGCGCGTTGGCGCCGCCGACGATCTGGCACGCGGACGCTCGACCTTCATGGTCGAGATGGTCGAGACGGCTGCCATCCTCAATCAGGCAACGGCGCGCTCGCTGGTGATCCTCGACGAGATCGGTCGTGGCACCGCGACGTTTGACGGATTGTCGATCGCGTGGGCGGCCATCGAGCACTTACACGAGGCCAATCGCTGCCGGGCCCTGTTCGCGACCCACTTCCACGAATTGACCGCGCTGGCCGACCGGCTCGAGCGCATCGAGAACGCGACGCTCAAGGTGACCGAATGGAACAACGAGGTGGTGTTTCTCCACGAGGTCGTACCCGGCGCCGCCGATCGGTCGTATGGCCTTCAGGTGGCACGTCTTGCGGGATTGCCGCCAGCGGTCGTTGAGCGCGCGCGAACGATCCTGACCGAACTGGAGCGGACGGATCGGGAAAGTCCCAAGCAGGCGCTGCTCGATGACCTGCCGTTATTCGCAGTTCCGGTGCGCCCGCCATCGACCGCCGTAGAGCGGGATGCTTTGCGCGAGGCGCTGGGGGACATCGACCCGGATCAGATGACGCCGCGGGAGGCACTCGAAGCGCTCTACCGGCTGAAAAGCGAAGCCTGAGCCACCCTCGCATCCGGCAAAATGAAACACTATCGCATTTCACCCGCATTCGCTAAACACAGCGGAACTGACGGGAGAATGACGAGATGGTCATGCGGGTTTCAACTGTCGCCTTCGAGGGCATCGAAGCGCGGGCGGTCGACGTGCAGGTCCAGATCGCGCCCGGCAACGTCGCTTTCATGATTGTCGGCCTCGCCGACAAGGCGGTGGCCGAGTCCCGCGAGCGTGTCCGTTCGGCGCTGATCGCCTCCGGGCTCTCGCTGCCGGCAAAGCGCATCACCGTCAACCTCGCCCCCGCTGATCTGCCGAAGGAAGGCAGCCATTACGATCTTCCCATCGCACTCGGCGTCATGGCCGCCATGGGGGCAATTCCCGCCGATGCCCTCAGCGGCTTCACGGTTCTCGGAGAGCTTGCGCTCGATGGTTCGATCACGTCGGTCGCCGGGGTGCTGCCTGCCGCGATGGCGGCCAACGGGCGCGAACATGGACTCATCTGTCCCCATGCCTGCGGCTCGGAAGCCGCCTGGGCCTCAAGCGACCTCGAAATTCTGGCGCCCCGGACGCTGATCCAGCTCGCCAACCATTTCAAAGGCACGCAGGTGATGTCCCGCCCCGAGCCGGCGATCATGCAATCACCCGGCATGCTGCCCGACCTGCGCGATATCAAGGGCCAGGAAAGCGCCAAACGCACCCTGGAGATCGCCGCGGCAGGCGCCCACAACCTCCTGATGAGCGGGCCGCCAGGAGCCGGAAAATCGATGCTGGCGCAACGGCTTCCCTCGATTCTTCCGCCGTTGACGCCGCGCGAGCTCCTGGAGATATCCATGATTCAGTCGGTCGCGGGCCTGCTCGCCAACGGCGCCCTTTCAAGCCGCCGGCCCTTTCGGGCGCCGCACCATTCGGCCTCGATGGCGGCTTTGGTCGGCGGCGGCCTCAATGCCCGACCGGGAGAGGCGTCGCTGGCGCATAACGGCGTTCTGTTTCTCGACGAGATGCCGGAATTCCAGCCGCAGGTGCTCGATTCCCTGAGGCAGCCATTGGAAGCCGGGGAAATCCTTATCGCCCGCGCCAATCACCGGATCACTTACCCTGCGCGATTCCAGCTCGTGGCGGCGATGAATCCCTGCCGTTGCGGGCAGGCGACGGAACCGGGCTACGTGTGCCGCCGACAGCCGAACGAGCGCTGCATGGCGCAGTATCAGGCGCGGATGTCGGGGCCGTTGCTGGATCGGATCGATCTGTCCATCGAAGTGCCGGCCGTGACCGCGTCGGACCTCATCCTGCCGCCTCCAACGGAAGGCTCCGCGGAGGTCAAGGCGCGGGTTACCGCTGCCCGCGAGCGGCAGGCCCGGCGCTTCACCGCCCTCGGCCTTGCGGGTGTTTCCACGAACGCCGCCTGCCCGGCACCGGTGATCGAACAGATCGCGCAACCCGATTCCGACGGCACCGCGTTAATCCATGATGCCGCCAACGCAATGCGGCTTTCGGCGCGCGGCTTTCATCGCGTGCTCAAGGTGGCGCGGACGCTGGCCGATCTCGACGGAGACGACAAAGTGCGGCGCATCCATCTGGCGGAGGCTCTCTCCTACCGGGCGCAGGCGGATCGGCGACCAAACGCTGCGTGAAGCCGTGAAATGTGACAGAATTTGATCGAGAACCGGCAAGCCCCTCTTTGTCCACGGATTTCGTTGTCACAATACCGTTTAAGATGAGCCCTATGTCACGAAGCAAGGCGCAACATTCGCCCCGAAAAGGGGATCGTCCCCGAAAAGCGGATGCTCCCCGAAACGGCCCCCGGCCGAGCGAGGTTTTGATGATTCCCTCTCCGATTGCGCCTGCCAGCGGGCCGGAATACCAGCCCGCGATCACACGGCCCCGGAGCATGGGCGATCTGTTGCCAAGTCGAAACCGGACGGTGCGGGATCATGGCACGCTCAATCCGGTCCTCGGCCGCCTCGGTTCGCTCGAAGTGCGCCTCGCCACGACGACGCGCGACATCCGCCGCGCCCAGAGGCTCCGCTACAAGGTATTCTATGACGAGATGTCGGCCGCCCCGAACGGCGCCTCGATCCTGTCACGGCGTGACATCGACGATTTCGACCTGCTTTGCGATCACCTGCTGGTTCTCGATCATGACGTGAAAGCCAAACCTTTCCGGGCGGCAAAGCCGAAAGTGGTCGGGACCTACAGGCTGCTGCGGCAGGAAGTGGCCGACCGCAATTGGGGTTTCTACACGGCGGGCGAATACGATCTGGCGCCGATGATCCGCGCCCATCCAAATTTGCGTTTTCTGGAACTCGGCCGCTCCTGCGTCCTCAAGCCTTTCCGCAACAAGCGCACGGTCGAATTGCTCTGGCACGGCATCTGGGCCTACGTCCTGCACCATCGCATCGACGTCATGATCGGCTGCGCCAGCCTTGAGGGCACCGATCCGGGCAAGCTCTCCCTGCCGTTGAGCTTCCTCCACCATTTCGCCAGCGCCACCGGCGAGTGGGAAGCCTCGGCCTTGCCCGAATGCGGAACGGCGATGGATCTGCTTCCCAAGGAAATGGTCGACCAGAAGGCTGCGCTCCGCGCCTTGCCGCCGTTGATCAAGGGCTACCTGCGGCTTGGAGCGACATTCGGAAAGGGCGCTGTCGTCGACAGGCGTTTCGGCACCACCGACGTGCTCGTCATCCTGCCTGTCGCCAACATCAACCCGCGCTACATCGACCATTTCGGTCCGGGCGCGGACCGTCACGTCGCCTGATCGTATTCGCCGCTGGCGTAGAGCGCCTCAAGCCCTTCGCGGTAGGTCGGATAGCGAAGGCGGACGCCGAGTTCCTCGCGGATCAGACGGTTCGAGATGCGCTTGTTTTCCGCATAGAAGCTTTGCGACATCGGGCTGAGTTCGGCCCGCTCGAACGGAATGTCCGGCGGCACGGGAATGCCGGCGAGTTTTGCCGCGTAGGCAATGATGTCCTGTGGCGGCGCGGGCTCGTTATCCGACACGTTGTAGATCTCGGCCGAGCGCGGGCGCGCGATGGATGCGGCGAGTACGGCCGCAATATCATCCACGTGAATGCGGTTGGAAACCTGGCCGGGCTTGACGATACGCTGCGCCGTGCCGCGTGCGAGCGACACGAAGGCATTCCGACCCGGCCCGTAGATGCCGGCAAGGCGGAAGATCGCAACAGTCAGGCGCGACCGCGCGCCCAATTCGAGCCAGGAGCGTTCCGCCTCGACGCGTCGCGAGGATCGCCCGTTTCGAGGGTCGGGCGGCACCGTCTCGTCGACCCAGCCTCCGGCCTGATCGCCATAGACCCCCGTGGTCGAGAGATAGCCGAGCCATGCTTCGCGGCCCGCTTTTTCGATGAGGCCGGCGTATCGCGCATAGGTTGGATCAGCGCCGTCGGCCGGCGGGGTCGAGACGAGGATGGCGTCGGCGCGCCGGATTTCCTCGGTCACCATCGCCACGTCCTCGAACGTGCAGGCGGCGATGCCTTCCGCCCGCAGGCGCTCGGCCTTGGCGGCGTCCCGGACAGTCCCGGCGACGCGAGACCATTGCTGCGCCGGAGACCGGACAAGGGCTTGCGCCGTGTACCCGAAGCCGAAGACGAACAGGTTCATGAGGCAGTCTCGATAACGCGGTGAGAGGAAAGCGCCCGAGCCCATTCGGCCCGTACGTCGGCATCCTGTTCGTCGGCGAGGCGTCCATCGGCGTATGCGTCGACTTGCGCGGGACGCAATCGCGAGATCGCCCACACCGCCATGGCGCGGATCAGCGGCGAGGCATCGTCGAGCAGCCGTACGGCCTCGTCCGCCAGCTCGGCGCTCCCGGAATTGCCGATGGCGATCAGCACGTTGCGGACGAACCGGTCACGCCCCGTGCGCTTGATTGGCGTTCCGGCAAAGCGGGCCCGAAAAGCAGGATCATCGAGGCGGGCGAGGTCTGCCAGCGGCAAGGCCGCGAGATCGTCCCGCTGCATCAGGCGCACTTCGCGCCCCGCTTGGGCAAACTTGTTCCACGGGCAGACCGCAAGGCAATCGTCGCAGCCGAAAATCCGATTGCCGATGCCGGTGCGAAGCTCTGCCGGAATGTGGCCCTTGTGCTCGATGGTCAGGTAGGAAATGCAGCGCCGCGCATCCAGTTGATAGGGCGCCGGGAAGGCGTTGGTCGGGCAGATGTCGAGGCAGCGGCGGCAGGAGCCGCAATGGTCCGTCTCCGGCTCGTCGACCGGCAATTCGGCGGTGGTGAAGACCGCGCCGAGAAACAGCCAATTGCCGAACTCGCGCGACACGATGACCGTGTGCTTACCCTGCCAGCCGAGGCCCGCCGCTTCCGCAAGCGGCTTTTCCATCACCGGCGCGGTGTCGACGAAGACCTTGACGTCCGATCCGCCTTTGGCGGCCAGCATGCCGGCGGCCTCCTTCAGCTTGCCCTTGATGACGTCGTGATAATCCCGATTGCGGGCATAGACCGAGATCGAGGCGCGGTCCTTGTGGGCGAGGGTGGCGAGCGGGTCGGTGGCGGGCGCGTAGTTCAGGCCGAGCAGGATCACGCTGCGCACCTCGGGCCAGAGCGCCTGCGGATCGACCCGACGCTCGACCGTCTCCGCCATCCAGTCCATCGAGCCGTGATAGCCCTGCTCCAGCCATGCCTGAAGCCGCTCGGGCGCGAGCGGCATGGCGTCGGGACGGGTCACGCGCACGATGTCGAAGCCGAGAGCTTTCGCGCGCGCCACGAAAGCGCGCTTGAGGGCTTCGCCGGTCAGAAGTCGAGGTTCTCGTATTGCTCGGAGGGCGCCATCCCGGGGACCCGATCGGCCAGGAGCGTGCGGAAGGACGGCCTGGACTTGATCCGGGCGTACCAAAGCTTCGCTGTCTCGTTTTCTTCCCATGGCACGTCGCCGAGATAATCCACCACCGACAGGTGGGCCGCCGCCGCAAGGTCGGCATAGGTCAATTGGTCGCCTGCGAGCCAGTTTCGCGTCGCGATGAGGTATCCGATGTAATTGAGGTGATATCGCACATTGGCCCGCGCGGCGCGAATCGCCGACATGTCGGGCGCGCCGCCGCCGAGTTCCAGTGGCATGAAGCGCTTGTAGATCTTCTCGGTGGCGAGATAATCCGACACCTCCTCGTGGAACTTCACGAGAAACCAGTCGAGCAATCGCCGGACTTCGACCCGTTCGACCACTCCCTGGGGCAGGAAGCGTCGATCGGCCAGCACCGGGCCCCTCGTATCGTCCAGAAATTCGGCGATCACGCCCGCACCCGGCACCACGAGACCGCTGTCATCCACGAGCACCGGCAGGTTGCCGGCCGGATTGATTTCGAGAAACGGCACACGCCGCTCCCACGGCTTCTCCTCGACGAGCTCGGACTCGATACCGAACTCGCCCAGGAGAAGGCGTGCGAACCGCGATTGCGGACAAAAAGGATGCGAATGCAGGATGGCCATGAACGTCTCAGACGCGAAACAGGCGGCGAGAATAAGGCCGTGTTTCCTTAAGAGTTCGTAAGGACTTTTGGTGAATCACATGTCCCTGACGCAGGCGTGGAGCGCGTGGCGCGCAGTCGCCCTTGACAGCACGGTGGGCCCGCCCGCAAGTGGCGCCCGTCTGAGGATTTTCAACAATGTCGCAAATGTTCGAGGCGCTGTTTCTCGGCCTCGTGGAAGGCTTGACCGAATTCCTGCCGGTCTCGTCCACCGGCCACCTCCTGCTGATCGGTCACTTTCTCGGTTTCGAATCCAACGGTAAGACGTTCGAGGTGCTGATTCAGCTCGGCGCGATTCTTGCGATCCTGTCCGTGTATTTCGGTCGCTTGTGGAAGATCGCCAGGGCCCTTCCCTACGACCCAGACGCTCGCCGCTTCGTCATCGGCGTATTCGTGGCTTTCCTTCCGGCGGCGCTGATCGGCGCAGCGTTTCATAGTTTCATCAAGGAGGTGCTGTTCAATCCCTGGATCGTCTGCATGACCTTGATCGCCGGCGGCTTCGTCCTGATGATGGTGGACGCGATGCCTCTCAAGGCGACTCACACGGACGCCACGAAATTCCCGCTCGCGATGTATGTGAAGATCGGCTTCCTGCAATGCCTCGCCATGGTGCCGGGCGTCTCGCGCTCCGGGGCGACGATCGTCGGCGGCATGCTGCTCGGCGCCGACAAGCGCGCCGCCGCCGAATTCTCGTTCTTTCTTGCCATGCCGACCATGGCGGGCGCCTTCGCGTATGACCTGCTCAAGAACTACAGCATCCTCACGGCCGATGACGTGCAGATCATCGTCCTCGGCTTCATCGCGGCCTTCGTATCCGCGCTTTTCGTCGTCAGGACCCTGCTGGACTACGTATCCCGGCACGGCTTCACCCCGTTCGCCTGGTGGCGGATCATCGTCGGTGCGGCGGGCCTTGCCGGCCTCATCGTCTTCGGTTGAAGTCTAGCCGAGCGTCTTGTCCGGGTAGCGGCAGAGATCGCTGATCGGGCAGCGCCAGCATTCGGGCTTGCGCGCCTTGCAGATGTAACGGCCGTGCAGGATCAGCCAATGATGGGCGTGGAGCCGGAATTCCGACGGCACGCGGGCCTCCAGCGCCACCTGCGTTTCCAGCGGCGTCTTGGTGATGGCAAAGGGGATACGGTTCGTGACCCGGAAAATGTGGGTATCCACCGCGATCCGCGGGTTTCCGAACGCCACATTGACCACGACGCTGGCGGTCTTGCGCCCGACCCCCGGCAACGTCTCGAGAATTTCGACGCTATCGGGCACCTCGCCGCCGTATTCCTCGACCAGCCTTTTGGCGAGGGCGATCACGTTCTTGGCCTTGGTGTTGAAGAAATTCAGCGTCCTGATGTGCTGGCGCAGCCCCTCCTCGCCCAAAGCGAGCATCTTTTGCGGCGTGTCGGCGATGGCGAACAGGGGGCGGGTGGCCTTGTTGACGCCGACGTCCGTCGCCTGCGCGGAGAGCGCCACGGCGACCAGGAGCGTGTAGGGGTTGGTGTATTCCAACTCGCCCTTCGGTTCTGGGTCGGCATCGTGAAACCGCCGGAAAATTTCCACGAGGGTGTCGTGGTCCACCGGCTTCGGTGCGCGGATCGCCGCCGTCTTCGCGGCGCTTTTCGCGATCGCGCGGCTCGCGGCAAGGGGCGCGCTGGGCTCTGCAGACTTGCTGGGAACGCGGCGGGGTGACCGTTTGGGTTCAGGCATGAACGCGTTATAATCACCGCACGGGGACCCGCAAGATGATCCTGAACCCGTCGCATCCGTTGGACAGGCCGGTTTTCGCGGCCGAGATCCGGCCCCATCGGTCATTGGGACCGCAGGGTTTTCGTGTTCTCATGATGCTGCTCGGCATCGCCTCGATCATCGTCGGTCTTCCCTTCGTGGTCCTCGGATTCTGGCCGGTTCTCGGCTTCCTTTGCCTCGATCTTCTCGGCGTCTACGTGGCCTTCCGGGCGAGCTACCGGCAGGGACTGGCGTTTGAAATCCTCGAATTGACGCCGGTCAGGCTGCTGCTGCGCAAGGTCGATCCGCGCGGGGTCGGCCGGGAATGGTGCTTCAACCCGCTCTGGACGCGTCTTGATCGCCAGATCGACGAGGATTTCGGCCTGCAGCGCCTCGCCCTCAACTCCCGCGGCGAGGAGGTGGTGATTGCTCGGGATCTCTCACCGGAAGAGCGCGAAAGCTTCGCCGATGCCCTCGGGACGGCATTGGCGGAGGTCAAGCGCGGCCTGTAACGCCCGAAAAACTCTGAGATTTTCCAACAAAATTCGCCCACAAAGGTCGGCGGCATCCGGCAACACGCGGCCTTGCGGCGTAAATCGGGGCAAATGAGGCTTCAACATCGACTTGCGGCCTTCTCAAGCCCTTCTTATATCAGCGATTGCACTGGGGGCGCTCGTTCGGGCGTCTCCGACTATCATCAACGTTCAGCCATGGGCCGGGCCGCTTCGGGGCCCGGCGGTCTGCTTGAAAGTGAGGGATCCCGCCATGGGTAAAGTCATTGGTATCGACCTCGGCACCACCAATTCCTGCGTCGCCGTTATGGAAGGCTCGCAGCCCAAAGTGATTGAAAATGCGGAAGGCGCGCGGACGACCCCGTCCATCGTTGCTTTCACGGATGACGGCGAGCGTCTCGTCGGTCAGGCCGCCAAACGGCAGGCCGTGACCAACCCGGAACGCACGTTCTTCGCCATCAAGCGCCTCATCGGGCGCACCTTCGACGACCCCATGACCAAGAAGGACATGGATCTCGTTCCCTATAAGATCGTCAAAGGCCCGAACGGTGACGCGTGGGTCGAGGTCGACGGCAAGCAATATTCGCCCTCGCAGATTTCTGCCTTCACGGTGCAGAAGATGAAGGAGACGGCGGAGGCCTATCTCGGCCAGCCGGTCACCCAGGCGGTCATCACGGTTCCGGCCTATTTCAACGATGCCCAGCGGCAGGCGACCAAGGATGCCGGCAAGATTGCCGGTCTGGAGGTCCTGCGCATCATCAACGAGCCGACCGCGGCGGCCCTCGCCTACGGCCTCGATAAGAAGCAGCATGGCACCATCGCGGTCTACGACCTCGGCGGCGGCACCTTCGACGTGTCGATCCTCGAGATCGGCGACGGCGTCTTCGAGGTGAAGTCCACCAACGGCGACACCTTCCTGGGCGGCGAAGACTTCGACATGCGCCTCGTCGAATACCTCGCGGCCGAGTTCAAGAAGGAGCAGGGCATCGACCTGACCAAGGACAAGCTTGCCCTTCAGCGCCTCAAGGAAGCAGCCGAGAAGGCGAAGATCGAGCTGTCCTCGACCCAGCAGACCGAGATCAACCTGCCCTACATCACGGCGGATGCGACCGGTCCCAAGCACCTCGCGCTCAAGCTCTCGCGCGCCAAGTTCGAGTCCCTGGTGGACGATCTCGTCCAGAAGACCATCGAGCCGTGCAGGAAGGCGCTCAAGGATGCGGGCCTCTCGGCTGGCCAGATAGACGAGGTCGTTCTCGTCGGCGGCATGACCCGCATGCCCAAGATCCAGGAAGTCGTGAAGTCGTTCTTCGGCAAGGAGCCCCACAAGGGCGTCAACCCGGACGAAGTCGTGGCCATCGGCGCGGCAGTCCAGGCCGGCGTGCTTCAGGGCGATGTCAAGGACGTGCTGCTTCTCGACGTCACCCCGCTCTCGCTGGGCATCGAGACCCTGGGCGGTGTGTTCACGCGTCTGATCGAGCGCAACACGACGATCCCGACCAAGAAGAGCCAGGTGTTCTCGACCGCCGAAGACAACCAGAACGCGGTCACCATCCGGGTCTTCCAGGGTGAGCGCGAGATGGCGGCGGACAACAAGCTGCTCGGCCAGTTCGACCTCATGGGCATTCCGCCGGCCCCGCGCGGCATGCCGCAGGTCGAGGTGACCTTCGACATCGACGCGAACGGCATCGTCAACGTGACGGCGAAGGACAAGGCCACCAACAAGGAGCAGCAGATCCGCATCCAGGCCTCCGGCGGTCTCTCCGAAGCCGACATCGACAAGATGGTGAAGGACGCGGAAGCGAACGCCGCCGAGGACAAGAAGCGTCGCGAACTGGTGGAAGCCAAGAACCAGGGCGAGAGCCTTGTCCATGCGACCGAGAAGTCGCTCGCCGAATACGGCAGCAAGGTCTCGGAAGCCGACAAGCAAGGCATCGAGACCGCGATCGACGCTCTCAAGCAGGCGCTTGCCGGCGAGGATACAGAGGTCGTCAAGGCGCGCACGACCGATCTGATGCAGGCCTCCATGAAGTTGGGCGAGGCAATGTATCAGGCGACGCAGGGCGCCGAGGGGGGCGAAGAGGCTCCCGAGGCCGAGGCCAAGAAAGATGACGTCATCGATGCCGACTTCCAGGAAGTCGATGAAGATGACAAGAAGAAGCGCGCTTAATCCGGAAAACAACACAATCCCCGGGGCTTGCCCTGGGGATTGCTCATGAAAAGGGGCACCCTTATCTGATCATCGAGGCCGTCCTTTTCAGGCAGCCGCGGCGAGGTCGGCCAAGGGGCAAAATATAATGTCCAAACGCGATTTTTACGAAGTTCTCGGCGTTTCGAAGACCGTGACCGAGGGGGAACTGAAATCCACCTTCCGCAAGCTCGCGATGCAATTTCACCCCGACCGCAACCCGGGGAACCACGAAGCCGAGCTCAAGTTCAAGGAAATCAACGAGGCCTACCAGACGCTGTCCGATGGCCAGAAGCGTGCCGCCTATGATCGGTATGGACATGCCGCCTTCGCCAATGGCGGTGGCGCCGGCGGGCCGGGCTTCGGCAATGATTTCTCCGACTTCATGTCGGACATTTTTGAAAATTTCTTCGGCGAGACCCGGACGCGCGGCGGACGGAGCACCGGCGGCCGCGAACGTGGCGCCGATATGCGCTACAACCTTGAGATCACGCTCGAAGAGGCGTTTCTGGGCAAGACCGCCGAACTTAAGATCCCGACCTCGATCACCTGCGAATCCTGCTCCGGCAGCGGCGCAAAGGCCGGCTCGAAACCGAAGCAATGCCCGACCTGCGGCGGCGCGGGTCGCGTGCGGGCGACGCAAGGGTTCTTCTCGATCGAACGGACCTGCCCGAATTGTCATGGTCGTGGCGAGGTCATCGATGATCCGTGCGCCAATTGCGGAGGCGCGGGCCGCGTCACCCGCGAGCGCACCCTGTCGGTGAACATTCCGGCCGGTGTCGAGGAAGGCACCCGCATCCGCCTGGCTGGTGAAGGCGAGGCTGGCGCCCGCGGCGGTCCTGCCGGCGACCTTTATATTTTCCTGTCGATCAAGGCCCATCAGTTCTTCCAGCGCGATGGCGCGGACCTGTTCTGCAGGGTCCCGATCTCGATCGTGACGGCGGCGCTGGGCGGCGACTTGAGTGTGCCGACCATCGGCGGCGGCGATACGAGTCTGAAAATTCCCGAGGGAACCCAATCCGGCAAGCAATTCCGCCTCAAAGGCAAGGGCATGCCGGTGCTCCGCTCGCGCGACGTGGGCGACCTCTACATTCAGGTTGCGGTGGAAACGCCACAGAAGTTGTCGAAGCGACAGCGGGAGCTTTTGGCGGAGTTCGAACAGGAATCCTCGAAGGACAATCATCCCGAGAGCTCGGGCTTCTTTGCCAAGGTGCGCGAGTTCCTCGATGGCTTTAGTGGGCCAACTTAGCTTGACGGTCGTTTTCTTTGAGTTCTAAAGAACCTTCGTGATCCGCCGCTCAAGGGGTCTGTTCCAGTGCTTCAGTCGTTTCAACGGCCCAGCCATCGAAAATTGGCCCTCGGCAAGGATCGCTTTCAGGACGAGGCTCGCTTCCTGCGTCTGTGGCTCGAGCGTCCGCTTGCCATCGGCGCCGTCATGCCGTCCAGCAAGGCCCTGGCGCGCACGATGGCGTCCTACGTCGACCCGCGGATTCCCGGTCCCGTGGTCGAGTTGGGACCCGGCACCGGCCCGGTTACCGACGCGCTGATCAGGCGCGGAGTTGCCCAGGATCGCTTGATCCTCGTCGAATTCAACCCGGAATTCTGCCAGCTGCTGAAGCGCCGTTTCCCCAAGGCGACGATCATCCAGGGCGACGCCTACGACCTCGCCGAAACCCTGTCCGGCATCCTGCAGGAACCCGCCGCCGCGACCGTGTCGAGCCTGCCGCTTTTTACCAAGCCGATGGATCACCGCCTCGAGCTGCTGGAAGCGGCCCAGGCCGTGATGCATCCCGAGGCCCCCTTCATTCAATTCACCTACGCGGTCGTGCCGCCGATCCCGGCGCGCTCCGGATCCCATCGGGCACGCGGCTCGAACCGCGTCTGGCGCAATCTGCCGCCTGCCCGCGTCTGGGTTTACAACAAAGTCAAAAACGCATGAGGTCTGCAATGTCCCTTTCCGTTGATCACCCTCCGGCAAAGGACATTCGCCACAAGCTCATCATCGGGCTCGATATCCCCTCGGTCGAAGAAGCACGGTCGGTTATCCGGCGGATCGGCGATGCCGGCGCGTTCTACAAGATCGGTTATCAGCTCGCCTACGCGGGCGGCTTCGATCTCGTCCGCGAGTTGGTCGACGACGGCAAGAAGGTGTTTCTCGACCTGAAGCTTCACGACATCGGCAACACGGTCGAAGAAGGCGTTCGCTCGATCTCGCGCCTCGGCGCCACTTTCCTGACGGTCCATGCCTACCCTCAGACGATGCGGGCGGCGGTTGCGGGCAAAGCCGGATCGTCGCTCAAGATCCTCGCCGTCACGGTGCTCACCTCCTACGACGATCAGGACCTGATCGAGGCCGGCTACGCCGCCGGATCCACCGCCGACCTCGTCGCAAAGCGGGCGGGCCAAGCGCGCGAGATCGGCATCGACGGCATCGTGTGCGCGGCTCCGGAGGCGCGCCGGATGCGCGGTATCCTGGGGCGCGAGCAATTGATCGTGACGCCCGGCATCCGCCCGTCAGGCTCTCCCGCCGGCGACCAGAAGCGCATCCTCACGCCGGCTGATGCCATTCATGCCGGGGCAGATCACCTTGTGGTCGGACGCCCGATCATCGGGGCGACAGATCCGAGAGCGGCGGCGCAGGCCATCATGGACGAAATTTCTGCCGCCTCCGAGGCTTGACGAGCGGTTCTCGCTGGCGTTCGGTGCCTCACCCCGTTTCAAGGAGCCGACCATGCCGAAAGCCTATGTGATCGCCCGCGTCACTGTCACCGATCCGGAGGCTTATGCGGAATATGCAAAAGGCGCCACGGCGGCGATCCGGCAATATCACGGGCGACCGCTGGTGCGCGGTGGCGCCTTCGAGGCGCTGGAAGGCGATGCGCGGCCCCGCAATGTCGTGATCGAGTTCGACTCGATGGAACAGGCCCGCCGCTACTATCATTCGCCCGAATATCAGGCCGCCAAGGCCAAGCGCGACGGCGCCTGCATGGCGGAATTCGTCCTTGTCGAGGGAGCCGAGTGATGAAGAAGGGCTACTGGATCGGTCGCGTCGATGTGGCTAACCCCGAGGCCTATCAGGATTATGTGAATTCGAATGGCCCCGCCTTCGCCAAGTTCGGCGGGCGCTTCATCGTTCGCGGCGGTCAGTTCCGGGCCGTAGAAGGCGAGAGCCGCAGCCGCAACATCGTGCTGGAATTCCCATCCTATGAGGCAGCCCTCGCCTGCTGGGATTCGCCCGAATATCAGGCCGTCAAAAAGAAACGCGACGGCCATGCCACCGCCGAAATCATCGTCATCGAAGGCCACGAGGGCTGATGCCGGCCTTTCCCTCCGATCGTCATTGAGGAGATCAGGATCATGAGCGAGATGCGTCTCGTCGTCGTCGGCGCCGCAGGGCGCATGGGGCGTATTCTGATCAGGACCATCGCCGAGACCGAGGGCTGTCGCCTTGTCGGTGCGATCGAGCGAAGCGGGTCGGAAGCGCTGGAGCACGATGCCGGATTGCTCGCCGGCATCGGTTTGCTCGAGGTCAACGTGACCGACGATCCTCTGCCGGTCTTTGCCGATGCGGATGGCGTGCTCGATTTCACCGCACCTGCGGCTACGGTCGCGTTCGCGGCGCTCGCCGCACAGGCGCGCATCGTCCACGTGGTCGGCACCACGGGCTTGCAGGCGGATGATTTTACCCGGCTCGAAGCGGCCGCGCGCCATGCCCGCATCGTCCAATCGGGCAACATGTCGGTCGGCGTCAATCTGCTCGCGGGCCTTGTCCGCAAGGCGGCCGCGACCCTGGGCGAGGAATTCGACATCGAGATCGCCGAGATGCACCACCGCATGAAGGTGGACGCGCCATCGGGCACCGCGCTTCTTCTAGGCGAGGCCGCCGCCGCCGGTCGCCAGATCTCATTGGCAGACCGCTCGGTGCGATCCCGCGACGGACACACGGGAGCGCGCCAGAGCGGCGATATCGGGTTCGCATCCTTGCGTGGCGGCACGGTGGTGGGCGAACACACCGTGATGTTTGCCGGGCCGGGCGAGCGGATCGAATTGACCCACCGGGCCGAAGACCGAACCCTTTTTGCGCGCGGCGCTGTGAAAGCAGCGCTTTGGGCGTTCGACAAGAAGCCTGGTTATTACACGATGGCTGATGTGTTGGGGTTTTAGGCGAATGGCGAGTGGCGAATGGTGAGTGGTAAGAACATTCGGCCACCCGCTTTCCCTCTTCCATTCGCCACTCGCCATTCGCTACTCACCATTCATCCCCCCTTTTCCGGAGCCCTCCCATTATGAACCGCCTGCTCGTCCTCGTCCGTCACGGCCAGAGTGATTGGAACCTCAAGAACCTGTTCACGGGCTGGAAGGACCCCGACCTGACCGAGCTCGGCGTCGAGGAGGCTGTCGAGGCCGGCCGGCGCTTGAAGGCTCTCGGCCTACAATTCGATGTCGCGTTCACGTCGAACCTCGTGCGGGCGCAACGCACCTGCACATTGCTGCTGCGGGAAATCGGCCAGCCCGGCATCGAGACCTTTGAGGATGAAGCCCTGAACGAGCGCGATTACGGCGAACTGGCCGGACTGAACAAGGATGACGCCCGCGCCCGCTGGGGCGAGGATCAGGTCCATATCTGGCGCCGTTCCTATGACGTCCAGCCCCCGGGCGGCGAAAGCCTGAAAGACACCGTGGCGCGCGTGCTGCCCTATTACATGCGCGAGATCCTGCCGCGGGTGATGCGCGGCGAGCGCGTGTTGGTGGCAGCGCACGGCAATTCCCTGCGCGCGCTCGTCATGGTGCTCGATGGACTGACGCCGGAGACGATCCCATCGATGGAGCTGGCGACCGGCATTCCGCTCGTCTACCGGCTGAAGGCCGATACCACCGTCGAGGACAAGAAGGTCCTGGCCGCATGAGCGAGATTCGCATTCTCGACGCCGCAACGGCCGAACGCGAACGTGGCCGGCTGGCTGAAATTCTGGCCGATTGCGTCAATGGCGGCGCCTCGGTGAGCTTCATGTGGCCGTTCACGGTCGCGGATGCCGAAGCCTGGTGGGGCGGGACGCTCGAAGCGGTCGCATCAGGCAAGAGTATTCTGTTCGGCGGCTATGTGGACGGGACATTGTCCGGAACCGTACAGCTCTCTCTCGACGGTCCGTGCAACCAGCGCCATCGTGGCGATGTCCGGAAGCTGCTGGTGCATCGATCGGCGCGCAAGCGCGGCGTCGCCGCTGCGCTCATGACGGCTCTCGAGGCAGCCGCCCGTGAGCGCAAACTGTCGCTCCTTACCCTCGATACCGGCACCGGCACGCCGGCGGAGCGCCTCTACGCGCGGCTCGGGTGGACGAAAGCCGGCATCATTCCGGGGTACGCGCTCAATCCGGACGGCACGATTTGCGACACGACGATTTTCTGGAAGGCGCTCGGCTGACCTCGATGAGTCTCACCCTTGCTCCCGGCGTCACCTATTACCCGGCTTATCTCGACCGGCCCGCCCAGGAGGACCTGCTCGCGGCTATCCGCGAGATCACCCGGGCGGCGCCACTCTACACCCCGCGGATGCCCAAGACCGGCAAGCCGTTTTCGGTCAGAATGACCAATTGCGGACCGCTCGGCTGGGTCTCCGACGAAACCGGCTATCGCTACCAGCCGACCCATCCGGAGACCGGCGCGCCGTGGCCGGAAATGCCAGCGATGCTTCGCGCCGCCTGGGATGAATTGAGCGGCTATCCGCATCCGCCCGATGCCTGCCTGATCAATTTCTACGAGCCGGGTGCCAGGATGGGACTGCACCAGGACAAGGACGAGGAGGAATTCGCCGCCCCCGTCGTGTCCCTGTCGCTTGGCGACACGGCGCTGTTTCGTTATGGGGGGCTCGATCGCAAGGACCCGACCCGCTCCGTCCGCCTGCGCTCCGGAGACGCGATCGTGTTCGGCGGGCCCGCCCGGCTGATCCACCATGGGATCGACCGATTGATCGCCGGCAGCTCGGACCTGTTGCCGCAAGGGGGGCGGCTCAATCTCACCTTGCGCAAGGTCGGACGCGCGCTCTAAGTCTAGATCGCGACTGTTTTTGGAGCGAGACCGTATTGGAGACCGTGATGAGAGGCCTGCTGGTCGCCGCCTTTGGCTGTATTTTCTCTGTGCAGGCGGCATTGGCGGCCGAGCCGGTGTTTCCGCCGGCCTCGCGCGTCGGCATCGTGCCGCTCGACGACATGGTGATGTCGAAGCGCTTCAGTGGCTTCGAGAATTCCGAGAAGGCCACCGCCATCACGTTCGCCGAAATGCCGCCCGAGGCCTACGACCAATTGGTCGCCGGCCTGACCAAGGACGCGCTGAAGCGCCAGGGTCTCGCTGTGACGGCACGGGAAAACCTGAAAGTCGGTGCCTCGTCCGGTCTCCTGATCTCCGGCGCCATGACGGGGCCCATCAAGGGGCGAAAATGGGTCCTCGCCGTCAAGGGCGCGGACATGACGGCCCTCCTCATCGCCCAGGTGCAGGGCGGCAACGACGGCTATAGCGAGCAGGAGATGCGCAAGGCGCTCACCAGCGTCGCGCTTCGCGGACCGGTCTCGCTCGACGAACAGATCTCGGCCCTGCCGTTCCGGATCGGCGATCGTGCCGGTTTCCGCCCGGTCCGCGTCCTCTCGGGCAACTCCGTGCTGCTGACCGATGGGCCACTCGACACGGTGAAAGCGGTTGAACAGCCGGTGGTGATCCTCGCCGTCTCGCTCGCTCCCCCGCCTCCCACCACCGACCAGCGCGAACGGTTTGCGCGCGCGGCCCTTGTCTCCAACCAGAGCATCAAGGAGGTCGCGGTCGAGCGTGCGGAATCGTTCCGGTTCAAGGGCCAGGATTGGCATGAAACCGTCGCCAAGGCAGTTGATACCGCGTCCGGCGAACCCATCATCGTGATGCAGACGATCCGTTTCGAAGCCGATCGCTATGTGAGGATGGTGGGGATTGCCCGAGTGGCGCAGCGCGCCGAGACATTGCCGCGCTTTCGCAACGTCATCGACAGCATCGATATGGCGCTCTGACGATCAATCCCGACGCGGAAATGCCGGCAACGACCATCCCCGCAGGAGGGCCAGGGCCCTGAGGGCGAATGCAGCCGCAAATCCCGCGACGCCGCAGGTCACGGGATCGAGCCTGAACGCCTGGAGGCCGACCATCACGCCCGCCCCCAAAGCCGCCGCCGTCACGTAGATCTCCTGACGCAGGACCAGCGGCGTCGTTCCGGCCAGCATGTCACGAATGATACCGCCGAATGTGGCGGTGACCGTGCCGAGCGCGATCGCCGAGATGGCCGGAACACCGGCAGCCAGCGCCTTGCCTGTGCCGATCACGGCAAACAGGGCGAGCCCCAATGCGTCGGCCCAGAGCAAGGCGCGGCCGCGCTTTCCGCCATCGAAAATGCCGACCCTGCGGGGGCCGAGGCAGAAGATCACGCCGGCGACGACGAGGCAGACAATCACATCGCTCGGATCGCCGACCCAGAAGACCGGGCGGGTACCCAGCAATAGATCCCGCAATGTCCCACCCCCGACGCCGGTCACGGCGGCCAGCAGCGCGAAGCCGAACGGGTCCATGCCTTTCCGGGCCGCCACCAGGGCACCCGAAAGGGCAAACACCGCCACCCCAACGGTTTCGGCGCTGAGGGGGCCGAGGAGGTTCACGCTAGGTGGCGGAAGATGCGTTGTCGGCACCCTGCGGCTCGCCGCCGTTGGTCTTCGGGCCGCCCTTCGCGACGCCGACCAGAGCCGGGCGCAGGACCCGGTCGCCGATGACGTAGCCGGACTGGACGACCTGGACGACGGTTCCGCTCGGCACATCCGCGTTCGGCACCTCGAACATGGCTTGATGGACATGCGGGTCGAATTTCTGTCCCAGCGGATCGAGCTTCTTGACCCCATGCCGCTCAAGGGTCTTCTGGAGGTCCCGCTCGGTCAGGTCGATACCCTCGAGGAGCGCCTTGAAGGCGCCCTCGGCGCTCTCGCGGGCCTCCTCCGGCACGTTTTCGATGCCCCGCCGCACGTTATCAGCCACGTTCAACATATCGCGGGCAAAGTTCGCGACCGCGTAGGCCCGCGCATCGGCGACCTCGCGTTCGGTCCGACGGCGCAGGTTTTCCATGTCGGCCATCAGACGCAGGAATTTGTCCTTCAGCTCGTTCCTCTCGGCCTCGAGCGTCACCACCGGATCCACGGCGGTGTCGGCGGCTTCGGAGGTGGAATCGGCTTGCGGGGCCGCGTTTTGGTGTTCCGTGTCGTTCGGTTTCATCGGCTATCAACTGAAATCGAGGGAAAAAGGGGTCAGGCCACATATCAGGTCCTGACGCCCACAAATCAAGCGCTACGGCGATGGGGGATTTCCCTTTCGTCCGTCTTGAAGACCTCCAGCAGGGCGCGCCGGATCGCCGCCTGGCGCCCCGCATGGGTGACTTTGGTGCCTGTCAGATCCGTCACATAGAACACGTCCACCGCCTTCTCGCCGAAGGTCACGATGTGGGCGGACGCAATGTTGAGGTTAAGCTTGCCGAGCGCGGTGGTGAGGTCGTAGAGCAGGCCCGGCCGGTCCAGGCCGGAAATCTCGATCACCGTCTGGCGGTTCGAGAGGGAATTGTCGATCGTCACCTCGGGCGGCACATGGAACGGCTTGACGCGAGCCTGGGCGGGCCGTTTGCCGTCGACGAGATCGGCGATCTTGACCTCGCCCTTTAGCGCCCGCTCGATGGCGTTCGCAACCCGTCCTGCGCGCCGCATTTCGTCCTCGTCCCGATCGAAAGCCCGCGACAGCACGATCGTGTCGAGCGCCATCCCGTCCGTCGTGGTGAAGATCTGCGCGTCCACGATGTTGCCGCCGGCTGCGGCGCAAGCTCCGGTGACAATCGCCAGCAGACGCGGGTGGTCGGGCGACAACACCGTGAGTTCCGTCACGCCCCGGAACTGATGCGTCTCGTATGTGGTCGTGACGGTGCGCCCTGCCTTCTCAGCTTCGTTGACGAAGCGCGCCTGCTTCACGCGGCGGGTGATGTCGGTCTTCAGCCAGTACCCGGGGGCATGACGCGCCGCATAGGCGTCGAATTGTTCGGCCGTCCAATCGGAGAGCTCGCTGCGCAACTCCTCCTGCGCCAGCCGCACCCGCTCGGAGCGCGCGATATCGGCCGCGCCTCCGCCAAGGACGATCTCGGTCTCATGGTAGAGATTGCGCAGCAACTGGCCTTTCCACCCCGTCCACACACCGGGCCCGACGGCTTTGATATCGGCAATGGTCAGAAGAAGAAGAAGCTTCAGCCGCTCCATGGTCTGCACCACGTCGGCGAAAGCCCTGATGGTTGCGGGGTCCGACAGGTCGCGGCTCTGGGCGGTGTTGGACATCAGGAGATGATGCTCGACGAGCCACGCGACGGTTTCAGTCTCGGCATCCGTCAATCCAAAACGCGGACCGACCTTGCGGGCAATCGCGGCGCCGGCCTGCGAGTGATCCTGCGGCCGTCCCTTAGCGATGTCGTGCAGGAACATGGCGACAAACAGCGCACGCCTATTGCGGATGGTTCCGACGATCTGGTGGGCGAGCGGGTGATCGCTTCCGAGCCTTCCGGCTTCGATGTCGTTGAGCACGCCGACCGAGCGCAGCAGGTGCTCGTCCACCGTATAATGATGATACATGTTGAACTGCATCATCGCCACGATACGGCCGAATTCGGGGACGAAGCGTCCCAGCACCCCGGCCTCGTTCATCAACCGCAGCACGACCTCCGGCGAATTCCGCGAGCTGAGGATGTCGAGGAACATCTTGTTGGCTTCGGCATCCTTGCGCAATGTCGGGCCGATCAGCGACAGCGATCGCGTTGCCAGGCGGGTGGCATCCGGGTTGATCGGCAGATTGTGTTTGTCGGCGAGCCAGAACAGCCGGATCAGATTGACCGGATCGCGTTCGAACGCATCCTCGTCCAGCACATTGATGCGGTTGTTGTCGATCATGAAATCATCCACCGCGAAGGCCCCGCCGCGCTTGCGCCGAAACCGGCCGAAGACGCGGTTGAGGACCGGAAGACGCTTGGTCTGACGGGCCTCGAGTTCGGCGCAGACGATCGCGGTGAGATCGCCCACGTCCTTGGCGATCCGGAAATATGCCTTCATGAAGCGTTCGACACCCGACAACCCGCCGCGCGCCTTGAAACCGATCCGCTCCGCGATTCGGCGTTGCAGATCGAACGTCAGCCTCTCCTCCGCGCGGCCGGTGACGAAATGGAGATGGCAGCGCACGCGCCACAGAAATTCCTCGCAGCGCGCGAAAAGCTGAAACTCGTCGTGAGTGAAGAGCCCTGCGCGGACGAGTTCTGCCGGCTCGCGGACACGGTAGACGTATTTGGCGATCCAGAAGAGGGTATTGAGATCGCGCAAGCCACCCTTGCCGTCCTTCACATTGGGCTCGACGAGATAGCGGGAGGCACCGGCCTTCGCGACGCGCGCATCGCGCTCCTTGAGCTTCGCATCGACGAAAGCGGGCGCGGAGGTCGCGACCAGCTCGCGATCGAAACGCTCAACGAGGTTGTCATAGAGCGACTCGTCGCCGAACAGAAAGCGCGACTCGAGCAACGATGTGCGGATCGTCATGTCGGCGGCCTCGCGCATACAATCCTCGACGGAGCGCGTTGCGTGGCCGACCTTGAGTTTGAGATCCCACAGAACGTAGAGCATCGCCTCGACGACGCTCTCGCTCCAGGCCGTCTGCTTGTAGGGCAGCAGAAACAGCAGATCCACATCCGAACCCGGCGCGAGCGTGCCACGTCCGTAGCCGCCGGTCGCCACCACCGCCAGGCGCTCGCCGGAGGAAGGATTGTTGGCGGTGTAGAGATGGCCGACGACCCCGTCGTAGATCATGCGCACGACCTGGTCCATGTCGCGACAAAGGGCGCGGGCGCAGGCGAGGCCGTCCTGCTCCGCCAGCAGCCGTTCTTCGGCGGCGGCATGACCCTCGGTGAGGAAGCGCCGCAATTCGGGCACGAGACGCGTCCGCAGGTCTGCGATGTCCCGCACTGGAGCATCTTGGAGAGAGGACAGGACGGCATCGAGATCGTTGATCGACATGGAGAACCCGGGTTTCCGCAGGTTACGCCTTAGCATTTCGCGGTCGCCAAGCCCATGCGGCGATCAAGCTGAGACGGCGGCTGAACGTGGTGCGTTCTTTTTAAAAGGCCTGTTTGACAAAAGAAACGGCACGTCCTACAAAAAGGACACGCGCCGATTTGAGCATGCAGCTTGCGGGCGCGAAACAAGTGCAGCTAAAGCGCCGGGCAGTCATGGCCAACCAAGGCCAGAGCTCCCAAGCGCGGAACCCAGGATCTCGATCATGAGCCTCTCCCGCCGTCTCCTCCTCGCAGCCACCCTCGCCACCGGTTTCGTCACTGCCGCCTCGGCGCAGCCGAAAGAAGTGCGAATCGACTACGCCACCTACAACCCCGTCAGCCTCGTCCTCAAGGACAAGGGTTTCCTCGAGAAAGAACTCGCCAAGGATGGTATCACCGTGCGGTGGGTGCAGTCGCTCGGCTCCAACAAGGCGCTCGAATTTCTCAATGCCGGGTCGATCGATTTCGGTTCGACCGCGGGCGCCGCAGCCCTGATCGGCAAGATTAACGGCAACCCGATCAAATCGATCTATGTCTATTCGCGCCCCGAATGGACCGCACTGGTCACGGCCAAGGATTCGGGCATCACCAAGGTCGAGGACCTGAAGGGAAAGCGCGTCGCCGTCACGCGCGGCACCGATCCGCACATCTTCCTCGTGCGCGCTCTCCAGGAAGCGAAGCTGACCGAGAAGGACGTCAAGCTCGTCCTGCTGCAGCACCCGGACGGACGCACCGCTCTCGAGCGCGGCGACGTGGATGCGTGGGCCGGCCTCGATCCGCTGATGGCAGCTGCCGAGGTCGAAAGCGGCGCGAAACTGTTCTACCGGAATGCGCCGGCGAACACCTGGGGCGTGCTCAACGTCAGCGAAGCCTTTGCCAAGGACAACCCGGCCCTCGTGCAGAAGGTGCTCAAGGCCTATGAGGAAGCGCGCGCCTATTCGCTCGCCAATCCGGCGGAGTTGAAGAAGGCTCTCGTCACCTACACGAAACTGCCCGAACCGGTCATCGATCGCCAGCTCGAGCGCACCGAACTGACGCATTCGACCATCGGAAAGGCGCAGGCCGACACCATCCTCGCGGCGGGGCTTGCCTTGCAGCAAGCCGGCGTCATCACGCCTGAGACCAACGTGAAGACCGCGGTCGACGATCTGATCGACAGCCGCTTCGCCACCGCGTCTCGCTAACGGACACACGGGAGAGCGCCGTGACAGGCAAAGCCACAAGCCAAGCCTGGTCCTCCCTTGAGGAAGCCGCCGCTCTCGCGGCCCCTCCACCTGCCGGGAAGCGGCGCGCCCTGGATTGGCGCGTCCTTCTCGGCTTCTTGTTGCCGGTCCTCATCGCTCTCGTGTGGGAAGCGGCCGTCCGTTTCGGCTTCGTGCAGGGACGCCTGGTGCCGCCGCCGAGCCGCATCATCGAGACGCTGACGAATCTCGCCGCAACCGGCGAGTTGTGGATTCACGTCTGGGCCACCCTGTGGCGCGTCTCCGTCGGGTTTTTCCTCGGCGCATCGGCCGGCATCGTGTTCGGCGCCATCTCCGGATCGTCGGAGACGGCCCGTCGCCTGCTCGATCCGACCCTGCAGGCCCTGCGCGCCATCCCGTCCATCGCATGGGTGCCGCTGTTCATTCTCTGGCTCGGCATTTTCGAGGCCTCCAAAGTGGCGCTCATTGCCATCGGGGTGTTCTTCCCAGTCTATCTCGGCATCACCGGCGCAATTCTGTCCGTCGACCGCAAGCTGATTGAAGTCGGCCGCGTCTTCCGCCTCTCGCGGGCGAAAATGGCGCGGCGCATCCTGCTGCCGGCGGTGCTGCCGGAGGCGCTGATCTCCCTGCGCTCCGGTCTTGGCCTCGGCTTCATGTTCGTGGTCGCGGCCGAAATCATGGGGGCGTCGGAAGGATTGGGCTATCTGCTCGTCGATGGCCAGCAAATGGGCAGGCCCGATCACATCCTCGCGGCGATCATCGCCTTCGCGGTACTCGGCAAGCTCGCCGACAGCCTGCTTGTGGGCGTCACGAAACCGCTGGTGCGTTGGCAGGATACGGCGCGAGGAACCTTGTGATGCTGAGCCTCGAGCACATTTCCAAAACCTATGCGGACGGCACCCGCGCGCTCGCCGACATCAACCTGGCGGTCCGCGAAAGCGAGGTCGTTGCGCTTGTCGGCGGCTCCGGTTGCGGCAAGACCACGTTGCTCCGCCTGATCGCCGGCCTCGACCATGCCAGCAACGGCCGGATCCGCCTTGATGACGAAACCATCACCGAGCCGCATCCGGCGATCGGCATCGTGTTCCAGGAGCCGCGCCTGCTGCCCTGGCTGAGCGTCGCCGACAATGTGGGATTTGGCCTCGACCATGCGGAGCCGGGCGAACGCGCAGCGCGTGTGGGTCACGCGCTGGAGAAGATCGGATTGTCCGAGCACGCGCAGCGCTGGCCGCGCGACCTTTCGGGCGGTCAGCAGCAGCGTGTGGCGATCGCCCGTGCGTTCGTCGCCAATCCCAAGGTGCTGCTGCTCGACGAGCCTTTCTCGGCCCTCGATGCGTTCACACGGGCGAGCCTGCATGGCCATCTGCTCGGTCTCTGGGACGAAACCCGCCCGACCGTCGTGATGGTCACTCATGACGTGCAGGAGGCCGTGACGCTGGCTGACCGCGCCATCGTCATGCAGCCGAAGCCCGGCCGGATTTTCGACGAGCTCCCTTTGAGCATCGCGCGCCCACGCGACCGCACGTCCCTGCCGTTCGAGAGCGCTGTGCGGCGGGTGATGAGCGCTCTGGACCAGTCGCTCAACACCGTGCAAACATCGCCCCAACGCGAGCGCGACCGGGAGGCGGCCGGGCTTTGGTGGTAGATTCAGGAACGCATCATGGAATCGAATGAATTGCGCGCGCTGCAGGCGCCGCTGAAGGATCAGTACCGTGCGGCGCCGGAATCAGCGGTGATCACGTTGAAGGCGCAGGGCACGCTCGACGATCAGCACATCGCCTGCAAGGTCGAGACCGGCCGCGCCATCGCGATCGCGGGCTTGCATCCGGCAACCGGCGGAACCGGTGCCGAACTCTGCTCCGGCGACATGCTGCTGGAAGCCCTCGTCGCCTGTGCGGGGGTCACGTTGAAAGCCGTGGCGACGGCGCTTGAGATCGAACTTCGTCACGGGGTCGTCAAGGCCGAGGGCGATCTCGATTTTCGCGGAACGCTCGGCGTCGACAAGGCAGCGCCTGTCGGCTTCAGGGCCATCCGCCTCAATTTCGAGGTCGACACCGATGCGCCGCAGGAGAAGGTCGATCAGTTGCTCAAACTGGCTGAGCGCTACTGCGTCGTCTATCAAACGCTGAACCATCGCCCCGAATTGAGCAGCACGCTTTCACGCACCTGATTGCAATGTTCAGGTTCCGCTAAGCGAGCGCGGCGCCGCGCTGATGGTCGCGGCTGCTCCCGTGCGAACTTCCTGCACCGATAACGCCCGCTCGTTGGTGCCGTCCGCCTTGAACCGGAACACGCCATCGGCGCCCGCGAAACCCGCCGGATTGGTGATCACACTGTCGGAAAAGCGCTGCGAACCCTGCACGCGCGTGAGCGCTGCTGCGAGCGTCACCGCATCATACGACAAGGTCGCAAGCCGGATGGGGTCGCTGTTGAAGCGCCCGCGATAGCGCGCCGCGAAGGCGTTGAAGCCCCGGTTGTCGGGAGTTGCAAACCATGCGCCCTGCAAAGCCAGCACATCGAAGACGCGCGGCTCGTTCCACAGGCCGGTGCCAAGCAGCTTCACCTTCTGCGGATCGAAGGCGACGCTCTGGAGTGCCTGCGCCACCACCGGCAGACCATCGGCGTTGTCCGGCACGAAAAGCGAATCCGCTTGCGGCGCGCCGCCGCCGATCGCCTGTCGCAGCCGCTGCACCGCGGCCTGCGGTTGTCCGACCGGATAATGCTCGATGGCGACGACACGAAGGCCGTTCTGCGCCGCCGCCTCGCGAAACTGCGCCTCGGCAACGCTGCCATAGGTCGATTCCGGCACCAGCGCGGCGATCGAACGGCGGCCTTGCGAGGCCGCATAGGAGACGATGCGGTCGACCTCGGCTTGTACGAGGAAACTCAGCAGATACACACCGCGTGTCGCAACGCTCGCATCGGTCGAAAACGCGATGACGGGTTTGCCGGCTTGTCGTGCGACCTGACCGGCCGTCCGGACGGAACCCGCGAAGAGGGGCCCGATAATGAGTTCGGCGCCCTCGTTGATGGCCTCGCTCGCCGCCTGCCGCGCACCCTCGGGCGTGCCGTGGTCGTCTTTGACCAGAACGGTGATTTCGGCATTCGGAATTTCGCTCAATGCCAGATCTGCGGCGTTGCGCATGCTCTGCGCGGCCACCGCACCCTGTCCCTGTCCGGACAAGGGGACGATCAGTGCCACCCGCACCGGACCGTTGCCGATGGTCGCTCCACCAGCAGGGAGAGATCCGGCGACCGGAGCCGGCGGTGTCTCGGGAAAGGCCGCTCCTTCCCCCACCCGTCCCGGCGGCACCAGACTGCCCGATCCGACGCAACCGGCGAGCAGCAGGGTGGCAAGAAGCGCAATCCGTGATCCGGGGCCCTTCAGGCCTCTCGCAAGCCGCGCAGCATGGGGAAAACGCATCATTATCAAGCCCGTGGCGGAAGCATCATCTCAAAATCGCCTCCATGCTAGAAAGAAAAGGTAAACATTGTTTCCAACCCGAGATCCGGCTTCCGCCAGCCCCAGTTCCCATGCGAAACTCCGCCCGATGACACAGAGAATCGACAACCGGACCCGCCGTCGCGAGCCGTCCGCCCGCAACACGACCTTTACGGCCTTCGGCCTCGCCGCCGAGACGCAGCCGCTCCCGCCGGGGCTTTACGTAGTGGCAACGCCTATCGGCAATCTGAAGGACGTGTCGTTTCGCGGCCTGAGCACGCTTGCAGCCGCGGATGCGGTGCTGGCGGAAGATACGCGGGTGACGAAAACCCTGCTCGCCCATTACGGCATCACGACGCCGCTGGTGGCCTATCATGAACACTCGAACGATGCGGTTCGCGACCGCATGATGCATCGCATCCGCGAGGGACAGGCGCTGGCGCTGGTATCCGATGCGGGCACGCCGCTCGTCTCGGATCCTGGCTACAAGCTGGTTCAGGCCGCGATCGAAGAGGGCTTGCCGGTAACGCCGATTCCGGGCCCATCCGCCGTGCTGACGGCGCTCGTGGTCTCGGGCCTGCCGACGGATCGGTTTTTCTTCGAAGGCTTTTTGCCGCCCAAAAGCGCCGCCAGACGCGCCCGCCTGGCCGAGATCGGCACCATCCCCGGCACCCTCATGCTGTTCGAGGGTCCGCACCGGCTTCCGGAAATGCTGGCCGACGCGGCGGCGGTGCTGGGAGATCGCCAGGCGGTGGTGGCGCGCGAATTGACCAAGATGTTTGAGACCATTCGTCGTGGCAGCCTGCCGGAGCTTGCCGCCACATTTGCCGCCGAAGGACCGCCGAAGGGCGAGATCGTCGTGCTGATCGGCGAGGCCACGAAGGCGATGCAGGCGGTCGAGGTGGATGCGGCGCTCGACAGCAAGCTTGAGGCAGCGCTCAAGAATCATTCGATCAAGGACGCGGCCGCCATCGTCGCCGATGAACTCGACATGCCGAAGCGCGAAATCTACGCCCGCGCCCTCGTGCTGGCGAAGAAGGACGCATGAAAAGCGCGACCGAGCGCCGTCGCACCACATTTCTGCGTGGACACCGCGCCGAGTGGATCGCCCTCCTGTTTCTCGTTTGCAAGGGCTACCGCCCGCTGGCGCGGCGCTATTCGGCGGCCGGCGGCGAGATCGATCTCATCGTCGCGCGCGGCGGCACCATCGCGTTCATCGAGGTGAAGGCGCGCGGATTGATGGATGATGCGCTCATTGCCATCACGGCGACGAAGCGGCGTCGCTTTTCCCGCGCGGCGCGGGCGTGGTTGTCGCGAAACGCATGGGCCACCTCGAAGACATGGCGCGCGGACGCGGTATTCCTCGCGAATGGCCGCTGGCCCCGTCATCTCGTCGCGGCGTTCGAGTTGGAGATCGACTAGGGCCGGATTCAGGTTCTAAGCCGCGAGCCGGTGGCGCGCCACGATGGCATCGCGGATATACCGCGCCAGCTCTTGCGCGATCTCGGTGCCACCGTCCCTGGGCAGGTAAAGGTTGACCGAGAACGGCGGCAGCTTGGGCAGACCGGATTCGGGGCCGAGGATTTCCAGGGTGCTCGGCACTGTTGCCGCCATGAAGGCCGTGACGGCGATGTCGGCCGCGGTGGTGGCCACCTGCGCATCCGCATTGGTGATCTCGGATACCGAGCGCCATTCGATACCGGCCTCCTGCAACACCTCGCGGATCGGCGCCCGGAAGGCGCAATCGCTGCAGCCGATGGAAACCGGGAGCGGGCGCTGGAAGGCAGCCTCGCCGCCGCGTGCGCCCACCCAGACAAGTCGGTCGATGGCAAGCGTCTCGCCGCCGGGGCCGCATGCCTGCTCGGTGGTGAGAATGAGATCGACGCGGCCCGCCTGCAGATGGTCCCGCAGCTCCGCGCTCGACGTGCACACTAGGCTGACCTGAACCTTCGGATAGGTCTGGGCGAAATTCTTCAGGAAGGTCGGCAGGTAGGTGTTGACGATATCGGCCGGAATACCGAGGCGGATCTCACCCTCGTAGAGCGGCGTCGTCATCTCGCACCAGATGTCGTCATTCAGGGCGAGCATACGTTTCGCCCGCCCGAACAGCCGCTCCCCGGCCGCGGTCAGCCGCATCGAGCGACGCTCGCGCGTCACGAGTTCATGCCCCAGCGTCTCCTCGAGCCGCTTGAGCTGCTGGCTGATGGCGGCCTGAGTGAGATTGAGGCGGCTTCCCGCCGCCGTCATGCCGCCGGAATCCACCACCGCCACGAAGGCGCGCAGGAGAGCGATATCAATATTTCGGCTCATCGGGATCTCAATAAAGGTTCGTTATTTTCGATATAATGAACATTCGTTTCACTTATGCAAGGCCTGACGCCATTCTCCTCTCATCAACAGAAGGAGATCACCATGTCTTTCATGTCCGTCACGCCAGCCTGGACCCTCGACAAGCCAGCCCCAAAGGCATCCGTCCTTCGCCGGCTGTTCGGCGCGGTCGCGTATGAGATCCGGATGCGGCGGGCGATCCGCCACGTCAATTCGCTCGACGATCGGACCCTCGTCGATATCGGCCTGCTACAGGGCAGCGTCGAAGATGCCGTCCGCCGGGGTCGCCGCCGCTGAGGCTCGGCCGTGTGCGGCCGAACCTATGGCGCAAAGACCCGCACGGCAGCGGGGCGGATCGAGAAATGCGCCGGTGTCTTAGTGACGATTTCGCCATCCGCGTTCACGGAGCGAGGCCGCCTGGTGCGGATTTCGAATTCCTTCGCGCGGATGGCGCGCACCTCATCCCACGCCCCATGTTCGCCATAGCGAAACGAGCGCGCCATCAGGGCGAGCTTCCACGCGCGCCGCAATTCAAGGCTGTAGAGGTCGAGATGCTCGTCGTCGATCGCCGCATCCTTCTCGACCGCATTGCCGCCGCCGTAATAACGTCCGTTGCCGACGGCGATCTGCAGCGTCCTGACGCGCACGGCCCCGTCCTCACTGACGATGGTGGCACGGAACGGGCGCGCCTGCGACAGCACGTTCAGGGCGGTAAAAGCATAGGCGAGACGGCCGAAGCGCCGCTTGATCTCCCGGGTCAGTTGCCGCGCCAGATCAGCGGATAGGCCGATGCTGGCGACATTGAAGAACGGCTCCCCGTTCACCAGCCCGAGATCGATCTTACGTGTTCGCCCGGAGGCGATGATGCGCGCCGCCTGCGCGATGTCAGGCGGGATATTCAGCGTGCGCGCAAGGTCGTTCGCCGTTCCCATCGGCAAAATACCAAGCGGCAGACCTGTTTCGATGATGCCGAACGCCGCCGCATTGATCGTGCCGTCTCCGCCGCCGACCACGACCAGATCGACCTTGTCCGCATGGGCCACGATGAGTGGCGACAACTCCTCGCGCCGTTCGCATTCCACGTGGACGGGCGTCACTCCGTTGGCCAGAAGGCTCTGCTTGGCTGCCTCGCAGCCCGCGGCGCCGCTCCGGCTTTTGGTGTTGACGAGAAGAAGGGCTTGGCTGGACATGAGGGTCAAATGGATTGCCTCAAGCTGGGCTGCAAGGGCGCGGAGGAGACGACACCCCGGCATGGTCCCGATTTGGACCGGTTGCTATTCTGGCATTTCGGCTTGATAACCCGCCTATATTGGAGAGACGACGCATGACCCTCACCGTTGCGGTCCAGATGGACCCTATCCAGCGCATCAAGATCACGGGCGACTCGACGTTTGCGATGCTGCTGGAGGCCCAACGGCGCGGATATCAACTCCTGCATTATACGCCGGATCGTCTGTCCATGCGCGACAGCACCGTCACTGCAATGGCAGAGCCCATCGAGGTTCGCGACATTGACGGCGATCATGTGACGATGGGCGAAGCGCAGCGGGTCGATCTCTCGACCGTGGACGTGGTTCTGCTGCGGCAGGACCCGCCTTTCGACATGGCGTACATCACGACCACGCACATGCTCGACCGCATCCATCCCAAGACGCTGGTGGTCAACGATCCGACCCATGTGCGCAACGCGCCCGAAAAGCTCTTCGTGCTGGAATATCCGCATCTGATGCCCCCGACTCTGATTTCGCGGGACAAGGGCGAGATCGAGGAATTCCGCCGCGAGCATGGCGACGTTGTGATGAAGCCGCTCTACGGCAACGGTGGTGCTGCGGTGTTCAAGGTGTCGCGCGAGGATCCCAATTTCGGCTCGCTTTTCGATCTCTTCGCCGTCACATTCCGCGAACCGTGGGTGATCCAGCGGTTCCTGCCGAAGATCACCGAGGGCGACAAGCGCATCATCCTCATCGACGGTGAAGCCGCCGGCGCGATCAACCGGGTTCCGGCCCTGAACGACATCCGCTCCAACATGGTGCGTGGTGGCGCCGCGAAGCCGACCGATCTCACGCCGCGCGAGATCGAAATCTGCGAGACCATCGGGCCGAAACTCAAGGAAATGGGCCAGATCTTCGTCGGCATCGACGTGATCGACGGCAATCTGACGGAGATCAACGTGACCTCTCCGACGGGCCTGCGTGTCATCAAGCGTCTGGGCGGACCCGACATCACCGTGACGCTGTGGGATGCGATCGAGTCGAGACTCAACCGCTAGGCGGCAAGCTCCGCGATCACGGAATTCAGCACCGGAAAACCTTGCCGCGTGACCGTGAGACGTGAATCGGCCCGGCGCGTGATGAGGCCGTGCTCTTCCAGTGTCCCGATCCGTTTCTCGTTGAGCGTACGCCCGGTGAACTGCGTATAACGGCGCGGGTCGATGCCCTCTTTCAGACGCAAGCCCATCAGCAGGAACTCGTCCCCTTCTGCCTCCGAGGTGAGCACCTCCTCGTCGATGACACCATGGCCGTCACGCTCGACACGCTCGAGCCAGGTCTCGGGGTGCTTTTCGGCGGCGGTGGCGAGACGGGCATTTCCGGTGACGAGGCGTCCGTGCGCCCCGGGCCCGATGCCCGCATATTCGCCGTAGCGCCAATAGACCAGGTTGTGCCGTGATTCCGCGCCCGGCCTTGCGTGGTTCGAGACCTCGTAGGCGGGCAATCCCCTCGCCTCGCAGAGTTCCTGCGTGAGATCGAACAACACGCGAGATGCCTCGTCGTCCGGCACGGTGAGCTTGCCGACGCGGTGCAGTTTTTCAAACCACGTGCCCGGCTCGATCGTGAGCTGGTACAGCGAAAGGTGCTCGACCGCATGGCTGATCGCGCGCTCAAGCTCCTCCCGCCAAGCCTGCGGGGTCTGATCCGGTCGCGAATAGATCAGGTCGAACGAATAGCGATCGAAGATCGAGGCGGCGATCTTCACGGCAGCCAGTGCTTCGTCGACCGAATGCATGCGTCCGAGCCGGCGCAAATCGGGATCGTTGAGCGCCTGGACGCCGAGCGACACCCGGTTGATCCCGGCCGTGCGGTAGCCGCGAAAGCGCTCCGCCTCGACGCTGGTGGGATTGGCCTCAAGGGTGATTTCCGCTCCCGAATCGACGCTCCACGCGCCGCCGATGGCATCGAGGATCGCTCCCACGGTTTCGGGTTTCATGAGTGAGGGCGTGCCGCCGCCGAAAAAGATGCTCGTGACCGTCCGTCCGGGAATCCGTGCGGCATTGTGGGCGATCTCCCGGCGGAAGGCCGCAAGATAGCGCTCCTGATCCACCGGCTGGTGGCGGACATGGCTGTTGAAGTCGCAATAAGGGCATTTGGACGCGCAGAAGGGCCAGTGCACATAGACACCAAAGCCGGCATCGCGGGTCGGATGATCGATCATGCGGCGCTTATGGCAGGTTCCCGGCGATGCGTCACGCATCGCAGCGTCTGCCCATTGCCGCAGCATCGTGAAGCCACCGCAGGTGAACCATCGGTGGCCCGCGGTGGTTCACCATGAAGGGCCAATGCCTAGCCTCGGCCGCCGGCAAGCCTTAGGATCCGGGAACGGTAGAAGACAGGAAAGCAAGCATCATGCGTCACTGGCGCGCCCCGTTCGACAGGCAGGGTTACCACCACGGCAATCTGAAGGAGGCGCTGATCGAGGCGGCGCAGCGCTTCATTGCCGAGCGGGGTCTTGGCGGGTTCACCCTGGCGGATGCGGCCAAACTCGTGGGCGTCACCCCGGCCGCCCTCTACCGCCACTTTCGCGGCCGCGAGGCCCTCGTGGCGGAAGTCGCCTTCCGCGGCTTCACGCAACTCGCCGAGCGGCTTGGACGCGCCCTCCAGAGCGAGGGTACGCCGCTCGAGCGCTTTACCCGCATGGGCGAGGTCTATCTCGCCTTTGCCGAGCAGGAGCCCGGCTTCTATGGGGCGATGTTCGCGCCGCAGAACAACGAACCCGCTCCGGCAGGCAATAAATGCGACGTTGGGGACGGTGCCAAAACCCCTTCGTCGGGCAACGCATTCGATTTCCTCGTGAAGGCGTTGTCGGACACCTTCCCCGAAGGCTTCACCAGCGTCGATGTGCGCTTCATCGCCATCGAGGTGTGGGCGCTTTCGCATGGAATCGCGACGCTGGCGGCCGCCGGTCAGCTTCCCAAAGGTCCCGGGCTCCCCGACAAGTACGAACTCCTGCGCGCAGGAGTTCTGGCCCTGGTGGAAGGCGCGCGGCGGCAGGGCGCCACGTCAGCCACCCCCGATCCTCACCGATAGGCCGTGCCCGTCGCGCGCGGGCCACAAAAATCTTTGCCTCGCTCTCCAAAAATAGATGGGCCCACTCTTGAAAGCGCCGGAATCGATCCGCATGTAAATGTTGTTATCATTAACATGCGGGAGCCGAGATGTCTGATTCTGCCTCTACCGCCTGGAATACAGGCGCTCACTCGCGGTGCGGGAAACCGCCCCGGCGGGCTCTGGAAATCGCCGGCATTGTCCTGGCGTTCATTTGGTTCTGGCCGCTCGCGCTGGCCTATTTGGTCTGGAAAATCATGGGATATCCAAAATTCGACGAGGCGAAAGCCTTCCTTCAGAACAATCTCGGCGGCGCAGGCGACTTTTTCGCCTCGCGTTGTGCTCCCGCCGGCGGCTTCACGTCCGGTACCGGGAACGCTGCCTTCGAGGATTATCGCCGCAGCGAATTGGCGCGCCTCGAGGAAGAGCGCCGGAAGCTCGATGAGGAGGCGCGCGCCTTCCGCGGCTTCGTCGAGGAGTTGAAGCGGGCCAAGGATCGGGAAGAATTCGATGCCTTCATGGCCAAGCGCCGCTCCGAACAGAACGGCACGACCGACATCTGAATGAGCGGAATGGGGCGCTTCGGCGCCCCTTTTCCATTCGGGCTGTTACCTCTCCCCTGGGAGCGGCGAAGGATGAACGCCGATCCTTACCTCTCTCCAGTAGGGAGAGG
Source organism: Microvirga brassicacearum (assembly GCF_008757455.1). Lineage (GTDB taxonomy): Bacteria > Pseudomonadota > Alphaproteobacteria > Rhizobiales > Beijerinckiaceae > Microvirga > Microvirga brassicacearum. The sequence continues at coordinate 404,494 of NZ_VCMV01000013.1, read as the reverse complement.
TCGAGCGAAGCGAGGGCGAGGGGTTTGGTCGTTATCGGATAGCGTGCAGCACCCTCACCCGGACCTTCGGTCCGACCTCTCCCTCAGGGAGAGGTGAGAATGGGCACCGGCTCTTCAAGCCCGGCGCAGGCAGCCGGCTGCGAGCTTCAGGAACGCCCGCGCGCGATGCGACAGGGCCTCCGGCTGGCTCCCGGACCAGTCAATGCCGTGTTTCTCGCCCGAGCTGAGCTCGCCGAAGGTACGATTGAACCCGTCCGGCTGGAACATCGGGTCGTAGCCGAAACCCTCCTCGCCCCGCGGCGGCCAGACCACGTCCCCGAAAACCCGACCCTCGAACAATTCCTCGTGCCCGTCGGGCCAGGCGACGATCAGCGCCGACACGAAATGTGCCCGGCGATTGCCCTCCGGGCTCGCGTCGCGCTTGTGCAATTCGCGCTCGACCCGTGCCATGGCGGCCGGAAAATCCTTTTCGGGACCGGCCCAATCGGCCGTGAAAAGCCCCGGCGCCCCGTCGAGCGCATCGACGCAAAGCCCTGAATCGTCCGAAATCGCCGGAAGGCCCGTGGCTCTGGCTGCCGCATGCGCCTTGACGGCCGCATTCTCGGCGAACATGTGCCCGGTCTCGTCTGGAACCGGCAAATCGAGCTCGCCCGCCGACACCGCCTCGACGCCGAACGGGGCCAGCAGTTCACGCATTTCGCGCAGCTTGCCTGCATTATGCGTGGCGATGACGACCTTGCCGGTGAGCGGGCGGTGCATGGGGAACTCCTCAGGCGACAGTTTTCTTTTGCAAGTCAACGAGTTGCGCCACCCCGTCCTTCGCAAGGCGCAGGAGACTCAGGAATTCCTCCTCCGAAAACGGCTTGCCTTCCGCGGTGCCCTGCACCTCGACGATGCCGCCGGAGCCGGTGATGACGAAATTCGCGTCCGTCTCCGCGGTCGAATCCTCCGCATAGTCAAGATCGAGGACCGGCTTGCCCTGATAGATGCCGCAGGAGATCGCCGCCACCGGTTCGCGAAGCGGATTGATGGAGATGATCGAGCGGCTCTGCATCCAGGTGAAACATTCATGAAGCGCGACCCACGCACCCGTGATCGACGCCGTGCGCGTGCCGCCATCGGCCTGGATCACGTCGCAATCGAGCACGATCTGCCGCTCGCCGATTGCCGGCAGGTTCACCACGGCGCGGAGGGAGCGTCCGATCAAGCGCTGAATTTCCTGGGTGCGGCCGGACGGCTTGCCTGAATTGACCTCGCGTCGGGTGCGCTCGTGGGTGGCGCGCGGCAGCATGGAATATTCGGCCGTCACCCACCCCTTGCCGGTCCCGCGCAGCCACGGGGGACCTTTCTCCTCCAGCGAAGCGGTGCAGAGCACGCGCGTATTGCCGAAGGACACGAGGCACGACCCTTCCGCATAGCGCGCAACGCTGCGCTCGAGCGTGATCGGGCGCAGCTCGTTGAGGGCGCGGTTGGATGGGCGCATGTCGAGGCCTCCTAAGGTCCAGGTCTGGTGGAGCGTCTTAGAAGGTGCGGTGAGGTGCTGCAAGCGCAGGCTTGCCTTATCGGCGCCGCGCCAGCACATATAACTCAGTTTCCTCAATGGCTCGCGAGGGTCGAATTACAGTCGAATGCACAGACCGGGTCATTTTTCCAGCCAATCCGACATCCGCGCCATCGCGGAGCTGAACGACCGGTCTCGCGAGATCTTTCGCCAGATCGTCGAAAGCTATCTTGCGACCGGCGAGCCGGTGGGCTCGCGCAACCTCGCGCGCATCCTGCCGATGGCGCTGTCACCGGCGTCGATCCGCAACGTGATGTCCGATCTGGAAACGGCCGGCCTTATTTTCGCGCCGCATACCAGCGCCGGCCGCCTGCCGACGGAAAGCGGGCTTCGCTTTTTCGTCGATGCGATGATGGAGATCGGCGACGTCGGGCGGGAGGAAGGTGCGCGCATCGAGGCGCAGATGAAAGCCGCGGCGTCAGGGCACACGCTGGAGACCGCCCTGGCCGAAGCCTCGACGCTTCTGTCGGGCGTGTCCCGAGGAGCGGGCGTCGTCGTCACGTCCAAATCCAACCCGAGCCTCAAGCACATCGAGTTCGTCCGGCTCGATCCCGCGCGCGCTCTGGTGGTTCTCGTGGGCGAGGACGGCTCGGTCGAGAACCGGGTGCTCGATCTGCCTGCCGGATTGCCCGCCGGGGCACTGGTTGAGGCGGGGAATTTCCTCAACGCCCATATCCGCGGCAAGACCCTGACCGATCTCAAACAGGAGGTCGCCAAGGGCCGCGAAGACATGGAGCAGCAGCTTGACACCCTGACGGCGCGGCTCGTCGAGGCGGGACTCGCGACGACGGTCGGCTCGGCCGATAGTCGCCAGCTTATCATTCGGGGTCAGGCCAACCTTCTTGATGATCTCAAGGCCGCGGAGGATCTCGAGCGGGTCCGTCTGTTATTCGCCGATCTCGAAACGCAGACGGATGTGATCGACCTTCTCACCCGCGCCGAAAGCGGCGAGGGCGTGCGAATCTTCATCGGATCGGAGAACAAGCTGTTTTCGCTTTCCGGCTCCTCGATGATCGCGGCGCCGTTTCGCGACGCCAGTCAGAAGATCGTCGGAGTGCTCGGCGTGATCGGGCCGACCCGGCTCAACTACGCCCGCATCGTCCCGATGGTGGATTACACCGCGAGGGTGATCTCACGGATTCTCGACCAGAACCGCTGACGCCTCTGGCGATCAGTGCCCGCTTCGGTCGGCGCCCCGGCTCGCCTCGAAGAGGAACCATGTACGGCGCTCGGTTTCGTCAATCCAGTTTTCGATGAGGCTCGCGGTAGCGACGTCCTCGTGCTTGTCGCAGAGTTCATGAGCTTCCCGCAGGTTAGCCGCGAACGTCTTGTTGTCGCCCATGAGCTCGCGCAGCATGTCGAGCGGCGGCACGAAATCGGCGTTGTTGTCCTTGACCCGCTGGAGCGACGCGATCTGGCCGATCGAGCGCAGCGTCATTCCGCCGATCTTGCGCACGCGCTCGGCGATATCGTCGGTGGTGGCATAGATCTGAGCCGCCTGCTCGTCGAGCAGCAGGTGGTAGTCGCGAAAATGCGGACCGCTCACATGCCAATGAAAATTTTTCGTCTTGAGATAGAGCGCGAACGTATCGGCCAACAACACGTTGAGCGCCTGGGAAATCGCCGCGATGCCTTCCGGCTTCAGGTCCGTTGGGGTATCAAGGGGGCTGACTTTCTTGCGCTGCACGAGGGCGCGGACCTTGGCCATGGGAGTTCTCCTAAGGTGGTGGGGGACGTTGCCCGCTCGCCGGGGCAAGGGATCCTGTTGGCCCGGCCGGCAACTGCCGAACAACGCTTCAGCGCTCCAAAGCGTTGCCTTGAGGCCGCCCTTCTTGGACCAAAACAGCGATTACAGAGCACTGAGCCGCCGTCTTCCCGCGCGACACCACCTTCCCTTGGCATTGTCGGGCTGGACTGCTATTGCCGCCACAACAGGGTTTCACACCCGTCGAGTTTTTGAATGACCACGCGCACCTTTGACAACATTCGCAATTTTTCCATCGTCGCCCATATCGATCACGGGAAATCGACGCTGGCCGACCGGCTGATCCAGACGACCGGGACCCTTTCGGCGCGCGAGATGACCGAGCAGGTGCTCGACAGCATGGATATCGAGCGCGAGCGCGGTATCACCATCAAGGCCCAGACTGTTCGCCTCGAGTATCTCGCCGAAGACGGCAAGACCTACATCCTGAACCTCATGGACACCCCAGGCCACGTGGACTTCGCCTACGAGGTGTCCCGCTCGCTCGCCGCATGCGAGGGCTCCCTTCTGGTCGTCGATGCCTCACAGGGCGTCGAGGCGCAGACCTTGGCGAACGTTTATCAGGCCATCGATGCGAACCACGAGATTGTTCCGGTCCTCAACAAGATCGACCTTCCGGCCGCCGATCCCGACCGGATCAAGGAGCAGATCGAGGAGGTGATCGGCATCGACGCCTCCGATGCGGTGCCGATTTCGGCCAAGACCGGCCTCAATATCGAGGCCGTGCTGGAAGCCATCGTCAAGAAGCTGCCGCCGCCGAAAGGCGACGAGACAGCGCCGCTGAAGGCTCTGCTGGTCGATTCCTGGTACGACGCCTATCTCGGCGTCGTCGTGCTGGTGCGCGTCATCGACGGCGTGCTGAAAAAGGGCATGACCATCAAGATGATGGGCACCAACGCCTCGCACGGGGTCGACAAGGTCGGCGTCTTCACGCCCAAGATGCGCGATATCGGCCAGCTCGGACCAGGCGAGGTCGGGTTCTTCACCGGCTCGATCAAGGAAGTGGCCGATACCCGCGTCGGCGATACCATCACCGATGATCGCAAGCCAACGGCGAGCGCGCTGCCGGGTTTCAAGCCCGTGCAGCCGGTCGTGTTCTGCGGCCTCTTCCCGGTCGATGCGGCCGAATTCGAGAACTTGCGCGGCGCCATGGGCAGGCTCCGCCTCAACGACGCGAGCTTCTCCTACGAGATGGAGACCTCGGCGGCTCTTGGCTTCGGTTTCCGCTGCGGCTTCCTCGGATTGCTCCATCTCGAGATCATTCAGGAGCGCCTGGAGCGCGAATTCAATCTCGACCTCATCTCGACGGCGCCGAGCGTCGTTTATCACCTGAAGATGACCGACGGCTCGATCAAGGAATTGCACAACCCGGCCGACATGCCGGACGTGATGAAGATCGAGACCATCGAGGAGCCATGGATCCGCGCGACGATTCTCACTCCGGACGAATATCTCGGCGCCGTCCTCAAGCTTTGTCAGGACCGTCGGGGCGTGCAGATCGACCTCAACTACGTCGGCAAGCGCGCCATGGTGGTCTACGACCTGCCGCTGAACGAGGTGGTGTTCGATTTCTACGACCGGCTGAAATCGATCTCGAAGGGCTACGCTTCGTTCGATTATCACATCTCGGATTATCGCGAAGGCGATCTCGTGAAGATGTCGGTTCTGGTCAACGCCGAGCCCGTCGACGCGCTCTCGATGCTGGTCCATCGCGGCCGCGCCGAGAGCCGGGGCCGCGCCATGTGCGAGAAGCTCAAGGACCTGATCCCGCCGCACATGTTCCAGATTCCCGTTCAGGCAGCCATCGGCGGCAAGATCATCGCCCGCGAAACCATCCGTGCCCTGCGCAAGGATGTGACGGCGAAGTGCTACGGCGGCGACGCGTCGCGCAAGCGCAAGCTGCTCGACAAGCAGAAAGAGGGCAAGAAGCGGATGCGCCAGTTCGGCAAGGTCGACATCCCGCAGGAAGCCTTCATCGCCGCGCTCAAGATGGACAGCTGAGCCTGCCAGGTGGCAGGGCGCTTCATCCGTGTCGACGGTCTACCCGCGCCGGAATGCTCGGGTTCTAGACGAGCAGCGATTGCCCGCCATCGATCCAGACCGGCGTTCCGGTGATGTGCCGCGAACGCTCGGATGCAAGAAACAGGACCAGTTCGGCAACCTCTTCGCTGGTGCCGGCCTTCCCGCCTGTGAGAGGAATGTCGCCGTCGGGATATTCGGCCCTGACGCCGGATTCGTTCTTGTGCCGCATCTCGGTACTGTCCGGAATGTTGGTTTCGATCATGCCCGGACAAATGGCATTTACCCGGATCCGGTGCTTCGCCAATTCCAGAGCCAGCATCTGCGTCATCGCCAGTTGCGCCGCCTTTGTGCACGAATAGGCTGTCGCGCCGGCGCTGGTGAATGTTCGGGTGCCGTTGATCGACGACGTGATGATGATGGAACCGCTCTTCGCCCGTTTCAGATGCGGAACGGCATAATGCAGCGTCAGATAGGTGCCCCGCAGATTGATGTTGATGGTGCGGTCCCATTCATCGGGCTGGAGATCGTCGATCGGAGCCCAGACGCCGTTGATCCCCGCATTGGCAAAAACAATATCGAGACGGCCATATTCCCCCACAAGCGCGGCGACCGCCCTCTCCGTCTGCCTCGCGTCGGAAATGTCGGCCATCAGCGCAAGCGCGTTCCCGCCGGCCTCCGTGATCTCAGACACGGTCCTGTCGATCTCGCTCCTCGTGCGACTGAGAACACCCACGCGCGCGCCCGCTCGCGCAAGCGTCAGGGCCGCCGCTTTCCCGAGACCCGATCCCGCGCCGGTCACAAGCGCCACTTTGCCATCAAGTTCCATCAGGGACGTTTCCTCGTTGCCGGATTTGCACCTCTGACGACCATCGCCTCACGTCAGCCGGGCCTCCCGCAACGCGCAGGATCCGCCGTCTGGAGGTTTGCGAGGACGCGCTGAACCAGGGTGTCGTAAGTGTCGCGGTCGTCGATATCCGATATGGAAATTTCCAGCATCCAGTCAGGAGACGCGCGCACGATGTAGGTTTCGAGGGTCAGCATGTGCGTCGATGAAGGCAGATTGCCGTCGATCCAAGTGGCGGTCCAACGGGTGGCGCCTGGAACGCTCTCGAGGCTGCTCGCCTGCGCGGGGCGACCGAACACACCCTCATGATCGCGCTGGAGGAATGCCGCGTCGCGCGTGATCGGATCCGCCTGCGGCAGTTCCATCAGGTCGCGCATCGATCGAAAGGCGATTTCAATCGCGCCGTCACCCGTCGCTGCAGCGAGGTGCAGCGCCGCCCCGTTGCCGGCCGGCACGCGACGCCATTCCTGCGGCAGCGAAAATGCGAGGCACAAAGCTTGGTCGATGCGGGCGGCGACCTGGGTCTCACCTAGCGATGGGAGATAGCGGATCGCAGTTGCCTCAGGTCTCGACCGGTCGGAGAAAGCGGCCACCGCAGAGTCGGCGGGAAGCCCCAGCACCGAAGCAAGGATTGCGATCCCGGCTGCAATATACACGCGGGTCGCCTCAATTCTGATCCGCATGCGTTACTCCCATCGTCAACAAACCTTTGGTGAAACGCCGCTGGCGCCATGAAGTTGCCTCCTTCCACACTTGAGTTGTGCCTGCGCGGCCCTAACTCGCGTGGAGGTTAACTTCAGGAGACATTGCATGCGGTTGCGCATTTCATTGGCGTTAGCGGGCTTTCTGGTTGCGTCGCAGGCTCACGCCCTCACCTGCCGCGACCCGGCAGGGTTCGAGAAGTGGCTTGGCGACGTTCGTGCGGAGGCAATTGCCCAAGGAATTTCGCCCGCGGCTGTCGATGCGGGGCTGGCGGGGGTGACTTTCGATCAGGGCATCCTGAGACGTGATCGTGGCCAAGGCGTGTTCAAGCAGAGCTTCGAACAATTCGCGGGCCGGATGGTGTCGGCCGGCCGTCTGCGCATCGGCGCCGCGCAACTCAAGAAGCACGCCGCGACGCTGGCCCGGATCGAACAGCAATTCGGTGTTCCGGGTCCGGTTCTCGTTGCAATCTGGGGACTCGAGACCGATTACGGCGCGGTGAGGGGCAACCTGCCGGTCATCCGTTCGGTGGCGACCCTCGCGTTTGATTGCCGCCGAACGGAGATGTTTCAGGCCCATCTCTTCGATGCGTTGCGGATCGTCGCGCATGGCGATCTGAAACCCAGCGACATGCGTGGCGCCTGGGCCGGTGAAATGGGACAGACGCAGTTCATGCCATCGTCCTATGTCAAATACGCGGTCGATTTCGACGGCGACGGCCGTGCCGATCTCCTGCGCAGCCCGGCCGATGTGCTCGCCTCGACGGCAAACTATCTCAAAGGGCATGGTTGGGTGCGTGGCGGCGATTGGGAACCCGGCAGCCAGAATTTCGAGGCGCTGCGCCAATGGAACAAGTCGCAGGTCTATTCACGCACGGTCGGATATTTCGCGAGCAAGCTCGCCAACGGCGATACGGCCGCCAATGTCAGCCAATAACCAAAACGAGGTGAGCGCGCATCTGCGCCCACCTCGTCCCCTATCGATCAACCGCGAGCGCGCGCGCGGATCATGAAGTTGTCGTAGGCGTATTCGGCCACCTGGAACCAGAGGTATTCCTCGCCGCGGAACGCCTTGTAGCTGTCATAGAGCTTCTTGAAATTGGGATTCGAGGCGGAGAGTTCATCGTAGATCTCGTTGGCGGCCTTGAAGGAGGCTTCCATGATCTCCTGCGAGAACGGCCGCAATTGCGCACCGGCACCGATGAGGGAGCGCAGCGCTGCCGGGTTGCGCGCGTCGTATTTCGCCTGCGTATCCACGTTGGCATAGCCGGCTGCGGCAATGATCGCGGCCTGGTAGGCCTTCGGCAGTGCCTGCCACTTTTCGCGGTTGATGAAGAAGTGGATGGCGGGGCCACCCTCCCAGAAGCCCGGATAGTAGTAATAGGGCGCGACCTTGTTGAGCCCGAGCTTCTCATCGTCGTACGGCGCGACCCACTCGGCGGCGTCGATTGTGCCGCGTTCGAGCGACGGGTAGAGATCGCCGCCGGCGATCTGCTGTGGCACGACTCCGAGTTTTGCCATGATCTGGCCCGCAAGCCCGGCGATCCGCATCTTCAGGCCGGCAAGATCCTGCACCGTCTTGATCTCTTTGCGGAACCAGCCGCCCATCTGCGCGCCGGTGTTGCCGGCCGGCAGGGCGAACAGGTTGTACTTGGCATAGAACTCGTTCAGCAATTCGTTGCCGTTGCCGTGATAGAGCCACGCATTGGTCTGGCGCGAGTTCATCCCAAACGGCAGGTTGGTGCCGATCGCGAATGCGGGGTCCTTGCCAACGTAGTAATACGAGCAGGTATGGGCCATCTCGACGGTCCCGTTGCCGACCGCATCGGCTGCCTGCGGCGTGCCCACGATCTCACCTGCGGCAAACGGCTGGATCTGGAACTTGCCGTCGGTCGCCTCGGACACGTACTTGGCCAGAAGCTCGCCGCCACCGAAAAGCGTATCGAGGGATTTTGGAAAGCCGGAGGTCAAACGCCAACGAATCTCCGGATTCGACTGCGCGATGGCCGGACTTGCCACCACGCCCGCCGCAGCGCCGAGCGTGGCCGCCTGTAAAAATCCGCGACGCTTCATGAGGTTCACCTTTCGCATTATGACGCCCACCAGCAGTTCTGAGAAACAAAGGTTCAGGAACCGGCGGCAAAACTATATGTTCGAACAGGCGTCATATCGATTTGACCGAGCGAAGGGAAAGCCCTGAGAGCAGACGGATCATGCGTCGCGCGCATAGGTGTGGCGTGAGCCTGTCCGAAGAACGACGGCGGGTCGTCAGAAGGCCATCTCGCCCGCGCCCCACGCGAGCAGGATGAGAAGGACGAACAGGACAAGGAACAGCCCGAACAGGATCTTGGCCAGGGATTTGGCCCCAGACGCCACGCCCGTGAACCCGAGCGCCCCGGCGACAACTGAGATGACTAGAAAAATGAGAGCCCATTTGAGCATGATGTTTGCCTTCGGTTTAAAGGTGATCTGAAGGCATAAAGCCGATGCAACGGCCAAGGTTCCGGTTGGCAGGTTCTGTTGCGGGACAACTAGACCAAGGCCTTCTCGATCACGTCGAGCACAGCCGCGATCCGGAACGGTTTGCGAAGAAAAACCGAATAGCCGGTGCAGCGCTGAGCAATGGTCTCCTCCGGTAGAGAACTCATGAGAATGACGGGAATCTCCGCAGTGCGTGGGTTTTCCTGCAAGGCCGCAAGCGTTGCCTTGCCGTCCATGATCGGCATCATGAAATCGAGCATGATGAGGTCCGGTGGCCATTCGGACATGCGATCAAGGGCCTGTCGTCCGTTGTTGGCGATGATGACGCGGTAGCCCTCATCGCTGAGGAGCGCCTCCAGCACCTCGGCAATCGCCCATTCATCATCGACAACGAGTATCGTTCTCACGCCTCGTCTCCGGAAGGGGCGGCCGCGAGCGAGCCGAAGGGGGCTGGTATGACGCCGGTCTGCCGGACCAATTCCGACAAAACGACATCCGCCTGAACGGAATCGGATTCGATCTCAAGTCCGCGTCCGGTGATGTCGTAGCGGCGGAACTTCAGCTCGAAAGCGCTGTCGCGGACTTTCAGCGGAATAATGAGACGATGGACGTCCGCGCCGAGAGCGGCAAGCCGCATGAGCACGATATTCTCGGCCATCGGCGACAACCCGAGGACAGGAAGGCCGGCGAGAGGTTGACCCGGCACGATGCCGTTGAAATCGAGTTCGATGCTCAGGAGCGTCGTTACGCCCAACGCCCTGAATTCGTTCGTCAACGCTGTGAGCACTTGCGCCAACCGGCTTTGGTCGCCGGTCGTCTGAACAAAATCGTTGATTCCGTCAATGAAGACGCGTTGCACGTTGCCGGAACGCACCTGGTCGAGTAATGCCGCGCAAACCTCATCGAGCACGCCTTCCGTCGAGGGGCGCCATACGATCTCCGCGACCCCCTCGTCGAACAGGCGCGACACCGGCAGCCCGAGAACGCTGGCTTTCAGGCGTATGGCCGCCGGGGCTTCGTCGAAGCTGAGATAGATGCTGCGCTCATCGTTGCCTGCTCCCAGGAAATGCAACCCGGCCGTACTCTTGCCGGTCCCGGCTGCTCCCATGAGGAGAGTGGTTGAACGGCGCAAAGGACCTCCGCCGAGAATCTCGTCGAACATCTCGACGCCCATCGAAAGCCTGGGCCCGTCGACGAGGATTGGCCGACTCGGCTCGCTCAGGAGCGCTTCAATCCTCGGCTGAACCGCAATGCCGTCAGCGGTGACTTGAAACGAGTGCACCCCGCGGAGAAAGTCACTGCCGCGCATCTTGTGGACCACAAGCTCGCGTTCCGATCGCCGCCCGCGGAGGCGAGCTTGAAGCTCGATGAGTCCATCGACCATCGTGTGCTCGGCCGACGCGAAGTTCTGATCCACCGCCGCGCTGGTGAGTAACATCATGGTGCAATCGGCGAGTTCGGCCTGGATCTGCAGTTCGTGAATGAACTTCTTGAACTCGCGCGGCGTCCCCGCGGTCTCCTCCGCCGATATGAGCCCGTCGACGACCAGCAGATCGACCTTGCGCGCGCGGATTTCTCGCCGAAGTGCGTCGGCAAGCCCTTTCAGCCCCTCCGTTTCCAGAATACGGAAGGCGCTCAGATATGACACGCCGTCCGGGATCAGGGACTCGTCGAAGAAGCCGAGTTGGCCGATGTGGCCGAGCATGCGCCCGTGCGTTTCGGCGAGCAGAGTCACGTAGAGCGCGCGCCCGCCGCGAGACGCGTGATTGAAACAAAGCTGGTTGCCGAGGATCGTCTTGCCGGCCCCGGGACTGCCCAGGATGATATAGATTCCGCCCCTGAGAACACCGCCTTCGAGAATGATATCGAAGCCGGCGATGCCGGTTGGCAACTTGGCGATCCGCCTGTCGTCGCTCACGGCCGGTCGCTCGCTCTGTTGGTCATGCTGGCTCTGGTCATTTTGATCTTCCTATCTGAAGGGGTAGCCTGACCGTGAAAGTCGTACCCTGCCCCACTCGGCTGTCGATTTGAATGTTCGCGCCCATCGCCTCCGTCAATTGCCCCACCACCCACAAGCCAACGCCGAATCCACCGATGGCCGATCCTTGCGAAACAGCTCGCTCGAAGCGGTCGAAAATGCGCGCTTGGTCGACCGGTGAAATGCCCATTCCGCGGTCCTCCACCGCGATCGTTGCCTGGTCTGCCGCAACTTCGAGGCTCAGGGTGATGGGGCGTCCAGCGCCATATTTCACCGCGTTCGAAATCAGGTTGTCGAGAATCTGCTCGATTGCCAGCCGGTCGAGAAAAACCGGGACATGGGCCGGCGCAAGAACGGTGATCGTCGAGCCCACATAGTCAGCCGCAGGGCGAACCGCCTCCACAGCGTCGCGAACCTGCTCCGCCAGATCGAAACGTTCCGGGGTCAGGCAGCGCTTCCCGGTCGTCATTCGCGACACCTCGAGCAACGCAGTCGCGCGACGAATATATTGCTCGACGAGCTTCTCCAGCCGGCCGAGCCCCTTCGCGATCTCGGCCCTGTCGCTGCCCGAAGCCGACATCCGGTTGAGCCTCTGCACCTGCGCAAGGATAGGCGTCATCGGGTTGCGCAATTCATGCGCCGCAACGGCGAGGAACGCATCGCGAGCGGCGATGGCTTCCGTCAGCTCGACGATCCGCTTCTCCATCGCCGAGCGCGAGGTGCTTGCAGGCTCGTCGGCAGGCGACCCGTTGTCGAGACTGTCCTTCAACGCATACCTCCGCCGGCAGGCGAATGTCCTGGTGGAACGAGGTGTGATCTTAGGAATAGGGTGCAGCATTCGGACGTCAACGTCCAGCAGGCGTCAAGGTGCCGCGTCGGCTATGGAAATCGCCTAGATGACCACCGTGATCTTCTCCGCCGCCCGCGTCAGCGCCGTATAAAGCCACCGGCTTCTGTGCTCGCGGAATGCATAGGATTCATCAAAAAGGACTAGGTCGTCCCACTGGGAGCCTTGCGCCTTGTGAACGGTGAGCGCGTACCCATAGGTGAACTCGTCCGATTCCCGTCGGATCGCGAAGGGAACATCTTCTTCAGCTCCTTCAAAGAACGCCTTGTGCACCGATACTTCCACGGACTTGCCCCTGATCTCCCCGTCCGGCAGCACATCCATGCGGATGAAATCGTTTCGAATGCCATGGAGCGTTTGAATGCTCCAGGTTCCCCCATTGAGCAGACCCTTGCTCTTGTCGTTGCGCAGGCAGACGAGCTTTTCCCCGGCGGCCGGCATCGGGTTGCGATAGCCGTTCAGTTCTCGCAGGCGCGTGTTGTAGAGACGGCGAGACTTATTGAGGCCAACCAGAACCTGATCTGCCGCCATCACCATCGCCGAATTGATCTCGCTGCGGCGGATGACCTTGCTGTCGCCGTAGGCCCCCAACTCCAGCCGCCCGCCCTCGCGCACCGTCAGCGACATCTGGATGATCGGATTGTCCCTCGCCTGCCGATGGACTTCCGTGAGCATCACGTCCGGCTCTGCTTCGGTAAAGAATCCGCCTCCCTTGACCGGCGGCAACTGGGCGGGGTCACCGAGCACAAGAACCGGTTGGCCGAACGACAGCAGATCGCGGCCGAGTTCTTCGTCCACCATCGAACATTCGTCGATGATGATCAGGGCCGCCTTCGCGGCAGCACTTTGTCGGTTGAGAACGAATTGCGGGCCGCCTTCGTCGGATTCTCGCGAGCGGTAAATCATCGAATGGATCGTCGATGCGTCCGCGCAGCCTTTCGAGCGCAGCACGAGCGCCGCCTTGCCCGTGTAGGCACCGAACGCCACATCGCCATCGACGCCTTCGGCAAGGTGTCGCGCAAGCGTCGTCTTGCCCGTGCCGGCATAGCCGAAAAGCCGGAAGAGCGGCTTGTCGCCGCTTCGAAGCCAATCGGCGACGGCTTTCAGGGCGGCGTCCTGTTGAGGTGACCAGGTCATGGAACTTTTGCTTCCCGGCGCAAGCTGTAGACGAGACCCGCGACAATGCAGGCGCTCCCGACGAACACGTAAGGATCAAGCGCCTCACCGTAAAGCCTCCAGCCGACAATGGCGATCAACGGAACCCGGAGAAAGTCCAGCGGCACCACCATGCTGGCATCCCCGTGACGATATGCATTGGTCAGGCAGTAGTGAGACAACAGGCCACCGAGACTGACGCCTGCGATGGAAAGGGCGTGCGAAAGCTCGACCCTCTCCCAGAATGCTCCGCTGATCCCGAGGAGATTCAGGGGGAGTTGGATCAGGTTCATCATGAAGATGATCGAGAACGTGCTCTCGGTGATGGTCAAGCGCTTCGTGACGATCGCCACGAGCGCGAACGTGAAGGCGACGGCGAGGACCAGCAGGCTCGCCGGCTGAAACGTCTCCACGCCAGGACGCAGGATGATGAGAACGCCGGCGAAGCCTGCCACGACCGCTACCAAGCGACCCCGCGTCAGTGCCTCTCGCAGAAGCGGAATGGCCAGCAACGCGACCCATGCGGGCGAGGTGAATTCGAGCGCGAAGACCGTTGCCAGCGGCAGCAGCGTGAGGCTGTAGGCCCAGCCGTCGGTACCGGCGAAATGCAGGACGTTGCGGAGCAGATGCAGCTTCATCCGCCGCGGCTTCAACTGTCGGCGCAGATCAGGTTTGACGAGCGCGAAGGCGAGAAGGATCGCAAGTCCCACCGCGTTGCGGATCGACAGGATTTCAAAAACCGAAAAGGCGGGCGACAGACCACGCACCGCAACGGCGGTGGCGGAGAATGCGAAGAGGGCTCCGGTCATCCAGAAGACGACCGTCAGGATCTTGGAAGGCGGCACGATTGAACCGGCGCGTTGAAACCACCCTCGCTTAACCCGTCGGGCGAGCCACGTGAAGACATCGCGCATGCCGGCAGGGATGCGCGAAGTGCCGCTCCGGGTCGAAGCGTGGCTCACCTCTCGATACGGCAGGTGCGGCGCGCAAGTGATTCTCTCGTCGGTTTCGCCTCCAGGACGGCACTCAGAAGGCGTCACCCACAGTTTTTTTGCGCGCTCACGAAAGTTTTTTTTCGTGCTCGCGAAAGCCTGTTTTGCTATCGCGGGTGTTGTCGAAGGACGAAGTAGCGGACGCTTTCCCAGATACGCCGAAGCGTCTGATCCAAAGAAAAACGCCACCGCGCCCATACGCCTAAGCACCTGCAATTGCAGTGTTTTCTTTACGCTCACTTCCGCTCATCTGTGAGTTCTTGGGACCCGCCGGAGACTCCGAAGCAACGTCCGTCGGAGTCTCGCCGGGGCGCGAACATCTCCCCTCTGGGAGAGAAGTTCACCGCAACGCGCACCGGAAGTATCCACAGAAATCGTCCATGATCTACTTTCTACACTTTCCGTTAATCGGAACCCGCTTGGTATAACGACGTTGCCTTGCAAGCGTGACGGTTGCACGCGAAGGCCCTTGAAGGAGGCGGCTATGCCGATAGACGAAAAGTCAAACCCGCTGACAATGCTGTTCACGGGTGACACTGGTGCGACCAGCACCAGAAAATCCACTGCCAAGAAGAGCAGCGCGCGTCGCGGTTCCACCGGCACCAAGAAGACGACGGGCGCCGCGAAGACCGGAGCCAAGAAGTCGACGGCCAAGAAATCGGCCGCCAAAAAAACTAGCGCGACGACTGCTCGCAAGAGCACCGCCGCGAAGAAAGCCGGCGCGAAGACTGCGGCCAAATCCACGGCACGGTCGGCTGCGAAGAAGTCCACCGTGAAGGCGGGCGCCAAGAAGACGGCTGCGAAGAAGACCGCCGCCAAGAAGACCGCAACGAAGAAGACCACGGCTAGAAAGACAGCCGCGAAGAAGACCGTTGCGCGCAAGGCTCCGACCAAGAAGACAGCCGCCAAGACGACCAGAAAGACGGCTGCTAAGACGACCGCTCGCAAGTCTGCGGCACGCAAGGCTCCCGCCAAGCGGGCTTCCGCAAAGACGGCAACGCGTTCGGCCGCCAAGTCCGGCGCCAAGAAGGCGTCGACCGGGCGCAAGACGACAGCTCGCAAAACCTCTGCCCGCGGCACCAAGGCGACTGCAAAGTCGACGGCACGTTCATCGAGCCGCGGTGCCGCCAAGAGCACGGCGAAACCTCGTGGCGCCGTCAAGACGAAGCGCGCTGCAGCAGCGACGAGCCGCACCTCCGCCACCAAGCGGTCGAAGGCTGTCGGAGCCAAGCGGACGACCACGGCCCGCAAGGGCGCGCGGAAGACGAAGCGCTGAAGACCACTTTCTCGGTGTGCGAGCCGCCGCGGCGGCTTCCCGCATCGACAAAAGAAAATCGCCCGGCTCACACCGGGCGATTTTTTTGTGACCCGCCTTGGGCGCGATCGGGTCAGCGTCTCATCGGATCGCTTTCGCCCCAATAGGGAGTCGCGTTGTAATAGCGATGGACGTGCTCCTCCCACTCGCGATCGTACGAGGAATCATGCCCCTCCGCCGTCCGGCGCGGAGCTCCTCGCAACTGATCTTCGTTCAGATTGAGCTCGTAGGCGTCGAGTTCGGGATTGAAGGTCAGCACGCCCCAGGGAAGCGTGTAGTATTCCTCGCCAAGTCCCATGAAGCCGCCAAAGCTCATGACCGCATAGGCGACTTTTCCGGAGCGCTTGTCGATCATGACCCGCTCGATCGTGCCGATCTTGTCGCCACTGGTGCGACGGACGGGCGTCCCTTCGACTTTGTCGCTGGCGATCAGGCTGTGGGTTTCGCGAACGTCACCGCTTTGTGTCGTCGTCTGCATATCCCTCTCCATCGTTGCTGCGAGATGCGGGTTGAACGCCGGGGACAAAACCACGGTTCCGAAGCCCCTGGCGCGCGCGGAACCGTGCTGAGCCGGATGCGGCTCGCATCCCGGACGAGATGCGGCAATCCGTTCCCGTTTCCGTTCTCGCGCAGGCGCGATAGCTTGGTCGCATGAACCCGATTCGAAGCCTTGTCGTCGCGTGTCTGCTGTTGCTGGCCGACCCTGCATTCGCGCAGGACAGAGGGTCCCTCGCGCCGAAACCGCTCCCGCCTCTGTCCAACCCGGACGATCCGGCCGTGCCCGCCAAGGAACTCTTCGGGCGCAGCGGCAAACCGGCGTCCCTGCAGGCGCGATCCATCGGCAGCTATGCGCGCGGCTGCGTCGCAGGCGCGGCCGCCATTCCCGTGGACGGCGCTACTTGGCAGGTCATGCGGCTTTCGCGCAATCGCAACTGGGGCCATCCAAATTTGATCCAGATGCTGCAACGCCTGTCAGCACGCGTGCCGCAAATCAACGGGTGGCCCGGTTTGCTGGTCGGCGACATCTCTCAACCGCGCGGCGGCCCCATGATCACCGGCCACGCTTCGCACCAGGTTGGTCTGGACGCTGATATCTGGCTCACGCCGATGCCGGATCGCCGGTTGACGCGTTCGGAACGCGAGGAACTCTCCGCCACCGACATGGTGCGCTCCGACCTGCTCGACGTCGATCCGTCCGTGTGGACACCACAGCACACGGCAATCATCAGGGCAGCCGCGAAGGAGCCCGCGGTCGCCCGCATTTTCGTCAACGCCGCGATCAAAAAGGCGTTGTGCCGCGAGACCGGAACTGACCGGGGCTGGCTGACAAAGGTCAGGCCGATGTTCGGCCACAACTACCATTTTCACATTCGCATCGCCTGCCCTCGGAGCGACGAAGCCTGCGGCGATCAGGAACCGCCGCCTGTGGGCGATGGCTGCGGTGCTGAGCTTGCGGCGTGGTTCACACCGCAGATGCTCCATCCGAAGCCCGGCAGGCCTCGCCCGCCGCTGACCATGGCTCAGCTGCCGGCGGAGTGCCGGCGCGTCCTGCTCGCGCCCTGACGGCGGCAGCGGACCTTCAACAAACGTCTGGCTAGGCTACGGCAACCCCGGTGCCGATCTGGCAGGCCACACCCGTTCCGCCGATCCCGCAATAGCCGCTGGGGTTCTTGGCCAGGTATTGCTGGTGGTAATCCTCGGCATAGAAAAACGGCCCGGCGTCGCGAATTTCAGTTGTGATCGCCGAAAGACCTTTTGCAGCCAGAGCTTCGCCGTAGACCCGCTTGGAATTTTCGGCAGCCCTCCGTTGGTCCTCGTCGAAGACGTAGATCGCAGACCGGTATTGCGTGCCGATGTCGTTGCCCTGGCGCATGCCTTGGGTCGGGTTATGGTTCTCCCAAAACGCTTTCAGCAACGTCTCGTAGGAGATTTTTTGCGGATCGAACACCACGAGCACGACCTCGGTGTGTCCCGTGCGGCCGCTGCACACCTCCTCATAGGTCGGGTTGGGCGTCGTGCCTCCGGCATAGCCGACGGCGGTTGTCCAGACGCCCTCGCCCATTTCCCAAAACTTGCGCTCTGCTCCCCAGAAGCAGCCAAGCCCGAACAACGCCGTCTCAAGGCCCGCTGGGAATGGCGGCTGAAGCGGGCGCTTGTTGACGAAATGGTGGGCAGCGGTCGGGATGGCCATCTCACGGCCAGGCAGGGCGTCCGCCGGGGACGGAAGATCGATGGGCTTACGGGCGTTGAACATGGCGGTTCTCTCGTTTGGCCCACCCTATGTAGTCACTTTTCGGCGGATCGCGAGGGCAGGAAATTGCTGGACGAAGGTCTATCGGCCCGCCAAGTACCCGATCGGTTCAAGAGGCTTCTGTCCGAGCCAAAGCAGAAACGCGCCCAGGAAGAACCCTGTCACCGAGGCCGGAAGCTGCACAAGGTGGACCAGCACCGGATCCCATAGCAATGGATGGACCTGCGACGTCACCTTTTCCTGCAGGCCGGATATGCCGCCGGGCACAAGCGCATCGACCATGCCGGCCACCGAGGCGAACGAAAGGGAATTGTTGACGATCGACCGTGTCCCATCGATCACGAGACCGACGAACCCGGCCGCGACCAAGATCAGGCCCAGACTGCGCGCCAGAAATTTCAAGAATGACCCCTGCCTAAACGGAGGGCCGAATACTAATCTGTTTTGCCCTACAAGCAAATCATTCCCTCCGCTGTTGACGCGTCGGTGAAGTTCGACCTTGCCTTCAGCCCTCGTTTGGCGATACACGACCCTCCTCCGCACACCACGCGGACGGAACTCCAGCCGGATGCCCTCAGGGAGCCGCTGGAGCCGGAGCCCAAAAGCTCGACGATGGAGGGGTGGCCGAGTGGTTGAAGGCGCACGCCTGGAAAGTGTGTATACGGGAAACCGTATCGAGGGTTCGAATCCCTCTCCCTCCGCCACAGCCTAAACCCTTGTGACCGCTGAATAATTTTTGACTGTCCCGTTCTCTGTGGCAGTCCCTGGCGTCGCAAAGGCGATGAATTCTGAACCGCGTTCTCCGCTCATTCTCTGAGTTTCATTGCGGCAGTCCGGTCGGTGAAAATGCTGCGGACCGCAAACGTTACGTCTGAGCTCCGGCTAGCGGTAAGTCACATGTGAACCATAATTCAGCGGCAGGCCCGATCTAGGCCAGTCGATAGCAACGAGACGGCCGCTGATCGCAAGGGTCACGAACGCGGTCTTCAGATCGTCCCCTCCGAAGCAGAGATTGGTCGTGTAGGCATCCGGGAGAGGAATGTGCTTGACCTTGCTTCCATCCGGCGAGACGACGGTGATCCCGCCCGTGATGAGCGTGGCGACGCAGATGTTGCCCGCCCTGTCGAGGGCAAGCGAGTCGAACCATTGATAGCCGGGCAGACCTACGATCAGTTCGCCGCCATGCGGTGACGGCCAGGGCTTCCTGACGATCGCCCCGGGGCCTGCAATCTCGAAGGACCAGAGGCGCGCCGTATGGGTCTCCGCGACGATCAGTCTGGTCTGGTCCGGTGACAGGGCGATGCCGTTGGGAACCAGCATCGGAAAGATGACCTCCGTGCAAGCCGATCCGTCCGCCTTCGCATAATATACGCTCCCCCGGTCGGCATCGCGCTCCCGGGTCTTGCCTGAATCGGTGAACCAGAAACCGCCGAAACGATCGAAGACGAGGTCGTTCGGGCTCCGGATCGGGCCCGCCTCCGTGCGGTCATATAAGACCTCGACCAGGCCCGTTCGCAGATCGACCCGCTCGATCCGCCCAGACCGGTAGGAGGGATCCTGACCGGCGGGGCGGATGCCATGCTCGTCCTTGTGGAAGCGCACGCCGCCATTGTTGCAGACATAGCAATGGCCGTCGGGCCCGAGCGCCGCTCCGTTCGGGCCGCCCCCGAGATGCGCCACCGGCGTGACCGTCCCGTCCCGCGCCACATGAGTCAGCGACTGACCCTCCATCTCGACGACGAGGCACGATCCGTCGGGAAGCGCGACCGGCCCCTCGGGAAAGCGCAATCCTGTCGCCACTTCACGGAACTCGGTCATGGTCGGAGGATCCTTCATGCTCGTTGGAGATCGTGGTGCTGGAGCGGCCGCCCGTTCCGCCGTCTTCGGATGCCAGGGCGCGCCAGCGCTCGAGGACATCGCCGTAAGGGGTCTCGTCGTGACCCTGAACGAGCGCCCTGAGAAGGGGCGTCGCGGCGCCTGCCCTTTCAGCGAGCATCAGGGCGTGGTGGAGATCCTTTCGAGTCACGTCGACGACGGATCGGGCCGCGGCGAGATCCCCGCTGTTCCAGCGGAACAGACCCTGACGGGCCGTCCAGTCCTTGGTGCCGTTGTTCCGTCCGGAACTCCTTTCCATGACATCGGCCAGCCGCTGCAGATCCATGCCGAGAAGCTGCGCAACGCGCATGGTCTCGGCGAAGAGGAAGAGATTGGCGACGCCGACCAGATTGTTGAGGATCTTGGTCTTCTGTCCGTTTCCCAAGGCGCCGCATTCGAACGTCACGGAGGCGAGCTGGTCGAGGACGGGGCGTGCCGCGTCGATATCGGCCGGATCTCCGGAAGCCATGATCGACAGGGTGCCGTCGCGTGCCTTGAGGGAGCCGCCGCTGACGGGCGCGTCGATTGTGCGGGCGTGCCGCAAAGCGGCCTCCGCTGCAATGTCGAGAACCGTCTCCGGAAGAACCGTACTCATGATCAAGAGGATCGGGGCAGCCGACGCATTGATGGCGGCTATGAGGCCGGAAGGCCCAGTAGCCGCGCTCTTCAACTGGGCGTCGTTCGCAACCATGAAGATGACAATCCCGGCATCGGCGCAGTCTCCGGGCGTGTCTGTCGTGGGGCAGCCCAAGGCGGCGAAGTGAGCCCTGACCGCGGGCGATGGATCGCACACGATCAAGTCCCGGCCGCATTCGATCAGCCGCTCCGCCATCGGACGACCGATGCTTCCTGCGCCGATGAAGGCGATCCGCGGCGTTCCGGCGCCGGTTTCTCTGGGAGACGTCATTTGTCCTCTCATACGGCGAGATAACGGTGCTTCACGTCCGGCCGGGACTCGAATTCGTCCCATGATCCGGAGAACACGATGCGGCCGTTCTCGATGATGTGAACATGCTGCGTGCAGAAGCGTGCGAACCAGATGTTCTGCTCGCTGAGAAGCAGGCCGATCTTGAACTCGTCGCAGAGTCGGACGACCGACGCCGCCAATTGCCTGACGATGACCGGCGCGAGCCCTTCCGTAGGCTCGTCGAGGAGAAGGCATCTCGGACGCGGCATGACCCCGCGGGCGACCGCGACCATCTGCTGCTGCCCGCCGCTCAGCTGGCTGCCGTAGCGCGCCGCGAGCGGCCCGAGCATCGGGAACGTATCGAGGACCCGCTCGAGATCGAGGCCGGCTCTGTCGCCTGCCGCCGCGAGCGCGATCAGAAGGTTGTCCGTGACCGTCAGGTGCGGGAAGATCCGGCGGTCCTCCGGAACAAGCGAAAGACCGAGGCGCGCGCGCCGGAAGGAGGTCTCGCGGGCGAGATCCGTCCCGTCGAGACGGATGCCGCCATGGATGCGGGGCCCCGCATTCAGGATGCTCTTCATCAGCGTCGTCTTGCCGGATCCATTGCGCCCTAGAATGGAGACCCGGTCGCTGCTGCCGACCGTCAGATCGACGCCGTGAAGAATGTGGCTGTCGCCATAGAAGGCGTTCAGCCCCGACACCTCAAGCATCGCCGATTTCCTCCCCCAGATAGATGTCCCGCACGGCAGCGTTGTCGCGGATGTCGCTCAGCGTCCCGACCGCGATGGCCTCGCCGTAGTTCATCACCATGATCCGGTCGGACAAATGAGCCACGACATCCATGTCGTGCTCGGTCAGCATGATGGTGAGACGGTCCTCGTCCTTCACGCGCACGATCATGTCGATGGTCGCGTTGCGGTCGCCCGGCGACATGCCCGCAGTGGGCTCGTCCATCATCAGGATCTTCGGCTTCAGGGCCAGGGTGACGCCGAGCTCAAGCCGCTTCCGGTCGCCATGCGACAGGAAGCGCGCGGGAATGTCCACCTTGTTCAGGAGAGAGATCCTGCCCGCGATTTCGGCCGCATCGTCCCAGGTGCGGTCCGAAGGCCGCAGCTGCAGCAGTGAACCCCGTTCCGTTCGCCGCGCCCTCGCCTCCAGTGCAATGATGAGGTTTTCCAGGACGCTGTTGCACGGAAGGATCCGTGCGACCTGAAACGTCCTGCCGAACCCTCGGTGCACCCGCGCGCTGGCGGACAGACGCGTAATGTTCTCTCCGTTGAATGTCACCACGCCGGCATTGGCGGGAACCTCGCCCGTCAGCACCTTGAACAGGGTCGTCTTCCCGGCGCCGTTCGGACCGATGATGGTGAATGTCTCCCGCTCCGCGACGGTGAGGGAAATGCCCTTCAGGACCGGGATTGCGCCGTAGCTCTTGTAGATATTCGAGCACTCGATCATGGCCCGCCCACCGCCTGCTTTCCGACCCGCGCCAGTTCGTCGACGGCGGGCCGTTTGTGCAGCGCACCGATGCGCCACGTTCGGCTGAAGCGCGAACCGAGACCGAGCACGCCTCCGGGCGCTGCGAGGACAACGACCAGAAGAATGCCTCCGCTGACGACTTCCGACAGGCCCGCTAGAGTGCGTGTCGCATAGCTGATGCCCGAGAAGATCGCCGATCCGACAATCGGCCCCCAGAAGAAACCCGATCCGCCCAGAAGCGTGTTCAGCATGGGCTGCGTGGAATGCAGATAGCTCGCGGCTTCGGGAGTCACGATCTGCGCCCAGGGGGCCTGCAGCGCGCCGGCCAGGGCCGCGACGGCGCCGGAGATCACGAAGGCGAGCAGCCGATAACGCCTGACATCGATGCCGAGGAACTCCGCGCGAACCGGATCCTGCCGCAGCGCGATCAGGACACGGCCCATGGGTCCGACGGTAAAGCTCCACAACGCGAGCGCGACGAGCGAACAGGCCGCCAGCAGAAACCAGAAATACGCGCGCTCTGAGCTGAGATCGACGAGGACGGGACCCAGATCGATCTGCGGCCGCGGGATGCCGGACAGGCCGTCGTCGCTGCCGAGCGCCGGAGAATAGCTGATGGCCCGCCTGAGGATCTCGCCAAGCGACAGGGTGAGAATTCCGAGCGCGATGCCGCTCGTGCGCCGGATGGCGACGAAACCCACGATAAAGGCGACGAGCGCTCCGAGAGCCAGCGACCCCGAGAGGAGCGCCAGAAACGGAATGCCTGTGTCCTGACGCAGAAGGAACCCCACGAAATAGGCTCCGAGCGCAAAGAAGGCCGCGTGGCCGAAGGTCGTGAGGCCGGCATAGCCGAACAACAGATTCCATGAGAGGGCCAGCACCGCTTCGACCATGGCGAAGCCTACGATGAACAAGAATCCTGCATTGGCCCAGAACGGCATGCTTGCGAGAACGCCGACGACGAGGACCGCCGCCACGATGCCGCCCGATAGCGATTTCGGCGGCATCGTCGCCGGAACGCCCTCCGTTTCGGCCATGCCCTCGACACGGTCAGCCGTGTCCGCTCCCGGCTGAGGGAAGAGCCCCTGCGGGCGCCACAGAAGGAAGCCGATCAGGATGACGTAAACCAGGATGCCGGGAATGCCGGGCAGCATCAGGAAGTTCGCGCCCTCGATCAGTCCGAGCATGATGGCGCCGATAAAAGCTCCTCGGATGTTTCCCAGACCGCCGATGATCACCACCATGAAGGACTGCAGGAGATAGGATTCGAACAGCAGCGGCGTGAGGCTCTGGTTCGGCAGAAGAAGTCCGCCGGCCATGCCGACGCAGAAGAATGCTGCCATCACCACGAGCGCGTAGATCCGCGACGTGTTGATGCCGACAAGGTTAGCCATCCACGAGTCATGCGCGATGGCCCTCACGATCTTTCCCACCGAGGACCGGTGGACCACGATCTCCAGGGCAAGGAAGGTCAGCACGCCCAGGCCGATGATGAACAGCGAGTAGGAGGGAGCGAAAAAGCTGCCGTAGATCACCGCCCCCGCGAGAGCATCAGGTGCGCTGACGGAATGATAATTGACACCCCAGATGATCTTTGTGGCGCCGTTGCAGATCATCAGAAGAGCGAAGGTCGCGATCAGCGAATAGGCCTCGCCGATGTTCCGCAATCTCTGAAAAACACTGGCATTGAGGAGCAGCCCGAGCCCGGCAAGCACGAACCCGGAGAGAATGGCCGCAAACACCAGCTGCAACGTGCTGTCCGGATGGGACCCGATGATCGAGTAGGCGACATAGGCCCCGATCATGAAGAAGCTGCCATGGGCGATGTTCAGAATCTTCAGCATGCCGAAGACGAGCGTTATTCCCGCCGCCACCAGGAAGATCGACATTCCAACCGTCAGGCCGTTGAACAGCGCGAAGCCGATCTGCATTCCCACGCGTTCCCTCCTCAACAAAGCTTCATTGAGTTTCGGCGTGGTTGCTTCTGGTTAAGGCACGCCAACCTACGCATCATCGTCCCGATTGATCCAATTGGCGCATGCCGGCCGATCTCCGTCTTAGTCTGTTCGGACGATTACATCCTTACAAGTTGCTCTCTGAATACTTGCGTGAAGCAGGTCTGGCGCGAAGCTGGCAGAGTCTTCGTGGAACCCGGGAGGGTAGATTGGCCGCTTATCTCATCTTCGAGATCTCGATCAACGACCGCGAGCAATACGAGAGCTATCGCTCCGCCGCCCGACCCATTCTCGACCGGCATGGCGGGCGCTTCATGATCCGCAGTGTCGAGGGCCAGGAGGGCCGACTGGAGACCCTCGAGGGCGGCTGGACGCCGGACCGGTTCTTCGTCGTGGAGTTCCCGTCATGGGATCAGGCCCGCGCCTTCTATTATTCCGATGAATATCAGGAGTCGGTCCGCGCCCGCTTCGCTTCATCCGTCAGCAAGGCCATTCTCGTCGATGGCATGCCGTGGACCTACGAACCGGCGGAATGACGCGCCGTTCGCACGAAACCAAAGACAAGCAGGATCTGGGAGGATCACGATGTCACACGGTATAAGTAGGCGAGGCCTGGTGATCGGCTCCGCCACGGCGCTCGGCACCATGTCCCTTGGCCGTCACGTCTTCGCGCAGGATTCCGGCCCGATCCGGATCGGCCTGCTCGCTCCCCTCACGGGGTTCGCTCCGGACCTCGGACGCGATGTCAAGATCGGCGCGGAGATCGCCGTCGAACAATTGAACAAGGCTGGCGGAGTGATGGGCCGTCCGATCGAGCTCATCGTGCGCGATGACAAGATCAACCCGAACGAAACCGTCGCCGCCATGCGGGAGCTGTCCGGTCTCGGCGTGAAGCTGTTCACGGGCGGGATTTTCACCGCGACCGCACTCGCGGCCTTCGGGATTCTGCAGTCGATCGACGGCCTCTTCATGACGCTGCATGCGAACGGAGACTCGCTCACGCATGAGAACTTCAATCCGCTGGGCTTTCGTCTCAACGAGAACGCGGCGATCCGCGGGCGTGCAGCCGGGCGGCTCGCGGCACAGAAATATCCCGAGATCCGGCATTGGAGCGGGATCACCACGGACAACGAGGCGGGAGCCTCCCAATGGCGCGCCTTCGCGGCGGGCATCAGGCGCTATTATCCTGAGATTGCCGGCAAGGAGCCGGTGATCACCGACGTCATCAAGGTCAAGGTGGGCGCCAACGACTTCAAGAACGAAATCGCGCAGATCATGGCGGGTCCCGTCGAGGGACTGATGCTGTCATTTCCCGATCCCGCGACCCTGGTCCAGCAGGCCCGCCCCTTCGGGTGGGAACGGAAGATCAAGGTCTTCATGGACATGGGCAACGACGTCGTGCTCGCCAACGCCCTCGGCAAGCGCACGCCGCCGAACTTCTGGACGGCCTCGGACTGGTATTCCGGCGCTTATGTGGACCGGGTCCCGGCCGCCAAGCGCCTCTATGACGATTATGTCGCCCGCACAGGCGACGACAGGCCGAGCGGCTATGTGGGAGTTTCCCATGCGGCCATCGACGTCTACGTTCAGGCGATCGCCAAGGCGGGCGCTTCATCGACCAAAGCCGTCGCGAAAGTCCTGGAGGAGAACACCTTCGACACGGTCGGCGGGAAGCGATCGTTCCGCTCGGATCATCAGGCCACGGGCGATTCCAACTTCTATAACTTCGTGGCGTCGGACACCGACCGGCGGGGCTGGTCCGTCGCGCAATTCGTGGCGGAAGACAATTCCTCCGTCGCGCCGCAACCGACGCCGGGCGTCAGGCTTGCGGAATAGATGCGGGACGCCGTCCTGCTCTCACGATCCTGGCCTCGCGGCGCGCGCGTGACGGCCCGGATTCCGACGGCTGAAACGGCCGTCGGACCGACCGGTCGTCATGCATTCATCTTGCCAAGGACGTCACGATGGGATTGATCATGCCCTTCGGGGGTTTCTCGCCGCGCATTGCGGACGATGCATTCATCGCCCCCAATGCCACCATCGTCGGGGACGTGGAGATCGGGGCCGGCAGCTCGATCTGGTTCGGCGTCGTCCTGCGCGGAGACTTCAACCGGATTCATATCGGTGCAGGCTCGAACATCCAGGACAACTCCGTCGTCCATGTCGGCGATCCGCCGGCTGACACCTTCATCGGCGACAACGTGCTCATCGGCCATTTGGCCATGATCCACGGCTGCCGCATCGAGTCGGGATCCTTCATCGGCATGCAGGCCATGGTCCTCGATGGCGTCGTCGTCGAGAGCGGGGCCTTCGTGGCGGCTGGCAGCTTCGTCACGCCCGGCAAGCGCGTCAAGTCGGGAGAGTTGTGGGCCGGCCGGCCGGCGCGCCGCGTCCGCACCCTTGGGGAGCAGGAGCAGACGATGATCCGGCGCGGACCGGCGCGCTATGCCGATCTCGCGCGGATGTTCGGACGGGACATGTCGCCCGACGCTCAATCCGGCCGATCGTCCGGCGGGACGGAGCCCCGGGGCGTATAGCCGTCGGCGACGATGATCGGAAGATGTGTCCATCCCCTGCCGTCGGGAAGGCGCATCCAGGCTCCGGCCGCCAATGCGCCGCCATCGACCAGAATCGTGGAACCGGTCACCCAGCCCGACAGGCGGTCCGATGCCAGAAACAGTGCGGCGCCCGCGGAGTCGCTGCCCTCGCCGAACCGCCCGATGGGAAACCAGCGGCTGATATAGGAGCGGTTCTCCGGCGGCACGCGCTGCGTTGCGACAATCTGGGCGGAATTCGTGGTCTCGGGTGCGATCGCATTGACGCGGATGTTGTCCGGCCCGAGCTCCACGGCGAGGCTCCGCGTGAACCCGGTGATCGCGGCCTTGAACGCGGCGTAGACAACCGTCAACGGGATGCCGCGAAAGGCCTCGATGGTCGAGAGATTGATGATGCTGCCGCCCTCGCCGCTTAGGCGCAGGAGCGGGATCGCGGCCTTCGTGACATGGAAGACGTGCAGCAGGTTGACGGCGTAAAGCGCGTTCCATTCCGCTTCAGTCGAATGCTCGAATGACGCCTTGTAGCCGAGGTAGTCGCCGACATTGTTGACCAGGACGTCGAGCCGGCCGAAGCGCGTGCCGACCTCCGAGAGCAGAGTCGCGACATCCTCGGCCTTACGGACATCAAGCTCAAGGACGAGGCTCTCGACGCCAGAGGCCTGCAGTGTGTCACGAAGGGCGGATGCCCGTGCAGGATCGATTTCCGCCGCCGCGACCGCCATGCCGGCCTGCGCGAAGAGTTCGGCCGTCGCCCGTCCGATCCCCGCTCCGCCTCCGGTGATCAGCGCGACCTTGCCGAACAGCCCCAGAAGCGACGCATCCTCCGATGTCTTCATCGCGAACCTCTCAATCCCGCTGCGCAAACGGCGCCGCGGCTTCCATGGGAAATGTACGGGTGCCGAGAACGACGAGCCTGCGCCGCGACAGGCGCCATTGCCCCGTCTCGCGGGCGAAAAGATCCAGATAGCGGATGGTCATCTCGTAGCAGAGAAGATCACCGGCCTCGCCATGCCAGAAATGCCGCGCGATGCAGTAGGTGACAGCCTCTGCGCCCTCCCCGGCGGGATGGACGACCTGGTTGTGAACGGCATGGAAGGTTTCGGCATAGCGCGCCCGGAGCAGAGCCGGCACGGCGACCAGGGCGGCACGTCCTTCGAACAGGCCCCGCGGGGATTCCAGCACGCCGTCATCGACGAACTGGGCCGCGAACAGATCGCCGTCTCCCAAATCCGCAGCATAGGCATAGCGTTCAGCGACGCGGCGCAGTGCGACCCCGAGGAGGAGGTCTTCCGTCTGCCCGCTCATGCCGCATCGACCATGGCGACGACCTCGTTCACGGCCCGCCGCACATCCCCGCGCGTGTAGCCGAGGAGAGCGGTCTCGACCGGATCAGGCTCATAGGCGAGAACCTTGCCGCGGCCCGGAACGATGAATGCATCCGGCAGCAAGGGATGCTCCTGGTCACGCTCCTCCAGGCGGCGGGAGCTGCCGGCCGCGTCGAAGATCATCTGGAAGAAGTCGCGGAAAGAAAGATTGGCGTCGCCGATCAGGTAGGCCCTGCCCGGTTCCGCATGCTGCAGGGCACCCCAGATCGCCTCGCAGAGGGAGCGCACGGACATGTAGTTCGTGCCGCCGGCGGGAGCGTAATCGGGAATCTCGGGACGCTGTCCCTTCGCCCATGCCGTCAGGGTCTCGTAGCGCCTGGCGGGGACGCCGGGAATGACTCCGACGATCGAGGGCGGATTGAGCGTCGAGATGTTGAAGTCCGGTGTCGCCAGCGCACGCGCGCCCTCGTCGGCACCGTACCGTGCGCGGACATAAGCGTTCTCCGCGATCAGGTGCGGCATCACCTGATGATAATAGCTGCCGAGCTGCACGACGCGCCGGACGCCCGCGCGCTTAGCCAGGGCCACGAATCGCGGAACGCCTTCGATCTGGGTTCGGTCCCAGAATTCCTGCTCGTCCATGTCCTTCGGCAAATGCCTGATGTCGTTGCCAGCCGCGAAGAGAACGGCGTCGAAGGAGGCGAGGTCGGCCTCGGTGAAGTTGCCCTGCGTGTAGTCGCCGAGCAGAATGGGATAGGCCGCCATCGGTACGGTGGACGGCGGTGGCCTGCGGGCGGCGATCGTGATCGAATTGCCCTGCGCGGCGAGAAAATCCGCCGCGTGGCCGCCGATCATGCCCGTTCCACCGACGATCAGGATCTTCATGCGCGATCTCCCGGAAGCATGTTTCACCACCATTACGGGACGTGGCGCGGGCGCGCGCATCGTCCGGATCGAGTAGGCGGATGGGGGATCGGGATCCGATCATCCGGCCCTGGTCGTCGATTGTCCCAGGACGATGGCGGATCATCGGGCAAGCGGTCTCGTCCATATGAGGTATGCTCGATTGAACGATGGACCTTAGCCTCTGCGCCACTGTTAAGATCCATCGCAAACTGGCCGCAAGAGCCGGATGCACAGACCACGAAAAAGCCGAGGGGACAGCTTGCCACACTGCTCCCATCTCACAATCGGTCCGCACTGGGAGGAATTCATGGCTCGACGACTTCGCGCGCTATTTGCAACTGTATTTACGGCATGCCTGGTCGGGCCGGTCTCGGCACAACCGGCACCGGCGACATTCGAAGCCGTTCTCGAGGCGGCGAAGAAGGAAAACGGCCTCGTCGTCCGCCTTAGCAGCCCGGGCCGCCCCCAGGCGATTGCGGCGCTCACGGAAGCTTTCAACAAACGATTCGGCCTGTCGGTGAAGCCCGATTGGGCTCCCGCCAATGCGCCGGTCACCAACACCCGCGTGATCACCGAGGCGGGAAGCGGCCGCGGCTCGATCGACATCATCGGCCTGGGCAGCGCCGAGGACGTGTCGAGCATGGTCTCGCGCAATCTCGTCATCGCCTATCCCTGGGCGGAGGTCTTCGGGAAGCAGCTTCCCGCCATCCAGCGCGCCGCCGATGCCGTCCTTCCCGAGCTGAGGGGACAGGCGCTCCCGGTGCTCGATGCGGTCTATGGCCTCGCCTGGAATCCGGCGCTCATCGACGAGGCCAGCCTGCCGAAGACGACCGCGGATCTTGTCGATCCGAAATGGCAGGGCAAAATGGCGATTAACTCGGCCTTCCTGAATCCGCTGCCCTCCATGGCCTATGTGATTGGTCCGCAGGCGATGCAGGACTACGCATCGAAGCTGCTGCGCAACAAACCGGTTCTCGAACAGGGAACGCCGGCCGTGAGCCGCGCCATCTCGGTCGGCCAGGTTCCCTTCGGCGTGACGACCTATCATGCTGCGCAGCGAACCATGCAGAACGGCGAGCCGCAGAAATTCCGCCTGCTCGACGATTACGTCTTCGTGTTCGAAGGCTATGCCTACGTGCCCGAAAATGCACCGAACAAGAACACCGCGCGGCTGTTCCTGGCATGGCTCACGACGGAGGGCATTGCGGTCGCCAACCAGCATGAGGCGCTTCCGCTTATCAGCAACCCCGAATCCGACATCGCCAAACTGATTGCGGCTCACGTCGCTCGCACGCAGGCCAAGATGGCGACACCAACCTCCCTGGAGCAGATCAAGTCCACTGAAGTGCTCCGGCAGACGATCTCGAAGATGATCTCAGGCCAGATCGCCAACTGAGCGTTTCCCGCTCGATCCTGATCTGTCGTATCGGCCGAAGAGCGTTACCCGAGAAAGAGGACTATGCTGAAGGTTAGCCATCTGGAAAGAACCTATCCGGCTCAGCCGGGAGGTGCAGCCGTCCACGCGTTGAAATCCGTATCCTTGTCGGTCGAGCAGGGAGACATCTTCTCGCTGCTCGGTCCCAGCGGATGCGGCAAGACGACGATGCTGCAATGCATCGCCGGCCTCGAGACCCCCGATGCGGGGCGCATCGTGATCGGGCCGCAGACCGTCTATTCCCGCGCCGAGCGCATCCAGGTCTCCGCCAGCGAACGCGGGCTCGGCATGGTGTTTCAATCCTATGCGATCTGGCCTCATATGAGCGTGGCCGAGAACGTGGCCTTTCCCCTGCTCCAGCGCGGGCGCAATCCCGGCCGCGAGCAGATCGCCCAGCGGGTGGACGAAGCCCTCGCAATGGTGGAGCTTGCAGGCTACGGCAACCGCTCGGCGACGCAGTTGTCCGGCGGGCAGCAGCAACGCGTCGCCCTCGCCCGCGCGCTTGTCCACAAGCCGCGTCTTCTTCTGCTCGACGAACCGCTGAGCAATCTGGACGCCAAGCTGCGCGACACCATGCGCATCGAGTTGCGCCAGCTCATCAAGTCGATCGGCATCACGGCCGTATTCGTGACGCATGACCAGATCGAGGCCATGGGCATCTCCGACAAGGTCGCTCTCATGCGCGGCGGAGAGGTCGTCCAGGTCGGCAAGTCGAGGGACATCTATCTCAATCCGCATACGGCCTTCGCCGCCGACTTCATGGGCAGCGGCAATCTCATCCCGTGCACGATCTCGGACATGGGCGGCGACCGGGCCGTGGCGACGACGCCGTTCGGACGGATCCGAGCCCGGGCCGCGGCGGGTTTGCGGATCGGGGACGACGCCGTGCTCGTGATCAGGCCGAATGCGCCGATCGTCGATACGCGACCGGCGAATGCGCAGGGCGATGCGGCCCAGATCACGGGGAACGTCGCCTCGGTCACGTTCCTCGGAGAAAAGATCGAGGTGCAGGTTCGCTTGCCTGGAGGCTACGATCTCGTCACCACGATGAATACCTTCGACGCGCCGGCCGAAGGACAGGAGATCCATCTCACCCTGCCGGCCGAGCGCTGCATTATCGTACACAGGGACAATGCGGCTGCCTCCACGGTGCGCGACGCCGAGCTCGCAGGGGTGGCGGCATGATGGCGGACGTTTCGGCCGAACAGCCCTCCGGAACGGCCCGTTGGACGTTCCTTGGCAGCCCTCGCCTGATCAAGGTCGTCCTGCTCGTCGTCGTTGCGACCCTTGTTCTCGGCCCCGTGATCGTCCTGCTTCGCGCGAGCCTGGCGCCGCAGGACGTGCTTCCCTTCGAAACCTCCGTCTTCACCTTCGACAATTTTCGGCAGATCTTCGCAGGCGACGATACGGTCAAGCTTCTGACGACGACGATTGTCTATGCCGCCGGAAGCGTGCTGCTCGGGGTCGGGGCCGCCGCCGTCGTCGCCTGGCTGACCGAGCGCACGGACATGCCGGGCGCAACCGTCATCCGCATCTTCCTGTTCTCGTGGATGGCCGTTCCGCCGCTCGTGATCGGTTTTGGATGGGTCCTCCTGATCAATCCCGGCAACGGAGCCCTCAACGTGTTCGCGCGCTCGGCCTTCGGCCTCACCAGCGCGCCCTTCACGATCTATTCGTTCTGGTCGCTCATCATCATCACGGCGTTCAGCGTCCTACCCACCGCGTATGTCATGCTCGGCGGCCTTTTCTCCAACATGGATCCTCAACTCGAAAGTGCCGGGCACGTCCATGGCGGTCGGTCCTTCACCGTGATGCGGCGGATCACGCTGCCGCTGCTGATCCCCGGCATCCTGTCGGTTGGCATCTTCATGGTGATGATCGTCGTTCAGGCCTTCGAGATTCCATTCGTCGTCGGTCTGTCGGCGCAGATCCGCGTGCTCAGCACGCGCGTCTATCTTCTCGCCTCGCCCACCACCGGCATTCCGAATTACGGCCTCTCCTCGGCTTTCGGTGTGTGCCTGCTCGGACTCGCGTGCCTTCTCATGTGGGTCTATTTCCGCTGCGTCGGGACGGGAGAGAAGTATCGCGTCGTCACCGGAAAGGCGTTCCGCCCGCGGCGGCAGAAGTTGGGTGCCTGGCGCATTCCCGTGACATGCCTCGTCTTCGCGCTCTTCGGAATCATGGTCCTGCCCGTGCTGATGATCCTCTGGACCAGCTTCACGGCCTCCTATCAGGTGCCGAGCCTCGCGGGTTTCGCGAACCTCTCCCTCGACAATTACAGCCGCGCCCTCGCATCTCCCTTCGCGCAGCAGGCCATCTTCAACACGCTGATCCTCGTGTTGGCCAGCGCAACGATCGTCATGCTCCTCGGATCGCTCATCGCCTGGTTCTCGGTGCGGGATCGCGGGCCGGCCGTCCGGATCCTCGATATCCTCGCATTCGCGCCGACGGCGATCCCTCCGGTCGTGATGGTGATCGCGATCCTGCTCGTGTACATCCGCACACCGGTCTACGGCACGATCTGGATCCTCGTTCTCTCCAGTGTCACGGTCCAGCTCGCTTTTGCCACGCGCACCATGACGAGCGCCCTGACTCAGCTTCACAAGGAACTCGGCGACGCCGCCACCGTCTGCGGCGCCGGCTGGTGGACGTCGTTCAGGCGCATCACGCTGCCGCTCCTGCGTGTGCAGTTCCTGAGCGGATGGCTCTTCGTGGCTGCGCATACCTCCCGCGACCTGACGATTCCGCTCGTTCTGATGACGAGCAGCAACGTGGTTCTCGCTTCCGCGATCTGGATGATGTGGGACTTCCCCGATCTTCCGGGTGCGTCGGCCATGGCCGTCCTTCTCGTCCTCGGACTCCTGACGGTCGTTCTGCCGGTGCAGATCCTGGCGAACCGCGGACGAAGGGGTGCCTGACCCCTTCAATCATACGAAGAAAGGCCTTTGGTGGATAACAAGATGATCTCCGGCAGCATTCCCTATTACTGGCAATCCGTCGACTGGAACGCATTCATGGCGGATTATCCGCCGCCGCCCCATTATGGCGCGAGCCACGGGATCCTCTCCTCCGACGCCTTGCGCGCGCTGCAGGAACGTCGGTTCCTGGAACGGGTCAAGGACGCCTGGGCTATCCCGTTTTACCGGAAGCACTGGACGGCCAGCGGCCTCGAGCCGGGCGACGTCACGTCCCTCGATCATATCGAGCGCATCCCGACCTTCAACAGCGACGATCTGCGCACGGCCATCGCCGAGGCGCCACCTTTCGGAAACCATCACCCGTTCGGCCGGGAAAGCTTCGGGCAGATGCCGCTGAAGCTCCAGACGAGCAGCGGAACGACGGGCCTGCCGCGGACGACGCTGTTCGATCCGATCGCATGGGAGGTGCAAGCGGTTCAGATGGCGAGGGCCTTTTACCAGCAGGGCGCCCGGCCCGGCGACATCGTGCAGATCACCTACACGAACTCTCTGGCCAACGCCGCCTGGAACGCATCCACCGCGCTTCACCATTGGCTCGGCTGCGTGCCCGTGACCTGCGGGTCGGGCGTCGTCACCTCGACCGAACGCCAGCTGGAATACGCCAAGGCCTGGGGCGTCAACGGGTGGTTCACGCGCGGCGAATATCTCGGCCGCATCGCGGAAGTCGCCGCAGCCACCAATTTCGATCTGCATTCTCTCAAGACCAAGTACCTTCACTCCTATCTCGGTCCCGATATCGATGGACACCTGCGCAAGGCCCTGCAGGAGGCCTGGGGCGCGCCGGTCTACGACAATTACGGCACGCACGAGATCGGACTGATCGCCTTCGAGTGTCAGGCCCAGGACGGCAAGCACATCAGCGAGGACACGATCTTCGTGGAAACGGTCGATGTGGACAGCGGCGCCTCGCTTCCGCTCGGAAGCCGCGGCAGCTTCGTCGCGACGAGCCTCCACCGCTCCGTGCCGCCTTTCATCCGCTACGATCTGAGGGATGTGCTCGTCATCTCCGAACGGTCGCAATGCCGATGCGGTCTGTGCACGCGCAAAATGTCGACCTTTCTCGGCCGCGCGGACGAGATGGTGAAGCTGCGCGGAACGAACGTGTTCCCCCTGGCTTGCCAAAATGCGATCACGAAGGATCCCAGGACGACGGGCGATTTCCTCTGCGTGGCTTATTACGAGGGTGAAGGCCTGGGCCGGCACGAGGAGATGATCGTACGCGTCGAGCGTCGCTCGCCCGATGTGGACGCCGGCAGCCTCACGGCCGATCTAGAACGCGCCCTTCACAAGGACCTGGGCGTTCGCGTGCTTGTCGCGATCGCGGAGAGCGGCGAGCTGGCGGAACACACGCGGATGGGACGGGAGGGCAAGGTGCGCCGCCTTCTCGATCTGCGCCAAAGCGGCACGAAGCCGGACATTCGTCCGCTCTCGCGATAACGACGCGACCCGGATTCCACGGCTGATCCCGGGTCACGGTCCGGGATGGGGATGACGACGTCGGGACTCGCGTTATTCCTCTCCCTCCAATCCCTGCTTTGGCCCCCGCCAACGCGGCTCTTGACGTCGCGCAAGCGGGCACCCGGATGATGCGGTCTGTCGCCCCGAATGCTCGGAAGCGACGAGACACATCTTCGCCCTCCCTGAGAACCGACTGTGTCGATGAAGCCGCGCGCATTCTGCAAGGCCGTCGTCACGCACACTGCTCCTCCCACAGCTCCATCCGGGACAGGTTTCTGCAACCCGTGGAATTTTCGACTTCTGCGTCAATTCTATTGACGGCATGTCAAAATTGTAACAGCATCGTCAAATTCTCCGGCACCTTACGGTGAGGAAGCAATGTCCATGGCCGTCCAAGGATCTTTCCCGCCCCGTCCCGCCGATGCCATTTCGCATGCTGCGAGGGACGAGGAATCCGGCCTGCCCGCATGTCGATCGCCGTCGCATGAGCAGCACCTCGGATCCCGAGATCACAAGCCGCCCTGACAAGAGGCAGCAGGACCGACGCCAACAAAAAACAATCAAGGAGGAAGCCGAAGTGACCTTTTATTCAAGATCGATCATCGCGTTCGGGCAGTTCTGCAACAAGGTCTTCGATAACGTGCTCAGCGGGGCGCCGATGGGAATGTCGCTTGAGCTGATCCGCGAGCAGTTCGGCGCCAGTGCGGTCGTCCTTACCGTGGAGAACCGGGACAAACCTAGCGACGGAAATTCCTACACCGCCATGGCCCGCAACAGCGCCGGCTCCGACGGCATGGCCGAGACGGGATTCATCCTGATGGCAGGCTCGACCCGCAGCCGCGAAGTGTCGGAGCTTCTCGAGAACTGCCACCGCACGAGCGCCACGGATTTCGGCGTCGAAGGAAGCACCTGCTACAAGCTCGCGATTGTCCGTCCTCTCGCGCATGCGCCGTTCGATCAGGAGGAGAAATCCGTCTGCGAAATTCTCGTGTCGCATCTTGCCCGCGGGCTCGAAATGGCGTCGCGCATGGGCGCGACGGAAATCGAGCGGACGCTCTATTCGGACGTCGTCGACCGTCTCTGCGTGGGCGTCGTCATCCTGGATCGCGCCGGCAAGGTCGTCCGCACCTCCGCGACGGCGGATGATATTCTGACCGAAGGATCCAGCTTGCGCGTGAAGGGAGGACGCCTGTACGCCCGATGCTCGAACGAAGACCGGGCACTCCAGTCCGCGATTAAGGCGGCTCTGCAGGACGGCGGAAATCCCGGAGCGTCCGACGTGCGCGGGCTATCTCTGACGAAACAGTCCGGATCGAAGAATCTCGGCCTCATCGTGCGCCCGATCAGCGCCAGTTCCCACAAAGGTCTTTCGGCCCAGTCCGCCGTGGTCGTCTTCCTGCGCGACTCGGAGGCGGTTCCGGCGATCGAGGGCGACCTTGTGCGGCAGCTCTTCGATCTCACGCCGGCAGAGGCCGCCGTCGCCCGGCGCTTGACCGTCGGCCTGTCGCTCGACGAAGCGGCGAACTCGCTCGAGATCAGCCGGAACACCGCCCGCGCCCATCTGCGCTCGATCTTCTCGAAGAGCGGCATCACCCGCCAGACCGAGCTGGTGCGGCTGGTTCTCAACAGCGTCGTTCTCCTGGGGGAGCGTCCGCGCCAAGCGGTTTGATCGCGCGGGTGGAGACACCGCGAGAAAAGCCGGGCACCTGGGGCCCGGCTTTTCTCGTGTCGCCCGCCGCAACCGGACGGATGCTGTCTCAGCCCCGCTGGCTGGAAACGGAAACAACCTCGCCGACCATGTACCCGGCATAATCGCTGGCGAGGAACATCATCACGTTGGCGATCTCCCAGACTTCCGCCGTGCGACCGAAGGCCTCCGCGCTCGCCAGCTTGTCGAGAGCCTCCTGCGGCGCGGCCCGCCTCAGGAAGTCGTGCATGGCGATGGAGGGAGAAACAGCGTTGATGCGGATGCCGTATTCCGCCGCTTCCAGACCGCTGCAGCGGGTGAGCGCCATCACGCCGGCCTTCGCCGCTGCGTAGTGGGATTGCTCCTTCTGCGCGCGCCAACCGAGAACCGATGCATTGTTCACGATGACGCCCTTGCGGCGGGGCATCATCTTCCTGAGTGTCGCGCGCGTCATGCGCATGGTGCCCGTGAGGGTCACGTCGAGAACGAGGTTCCACTCCTGATCCGTCATCTCGACCAACGGCTTCGATCCGCCGAGACCGGCATTGTTGATGAGAACATCGATCCCCTCGAGCGCATCGTCGGCAGCGTCGACGAGGCCCTGGACTTGGCCCTCGTCCGTCACGTTGCAGAGACGGCCATGCACCGCCGCAGTGGAGCCGAGGCCCCTCAAGCGGTCCACGGCCTCCGCGAGACGGCGTTCGTGGATGTCGGAGACCATGATCGCGCGGCAGCCCTCCTCGACCGCCCGGCGCGCCGCCGCAAACCCGATTCCGGCACCTGCGGCCGCGGTGATGAGAACGGAGCGGCCCGCGAGAAGGCCGTGACCTTCCACATAGGCCGGAGAGGCAGCGGAGCTGGAAGAGTTCATGGACAGGCGATCCCCTTATTGCGACGAAGTATGCGGCGCGGCGCCGAACCTGGCGTCGCGCTTGTCTGTGAAGGCATCCCGCGCCTCCTGTGAATCCGCCGTGAGATAGGCCTGAGCGGTGAAGCCCTGCTCCCAGCGATACTTCTGTTCGAGATCGCCATCCTCGATCCCGTTCAACGCCTCTTTGGCGAGGCGGATCATGACATGGCTTTTCGCCGCGATCGTCGCGGCGAGAACAAGAGCTTCGGCACGCAACTCTTCCCTCGGTACGATCTTCTCGACGGCGCCCAGGCGATAGGCTTCGGCCGCATCGATGGCCTCGCCGGTGAAATACATCTGCCGGACTTTCTGCACCGGAAAGAGGCGCTGCAGGTGAGCGCCCGCGCCGAGAGCACCGCGGTCGACCTCTGGAACCGAGAACGTCGCGCAGGGCGAGCAGAGGATGATGTCGGCGGAGCCGCATATTCCAATCCCGCCGCCGATGATATAGCCGTGGGCGGCGGCGATGACGGGCTTCTTGCCGCGATGGATCGCGCGGAACGTCTCCCAGTTTCCTGCATTCACCTGAGGAATCCGCTCGGGATGCTTCTGCAGCTCCTTGATATCCACTCCGGCGCAGAAGCCCCGGCCCTCCGCGCGTATGACGAGGACTCTGACCTCGGGATCGGCGTTCAGCGCGTCGACGGTTCGCGCCAGCGATAACCACCCGAAGCTGTCGAGGGCATTCACGGGCGGACTTTCGATCACCACCTCGGCAATGCCGGCTTCGATCTTCGTCCAGAATGGTTCGGCCATCGCCGTCTCCGTCAGTGAGCTGCAGGGGTCAATGCGCGCAAGCTGTTCAATCGGGCTTCCGCCTCGTCCATGATCCTTCGGATCAGGTCGTCGCAGCTTTCGAGCCGATCGATCATCGCCGCCGCCTGCCCGCTTGGCAGCAGCCCTTCCTTGGCGTTCCCGTGCACCATACTCCGCTGCACGAGAGTCGGCAGGTTCACCGCCATCACAGTCTGCGCGAAGGTGCTGTCGTTGCGCGAGAGAACCTTGAGGCCGAGGCGTGCCATCGCGAGCGCCCCGAGGCCCGCCTGCCGGCTGAAGCGCCGCATGTAATTGGCGCTCATCGCTAAACGCGCGAGGATGTTCATCTCCTCCAGATGGCGGAGTTCCTCGTTCTCGATGAAGCGCTGCGGCAGGCCGTCGACCGCCGTCGAGACGCGGATTTTCGCGGGGTCGTCGGCAGCCAGATAGCGACCGAGAGTCGTCGCAGGAACAGGCGAGTCCGTCGTCATGAGGAAACGGGTGCCCATGGCAATGCCCACGGCGCCGTAGGCCAGGGCCGCGGCAAGGCCGCGTCCGTCGAAAATGCCGCCGGAAGCCACGACCGGCACGGAAACAGCATCGAGCACCTGCGGCAGCAGAATCGACGTAGGCACGGCTCCCGTGTGCCCACCGCCCTCACCGCCCTGCACCGTCACGATATCGGCGCCGAGTTCCACCGCCTTGACCGCGTGCTTGACCGCGCCGACGGTGGGCATGCAGATGATGCCCGCATCCTTCAGGCGGCGGATCGTCTTCGCATCCGGCCCGCGACCATAGCTGACGGCACGAACCTTCTGCTTGATCACGGCGGCGATCAGCTCTTCCGCATTCGGCTGGAACATATGGAAGTTCACGCCGAACGGACGATCCGTCTTCGCCTTGATGTGCAGGATATGCTGCTCGACGGTTCCCGGCTCGGCCGTGGCTCCCGCGAAGAAACCGAATCCGCCCGCGTTGCAGGTCGCCGCCGTCAGTCTGGCATCCGCGACCCACCCCATGGCGGGCTGGACGATCGGGTAGCGGCAGCCGAGACGGTCACACAGGACGGTATGCAGAGCGCCGGACATTCACGAACCTTTCCCGAGGCTTGGAGGCCACCGAGCGACGGCCATGATACCCCGATCTGAATGCGATGCCCGGCCTGACCGGGCATCGTCTGAATGAACTACCATCCGGACTTGCGGCGGATCGGCGCCGGAAATTCGGCCATATCGTCCGAATGAAGGATGAAGGTCCCCTTGGGGAGGGGTCCAATCGGATCGGGTTCAACAGCAGGCGCCGATCCTCATGCCTCTTCGACGGTGCGATGGAAACGCGGGTCTCGTCGCAAGGGCAGCCTTGGAGAGGGGGGCAACGCCGCTGCGGCCCGCGGCGAAAGACGGAGGCCCCGGTGGTGGGGCGACATGGCCCCGGCACAGAACACGGAAGGAGGCTTCATGAGCGCGCTGTCTGGAAAAGCGGTTGTCGTCACCGGATCGGGCTCCGGCCTCGGCGCCGCCTATGCGCGCCATGCCGCATCCCTCGGTGCGAACGTCGTCGTCAACGACATCGACGTCGGGAAAGCGGAGCAAACGGCCGCGGCGATCCGGGACGCGGGCGGATCGGCATTGGCTCATGCGGGCGATGTCGCACGCTGGGAGACCGCGCAAATTCTCATCGACCTTTGCGTGTCCGAGTTCGGAACGCTGTCCGGCTTTGTCACCAATGCGGGGGTTCTGCACCACGGACGGATCATGGACTCGATTGAGCGGGATCTCCGGCGGATGTTCGAGATCAACCTCCTGGGGACGGCAGCCTGCGCCAGCGCGGCCGCGAAGGCCATGCTCGCGCAGGGTACCGGCGGTTCCATCGTGACCGTGACCTCGGGATCGCAAGCCGGGGACATCGCGCTGGGCGGATATGGCGCCACGAAAGCGGCCGTCGCGGCGCTGACCTACAGTTGGGCTATGGAATTGTCCGGTACAGCGGTGCGCATCAATGCCATCTCTCCCCTCGCGGAGACGGCGATGGCGGCCCAACACAAGGCCCATCCCGCAGTCCGGCAGGCCAACCGCGAGATCCAATCCGACATCCTGCCGGATCCGGAGGTCAGCGCGCCGGTGATCAGCTACCTGCTGTCCGACGGGGCCCGCGACATTCACGGTCAGGTCGTGCGCATTGCAGGTCGGCAGCTGTCCTTCGTCAGCCATCCCATGATCGCGGATCCCATCCTGGAGGGAGCATGGACGTTCGAGGCGGTCATCGACGCGTTCGAGAAACATTTGCGCCACAGACAGCACAAACTCGGCCTTTCCTACGCCTGGCCTTCAGGGCCAGAGCGATCCGGACGGGGGCGCTCCGGAACCGGCACCCGCCGCTTACATGGCCGAGCATGATGCTATAATGAGACACTCGGCCGGGCGTCCCCGAGACCTGATGAAGGAACCTACCTTGAGCAATACGACGCATGGGGCGAGAAACCCGGGAGAGCCGGCAGCGATCGGGCTCCAGGAGAAGACCTCGGAATGGTCCGCCGCTCTGCGGGCCAGGGAGACGAAGCTCGCGACCAATCCCCGCAAGGAGCTGGTGCGCGAACAGCTCATCGACATCGCGGCCGAACTCTTCGACAAGAAGGGTTACGTACAGACCAGCATCAACGATATCGCGAAGGCCCTCGGCCTGGGACGTTCCGCGGTCTACCACTACTTCCGCAACAAGGAAGAGATTCTTGCTGCCCTCGTGGAGGCGGAGGCGCTGACGCCGTCCCACCTGCTGCAGGAGCTGATCGAGGAAACCGGCCTTTCGGCAACGGAAAGGCTGCGCCGCGCCGTCGTCGACGGGATCGTCCGACGGCTCTCCTCCGGGGCCCGCTTCATTCTTCTCTCCCGGCTGGAGACGCAGATTCCGGAGGAACTCGGCCCGCTCTACAATCTCGGGCGTCGCCATATTTACGACTTCTATGTCCGCTGCATCTCGGAAGGCATCGCCAATGGCGAGTTCCGGGAGGTCGATCCCAAGATTGCCGCCTTCGCCGTCATCGGCATGGCCAACTGGACGTCGCGCTGGTACTCGCCGAACGGCCTGAAGACGCCGGCGGAGATTGCGGACGTGATCGCCGATCTCGCGCTCCAAGGATTGAAGGCATCGAGCAACCAGCCCTGCGATTCCGAAGGAGTCCGACGCACGATCGACGGTCTCAGGCAGCAGATCGACGCGCTGGAGAACCTGCTGAAATAGCGTCCCCAAGCCGCTGCCCCGGGGTTTCGCAGTCGCGGAGAGCCCGGCTCCTATGGCAGGATTTCGAACAGGCCCGCAGCCCCCATTCCGCCACCGACGCACATCGTCACGACACCGTACTTGACGCCGCGGCGACGGCCTTCGATGAGAAGATGGCCCGTCATGCGAGCCCCCGTCATGCCGAAGGGATGGCCGATCGCGATGGCGCCACCGTTCACATTGACCTTCTCGGGATCGATGCCGAGGCGATCGCGGCAATACACCGCCTGACTGGCAAAGGCTTCGTTCAGCTCCCACAGGCCAATATCGTCAACCGTCAGGCCATGCTGCTTCAGGAGCTTCGGCACGACCTGGACAGGTCCGATTCCCATTTCCTCGGGAGGACATCCAGCGACGGCCATGCCGCGATAGATGCCGAGCGGCTCGAGCCCTCGGGACGCGGCGTGTCGGGCCTCCATGAGTAAGAGGGCGGCTGCGCCGTCGGACAGCTGGGATGCGTTGCCCGCCGTCACGAACTCACCCTTCTTGATCGTCTCGCCATCGGCAAAAACAGGGTTCAGCTTTGCAAGTCCCTCGAGGCTCGCGTCCGCACGATAGCCCTCGTCCTCAGTCAGCGTCACGTTCTCGTAGCGGGTCTCGCCGGTGGCTTTGTCGACGATCATCCTGCGCGAGGGCATCGGCGTGATCTCGTCGTTGAAACGGCCCGCCTTGTAGCCCGCTGCTGTACGCAACTGACTCGCGAGGGAGAACTCGTCCTGCACATCGCGGCTGATGCCGTATTTGCGTGCGACGATCTCCGCCGTCTCGATCATTGACATGTACATGTGGGGCCAATGGGCAACCACCGTTTCGGACCGGGCGCGATGGGTGTTCTTGTGTTTGTTCTGCGTGAGGCTGATGGATTCGACGCCGCCTGCGACGATCGTATTCATCCCGTCGACCATGATCTGCTTCGCCGCGATGGCGACGGCCATGAGACCCGAGGAGCACATGCGGTCGATTGACATGCCGGGAACGGAATCCGGCAGGCCGGCGGCGGCCGCCGTCAGTCGGCCGATGTTGTAGCCCTGCGTTCCCTGCTGAGCGGAACATCCCATCACCACATCCTCGATCTCATCCGGCGCGATCCGGGCGCGGGCGACGGCTTGGCGCACCACATGGCCGGACAGAGCCGGAGCCTCCGTGTCGTTGAAAGCTCCTCGGAAGGCCTTTCCAATGGGGGTGCGAGCGACGGAAACGATGACTGCTTCGCGCAAGAGAGTTCTCCTGAAAGGGCTGCGGCCTGTCGGCTTGCCATGCATTCCTTGCGTAGGATTCGGACGGCGCGGCGGCATCGTCTGAAGGGACTAACGGCCGGTCCGATGCGGCGGAGGCGCCCCACTTCCAGTGCCGCATGCGAAACCGCCCCCGGTCTTTCGTCGTGCAGGGCGTCGCCGCGGCATCGGCCGGGCCTTGATCATGCACACATCGCCCTTTCGGCATATCGCCATCCCTGCTCCGCAACGGCCCCTGCGAGCGCGCCCGCCTCACGCGCATGGACGTTCGACGCAGTGCCATTGACAACGCGCTTCATGATGCCCTGGCGGATGGCCGCGACGCGGAAAAGGCTGAACGCAAGATAGGAATACCACTGGCGATCCGAGACGTTCGCCTGCCTCGTCGCCTCGAGATAGAGATCACGGTAGGTGCGCTCGTCTGGAATTCCGAGCGACGCGAGATCGAGCCCAGACAATCCCCGGAAGGGCGTGGGCGAGAAATGCCACGTCAGCATGTGATACGCGAAATCGGCCATGGGATCGCCCAGCGTCGACAATTCCCAATCGACCACGGCGATAATCTTCGCCTCACGGGCATCGAAGATGAGATTGTCGATCCGGAAATCGCCGTGCAGGAGCGCGTGCCGGGACTCGGCGGGAATATTGTCGGGGAGCCATTCGATAAGCCGGTCCATCGCCGGGATGGATATCGTCTCGGAGGCACGATACTGCGTCGTCCAGCGCGCAACCTGACGCCCGATGTAGTTCATCGGCCTGCCGAAGGTCTCGAGGCCCCTTGCCGCGTAATCCACCGTGTGGAGGCGGGCGACGACGCGGTTCATCTCGCGATAGATCGCCCTCCTCTCCTCCGAAGAAAGCTCCGGAAGCGCCGGGTCCCAGAAGGAGCGCCCTTCCACGTAGTCCATCACGTAGAACATCGCCCCCACGATGCTCTCGTCCTCGCAAAGGTGATGCGTGCGCGCGACGGGAACGCCGCTTCCGGCGAGCGCGCTGACGACACGGTGCTCCCGGTCCACCGCATGGGCCGAGGCCAGGAGCTTGCCATCCGGC
Organism: Microvirga brassicacearum; assembly: GCF_008757455.1. Lineage (GTDB taxonomy): Bacteria > Pseudomonadota > Alphaproteobacteria > Rhizobiales > Beijerinckiaceae > Microvirga > Microvirga brassicacearum. The sequence continues at coordinate 360,792 of NZ_VCMV01000013.1, read as the reverse complement.
TTCTTGCGCAAAACGAGCCGCGTGCCGCCCGAGAAAGTCAGGAGAAGCGTCGGGTTCGATTGCCCGCCTCGAAAGCGCTCGATCGTCACGTCGCCCGAGCATTGAGACAGATGCGCCTGCAGATAGCGTCGCAGACGCTCCGGATCGATCCGGCTCTGCGGCGGCAGCGGTTCGGTTCCAATGAAGCGGTTCGCGTCCATGTCCGTCTACCGCCTAATGCCGGTCGTCATATTTGGCGAGTTCGATCCGGCCGATCTGGTTGCGATGAACCTCGTCCGGCCCGTCGGCGAAGCGGATCTTGCGCGCATGCGCGTAATAGTTCGCCAAAACGAAATCCTGCGACACGCCGGCGGCTCCGTGGGCCTGGATCGCCCAGTCGATGACCCTGCAGGCCATAGTGGGCGCGGCAACCTTGATCATGGCGATCTCGGCCCGGGCTTCCTTGTTGCCGACCGTATCCATCATGTAGGCTGCCTTCAGGGTCAGGAGGCGTGCCTGATCGATGAGGATGCGGGATTCGGCGATGCGTTCGAGCGTGACCGACTGCTCCGCGATGGGACGGCCGAAGGCGACACGACCCTTGACGCGCCGGCACATCAATTCCAGGCAACGCTCTGCAAGGCCGACGAGCCGCATGCAATGATGGATGCGCCCCGGTCCGAGACGGCCCTGGGCGATCTCGAATCCGCGCCCTTCTCCCAGAAGGATATTCTCGATAGGCACACGCACATTCTCGAACGTGATCTCCATGTGCCCGTGCGGAGCGTCGTCGTAGCCGAAGACGTGCATCGGGCGAACCACCGTCACCCCCGGCGTCTTCAGCGGGACGAGGATCATCGATTGCTGCAGGTGCTTCGGCGCATCGGGATCGGTCTTGCCCATGAAGATCAGGAGCTCGCAGCGCGGATCGCCGACTCCGGAGATCCACCACTTGCGGCCGTTGATCACGTAATCGTCTCCATCGCGGCGGATGGAACTCCGGATATTGGTCGCGTCGCTTGAGGCGACATCCGGCTCTGTCATGGCGAAGGCCGAGCGGATCTCCCCGTCGAGAAGCGGCGGCAACCATCGTGCCTTCTGCTCCGGCGTCCCATAGCGCTCCAGAGTTTCGATATTCCCGGTATCGGGAGCGGAGCAATTGAAGACCTGGGAGGAGAAGTGGACGCGCCCCATCATCTCGCAGAGGGGCGCGTATTCCACGTTGCTGAGGCCGGCGCCGTGATGGGAATCCGGCAGGAACAGGTTCCATAGGTTGGCGGCCTTCGCCTTCGCCTTCAACTCCTCCAGAATGGGCGGGTGGCCCCACCGGTCCGCCTCGATCTCCTCGTGGTAGCGGCGCTCATTTGGATAGATGTAGGCATCCATGAATGCGCCGAGCCGTTCGAGCAGTTCGGTCGTTCTGGCACTGTATGTGAAGTCCATCTCCGCAATCCGCCTCTGTTCCTATGCTGCCTTCTGGCCCGGCGGATTGCCCTTGATGACGGAGGTGCGAATTTCACCGGGATCGAGGTGGCGAATGATCGCAAGCTGCTCCTCGGTTGGCGCCGCACTCACATGCATGTTCGGCCCCCGGAGAAGCGTAAAGCCCGTTTGCGCCTGGACCTCCTCGAAGCTCACGCCCGGATGGAGCGAAAGAACCTGCGCCGCATGGTCGGGACCATTGTAGTCGAAGACGCAGAGGTTTGTGACGATGATACCGATATCGACCGGCTTGCGGTTGGCGTTCAGAGGCCAGCGCGAGGGGTTGTGGCCGACGCTGGCGACGACATCGACCTCGGCTTCCGTGAACGTCCGCTTGCTGTGGCTCGGCAGGAACATGGAATTCTTGTGACAGACGCTGTTCCCAGGAAATCCTCGTACGCCAAGCATCTGCACCTTCGGCTTCCGGAAATCGCCGAGCGCGGAAATGTTCGCCTGCGCGAACCGGTCGACCTGCACCGGCGTCACCATGGCATGTCGCTTGCCGCTCCACACGCTGTCGAAGATCCGGCTATAGGGCATCCAGCCGGAAGGCCTCAACGGGCGATCGCCGCGCGGACCGAGCGGGATCGGTTCCTCGACCGTATAGGCTTCGCCGTCCGTGAGCATGAGACCGGGAGCGAAGGTCAATTTCGCGAGGCCGGCCGCGATGCGCGGCAGGGGGCCGATGCCGGTTGCCAGCATTTCGCCGTCGCCCCGCCAGGCTTCCGCTGCAGCGACGATCACCAGTTCCGCGAGTGAAAAATCGTTGGCGTTAGTCATATCGTGTCCTGATCAGAAAGCGGGAATGGGAAGGGCGCTTACGTGAGCACGGCCGCCTACGCGATCGAAGTAGCTCTCCTCGCCCCCGGCGATGAATTCGTCGAAGTAGCGCTTCCATCCTCCTTCTTCGGAAGCTGACGTGCCGTAGGCTCTCAGATGGGCCATGTCCCATCCGTAGCTGTCGTGCGATGTCGTAGGATGCGCGCCGAGCGGAGCCGACACCACGCCGGTGACCAGGGAGCGCTCGAAGAGGTTGTTCTTGGCAAGATGCGGATGGGAGATATCGATCCGATCGACAACCTCCTCGGCTGTTACGAAGACCCGATCCGCGGCCCTGGCGAAGAGCGTATCGAAATACGGATCGGGACCATCGGTCTGGGTGTTGCCGAGCCGGTCGGAGCGGCTGACATGGATCAGCGCGGCGTCGAGGCGGATCGCCTTCATCGCCAGCAGCTCCTCGCCATCCTCATAGGGCGAGCGAACCGTTTTCAGATACGGATTGTAGGTCATCACGTCGGAGCCGAGTCCGACGCGGGTCGGCAGGAACGGCAGCTGCTGGCCGGCCGCCTGGAGGCCCAGAAGAAGCAGGCCTTCATCGAGTTCATCCACGTCGACAGCACCCGCCTCGCGGGCCTTCCGGAAATAGGGCTCGATCGGGATCGCATCGAGAGAAACGAAGCCATAGACGAGCTTGCGAGCCTTCCCGGACGCACACAGCATCCCGATCTCGGGGCCGCCATAGGCGACGACGGTGAGGTCCTTCAGATCGGATCGCAGGATCTCCCGGATGAGAGCCATCGGCTTGCGGCGTGGTCCCCACCCGCCCACTCCAATCGTCATCCCGTCCCGCAACTGCGCGACAACCGACCTGGTGTCCATTTCCTTGTTCATTGGCTTAAAATCCGTCTTCCTGTTCGTAGAAATCGTGATCGTCGTGGCTCTTCAGCCGTAGAAACCCTTCCCTTCCGCTGCGAGCCGTTCGATGAGCGGCGCAGGCTGGAAGTATTCTCGCCCGACCAAAGCGCTGTAGCGATCGAGCGCTGCCTTGATCGTCTGAATCCCGATCCGGTCCGCATGGAACATCGGTCCGCCGAGATAGGACGGGAATCCGAACCCACTGGTCCAGATCACGTCGATATCGCCGGGCCTCGCGGCCGCGCCTTCTTCGAGGATCTTCGCCGCCTCGTTGACCATCGCGTAGAGGCAACGCTCTAGGATCTCATCGTCGGAGATCTCGCGCGGGACGATGCCTCTGTCCCGACGATGAGTGTCGAGGATCGTGTCCGCTTCCGGATCGGGCGATGCCGTGCGCTTCTCGTCGTAGCGGTAGTAGCCTGCTCCCGTCTTCTGCCCGAGCCGGCCGGCGGCGACGAGCCTGTCGACGATGTTGCAGCTCTTTTCGCGATCACTCATCCGGGGAAGACGGGCTGCGCGTGCGGCCGCCATGATGTCCATGCCGGCGAGATCGGCGAGTGCGAACGGACCGATGGGAAACCCGAAACCGCTCAAGACCCGGTCGATCTGAGCCGGCGTCGCACCCTCCTCGAGAAGGAACTGCGCCTCGCGCGTGCGCTTGGAGAGCATGCGATTGGCAACGAAACCTTCCGATCGCCCCACCATGACGGGAGTCTTGCCGAGCCTGCGCGCGAGGGCAGTGATCGTCGCGAGAACGTCGGGAGCGGAACGGGAGGCGCGCACGTTCTCCACGAGCTTCATCACATGAGCCGGATTGAAGAAGTGCATGCCGGCCACGTTCGAGGGCCTGCGGCTCGCACTCGCGAGTTCCTCGATATCGAGGAAAGAGGTGTTGGTGACGATGATGGCGTCGTCGCGAAGGGCCGCGTCCAGCTTGCCGAACACCTCCGCCTTGACGTCGCGCTGTTCCGTGACCGCCTCGACCGCGAGATCCACATCCGCTAGGCCGTCATAGGATTGCGTCAGCGTCAGCCGACTCAGGCGGCGCTCGATCTCCTCCGCCGACAGCGACCCGCGCTTAAGGGCGCTTTCATAGATCCTTGCAATCCCGCTTCTCGCCTTGCCGAGGCTTTCGTCCGAGAGCCCGATCAGCACCACGGAAAGCCCGGCATCGAGAAGGCACGCGGCAATTCCCCGGCCCATGGTTCCCGGCCCCACGACCGCAACCTTGCGAATGTCGCGTAGCGATGCGTCGGCGGGCACTCCCTCGATTTTCAGCGCTTCGCGCTCCGCCGCAAACAGGTGACGCAGGGCCTTCGATTGAGGCGAGCCGAGCAGCTCCTTGCAGGTTGCGTATTCGCGCTCACCGGCATCGGCGAAAGGCATGGTCACAGCCGTCTCGACGAGATCGACGGCTTTCTGCGGCGCGACATAGCCGCGAAACCTCTTTCGCATGGACGCTCGAGCGGTCTCGAACAGAGCCGAATGGAACGAAGGGATCGGCAACTCGCTTGCGCGGCGGATGTCGCCCCCCGCATCGATGATCCGCCGCGCGAAACCGAGTGCGCCATCCGCGAGATCGCTTCCGACGATCGCATCGATCAGACCGTTGCGGGCGGCCTCCGCGGCATCGATCTGACGTCCCTCGCTGATCATGGCGAGGGCGGCTTCCACGCCGATCAGACGGGGCAGCCGGAGACTTCCACCAGCACCAGGCAGGATCCCGAGCTTGACCTCGGGCAGACCAAACCGGGCCGACGCCACGGCGACGCGATAACTGCAGGCAAGAGCCACTTCGAGGCCGCCTCCAAGCGCCGTTCCATGGATCGCCGCAATAACCGGCTTCGTGCAGCCGTCGAGGCGGGCGATCACCTCGCCGAGGAGAGGCTCGCGCATCGGCTTTGCGAACTCGCGAATATCGGCTCCCGCGAAGAACGTTCTGCCGGCGCAGACAAGGATCATCGCTCGCGCGGCATCGTTCTTCTCGAAGGCGGAGATCGCGTCGCTCAGCCCTGCGCGCACGGAGTGCGACAGAGCGTTGACGGGCGGGTTGTCGGCCGTCGCCACCATGATGTCGCCAAGCGCGACAAGCGATACCGCTTGGGTGAGAAGCTCGGTCATGACGAAGCATTGCCCTTATGAGTACGACTGTCGGCAGTCGTGAGAACGACCTTGCCCTGCACACCCCTTTCCATCACGAGATCGAGGGCCTCGCTGAACCTGTCGATCGGATAGGATGCAAAAATGTGCGGCTTGAGCTTTCCCTCCGCGAACCACCGGAGAAGCTCCGCGATGTTGCCGGCATTCTTGGCGGGGGCCGCGCGGGCGTGCGCTCCCCAGAACACGCCGATGAGAGAACTCTGCTTGAGCAGGAGAAGGTTCAGTGGAATTTTCGGGATATCGCCCGCTGCGAATCCAATGACGAGGTGCCGTCCGAACAGGGCGAGGCTGCGCAAGGCGGTTTCAGTCATGGATCCGCCGACCGGGTCGTAGATTACGTCCACGCCGCGACCGCCGGTGATGTCCTTGACCCGCTGGCGCAGATCCTCGCTTGAATAATTGATCGTTTCGTCGGCCCCGTAGGTCCGGCAGAGGGCAAGTTTCTCGACACTGGAAGCAGCAGCGATCACGCGTGCTCCCATGCACTTTCCGAGTTCGACCGCCGTCAGTCCGACGCCGCCTGCGGCACCAAGAATGAGAAGGGTTTCACCGGGCGTGATCTGCGCCCGGTCCTTCAGAGCGTGATGTGACGTCCCGTATGTGATCAGGAAGCCGGCAGCCTCCACGAAACTCATTTCATCCGGAATGGGAAAGACATGAGGCGCGGGAACGATGGCCTGCTCCGCATAGCCGCCGAATCCGGCAAAGCCGAGAACGCGCATGCCCGGGGCGATCGCCGTCACGCGCTCGCCGACCGCCGTCACCACACCGGCCACTTCGCTACCGGGAGAGAAGGGGCGATCGGGCCGGGTCTGATATTTGCCTTCGACGACCAGCCCGTCGAAGAAGTTCACGCCGCAGGCCTCGACCGCGATCAGGACCTCGTCTTCACGCGGAATTGGTGCCGCGACATCCTCGATCCGCAGTTCGGCGCGTGGCCCGAAATCCCTGCAAAGAACCGCTCTCATCGTGAAAGGCCGCTCCCTCTTCTCATCCGCCATGAACCGGCGCTGATGGTCTTAGGAGTTGCCCCATATGGCCGCCGCCAACATCGTCCAATGAGACTAACGAAGCGAACGCCTGAATATCATCCTGTCTGGTCCCCTCGGAAATTGACCAGCGGCTCCATACGGGATTGTTCATGTGGGGCTCTGCCGGCTCTTCGGATGCCCGCTCCCACGAAACCGCCAAGGTCAATGCGTCCGCACCCTTCATACGGACGATGTCACGGCCCGCGGCGGGTTGCACGGTGCTCCTCTGGAGGGCAGATGATGGACAACTCACATGACGAGGTGGCCGATGTCGTGATCATCGGTTCGGGAGCCGCCGGGATGATGGCGGCGGTCGAAGCCGCCGATGCCGGCTCCTCGGTGCTGGTGCTGGAATCGGAGGAGCAGACGGGCGGTAGCACCAGGTTGTCCGGCGCCTACGTGGCCCTTTGCGAGACGCCCCTCGAGGCCGGCAGCCGCGAGGAGCTCTACGAGGACCTGATCCACTCACATCATGACGACTGCCAGGAAGACCTGACGCGTCTCTATGTCGACGAGGCGCCCGGGACGTTCCTGCGCCTCGAACAACTCGGCATTGGCTTCGTCCGGACCTTCCGCTTCGCACATATGAGCAGGCCTTGGGCGCACGAGCTTTCCGGAGAAGAGATGGCGGGAGGGGCGGAGATCGTCACCAGACTTGAGGCCGCCGCACGCGAGCGGGGCGTTCGCATCCAAACCGGTGCGCGCGCGCGCCGGATCCTCATGGATGGATCGCGCATCGGCGCGGTCGAGTACGAGTGCGCTTCCGGCACAAGGCGCATTCGCGCGGCCAACGGCGTCGTGATCGCCACAGGTGGCTTCACCCGGAGCCCCGAACTGATCCGAAACTTCGGTCGTCCGGGGGCAGAAGGCATTCTTCCGCTCACCGGCCAGGGTTCGCGCGGCGATGGGCTGCTCATGGGCATGGGGCTTGGCGCGGGCATCTCGTACATGACCTTGGGCGTCGCGCCGACCGCCCCCTCCCATCCGGAGACGGGCAAGGGAGCGATGGTTCTCTATGCCGGCGCAATCGCGCTGAACCGCAGCGGCCAGCGCTTCTGCCGCGAGAGCGACCTCTACATCGACACATGCTGGGCGCTGCTGTCGCAGCCCGGGGCTGTGTGCGCGCAGGTGTACGACAGCCGGATGAAAGCCGATTACTCCGCGACCATGATGGGCAAGGTTCTGACAGGCTTTCGCGAATTGGAGGCGGCGACGATCGAGGGGCTGGCGCAGGCGCTGGCGGCGGAAGGATTCGACGCCGAAGGGGTTCGCGCCAGCATCGAACGATACAATGCGCAACTCGCCGGCGCCGGAGACGTGGATTTCGACCGGACTCACCTCGTGGGAGATGCGGGCGCGCTGCTGCCGATCGCCGAGCCTCCGTTTCACGCCGTCATCTGCCAAGCGGGCACTACGCACTTCAATGGCGGACTGACGGTCGATACCAGCATGAACGTGCGCACCGTGTTCGGCGAGCAGATACAAGGCCTCTACGCCGCGGGCGAGGTGACCGGCGGCTTCCACGGCGCCGGCTACATGTCCGGAACCTTTGTCGGCATGGCGCTGATCTTCGGTCGGGTGGCCGGGCGCTATGCCTCCCGCGGCTGACGCGGATCGGCGATTTCGGCAGCGATGGCGAGAATGGGCGGCGGGGTCGCCCATTAATCCATCCGGACGAGGCGCAAATCCGCCGACAGGCCAATGCATGATGATGCGAAACGAGAGAACGGACGGGAGAAACGCTTGGGCAGGCTCACGGGAAAATCGGCTTTCATAACGGGCGCGGCATCCGGGATCGGCAAGGCCGCGGCGCTCCTGTTCGCCGAGGAAGGCGCCAGGCTCTGCCTGCTCGATGTTGCGGCAGAGGCCGGGAACGCGCTCGCAGAGGAGATCGCGGCAGGGGGCGGCGAGGCACTCTTTCTCGAAACCGACATCACGTCCGAGCAATCCGTCACATCCTCTTTCGACCGAGGCCTGGCGGCGCTCGGCGACGTCGGCGTCCTGCTCAACTGCGCGGGAGGATCGTCGGGCAAGGATGGCAGCATCGTGGACGCGCCAATCGAGGAACTCTGGCGCGTGATGCAGCTCGATCTCCTGGGGACGATATTGACCTGCCGCGCCGCGATCCCTGCGATGAAGGCGGCCGGCGGCGGGTCGATCGTCAACATGTCGTCCACGGTGACCATGGCGACGGTGCCGGGCATCGATTTCTACACGGCAGTCAAAGGAGGCATCTCGGCCCTCACCCGAACGCTGGCGGTGCAACACGCACCATCGCGCATCCGCGTGAATGCGCTGGCTCCGGGCGTTACCATGACGGAAAGGGTCCTTGCGATTTCCGGCGGCGACGTGTCGCGTTGTCCGCTGGCGTTCAAACAGGTGCTCGGGCCGGCAAAGCCGCGCGAGGTCGCTGCGGCGGCGCTGTTCCTGGCCTCTGACGAGGCCGCGATGATCACCGGCGTGGTTTTGCCCGTCGACGGCGGCGCATCGGCGTGGTGATGCGGCAAGAGGAGGTAGTCTGATGGGTCGTCTCGACGGCAAGGTCGCGTTCATCACCGGTGCGAGCCAGGGTATTGGCGAGGTCACCGCGCGTCTGTTCGCCAAGGAAGGAGCCAAGGTCGTTCTCGCGGCGCGGCGCCGCGCGGTAGGCGAGGCGGTCGCGGCCGAGATCAGGGCCGATGGCTTCGCCGCGACGTTCGTCGAGTGCGACGTGACAGAACCCGCAAGCGTCGACGCGGCCTTTGCCGCTGCCCATAACGCGTATGGCCGCCTGGACGTGCTGTTCAACAACGCCGGCGGTTCAACCTCCCGCGACGGCCCTTTGACGGTGGCGCCCCTCGACGAGTTCTGGCGCGCGATCAAGTTGGACCTCTACGGGACTTGGCTGTGCAGCCGCGCAGCGATCCCGCAGATGCAGAAGTCGGGCGGCGGTTCCATCGTGAACAGCGCCTCCATCGTGGCCGAAATGGGCATACCCAACAGGGATGCTTATACCGCCTCGAAGGGCGGCATCATTTCACTGACCCGATCGATGGCGGTCGAGTTTGCCAAGGACAAGATCCGCGTGAATGTGGTGATCCCCGGCGCGGTCGCCACGGATCGCGTGCTGGCCTTTTTCGAAAAGGAACCGCACCTCAAGAAGCAATGGGATTCCTACCTGCTTGGAGTCACCGAGCCGATTGATGTCGCCAACGCCGTCTTGTTCCTCGCTTCCGACGAATCCCGTCGGACCACCGGACAGAAGCTTCCAGTCGACAGCGGCATCCTCATTTCCTGAGCAGCATCATGCACATCCTGAGCCATCTCCTCGCCCGGAACGTCCAGTTGGCGCCCGACCGCGACTTCATCGTCAGCGACGCGGAAACGTTGACCTATCGGGAATTCGACGAGCGCACCGCGAGGCTGGCCAACGTTTTCGCGCGGCGCGGGATCCGGAAGGGCGACAGGGTCGGCCTCTATCTCCCGTCCACGCCGCTGATGGCGGTGGCGTTCTGGGCCTGCCAGCGGCTGGGCGCGATCCCGGCGCCATTGAGCGCGATGTTCCGCCACAGCGAACTCAGGAGGATCGTGGCGCGAACGAAGATGAACGCCATCGTCGCGGACACGGAGACCTGGGCGTATTTTTCCGAGATCAGGGGCGAGTTTCCCGAACTCGGCGCCTGCTTCGTGCAGGGTGGAGGGCAAGGCGCCGAGACCCTCGAAGCGCTCATGGATGCCGCTGAGCCGAGTTTTGCGGATATCTCCTGCGACCACCGCGATGTCGCATGCCTGTTCTTCACCTCCGGCACGACGGGGACGCCGAAGGGCATCGCGCAGACGCATTTCAGCGTGCTCTCGACGTTGCGCGATATGATGGTTTCCCACCGCACGCGCTTCGGCGAAGAGGTCTATCTCTGCGCCGTACCGCTCTTCACCAATTTCGGCCTGACGGTCACGCTCAACCTTTGCCTCTATACCGGGGGCACGATCGTGCTCCACGACCGCTGGGACACCGAGCGCGTAATGACGGATATCGGGCGCTACCGGGCGACCTATTTCGGCGGCACGCCCACCATGTATGTCTACATGGTCAACAGCCATGAGCCCGCGCGGCACGACCTGTCGTCACTGCGCATCTGCACAACCGGCGGGTCGCCGGTTCCGCAGCCGGTGATCAAGCGTTTCGAGGAGCTCTCGGGCGTGAAGGTCGCGCAGGTCTACGGCGCGACGGAAACTTGCGGACAGAATGTGATCGAGCCGACCCTCGGCGTCCGCAAAGCCGGGTCGGCCGGCCTGCCCGTGGGATCGTCGCGGATCGCGATCCTGGACGATGACGACAACGAACTCCCGCGCGGCGCGATCGGCGAGGTGATCATCGGCGGCGACTGCATCGCACAAGGCTATTGGGACGACCCAGACGCGACCGCCGCCGCATTCGGCCCGCTCGGATGGCGGTCGGGCGACCTCGGCTATGTGGACGAGGACGGCTTCCTGTTCATCGTCGACCGCAAGAAGGACCTTATCATCGCAGGCGGACATAACATCTACCCGCTCGAAGTGGAGAGCGTCCTCTACTGTCATCCGGCCGTCGCGATGTGCGCCGTGGTCGGAGCTCCGGACGCCGAAAAGGGCGAAATCCCCGTTGCCATCGTTGTGCTGGACGAGAACGCCGTCGTGACCGCGCAGGAGCTGCGGGAATGGTGCCGCAGGGAATTGGCCGCCTACAAGGTGCCGCGCCGCGTCGAGATCATTCATCATATGCCGGTCGAGGCCGCGAAGATCCGCAAACGGGACCTCGTCGAGGCTCTCAAGCGCGAGGGTCTGGACAAGTACCGCCGGCAATGAGAGCGATTCTCAGACGGGACTTCGCCGAATCTACTTGTGTCTGATCTTCGCTACATCGCCGGCTGCTCCATAGGAGCTCCAGCCGCCATCCACCGGCAGCACGACGCCAGTGATGTAGGATGCCCAGTCCGAGAGCAGGAACGCCGCCGCCCGAGCCATCTCTTCGGTTTCGGCCATTCGCCCCAAGGGCGTGCGTCGCTCGATCAGAGTGGGATCGAACACCTTCCGATCGACAAGATCCTTGACCATTGGGGTCTTCGTGTAGGCAGGGGCGATCGCATTCACCCGGATGCCATGCTCTCCCCATTCGCAGGCGAGCGTCTTGGTCAGGTGCGCAATGCCGGCCTTGGCGACGCCGTAGGCGGACCGGCCCGGGAAAGCGTCGAGCCCCACGATGGACGATACGTTCACGATCGCTCCGCGTCCCTGCTCGATCATCAGCTTGCCCGCCGCCCGCGAGATAAGCAGCGTGCCCAAGAGGCTGACGTCGAACACGCGCCGCCAGCGCTCGATCGACTGCTCGTGTAGCGGCACGAGATCATCGCCGATGCCTGCCGAATTGAATACAAGATCGATGCCGCCAATCGCAGTCGCTGCATCCGCTACAATTCGTTCAGCGGCATCCTCGACGGCCACGTCACCAACCGTGAACGCATTCGCGCCAGTGCGTTTGCACGCTCCGGGGAGGGCGTCCGCATTGAGATCGGCGAGCACCACCTTGGCTCCGAGGTCGACCAGCAGCTTCGCGGTGATCTCGCCAATGCCACTGGCGCCGCCGGTAACCAGAGCGCGCCGTCCGGTAAAGTCAATCGGAGGTGTCATGCGTCAGGATCCTTGCCGTCATCTTCATGCGGCCTGAAGTGATAATCGGGCTCCCATTCTGCACTGGGGCGCGTATGCGCGTGCCAATATGCATCCGCCACACGGTTATGGTCGTACGAGGTGCCCTTGGCCATGGTGCCATGGATTGCAATGGTGGAGACCTGTACGCCGAGCGGCGTCAGTTCCTTGTACAGCGAATGACCAAGGCTGCGCAAAGCGGCCTTTCCCAGCGAGGTCACGCCCCACTCGATCCATGGTCCGAAAGCAAGCACGCCGCCGGTGAACAGGATGGAGCCGGTGCCGCGTGCGATCATGGCCGGCGCGACGAGTTGGGCGGCGTGGTGGGCACCCGCAACGTTGGTGCGGAACGTGTCCATCAGGTAGTCGAAGCTGATTGGCTCGCCATGCGCCTTCCAGCCGGGGGCAGACGCATACTGTGCCTCCGCGATGCCGGAACGAGTGACGAAGCGGGAAGGCTCGATAATGGCGGCGTTGTAGATGAGGGCGTGCGCATCGCCATATGTATTCCGCAGTTCATCGATGGCGCGCGTGATCGAGGCGGGATTGCCGGCATCGGCGACGAGGCCCCTCGTCTCGAAACCTTCGGCATCGAGCGCGGCCTGATATCGGGCGACGGCCTCCACCCGCCGGGCCATGAAGCCCACGGACATGCCGCCTCGGGCAAAGCGGCGCACGAGAGCGAGCCCAAGTCCCGGCCCGACGCCGATGACGATCGCCAGCGGCCGTGCCATCACTCAACTGCCTTTGCGGCCAGACCGGTTGCGTATCCTGCAGCGATGCGCTTGCTTTCGGAGCGCGTCGCCATCCAGTCCTCGAGCGTTCCGATCACGCCTTTGCGCAGGAACAGCACGCACAGCACGAATGCCGCTCCCTGAACGACGACAACCCAGGCCCCGAGCGTTGCGAACTCCTTCTGCATGGTGACGACGACGATCGCTCCGACGATGGGACCGAGCAGCGTACCGACGCCTCCGATTAGCGTCATCAGCAGTGCGTCGGCCGAGGTCGTGAAATAGAGGTCGGCCAGCGACGCTATCTGGAAGACGATCGCCTTGGTCGCGCCGGCAAGGCCGGCGAACATCGCCGACAGCGTAAAGGCGAGCAGCTTGAAGCGATCGGTGGAATAGCCGAGCGAGATGGCTCGCGGTTCGTTCTCGCGGATCGATTTCAGGATTTGCCCGAAGGGCGAGCGCCCGATCCTGTAGATCGCCGCAAAGCCGATCAGGAAGATCGCCAGCACGAAGTAGTACATGTTCATCGTGTCGTCGAGATCGATGAAGCCGAACAGATAGCCGCGCGGCACGGACTGGATGCCATCTTCACCGTGCGTCCAGGGTGCCTGGATCGCGTAGAAGTAGACGAGCTGCGCGAGCGCCAGGGTGATCATGGCGAAGTAGAGACCCTGCCGGCGGATCGCGAGCCACCCGAAGACTGCGCCGATCAATGTCGCCACCACCATACCGGAGAGAATCGCGAGTTCAGTCGGAAAGCCCCACGAAGCAGCAGTGAAGGCGGCGACATAGGCGGACGAGCCAAAGAAGGCGGCATGGCCGAAGGCAAGCAAACCTACATAGCCGAAGATCAGGTTGTAGGCGCATGCGAATAGCGCGAAACACAGGATCTTCATCCCGAAGACTGGGTAGATCAGGAAAGGTAGGACCATGCCGACCACGGAGAGGATCGGCAGCCAGAGCCGACCGTTCTCCAGAAAGCTGTTCGGCCGCGCCGTCGACATGTCGGCCGCATGGGCTGAAGCCGTTTCCTTCCCGAAAAGGCCGGCAGGGCGGAAGACGAGAACCAGCACCATGATGACGAAAATGACGGTCGTGGAGGCCTGCGGCCAGAACACTTTGGTCAGGCCTTCGATCATGCCGAGCATGAGACCGGTGAAAATCGCGCCGGAGATCGAGCCCATGCCGCCGATGACCACCACCGCGAAGATGGTGATGATGATCGACTGTCCCATCTGGGGGCTGACCTGATAGATCGGGGCGGCCATCACACCGGCAAGGCCGGCCAGACCGACGCCGAATGCATAGGTCAGCATGAGCATGCGCGGGACGTTGATGCCGAAGGCGCGGACGAGGTTCGGATTCTCCGTGGCCGCCCGGAGATAGGCTCCAAGCTTCGTGCGCTCAACGATGTACCAGGTCGCCACGCATACGAAGAGGCCGGCGACGATCACCCAGAGTCGGTAATATGGCAGGAACATGAAACCTAAGTTGACGCCGCCCCTGAGCGCGGCAGGGATATCGTAGCGCTGTCCGGCAGCGCCGTAGCCGACGTTGAACAATCCTTCGATCACCATGGCGAGACCGACGGTCAGCAGCAGGCCATAGGCGTGCTCGAGCTCGTAGACGCGCCTGATGAAGACGCGCTCCATGAGAGCGCCGATGAGGCCGACAGCAACCGGGACGAGCGCGAGCGCCCACCAATAGCCAAGCGAGGGCAGTCCAAAGCCGGGAAAGAGATCCGGCAGATGCAGCAGGTACCACGCGCCGAACGCGCCTAGCATATACTGGGCGCCGTGCACGAAATTTCCGATGCGCAGCATGCCAAAGATGATCGCCACACCCAAGCTCATCATCGCATAGAACACGCCGTTGATGAGACCGATCAGCAGCTGGCCAAAGAGCAGCTGCGGGGAAATTCCGAGAAGCGTCATCATGACGGGTTCATACCTTCAGGTAGTTCTGGATGCGGTCGCGATTGCCGGCCACATCGGCAGCCGCGAGCGTGTCGATGACTCGGCCATGCTCGACCACGTAGTGGCGGTCCGCCAGCTTGGAGGCGAAGCGGAAATTCTGCTCCACGAGAACGACCGTGAATCCGCGCTCCTTGAGCTTGCGAATCACCGCTCCGATCTGCTGCACGATCACCGGGGCCAGTCCTTCGGTCGGCTCGTCCAGCAATAGGAGATTAGCGCCCGTCCGCAGGATGCGTGCGATCGCAAGCATCTGCTGTTCGCCGCCTGAAAGTTTGGTACCCTGGCTGTTGCGGCGTTCCGCGATGTTCGGGAACAGCGCGTAGATATCGTCGACGGCCATTCCGCCTTCCGCTATCACGGGCGGCAGGAACAGGTTCTCCTCGACCGTGAGGCTAGCGAAGATACCGCGCTCTTCGGGACAATAGGCGATTCCGCGTCGCGCGATATATTCGGGCATTCGGCCCGCAACATCCTCGCCGTCGAAGCGGATCTCTCCGGTTTTCTTGCGCAGCAAGCCCATGATGGCCCGCAGCGTCGTCGTCTTGCCTGCGCCGTTGCGCCCAAGCAAGGTGACCACCTCGCCGGCACCGACCTCGAAGGTCATGCCGTGTAGCGCCTTGCTCTCCCCATACCAGCCCTGAAGATCACTGACCGACAATGAGACCCGAGCGTTCACTCCTCACCTCCGATGTAGGCTTCTATCACTCGCGGGTCGGTCGAGACCTCGGCATAGGTGCCTTCCGCCAAGATTTTGCCGCGGGCCAGAACGGTGATCTTGTCCGCGAGCCGTGCGACGATGGAGAGATTATGCTCGACCATGAGAATCGTGCGATTCGCCGAGACGCTGCGGATAAGCGCCGCGATCCGCTCCACGTCCTCCGTGCCGAGGCCTGAGGTCGGCTCGTCGAGGAGCAGCAATTCCGGCTCCACCGCCAACGTGGTGGCGAATTCCAGAGCGCGCTTGCGGCCGTAGGGCAGCCCCGCTGCCGTCTGGTCGCGCATGTGCTCCAAGCCGACGGCGGCGAGCAGTTCGTCGACACGATCCTCGAGCACGGAAAGGGAGGACTCGCTACGCCAGAAGTGAAAAGAGGTGCCCTTCGGCCGCTGCAGCGCGATGCGAACGTTCTCCGCTACGGTCATGCGCGGAAAGATTGCCGAAATCTGGAACGATCGCACGATGCCGCGGCGGGCAACGCGCGCAGGGTCCTCGTTCGTGATGTCCTCGCCGTTGAAGCGGATCGAGCCTCCGCTGGGCTGATGGACCTTGGTGATGAGATTGAAGAAGGTGGTCTTGCCGGCACCATTCGGGCCGATGAGCGCATGAATCGATTGGCGGCGCACGTCGAGATCGACGTTGGAAATAGCGGCGAAGCCGTGGAAGCGCTTGGTCAGCCCGCGTACCTCAATGATGTTGTCGGCGGCGATGGTCATGCTTCACCTGCAGGAGGCGTGCTCCCGACAAGGATTCCACGCCCGCGTGAAGCCTTCTCGCGAAGCGGCAGCGTCGACTTATATGCGTCGGAATGGTAATAGGCGTGCGCAGCTTCGAAGCTTGGAAACTCCACGACGGATATGCTGACCGGGTTCCAGCCGCCTTCAAGCGGCTCGATCTTCTCGCTGCGCACGATGAATTTTGCACCAGCGGCGTCCATCAGCGGCCCCGCCATGCTTCGGTATTCGTCCCAGGCGACGGGGTCGGTGATCTCCAGTTCGAATATCATGTAGCCGCGCAACGTACGGTCCTCCAAACCTGATCCGGAAATCGGATAGCCTGTTACAGCTTGCAGGCGCTCTCGGAATAGGGCTTGAAGGCCCTCTCTGCGGGCACGGTGGTGACCAGCTTGAAGAAGTCGTCCTTCTCGGAGACCTTACCCGGCGTGTTGACCTCAAGCAGGTACATGTCGTGGATGAGGCGGCCGTTCGGGAAAAGTTTGCCGTTGCTGACGAAGAAGTCGTCGACCTTGATCTCGCGAAGCGCCTTGAGGACGGCGGTGGATTCGTCCGTGCCAGCCTTCTCGACTGCCTTCAGATAAGCGGTCACGGCCGAATAGGTGCCGGCGGCGATCCAGCCAGGCGCGTTGCCGGTGATCGCCATCATGCGGCGCCCGAACTTCTCCGATTCAGCATCCTTTTTCCAGAACCAGGGTGCGGAAAAACGAGCGCCCTTGAGGGCATCAACGCCGATCGCCCGCGCGTCGGACTGGTGCAGGAAGGTGATGGCGATCTTCTGTCCGCCGCCGATGATACCGAACTCCTGCGCCTGCTTCATCGCGTTGACGAGATCGGCGCCGCCGACATTCATCACGATCGCCTCCGCGCCCGACGCCTGCGCCTGCAGGATGTAGGAGGAAAAGTCGGTGGAGTTCAGCGGCACGCGAACCTTACCCTTGACCTCACCACCAGCAGCTTTCACTGCGGTTTCGACCCAAGCTTCCTGTGCCTTACCAGCCTCATAATCGTTCGACATGATGAAGAACGACTTGTTGCCCTGATCGAGGAGGCCCTGAACCGTGGTGCCCACAGTCGAATAGACATCATAGGCCCATGCCACGATATGGCCGTTGCAATCGGCTTCGGTCGGGCGATCGGTGAGCGGCGAAACGAAAAGGCCGATCTTCTTCTTCCCACCAATGAGCGTGTTCACGCCCAAGGACACGGCCGAGTTCGCCACATCGGCAATTGCATCGACATTGTCCTTCTCGAGCCATTCGCGTGCGATGGCGAGAGCTACGTCGGGCTTGTTCTGGTGGTCCGCAGACACGATCTTGATCGGTTTGCCGAGAGCCTGGCCGCCGAAATCCTTGACCGCCAGTTCGGCCGCGCGTACGACCTCCGCCCCGCCAAGAGCGGAAAACGACGTGCTCTGATCGTTCAGGACACCGATCGTGACCGTGTTGTCCTGCGCAAAGGCCGCGAGCGTGGTGGCCGTCAGGATAGTCGTCGCCAGCAGCAATTTCTTCATTGTTTCCTCCGAAGCCCATGGCCGCTCTAACATCGACTTGCCTCCGTCATTGGAGGCACCCCGCGACCGACTGCGGAAGAATGGAAATGGCTGCGCGGGAAAGCATCGTCCTAACAGACTAGTGCCTCGTCCCTCAGGCGAGGAGTGTTGCCGCGGAAGCGCGCGGCGCCGGTAGATGGCCGGCGGTTTGGACCCAGCCGATTATCCGGGCGTCATCGGCGGTTTCTGCGTGACCCGTCACAGAGCAGGCATCATCCCACAGCAGGAGGACTATTGGGCCGCGATAGCGTTGAGGCTCCTTCCGTGAAACTTGCCGGTTCGAGCGCACGGACAGGAAGGCGAAGGTCCGCGGGCTCGAGCGGCTTGGCATCGCAGGTCCCCCTACGAGCGCCCGCCCTCATACGAGCTCGTAGAGGCCGTCCATCGTCGCCTGCCCCGTTGCCCTCACGAGGCCGCGTTCGATCAAACGTTCGAGATGAGCGAAGACGGTCAGACCCGCGGCACCGTGCAGAGCCGGATCAGTCCGGCTATAGAGGGCGCGTACGATATCCGGAACGGTCCGGTCTCCGTCCCTGACGCGGGTCAATACCATCGCTTCGCGCATCTCGCGATGGGCGCGAAGCGTGCGGACACGATCGAGCGGTTGCGTCATCGGCGCGCCATGCCCGGGAAGGTAGAGGGTATGGTTCCGATCGAGCAGCTTGTCGAGCGAGGCGATGTAGGCCGCCATCGAGCCGTCCGGTGGCGCGACGATGGTCGTCGACCATCCCATCACGTGATCGCCGGAGAACAGGGTGCCGGTCCCAACCAAGCCGAAGGCCAAGTGATTGGCGGCGTGACCCGGTGTGTGGATCGCCTCGATCGACCACCCATCGCCGCCGAC
The DNA here is from genome assembly GCF_008757455.1 of Microvirga brassicacearum. GTDB lineage: Bacteria > Pseudomonadota > Alphaproteobacteria > Rhizobiales > Beijerinckiaceae > Microvirga > Microvirga brassicacearum. The sequence goes on along the minus strand of NZ_VCMV01000013.1, from coordinate 342,226 downwards.
GACGTCCCCGTCATGGAGGACGAGATCAGGCATGAAGGTGAAATCGATGCCGGCCTCTATCAGCATTTCGCCTTGCCCGCCGGTCGGCTTCAAACGCCGCTGGGGACCATGCGCCGCGGTTCTCGCGCCGGTGGTCGCCTTCAGGCCCGCTGCAAGCGCCGAATGATCGCGATGCGTATGGGTCACGAAGATGTGGCTGACCGACCGGTCTCCGATGATCGAAAGCAGAAGCTTGAGATGCTCGGCATCGTCCGGGCCGGGATCGATGACGGCAAGTGTGCCGGTCCCGACGATATACGTATTGGTTCCCCAGGAGGTGAAGGGACTCGGATTGTTCGCCGTTACCCGGAGGACATCCGGACCGACGGGGACCGCTCGGTCGTAGACGGAACAGGCTTCATCGCCCCTATCGGGCTCGAGCTGCGTCATTCAATCCCCTCGCCATCTTCTCGCGGTCGGATTCGGCTCAAGCCGCGCCTTCCACGGCAGGAAGGATGCGCTACACCGATCATCCAGCGCATCAACCGTGGAAAGAGACTCCGCATGCACCTGGCCAGCCCGGCTCACGTCCGAGCGGCCATGTTCAAGCGGATGGGCCGTGTGGCGCCGCCGATGCGCGGGCGGTCCGGCTCGGACTCGGTCAACGGCTCGCATGCGATGAGTCCCGTGCGAGAGCGGTCCGCAAGTCTCTGATATTCCCCATTCCCGTTGTTGCGCCAGCGGATGGCGTCTTCCGCCATGGTTTTCACGACTGCCGCCGGATTGCCGGCGATGAGGCTGCGCTGCGGCGCGCGCATATCGGACTTCACGAGGCTGAGGGCGGCGACGAGAGACTCGTCGCCGATCTCGGCATTGTCCAGAACCACGGCGTTCATGCCGATGAGGGCGTTCTCGCCGACGACGCAGCCGTGCAGGATCGCTCCGTGGCCAATGGTGGCGCCGCGCCGGACGATGCAGTCCGAGCTTGCCGAGGTATGAAGGACGCAGCTGTCCTGAACGCTCGAATCGCCCTCGATGATGATCCGTCCGAAGTCGCCGCGCAGGGATGCGGCCGGACCGATGTAGCAGCGCGGTCCGATGATCACGTCGCCGATGAGGGTCGCTGTGGGGTGGAGGTAGCTTGTTGGATGAACGACGGGAACGATTCCCTCAAAGGCATAGACGGGCATGATCGGCCTTTCAACGATAGCGATAGCGACCTGGGCTGCGCTTCCTGATCTTTGCATCCTGCCGCACAGGATGACGCAGCTCAGGCACGGTCGGTCTCCCTAGCAAAGGTGGTCTCAGGTCCGAGCGGCGCGCTGAAGACGCGCGCCGCCACGCGCTCCCGGTGGAAAGACGGACCGCCCCAGACCTGGGTCAGCGCGATGATGCGCTTCAGGTAGAGATGAACGTCCACCTCCCAGGAATAGCCCATGGCCCCATGAGTCTGGATCGCCGTGTGGGCCGCAAGATCCGCCGCCTCGGATGCGGTGAGCTTGGCTTGGGATATGCGGGCGCGAGAATGGAGATCGTCGTGCGGAAGGTCCGCCGCCGCCGCATAGACGACAGGCCGTGCGAATTCGATTTTCACCTGCACGGTGGCGAGATGATGCTTGATGGCCTGGTACGATCCGATCGGGCGGCCGAATTGCTGACGCTCCTTGGAGTATCCGACCGCAAGATCGACGCAACGCTGTGCCATGCCCAAGAGCTGAGCGGCCGTGAAGAGCGCTCCCCGGTCCAATGTCTGCCGAAGAGGGATCGCCGCTTCCTCGTGGCCTGCGATGCGCGTAGCGTCGCCTGGATCACATGCGATGGTGTGGAGACGCCGAAACGGGTCGGCGCTCGGCTGCATCGTCAGCATTTTTGGCGAAATCGCCACGAGGTGAAGACCGTCGTCCCGGGCGATGAGGGCGGCCGCGTCCCTGTCCGCATGAGGAACGTAAGAGTTGATCGGATGGGAGACCGCGACCGTGATCTCACCGGCGAGAGCCCGTTCCAGATAGGGGGCGACCCCGGGCCGGTCCGCGAAGGCCGCCAGGAGCGGCAGGGCGATGCCGACATTGTCTACGAGCGGTTCGGGAAGGCAGCGGTATCCGCAGGCTTCGGCAATCTGCACAAAATCGACGGGCGCGAGTCCGAGCCCGCCGTCGCCTTCCGGAACGAGGATTCCGGCGAGACCGAGTTCGCAGAGTTTTTTCCAGCGCGTCTCGTCCTGGGCGCCACCGGTCGTCAGCAGCCGGCGTAGATCCTGCGAGCTGCAGACCTCCGCCAAGAGAGCGCGGACCACATCTGCGGTCATGACCTGTTCGTCGTAGAAACGGAAATCCATTGGACCGCTCACACCCGTGGCAGGCCGAGCATCCGCTCGGCGATGATGTTGCGCTGAATCTCATTGGAGCCTGCATAGATGGGGCCCGCGAGAGAGAAGAAGTACCCGTCGAGCCACCGTCCGGCTTCGACGGCTTCGGAGGCATGCCGGGACAACTCCGCCCGCGCTCCGAGGAGCGAAAGCGCGGTCTTGTGCATGGCGATGTCCATCTCCGACCAGAAGATCTTGTTCGTGCTCGCTTCAGCACCGATCTGGCCGCCCGCGTTCAGACGGGACGCCGTGTGATAGATCGACAACGCGTAAGCGTCCGTATCCATCCAGGCCTTCAGGACCGCGGCCCGTATGGCCGGGTCGGCATCCCTCTCGCAGGTCTTGAACAGCTCGACGAGCCGGCGGGCCGTCACCTGAAACCGCGCAGGGCTGCGGAGCATGAGGCCGCGTTCGAAACCGGCTGTTGCCATGCAGATGGCCCAGCCCTCACCCTCTGCCCCCAGGCGATTGAAAGCCGGCACCCGCACGTCGTCCAGGAAGATTTCTGCGAAGCCCGTCTCGCCGTCGATCTGCGGAATGGCTTGAATCCGAACGCCCGGCGCATCGAGCGGAAAAAAGATCAGGGAGAGGCCCTTGTGGCGCTCCGACCCAGGATCCGAGCGAAAGAGGCCGAAGGCCCAATCGGCGAAGACGGCGCGCGACGACCAGATCTTATGGCCGCGCAGAACGTACTCGTCGCCCGCGCGGGTGGCGCTGGCGCGCACGGCCGCAAGATCGCTTCCCGCCTGCGGTTCGGACCAGGCCTGGGCCCAGATCTCGTCACCAGAGGCCATCTTCGGGAGGAAGCGGCTCTTCTGCTCGGGGGTTCCATATTCCATCAGCGTGGGGCCAAGCAGGAAGATGCCGTTCTGGTTGACGCGCAGGGGTGCGCCGGCACGATAATATTCCTCCTCGAAGATCAGCCATTGAATGAGATCGAGGCCGCGCCCGCCATAGCGCTCCGGCCACGTCACCATGCCCCAGCGCCCTTCGTCGAGAATGCGCTCCCATTCACGGTGCGCCTCGAAACCCTCGCGGCTCGCGTCGAAGGACGGCAAGGGCTGGCGCGGCACATGCGCCTCGAGCCAAGACCTTACTTCCCGGCGGAAGGCTTTCTGCTCTTCAGTATAAATCAGGTTCATGAATGTCCTTGTCAGCGGATGGCGCGCGGCGACGTTTCCATCAGCCGTTCTCCGCCTGCTTCTTGTTGGCCGCGGCCATGCTCTTGGCGTCATGGCCGCCGAGCATGTTGCCGGTCGTCAGATCGTTCTGCGCATGCGCGAAATGGTGCATGTGGTAATGGGCATCCATGGCGGTTCGCTTGCCGCGCAGATCCTCCACGTGATTGACAGCCTGCTTGGTCAACCAGAGACCGAGACGAGGCTGCTCCGCGAGGCGCTGCGCCATGGTCCGCCCCGCGGCTTCCAGCTCGGCGCGGGGCACCACCTTGTTGACCATGCCGAACTGTTCCGCACGCGCGGCAGGAAGCCGTTCGCCCAGCAGGATGAATTCCTTGGCCACGCGAGGGGGAAGCTCGAAAGCGTGGGCGAAGTATTCGACACCGGGGATCCCCATGCGCAGGACCGGATCCTGGAAGAATGCATCCTCGCTCGCGACGATCAGATCGCAGACCCATGCCAGCATCAATCCGCCGGCGATGCAGGCTCCCTGAACAAGGGCGATGGTCGGCTTGGGAAGATCGCGCCAGCGCCGGCACATGCCAAGGTAGACCTCATGCTCGCGCGTGTAGAGCATTTCGGCCGCAGGCTTGTTGGTGTGATCGGCGAAAGGAAGGCGGCGCTCGAACGTCTTGTGCACATCCCGGCCCGGCGTGCCGATATCGTGCCCTGCCGAGAAATGTTTGCCCTCACCCCGCAGGATGATGGCCTTGACGGAATCGTCATCGACGGCGCGGCGGAACGCATCGTCCAGCGCATAGGTCATCTGGGAGTTCTGGGCATTGTTGAACTGCGGCCTGTTCATCGTGATCCAGACGACGGGGCCTTCCTGCTCATAGCGGACCGGCTCGGCCGTTTCATAGGTAATGTCCGCTCGGCGCGGTTCGACAAGATCGCGCATGACTGCCCTTCCCAAGTGGTTCTACTGGGCGAGGCACGCTAGGCCCGTGCACCCCTCGTGCAATCGTCCGAAGGGACTAATTGGCTGCGAGGCGCAGATCGCCGCGGCTTCCTCAATTTCGGCCAGTTGGGGGAAAGCTCTACCCTCGACGGCTCAGTTAAAAGGATGACTCAAGAAACGTTTGCAATCGAAATACCCGAAAGCGCCATAATCGCCGTGGTCGTGAACAGTAAAAGAATGGATGCTGTATTCCACGCGCCCGTCCACGTGGGAGAGCTCAGATCGAGCAAAAATCCCTGTATCTCCTAAGTATCAGGGGAAAACTCGGGTAGCGACAGGTTCGCAGCTGACTCCGTCCACGGCCGGGCACGATTGCCTCTGCCGGAATAACAGCCGAACCCGCCAGCGCCCTCCACCTCTATCAGCGCACCAGCGTGGGCATGACCGGATTGGGCCGATTCCAGTCGGTCCGCTTTTGAGAAACAAATTGGCAGCGGACGTTCCAAGCGGCGTGGTCCAGACACACGACAAAAGACCGCCGCACCCGCATAATCGCCATGACGCTAACGAACGGCCGCCCTGTTCTTTGCACTGCCCGCACCGGCAGCGCCGGGATCCAACAGTGTGAGGATCAGGGAATCGCCGTCGAGGCGAACCTGAATCGGCAGATTGCGGAACTTGGAACCAAGGTCGTCGGTGGTCTTGTAGAGGCCATTGACAGCAACGAGTTCGGCCTCGAATTTGCGGCAGAAAATTCGAGCCGTCGAATTCCCCGTGTAACCGGCGACGGCTCGTCCACGGAGCGAGCCGTAGATATGAATAGAACCTCCCGCGGCCTGAGCGCAGATACGTCGAGAACAACAGGCCGACCGGAGAAGAACCCGGGCGAGTTCTGCGTCAGCTCGCCAGTCGCGCATCGGTACGACGGGTGCGAGAACCAGCGCCAAGAACGACTTGCCGCGAAAGCGAAGCGAGGGGCGGGGACGGCCGGCGATGGTCACGGCGCCCTGTGCCAAGAGGGTCAGCTTTGGAGTGCTCCAAGCGGCGCCTAGTGAGAGATCGCCGCATCCTCATCGAGATGAGCGCTGGAATAGATCTTCTGGGCAAGAGCTGCCAGACCGAGCAGCGTGACCGAAGCGAGAGCGCAGCAAGCCGCGAAGCCCAGCGAGAAGCCGCTCCGTGCCACTTCCAGCCATGCAGGTGCGGTTTCGCCCATCGCCTTGGCTGTCTCGACCGCGCCAGCGAGCGTGGTGGAGACGGCTAACTGCTGAGCGGCGTTCAGCCCGCTCAGGTCGACGCCGTCCATCGTCATGCGGTAGACCAGCGTTCCAAGGCTTCCAAGAATTGCGACGCCGAGCGCTCCGCCGAACTCTGCGCTTGTCTCGGAGATTGCGGAGGCCGAACCTGCCTGCTCCGGTGGTGCAGTCCCCACGATCAGGCCCGTCGTGGTGAGGATGACCGGCACGAAGCCAAAGCCAATCAGCATGCTTGCTCCAAGGACGCCGACCAGGCTCTCGGCGTAGGCGGCGGCTGCCATCACGGATACGGCGACGGCATTGACAAGCAGGCCAAGGAGGACGGTCTTGATCGGCCCAAGCCGGTTCGTGAAGCGATGTGCCTGAAACGACATGATCGTGAAGACAAGCGCGGATGGCACGGACCACAAGGCTGCTTCAAGCGGCGATAGGTCAAGAACCAGTTGCAGAAACAGGTTCTGAAACAAGAACACGCCAAACACGAAAAACACGCCAGCCAGATTGACGATCAGCGAGGCGGTGAATGCGGGGATGCGGAACAGGCGCAGGTCTATCAGCGGATGCGCGAGGCTTTTCTGGCGGCGCACGAACAGCACACCGACCAGCACACCGGCCGCGATGGCAAGCAGTTGGCGCGGCGCGAAGCCATCCGCTGCCATATGTTTGAAGCCGTAGATGATGGGCAGGACGGACCCAAGCGACAGCGCCACACTGAGCAGATCGAGCTTTTCGCCGCCCTCATTCTTGTATTCTGGCAAGAGGAAGGGCGCAGCGATCAGCAGCGCTAGCATGACCGGTATGTTGATCAGAAACACCGATCCCCAATGAAAGTATTGCAGCAGCACCCCGCCGATCAGAGGTCCTACCAGCCCACCTAAGGCGAAGGCAGTGCCCCAAATGCCGATCGCCCGGTTCCGCTCGGCTTCGTTCTGAAAGAGATTGACCACTAGAGACAGAGTCGACGGAGCGATGGTCGCACCGGCGATTCCAAGCAACGCCCGAGCAATGATGAGTTGCTGGGCCGTGCTTGAATATGCGGCAAGTGCGGACGCCAAACCGAAAGCGAAGGCACCGATGAGCAGCACACGCCTGCGACCGATCCGATCCCCAAGCGTACCCATTGTCACGAGGAAGCCCGCGACCATGAAACCGTAGATATCGTTGATCCAGAGAAGTTCGGAGGCTGATGGATCGAGATCTGCAACGATTGCAGGCATCGCGAGAAAGAGGACCGACAGATCCATCGAGTAGATAAGGCAAGCGGTCGACAGAACGCAGAGCCCGATCCACTCACGGCGTCCCGCGAGTGGCTGGTTTTCAACAGTTACCCGTTCTTGCATGACTGACTCTCATCTTTGCCAGGGCAGGTACTTACACGCCGTCGCAAGGATTCGGCAACCCGAACAGCCCTGATCTGACACCGCATATTCCAGAATAACGACGGCTTCGACCTCGAAGAGCATCGGGTCAATTGCAAGCTTGGGGACGGGAATCAGGGTTTGCGCCGGCAGCCTCGCCGAACATTGCCTTAACGTTCTTGGTCAGCACCTCAAGCTTGGACATATAGTGATCGACCACGAAGACCGTGAGCTTGGCAACCTGACCCGGCTTTGCACCGAGCGCCTCGATGGCGGTGCGCAATTTGCAGAGGCTTGCTCAACCTTGACAGCAAAGTGGGGCGACAAGCCTCCCGTGCTGTCCTGGCCGCCCATCGAGGTTAGACGATCCGGCATCGCCCTGTCCCGTATTGCAGGAGTTTTTCTCCCGCCCATTGCCGCCGCTCCGCCCTGGCACCCGTCTGTATCGCCTCAATGCCATGGGAGCCGTGGTCAACGTCGCGGGGTGAGTCAGTCAGGCGACTGCATTCATGTCAAGGCGCCGGGTGTCAGTTAAGCCACCTTGAAGAGCGCGGACGCTCCTACTATTGAGGAATCGAGGGACGACACTCTCGTCGATCCCTCGAACCGATCGCTTCGCAGGGTTCAAGCTCTGCAGTTCAGGCGAGAACATGAGTTTCCAGATGCCTGAATCCCGCATCGGCCGATCGTTCGTCAGCGCGCAGCAGGTAGCGGACCTGGCCGGCGTTTCGCGTTCGGCCGTTTCGCGGACCTTCACCGAAGGCGCGAGCGTTTCGAAGGCGACCCGGCAAAAGGTCCTTCAGGCAGCCGACGTGCTCGGCTATCACGTCAATCAACTGGCGCGCAGCCTGATCAACGACAACAGCGGCATCGTCTGCATCATCGGCGCCGATTTGAGCACGCCCTATCAGGCCCGGATCCTCGATGCGATGACCCGGCGCCTGCAAGCCATCGGCCGGGTCGCGATGGTGATCAACACCTCGGGCGAAAGCGCCAGAGTCGAAGTGGCGCTACGTCAAACCTTACACTACCGCGCCGACGCGACTGTTGTATTGTCCGGCGCCCCGCCGGCTTCGCTGATCGACACCTGCCTGAAGAGCGGGCAGCACGTGTTCCTGATCAACCGCGACGACCGGCTTGAGGGACCGGAGAATCTCGCCGTCGACAATGTCACCGCATCCCGCGAGGCATTCCATATGCTGCTGCGCGCCGGATGCCGGAAGATCGCGATCGTCTCCTCGATGGCGGGCACGCCCAGTCTGCTGTCCCGGGAGCGGGCGTTTCTCGCAACGGCGAGCGACGCCGGCATCGAGGTGTCGGTGACACGCGCCGGGCCGACGACCTATGCCTCCGGTTACGACGCGGCGCGGTTGCTGCTGCCCCAGTCCGACCGGCCGGATGCGGCTTTCTGCGTCACGGATCTCCTAGCCTGCGGCTTCATGGATGCCGCGCGGTTCGAGTTCGGGATGGCTGTTCCCGCTGACATTTGCATCGTCGGCTTCGACGACATCGAACAGGCCGGCTGGGCTTCCTATGCGCTGACCACATTCCGCCAGCCGATCGACCAGATGGCCGACAAGATTGCGGCGCTACTCGAGGAACCCGCGGAGGGAACGGTCAGCGAGGCGGCGGTCTCTTTTCAGGCGACCCCCATCTGGCGCAAGTCTGTCCGCCCCAAATAGGTGGCGGGGCGCGCTTCGATCCGGCCGGTTCTCAAATCAACGGCGAAGTTCCGCGACGGGTTGGAGTCGAGGTAGGATTCGAGAATCGACAAGAAGCTCGCCAGGCGTGCCTGTGCGCTCGAGGCGGTCCATGACCCTGCCGCATAGCGCCTCGCCAATACGCGGTAGGCCTCCAGCCGGTCCGCAGGGATGAAATCGAAAGCGATCTCGCGTCCTTTGCGAAGCCGATACCAGTCCACCATCAGGTCCATGAAGGGGACCGCTCCCCACGCATGGACCTCGTCCTTCGGCCCGGGCCGAACATCCTCCGCGTTCAGTGACTCGGACACTCCGGCGATTCGCCACAGATCTGCGAGGGTGAGTTCGGGCACGAGCCTTGCAAGATCGGCCGGCCATTCCTTCGGCAGATACCGGCGACGCACCATTTCGGCGAGATGGCGGCTGAGAAAATCCGCATGGTCGCTTGCGTCGAGCAGGTCGCGAAAATCCTCGCCCGTGGCGGCCGCCTCGACGCGATACAGGTCGAAGGCAGCGTCATACCCGGCAACCGAGGCAATCGTCACCGTCTCGACTTCCAGCCTGTCTCCCTCGAACGATGCGATCTTGTAGGCGGGCGGAAAGCCGACCATCGACGGGACGGCAACATTCACCAGGAAGTCATCCCCATCGCGGACGAGCGCGGTATCGTTGATATGCAGATGGCCGCTGAAGTGAATCTTGATTCCCGTCGCAGCGGCGGCGAGCGCCACATCCGCGGCCGGAGAACGGCGGACGAAGCTGGTGTTGCCGAGAAGCTGGGCCTCGAGCTCCGTCGAGCCGTTCAGCGGATCGATGATCGGGTAATGGGAAAAGGTCAGGAGCCGCTTCCCCCCCTCGGCGGCGCGGCGGGCGACGTCCCGCATCCAGTCGAAGATGAACGGCTTGTTGCGCAGCATCGAGTTCCAGCCTGCATCCGTGCTGTCGATGTAGCTCTTCTCCGCAGTCGGATCGCGATCGCCGGGCTTCGGTTCGAACACATTGGAGTCGATGGAAAGCAGCCACAATCCTTCCACGGGTTCGACGAGATAGGAGGCATCGATCATCCGCCTCACCGTCTCCCCGTCCGCGGAACGGATCTCGAATGTGCGAGCCTCCAGATCGTCGCTGTCGCCGAAGGGCGTTTCCCAATGACGCACTTCATCACCGCGGAAAAATCCGAACTCCGCCATGTCGCGCAAGGCACGCTCATAACCGCCGCAATACATTTCCGCGGTAACAACCCGCGCGGTCGAGCGTCCGATGGCGGCGGCGGGATCGCTGGTGACCAGCGTATTGCCGCCATCCGCATCGATGAATCGTTTGCTCTGATGCCGGCCATGGATCGCATAGAGGTCGTGATTGCCGGGTGTCGCGAAAAAGCGCAGTCCGTGAGTGGCCGCGTATTGGCGCAGGAGCGCCGCAGCGGATGACATCGTCGCGGCCTGTCCGTCGTCCGACAGATCACCGTTGACGATGACAATCGAGATCTGCCGCCGCACGATGTCATCGAGCAGGGCCTTGAGCGCGTGATAGCTTTCGTTGAAGATGCGGGTGGACCCGCACGTGTCGGCCAGCGTCCGGATGGCGGATGCCACGTCCGTCCCCGGACGATAGGTGATGTCGTGAAAATGCGGATCTGCGATGACGGCGATCTTGACCATGCCGGGGCTCAACCATTCGCGGCGCGGGCATAGTCGTCCGCGGCGCCGCCGGCAGAAACAGCCTCGGCGTCGATCCTGGCGATCCAGTCGCGCGCCCGCAGGGCCGCGCCGACAAGCATCGGCTTAGGAGTTTCGAACCATTCGTCGGCACGCAGCTCCCGCCTCCGGCGCACATGGTCGAGCGCGGCCTCTAATTCCGGGTACATTTGTGGCATCTCCACATGCAGGAACAAGGCCGCCAGCGCCACGGAGCGGCTGCGGCCTGCGCGGCAATTGACGAGCACATTCCCTTGCTCTCGGCGCGGATATGTCGCTCGCTCCGGAAGCTTCTGGGAGAATGCGCCCCGTAACAGGTAGAATCCCGCGAGCATCATGGTTTCGGGATTTCCGTGGCCGTCGACGAGGCCCAGTTTGTAATAACGCACGGCCCCGATTCCATAGATCGCCTCGGGATCAGCAGCCCCGGGGAAACGCTCGGTCGCGTAGTTCAAGTCGAGATTCACCGCGCAATTGACGACCGTCGTGATGTTCCTGGCCTTGAGCGCGGCGAGATCGCCGGCTCCCTCCATGCCTCCGATATAAAGGCCGGCCCCGTATGGCTGTACGTGTTCTTCGATCAGGCTCAGTGCCGGGCGTTCGTATCTCGGACTGTCTTCCCGCATTCTCATGGTGCTCCCCAGTCCTTACAAGCGGATGCCTGTCGCCTCGCTCATGCCCTGTGCGATGCCCGGGCAGGAAGCGAGAACGGCTCCGCCGTCACTCAGGCCGTTGCGTTCGAGAAAGGGCGCCGTTACTCCGCCGGCTTCCTCGACCAGAAGCAATCCCCCAAGGCAATCCCAGGGATGCATATGGAGTTCCGCATAGGCATCTGACCGACCGTCGGCGACGAAGGCGAGCGCCAGAGCTCCGGATGCACCGCGGCGTACATTGGCGCCACGGGTCAGGATATCGTCGAGGACCGCGAGGTATCGTCCGTTCGGCACCCTGGGCGACCAGCCGAGTTCGACGCAGGCGCGGTCATAATCGGCCGTGGCGGCCACTTTGATCGGCTGGCCGTTTCTGGTCGCTCCGCGCCCGCGGCGCGCGAAATGGAGCTCGTCGAGACCAGGATTGTAGATGGCACCCAGTTCGACAAGCCCGTTGGCAACATAAGCCACCGAAATGCAGAAATGAGGGATCCCGCGCGCGAAGTTCGCCGTTCCGTCAATCGGATCCACCACCCACAGGCTGGGTTCGATCCCGCCGCCGGATTCCTCGCCCAGAAATCCATCCTGGGGGAATTCCGCGCTGATCCGCTGCTTCAGATGACGCTCGACGGCCCCGTCGGACTCGGTGAGGAAATCCTGTGGGCCCTTCATGGCCGCGCCGACTGCGTCGCCTGTCGCAAAACCCGCAAGAGCGATCTCCCCTGCCGATCGTATCATGTCGCGACAGAGAGCTTCGCGCCTGTCAAGATCTGCAACCGCGTCTTCCAGTCTGGCGGACGAGCGAATGTTCATCAATTCTGTTCCGGGTTGGTTGCGCAAGGCCCAAATTGCACAGGTGTGCAAGCAGGTCAACGTCAATCTCTGGAGGGGCCACGGGTCATCATCACGAGTTCCGCATCTGTGCAGTGCGCCCGTTTGAAATGTTCTCGGCAACTTCGGCCAGCGTCGGGTAATTCGCGCCCGTCCCGGTCGCGATGTATCCAGGGCAGAATTGCGCGGGCGCTGCGATATCGACTTTTCCAAGTGGGAAAGGACGATAGATCCCGCCCGCCTGCCGCAGGATCAGGATGGCCGCAGTGACGTCCCAGGCATTGACACCGAAACCCGCCGCCGCGTCCGCCCAGCCTGCGGCGACGTGGGCAATGCTGAGTGCTGCGCTTCCCGGCCGCCGCAGGGTGGAGAATTTCTCCGCCAGCGTTGCGAAATGCTCCAGAGCACGGCTTCGGCCGTCAATGCGAAAGTCCCGCGCGACTGGATATCCCGTGATCAGCGTCGCACGGGACTCATCCGCGACCGCGCGTGAGCGGAGCGGCTCGCCGTTGAGCCATGCGCCGGTGAGGTCGGCTGAAAACAAGTTGTCGGCAACAGGGTCGTAGATGACACCAGCCACGATATGGTCATCAATCGCGGCGCCGATCGACACGCACCAGAACGCAATGCCGCTCGCGAAATTGGATGTTCCGTCGATTGGATCGACATACCATTGGAGGCGACCGTCTCCGCTCGATCCGGCTTCCTCTCCGACGATGATCGAATCGGGAGCCTCACCCAGGATGAACGCCCGGATCGTCGCCTCGGATTCCTTGTCATGCCGGGTCACCACGTCATGGTGATCGGCCTTGTAGTCGACGGTCATCGTCGAGCGGAAGCCCGCCAGAAGCGGCTCGCGCACCGAAAGCGCCGCGCGGATCGCAATATCCTTTAGCCGAATCGATTCCAGCACGCCGCTCATGCGGCTTTCCCGCGCTGCGCATTCTGAAACAGCTGTATCAGCTCGCGCGGGCCAGCGATGATGGCGTCGGGCGCGACCTTGAGATCGTATGGCATGTGATAAGTTCCCTCCGCCTCCATCAAGATATTGCCACCGATGCCTGCCCTTTTGCCGCACAACACGTCACGGTCGAAATTGTCTCCCACATACCACGCCTCCGACGGCACGAGACCGAGTCTGCGGACGGCGAGCAGAATCATCTCGGGATTGGGCTTTCGTACACCGGCGGCATCGCTATGGATCTCGACGGCGAAGCGGGAGGTCAACCCACGCTCCTGGAGGAAATCGAGGTGAACCTGTCCGGAAAGAGCATTACTGACGATGCCGAGCTGGACGCCCGCGGCCTCGGCGATATCCAGAAGGTCGAGGATGCCATCCCGCAAGGCACGCGTGCTGCGCATGTTGCCCATTCGGCGGCAGAGATCGGATGCTTGTTGGACGACCGCGTCCCGAGACTTTTGCGGCCAGTCGGCGGCAACAAAATCGCCCCAGAACTCCTCTTGCCGGAGCTCGCGTGGCGCAAACGGCCGCGACATCGCATTCTTCCAATGGGAATCGGCCGTGCACCCTGCCTTGATGTCGCTCGCGATCTGTTCCACGTCGTGCGAATCCACAGCTGGTTTCAGATCGGCCAGCAGCTCATGAATGTGTCTCGCCAGCCGTGCTTCCCAACCAGGAACTCGCGATGTTTCGACGATGACCCCGCCGAAATCAAGCAACAACGCCCTCGGCACGGTGAGCTTTTTCCCGGACACAACTTTTGTCTTCATCATCCGGCTATCTCCCGTTGTTTCGGTGCGGCTTCGCGCGCCGATAATGCATAGGTCACACGTTCAAGAGTCGGATACGCGGCTTCACCCCCGTGGGCAAAATAGTCGGGCGCCAGAAATGCCGGTTCGAGCATCCTGCCATTGTCAAGTCCGACAAAGCGCCCTCCCGCCTGCCGCAAGATCAAGATGCCCGCGGCCACGTCCCAGGGATTGGTCGACAGGCCCATCGTGGCGTCGGCCCAGCCTGCTGCAAGATGGGCAAGATGCAGCGCGCCGCTGCCGAGGTTGCGAACGGCATGGCAGGAATCGAGCAGCTCTGCCTGGGCACCAAAGGCTCTGTCCCCCACGTCCCTGACATGCCGAGCGTTCGGAAAGCCTGTGAGGAGAACCGCTTTCCCCTCATCCACCCGTGCTCGACACATGATCGGAACATCATTCAGCCTGGCGCCGCCTAGATCTGCCGAAAACAGGTTTCCCGCAATCGGATCGAAAATGACGCCGGCCACGAGTTCGCCTTCTACGGCGGCCGCAATCGATACGCACCAATGCGCAATGCCACTGGCGAAGTTCGACGTCCCATCGATCGGATCGACGTACCAGACGACGGCACCGTCGCCCTCCTTGCCGCCCTCCTCGCCAACAAATGTTGAATCTGGAATCTCGGAGAAGATGATGGAACGGATCCGCTCTTCGGACGCACGGTCGTGAATGGTCACAATATCATGCAGGTCGCGCTTGTACTCGTAGTCCATCGGCGTGCGAAACGCCATCCGAAGCGGTTCTCCCACGGTCAGGGCCGCCTTTCGGGCGATGTCGAGGAGCTGAGAAGATTCGATGAAGGTAGACATGATCACCCGTACAGAACCGACAAGCAGGGCGGAGAAGCCGAAGCGTCCCCCGCCCTCATCTTCGATCATCCTATTTTTTGTAATTGACCCGCCATAAATCCTGCCAGTCCTGGCGCGCATCCCAGTCGGCGAGCGCCGTTGAAGCGTCGTATTGCTGGAGCCGGTCGAGAATTCTGCCGATTCCCGATGGCTCGCCTGCCGGCAGGCCGATCGAGGAATTGGTGGGCAGCTTGCCGTCGACGACCTGTGGCGCGATCCCCTCTTCCGTGAGGATGTAGTGGATGAAGAGCTTCGCCAGGTTGGGGCTCTTCGTGCCGGTGGCGATCAGTCCGAGCTTGACGTAGGTCCAGCCCGGCCACGGGCCGAGTTCCGTGCAGAGTCCGAGCTTGTAACCTTTGTCGGTGTTGTCTCGAAACTTTGCCGAGCTCAGGAGGCCGAAGAACGGTTCCTTCTGTCCGGGTGCTCCGATCGCCTCCGAAATCGCGTCGTCGCTGTCGGATACGAGGGGGCCATTGGCCGCAAAGGCTTTGATCCACGCGGCTGTCGCACTTTCCTTACCCTTCTCCAGATCCTTGCCGAACTGCGCCGTGTAGGCTGCAGCCATCTTCTCATCGCCGTGCGTCTCCATCTGGTTGAACCAGTCCGAGTATGTGCCTTTCGAGAGCGGATCGTAGAAGGCGACTTTGCCTTTCCATTTCGGTTCAGTCAGTTCCCAAAGATTTTTGACGGGGCAGGATTTGTAGACCTCGGTGTTATAGGCCCATACATTGGCGTTGGTGGTGATCGCCAACGGATCCTGGAATTGCTTCGCAATTTTCTCCGTCATGTCGGGAGGTAGCCAGCTCTGGACGAACTTCTGCGGCAGGAGCTGGGCCAATCCTGCGGGCGCATCGGTAATCAGCACGACGTCGCCCCTCACGTTCTTGGCCTGTGCCTCGCGGATGATCATCTCGAGCTGGCCAGAGGCCGAAACCTTGATGCCTGTTGCCTTGAGCCCGTACTTCTTCGAGAAGTTTTCGGCCATCTCGACGATCTTGCCGGTGCTGTCATAGATATTGATCGGTGGCTCTGCCTTGGCGGCCCTCACCAGTGCATCGAGGTGGAATGGTTCTTCGGCAGATGCCGGAAGAGCCAGGAAAAAGCAGGCTCCAAGCAGGCCGGCAAAGACGTTTACGAGCCGATTCATCCTGACGCCTCCGGCGATTTTAACGAATGTCTTGTCCATATCATCCTCCCCACCGCGGACCGATCAGTGCCGACGGGAGATTGCGTTGCTATTTCCGATAGTTCACCCGCCACAAATCCTGCCAGTCCTGACGGAAATCCCAGTCCTTCGTCGCCGTCGTCGCGCTGTAGGGGAAAATCTGCTCGAGCGCCTTGCCGATTCCGGAGGGTTCGTCCACCGGCAGCTTGGCGTCCTTGTTGGTCGAGATCTTGCCGTCGACCGCCTGCGGGGCGATGCCCTCCTCCGTCAGGAGATAGTGAATAAAGAGCTTCGCGGCGTTAGGACTGTCTGTCCCCTTGGCGATCAGACCGAGGCTCGGATACATCCAGCCAGCGAAGGGCTTCAGTCCGGTGCAGAGACCGAGTTTTGCGCCGGAATCCGTATTGTTTCGAAACTTTGCCGAACTCACTAGGCCCATGAAGGGTTCCTTCTGCCCGGGAGCCCCGACGGCCTGCGCTGCTCCCTCGTCCGCGTCCGTCAAAAGCGGGCCGTTGGCGGCGAAGGCCTTTACCCAGGCGGCGGTGGCGGTCGATTCGTCCGACTTGAGATCCTTGCCGTAGAATTCCTTGTAGGCCGCTCTGACCTTGTCGTCCGCATGCTCGGCCAACTGATTGAACCAGTCCACATAGGAAGCCTTGTCGAGCGGATCCTGCAGCGCGACCTTGCCCTTCCACTTCGCCTCCGTCAGCTCCCAGATGTTCTTGACCGGGCAGCTGCTGTAGATCTGCGTGTTGTAGGCCCAAACATTCGCCTCGTTGGAGATCACGAGAGGGTTTTGGTAGATCGCCGCAACATTCGCGGCGAGATCGGGAGGCAGCCAGCTTTCGACAAAGCCCTTCGGCAAAAGCTGCGCGACTCCGGCAGGCACGTCACTGATCTGAAGCACGTCTACCTGGACATTCTTGGCCTGCGCCTCGCGGATCACGATTTCGAGCTGCGTCGCCGCGTTCGCCTTGGTGCCGGTAGCCTGGACGCCGTATTTCTTCGTGAACGCCTGGGCCTGCTGCACGATCTTGCCCGTCGTCGACGATACGCTGATCGGAGGTTCCTTTTTCGCCGCCTCGATCAGCGCATTGAGGTTGAACGCATCCTGCGCCTTTGCCGCACCCGAAGCGGACAATCCAACCATCAATGTGCAAAAAGCAAGTCGGCTCAGGTTTCTTGTCATGTTACTCGCCATTGTCGTCCTCCCGGTAAATCTCTCATGTCACGAGTGCAGTACCGCCGGGTTCAAGAGCCGATCGGCAGTTTTTGATCGTCGGCCAGCCCCATCGAAGACATGCAGCGTTTTCGGCTTGACGAAGAACTCGACCATGGCGCCAACCTCGATCTCGGGCGCCTGATGGGTCGTCAGAAACAACTTTTCTCCAGCCGTCGACAGTTCGATGATCCAGCTTCCGCCTGTTGGCAGGATGCCGCTCACCTCGGCCGAGCCCGCGAACGCGTCCTCGGGCACTGGCGTTTTCGGGCCAACGATGCGGATCGCTTCCGGACGAATGCCGACCGAGCCAATATCCTCGATCTGTGCGTAGCGCTGTTGGAAATAGCTCCTCGCGCGAACGACGAGATCCGCTGGCGACCCGGCAGCGAGCTCAAGGATATTGATCGGGGGGTTGCCGACGAACTGCGCCACGAACCGGTTGGCAGGCCGATCGTAGATGTCGTTCGGTGTTCCCACCTGCTGAAGCATGCCGGCGCTCATCACCGCAATCGTCGTTGCCAGGGTCATCGCCTCCCACTGATCGTGTGTGACGAAGACGATTGTCGTCTTGAATTCACGGTGCAGCCGCTTCAGCTCAGCGCGCATTTCGAGGCGCAATGCGGCGTCGAGATTGGACAGCGGCTCATCGAGGAGAAGCACCTCTGGATTGACCGCGAGCATACGGGCAAGTGCAACCCGCTGCTGCTGACCGCCGGAAAGCTGCGACGGATAGCGATGCCGGTACTCTTCGATTCCGAGCGTCTTCATTACCTTGCCGACCCGCTCTTCCCGTTCGGCCTTGGGCAGGTTGCGGAGCCTCAGGCCGAAATCGGTATTGCGCTCGATGGTCAGATGCGGCCAGAGCGCGTAGCTCTGGAAGACCAGGCCCATCTCTCGTTTCTCCGGCGGGACGAACACACCCGCTGTGACCGAGTCGACCACACGCGAGCCGACCTGAATCTCCCCGTCCGTGAGATGTTCAAGGCCGGCAATCATTCGGAGCGTGGTGGTCTTTCCGCAACCGGAAGGTCCAAGCAGGCACATGAATTCCCCGTCGCCGATCTCGAGATCGAGATTCGCGACGGCATTCGCCGCATTGGCACCGTAGTTCTTCTCGACGCCGCGAAGGTTGATCTTTGGCATGTCAGTTTCCCAGTCCTTGCGCGAGATTGGTCCTTGTGAGCTTCTGGCCTAGCAGCGTACCGAGATACGCAATCGCCGCGATGATGAGCACGACGGCGTTTGCCGCCTGCGTGTAGTGATAATCCACAAGCCTCAACGAGAAGGTGGTCAGCACGTCAGTACTCGGGACTGCAAGCACCACGAAAAGACTCAGGCCCTTGATGCCCGAAATGAAGGGAAGCAGAATCCCCGTCACCAGTGAGCCCTTCTGAATGGGTATGATGATCGAGATCATCCGGCGAGACCAACCTGCACCGGCAATCTGGGCCGCTTCCTCCGGCTCTTTCCCGAGCTGCATCATGGCGGCGATCCCGGCCCGCGACGCGTAGGGCATCTGGTCCGCGATCAGCGCCAGCATCAAGATTAGCGTCGTGCCGTAAAGCGCGGGAACAGGTCCTCGCGGAACTGCGAACAGCGAGAGGTAGGCGGTGGCGAACGCGATGCCCGGTACGAGATAAGGCAGGAATGTCACCTGCCGCAGGAATGTCGCCAGCGGCTGAACCGGGGTACGCGCCACCACATAGCCCACCAGCAATCCCAGCAAGCCGGACACGATGGAAGCCACACCAACGATCCGCAGGCTGTTCCAGGCCGCATTCCACAGGTCCGGGCTGAGCAGGATTCCGGTTTGCAGCGCGACCGTGTTCAGATCCGTTCCGATCCAATAATCCAGGGTGAAGTTGTCGGCGTCGAACCGGGCCGGAATCTTCATCACCGTTGAGAGAAACAGAACCGACAAAGGCACCGCGACGCTGAAAACAAAGATCAACGCGGCGAACACGGTTGCGGGGATGCGCAGGTTGTTCAGCGGGTTCAGCCGATCCATCGCCCCTTTCGAACCGACGGTGACGAAACGGCGCGCCTCCTTGATCAGCTTCGCGTCGATCATGATCGTCATGACGCCGATCAACATGATCGAACCCGCCAGCACCGCCGCCACGCCCGTTTGACGCGACGAGATGCTGCGGTAGAGGGAGGTCGCCAGCACATCGAACTTCACCGGCAAACCGAGCACGTAGGGCACGCCGAACTCGCCGAGACATTTGGCAAAAATCAACACGATCGCCGACAGGAGCGAGGGCAGCATCAGGGGCAGAATGATCTTGCGTGTCACCGTCAGCCGGCCGGCACCGAGGATGCGCGCCGAATCCTCGAGCTGAGAATCGAACCGGCGCAGGGCATTGCCGAACAAGAGAATGATGAAAGGCGAATAGTGGAGCGCAAGAATGATGGTGACCGGCAAGCGGCCGTAGGCCAGCCAGTCGGGCGGGGTGAGCCCGAGCGCCTCCAGCCAGCCTTCCTGTCCACCCACCGTGCGGTTCTTGAACAGCGTCGTCCACGCAAGAGCAAACGTCCAGGCGGGAAGCATGTATGGCACGATGAGCGCAGTCGCAAACCAGCGGCGGCCGAACATGTCCGTGCGGGCGAGCAACCAAGCGAGCAATCCACCAATGACTACGGCGGCGATGATCGCGCCGAATGCGACGCTGAGCGTATTGAGGAGAGGTTCCCAGAAGAGCGACGAGGCGACGCGGGATGTGAAGACCCGCTCGATATAGTACCAGGTGAAGTCGCCAACCTCCATTCTGATGCGCCGCTCATCGCCGAGTTGCACACGCCCCGCATCCGACAGCATCGAGATGATCGGCACGACGATCAGATAGGCGAATAAAGCGGCGGTCAGGATGCCGATTGCCGTCGTCGGCTCGCGCAACGCGATTCTCAGTTTGTAGCGGAACCTTTGTGCCGCACTCGCAGGCGCGCGATCGGCGGCGTCCTGCCGCCCGCCCTCAACCAGCTGCGGCGGACAGGCCGCCGAGGAAGACCCGGATGAATTCGCAGCCAACTGCCCGCTCATCCGCGACGACCTGACACGAAACGCTGGATGCGCGCATGGGTGAGTTCTTGGGCGATTTCCTCGTCGACGGTCGGTTGGCGCACCGCTTTTCCTCCAGGTCCCATGACATGCTTTGGTTTACGTCAGACCGCAGCCTGCCCGTCCCGCATTTTTTGCGATTGATCCATGCGGCATCCAAGTTGTCAATGATAATTCTACAAAATGCACACCTGTGCACTGATGAATATCGGAAAATTAAACGTTATACTCTAGAAATTTACCTTGGTGTCCAAGACACAGCAAGCATTTCCGGACGATCGTTGCCCGGTTTCGTAACGCCGCAGGATCGCGAAGCACGCGCGTGCAAATCATTCAAATGCGGCTCTGCGCTGATCGCCGATGGCACGACCAACAAGCAGATCGCCGACATCCAGGACTAGATTGGCCGCGACCAAACGGCCTTGATCGGATCTGGGAGATCGCTTCGGCTGACGGTCACAGCCCGATCAGCGACTACCGCGCAACCTTACGCAACTGTGCCGGTTGCGTTGCTGCTTTGAGCACCGTCTTCCCTGGCTCGAGAATAGGCTCCTTAGCCGAGAGCTCGACGACCAGGACGTCCTGTTGAGCATCGCAAAACTCTGCGACGATACGGGCAAGCCCGTTGAGAGCATCCCCTGCCATCGCGGTCTCGCCCGCGGGCCGCAGGTCGCCAATCACCCAGACTGTGTGACATTTTGCAAGCACTGGAGCGATTGCGCCAAGGCCTCTCTCGAGAAGCTGCCGAAACTGCTCGATATTGGCCTCGTGCTCCT
Organism: Microvirga brassicacearum; assembly: GCF_008757455.1. Taxonomy (GTDB): domain Bacteria; phylum Pseudomonadota; class Alphaproteobacteria; order Rhizobiales; family Beijerinckiaceae; genus Microvirga; species Microvirga brassicacearum. The sequence continues at coordinate 321,472 of NZ_VCMV01000013.1, read as the reverse complement.
GCTCATGCGCCGCAATCAGCGGGCCAATGTCGTCGATGATGACCACCTGGGCCTCGCTCCAGCGCCAGAAGTTGATGTTCGGCGGCCCTGGATCGTCTGCGAAATGTGGGTTCGCCGGACGGGCCGCGCATTCCAGTAGCCTGTCCATGCTCAAATACCTTACCGACCGCTTTCTGAAAGCAAACTCGGTGCCGATGCCGGCGGCGATCGCGGTCCGACCGGAGCCGATTGGGCCACCGACGACGACCTGGAATGGCTGCGCCGTGGGTGGCGCACCCCGGTCGATGAGATTCTGGAGCTGCTGTGCAGCGTCCGCACCGATGGTCCGCTGTGCGTCGGCCAATCGAAACAGGTACGGAAGCGATGCCTTTTGCCAGATGATCTTCTGGCGCAGCCAGGGCGGTGCGCAGATGATCGCGAGGAGCGCCAGCGCCACGAAGCCGATGGCACTCCACGGCGCAGTCTGGTGGAACGCGAATCCGATGCCGAGCCCCATTGCCATATAGGCGGTCGCAATGATCGCGTTGTTGCGCAGGAGCTTGCGGTCGAGCGGAAAAAGGCCCGTCGCAACCGCGACGGAGCTGCCATAGGCGCGGTATTCCCAATACGAGACAGCAATCAATCCGACCATAAGGCCGGCGATATTCGCCCAGGAGGCATCGATCCCTATGAGCGGCAGGGCGTAGCGCGCCACGAACGTCAGACTGAATTGGATGACGATCCCGAGGCACACATGCCCCATCTGGTCGGCCATCCACATGTACGAGTAGGTCGCGGCGCTCTGCACCTCTTTGCCATAAAGATCGAGCCAGAACTGCGCCAAGAGATCCTTGGCGGTGACGTGTGGTCCACGGGGACCACTTCGTTGGGGCGATGCCGCTGGATTGATGGCCGACACGATGACCTCCTCCCAATCGCGCGGGGGTTGTGAGGACTGCTGCTGTCAGCCCGCCCCCGACGCGTTTCCATTGAGTCCCTGCTGTCTCATGGACATTAGCGGACAATCGGATGCGGCGAAACGACATCAGCAAACCGTGTTCGCCAATGGCTACCAAGGCATCCGTGGGTGAGAATCCCCGTGACGGCGGACCGCAACGTACCTCTGATCGACCTCGGCCGAACCCGGCGAGTGCTTACTTTGCGCCACGTGCCTTGCTGCGGTTCCAACCCCAGCCGAGCCGCAGCGTGCATCAACTGCATGGCCAGGTCTCGCCCGAGCCTTACCCTCCTTACAGAAGCCATGTTCCTGACGTGACCTGAGGCGTCGCTTTCCTGACGTTCGAAAGGATTGATCATGAAAGTCATCATCGCAGCCGCGGCCTTGGCGATAGTGGCCGCTTTTCCAGCAGCTGCCCAGTATTTCGGGGAGGACCTCTACGGCGGGGACGGGCGCTACTACGAGGAAGATTTCGGTCGACCCAGCGTTCGTCGTGGACCACGTCCGGGCTATGAGTGGGAGCCTCGCGGCTACTACGGCGAACGACCGCGCGAGCGATTTAACCGTCGTGCCTATGGGCAAGGGTTTGGACGGGTCTGCGTGACCTCACGGGGCAATTGCGCAGGTCCTCCGGTCCCGATCAACTCACGCTGTCGGTGCGATATCCCAGGGTTTGGTCTGAAGCGCGGGAACGTACTCTATTGAGCCGGCTCGCTTGCTGAAGCCCGACATCCAGATGCTGATCGGCCATGAGCCAGGCCGATCAAAAGGCGGTTGCCGACAAGACATGATGACCTAGCCGTCGGAGTTGGAGGGTTCTAGACAACCTTCGACATCGGCAGTCGGAGGAGGCGCGCATCGAGCAGGAATTGCCGTCACGACGATAGCGGGAAGCAGATCCGCGTGCGAGTGCCCTTTTCGACCTCGTCGCGCTCGACACGTCCATTCAGCTGCTCAGCAAAGCTGTCGATGAGGGTCAGCCCAAGCCCTCCCTCTCGCGGTGGACCCATGCCTTTTCCGTCGTCTTCGACCGTGATGCAGCCTTCGCCAATATCGGAGTCCGCCGAGAAGCTCACCCGGATGACGCCGCCCAGGTCGTTGAAGGCGTATTTGAGTGAATTGGTGCAGAGCTCACAGACGATTAGGCCGGCGGGCACAGCGCGATCCAACGGCAGCGTGGCGCTGCTTGCGGTTACCTCGAAATGGACCGCCTCATACTTCGGGTCAATATTGCTGCAAAGAGCCCGCAGATAATCGCCAAACTCTACCTCGCTGCCACCCGCTGTCGCAGAGAGTTGGTCATGGGCGAGAGCAATCGCATGCACCCGATCCATCACCGCACCAAACCGCTCCTTCGCCTCCTGCGTCTCGGCATGCCGACGCTGAAGACCGAGGAAGGCGAGAATTGTCTGGAAGTTGTTGCGTACGCGGTGTTGGAGTTCCCTGAGGAGAGTCTCGGCCCTGACGTCGTGCTGTGCGTGCTCTGCCGTCGCAGCGAGCGCCTTCTGCTCCAGCTCCAGTCGATACAGAGCCAATCCAAGGACCTGCGCGAAACCCCTCAGGAAAGCCACGTCGAATTCGTCGAAGGAACGCGGTTCCTCGGAATCGACCTCGAACACACCCCACACTCTGCCGTCGAACATCACTGGCACGTTCATGGCAGAGACGATTCCGTGCTCTTGCAAGACTCCCATGTATCGAAACTCAGAGTCGTTCGGCAGGTCTCCGATGACGACCGGCCGGCCCGTTTGCAAGCAGCGACCGGGAGGCGAGCCGCGGTCGATGGGCAAGCTTAGCTCGCCGACAACACCGGGCTTCCAGCCGACACCTGCCTCGACGAAGAGATCGCTCTGATCCGGCCGATAGCGCATGACCTTCACACGCTTCACCCGTGTCACCCGCGACACCAGTGCGGTCGCGTGATGGAGCAGCCTTTCCCGGCTCAGGCTCTCCGAGCCGCTCAAGGCAAGTGCCGTCGTAATGCGCTGATAATCGAGCATACGACGCTCGCGCTCAGTTAAATCTGCAGAGGCACTCTTCTTCGGCATGGCTGAAGTCAATCGCCGCAGCTCGGCTGAGTTCCTGTCGGGAGGGCTTGGCAAACTGCTCGGTGGGAGCACCGGCGGAACGCGCCGACCTCCGGCTGCCATCCGGGCAGAAAGCTGCAGACGAGGCTTTCGCCTTCGTGAGCCACAATGGCCCCGGCACGGTCTGCAACTTTAGGCTTAGAGCCCCTTGATCTGATTAAGCCGGGCCACAGAAGCTAAAATACTTGACGTAAGCTGTTCACAACAAGCGCGCCCGAGGGAGAGAGCCATGACGAACGCCAAGACTCTAGGAGTACATGCTCCTGGCGTAGCAAAACAATCTCGCCGCCGTTTCCTAAAGACCGCCGCGATCGGCGCTGCCGCAACCGTTGCTGCGCCGAACATTGCCCAGGCCCAGGGTCCGATCAACATGCGCTGGCAGAGCACGTGGCCGTCCAAGGACATTTTTCACGAATTCGCGCTCGACTTCGCCAAGAAGGTCAACGACATGACCGGAGGCGACCTCAAAATCGAGGTTCTGCCCGCCGGCGCCGTGGTCCCCGCTTTCGGCCTGCTCGATGCCGTGTCGAAAGGGACACTTGACGGCGGGCACGGCGTGCTCGTCTACCATTACGGGAAGCAAACCGCTCTAGCGCTCTGGGGGTCCGGTCCCGGGTTCGCGATGGACGCCAACATGCTTTTGGCATGGCACAAGTACGGCGGGGGCAAGGAACTTCTCGAGAAGCTATATGCGTCGATCGGCGCCAACGTTGTCTCTTTCCCATACGGACCGATGCCAACGCAGCCGCTCGGCTGGTTCAAGAAGCCCATCGCCAAAACTGAAGATCTCGCCGGCCTGAAATTCAGGACCGTCGGCATCTCGATCGACGTGTTCACCGGCTTGGGTGCCGCGGTCAACGCATTGCCCGGCGGCGAGATCGTATCCGCGATGGATCGCGGCCTGCTGGATGCAGCCGAGTTCAACAATGCTTCGTCGGATCGGGCTCTCGGCTTCGCTGACGTTTCCAAGGTATGTATGCTTCAAGGCTATCACCAGAACGCCGAGCAGTTCGAGATCATGTTCAACAAGACGAAATACGACGGGTTGCCCGACCGGATGAAGGCCATCATCGTCAATGCGGTCGAGGCGGCGTCGCAGGACATGCACTGGAAGGCGATCGACCGCTACTCGAAGGATTACATCGAGCTGCAGACGAAGGACAACGTCAAATTCTATAAGACGCCGGATGCGATCCTGAAAAAACAACTGGAGGTCTACGACGAGGTCGTGAAGAAGAAGGCCGGAGAAAACCCGCTGTTCAAGGAGGTCCTTGAATCGCAACTCGCGTTCGCCCAGCGGGCGACACGGTGGGAACAGGACACGGTCGTCAATCGCCGCATGGCGTTCGATCATTACTTCGGACCGAACGCGGCCGCGAAGAAGATCTGACACGAGGGCAAAGTGAGTCAGGCAGAACCGGGGAGATGCTCGATGTCGCCTGGCCCTTATTCTATCACCCTCTCTCCGCTCGGATTCTCCGCATGAACCTCCAGCAAGTTCTGCACTGGGTCGACAGCGTCAGCACATGGGTGGGCAAGGCTGCTGCATGGCTTATCATCGGGCTCATGACCCTTGTCTGTATCGAGGTGTTCAAGCGCTACATCATGAACATGCCGACTGCATGGATCTTCGATGCGAGCAACATGTTCTACGGCAGCGCGTTCATGCTCGCAGGCGCCTACACTTTGGCGCAGAACGCCCATGTGCGCGGCGACTTTCTCTACGGCTCGATGCGGCCGCGGACACAGGCGTCGTTCGATCTTGTCCTCTATATCGTGTTTTTTCTCCCTGGCATCGCGGCCCTCATCTACGCGGGCTACGACTACGCGGCGCTCTCATGGCGGATTAACGAGCATTCGACCGTGACAGCGAGCGGCCCACCGATCTATCACTTCAAGGCCATCATCCCCATCGCGGGCGCCTTGGTGATGCTGCAGGGCATGGCCGAAATCCTGCGCTGCCTTGTCTGCCTCAGGACCGGGGTGTGGCCCAGCCGGCTCAAGGACGTGACGGAAATCGACGTTGTCGAACAACAGCTCGCGCATAGCGAGCACATCGACGAGGAAACGCGCGCAGCCGCGATCGGGCGTGCCCAGCAAATCGACGAGGCAGCGCGTCAGCGCGGGATGGGGGGAGACCTGCAGTCATGAGCGATCCGGCGCTGGGGCTCATGATGCTCATGCTCATCGTGGTTGTGATCATGATGGGTTTCCCGACAGCCTTCACCCTGATGGGTCTCGGCATGTTCTTCGGATTCTACGCTTTCTACAGCCCGGCAGAGAGCTGGTTCGATAACCGGATCTTCGATCTGATGGTCCAGCGCACCTATGGGGCGATGACCAACGATGTTCTCATTTCCATCCCGCTTTTTGTGCTGATGGGATACGTCATGGAACGCGGGGCGCTGGTGGACAAGATGTTCTACTCAATCCAGCTTTCGTTTCGACACGTCCCCGCTTCGCTGGCGATCGCGACGCTGATCGTCTGCACGTTCTGGGGCATCGCCAGCGGTCTCGTCGGGGCGGTGGTAGTTCTGATGGGGGTGATCGCCTTCAACCCGATGCTGCGCGCCGGCTATGACGTGAAGCTCGCCTCAGGCGTGATCACGGCGGGCGGCACGCTCGGAATCCTGATCCCACCCTCGGTGATGATCATCGTCTACGCAGCCGTCGCAGGCCAGTCTGTCGTGAAACTCTACGCGGCGGCGATGTTCCCAGGGTTCTTTCTCGCGTTTCTTTATCTCGTCTATGTGATTGGCTGGGCGATGATCAATCCAAAGATCGCGCCGCCGTTGCCGGAAGAACAGACGCGGGTTCCAGTGCCCGTGTGGATGAGGCGTTTCCAGGAAGCCTACCCCCACAACATGCTGATCGCGCATGTTTTGGCCCTGTTCTCGCCAGCGAAGGCAAAGGGGATCGAAACCGAGGAGGGCCACCTCACCTACTGGAAGCTGTTTAAAAATTTTGGTGCTACGCTCATCCCCTTCACCATGATGTCCCTGATCCTCTGGCTGGTCTGGTGGTATGCGGTCATCCATCCACAGGCGTCGAGTGAGGGCGACATTCCGGAGGGCTTGGAGCAGCTCGGCGGGCCCGCGGTGAGCGCAGCGCCGGCGGCACCGGTCGAGATAGGCCCGGGAATCACTTTCTACGTCACGTTCGGAATAATTGCCGCCTTAGCAGCCGTGGTGCTCGTCCGCTATTATCGGAACATGAATGCCGAGCGCCTGGAAGTCGTGAAGCTTCTTTCGTCGTCGATCATGCCGCTTGGCATTCTCACAATCCTCGTGCTCGCCGTGATCCTGTTCGGCATCACGACGGCGACGGAATCCGCCGCTGTCGGCGCCGCCGGAGCCTTCCTCCTCGCCTTCCAAGCCCGAACACTCAACTGGAAGCGGACCAAGGAGGCGGTGTTTCTCACGGCGAAGACCACCGCCATGGTGTGTTGGCTCTTCGTGGGATCGGCGTTGTTCTCCGCCGTTTTCGCAATTCTCGGCGGACAGGGGCTGATCGAGCGCTGGGTGCTGTCGCTCGATCTGTCGCCCATACAATTCATGCTCCTGTCGCAAGCGATCATCTTCATTCTCGGGTGGCCGCTCGAGTGGACCGAGATCATCATCATCTTTGTGCCGATCTTTTTGCCCCTGTTGCAGCACTTCAACATCGACCCGGTCCTATGGGGCGTACTCGTGTTCGTGAACCTCCAGGCGGCATTTCTTTCGCCTCCGGTCGCAATGTCGGCGTTCTACCTTAAGGGGGTTGCCCCACCGCATGTCACGCTTAACCAGATTTTTGCGGGCATGATGCCTTACATGCTGATCGTGATCCTGTGCATGATTCTCATGTATGTCTGGCCTGGAATGACTTTGTGGCTTCCCAATTACCTCTACGGCGGCTGAGACCGCGGCAGTCGAAAGTCCCGGACTGCATTTCCCGATGCGTGCGCCCAACTATCTGATCTGGTCGGATGGTCGACCGGCTGTCTGTCAAAGTATGGTTTCTGAACTGTCGAACTGCTGGCGCGGCGCGCAATTCCTTATTCTGAGACGCAAGAGCATGGCACGCACGTGCGCCGCTACGGCTTCAAGGTTAGTGGACTTGTCTTCGACATCCGGCTTCTCGACGGCGCTTTCGTTGCGCGGTTTTTTATTCTTAGCCATCGAACCTACTCCGATACGCCGGACCGATCGATCAACGTACCCGCCTCAAGAGAGTTGCACCTGACACGTCGTTCAATCGAATTGAGTAGGCCTGAAGAAGCTTAAATTCAAAGCAGAGGAAGATTAGTTGGACCGAGTTGGATCCTCATCTGCGCTAAGGATCAAAGTCTCCAAAACGTGACCAAATTCATCTGTAATCTCCAGCCGCCATCCCCGCCAGTCGCGGGTGGTGGAGGGAAGTTCACGAGTAAGTTCGTCGATGGCTCTGCGGGCGCCGTCGATCGCCGATTGCAGGTTCGCAAGTTCCATCCCAATCTCGTCGGAAATGGCATCATGATCGCTAGCGAGGTTGAAAAAATACCGCATCGACGCTGATTTCTACGCCCGAGACGAGCCCAAGCGAGACGAGGTCTATAGAGAACAACCATCCACGTCTGCTTTCGTTCTTGATGTGATTCCCATTCCGGGCCGAGCCAGCGCATCCCGGGACTATGATTGCTGGTCTGCAAAGCAGCCCTCCTGTTATCCTCGAGTCCTCGTCGTCGTGCCCTTTCTTGAACGCTCTTGACACCATAATCGGCCTTCCTATTTGGCGGTTTAGCACTCGCACCGCCTGAGTGCTAAAAATATGGAATGAAACAGGAGGGTCTTAGATGAAGTTCCGTCCTTTACGTGACCGCATCGTTGTCCGCCGGACTGACCCGGGAGAGCGGACGAAGGGTGGCATCATCATCCCGGACACCGCGAAGGAGAAGCCCCAGCAGGGCTTGGTGGTTGCAGTGGGTCCCGGCAGCCGCGACGAGGGCGGCAGGGTGGTCGAGCTCGACGTGAAGGTCGGCGACAGCGTGCTCTTCGGCAAGTGGTCTGGCACAGAAGTGCGCATCGACGGTGAGGATCTCCTCATCATGAAGGAAAGCGACCTCCTCGGCGTTCTGGAGCAGGATGCCGCGTCGTCCCGGGAGGCCGCATGATCGGACATTCGGCACAATTCATCAGATCAGGAGGTTGAAACCTATGGCTGCAAAAGACGTAAAATTCTCCTCTGAGGCCCGCGAAAAGATGCTCCGCGGCGTCGATATCCTCGCCGATGCTGTGAAGGTCACGCTTGGCCCGAAAGGCCGCAACGTCGTTCTGGAAAGGAGCTTCGGCGCTCCGCGCATCACCAAGGACGGCGTGACGGTGGCCAAGGAAATCGAGCTCTCCGACAAGTTCGAGAACATGGGTGCCCAGATGGTCCGTGAAGTGGCAAGCAAGACCAGCTCGGTGGCAGGCGACGGCACTACCACCGCAACCGTTCTCGCGCAGTCCATTTTCCGTGAGGGCACGAAAGCTGTGGCGGCCGGCATGAACCCGATGGATCTCAAGCGGGGCATCGACTTGGCCGCCGCCGAAGCGGTCAAGGACATTCAGGCTCGCGCGAAGAAAGTCGCCTCGTCCGAGGAGATCGCCCAGATCGGCACCATCTCGGCCAATGGCGACGCTGAGATTGGAAGGATGCTGGCCGAGGCCATGCAGAGGGTCGGCAACGAGGGCGTCATCACCGTCGAAGAGGCCAAGACCGCCGCCACGGAGCTCGACGTCGTCGAAGGCATGCAGTTCGATCGCGGCTATCTCTCGCCGTACTTCGTCACCAATGCCGAGAAGATGGTGGCCGAGCTCGAGGACGTTTATATTCTGATCCACGAGAAGAAACTTTCATCGCTCCAGTCCTTGCTTCCAATCCTTGAGTCCGCGGTACAGACCACGAAGCCGCTGCTCATCGTTGCGGAGGACATCGAAGGCGAAGCTCTCGCGACCCTCGTGGTCAATAAGCTCCGCGGTGGCCTGAAGATCGCCGCCGTCAAGGCTCCCGGCTTCGGCGATCGCCGCAAGGCCATGCTCGAGGATATCGCGGTCCTTACAGCCGGCCAGGTGATTTCTGAGGATCTCGGAATCAAGCTCGAAAATGTCACGCTCGACATGCTCGGGCGCGCCAAACGCGTTCGCATCGAAAAAGAAAACACAACGATCATTGATGGCGCGGGCCAGAAGCAGGACATCGAGTCGCGCGTCCAACAGATTAAGGCCCAGATTGAGGAAACGACCTCGGACTACGACCGTGAGAAGCTCCAGGAGCGTCTGGCCAAGCTTGCCGGCGGAGTCGCGGTGATCCGTGTCGGCGGCTCCACGGAGATCGAGGTGAAGGAGAAAAAAGACCGCGTCGACGATGCGATGCACGCCACCAAAGCGGCCGTCGAGGAAGGCATCGTTCCCGGTGGCGGCACGGCCCTATTGCGCGCCAAGGCGGCTGTCGCGAAGCTAACGAGCGACAACCCGGACGTGAAGGCCGGCATCAACATCGTGCTGCGCGCGCTCGAAGCTCCAATCCGGCAGATCGCCGAGAACGCGGGCGTCGAAGGCTCGATCGTCGTTGGCAAGATCGCCAGCAATGACTCGCCGAGCTTTGGTTTTGACGCTCAAGCTGAAGACTTCGTGGACCTGGTTCAGGCAGGCATCGTCGATCCAGCGAAGGTGGTCCGTACGGCTCTCCAAGATGCTGCGTCGGTGGCCGGACTCCTCGTTACGACCGAGGCCATGATCGCCGAGTTGCCGAAAAAGGAAGCGACGCCAGCAATGCCCTCGGCTGGCGGGATCGGCGGCATGGACTATTGAAGGCTCCTGGGGGGACCCGCACGCCAAGGGTCCCCGGCGGAGTTTGACCGACTTCAAAGCCCCGCGTCCGTTTCCGGGGTCAGCCCTATGACGATCAACCCAAAGGCGGGTGCGTTCAGAGACACAAATAAGAAACTTGCCAGTTTTGGAGTTGCCACCAGGCCCAACGCAAAGCTGGAAAGCATCGCTGCGAGTTAGTCGAAGCGAGCCGGACACTCCCGAGTGTGGCCGTTCGACGTGTGAGACCTGCACCTTCACCAGATTCGGAACACCTACGATAGCAAAGACGCTCAATCCCCGTGTTCTCCGCTGTAGCTGTTACGTGTGGGTGAGGTCCAACCTTCAGGTGGTGTCATTGGTCTAAAGAGTTCGACGAGCAGGGGGTGGCAGGCTGCCGTATCGCTGGAGTGCTCGGCGCTGCAATCACCGCCCGGGCATGCAGACAAGGCGCCCAGGAGATCGATTTCAGCAAAAAATTCGAGGAAGTCCCCTGGTCTCACGGGGCTTGCCTTCATGAAATATTGCCCGGTACCGCGCGTGAAGCCGGTACACATGAAGACATTGAGCACATCGTGCACCGCAGGCTCAACCATGTCGCGCGGGCGGCTCAAATGATGGGCGAGCGCCCGTGTCAAGTTCGAGTGGCAGCAGTGATGATAGTCATGACCAGAGAGGAGCCGGTGCGTATAGGGATCGCACCGCGTGCCGATCACGTCGTGCACGGAGCCGCCCCACGCGTCGAAGCCATACCAGTCGAGAGTGTCCTGTGTGATCGTCGCCATCGGCCGAAGGTACGGCAGAGACGACCAGAGTCGGTCGCCGGTGGATAGGTGCGTGCCGTGCAAAGCCCTCGTCTTGCCGGAGAAGAAGCGCTCATTGAGATCATTGGCTGCCCAGAGGTTAAGGTCTCCAACTTGCGGGCCCTCGACAGAGACGATGCGAAAGAAGCAGCCCGCAGGAACCGCGAAGCATCGCGCATCGCGTGGCGGCACGATCACCTCATCCACCTTCTGCCAGCCCTCCCGCGCGGCGCGGTAGGCTGCAAGGTCGGGCGGAGCCAAACTGTTTACAGGATAGCAGATGACAGGCGAAACTCTGCGGCGCGCTTCCGCATCAAGCGGCTCCGGCAACTCACCTTTCTCAAGCTTCATCCGGCTCTCCAGCAGTCCATCGAACGCCACTCTACAGAGAAACAGATGCGCGCGGCTAGCAGGAAGTGTCCTCGCGGATCAGATCTCTATCGCCCGCATGCAGCAACCGGACGCGAGCCCAAAAGCACTGGCAAGCTAAGCGCAGGCGGGAAGGATGAAGGCGGGCACAGCGTGCCACACGATGACCACGAGTGAGAAGCTGCTGATCAGGACCGTGGCGCGATTTATAAAAAGATCCACGACCGAGAGAGACGAGCCGATGGATCGCTTGTATGCGTCGAGTGAGGCAACAAGCAGGATCGCGGTAGCGGCAAGGGCAGACAGAGTCGCAAGGACGACGGTGATGTGAACGATTCCGATCCCGAAAAGCGTTGTATCCGCCCATCCGCGACCGCAGGCGGTTGACGTGACGCCATAGAGGACGGTGAACTGCGCCGCCCATGCAAGAAGACCGCCGAGCATCGCGACAACCTGCAGGGTCCGGCGGCCACTCATCGTCAGCTCCCGCCCGTCAGCCGAGGAAAGCCGTGAACGACGAGAAGCCCCGCGAGGCCCTGACCCGTCGTATAGTACCAAAACAGCATCATGTTATCGAAGGTCGTGCGCCTGACGGGATCGAGCTTCGACGCCAGCCATCGGGCGATCGTGTAGAGGCCCATGATGAACGTGGTCATCACGAAAAACACCTGCAGCGACAGAATAGCATAAACCGCCGCGCCGTAGGCGTGAACCGAAGGGCTCAGGCCCGTTTGCCATAGGGTCAGGAAGTCGACGGCGGAAGCGCCGCAGGTGAGAACCAAGGCCGTCCCTATGAGGATCGGAACGGGGCGTGGTGCCGACCGCGCATCCCCTCGCAGCAGCCGACTTGCGCGCATGATTGCGAACGCACCGGCCGCATAAAGCGTAGCGGCGAGAAAGGGCCAGACGGCCTCCGGCAGCGTGACGTGCGCCGGCGGCCAGGCACCCGGGTTGACGAGCCACAGAAACAAATATGAAAAGATGAGACAGGTGAAGATCATTCCGCAGACGACCATGAGGACGATCATCGCCCACCAGGAATGATTCATCGGGCCGGTGACATAGACCGGCACTGTAAAGCCTCCGCCGATATCAGCGGGTGGACGAACAGGTCCGGGATCGGTTTCCCATAGCCACCAGATCACGCATCCAACGGCGAGGACACCGCAGATGAAGGACGGAAAGATCAACTTCACCGTCAGAAGAAGAAAGAACGCGGCCGTGAACACGGCAGCGAGGACGGGCTGCCACCCGGGACCCGGAATCTGCAGAATGTACTGCGGACGAGCGTCAAATGGACTCGTAACAAGCGCCTCCCGACCGCCTGTCACTGTTCCGGGCAGATAGTAACGGCCCGCCTCAACCTCGCGAGATAGATTCGGTTGGTCCCACAGAGGCTCGCGGCTGTTGACCGCCGGGATGCTGCGCGTCCCGTAATTGCCGTTCGGCAGCCATTCCAGCGTGCTCGCATTCCAGACATTGCCCGCATTGTTTTCCATCGCGAAACGGAAATTGCGCACCATGTCGAAAAGGAAGATCGCAACGCCCGCGGCAATCATGAACGCTCCAACCGTCGAGACGAGATTGAGCGCGTCAAATCCCATTCCGACCGGATAGGTGTAGACGCGCCGCGGCATGCCGATCAGGCCGGTCACGTGCATCGGAAGAAAGGTGATGTTGACCCCGAGGAACATCAGCCCGAATACCCAGCGCCCGAGACGCTCGGACAACGCGCGACTGCTCGCGACCGGAACCCAGTAATAGAAGGCGGCAAAGAGCGGAAACACCATCCCGCCGACGAGCACGTAATGAAGATGGGCGACGATGAAGTAGGTGTCGTGTGCCTGCCAGTCGAACGGTGCCACCGCGACCATGACGCCGGTGAGGCCGCCGAGCGTGAAAATGAACAGGAAGCCAATGACGAAAAGTGATGGCGTCGTCAGCTTCATGCGTCCCGCCGCGATCGTCGTAATCCAGGCGAAGACCTGAATTCCGCTTGGCACCGCGACGGCCGTGCTCGCGGCGGAGAAAAAGCTCAGCGACATCTTCGGCAAGCCGGTCGTGAACATGTGGTGCACCCATAAGCCGAAGGAGAGAAAGCCGGTGGCGATGAGCGCGAGCACCACGAGGCGGTAACCGACGAGCGGTGTCTGCGCCATCGCAGGCACGATCATCGACACCATGCCGGTCGCCGGCAGGAAAATGATGTAGACCTCCGGGTGGCCAAAAAACCAAAACAGGTGCTGCCACAGGAGCGGGTCTCCACCGCGCGCGGCGATAAAGAACGGCCAGTCGAAGGCACGCTCCATCTCGAGCAGGAGCGTGCCCAGAATAATCGCTGGAAATCCCACGACGATCATGGCGGCAAAGACCAACATGGCCCAGGAATAGACCGGCAGTTTGTCGAGGCTCATGCCGACGGCGCGGGTCTTCATCACGCCGACGATGATCTCGATGGCGCCGGCAATCGCCGATATCTCGATAAAGCCGATACCGAGCAACCACCAATCCGCATTGTCGGCGGGGGAATAGGTAGTGCCCGTGAGCGGCGGATACATGAACCAGCCGCCATTCGGCGCGAGGCCGAAAAAGATGGTCGAGAAGAATACAAGCCCACCGACGAAATAAGCCCAGAACGCATAGGCCGATAGCCGCGGAAACGGCAAATCTCGTGCGGCCTGCATGTTCGGCAGCAGATAAACGCTTGCGGCTTCTACCGCCGGAACGGCGAAGAGGAACATCATCACCGTGCCGTGCATGGTGAAAAGCTGGTTGTAGAGATCGTGACCGATGAGCTCGTTTTCGGGCACGGCCAGTTGCGCCCGCATCATCAGCGCCAGAATTCCGGCGAGAACAAAAAAAAGGAACGCCGTGGCAACGTACCACAAGCCCACATAGGTGTTGTTGACTGCCGTAATGAAACTGATGCCGCGCGGTGGATGCCAAGTGTTCTTCAGCGCGTCGAACTCGCCTTCCGGCCGCGGGAGCGGGTTTGGAAAATCGGAAGGGGCGCGCTCGGCGGGTTCCGGAAATTCCAACGCGCTCATTTCAAGCTCTCCACGTATCCGGCGAGAGCCCGCAGATCTTCGCCCGACAGCATGCCGTAGGAAGGCATCCGAACCCCCGGTTTGATATGCTGCGTGTTGGCAATCCACCCCGCGAGCGTTCCGATGTTGTTGGGCAACTGTCCCGCTCCGATGGTGCGGCGACTTCCCACATGAGTCAGGTCCGGTCCGAACGTGCCGCTCGCCTCGATTCCCCGCACGGCGTGGCACGAGCCGCATCCGCCGCTGCGGAAAAGATCGCGACCCCGCTGCAGAAATGGCGTCGGCGGCTCTCTTGCGCCTTCAGCCTGCGCCGCACGCCAAGCGGCAAATCCGGCGGCATCGACGACCAGGACGTCGAAAGCCATCCGGGCGTGCTGGTCGCCGCAAAACTCGGCGCAAACACCCCGATAGCGTCCGGCGCGTTCGGCCGTGAAACTGAGACGGTTCACTCGCCCCGGAATCATGTCGATTTTTCCGCCAAAATTGGGGATCCACAAGCTATGGATCACATCCGTGGCCGTCACCGAGATGGTGATGGGCTGGCCCACCGGAAGCCGTAACTCGTTTGCCGTCACGATTTCCGGCTGCTCCCGCGAAGCCGGATAGCGCACGCGCCACCAGTATTGTTCGCCGATGATCTCGATCTGCAGCGCGTCCTCGGCCGGCGCATCGACATCCCGCATCACCGTCAGTCCGTACGGCAACAGGAGCGAAAGGGTCGCAATCGGGAACGCAAGACCGCCGTACACAATCGTGCGCCGCCCACCGAGCCATGCTCGCCGCGCCGGCGCGGCGAAGATGGCATAGAGAAGAAGCGCCGTGACCCCGACGAAAATGAGCGCGCCGCCAATCGCGAGAATGATGGTGAGCCAATAAATCCGCGCCGCGTCGGCGCCCGCCGGGTCGAGTGCCGACTGGATGCCGCTGCAGCCGGACCCCGTCACGCCGAGCAGCAACCCGCCCCAGTCTCCCGAGCGGGTGCGCAGCCTTCGAACGAGGCGAGACCGAGTCGATTCCACGCCCATGCGCTCTACATCAAGGTTTGCACGTCGAACGGAAAAGCTTGGCCGTGAAGGATAGTTCCCGATGCTGTGGAAAACAGGTTCATGAAAGCCGTCGTTAGGGTGATCGCGTGGACGACGGCCCTCGCGTCCAGCAGTTCCGCCCTCGCCCACGGCATCGCACCCGATGGCTGGCATGATGTCGGGACCCTGTGGTCCAGCGACCCGTTGGTGAGCGTGCCGCTGATTATTTCCGTCTCCCTCTACGCGGCGGGTGCGTTTCGGTTGCGGCATCGCCTAGGGCGGCTTTTGCCCGGTTTCGGCGCCCGCGAAATCGGCTGTTTCCTGACAGGCACGGCGGTGCTCGTCGCCGCGCTCAACTCGCCGTTGGAGGGAGCCGCCAAGGCTCTGCTGTCGGCCCACATGGTGCAGCACATTCTTCTCGTTACCATCGCGCCTCCCCTGCTCGTGCTTGGCAAGCCCGAGGTCGCTTGGCTCTGGAGTTTGCCCGAGGGTTGGCGGCGCGGACTAGCACATCAGGGGAAACTGCGGTCGGTCCTTTCGCCCCTATCGCCCTTGATGAAACCTGTTCCAGCCGCCGCACTCCAAATGGCGGTTCTTTGGATTTGGCACACCCCGGCGCTCTTCGATGCAGCCGCGGCGACCGAGTGGCTTCATTGGATCGAGCACGTCCTCTTCTTTGGGACTGCGCTGCTGTTTTGGCGGGCGGTCATCAAGGCCGCCGCCGGCCGGGAGGCCGCTGCCGCCGCCCTCATCGCATGTTTCATCACCCTGCTGCAGAGCGGCCTCCTCAGCGCCCTTCTCAGTTTTGCGCGCCAACCTTTGTATCGAAATCCTGGTACCGCAGCCTCGGGATTAACGGCACTGCAGGATCAGCAACTCGCAGGCGCAATCATGTCCATCCCCATGTGCGTCGTGTATCTGGTTGCTGGTCTTATGATGGCGGCCCGTATCCTGACGCCGCCCGCCGCCTTACGGGCTGCCCGATCGAGGCTGACCTCGGTAGAAGTGGCGTCGAGAACATGAATTCGCGCCATCTCCTTCAGGTTTGGATGACCCTCGCCCCAATGATGCTGGGAGCGTGCGGCGACACTTCACACCAGAATGTGCCAAACCAGATCGCCGGTGGAGAGCCCGAACGCGGCAAGTCTCTGATTCATGCTTATGGCTGCGGCGCCTGCCATACCATCGCGGGCATCAGGGGCGCGCGCGGCAAGGTCGGCCCTGCTCTCGAAGATTATGCGCAACAGCATCTCCTGGCAGGTTTCCTCCCAAATTCACCCCGCTACCTGATCGCCTGGCTGATGGACCCCGTTGCGTTGAGCCCCCGCACCGCGATGCCGTCGCACGGGCTGAGCGAAGCCGAGGCTCGACACATCGCATCTTACCTCTACACGCTTGGCGCGAGGCGTTCTGACGAAAACGCAACCAAGCCGCCGCTCCCGCTGGAAGAGCATGGCGTCACAATTGAACTTGGTGCCGCGGGGCAAGCGGGCACCGCATCGCGCACACGCCGGATCGTGCCTGCTGCAAACGGTACGCGCTCGCCGCCGGGTTCACTATAGCGGCGCGATCAACGCGTCTTCTCGACGCCAGCGGGACCGCAGCAGAACCATAAAGGCGCCAGTCCAAAGCATCGCTGTCCCAGCAGCAGGAACGAGGCCGAACGACACGGCGGGAGGCTGAAGAATCCAAATCATGTGCAGCCCGTGTTGCAGAAGAACCAATGCGCTTCCGATAATCATTCCGAAGCGGCTGAAACCGGATGGCACCAGAATGACAATGGCGAGGATCATCGTGGCCAATGCGCCTCCTGCCAAGCCAAGACCCGCCTTGCTTGCCCTTGCCAGATACCAAGCTGCTTCGCTGGGTAGATTGGCCATCCAGACGATCAGGAATTGCGCGAACCACGTCCAGAGGGCCAAGAGTGCCAGTGTCAGGAGCGCCCGCTCCAAACTCGCCATCCCCTGTGGCGACCCTCGTTCGCCCTTGAGCAGCGTGATCAGCATAGCGCCAGCGAGCGCAGCCAGTAGCTGGCTAACTGCGAAAGCGAAGCCGAACAGGCTGAACCACCATTGCGGTTCGCGTGAAAGAACCCAATCATAGGCCGCAAATGTCATGATCGGCGCGAGCAGCACCAACCCGATGGCGCTGGTGTGGCGCAAGTTGCGGGTGCGGATCAGCCAGAAAGCGATGCCGCTGCAGACGCCGAGGTAAATGATTGTCCGCACAATAAAGAAGCTCGGGCTCAAAAAACTTGCGCGCTCAGGGGGCAGGTCCGCTCCGCGAGCCCACGGGAAGAGTTGATCGAGGCCAAAGGCGAGCGGAATCCCGATGAACAGAAGCAATGGCGCAGTGAGTCCCGCGGCTTCTGCTTCGGCACGAACCGGAGCGAGCCATTGCTCTTGCATCAGGTGTCCGATCATCAGAAGCGCGATGCTGCCCATGGCGAGACCCGCAAGGCTGATGAACACGACGTATGTGGCATCGAGCGTGCTGGCCTGATGGAAGACGAGCCCTGCACCGAGAATTGCAAGGCCCATGGCAGCAATGATAAGCGGCCACGACCTTGGCGGCGAAAACAAAGCTTGTGCCGACGTGCTCACGGCGTGCGTTGCCGAGGAGGCGGCGAAGGTGTCGGCGTCCGCGCCTGCAGGTCTTTGACGTAATGGGCAATCGCCCAGCGGTCTTCCGGCGGCACGGCATCCGCGAAGGAAAACATCCGGCCCTTGCCTTGAGTGATCACCATGACGATCTGGGCTGGCGACAATGCACGAAGCTGCTCCTCGAAGTACGAAGATGATTGGAGGAAGCCGCGCGATGCCACCGTCCCGTTCCCCCCGCCATCTGCCCCGTGACACGGGGCGCAGAAGACGATGTGCCGCTCCGCGCCGCGCTCAACGAGTTCCGACCCAACCTGGGGGCCCGGCGCCGCGAGAGCTGCGGCCCGGGCTGCCGCGCCTCTCGGGACGACGCCGGTCGGAACGGGGACAAAAGGCCGCTGCACGACCCGCGTCGAGGCGACCTCGGTTCGTTCCTCGGTGCCGGAATCACAACCGGAAAGGAACAGCGCGGCGGCGAGGGTGAAGATCACTCGCATGCCGGCACGTCCGTCACCGTCACGGGAGAGAAGTCATCCAGGAGCCGCCGGGCGGCTTCCTGATCGAACTGAGGGTCGTCGCACAGGATGCACAGGAAGAACCGGTCCTCCGACGCCCGCTCGAAGCCGGGCACGTCGAAAACAGGATGGTGCAGTCTGGGTAGCCGCAGAATGAGCAGGAGACCCAGGAGCGTGGCGACGCCGGCCCAGAGAACGGTGACGATCAGGGTCGAGGGTATGAAAGCCGGCCAACTGTGAAGCGGTCGGCCGCCGATGTTCAGCGGGTAATCGACGGCATTCATCCAGTATTGGGAAACGTATTGCAGGATTGCTCCCGTCGCTCCGGCCGTGAAGGCGATCCACGGGATGGCCTTCGTGCGAACGCCGAGGCATTCCGCGACATCTCGGAGAGGGAACGGGCTGAAGGCATCGAGCCGCGTATAGCCGGCGAGTTTCAAAGCGGTCACGGCCCTCGCCAAACCTTGGGACGTCTCGAACTCCGCCATGATGCCGTAGGGCGCGTATGATGTCATAACTTCTCCAGGTGCTCGTCATGACGGGTCTCAAACATCGATACGACCGGGAGAAAGCGAACGAAGAGAAGCAGGAGAGTAGCGAAGAGCCCAAGCGTACCGAGAAACAGCCCGGTCTCGGGAAGCGTCGGAGCGTAGGTCCGCCAAGTCGACGGCAGGTAGTCGGTCTGGAGGCCGCCGACGATGATCGAGAAGCGGTCGAACCACACGCCTATGCCAATCGACACGCCGACGACGATTCCGGCCAGCACGCTCCGGCGGGCGAGTCTGAGCCAGAGCAATTGCGGGATGAGGACGCTATAGACGATTGCGCTCCAATAGAGACCCGCGTAGTCGCCGGTCATCCGGTTCAGGAGGGCGTCGCGTGTAAGCCGATCCGTAAAAAATGCAGCCGCGATCTCGTCGACGTACAGGTAGCCGGAGACAAGCGCGCTCGCCAGGACCAGCTTGCCGAGCAGTTCCACATCATGATTGTCGATATGACGCTCGAGATGGAGCGCCCATCGGAGCAGAACGGCGACCAGCAGGACGATCGACAGCCCTTGAGCGAGACCTGTGGCGATGAAATGAAGAGGCTGGCGCGTCTCATGCCAGTCAGGGACCAGAGTCACGGCGAACTCGAAGGCGACGACGCTCTGCATGATCAGGATCAGAGGCAGGACAAGAATGGCTACACCGCGATAGGCGCGCTGATGATAAGCCCAATGACGTACGGAGCTTCGCCAGCCGAGGGCAAAGATACCGTAGGCGCGCTTGACCCCGACATGCCGGGCTCGGTCGCGCAGCGTCGCGAGATCCGGGATCAGGCCGACATACCAGAGAAGGCTCGTGAGAATCGCATGAGTGCTGATTGCCCAGAAATCCCACGTCAGTGTGCTGCGGAACTGGGGCCAGACCTCGAAAGTCGCCGGATAGGGAAAGACCCAATAGAATAGCCACGGCCGCCCGAGATGGATGATCGGAAAGATCCCCGCACAAATGACTGCAAAAAAAGCGACCCCCTCGGCAAAACGATTGACCGCCGTACGGAGATCGTGCCGGCGCAGAACCAGAACGGCTGCAAAAAGACTTGCACCGTTGGCGATGCCGATCCACCAGGCGTAATTGATTAGATCGAATCCCCAGACGAAGGGAACGTTCACGCCCCACATCCCGACTCCCACCAGCGCAACCGAGACAAGCGTATAGCCGAGCAGCAGCACGAGCGTTCCGGAGACAATCAGTGCTATCCACCACGCGGCGCCAAACTGCGCCGATAGCGGCACCTCGGCGACAGCGGTCGTGGAAATCTCGGCGCCGCGGGCCATCGGCTATTCCCCGTCAAGTCCATCGGCTGCGGGATCGTCTCGCTGCATCTCGATTCTCGCCAGATAGGTCGTCCTCGGCTTGGTGTTCAACGACCCCAGCAGCGCGTAGTTGCGGGGATTGCGCTTGAGTCGGCTGACGGCACTTTCGGGATCGTTGACATCCCCGAAAACGATGGCTTGGGTCGGGCATGCTTGCTGACAGGCCGTGACCACCTCGCCGTCGTGCAACCGGCGTTCGCCCACCCGGGCATCGGCTCGCGCAGCGCCAATTCGTTGAACGCAGTAGGTGCATTTCTCCATCACTCCGCGTTCGCGAACGGTCACCTGCGGATTCATGGCGTCGAGCGCGGACGCATAGGGAGTGGCTTGGTAATCAAAGAAATTGAAGCGTCTGACCTTGTAGGGACAATTGTTCGAACAAGTCCGCGTACCAATGCACCGATTATAGACCATATCGTTGAGGCCTTCCGACGAATGCACCGTGGCGTTGACGGGGCAGACCACCTCGCACGGCGCCTCCTCGCAATGCATGCAGGGCACAGGTTGGAAGTACGTTGTCGGCTCTGCCGGGTCTCCCGCGTAATAGCGATCGACCCGCAGCCAGTGCATTTCTCGACCTCTCGCCACTTCTTCCGGCCCGACGATCGCGATGTTGTTCTCCGCCTGACAGGCAACGACACAGGCGTTGCAACCGATACAGGCATCAAGGTCGATCGCCATGCCCCAGGCGTAGTTCTCGTAGGGCCATTCGGGATAAAACGAGGGTAGCGCATCCGGCGGCGATTGGACCGGTTGCGCAGGCCCCGTGATGCGCACGACGTCACGCCCTCGAAGCGCATGATGATGCTGGGTCGTTACGATGGGGATCCGCTCGCCGGTCCGTCTAATCTCACCTTCGGCGATCCATGGTTGGGCTGAGTTTCTGGCCGCGTAAGCATTGAAGCCGATGTCATTGCCGATGCGGCCTGCTTCCTTCCGGCCATAGCCGAGGGGAAGCGTGACGGCTCCCGGTGCGTGGCCCGGAAGAATCCAGACCGGCGCGCGCACCACTTGCCCGGCGACCGTCAGATCGATCCCATCGCCGGAGGAGAGCCCGAGCGAAGACGCGGTCTCGGGGGCCATCAAGGCGGCGTTCCCCCAAACCTGCTTCGTCAGCGGTCTGGGAAGTTCCTGGAGCCAGCCGTTATTGGCATACCGGCCATCCCAAACAGATGGATCGGGGGCGAAGACCACATCGAGCGGGCCCGTCGGCGCTCGCTGGGTGCGGCCCTGGTTCCAGTCGGCTCGTGCCGCGATATCGATCGACGGCAGGGCGGAGTTCTCGACGACTCCGTCTTCCAACGTACGGTTCCAGCGTTCGTCGAAGTTTTCCATCCACCGCTCGCGCCAGGTGGCCTGAAGAAGCGCGCGGCCATCTCCCATCCGGCCTGCCAAGAAGCCGAGGAGTTGTTCGGAAGTGAGCCCGGGTTTCAACGGCATCACCGCCGGCTGGCGCAATCCAACAGTGCCGTCGAAGGCCCGCAGGTCCCCCCAACTCTCGAGGGGGTGGCTCTCGGGGACGTGCCACTGGCACGCGGCCGCCGTCTCGTCGCGGTGATAACCGAGATGAAGGGAGGCCGGGACGCGCCGCATGAGAGCGGGGAAATCCAGATCCGCCGGCGCCGAGTAAGCCGGATTGCCGCCCAGCACGATCAGCCGGGAAACATCGCCCCGCGCCATTGCGGCCGCGAGTTCGACGAGAGTCGAAAAACCGCCCAACGAGATTGGCTCGATGGCGCGGATCGTGGTTCCGAAAGCGCCGAGTCGCGCATTGATCGCCAAGGCGAGGGCGTGGACGCGAGGCGGCTGCTCGCGGCCAGCCACCACGAGGCCATTCGGACCGGCCCGCCGCAGTTCGCCAGCGAGGCGGCCCGGTGTCGGATGGGGCGCAGGAGATGAGATGCTCTCTGTTTCCAACGCTGCCGCGAGATCCTCGACAAAAATCTCGATGTCCCGCGGACGGAGCACGACCCGCTCATCCGCGCGCACGCCGACGAGACTTGGGCGCGTCTCGAGCGAAACGAGGCGCGGCAGCGGACGATCCGGGGTTCGCCGCCGCGACTGATGATCGGCCGCATAGCGAAGATGACCGGGCTCCTCCGCGAAGAGGTCACCCCCGAAGGTGACGATGACGTCGGCTCGGCTTAGATCGTAGACCGGTTCGATCTCACGACCAAAGACGGCGCGCGATCCAGCTCGCCGGTTATCGTCGTCGATCGGTGTGAAGACGTGCCATTGCGCGTTCGGAAGGCTCCGTTGCGCCTCGGCTACAAGCCGGATCAGCGTCGGCGATGTCGTCGGCGGTATGAGCACACGGAGTCCCCTGCCCCCATCCTGTGCGAGTTCGGTTTTCATCAGCCCGATGAAATCTGAGAATTCCGCCCAGCTACGCTCGTCGCCACCTCGCAGGGGACTACTCGAGCGGTCGGGATCATAAAGGGACAGGATCTCCGCCTGCGCGAAGGCATCGGTGGCGCCGAGACTCGCCGGGTGCAGCGGATTGCCTTCGATCTTTATGGGCCGCCCTTCCTGAGACTTTACCAGTACGCCCCGGCCATAGCCGTTCAACTCAAGGGAAGTTGCGACCACCAACGGAATTCCGGGTGTGTAACCCGGAGTGTTCCGGCTCTGTGAGACGAGCGGGGCATCCACCACCGCCTGACTGTATTCTTGGCAAGCCGAAAGCCCACCAAGCGCGAAGGAGGCGCTCATCAGCCGAAGCAAGGTGCGGCGGTCGATGACGCCGGATTGCACGATGTCGGGAAATTCCGCCTCCAGATACCGGCGCACTTCAGGCGCGTCGGCGAGTTCCTCAAGACTGCGCCATAGGCGAGGCCCCTGCTCAGTCGCGAGCCTGGCTCTCAGCGTTCCAAGGTCAAGGATATGTGGTTCACTCATCGCCTCTACCGGTGGCACGTGTTGCAACTGGTGAGGCGCTGGAACGCCTCACGATAAAAGACGCGCAGGTCGTCCGGCAGGTCCATGGCGTGAGGGCCGGATCCCATGGCGAGAACGGCTCCGCGTGGTCGAAGTTGCGGCACAGGGTCCCGATGGCAATCGAGACACCATCCCATCGACAGGGTTTCGGTCTTGACCGTCCTCGGCATCCTATCCACGCGGCCGTGACAGGTTTCGCAGGCAACGCCCTTCGTCACGTGCGCAGCGTGATGAAAATACACATAGTCCGGAAGCCGGTGCACGGAGGTCCATATGATTGGTTGAGAGAGTGCGAAGCTCGACCGGACCGGCTCCAGCACGGTCGCACCGATCCACACCTCGGAATGGCACGACATGCAGGTTTGCGCAGAGGGCATGCCAGCATCGGCGGCGCGCTCGACGGTTGAGTGGCAGTAGCGGCAATCGATCTTGAGCAAACCGCTGTGGAGATCATGCCGGAACGGCACGGGTTGGTTCGCCGGCTTGCCGATATTCCAGCTGCTGCCAGCCCTGGTCCAGATATACGCAAGCACCCCGGTCCCTGCCGCCGCCAGCAAAAACAGTACAATTGTAACGCGAAAAGCAGTGGTGGCCGCTGATGTGAAGAGTTGCCCCATCGCCGGTGCCGCACTTCCTTGTAAAACTTAACCCTTGAGCCCGCGATCAAACTTTGCCATTTAGACAATCGACCTACCGCTAGGTTCGTTCCGGGCACACCGCCCGGCCACGTCAACTTCAGCGAGGAACTATTTCGCACCCTTCAGGTTTACGGCTAAGTTGAACCTGTCGGCACACGCTTGCATGGCATCATGAGATCTCAGAAAGCCCTTCTGCTGACTGCCAGCATTGTCGCTCTGGCCGGTTGCGGCGAGACGGCAACTGTTCCCGTCGAGCAGGGATATGGGCCGAAGCCAGTTCTGCCCGAGCCGAACAAGACACTCATTCCAACTGTGAACATTGCCCCCGCCAAGGGTTGGCCCGAAGGATCGAAACCGACTGCTGCGGCCGGGCTCAGCGTAGCGTCCTATGCGACGGGCCTGGATCATCCTCGATGGCTGCATGTGCTCCCCACTGGCGACGTTCTGGTTGCGGAGAGCAATGCGCCGCCGAAGGAAGGCGGCGGGTTTGATATCAAGGGCTGGGTGATGGAACTCGTCATGAAACGGGCGGGGGCCGGCGTTCCCAGCGCAAACCGTATTTCGATCTTGAGAGATGCCGACGGCGATGGCGTGGCGGAACTCCGCCAGCCCTTCCTAGAGGGACTGTTTTCACCCTTCGGCATGGCGCTGATTGGCGATCAGCTATACGTGGCGAACGCAGATGCGGTCGTGAAATTTCCATACAAGACCGGAGATACGAAGATTGCGGCAGCAGCCGTCAAGGTGGCCGATCTGCCGGGCGGTCCAATCAATCATCATTGGACCAAGGACATCATTGCCGGTCGGGACGGCAGCAAGCTGTACGCCACAGTCGGCTCCAACAGCAACGTCGGCGAAAACGGCATGGAGGCGGAGACGGACCGCGCCAGTGTCCTGGAAATCGACCTGGCCACGGGTAACAAGCGCGTATTCGCGTCGGGCCTTCGAAATCCGAATGGATTATCCTGGCAACCGGAGAGCGGGGCACTCTGGGTGGCGGTGAACGAACGCGACGAGATCGGCAGCGATCTCGTGCCCGACTATATGACTTCGGTGAAGGACGGCGGCTTTTATGGCTGGCCCTATAGCTATTACGGCCAGCATGTGGATGCGCGCGTGGGGCCGCAGAGACCCGATTTGGTCGCGAAGGCGATCGTCCCCGATTACGCCCTCGGCCCGCATACCGCCTCACTCGGACTGACTTTTTACCAGGGCAGCCTGTTGCCGCCGGAATATCACGGCGGAGCCATCATTGGCCAACATGGATCGTGGAATCGCAATCCACCGAGCGGGTACAAAGTCGTGTTCGTACCGTTCCAGAACGGAATGCCCGCGGGTCCCCCGAAGGATCTCTTGACCGGCTTCCTGAACGCAAGTGGCGAAGCATTAGGTCGCCCGGTCGGAGTCGCCGTGGACAAGGCGGGTGCGGTTCTTGTGGCCGACGACGTGGGAAACGTCGTTTGGCGGATTACGCCGGCCCCCAAGTAATACTAGTCCCATCGCGCTCCCGGAAGAGCATCGAGCGGGATCCGGAGATACCGTCGCCCGTTCCCTTCCGGCGCAGGTAACCGCCCTGCCGCGATATTCACCTGGAGCGCATGCAGGATCAGTTTTGGCATGGCGAGCTTTGCGTCTCGCGACTGGCGGAGTTCGACGAACTCATGTTCGCTCTGGGCCTGCTGGAGGTGAACGTTCTTTGTCCGTTGTTCGATCACAGAGCTTTCCCAAGCGGGCTCTCGGCCGCCGGGCCTGTAATCATGGCCGGTGAAGAGGCGTGTATCGCCGGGCAAGGACAAGATCCGCTGAAGGCTGTGCCAAAGCTGCCCGGCATCGCCGCCCGGAAAGTCGCATCGGGCAGTACCATAATCGGGCATCAGCAGCGTATCATGAATGAAGGCTGCATTGCCGACGCAGTAGGTGATAGATGCGAGCGTGTGTCCGGGGCAAAATAGAACCTCAATTTCGAGCTCCCCGAGAGCGAAGCGATCGCCATCCGCGAACAAGCAATCCCACTGGGATCCATCGATGCGAAAAGCTTCCGGGAGATTGTAAATCTCCTTCCAGAGCTTCTGAACTTCGACGATTTTCGCGCCGATCCCCGATCGAGCTCCGGTCATCCGCTTGAGGTAGTCGACAGCAGACAAATGATCGGCATGAGGATGGGTGTCGAGAACCCATTTGGGTTTCAATCCTTCGGCGGAAACGTATCGCAGCAGTCCATCGGCAGAATCCGTGGCTATCGACCCCGACTTTTCATCATAATCGAGAACCGGATCGATAAACGCACATTCGCCGGTCGCCGGATCGGAAACCACATACTGGACACTGCAGGTGCGGCGATCGAAGAACGCCGCCACCCGTGGTCGACCTCCGAGGTTACCGTCGGGTGGAAGGGAGCGGACATCCGAACTCATCCGTCGTTCCTCTGCACGCCTGCATCCGGCAGACGCGAGGCAGCGTGTTCATGCCGTAGGCGCTGAGATGCGGCAAACACCCCGTCTCGGCTGTCGTTCGCTAAGATAGCGGATGAGGCACGATGCGAATGTACGGCCGCGGTGCCTCCCATCCCTGCGGATAGATCTTTCGCGCTTCGTCGTCGGTGACCGAGCCCGCGATGATGACGTCCTCGCCCGGTCGCCAATTGACTGGCGTCGCGACCCTGTGCTTCGCCGTGAGCTGGAGCGAGTCGATTACGCGCAGGACTTCATCAAAGTTGCGGCCGGTCGTCATCGGGTAGACGAGTATCAGCTTGATCTTCTTATCCGGGCCGATGACGAATACGTTTCGCACCGTCTGATTGTCGGCAGGCGTGCGCCCTTCGGCGGCGCCGCTCGTGCTGGCGGGAAGCATTCCCCAGAGCTTCGAAATGCTCAGGTCGGGATCACCGATCATGGGAAAGTTCGGCGCCTGCCCCTGCGTTTCCTTGATGTCGTTGGCCCATTTGGAGTGATTGTCGACGGGATCGACGCTAAGTCCGATGATCTTGACGTTGCGCTTCTCGAAATCAGGTTTGATCTTGGCCATATATCCCAGTTCAGTGGTGCAGACCGGGGTAAAGTCCTTCGGGTGGGAGAAGAGCACACACCAGGAATCGCCAATCCAATCATGAAAGCGGATAGGACCTTCCGTGGTGTTCGCCTTGAAATCCGGTGCCACATCGCCGATTTGCAGAGTCATCAGTGTCTCCTGTCAAAAATGCGCCTGTCCCCAGAAAGCAGGCAATATATCACCGAATGCGCGCCAGCGACATTCGCCGACGGAGTAGTTCCGCTAGGGGGACCCCGTTCGCCCGGGTTAAGCCGCACAAAGTAAGCTAGCGACAGCTTGGCAGCGGTCGCGTCGACCCACGGCACAAACGAGGCCCTATCGCGGGGGCGCCACGCTGTCTCTCTTCACTAGGGCGGTCTCGAGTAAAATTCGGTCGGCTGAAGGGCGCCCATTCAGGAGGTCGATCAATACCTTGGCCGCCGCCTGCCCGAGTTCGCGCCGTGGCTGATGGATCGTCGTCAGGGCGGGTTCAGCGGCCGCCGCGAACTCGATGTCGTCAAAGCCCGCCACCGACACCTCGGTGGGCACATTCACGCCCGCCAGCGTCAGGGTGCGGATGAGACCGATGGCCATTTCGTCGCTCGTGCAGAAGACGGCGGTGGGCAGGTTGGCGCGCGCGATCAATTGGCGGCCGGCGGCGACGCCCGTTTCCAGCGTGTAATCGCCAGGGATGACAAGATCCTGCTCGAATGGAAGGTTGGCGGCGCGGAGCGCATCGCGATATCCACGAAAACGCTCTTTCTCCAGGACATTCGCGGCTGGCCCGCTCACATAGGCGATTCGCTTGTGTCCGAGCGAGACGAGGAACTCCGTCATTTTGCGTGCGGCCGCCCGATTGTCGATCCCGATCTGCGGAATATCGGCGCCGGGAATGGCCTCGCAGAGCGCCACTAGAGGCACGGTGATGTTGGCGGGCTTACCTTTGCCATCCCGACTTTGCCCGAACAGATGACCATTGAGAAGGATGGCGCCATCGACGCGGCCGGCGGCGGTGAAGGCGGCAAAATGAGCCTCTTTGGCAGGTGACCCGTCGAGATCGCTGATGATCATCCCATAGCCGGCCGCGAAGAGCGTTTCCTCGATCCCATGCAGGATCTTGGAGAAGAACGTATTGGCGAGATCGGGCAGAACGACCAAGATCATGTTGGTTTTCTGCGACCGGAGCGAGCGTGCTGCCGGATTCGGCACGTAGCCAGTTCGCGCGATCGCGGCGAGAACGCGTGCGCGCGCTTCCTTGGAAACTCGTTCGGGGGTTGCCAGTGCCCGGCTAACGGTCGCAGTCGAAACCTCGGCCAAACGCGCCACGTCCTGGATTCTGGCGGCACGTTCTCCCGCCCGGTTTTTTGATCGGCCTTTGCGGGCCGCAACGTCGTCCATGGATCGGTTCCTTAGTCCCCTGTTTGACAGATGGGAGCATTGCGGTAAAGTTCGTGTAATCGATTACATCACTTTGCTGCCGTCTGCGGCAAGTGTTTGGTTGATTGCCAAGTCCCGTAAGAGGACCATTCACAAACCGGAGGAAACACATGCCAAACCAAAGCCCCTCAGTCTGATCCAGATCCGGCGCAATCGCGTCATTTGAACGTTCCTGGGCAACCGGAAAACGTATCGATGTCCACAAGGGCGATCCGGAGCAATCCATGGCTTCTGTTCTTCGTGCCGACAACCTCTCGAAATCCTTTGGCCCGATCGAGGTCCTGAGCGGCGTCTCGCTCGACCTGAAGACGGGTGAAGTCCATGCGGTGATCGGCGAGAACGGCGCTGGCAAATCCACCCTGATGCGCATTCTCTCGGGACATCTACAGCCGACGTCGGGTGTGATGCACCTGAACGACAAACCGACGGCTTTCGCCAGCCCCGTCGAGGCCGAGCGCGAGGGAATCGTTCTCGTCCACCAGGAAATTCTCCTCGCACCGGATCTCACGGTTGCCCAGAACCTGTTTCTTGGACGTGAATTGCGACGCTTCGGTTTTGTCGACGATGAGGCCATGCGCGAGCGCACCCGCACCGTGCTCGCGGAACTTGGGACCGCGATCGACCCGGATGTCGAGATACGCCACCTTTCCATCGCCGACCGTCAACTGGTCCAGATCGCACGCGCCCTTCTGGTACCCCACAAGATCGTGGCCTTTGACGAGCCGACGGCTGTCCTTACGCCGGTGGAGGCGGAAAGCCTTTTCGACATTGTCCGACGGCTGAGCCAGCAGGGTGTCGCGGTTCTCTACATTTCGCACCGGTTGAACGAGGTGAAGGCGATCGCCGATCGCGTCACCGTCCTTCGCGACGGGCGACTGGTCGCAACGCGCGAGATCGAAAGTCTGGAACCGATCGAAATGGCCCGCCTGATGGTCGGCCGGGACATGTCGAAGCTCTATCCGGAGAAGCCCGACACCGCATCCGCCGACACCATCATGACCGTTCGGCACATGACGGTTCCCGACTACGTCGACAATGTTTCATTCACTCTAAGACGCGGTGAAATTCTCGGTTTCGGCGGGCTCATCGGGGCGGGTCGAACCGAGTTGTTCGAGGGATTGGTGGGTCTCCGGCGCGCCAAGGGCACGATCACGCTCGATGACCGCGACGTTTATTTTCGCGATGCGCGCCACGCGATGGCATCCGGTATCGTCTATCTGTCGGAAGACCGCAAAGGCAAAGGCCTCCTGCTGCAGCAGGATCTTCGCACAAACCTCACGCTGGCCACCCTGGAGCGGTTCACGCGCGGTCCCTTCATCAACGTCGCGGCAGAGGACGCGGCGCTCGACGCCGCAATCGGCGATTTCGACATCCGCACTCGCCGTCGCGATCTGCTCGCTGGCCAGCTCTCCGGCGGAAACCAGCAGAAGCTCCTTCTTGCCAAGATGATGCTGGCGAAGCCACGGATCGTCATCATCGACGAGCCGACCCGAGGCGTTGATATCGGCACCAAGGAGCAGATCTATCGCTTCATCGCGTCTCTGGCCGAACAAGGATGCTCCGTCATCGTGATCTCGTCCGAGATGCAGGAGCTGATCGGCCTCTGCCACCGTGTTCTCGTCATGCGCAACGGCCGCATTGCCGGCGAATTAGCGCAAGCGGATCTTTCGGAAGACGCAATCGTATTTCTGGCCACCGGCGTTCATGAAGAAAGGGCGGCGGAAATCGCCGCGGGTCACGCATGACCGACACCCTGCTACGTACAGCCGCCGCCAAACGAATGTTCAACCCTGACATGCGCGCGCTCTCGCCCTTCATCGCGCTGATCGTCCTTGCCATTCTGGGTGCTGTGATCAATCCGGATTTTCTCACGGCCTCGAACATCCTGAACGTCGTCACGCGCTCCGCCTTCATCGCCATCATCGCGGTGGGAGCCACGTTCGTGATTTCCGGCGGCGGTCTCGATCTTTCCGTCGGCTCCATGGCGGCTCTGGTGGCGGGCTTCACGATCCTGACCTTGAACAACGGCGGGGCCGAGATAAGCACGTTGATGCTCGGTGCCCTTGTGGCGATTGGCCTCGGCGCGGCCTGTGGCCTCGCAAACGGTGTAATTGTGACGTTCGGGCGTATCGAACCGTTCATCGTGACACTCGGGACGATGGGGATTTTTCGATCGCTCATCATCTGGCTTGCGGCAGGCGGCACGATTACGATGCGAAATGCGGACCTGCGGGAACTTTATCGGCCGGTTTATTTCGGCAGCATCGCCGGCATCCCTGTGCCGATCGTCGTATTCCTCGCGGTTGCAGCCATCGGCGCCGTGATCCTCTACAAGACGGCGTTCGGTCGCCACGTCATCGCGCTTGGCTCGAACGAGGATGTGGCTCGCTATTCGGGAGTCCCGATCTGGCGCGTGCGAACGCTGACTTACATCATCCAGGGCATCTGCGTCGGGATCGCCGTTCTGGTTTATGTCCCGCGCCTCGGCTCCGCCACGCCCACCACGGGGCTGCTCTGGGAATTGCAAGCCATAACCGCCGTTGTGATCGGGGGAACGGCCCTGCGCGGCGGAATCGGTCGCATCTGGGGCACGGTCGTCGGCGCGATCATCCTCGAACTCGTTGCCAACATCATGGTGCTGTCGAACTTCGTCTCCGAGTTTCTCGTGGGCGCGGTCCAGGGCGCTATCATCATTATCGCCATGCTCGTGCAGCGCTCACTTCAGCGCGGGCGATGAGACCGGTGAGAGTCCACCGGGACGACAGGGGCTCACGCCAACCCTCAGGGAGGAACACATGAGAGAAACGGCACTGAAACTGGCAGCCGCGGCAAGCCTTCTCGCAGGGCTTACGACGGGTGCGGTCGCGCAGCAGAAAACCGTCACCATCGGCGTCTCCATCCCGGCCGCGACCCACGGCTGGACCGGCGGCGTTGTCTACCACGCTCAGGAAGCGGCCAAACAACTCGAGAAGACCTATCCGGGCCTAAAGGTCGTCGTGAAAACGTCGCCCGATGGGGCCGCTCAGGCGAATGCGCTGGAGGATCTCTCCGCACAGAAGATCGACGCGCTCGTTGTTCTTCCCTTCAACTCCGACGAGCTGACGAATCCGGTTCGTGAAGTCAAGAAGGGGGGTACTTTCGTGACCGTCGTCGATCGCGGCCTGAAGGACACCTCCATTCAGGACATCTATGTTGCGGGTAACAACCCTGAATTTGGCCGGGTCGCGGGCAAATACATGGCCGACACCCTGAAGACTGGAAACGTGGTGATCTTTCGGGGAATCCCGACGGTCATCGACGAAGAGCGCGTGACGAATTTTGAAAAAGCGCTTGAAGGTTCGGGCGTCAAGGTCCTCGACAAGCAATATGCCAACTGGAACCGTGACGACGCCTTCCGGGTGATGCAGGACTACCTCTCCAAACATCCGAAGATCGACGCCGTCTGGGCCTCCGACGACGACATGGCGCTTGGGGTCCTGGAGGCTGTCCGGCAGGCAAAGCGCGACGATATCAAGTTCGTGCTCGGCGGCGCCGGCATGAAAGAGATGATCAAGCGCGTCATGGATGGCGACAAGATGATCCCGGCGGACGTCTCGTACCCGCCTGCGATGATTGCCACTGCGATGACGGTAACGGCGGCGCATTTCTTCACCAACGCGCCGATGCGCGGCACGTATGTGTTGAACGCTCAGTTGATCACCAAAGGGAACGCGAAGGATCACTACTTCCCTGACTCGTCCTTCTGACATTCCCGGCGTCAAACCCCTCCCCGCAATGGGGAGGGGATCTCTGGAGTTGTTCGATGAAGACCATGAAGGGCCCCGGCCTATTTCTCGCGCAGTTTGCGGGCGATCAGGCACCATTCAACTCCCTCGACGCGATCTGCCGATGGGCCGCGTCGCTCGGCTACAAAGGGGTGCAGATCCCGACTTGGGATGATCGCCTATTCGATCTCAGGAAGGCTGCGGAATCGGACGCTTACTGCGATGAAATCCGTGGCGTGGTGCGTAGCCATGGCCTCCAGATCACCGAACTGTCGACTCATCTTCAGGGCCAGCTCGTCGCCGTTCACCCCGCATTCGACGAAGTCTTCGACGGTTTCGCGGCACCGGAAGTGCGTGGCAATCCGACGGCGCGTCAAGCGTGGGCGGTTGAACAGATGATGATGGCGGCGCGTGTTTCGCGTCGTCTCGATCTGACCACGAGCGTGACCTTCTCGGGGGCCCTTGCTTGGCCGTTCGTCTATCCGTGGCCGCAGCGGCCGCCCGGCCTAGTCGAGACGGCGTTCGAGGAGCTGGCACGAAGGTGGCGGCCCATCCTCAACGCGTACGACGAGGCCGGATGCAATGTCGCGTACGAAATTCACCCCAGCGAGGATTTGCATGACGGCGCCTCGTTCGAACGGTTCGTGGATGCCGTCGGCGGTCACAAGCGCGCCTGCATCAACTACGATCCAAGTCATTTTCTGCTGCAACAGCTCGATTATCTGGCCTTCATCGACCTCTACCATGAGCGCATCAAGGCATTCCACGCGAAAGACGCGGAATTCAACCCCAATGGGCGCGTCGGCGTTTATGGCGGATACGAAAGCTGGGTGAATCGCGCCGGGCGTTTCCGATCGCTCGGAGACGGGCAAGTCGATTTCGGTGCCGTGTTTTCGAAACTCGCGCAATACGACTACGAATCCTGGGCCGTACTGGAATGGGAATGCTGCCTGAAACACCCGGAAGATGGCGCCCGTGAAGGTGCTCCGTTCATCGCTGCGCACATCATTCGCGTGACCGACAAGGCCTTTGATGATTTCGCCGGCAGCGGCGCGGATGATGGCGCAAACCGACGCCTGCTCGGGCTGCAACCTGCGGGCAAGGTGGAGTAGAACCATGACCGTTACGGGAGCCAAGGACAGCACCGTCAAGCGGCGTTTGCGACTCGGCATGGTGGGTGGCGGACGCGGCGCCTTCATCGGCGCCGTGCACCGCATGGCCGCCCGCCTTGACGACAGGTGGGAACTGGTAGCGGGCGCCCTCTCTTCAGACCCGGAGCGTGCACTTCATTCCGGCGCGGATCTTCACTTGCGGCCCGATCGTATCTATGCCGATTTCAACGAGATGGCCCGCCGTGAGCCTCGCCTGAAGGACGGTATCGACGCGGTGGCGATCGTCACGCCGAACCACGCACATGTCGCACCCGCGCGGGCGTTCCTTAAGGCGGGCATTCACGTCATCTGCGACAAACCCTTGACGACGACGCGACAGGAAGCCGACGAGTTGTCTCGATTGGCGAAAGAAACCGGCCTGATCTTCGCCGTGACGCACAACTACACTGGTTATCCGCTCGTGCGCCAAGCGCAGGCAATGGTTGCAGCGGGCGATCTCGGCAATATCCGGCTCGTTCAGGTCGAGTACGCGCAGGATTGGCTCGGCACCCGCGCCGAAGATGCCGGCAACAAACAGGCGGAATGGCGCACTGACCCTGCCCGCTCGGGCCCCGCCGGAGCGGTTGGCGATATCGGCACGCATGCCTTCAATCTGGCGGAATTCATCACCGGCGACCAAGTTGCGATGCTCGCGGCCGATCTCAATACCTTCGTTGAGGGCCGCCGCCTCGATGACAATGCCCATATGCTTCTGCGGTTCTCGTCCGGCGCGCAAGGCACGCTTTGGTGCAGCCAGGTTGCGACAGGTCAGGAGAACGCCCTCCGCATTCGTGTGTATGGAGATAAGGCTGGTCTCGTGTGGCAGCAGGAAGATCCCAACGTCCTGACATTCATGCCGCTCGGCGCACCACCTCGCCTGATCCGCCGCAATGGGGCCGGAGCTGACGAGATCTCACGTGCCGCTTCGCGAATTCCCGGCGGGCACCCGGAGGGATATCTTGAGGCCTTTGCACAAATCTACACCGACATCGCCGAACAAATTGCGGCGCGACTCGAGAGCCGCGAACCGGACCCTTTCTCCCTCTTGGTGCCGACGGTCGAGGATGGAGTGCGCGGCGTGCAGTTCATCGACGCGGCGGTACGCTCGTCTCAACGCAACGCGGGTTGGGTCGAAGTCTGAAACAGAACCCGATTGTCATATCGCCGGATCAACCCCGTCCAATGAAAGGCATTCTGGTTGCCATGACGGTAATATTCTGAACGTTCGCCGAGAGAGGCAGCCCGGCCATGTACACCACGGCGTCCGCCACGTGCTTGGGATCAATCGTCGGTTCTGTGGCGATCGATCCGTCAGCCTGCAACACACCGGTCGCCATTTTGGAGGTCATGTCGGTCGCGGCGTTGCCGATGTCGATCTGGCCGCAGGCAATATCGTAGGCTCTGCCATCCAACGCGGTGGATTTGGTCAATCCCGAGATGGCATGCTTCGTGGCGGTGTAGGGAGCCGAATTCGGGCGGGGCGTGTAGGCCGAGACCGACCCATTGTTGATGATCCGCCCGCCACGTGGATCCTGAGTTTTCATCCATCGAAATGCTTCCTGGGTGCAAAGAAAGGCGCCGGTCAGATTAGTGTCGACCACCGTTCGCCATTGATCCCAGGTGATGTCCTCGAGCGGCACCGGCGGAATATTGGTGCCGGCATTGTTCACCAGAAGGTCAAGCCTGCCAAAAGCTTCCTTCGCCTTGGAGAAGAGTGCAGCCACGGATGAAACATCGGTGATGTCGGTCGGAACGGAAAGGGTCGAGCCCCCCGGCGTCGCTATCTCGCGCTCCACCGCTTCGAGTGCATCCTTCCGACGCCCTGCCAGAACGACCGTAAACCCCGCTTGTACAAGAGCTCTGGAAATCGCTTTGCCGACGCCGGACCCCGCCCCTGTGATGACGGCAATCCTGGATTGTTGCACCATATCTCTCCCCGTTCAAACCGTTGTCGTTTTCAGCGCGTCCTGCGGTGATCAATAGGTTGCCCGGCCACCCGAAATATCGAACACGCCGCCCGTCGTGAACGAACATTCGTCGCTGGCGAGCCAACAGATGAGAGACGTCACTTCGTCGATCGTCCCAAAGCGTCCCATCGGGATTTTCGACAGCATGAAATCGATATGGGCCTGGCTCATCTGATCAAAAATCGGCGTGCGCACCGCGGCCGGCGTCACGCAATTGACGGTGATGCCCTTTGCGGCCAATTCCTTGCCGAGCGACTTCGTGAGGCCGATCACCGCAGCCTTCGAGGCGCTGTAGGCTGACGCATTTGGATTGCCTTCCTTGCCAGCCACTGACGCCACATTGACGATCCGCCCATAGCCGCCCGCCAGCATCGAGGGGACGATCGCGCGGTTGCAATAGAACAGACCGTTGAGATTGACGTCGATGACTTGGCGCCACGCGTCAACCGGGTATTCCCAGGCGGTAGTGTTCGGGCCGGTAATGCCGGCGCTCGCAACAAGGACATCGATATTGCCGCCCAAAGCCGAAATGGCATCCTTGCACGCCCGGTTAACGGCTTCAGGGTCCGTAATGTCAAGGCGGGCGGCCACAAGATTCGGCCCGATCCTCTGCCGTGCCGCGGCGAGCGCGTCCTCATTCATGTCCCAGATGACAACTCGCGCGCCCTCTGCTGCAAGTCGAGCGCTGACACCTAGTCCGATGCCGGAGGCGCCTCCCGTGACGACGGCTCGCCGTCCTTCAAATCGCTTGTTGTTGCTCATGCCAGTTCCTTTCCGGGGTTCAAATCAGGCGGCAAACGCGCCGCCGAGCTCGTCCTCGATATGAATGCGGATGACGTCGTCGAAATTCTCCTCCGCCTGGAAACCGAGGCTTTTGGCACGACGGGAATCGAACCGTCGGGGCCAACCCTCCACGATCTTCATGATCGTGGAGTCAGGCTCACGTCGGATACGCGCGACGACTCGATCCCCCGCGATGCGGCGCAGCGCGTCGATCTGCTCGGCGACCGTGACCGACACCCCCGGCATGGTGAGGTTGCGCCGGGCGTCGAGCTTCGCACCGTCGAGGGTCGCGGCATGGATGAGGAAATCCACTGCGGAACGAGGGGACGCGTGAGTGTGCCGCACGTCGTCCGGAACCGGCAACACGGCTTCCTCCCCACTCAGCGGCTCGCGAATGATGCTGGAGAAGAAGCCGGAGGCAGCCATGTTGGGTTTGCCCGGGCGCACGCAGATGGTGGGGAGCCTGATGCCGATCCCGTCAAAAAACCCCCGGCGCGTGTAGTCCGCCAGAAGCAATTCGCCGATCGCTTTTTGCGTGCCGTAACTGGTGAGCGGGGTCAGGAAAAATTCGTCGCCAATCGCCTCCGGAAAGGGCGCTCCGAAGACCGCGATGGAGGACGTGAAGACGAGGCGCGGTCGATAGCCGTCGCCAACGGCGCGAATAGCGTCGAAGAGGCGACGAGTGCCGTCGAGATTGATGCGACTTCCCTTGTCGAAATCTGCCTCGGCCTCGCCGGAAACCACCGCCGCAAGGTGAAAGATCACGTCGGGACGGCTCGCAACAAGCTTCTCGGCCTCCCCGCCGGCAGAAAAATCCGAGGCCAACGTTTCGACGGCGAACGGGGAAAGTTGCGGTGCCAGTGGTTGGGCGATGTCGTGCAGGATCGCGCGCGAAATTTCGCGTCCTCCAAGATTTCCCGCTTCGACCAACCGTTGGATGAGCTTGCGGCCGACCATGCCTGCTGCTCCGAGTATCAGGATTTTCATCACGCGATTCCCCTGCGTTCGGCGTACTCTGACCGTTGGCTTTTGCCTTGGCAACGACATGCGCCAATATCGACGAAAGTATAAAGACGTCAAACTTTGCTTGCTGACTCGGTTGGGCGCGGTGCAGGCTTTGATTTCGTCACCAGGGGCCGAGATCATTTGCGGCATGCCTCTGCCCTGAACGCTTGATCTTGGCCCGATACTTCTAGAATAATGTCGTGCGGTCACCGCGCCAAGCTCGCATCAGACGAGCGATTGAACAAACGGGGGTTGGAGGAAGCGCATGCCGCAATGCCGTCCGATGGAAGCCACGTGCCGTTCGCCGACCGGTCCGGAAGGATCACGAGGGACCGGGATTTCCCTTGAGCCTATCAGTCACATTTTCGCAGATCCGGTGTCTCATGGCATCCGTTGAAATCCGGGACGTGACGAAGGCTTATGGGGCGACGCAGGTCATCCACGGAGTGTCGGTCGATATCGAGGATGGCGAGTTCGTCATTCTGGTCGGTCCCTCGGGCTGCGGCAAGTCAACCCTGCTGCGAATGGTGGCCGGGCTTGAGAACATCACCGGCGGCGAGATCCGTATCGGCCCCCGGGTAGTCAACAACCTGCCGCCCAAAGAGCGCGATATCGCGATGGTGTTCCAAAACTACGCGCTTTATCCGCACATGACGGTGGCCGACAACATGGCCTTCTCGCTCAAGCTGAAGAACGCTCCCAAGAGCGAAATTTCAACCAAGGTCAACCGCGCCGCCGAGATTCTCGGCCTGACCCCGCTTCTCGCGCGCTACCCACGCCAGCTCTCCGGCGGCCAACGCCAGCGGGTTGCCATGGGCCGCGCCATCGTGCGCGACCCGCAAGTCTTCCTGTTCGACGAGCCGCTTTCCAACCTTGACGCCAAGTTGCGCGTCTCCATGCGGGGCGAAATCAAGGCTCTGCACCAGCGCCTTGCGACCACGACCGTGTATGTCACCCACGATCAGATCGAGGCCATGACCATGGCGGACAAGATCGTGGTCATGCATGACGGCATCGTCGAGCAGATAGGCGCGCCGCTCGAGCTCTACGACCGGCCGATCAACCTATTCGTGGCGGGCTTCATCGGTTCCCCCGCGATGAACATACTGGAGGGACGCATTGAGGCAGGCGGCTTCGCGGTGGGCGACCTGCTGCTACCGATCGGCGACGCGCCGGCTGCCGCGGTCGGACGACCGGCCTATTACGGGATCCGACCGGAGCATTTCAAGCTGACCGGAGAAGGTGGGCTGCCTATCGAGGTGATCGTCACTGAACCCACCGGTTCCGAAACCCAAGTGGTGGCAAAGGCTGGCGGGCGGGAAATCATCTGCGTATTTCGCGAGCGCATCACCGCACGGCCGGGAGAGACGATCCACGTAATCCCCGACCCCGCCCTCGTGCACCTCTTCGACAAGGAGACTGGGCACCGGTTGAATTGAGCTCAAGCGCGCGGTCCAACCGGGATGACTGCGCCGCTCTTCATAGATCCCGGGTTTGCGGAGGAATCGACGATGACCCTGTCTAGACGTGATCTGCTGATCGGGACTGCCGGCATTGCCGCCGGAGCTCAGCTTCTTGGAGCTTCGCCGGCTCTCGCACAGGCTGCGGCACCAAGCTACAAACCAGAAGCCGGCGCTACCCTGCGCGTGCTGCGCTGGACTCCCTTCGTGAAGGGGGATGAGGATTCCTGGCTCGCCAACACCAAGAAATTCACCGAGGCGACCGGTGTCGAAGTGCGTGTCGACAAGGAAAGCTGGGAGGACATCCGCCCCAAAGCGGCCGTGGCGGCGAATGTGGGCGCCGGGCCGGATGTCATGCTGGTCTGGTTCGACGATCCGTTCCAGTATCCCGACAAGCTTCTCGACGTGACCGACATCGCGACGAGCTTCGCCAGCCGCTACGGCGGGTATTATCCGGGCCTTGAGGGTTATGCCAAGAAAGACGACAAGTTCATCGCCCTGCCGCTCGCGGCGATCGGCAACGGCATCCTCTATCGCGAGAGCCTGCTCCAGCAAGCTGGCTTCTCAAAATTCCCAGAGAAGACGGACGAGTTCCTGGAGATGTGCAAGGTGCTCAAAGCCAAGAGCAAGCCCGCGGGCTTCGCGATGGGCAAGGCCGTGGGCGACGGCAACAACTTCGCGCATTGGATCGTCTGGAGCCATGGCGGGAAAATGGTGGACGAGAGCGGCAAGGTCGTCATCAATTCTCCTGAGACGATCAAGGCACTCCAATATGCGCGCGAGCTCTACCAGACCTTTATTCCGGGCACCGAGAGCTGGCTCGACATCAACAACAACCGCGTGTTCCTGTCTGGCGACATCTCGGTCACGGCGAATGGGGTATCCCTCTATTACTCGGCCAAGAACGACCCGAAGATGGCCGACATCGCGAAGGATATCCGCTCGACCGTCTTGCCGACGGGGCCGGTCGGCCAGCCCGTGGAATTGCACCAGACGACCTCGGCCGTCATCTTCCGCTATTCCAAGTTCCCGAATGCAGCTCGAGCTTATCTGCAGTTCATGCTCGACAAGCCGCAGATGGACGCCTGGATTTCCGGCTCGAGTGCCTATTGCTGCCCGCCATTGAAGGGGATGATCGACAATCCTATCTGGTCCGCGGATCCGGTGAACGAGCCCTACAAACGTGCATCTTCCACACTTCGACCGAACGGCTATGCCGGACCGCTCGGCTATGCCTCGGCGGCAACGATGGCCGATTACGTGATGGTCGACATGGTGGCGGAAGCGGCCTCCGGACAGCGCACGCCTGAGGAAGCCGCAAAGCGCGCGGAGCAAAGGGCGAACCGTTACTACCGCGTCTGAGCCATTCGGGGCGGCACGCGAGCGCCGCCCTGAATCTCGCCCAAAGGAGGAGGCTCCCATGACCGAAACAACCCTCGCTCGTGCGGATGCGCTTTCTGCCCAGCCATCACCATCGTTGATGCAAAGCAAGGGCATGATCGGCCTGCTCTTCATGCTGCCGGCAGCCATCTTTCTCCTTGCCTTTCTCACCTATCCGCTCGGCCTCGGGGTCTGGCTCGGATTTACCGACACCAGGATCGGCCGCACAGGCGTGTTTGTGGGCTTGGAGAATTATCAATCGCTTTGGGATGACAGCCTGTTCTGGCTCTCCGTGTTCAACACCATCCTCTACACCGTCGCCGCATCGGTGCTCAAATTCGCCCTTGGCCTGTGGCTCGCGCTTCTTCTCAACGAGCACTTGCCGTTCAAAGCCTTCATTCGGGCGATCGTGCTTCTGCCGTGGGTAGTGCCGACGGTGCTCTCCGCCATCGCGTTCTGGTGGATCTACGACGCGCAGTTCTCGATCATCTCCTGGACGCTCATAAAGCTCGGCGTGATCCAGACGCCCATCAACTTCCTGGGGGACACGACCAACGCTCGCATCACGGTGATTCTCACCAATGTGTGGCGAGGCATTCCCTTCGTGGCCATCACATTGCTGGCAGGCCTGCAGACGATCTCGCCTTCGCTGCACGAAGCGGCCACTCTCGACGGCGCGACTTCGTGGCAGCGCTTCCGTTTCATCACGCTTCCCATGCTGTCGCCGCTGATCGCGGTAGTCATGACGTTTTCGGTGTTGTTCACCTTCACGGATTTCCAACTCATCTATGTGCTGACCCGGGGTGGGCCGCTGAATGCCACCCATCTCATGGCAACCCTGAGCTTTCAGCGAGCCATTCCGGGCGGGCAGCTTGCGGAAGGCGCCGCGATCGCGATCGCCATGGTGCCGTTCCTGCTGGCCGCAATTCTGTTCAGCTATTTCGGGTTGCAGCGCCGCCGCTGGCAACAGGGAGGGAC
Source organism: Microvirga brassicacearum (assembly GCF_008757455.1). Classification (GTDB taxonomy): domain Bacteria; phylum Pseudomonadota; class Alphaproteobacteria; order Rhizobiales; family Beijerinckiaceae; genus Microvirga; species Microvirga brassicacearum. The sequence goes on along the minus strand of NZ_VCMV01000013.1, from coordinate 280,892 downwards.
GGACGAATGACCTCCACAGTCAAGCCACTGGGTCACACGGTCGCCGACGAGAGTGTCGGCATGAGCTATCTGAATCAGGCGCCACGCCGACTTGTGACCATTTATCTGCCTCTCTTGGTCTTTGTGTTCGTTCTCCTGTTCCCATTCTACTGGATGACGATTACAGCGCTGAAACCCAATCACGAACTCACCAACTTCAGTGACTTCAATCCGCTTTGGCCCGACAGTCCGACGCTCCAGCACATTCGATACCTTCTGTTTGAGACCTCGTACCCAAGTTGGCTACTCAACACGATGCTGGTGTCCATAGGGTCGACGATCATCTCGCTTGTGGCATCCATTCTTGCAGCCTACGCCATCGAGCGCGTTCGGTTCGCCGGTTCGCGCTGGACCGGGCTGGCGATCTTCCTCGCCTATCTGGTTCCTCCTTCGATCCTCTTCATCCCGCTCGCGGTGTTGATTTTCAAGTTCGGGATCTACGACACCAAGCTGGCGCTGATATTCACCTATCCGACGTTCCTCATCCCATTCTGCACTTGGTTGCTAATGGGGTATTTCCGGTCAATCCCATACGAGTTGGAGGAATGCGCGCTCGTCGACGGGGCATCCAGATGGCAGATCCTCACCCGGATCATGCTTCCGCTATCGATCCCCGGCCTCATCTCGGCTGGCATCTTCGCCTTCACCCTTTCCTGGAACGAGTTCATCTATGCTCTCACCTTCATCCAGTCGTCTGAGAACAAGACTGTTCCCGTCGGCGTGCTGACGGAGTTGGTGCGCGGCGACGTTTACGAATGGGGAGCGTTGATGGCGGGTGCTCTCCTGGGCTCGCTGCCGGTCGTGCTGCTCTACTCGTTCTTCGTTGACTACTACGTGTCGTCGATGACGGGTGCGGTGAAGGAATAGCTGGCGGATCGATCCCGACGGAATACGTCGGAGTTTTTTGATCAGATCGATTGACTAAGGATCTGTGGGGTCCTTGCGTATGACTGCTGTCACGGCAATCGCTTCGCATGTTGCAATTCGGCCGGTTCGGGTTTGATCCGTTCGGCCAGCCGGGCGTAAAAAGCACGAACCATCGGAAAGTATTGCTCGGCCAACCTAAGGCACTCCGCATAGCGTGCTCGGGCAATGGCAGGATTATTCATGTTTGCGATGAGCTCGGAGTGGCAATCCCTCAAGGCGATGAATTCCGGACTGCACGCTGTTTCTGCATCCCCGACCAGAACGAACAACCGTTCCTTTTCTTGCTTGCCGCGCAAGTCGAGAGCGCCCGCTTCGAGATAGGCGCATTCGCGCGCCGCTAGAGTGACGCTCTCAGCTACAACGGCGTCGACTGCCAGCGACTTCGCCTGTCCCTCGATGCGGGAAGCCACGTTCACCGTATCCCCGACCACCGAGTAATTGAACCGGCTTTCCGAGCCCATATTGCCTACGAGCGCTTGTCCGATATTGATTCCTATGCCGATGGCAACGTCCGGAAGGAAGTCTGATCGACTCCGAAAGCGAAATGCGTCGCTCTCATTGAGCTCTCGAAGCGTGCTGCGCATCCGCAACGCCGCCCGACACGCGCGGGAAGCATGGTCGGAGACGATGATTGGCGCGTTCCAAAACGCCATGATCGAATCGCCGATATACTTGTCGATCGTCCCACCCTCGGTGAGAATGTCCGCGCTCAGCCGTCCGAACAAGACATTTAGGAACTCTACGACTTCGGTCGGAGACAGCTTCTCGCTAAGGGTTGTGAAGCTTCGGATATCGACGAAAAGAATCGTCATCTGGCGCTCGTCTCCTCCGAGCCTGAGGCTCGCGGGATTTTTTTCTATCTCGTCGAGATACGATTGCGCGATATATCGGGAAAATGCCCGGCGTACGAACCGCCTGTCGCGATCCGAGACGAAGTAGCGGAACGAGATCATCGCCACATAGAGAAGAAGACCAGCTGCGCAAGAAAATGTCGGGTCGAGCAGAACGCCGCCCTGGCTGAACGCGATCCACGCTCCGAGATAAGTCACCGCGGCCATCGCTCCGCCATAGGCGAGCGCGGTGATCGGCGCGCACAAAACAGCGACGAGTGTCGTCAGGCCCGCGAGCAACAGCAACCATGCCCATTCAAGAGGATCTGCCCAATCAGGACGCACCAGATGATCGCCGCTGAGGATCTGCTCGAGCGCCTGCGCGTGGACAAGGACACCCGGAACCGTCTCGCCGAGCGGTGTGACCCGATGATCATAAAGCCCGGTTGCCGAAGTTCCGATCAACACCACATGACCTGCGATCATTTCTTGCAGGTCGGACGTTTCATCACCCGACAACAATCTCGCCGCTGAAATGACCCTCGCGGCTACCTCGTGACCAAACCTGATCCGCAATTCGCCCGAGGAGGTTGTCGGCACATCGAACTGTCCGATTCTGATGCCCGTGACCGCGAATGGCGCCGCGTCCCTGCTGTGGACGAGCAGGGTCGATTCCGTCTGCATCACACGAAGAAGTTCGATGACAAGACTCGGATAGATACGTTCGCCGCCATTCCAGAGCAGCGGGATCTGACGGACTATCCCGTGAGTATCGAGTGGGCTTACGGTGATCGCGCCGACGCCTTTCGCCGCGCGATCGAATTCCGGCAGGTTAAGGGTCGCGGCTGCAAATGAGGGAAGCGCGGCCCGCGGATCCTTTCCTGTAAAGGCCAATCCTGCCTTCAAAGGGGGCCGGCGGCCGTCTGCTCCGGGAATGGCCGCGAAACCAAGAACAACCGGCTTGCCTTGTATCGATTCTGCAAAAGACCGGTCGTAGTCCGGAACGCGCGAGGCGATGTCTCGAGGACCGGTTGCGCCGAAGGCTACCTGCAGATCCGGCTGCTTCACCAGCAGCGAAGGCGACAGCCGGTCGGGTTCCGGAAACACGATGTCGAAGCCGATCGCGGACGCACCGAGTTCGCCCAGCCGGTCGACCAAGCGGGAGAGCGTATTGCGTGGCCAAGGCCACTGGCCGATCTTCGCAAGAGACGCCTCATCAATGTCGATGACGCGGACGGGAACAGCCCGGTAGGGCCGAGGAAGAGCGCGCTGGAACGCATCAAAAGCCAGCTCACGCACGAGTCTCAGGTCGTATGGATCTGCGATGCGCAGGGCCGCGCACAGCAGGACGAGACTCAACCCAAGTATCAGCGCGATGCTCTGCGCCCGAGTGAGCGCGCGAAGCGTGGACTGCTTACCGAGCAGCCGCACTGCCCAGCTCATCGACTGTTGTCTCCCCTTTCTCCGTTTCTTTCATCAGCGCCCCAACTGTCTCGCGACACATCTTGTTGACTGTGTCCGCCGTCTTTCCCCCCGCGTCGTCCGCCATCCCGCGAACCTCGATCGCCGCGATGATCGTGTCCGCCCCGATCGCGGCCATCGTTCCGGTTTCCCCATCCATCTCCACCACGGCCGCCACCATGGAAACCGCCGTGACCGTCTTTCCCCCCTTTGTCACCCTTCCCATGTCCACGGTTATTCAGGCTTCGACTTGGCTCTGGCGGGCTTGGTGTGGTGTCGATGCGGGAAGGCTGAGCGGGCGCTGCCGGGGCCACCGGGTCCGGCCTCGAAGGCTGCGCCGGAGGCGCTGGATCAGGACGGGAAGGAGGAGCCGAAGGGGGATTCGGCGTCGGGGCCGGCGGCGCGGACGCAGATGGACCGGCCGGGTCCTTCGCGTCTGGTCCTGGATTCGCAGCGGCGATGTTTCCGCACGTGCGCACATCCGTCCTGAATTCCGGCCTCAGACTGGCGTTTCGCGCAAGAATATAAGGAAAGTTGGCACGGAGCCTCGTGTTGCGCTCCTCCCGATCAAGCAGGGAGCGCATCGGACCGGACGAAGGAATGGAAATCGCGTTGCAGGATCCGCGCACCATCGTGCAGTTCCCGGAGCGGTCGCAGACCTGCGCCTGACCTTTGAAGAGAACAAATTCCGTACCGCCATCCGGCAACACGGCGAAGTCGAATTCCGTTCCTCGAACACCGATGGTCGCGGTCGGGGTGCGGATCGCATAGGCAGGTTTTGGGCTCGAGCCGCTGATGAACCGGAAGGTTCCGCGCAGGGCGCTGACGACGAAACTGCTCATCGTCTTGCGATTGCGCATGACGGAACTGTCGATCAGCAGAGATGAGGCCGGCCCCACGACGAGGCGTGTGCTGTCGATGAAATCGATTTGCGCCTCGCCGCTGGCGCCCGTCTGGATCCTGTCTCCCATATAGACAGGTTGCTGAAGCGCGAGGGGTTGTCGACCCGCGGATCGGAGTGCAGAGGCGTCGGGGATGACACCCACAGCTCGACCAGAGGGCTGTTGCGCAAGCGCGGGGCCCCAGAAATCGACATGGAGGAATAGAAACGAAAAGGCGGTCACCCATACGCTAAAACGACGAGGCATCTGTGCCTCCAGTCCGGTCAGGGGTTTCGACCCGGACGATACGCTTTGCAAAGCTCCTCGGCAACGAATGTGCCCCGGAAGAGTGGTTTAGCGCCGCTTATCCAGAATAGTGCTTGCTCGAAAGGGGTACGACTGATCGCTTCGCACCAACGGGTTCCCCGCGTACCATTCAAAGGATCACGTGGTCCGCTTTGCGTTTCGCGCCGTCGCTGCCAGACATAGGATTTCAAACAGCATCTGCGCTCCGGCTTGAGCTGTGTTCGTGGTCGCATCGTATTGCGGCGCGACCTCGACCACGTCGCCCCCGATAACATTCAGCCCCGCAAGGCCGCGGAGAATTTCGAGAACCTCGCGTGGCATCAATCCGCCGATCTCGGGCGTCCCCGTTCCGGGAGCAAAGGCCGGATCAAGACTGTCGATATCGAACGAAACGTAGACCGGCCCGTCTCCGACAACCTCTCGTGCCCTCTGGATAATTGCCGCAATGCCAAGCTTCGCCACTTCGTCGGCGTGGATCACCGTCATGCCAGAGACGTAGGAGAACTCCCAGAGATATTCAGCGCCGCCACGAATGCCGATTTGGATGGTGCGCTCCGCGTCGAGCACTCCATCGAGGACGGCCTGACGGAAAGGCCCGCCATGGTGAAATTTCGAGCCTTCATATTCGCCGGCCGTATCACAATGTGCATCGATATGGATCATTCCCACCGGCCTGTCGCGTCCGACCGCACGCAAGATTGCGCGGGTCATGGAGTGATCACCGCCGACAGCCAGCGGAACGACCCCTGCGCCAACCACCTTGGAAAAAAAATCCTCGATGTCTTCATGGCAACTTTCAAGGCTGAACCTGCTTCGAAACGGCACGTCGCCGATATCGGCGACCTTGCACTCGGCCATGGGCGTCATCCGCAGAACGTGTTCGTAAGGCCCGATCCGTTCGATCCCTCGCACTGCACGCGGTCCGAGCCGCGCGCCCGCCCGGTTCGTCACGCCGAGGTCCATGGGAACACCGATCAGCGCAATGTCGATGCCGCCCAGATCTGCCGACTCCATGGCTGTGGGATGGAAGGGCGCATCAAGGAATGTTGCGGGATCAGCAAAGGGCCACTTTCTCCGGTCGCTGCCCGAAAACTGCAAGCTGGCGGCCTTGCGAAAATCCGCGTCGTCGATATCGGCACCGCTCGCATTGCGGTAGCGCGCGCGAAGCGCCTCCAGTTTTACCGGGTCCATCGAAGCGTTCTCCTGTTTTTCTTGTGGCGCTCTCGCCTGAATTCGGCTGGCTTATTCTGCCGCCTGGCAGTCGCGTTCACAACGTTCGTAATGCGCTGCAATTTCCTGCCCGGTGGCGAGCCAGACATCGTCATAGCGGCGCACATAGGTCAGAAATTCGTCCAGGATCCGATACCGCATCGGCCGCCCGGTCACTTGCGGGTGCATGATCATCGTCGTGACACCGCCCCATTCCCGCATCTGATCGAACTCGTCGCGCCAGATCGAAAGGACCTCCTCACGTCCGAACAGCGCGCGGGAGCCCGAGCGATGCGTCATCCCGAAGTTCCAATCGTCGAAACTGTAATTGACCGGAATTTCAATCGGTCCAGGTCCATTGGGAAGAACGTGCCGATAAGGCCTGATGTCATCGCGCCAAGAGCTTGAATATTGAATGCCTCGATCGGTCAGCAGTTGCAGCAATCCGGTCGAGCTTTCGCCGGAGGGAGCGCGGTATCCTTTCGGTTTGACGCCAAGGACGCGCATCATTGCGTCAAACCCGCGATCGACCTCCTCTACCATCACATCCTCCTGCCCTGGCTCCGGTCGCAGGTGGAGATACCCGTGGTGCGCGACCTCGTGTCCGTGTGCAAGAATCGCCTCGCACATAGCGGGATGGGCCATAATCGTCCAGCCGGTGATGAAGAACGTCGCTTTGACTTCGTGGCGCGCAAGCAGCTTGAGGATCTTCGGAACGCCGACGCGGGCTTCATAGCCACCATAGGACATCGTCACCAAGCGATCGACATTCCGTTGATCCATGCCGATCCATACGGATTCCGCATCGACATCGAAGCCCGGAAAAAGAACGCAGCGAGCACCGCCCGGCCAAGGAAAGGACGGAGCGGGCGGTGCGGGATTTGCTGGATGCGGTTCACGATCGAACATGATGGTCTCTTTTCGAAATTGGCTTATCTCAGTTCAAAACCGCAGGGCGCGACCTTTTGGCTGACAACGCTTCGCCGAGCCAGCGCATATCCGTATCGCCCCACAGTTGCAGCACGCCGGTCACAAGTCGTTCCGTTTGCACTCCGTCGAGAGATAAGCCGGCAAGGCTACGGATCTTTGCGAAATAGAGTTCATCAGAAATTGGGTTAGCGGGAGATCCCAGAGGCGCCGTGACCCTTGTCTCGTGACTACGCCCATCTCTCATCATGACACGCACATAGGGTTCATCGGTGGCTGCGATCCTCGGATCGACGGCGAGCGTAATCTTTTCCATTGCCGCATGCAGGGCAGGATCCTGCCGACGTTCCGCCCGATAGGCGGCAAGATCCGCACGACCGGTCACAAGGCGCGCCGCAAGTGCATAAGGAAGACTCATCTGTGCAAAAGGCAGCGTCGAGATATCGCGCCCGCCGCACATGTCGAACAGGAACTGACTCAATCGAATATCGATTCGCTCGACTTGCTCCAGTCCGACGGCGTTACCATCGATCAACTCGCCCAACGCATCTATGGCCGAATGCGTGCCCCGGCAGGAAGCGTAAGGCTTCAAGGACACGCGTTCGAGGCGCCATTGTCCACCAAGACCCACCGTAAGCGCCTCGGGGTTCGCGGATTGGGGAGCGAACGTGGAAAGAAACCCGCCCCAGCGGTCCTCGAACACGGTTGAAGGCCCCGTGATGCCCGCGCGCGCGAGCATCGCGGCAAAAAGGCCACCCTCCGCCGCACGACCCGCGTGGATGCGTTTGGTCTGGCTGCCGTCGTGGATGAATCCCCAGAGCCCACCGCTGAAACTCGCCGCATGCCCGAGCGCGTGTGCCACCTCCGCCGCATCAAGCTGAAGAATTCGCGCCGCCGCTGATGCGGCGCCGAATGTGCCGCACGTGGCCGTCGAATGCCAGCCGGCTTGGTTATGCGGCTCATATCCGCCGCACGCTTCAAGAACGCGGCGGGCGACTTCGTAGCCCAACACCACCGCGAGAAGGAATTCCGAACCGGAGACCGGCCGGTCAACCAGCGCCACGGCTGCGAGCGCGGCGGGGAGGACGACGGCGCCGGAATGGTCGCAACCCCCGGTATCGTCGAGTTCGAACGCATGGCACGCTATGCCGTTTATGAGGGCTGCCGAACGGGGGGCGAGCGCGTGAGCGGTGCCCCAGACGGCGACGCTCCCACTCTGCTCCGTCGTGAGGGCAAGATCGAGGCAGGCCTGTGCTTCTTGAGACGCGGCGCCCGCAACGCCGCACGCCAAGGTGTCAAGCGTATGCCGAGCCACCTTCTGCCGGATCAGTTCGGGCAGATCGGTAGGTCTGGCAGAGGTTACAAAGCGCGCAACCGCCGCCACTCCCGTCGTCTCAACATTATCAGCCATGACTAGACTCTTCCGAGGTGCAATCTGGAGGCGGGCCAGCGCTACCGCCGGCCCGCTAAGGGTGCGGTCGATGTTTACTGCGTTTTGGCCGGCTCGCCGTTGATCATCAGCTTGTCAACCTTCGCGGAGGAAAGCTCCCACTTCTTGAGGACCTCCGCATAAGAGCCGTCAGTCATCATGCCGCTGAGGGCCTTGGCGATCGCGTCACGAAGCTGCGTGTCGTTCTTGGCGATGCCAATGCCTTGATAGACCGAGGTGAAAGGCTCGCCAAGGATGACGTATGTGTTGGGCTCGAGATTGAGCAGGTAGGGCAAGGTCTCGCTGCCTTGGACAGCGGCATCGAGGCGCTTCTGGCGCAATTGCGTCCGCGCGTCGGCGGAGCCTTCAGTGCCGACGATTTTCAAAGGCGGTTTGCCGGCGCCCTCGCAAGCGGTCTTGCTCCAAGTTTCCATTTCCTTCGGAAACGATGTCCGCCGACTTGCCCCCACCGTCTTACCGCAGAGATCAGTCAGGGTCTTGTACTCGTCCTTGCGATCTGCCGTCGTGTAGAATTGAGCGCCCGATTTTAGGTAGTCGACAAAATTAAGCGTGTCGCGTCGACCCGGAAGGTCGCTCATACCACTCAGGATGATGTCCGCACGGCCAGTGGTGAGGGCGCTCACCATCTGCTCAAAGCTGATTTCTTCCCATTTAATTTCGATGCCGAGTTTTTTGGCGAGAGCATTGCCAAGATCGATATCGAGTCCTGTCAGCGTCGCGGTCTTCGGGTCCTTGAATTCCAGCGGCGGATAGTTCGGGACGTTGGCAACGACGATGACCTTCTTCGACGCAATACGTTCCGGCAGTTCCTGGGCGACACTGACACCGGCTGCGGTCAGAAGGGCGACGAACGAGCAGAGTATTGTGGCGGTCTTCATCTCATCTCTCCATTTCTCTGGTATGTAGGTCTTTTGATCGACTTATTTGTGCACGGCCGAGATGAACTCCCGGGTGCGCGCCTGTTGCGGATCGGCCAGCACTGATCGGGAATCTCCAATCTCCACCAGTTGTCCTTGATCCATGAACGCCACACGATGGCTGACCTCGCGTGCAAAACCAAGTTCGTGCGTGACGACAATCATCGTCATGCCACTCTGCGCCAGATCACGCATTACGTTGAGCACTTCACCTACCAACTCCGGATCGAGAGCGGATGTAGGTTCGTCAAAAAGCAGAAGCTGCGGCCGCATCGCGAGCGCGCGCGCGATGGCCACGCGCTGCTGTTGCCCCCCTGAAAGATGAGCCGGATAGGCGTTCCGCTTGTCGCTCAGTCCCACCTGCTCCAGGAGCGCGTGTGCGCGTTCCTGCGCTTCAGCCGGCTTTTCGCCGAGAACCTGGATCGGACCCTCGGTCACGTTCTGCGTCACGGTGAGATGCGGGAAGAGATTGAACCGTTGGAACACCATGCCGATCGAGCGGCGCTGCCGCGCGATCTGCACGTCGTCAAGTTCATAGAGATTGTCACCCTCACGACGAAAGCCGACGAGCTCTCCGCCCACCCAAATAGCACCGGCATCGATACGTTCAAGCTGGTTGATGCAGCGCAGGAATGTGCTTTTTCCGGAACCGGATGGGCCGATAATGCACAAAACCTCGCCTTGCGGGACTTTGACGTTGATGCCTTTCAGCACTTCCAGCGTGCCAAAACGCTTGCGCACATCGGCAGTGACGACGATAGGCGCATTCGGAGAAAGGTTCTGCGTGTCCATGTCCTTCACCTCCGTCACTTCGCATTCGCCGGTGAAGCAACGCCCTTTGAGTAATATTTCTCGACGCGACCTTGAATAAGGCTGAGAATTGTAACCACCAGGAGATACCAGATCGATGCGACGATCAGCAGTTCTATGACCCGCGAATTGGCGTAGTAGATATTCTGAGCGCTGTGCAGGATCTCGGCGTATTGGATGACACTTGCGAGCGATGTCAGTTTCACCATGCCGATGAACTCGTTGCCGACTGGTGGGACGATCACACGCATGGCCTGCGGCATGATGATCCGCCGCAGCATCTTGAGACGCGTCATCCCGATCGTCTGCGCCGCTTCGTATTGTCCCTGATCGACGGAGAGAAGACCGGCGCGCACCACTTCGGCCGTGAACGCGCCCTGCTGAATGCCAAGTCCCAGAAGCGCGGCGACAAACGGCGTCATCACGGCAACCGTCGGCACGGAGAAAATTCCGGGGATGCTGATTGTTGGAAAGACCAGCGCGAGGTTGAACCACAGAAGCAGCTGCAACAGTGCCGGGATCGCACGAAAGAGCCACACATACCCGAGTGCCGTCACTGACAGGACGGGATTGTGGGACAATCTCATGATCGCAAAGATGACGCCGAGTACGATACCCAGAACCATCGCCAAAAGCGCCATGACGACCGTGTTGACGAGACCGCTCATGATCGCCGGGACAGTGAGGAACTCCGCCACATAGTTCCATTCGATCTGACCGACCGCAAAGGCGTGCACAATGGCGGCAAGTGCCGCGCAGACGAACGCCGCTCCGATCATCCTCCCGTAATGGCGGCGCGGGACGAGCGTGAGATGGCTGACTTGATAGACAGTATCGGTCATCGGCTGTGCCTCCCTCGGGTCTTCTTCTGAACCAGTCTCATCGTTTCACGCTTATGAGGATTTTTCCAATGTGCCGCCCGTCTTCCATATATCGATGGGCGTTGGCCATCTGCGAGAGGCCAAAGGTCTTGTCGACCGCTGGCAAAATCCGGCCCGCCTCAAGGTGAGGCCACAGATCGCGGTTGACGCCGGCAACGATCCGCGCCTTCGCGGCCGCCGGCCGATCGCGCAGGGAGGTCGTGAACAAGGATCCGCGTTTGCCCATCATGCGGCCCAGCGGGATCTGCCCCTCGCGCCCGCTTTGAAGCCCGATCATTGCGATCCGCCCGTCTGGTGCAAGCGCATCGATGTTCCGGGCAAGATATGAGGCACCCATATTGTCGAGGATCACGTCGGCCCCGCGGCCGGCTGTTTCCTCGTGCATCACAGCGACGAAATCCTCCGTCCGGTAGGAAATCGCCCGCTCCGCGCCAAGTTCAAGGCAACGCTCGAGCTTGTCGGCACTGCCGGCGGTTGCAAAAACCCGAGCGCCCATCGTCCGCCCCGTCTGCGTCGCGAAGGTGCCGATGCCGCCTGCCCCACCATGGACGAGAAGGACATCCCCGGCCGCAAGGCCGGAAATGTCGATAAGATTCGACCACACCGTGCACGCGGCCTCGGGCAAAGCGGCCGCCGTCATCAGGTCGATGCCACGGGGTCTCCGTAGGAGCTGCGTAGCCGGGACGGCCACGCGTTCCGCGTAGGCTCCACCCGAGGTCAGCGCGCAGACCTCGTCGCCCACCGCCCAACCTTCCACATCTGGCCCGATCTCCAATATCGTTCCGGAGCATTCGATCCCGAGGATGCTGGGGAGTTCCGCCGGAGTTCCATAGGTCCCGCGACGCTGGAGAAGGTCCGCGAAGTTCAATGCTGTCGCATGAACGTCGATGACGACGTGGCCGGTCGCCGGCCGAGGATCAGGCACCTCGGCCAGAGAAAGAGCGTCCGGCCCGCCGACGTGAGTGAGGATCACGGCGCGCATATTGGTCTCCGCTGATGAGTGTCGGTGCTCAGGTGCCGGCGTCGATCGTCACGTCAGTGATCGCCTGTCGCTCGAGACCGTATTTCTGCAGCACCTGCTTGTAGGCTCCGCTCTTCATGGTCGCTGTCAAGGCAGTGGCAACCGCGTCGCGCAAGGCTGTCTCGTTCTTGTTGAACGCAAACCCGAACAACGTCTTGATCAACGGCTCGCCCGCCAGCGCGTACACGCCCGGCTCATCCGCCATCAGATAGGCGACGTATTCCGGCCCGAGAACGGCAGCGTCGAGTCGGCCCTGCTTGAGATCAAGGCGCGTTGCGGTGGCGCCTGCCGTGCCGTTGACGGTCGCCGCCGTCTTGCCGGCGCCGACGCAGTTTTTATCGCTCCAGGCGATCGCCACCGGATAGTAATTGGTGGTGCGGGGTGCACCTACTGTCTTGCCACAAAGATCGGCCTCGGTCTTGATGCTGTCTTTCTTGCCGCTCGTCGTGAATGGCTGAGCGCCGGTTACCAGGTAATCGACGAAGGTGAGCTTCTCGCGGCGCGACGGTAGATCGCTGATCGCAGTGCCGATCATATCGATGCGTCCTGTCGTGAGAGAGGTCATGAGCTGTTCGAAGCTCATCTCTTCCCATTTCACCGAAACGCCGAGTTCCTTGGCAAGTTTTTCGACGAGGTCCACGTTAACGCCGATGCGCTCGTTGGACTTCGGATCCTTATAAGCCATGGGCGGATATGTGGATTCGATTCCGACGACGATAGAGCCAGAGGTCTTGATCTTCTCAGGCAAGGCCGCTGCCGCCGTCTGCGCGGAAGCCGCCAGAGGAATCGACATCACGAGAGCAGTTCCAAGACCGATCGAGAGCGACCGGACCGCGCCAAGCGAATAGCATGTCATCATCGTAGTTCCCTTTGGTTTGAATGAAGGTCGCGGTTGGGCCGCAACTCTGTTGTTGGTCTTGTCGAAGGGTCTCTCTGCGCTAGCCAGTCACCCACTGGCGCTGCCGAGCAAGCGTTTCTTTCAGCCGGGCGATCTGCTCGGCCACTCGTTCTGGTGCTGTCCCGCCGTATCCCCTGCGGGCTGCTACCGCCGCTTCCGCGGTCAGGCATGGCAGCACGTCGGCTGTCAAACGGGCATCAACCGCGGCCAGATCTGCCGGCGAAAGCGCCGACAGGTCGAGGCCCTTTTCTTCGCAATAGCGGACGAGTGAACCGGTGATCTCGTGAGCCTCGCTAAACGGGACGCCGGTTCGCGAGAGCCAATCCGCGACCTCGGTCGCGAGCGTAAAGCCGTCGGTCGATTGCAGCTTCAGCCGGTCGCGGTCGACCGTCATCGTTGCGATCATTCCGGACATCGCCGGCAAGACGAGATCGAGCGTATCAATGGCTTCGAAAGCCGCCCATTTATCTTCCGAGAGGTCGCGATTATACGCGAAGGGAAGACCTTTCAGGGCGGCGAGCATTGCGTTCAGCCCGCCGATCAGCCGCGCCGCGCGGCCGCGCGTAAGCTCGGCAATATCCGCGTTCTTCTTCTGCGGCATGATCGACGAGCCGGTGGCGTAGCCATCGTCGAGCACGACCCATCGGAATTGCTTGGACGACCAGAGGAAGATCTCTTCTGCCAACCGAGACAGATTGACGCCGAGCATGGCGGCGACGAACAGAAATTCCGCCACGTGGTCTCTGCTGCCGACCGCGTCGATCGAATTCTCACACGGCGCATCATAGCCAAGTTCCCGTGCGGACAATTCCGGGTGCAGCGCGATGGCCGAGCCGGCCAAAGCAGCGGCACCGAGCGGCGAACGCGCTGAGCGGCGATCCCAATCCTGCATCCGCTCGACGTCGCGGGAGAAACCCTGCGCATGGGCTAGAAGTTGATGCGCAAACGAGATCGGTTGCGCAGGTTGCAGATGCGTAAAGCCTGGAGCGAGCGTCGTCTGATGCTCGCTCGCCTGCGCGATCAGGGCGTCCTGCAGAGCAAGTACGGCCTCAACGATCCGGCGTGCCGCACCGCGGAGGTGAAGCTTGAGATCGTTTGCAGCCTGGTCATTGCGCGAGCGCCCGGCGCGCAGCTTGCCGCCAATGGTCCCAAGCCGTTCTGTCAGGACCCGCTCAAGGAACGTATGAATATCTTCGTCGGCCTGAGAAGGCGCGATCTTACCAGCCGCGAAATCCTCGCCAATCGCAGCCAACACTTCTGCAATCTTGTTTCCTTCGCCCTCCGTCAGAATCCCCGCCCGCACCAGTTCACGCGCGTGGGCGATCGAAGATTTGATGTCCTCGGGCACAAGGCGAAAATAGCTCTCCGGGGCGCGGGAGAGCCGCATCAGTGCCGGCGAGGGCGGTGTGCGGAACCGGGCTCCCCAAAGGCGGACGGGCTGGGTCATTTGCATTTCTCCTGATGTTCAAATGCTTGCACCGGCATCAGATGTGGACAATTGAATTGATTTCCTCGAAGGTAGTCCGAAATGGAATAGCCGCATTGCGGCCTCCCCTCTCGGTCGAGGCGGACACAATGACGAGAACACATCTTCCGACCACGGTTGCACTGCGCGTGGTCGTTTCCCTCGCGCAGCATGGAACGGTTTCGTCTGCGGCGCAGGCGCTGCACCTCACGCAGAGTGCCGTGAGCAAGCAACTCAAGAGCATCGAAGAGCTCGCGGGCATGTGCCTCTTCACGCGCACCAGCCGCGGCCTTGCGCCCACCGAAGCGGGGGTCATCTACATCGAGCAGGCGCGCCTCGCGCTCGGCGCGCTGGAAACAGCCGCAGTGCGCTTGGCGGGATTGCGTTCGTCGCAGCCCACCATTCGCCTGCATGTGCTACCTATTCTTGGAGACCGGTGGTTCATGCCGCGGTTTTCGCGGTTCGCGGAACTCCATCCGAGAATCGATATTCAATTCACCACCTTCGCGCCGAGCGACACCCTGGAGGAAGCCGATGCGGTGTTCCGTTTCGGAGATGGCACGTGGCCCGGCTGGGATGCGAACTACGTTCTCGGGCGCGACGTCGTCCTCGCCAGCTCCCCGCATCTCATCGCGCGGAACGGCGGACTGAACGCTGCCGACGACGTTCGCAATTTTCCGGTTCTCGACCATTTACAGACACCTTTGCGCTGGAGCGATTTCGGCGCAGCCTGTGGATTTTCGGACTTCAGGCCGCCTCGCGTCATCCGATTTGGCTACTACGCGCTGGTCATTCGCGCGGCAATCAGTGGCCAAGGACTTGCGCTCGTCCCTCGCAGCTTGATTCTCGACGAGCTTGCGAGCGGTCAACTCGTCAACCCTCTCGGCCTCGGCTTCTCGAGCAAGAATGGCTATTGGCTGACGACTCCCGCTTCCCGCCCGTTGCACGCAGACCTCGCCATCTTGCGCGACTGGATCTTGAGCGAAGCCCGCCAATCTGAAGGCCGCGTTTAGCGAACGCGCTAAAAATCCGCCGACGGGCCGCCGTCTGCGAGACGTCGCAATGCATCGACGGGAAGAGTATAATAGACCTTCTCCTGGACGACGGCGCCGAGGGATGCATAGAGGCGTTGCGCCGCGAGATTGGCGCGGTCCGTCGTAAAATCCATGCGTGCAATCCCGTTTTGCGTCGCGAAACGCGCGAGAAATCGCAGGAGCCGGCTTCCGACTCCCTGTCCGCGCGCCTCGGCAACGACAAAGAGATCCTTCAGGTACAGCAATCCCTTCAAATCTCGGCCGGGACGCATGATCGTGATGCATGCTAGTCCGACGGGTCGATTGTCAGGCGCTCGTGCCAGGAGAAAGCGGGTTCCCTCCTGCTGTTCCAGCGTCTGCGCCACCATGGCCGCGTAATCTGTCTCCGGCAGCAGGTCCTCACCGGGTCGGTAGTATCGATCCATCGTTCTTATCAACGCGCCGACGATTGCGGCCTCGGACGCACGGGCGAATTCAATATTGTTATCCGACATCACGTGGTTCGTTTGAGTTTCTCGTGCCGCGGAAGGTACCCAATCATTTCCGGAAAGGAAACGGATGTGACGGGCACGATCCTCGCGCATTTCCAATGCACGAGATTGCCAGCGCGTGCCGCACCGCCGGTGCTCGCCCGTCGCAATTTCGGCACCTCGGAAATTCAGGCCACCGGCGGCTTTCCGCGCTTCATTGTTTCCAAGACTGCTGCATGCCACCCTGATGTAGTGGCCACCAGAAGCAGATCCATGTTGATTTGCGCGACGACTTGTATACTAGAGTACATGCCAAAAAGCACGGCTTCCGCTCAAGCTCCGAGCCGATTGGCGTCAAGCCAGTCTGCCGCGTCCAGCCATCAAAGAAGATAGGGAATAACGCTCATGCCGTTTTCACGAACAACTCGTCTCTTTGCCTCCGCCGTCCTCGGTCTCGGAGTGGCGATGGGGGCCGCGCACGCGCAGGACGTGCCCGCCCCGGGATCGAGCGCGCGGATCGACGCGATCAAAAAGGCCGGTCAGTTGCGCGTGGGCGTATTGTCAAACCCGCCGTGGCTGATTGAAGATACCAAAGGGTCGGGCGAAGCATGGGCCGGGCCAGCATGGACACTGTCGAAAGAATACGCCAAGCGCCTCGGCGTGAAACTCGTCGCCGTTCCAGTCTCCCATGAGACCAAGGTTCCGGTTCTGGCGTCCAATCAGGTCGATCTCACCATCTCGCCGCTCTCCGTCACGAAGGAGCGCCAGAACGTGGTGGATTTCGTTACCTACTCCAAGACCAGCCTGTGCGTCTTTGGGCGTGCGGACAATCCCAAGGTGGCGAATGCGAAGTCGGTGGACGATTTCAACAGCCCAGACGTCACGATTGCGTATTTCACTGGTGGCGGTGAGGAGAATTGGGTGAAGCAGCGTTTCCCAAAGGCAGTTCTGCGTGGCGTCTCGAGCGCCGGCACCGCGGCACCCGTCGAGGAAATCATGGCCCGCCGTTCCGATGTCACGCCCATCAACCGCATTCCGTGGATCGCGTTGAACAAGAAGGTGAAGGGTCTCGCGGCTCTCCCGCATGGCAACAATTGCCAAGACAGCACGGAAGCCGCCAACGAGATCGGTCTCGCGCTCGATAAGAACCAGCCGGAATTCCTCAAATGGCTGAAATCCATCTCCGAGCCGATGCTGCCGGCCCTCCAGAAGGAAGAAGAGCACATCGTCGAAACGATGTAATTCGCGGCCGCGCAATCGATCAGCCGATGCCGGGCAATACGTCCGGCATCGTCGCCTTCTCGCCGGTCCTGTCTCGGTCTCTGAAGCGGTTCCTCTCATGGACTTCAACTACGATCCCGTCCTGCAAAGCTGGCGCTTCCTGCTCGACGGTCTGCAGGTTACGCTGCTGCTTTCCGGCGGCGTTGCGGCGTGCAGTCTTATCCTTGGGACGCTGGTGGGGCTCGCGCGGCGCTATGGGCCACAGTGGCTCCGCGTTGTGCTTGTCTTCTACATCGATTCGATGCGCGCCATCCCGGTGCTCGTCGTCTTGGTGTGGATCTATTTTGCCCTCCCTGCCATCACGGGTTGGAACCTGCCCCCATTCTGGTCGGCGCTTTTCGCATTGTCGTTCCACCTCGCCGCCTACGTGGCCGAAGTCATCCGTGCCGGTATAGAATCGGTCCGTCCCGGCCAAGTCCGCGCGGGCCTCGCACTCGGGATGTCGGGGCCGCAAATCGTCCGCAAGATCGTGTTGCCGCAAGCGATCGTCCGCATGATGCCGGCCTTTGGATCCCTGCTGTCGCTCGCCATCAAGGACACCGCCATCGCGGCCGTCATCGCCGTGCCGGAACTGATGCGCCGTGCCGATGCGGTGGCGGGCCAGTCTTATGCGCCTGTCGAGGTCTTCTCGACTGTGATGATCATCTATTTTCTCATCATCTTCCCCGTCACTCGCGCCGTCGACATGGTCTACAAGCGCATCGCGTTCCTGGGGCGGTCATGAACCTGGATTGGACGATCATTCCCGCTAGCGCAGGCGCGCTCGCTCGCGGTGCGCTCATCACCATTGCGCTCACCGTCCTGACGATGGCGATTGCGGTCCCATGCGGTATCGGCGTTGCGATGCTGCGCGAGTCGCGCCTTCGGCCGGTGGCGCTTCTCGCCACTTGCTTCGTGGAACTCTTCCGCAATCTGCCGATCATTCTCGTGGTCTATTGGGCATTCTACGTGATGCCGGTTGTATTCGGCATCGCCTTTTCGCCATTCATCACCGGCCTCGTGGCCTTGTCGCTGAACAACACCGCCTACAATTCCGAAACCTTTCGTTCCGGCATCAAGTCGATCCGCAAGGGACAAACCGAGGCAGCGCTCGCGCTGGGAATGAGCGAAGCCCAAGCCTTTCGCAAGATCGTTCTTCCCCAGGCGTGGCGACGTGTGCTGCCGGTACTGGCGACGACCTGGGTGACGTTGTTCAAGGACACATCATTGGTTTCCGTTATCGCCGTGGGCGACCTCGCCCACACCGCCATGCAGATCCGGTCACAATCGTTCCGCGTGATCGAAATGCTGACCGCCATGGCCGCCATCTACTGGTTGCTGGGATACCCGCAGGCCAAGATCGCGGATTGGATTCACAAAAAGTTCGGGGTCACAGAATGACAGCCGCCACCTTAGCGATGCAGCCCGCTCCTCGAGTCGTCCTGCAATACCGCGACGTTCGTAAACTCTATGGTGACTTCGTGGCCCTGTCGGGCGTTTCGATGGAGGTAGAGAGAGGTCAGGTCGTTTGCCTCATCGGCCCCTCCGGCTCCGGGAAGTCGACTCTCCTGCGTTGCACGAACGCGCTGGAAACGCTGGATGGCGGCGAGTTGCTGTTCGATGGCGTTCCCTTGCCAAGAGATCCCGCGTCCATCCGCAAAGTGCGCCAGCGCATGGGCATGGTGTTTCAGAATTTCGAGTTGTTCCCGCACAAGACGGCGATCCAGAACGTCATGATGGGACCATCGACCGTCCTCGGGCTGTCAGAGCAACAATCGCGAGCGCGGGCAGAAGCTTTGCTGGTCAAGGTCGGATTGTCCGACAAGGCCGGCAACTACCCGGCCAATCTTTCTGGCGGCCAGCAGCAACGTGTCGCCATCGCGCGCGCATTGGCGATGGAGCCTGAAGTCATGCTGTTCGATGAGCCGACCTCCGCGCTCGATCCAGAGACCATCGGGGAAGTGCTCAACGTGATGAAGGCTCTCGCGGACGACGGCATGACCATGGTGGTGGTTACTCACGAGATGACCTTTGCCCGTCGGGTCGCCGATCATGTGGTGGTCTTCGAAAGCGGCCAGATTATCGAACAGGGGCCGCCTGCGCAGATTTTCGATGCACCGATTCAGGCCCGGACACGCGATTTCCTCGGCCATCTGGGCTGGGATGCATGAGAGAGGTTCCCGCCGTCGTGCCCGAACTGCCGCCGGAAAACGCCCCGACTCCGAAGCGTGCCGGGGCGGACGTGGCGCGGCCTATGTCGGCTCCTTTGAGTGTCGCCACGATCCACGCCACCATTCGGCAGGACATCATCCTGCTGCGCCTTCGGCCTGGCACGCGGGTCTCCGAGAATGAGCTTGCTCGCCGCTTCGGGACAAGCCGGACCCCCGTGAGGGAAGCGCTTTTGCGGCTCGTGGAGGAAGGTCTGATCGAGGTCTGGCCTCAGCGTGGCACCTTTATCACCCCCATTTCCCTGCAGGCCGTACGCCGCGCGCGCTTTGTGCGCGAAGCGATGGAAGTCGCGATTCTGCGACGAGCCGCGGAACAGGGACTTTCCGCCGAAAGCCGGAAGGATGTGGACAGGGCGATCGCCGAGCAGGAGGCGGCGCGCGACGAACCTGAGCGCTTCACCCGCGCCGATGATGCGTTCCATCGGGCATTCGCCGACGGTATCGACGTGGGCAACATTTGGGCGGTGCTGGAACGGGAGAAGGCGCAGTTCGATCGTTTGCGCTTTCTCAGCCTGCCGGACGTGACACCTGTCTCAACCCTCATATCCCAGCACAAGGCGATGCTCGTCGCCGTTAGCAAGGGCGATGTGGCTGCGGCCGAACATGCGGCGCGAGAGCATCTCTCTGAGGTGCTGAAAGTGTCTGATACGCTTGCGGCCACGCACCCTGAGCTCATCGTCGACGATACCTGAGGCATTCGACACGGGCCGACTGAACGACCCAGGGTTTTTTGCCTCTTCTGATGAAATTGCGACAAGCCCCTTGCGGCGACGGTGTCAGACCGGCGATGCTGACGAGAATTTTTGGAAGTGGAAGGAGCAACTCGCTCATGGAACAGACTTGGCGTTGGTGGGGACCGGACGATATCATCAGCCTCGCTCATGTGCGGCAGACCGGTGCCACGGGCATCGTGACAGCGCTGCACGAGGTTCCCGCAGGGGTCGTATGGATGCGCGACGCAATCGAAGCGCGCAAGCGCTTCATTGAACGCGATCGCGGGCTCGGCTTGCGGTGGAGCGTGGTCGAGAGCTTGCCGGTGGTCGAAGCCATCAAAATTGGCGATGGCGACCTCGAACCGCTCTTCGAGAATTACCGGATTTCGCTCCGTAATCTCGCGAGCTGCGGCATCCGGACCGTCTGTTACAATTTCATGCCGGTTCTAGACTGGACCCGGACTGACTTGCGCGCACCTGTCACCGGCGGCGGCCGGGCTCTGCGTTTCAATGCGCATGAATATGCGGCCTTCGACTGTTTCATGCTCGAACGCTCAGGCGCGCAGAACGACCATGCGCCGGAGGTACTCGAACGGGCACGCGCCTGGTTCAAGGCTTCCACGCCGGACAATCGTGAAAAGCTTCTGGCCAATATCATGGCTGGACTTCCCGGCGCTTTCGACCGCTATGACCTTCCGGGCCTGCGCACGATGCTCGCGCGCTTCAAGAACGTTTCGTCGGACCGGCTGCGGGAGAATCTTGGTCGGTTCCTCCGCGCGGTCATTCCGACCGCCGAAGAGGTCGGCATTCGCATGGGGATTCACCCCGACGACCCGCCGCGCCCGCTGCTCGGATTGCCGCGGATCGTCAGCTCGGAGGAGCACCTTGCAGCCATTCTCGCCCTTCATCCCTCGCACAGCAACGGGCTCACGTTCTGCACCGGCTCGCTCGGCGCACGGCCGGGGAACGACCTTCCGGCCATGGCAAGGCGCTTCGCTGATCGCATTCATTTCGCTCACCTTCGAAATGTGACCAAGGATCCCGATGGATCTTTCGAGGAAGCCGATCATCTCGGCGGCGACGTGGATATGGTAGCGGTTGTGCGTGTGCTGTTGCAGGAGCAGAAGCGTCGGCGCGATGCGGGAGCCGAAGACTGGCGAATTCCGTTCCGGCCCGACCATGGACGGGAACTGCTCGACGACGTGGGCAAGCCGACGCATCCCGGTTACCCGGCCATCGGTCGCCTCCGCGGTCTTGCCGAAATTCGCGGCGTCATGATGGCAATCGCACAACTCGAAGGGCTTCCGACCGAGCCCTGATACCGGAACGTGGATTTTGAGCTGATCTGCTTGAATTTGGCTGGAGGAACGATGAGCACCGAAGCCCTGAAGACGGAAGTGGCGCGTCAATTCGGAACACCCGCTGTCGTGATCGACCTTGACATCGTGGAGCGCAACATCGCCCGGGTGCAGGCGCTCTGCGACGCGGCCGGAACTGCAAACCGCCCTCACATCAAAACCCACAAAAGCCCTGTTCTCGCCAGCATGCAGCGCGATGCTGGCGCGCGCGGCATCACCTGCCAGAAAATCGGCGAAGCCGAGGTCATGGCCGATGGCGGGCACGACGACATCTTGATCTCCTACAACATCCTCGGGGAGCAGAAACTCGATCGCCTCGGTGCGTTGCTGTCGCGGGCAAAAATTACGGTCGCGGCGGATAATCCGACGGTCATTGCGGGGCTTCCGCGCGCCGCAGAAATTGCAGGCCGCGATCTCGACGTGCTGGTGGAATGCGACACGGGCCGCAAGCGCGCCGGCGTGACGAGCGTCACCGAGGCGGTTGCGCTCGCGAGGGATATCGCCTCTCGACCCGGGCTCTCGTTCGCGGGATTCATGTTCTACGCTCCCGAGGATGCGGTTACCGGCACACAAGCCTTTCTCGATTCCGCGCTTGCGGGAATTCACGAGGCCGGCCTGACTGCCAGAATAGTGTCAACCGGCGGAACTCCGAGCCTCGTCAACCTCGGAAAGATCAAGGGCACGACAGAACATCGCGCCGGAACCTACATCTTCAACGACCGGATGATGCTGGCGGCCGGGATGGCGACCCTCGCGGATTGTGCCTTGACCGTTTACGCCACTGTCGTTAGCCGCGCAGAATCCGACCGCGGCATCCTCGATTCCGGATCAAAAACCCTGACCAGCGATACCGGTGGGCTCGAGGGTCATGGCCTTATCATTGAGCATCCGGAAGCCAAAATAGCGCGCTTTGCGGAGGAGCACGGCTTTCTCGACCTCGCAGCATGCAACCTACGCCCCAATGTCGGCGATATCGTGCGTATCGTGCCCAACCATGTTTGCGTGGTGGTGAACATGGTCGATCGTCTTATCACCGTCAGAGGGGGTGAAATCGTCGGAGAACTGCCAGTTGCAGCGCGCGGGCGATTGACCTGACCGACGTGCCGACCTCCAACCGCGCGGTGACGCTTTCACCGCGCGCCTCGCCGCTCAGCCGATCATCATCAGGCTGGCGTTCCCGCCAGCTGCTGCCGTGTTGATGCTCGTGGACGTTTCTTCGATCAACCAATCGAGGCAATAATCTTCTGCGCCGGATGCCAGGCCGGCACTGGATGCTCCTTGCACGACGACGATCCGACCCTCCAGTGCAGCAACACGGCGGTTGATGTCGAGCAGGGGTTCCTGGTCGCCCTCAACCAGCACTGCAGCGATTGGATAGGCCCTCCCCCAATCGGCGATCCTCAGGATTCGATCGGCAAGGTCTGCGGGCATCTCACGCAACACACCGAAAAGGGCATCGGAGGCATCAATCGCAATGTCGTTGCCGGTTGCAAGCGCAGCGCCGACCTGGAGGAGCAGTCCGGTCTCCGTTTCGGGTACGAGCAGGACCCGCCCACGCCTGCGCAGCGCATAGATGTTGCGCTCGCCCACAGGCCCGGGAAGTTCCATGCTCGCGCCAACAAGCGAACGATCGAGGTAATCGCGAACGCGGGCGGCTTCCGTTTTGCGGCCATTGCGGACAAGCCACTCGCAATACGCTCGCGCGGGGACCTGATTCGCCTCTGGGGAGTCCAGTTCCAGCGCGATCTTCGGCCGGACGCTCAAGAGGCGCAGCAGATAGAGCGGCCCTCCCGCCTTGGGCCCCGTACCGGAGAGGCCGCAGCCGCCGAAGGGCTGGACGCCGACGATGGCCCCGATAATATTGCGATTGATATAAATGTTGCCGACCTCGATGCGGTTAGAGACACGTGCCATCGTGTCGTCAATCCGCGTGTGAAGACCGAAAGTCAGACCGTAACCGGTAGCGTTGATGTCATCGATAAGCTGATCCAGGTTCTCGCGCTTATAGCGAATCACGTGAAGGACGGGACCAAACACCTCGCGCTCCAGCTCATCGAGGCTCTCGATCTCGATGAAGGTCGGCGCCACGAACGTGCCGTGCCGTGCCTCTTCGGGCAGGGGCACCGCCTCGATGCTGCGGCCGCGCGCTGCCATCGCTTGAACATGCTGGCCGATCGTGCGGCGTGCTTCCTCGCTGATCACAGGCCCCACATCCGTCGCTAGGCGATCGGGATTGCCGACGCGCAGTTCACGCACCGCGCCTTTCAGCATCGCAAGGGTGCGATCTGCAATTTCTTCTTGAAGGCACAAGACCCGCAACGCGGAGCAGCGCTGACCGGCGCTGTCGAAGGCCGACGCGATGACATCGCCTACGACTTGCTCTGCCAAAGCTGAGGAATCGACAATCATCGCGTTCTGGCCCCCGGTTTCGGCAATGAGGGGGATGGTTTGCCCGTCCGGGGAAAGGCGCTCCGCCAACTGGCGCTGGATCAGGCGTGCCACCTCTGTCGAGCCGGTGAACATCACGCCGCGCGTGGCGGCATTGCCCACCAGGGCGGCACCCACCTCGCCTGCGCCCGCCAGCAACTGCAATACGCCTGCCGGAACACCGGCCTGACGGAGGATGCGCACGCCTTCGGCGGCGATCAGGCATGTCTCTTCGGCGGGCTTGGCAAGCACTGGATTGCCCGCCGCCAGGGCCGCTGCAACTTGACCGGTGAAGATCGCAAGTGGGAAGTTCCAGGGGCTGATGCAGACCACCGGGCCGAGCGGCCGGTGGGTCGAGATATCGAATCCCTCGCGAACCTGCCCTGCGTAGTAACGCAGGAAGTCGATGGCTTCGCGCACCTCGGCGATGGCGTTGGGAATCGATTTTCCCGCCTCGCGCACGATCAAGCCGAGCAGTGTCGGCATGCGATCTTGCATCAGATCGGCCGCGCGCATCAGGCAGGCCGCCCTGTCTGTCGCTGGCGTCGCGGCCCAACCGGACGCGGCTGCGATCGCATGTCCGAACGCTGCTTCGATCGCCTCAGGAGAGGCCTCCACGACGGTGCCGACCTGATCGCGATGGTCGGCCGGATTGAGCACCGGCTGCGGCTCTCCTGCGCCCTCCCCATCACCCAGCAACGGAACAGCCGTCCAGGCGATCTCAGTGCTTGCGAGCAGCATCTCCGAAAGCGCGGCAAGCTCCTGTTCGTTGGAAAGATCGATGCCGGAGGAATTTTTCCGCGAGACGCCATAGAGATCCCGCGGCAGCGATATTCTCGGGTGCGGAGCGCCCAAAGGCTTGATGCTATTTGCGATCGTCACTGGATCGGCCACGAGTTCACTGATGGGAATGTTCTTGTCGGCGATCTGGTTCACGAACGAGCTGTTGGCGCCATTCTCCAGCAGGCGGCGCACCAAGTAGGCAAGCAGCGTCTCGTGAGTGCCAACCGGGGCATAGATGCGGCAGGGGCGGTTCAGTTTGGCGGGGCCCACGACCTCCTCGTAGAGAGGCTCGCCCATGCCATGCAAACATTGGAACTCGTATTGCCCCGCATGGTAGTCGTCGCCTGCCATCTTGAAAATGGTCGCGAGAGTCTGAGCGTTGTGGGTGGCAAATTGCGGGAACACCGCATCGGGCGCGTCAAGGAGCCTGCGGGCACACGCGATGTAGGACACGTCCGTGTAGATCTTGCGGGTATAGACAGGAAAATCGTCGAGACCATCGACTTGAGCTCGCTTGATTTCGGCGTCCCAATAGGCGCCCTTCACCAGCCGGACCATCAGCCTATGGTTGCTTCGCCGAGCGAGGTCCACCAGGAAGTCGATTGCCGCGGGGCAGCGCTTGCCGTAAGCCTGCACGACAAAGCCGATGCCGTTCCAGCCGGCGAGTTCCGGGACAAAGCACAGTTCTTCCATCAGATCGAGGGAGATCTCGAGACGATCCGCTTCCTCGGCGTCGATGTTGAGCCCAATGTCGTAGCGACGCGCGAGGATCGCCAGCGCCTTCACTTTCGGCAGCAATTCTCCCATGACGCGGTCGGCCTGCGAACGCGCGTAGCGCGGATGAAGTGCCGACAGCTTGATCGAGATGCCCGGCCCCTCATGGATGCCGCGTCCGGCCGAAGCCTTGCCGATGGCATGGATGGCCTGCTCGTAATCGGTATAGTAGCGCGCCGCGTCCTCGGCCGTGGTCGCCGCCTCTCCCAGCATGTCATAGGAATACCGGAAACCCGCCGCTTCAAGTTTACGGCTGTTCTCGATCGCCTCCTCGATGGTCTGGCCCTTCACGAACTCCTCGCCCATCATGCGCATGGCGACATCGACGCCTTTGCGAATGACCGGCTCGCCGCAGCGCGCCACCAGGCGCGTGAGGGCGGATGAGAGGTCCTGTTCGCTCGTGGCCGATGTCAGTTTACCGGTGACGACAAGCCCCCACGTGGCGGCGTTCACGAACAGCGAGGGGCTGTTGCCCACATGGGAATGCCAGTCCCCAGGGGCGATCTTGTCGCGGATGAGCGCATCGCGGGTGGCTCGATCCGGGATGCGCAACAATGCCTCCGCGAGACACATGAGGGCGACGCCCTCCTGGGTCGAGAGAGAGTATTCGTGAACGAGGCCCTGGACGCCGCCGCCGCGATGCTTGGCCCGCAACCTTTTGACGAGCTTTGCCGCGACCTTCCCGGCTGCCTCGACAGTCATCGCCGGCAACGTGGCCTCGGCGATGAGACCGGGCAGGATTTCAGGCTCGGGACGACGGTAGGCACGGGTGATTCTCGCTCTCAAATCGCCTTGCTGACGGATCGGCGGCGCAAACTGCGAGAACGGACCTCTCTCCGGCCCGGCAGCAGGCCACTCGGCGATCGACGAGTCATGGGGAAAATTGTCGGCTTTTGCGATGCTCATACGTGTTCTCTGTGGTGCGTTCCCATCCCCAGCATCTGTGCGGTCCCGCGTGGGAATCGAGCACGCTGCGGCCATTCCTATCGGTGGGGATGAAGTGAAGCTACGCTCGACAGGACCGAATTTCGATAGTCGATTTCGGCGGCCTCCCCGCGTATAATCCGCTTTTTGCGCGGGAAACTGGATTTATGACAGAAATCGACAGAATTGACCGCCGCATCCTCTCCGTGCTGCAGGTGGACGGTCGGATCGCCAACAACGAGTTGGCAGACCGGATCGGGCTCTCCCCGACGGCGACGAGCGATCGCGTCAAGCGCCTTCAGAAGGAAGGCTACATCCTTGGGTTCAGTGCCCGACTTGATCCTCACCGCCTGGGATTCGGTCTCCTGGTGTTTGTCGAGGTTCTACTCGACAAGACAACGCCCGACGTTTTCGACAAATTCGCCCAGGCCGTCCGTCGTGCACCGGAGGTGTTGGAGTGTCACATGGTGGCGGGTGGTTTTGATTACCTCATCAAGACGCGGCTCGCCGACATGGCGACATATCGGCGGTTTTTGGGCGAAGTCCTGCTGTCACTCCCCGGGGTCAAGGAAACACGGACTTATGCGGCGATGGAGGAGGTCAAGAACGACGGGCCTCT
Source organism: Microvirga brassicacearum (assembly GCF_008757455.1). Taxonomy (GTDB): domain Bacteria; phylum Pseudomonadota; class Alphaproteobacteria; order Rhizobiales; family Beijerinckiaceae; genus Microvirga; species Microvirga brassicacearum. The sequence continues at coordinate 254,280 of NZ_VCMV01000013.1, read as the reverse complement.
GCCGATCTGAGCCCATCCGCAGCAATCACGTCATCTTGCGGTGGCGGATTGCAGGATCGTCGGCAGCGAGGATAATGCCCAACGCTTGGGTGGCATCGTGTCCGATATGATCGACTTACATCTTGGCCAATTCGTGCGGGGTCGGTTTGGCCGCGACGTTACAAACCCCGTGTCCGGCCGGATACCCGAAGAACGACCTTCTGTCTCGAAATCGGGTACGATTAGAAGAATTGCGCGGTTTTGCGCCTCGTTCGGCTGTTTGCTCTTCAGCATCGCCGCAGCAGTGGCCTCGCCCTCTACGGAAACAGTCGAGCAGGCGCTCTGCCGCTTGATCGAAGATAGCGCGCGATCGCACGAAATCCCTATCGAGTTTCTCACCAGGCTTATCTGGCAGGAAAGTTCGTTTCGAACCGGCGTCACGAGTCGCGCCGGCGCACAGGGCGTCGCGCAGTTCATGCCTGGCACCGCACACGAGCGCGGCTTGGCAGACCCGTTCGATCCCGAGCAGGCGATCCCCAAGGCGGCGGAGTTTATCGCAGAACTGACAACGCGCTTTGGCAATCGCGGTCTAGCGGCGGCGGCCTATAACGGCGGCCCTGCCCGCGTGACGGACTGGCTCGCAGCCCAGCGAAGCCTCGCCCCTGAGACGCTGGATTATGTGTACGCGGTGACAGGACAATCGGCCGAGGATTGGGCAGCGATCCGCAAGGGCGAGGGGCAGAAGCAGCCCGATCCGTCGGAGGAACCGTCACTTTCATGCCTGCAGGTGACGGCGCTTCTGCGTCGCCCAAGCCAGGATGGTCCGGAGGAGGCACCGTTTGCGCCGTGGGGCGTGCAGCTTGCCGGAAATTTCTCGAAGGACCGCGCATTGCGCGCCTTCTCTCGGGCGAGCCGAAGCTATGCGGCAGCGCTCGGCGACGTGCAACCGATGGTGATCGGCACGCGCCTGCGAAGTCGAGGAACCCGAACATTCTATCGCGTTCGGGTACCCGCGGCTTCGCGAGAGATTGCTGATCGGTTGTGCGGGAAGATTCGTTCTCTTGGCGGTAGCTGCATCGTGCTGCCAAGCTGAAGCGAGATCGCTAGCCGATCAGCCAAAAATTCGATCGCCCTGCTCGTCGACGATCTGCTTGCCTTTCGCCAGCGCAAACGACACCGCATCCTCCATAGTGGAATGGGTTTCGGCTCGGACGAACCGGTGCTCTTTGCGACCGGACTCGAAATCTTTCTCGATCAGCCCGGCCGTCTGATATTGGCCCTTAGCCGGATAGGGAGCAGGGGTGATAAGATAGCCCTTATACTCGGTCGGCTCGACGGATGGCGGGGCCTTTGCCGCATTGCCCTCCCCACTGCCGAAGAGGCGGGTCATGAATGATCTGAATGTCGTGGCCATGAATGACTACCGCCCGAAAGAGTTGATTCGCCCCTCATTATACGCTGCCCTGCCATCCCACGTAGATGGTCATGTCTAGCAGGAGGTGCCATCCGGACCCGATTGTCAGTTCGGGAAGGGCATGGAATGAATATCGACATGAGCCTTCATGACGACATCACCGACCTCGAAACAGAAATCGACAGGCTGGCGGAGGCCGCCGAACGATGTCGGAAAATCATGGTTGTGGCGAGAGGCGCGATGGCGACAGGCTCGGTTGTTCTCGCGGCCCTGGTTCTTGGCCTGTTGCGATCCGACGCGCTGATTCTCCTGACTAGCGTCACAGCTATTCTGGCGGGGATCGCTGTATTCGGATCGCACCGGAGCACGCTCCAGGAACTCAAGGCCAAGATTGCCGCCCAGGAGGCGCGCCGCAGCGGGTTGATCGACGCGATGGATCTTCACGTCGTGAAAGAGGCATGAGATCGCAGTGGCGCGGGGCGGGAAATCTTTCCTTGCGCCGATTGAGTTTCAACAGGGCCGACGAGCCTTCGCCAGTCGGATCTCCGCCGATGCCCATGCGACTTAAGGATGAAGCCTTGCTGCCGTCCGGGTGACTGAAACCGCCTTTAGCTTCCTTGACCGTCGCCGCTCGTAGTTTCACGATGCGGACCTAACAGTCGGGCTGGTTCAACTTTCGATAACAACAGGGAGAAAAGCCTATGAAAGTTCTCAAGAAGCTATTGTTCGTCCTGAGTTGCAGCGTCCTGGCACAATCCGCCTACGCGCAGCAGGCATCGGACGGCGTGGTCAAGATCGGAATTTTGAACGACCAATCCGGCGTCTACGCGGATTTCGGCGGCAAATGGTCCGCTGAAGCAGCCCGAATGGCCGTCCAGGACTTTGGGGGCAAAGTGCTCGGGGTTCCCATCGAGATCGTAAGCGCCGATCACCAGAACAAGCCTGACGTCGCCTCCGGCATCGCGCGCCAATGGTACGACACCGAGAAGGTGGATGCCATCATGGAACTGACCACCTCTTCGGTGGCGCTGGCCGTACAGGGCCTGTCGAAGGAGAAAAAGAAGATCACGATGGTCACCGGCGCGGCAACCACGGACCTGACCGGAAAGCAATGCTCCCCCTACGGGTTCCACTGGGCCTACGATACCCACGCGCTGGCAGTGGGAACGGGCGGGGCGCTTGTCGAGAACGGCGGGAACAAATGGTTTTTCCTCACCGCCGATTATGCATTCGGTTATTCGCTCGAAGGCGAAACATCGAAGTTCGTGAAATCGAAGGGTGGCCAAGTTCTCGGCGCGGTCCGTCACCCGCTCGCCGCCAACGATTTCTCATCGTTCCTGCTGCAAGCGCAGAGCTCGGGTGCCAATGTGATCGGCTTTGCCAACGCAGGCCTTGATACAGCGAACGCCATCAAGCAGGCTTCCGAGTTCGGCATTACCCAAGGCGGCACGCGCCTCGCCGCACTTCTCTTCACCTTGGCCGAGGTCAAGGGACTCGGCCTCAAGGCCGCACAAGGCCTGACGCTGACCGAGGGCTGGTATTGGGATCAGAATGATGAGAACCGCGCATTTGGCAAACGGTACATGGAAAAGACCGGCCGCATGCCGAACATGATCCACGTTGGCACCTATTCGACGGTCCTGCAGTATCTCAAGGCGATCCAGAAAGCCGGAACGGATGCAACCGAGCCTGTCGCGAAACTGCTGCACGAAATGCCGGTCGAGGACGTCTTCGCAAAAAAGGGCAAGGTGCTTCCGAACGGCCGCATGGTCTACGACATGTATCTTTTCCAGGTGAAGAAACCGGAAGAAAGCAAAGGCGAATGGGACATGTACAAGCAACTCGCCAAGGTGCCCGGCGATGAAGCATTCCTGTCCGTTGCGGATAGCGGCTGTCAGGTAACACAGTAAGTCTCGGCGGAAGCGGGAATGGTTCACCGTTCCCCGTTCGCGACGCTTCGATAGTCCCTCGAAATCCGACGGGCATGCACCACCATCCGGCGTGCCCGCCTGCTCATTACCCGAGATTGACGAGCGCATGATGGTCAATTCCCAACCGATCCTGAGTGCGACGGGTCTCTCGATGGAATTCCGCGGCTTTCTCGCCGTGAAGGACGTGACGCTGTCGGTGAACGAGGGGACGGTTCATGCGCTGATCGGACCAAATGGCGCCGGCAAGACGACGGTTTTCAACCTCCTCACCAAGTTCCTGACGCCGACTCGAGGTCGGATTATGTTTCGTGGAGCTGACATCACGCGTTTAAAACCCGCGGAAGTCGCCCGCCTCGGTCTCGTCCGGTCCTTTCAGATTTCGGCCGTGTTTCCCCACCTGAGCGTCCGTGACAACCTGCGCGTGGCCCTGCAGCGCCCGTCCAATCTCGCGACGCAATTCTGGCGCTCATCGAACGTACTGTCCAAGGTCGACGATCAGGCAATGTCGCTCATCGACGCCGTGGGGCTTTCTCGCTATGAGCATCTGCCGGCGGTCGAATTGTCCTATGGGCGCAAGCGTGCCCTCGAAATCGCCACCACCCTCGCGTTGGATCCGACAGTCCTGCTTCTCGACGAACCGATGGCCGGGATGGGACACGAGGACATCGGCCGGATTTCCGAACTCATCCGTCGCATCGCCAAGCAGCGAACTGTTCTGATGGTTGAACACAATCTCAATGTGGTTGCCGACCTCTGTGACCGCGTCACCGTCCTGGCTCGTGGAGAAATTCTGGCCGATGGCGCTTACGACGTCGTGAGTGCGGATCCGCGGGTGCGCGAAGCCTATATGGGAACCGAGCATGAGTGATGCACCGCTCCTCGATGTTCGCGGACTTCAAGCTTGGTACGGGGAAAGTCATGTCCTCCACGGCGTCGACCTCGCTATCCGCGAGGGCGAAACGGTGACGCTGCTCGGGCGCAACGGCGCCGGCAAGACCACCACGCTTCGCGCGATCATGGGCATTCTGGGAAGGCGCCAGGGTGTCGTCAACCTGCGAGGGCACGATCTTCTCAGGCTGCCGCTCCATCGGGTTGCCCAGGCCGGCTTGGGATATGTACCCGAAGAGCGCGGCATCTTTGCCAGCCTGAACGTCGAGGAAAACCTCATGCTTCCGCCAAAGGTCGCCGAGGGTGGCATGAGCGTGGCTGAGATTTACGAGCTCTTTCCCAATTTGCTCGAGCGGCGATGGAGCCAGGGCACGAAACTCTCTGGTGGCGAACAACAGATGCTCGCGATTGCGCGCGTCCTGCGGACCGGCGCGAAAATTCTGCTTCTGGATGAGCCGACCGAAGGGCTTGCGCCGGTCATCATCCAGCGGATTGGCGATGTGCTTGTGACGTTGAAGGCACGCGGGATGACGATCCTGCTCGTCGAGCAGAATTTCCGGTTTGCCCGCAAGGTCGCCGATCGTTTCTATCTGATGGAGGACGGCCGGATCGTCAATTCCTTCGCCGGACACGAACTCGATTCGCATACGAGCCAGTTGCATGACGTTCTCGGGGTTTAAGATCGCATGAGCACCATCTTCGGCATCCCGACCCCCGCCCTCTACGGGCAAATTCTCATCGGCTTGATAAACGGCTCGTTCTACGCGTTGTTGAGTCTTGGATTGGCCGTCATCTTCGGCTTGCTCCGGGTCATCAATTTCGCCCACGGCGCACAATATATGCTGGGCGCGTTCGCAGCTTATCTGCTGCTCGAATACGCGGGCATCGGCTATTGGCCCGCCCTCATCGCCGCTCCTCTGATCGTCGGTGCTTCGGCCATCGTTGTCGAACGCACGATGTTGCGCCGTCTCTACGGGCTTGATCCGCTCTATGGGCTCCTGCTGACGTTCGGGCTCGCCCTCATTTTCGAAGGCGCGTTCCGATATTGGTTCGGGGCAGCCGGCAAGCCCTTTTCGCCGCCATCCCAACTTGCCGGAGGCGTCAATCTCGGATTCATGTTCCTGCCGATCTATCGCGGATGGGTTGTCATCGCATCCCTCGTGATCTGCGTGGGGACATGGCTTCTCATCGAAAAGACCCGTCTTGGGGCCTACCTGCGCGCCGCCACCGAGAACGCCACATTGGTGCAGGCTTTCGGCGTAAACGTGCCGCAACTTCTGACGCTCACTTACGGATTGGGCGCCGCACTTGCCGGGCTCGCAGGGGTGCTCGCTGCGCCTGTCTATCAGGTAAGCCCGCTCATGGGGAGCAACCTCATCATCATCGTCTTCGCGGTGGTGGTTGTCGGAGGCATGGGCTCAATTCTTGGCGCCATCATCACCGGGTATATGCTCGGGGTGCTAGAAGGCTTGACAAAAGTGTTCTACCCAGAGGCCTCAAGCATCGTGATTTTTGTCGTGATGGCCATCGTTCTGCTCGTCAGGCCGGCAGGTCTCTTCGGTCGGGAGGAATGACATCATGACTGTTGAAACCGGCCTCTTAACATCCCAATCCAAACTGCGAACCTCGACGGCGCTCCTCGGCGCCATCGTTCTGGCGCTGCTTTTGGCAGCTCCTTTTTTCCTTTACCCGATTTTCCTGATGAGCGTTCTGTGCTTCGCGCTCTTCGCGTGCGCGTTCAACCTGCTGATCGGCTATGTGGGGCTACTCTCGTTCGGCCACGCGACATTCTTCGGCGGCGCTGCCTACATTACTGCGCACGCCGTCAAGGTGTGGGGATGGGAGCCTCTTTCCGGCATCCTTCTTGGCGCTACCGGCGCGGCAATCCTCGGCGTCTTCGTCGGATTCCTGGCGATCCGGCGCCAAGGCATCTATTTCGCCATGATCACGCTCGCACTCGGACAAATGTTCGCGTTCATCTGCCTGCAGGTGCCTTTCACTCATGGCGAAGATGGCATTCAGGGTGTCCCACGCGGCCATCTTCTCGGGCTTCTCGATCTCAATCACCCGTTGCCGATGTACTATGTCACGCTGGCGATTTTTCTGGCCGGCTTTTTCGCAATCTGGCGCATCGTGAACTCGCCCTTCGGGAATATTCTCAAAGCCATTCGGGAAAACGAGAAGCGGGCGGTATCGCTGGGTTATCGTGTTGATCGCTACAAGCTTGGCGCCTTCGTGATGTCGGCGGCATTGGCAGGTTTGGCAGGAGGCACGAAGGCGATCGTCTTTCAGTTCGCGACCCTTACCGACGTACAGTGGCAAATGTCCGGTGAGGTCATTTTGATGACGTTGTTGGGGGGCATCGGAACGCTGATCGGGCCAGTTGTCGGTGCTGGACTCGTGATTGCCCTGCAGAATTATCTGGCGGCTTCCGATTTTCCCGTGACCGTGTTGATCGGCATCATCTTCGTGATCTGCGTGCTGCTGTTCCGACGCGGTATCGCGGGCGAGGTCATGGAACTCCTGAAGAGGAAAGCGCCGCAATAAGTTCGACGTGGGAGCGGCGAGAACCGCAACGCGGCGGTCCAATTATCGAGGTTACCCATGCCGATGAATGAAACGTTCGACTACGTCGTCGTTGGTGCGGGCTCTGCCGGGTGCGTTCTGGCGAACCGATTGTCGGTCAGTCCACGTGATTCAGTGTGCCTGCTGGAGGCTGGCGGCAAAGACAACTGGATCTGGTTTCACATCCCAGTGGGATACCTTTTTGCCATCGGCAACCCGCGCGCCGACTGGATGTATAAGACCGAGAGCGAGCCGGGCCTCAACGATCGCGTCCTCAACTACCCGCGCGGCAAGGTCCTTGGCGGCTCGTCCGCCATCAATGCGATGATCTATATGCGCGGTCAGCGGGAGGATTATGATGGCTGGCGTCAGCTGGGGCTCACCGGCTGGGGCTGGGATGACGTCAAACCGATCTTCCGGCGGCAGGTGGACCATTATCTCGGTCAGGGCGAGCATCATGGTGTTGGCGGCGAGTGGCGCGTTGAGGCGCCGCGTGTGCGTTGGGACATCCTCGATGCATTCGTCGAAGCCGCGGTCGAGGCGGGCTTTCCGCGAACGGATGATTTCAACACTGGAAGCAACGAAGGCGTAGCCTATTTTCACGTCAACCAGAAGAGCGGACGCCGCTGGTCCTCCGCTCGAGGTTTTCTGAGACCCGCTTTATCGCGCCCGAACCTGAAAGTTGAGACGCACGCGCATGCGACCCGGATTCTCTTCGATGGCAAACGCGCGGTTGGCGTGGAGTTTCGGCAGAATGGCGGTGTGAGACGCGTGATGGCGCGGCGGGAAGTCATCGTATCGACAGGTGCCGTCGCAACGCCTCAACTCCTGCAGCTTTCGGGGCTGGGCAACGGCGCTCTTCTCCAGCAGCGCGGCATTGCGGTGATCCGGCATCTGCCGGGCATCGGCGAAAACCTGCAGGACCACCTGCAACTCCGCCCCATTTTCCGCGTCTCGGGAGTGCGGACGCTGAACGAGGAGTATCGCTCGCTCATCAGGAAGGGCCACATGGCGCTCGAATACGCGCTCTTCCGCCGCGGTCCTCTCACCATGGCGCCGTCCCAACTGGGTGCCTTCGCACGCTCGTCACCGCGCTACGCGACCCCGAACCTGCAGTTTCACATTCAGCCCCTCTCGCTCGACAAGTTTGGGGATGCTCCCCACCCGTTCCCGGCCTTCACGGCGAGCGTCTGCAACTTGCGGCCAACCAGCCGCGGATCCATTCATATCACCAGCGACGATCCTGCCACGCCTCCGGCGATCCGGCTTAATGCGTTGTCGACCGTGGAAGACCAGGAGGTAGCCGTCGAGTCGCTCCGGCTGGTACGGCGGATCGTGTCGATGCCCGCACTGAAAAAGTATCATCCCGAAGAGTACAAGCCGGGTCCCGAGCTCCAAACGGATGAGGAACTTCTCGCTGGCGCGCGGGACATCGGTACGACGATCTTCCACCCGGTTGGCACCGCCAGGATGGGGATTTCTGAGGATCCATTGGCCGTGACGGACGCCCGGTTACGCGTCCGGGGGGTCGAAAATCTCCGCGTCATCGATGCATCGATCATGCCCGCGATCACGAGTGGGAACACCAATTCCCCAACACTGATGATTGCCGAGAAAGGCGCCGAAATGATCCTTGAGGATCATCGCAGCTGATCGGCATCCTGATAGCGGATGAGAGGCATTTTCGGTTATGGGGAACTGATTGGCTTCTAATTCGGAACCAACTCCGATCCATGTGACGTCGCAAGATCTTCGATGGACCGTCCTCCCGTCTCTCGGCCGGCCTCTCGTTCACGAGTTCCAAAACGAGCCGCATGTTGAGAAACCGGGAGAAATTCGGGCGCATTTCGCGCTCGTCATTAAATGTCGTTGCGCGACGCCGAGGTGCGTCGAAATAGGTTTCGACATCGGGGCAAGGCACCATCGCCCGGCGGAAGCAACTGCTTGCTTGGGCGGCAGTCGACATACCACCACTCGCGGCATTCTCGGCATACATCTGATCTGCTGTTAGAGCCTCGTCCGGAGGATCCGGCATCTGCCAAAATCGTGCGGCAAACCCAAACGGTAGAGCTGGATTCGGGAGGGCGGAAATCCAATTCCGAACCAGTTACGACAAGATCCCCCTCGGCTTTCGCTGAGGGGGATCCTTGGTCTTGCCTCAACTAGATGAAGAAGAAGTCCTTGTAGGTCAGTGTCGTCGACTCGCCCTTCTGCAACTTGATGGTGGCGATCTCGAGCATTCCCTTCGATCCCGAGCCATCGACGTCCCAGTATAGCTTGCCCTTGGCTTTATTGAAGATGAGGAAGTCGTCCTTGTCCAAGGCCTTGTCGCCGACCTTGAAGAAACTGCTCTTGAATTTCAGTTTCTTATCAAGGGAAACACCCTTTCCTTTCGCATATTTTGCGATTGTCTTGTTGGTGAATGCGGCGTCGTCGAGGTAGATCGAGTCGTATTTCGGCCCGAAGTCGTAGATCACGTCCTTGTGCTTGTTCGCCACCGACTTGCTGGTGAGCTTGGTGTCGAAGACGAAGGCATCTTTGCTCGCCGATCCCTTGAAGCCATAGAGCTTGTCCTTCCCGTCTCCGCCACCGATGACGTCGTTGCCGCGCTCGCCCTTCACAATGTCGTTGCCGGCGCCGCCATAGAGCCGATCGTTGCCGAAATTGCCTGAGAGCCGATCGTTGGCTGCGCCGCCGTAGAACACGTCGTCGCCGACCGTGCCGAGGGTGAACTCTGGATTCACATCGCCGACATTGATCGTGAGGTTCTTCGTAAAGGTCAGCCCAGTCGCGTCCTTAACCTGGACGGCGACCTGATGCGACCGAGCCTGCTCGAAGTCGAGTTTGAAGCCGTTCTTCACAAGGAGGCGGCTGCCGACGATCTCGAACCGGTCATCCGTGAGCAAGAAGGTGAAAGCTCCCGCTCCGTCTGGGTCTGTCGCAGTCAATGTGCCGATTTCCGTTCCCGTGGCAGCATACTCCAAGGCCGTCGTGCCGCTGAGCTGGATATCGTTCGGAGGTTGAGCTGGCTGATGGCCCACGGGATTGACCGTGACATCAACCTGTTCGGTATGTGACGCACCAGTCCCGCCCATATCGGTGATCTTGACATAAACTGGGATCACCGTCTGGACCGCTACATTGGGAAGTCCGCCAACGCCGACCTTGATCTCGCCGGTCGTATCATTGATCGTGAAGCTATTACCAATGTAATTGGTGCCGTCAGCATTGACCAAGCTGTAGCGGAAGTTGCGGTTTGCCTCCACCGTGTCGGGATCTGTCACTGTCGGAGCAACCGCAATGGTTGTTCCAACAATGGCGTTTTCGATGATCGCGTTCGGCGTATAAGTCGCATCGGTCGGTCCCTCGTTCAAATCGTCGAGGTAGACCTTCACCGTCGTGTTGCCCGAGGTTAGGCCGCCGCCGCTCTCCACGGCGCGTACCACAACGTTGAAGTACTTGCGTTCGTTCGGCTGACCGGCATTCTCGGTCTGGAGTCCGATGGTGGACGACTCGTAGTTGGCACCGCCCGCGAACGAGATCACCCCCGCATTGTTGATCGTGAAAAGGTTGCCGGGATTGGTGACGATCTCGTATTGGAGCGTCGTGCCGCCAAAGTTGTCGTCGCTTGACGCCACCGTCGCCACCGAGGCAACAGCCGTCCCGTTCTCTGTCAGATCTACCGCTGCTACCGAAATCGTCGGCGCGGTTGGGGGAGAATTTACGCTTGCGGGGTTGACGGTGACGTCAACCTGCTCGGTGTAGGAGAAGCCGGTACCACCCATGTCTATGATCTTCACATAGACCGGGACGACCGTTTGGACGGCTACGCTGGGTAGCCCCCCAGCACCGACCGAAATCGCGCCCGTTGTAGAATTGATGGTGAAGCTGTTACCGCTGTAGTTGGTGTCGTCAGCATTGACCAGGTAGAAGCGGAAGTTACGGTTCGCCGCCGCCGTGTCTGGGTCGACTACAGTCGGAGCCGCAGCGACGGGCGTTCCCGAAGGAGCGCTTTCGCTCATCACATTCGGCGTATAGGTCGCGTCGCTCGGCCCCTCGTTGAGGTCGTTGAGATAGACCTTCACCGTCGTGTTGCCCGAGGTGAGGCCGCCGCCGCTCTCCACGGCGCGTACTACAACGTTGAAGTACTTGCGTTCGTTCGGCTGACCCGCATTCTCGGTCTGGAGTCCAACGGTGGTCGACTCGTAGTTCGCGTTGGCAGCGAACGAGATCACGCCCGCATTGTTGATCGTGAACAGGTTACCCGGATTGGTGACGATCTCGTATTGGAGCGTCGTGCCGCCAAAGTTGTCGTCGGTCGACGCGACCGTCGCCACCGAGGCAACCGCCGCCCCGTTCTCCGCCAGGTCCACCGCCGCAACCGTAATCGTCGGATTGGTCGGAGGCGTGTTAATCGGGTTGACGGTGACATCAACCTGCTCGGTGTGGGAAAAGCCGGCGCCGCCCTTGTCGGTGATCTTCACATAGACCGGGATGACCGTCTGGGAAGACACATTGGGAAGTCCGCCCGCGCCGACCGAGATCGCGCCCGTGGTGGCGTTGATGGCAAAGGCAGTTCCGCTGTAATTGCTGCCGTCGGCATTGACCAGGCTGTAGCGGAAGTCCCGGTTTGCCGCCACCGTGTCTGGGTCGACGACGCTCGGTGCCGCCGCAACGCTTGTCCCGGCTGCCGCGTTCTCGCTCATCACATTCGGCGCATAGGTTGCGTCGGTCAGCGCCTCGTTCAGGTCGTTGAGATAGACCTTCACCGTCGTGTTGCCCGAGGTGAGGCCGCCGCCGCTCTCCACGGCGCGTACCACGACGTTGAAGTACTTGCGCTCGTTCGGCTGACCCGCATTCTCGGTCTGGAGTCCAACGGTGGACGACTCGTAGTTTGCACCGCCCGCAAACGAGATCACGCCCGCATTGTTGATCGTGAACAGGTTGCCCGGATTGGTGACGATCTCGTATTGGAGCGTCGTGCCGCCAAAGTTGTCGTCGGTCGACATAACCGTCGCCACCGAGGCAACCGCCGCCCCGTTCTCCGCCAGATCGACCGCTGCAACCGTAATCGTCGGATTCGTCGGAGGCGCGTTGTCGTCGTTGTCGATCTGGCCCGACGCGGTGCTGTTCGTGGCGAGCACCGTGGCATTGCCGCCGGTTGTGAGAGGCGTCAGCGTGACGGTGAACTGCTCGTCCGGCTCAACCGCGGTGTCGCCCGTTACCGTGACATTGAACGTCGTCGTCAAATCGCTGCCAAAGAAGGTCGCCGTTCCGGATGGGAACGCGCCGCCAAAATCCGCCGTCGTCGCCGCGTTGGCGCCGGTCGCCGATACCGTCCAGTTGACCGTCGAGGAACCACCCGTGGCGCTGTCCCGCGAGAGCGTGTAGGTGTAGGTGACGGCGCCCGAATTGCCTTCGTCATGCGTCACTGTCGGCGCAGCTGTGCTGAACTGCACCACCGGAACCGCTTCACTGGCGTTAGTGACAAAAACTCGAACTATCGTTTCGGAATTGGCGCTCGTGCTGGAATCGAGCTGATTTCCGTCGATGTCATATCCACCACCATCTGTGGCCTTGATTTTCACTTCATAGTAACGTTCCAAAGTGACCGGATCGACCTTAGCGGTCTCATAATCGAGCTTCTTGTTCGCCTTCAGCTTAAGAGACCTGTTGTTGGTTCCTGTCAGTTCAAAAAAATCGCTGTCCAGGCCGGTGACAATTGAGTACACGATAGGATTGGTGCCACCCCAGTAATCGTCGTCTTCATCAAAAGAACTCAGGTCACCGATCGACAGATTTACTTGTTCTTCAACGATCGTATTGTTTGATAATGCAACATTTTTCGGCCCCTCGTTCAGATCGGCCATTGGAAGACCGAAGCCTACATTGTACGTGTCCAGAGCCGTATATCCTGGAGCCGAGGTGGAAGAATATTTGATTGCGTTGATGTAATCGTTGGCAGTTTCGTAGCTGGTTTTCGTCGCATCATCGATGACCACGACCAGGTCGCCTGCGGCGTACCCGACCCCTCCAGATGTTGCCTGAATAATTTTATATCGGCCTGAATCGCTTCCCGGCTGGCCAGACGCCGTGAGCGGATTCCACACCAATTTGGATAGATCTTCGCCGGCGACGAAACCTACCAGCTTTCCTAATACGGTTCCGGCAGCCAAATTCTCGGGAATTTCGACGCTCAGCAAATTGGCCTGAGTAAAACCATTGCAGGCTTGGAATGTGAGGTTTCTTGGCATACTGGCCTCCTGAAAAAAGTTAGAAAACTGTGAAAATGCGTAATGTAACGTAGCATCATAACACTACATTCGCAACTCGGAAAAATGCGCAAAAAAAACGCCTGCCGCTTTTCAGCTGACAGGCGTCTTTGCATTTCAATAGGCCGAGTTCGCCCCTTTCGAGATGGGGACGTCAGATCACCAAGAAATCACTGAAAGTTAGATCGGGTTTAATCGTCGTGAAGGATGCGATCTCGACCCGTTCCCCAGCCAGATTTCCATCCCGATCATAGTACAGCTTCGCGGTTGTTCCGGTCTTCTCGTAAATGATGCGCGTCGTGGCCTTAAAGGTCGTGCCATCGGCTCCATTGTAGAAGGTTGCGTCATTCAACGCTTGGCCCTTCAGCGAATTCAGCCTGAAGATCGACCCCAAGAGGTGGATTTTATCTTCTCCCACATGGAAGTCGGTGACCGTGTCGCGGTTTGCCGAAGTGGGGTTCTTGTCAAATACAAAAGCATCGTTTCCACCGTTGCCGGTTAACGTGTCACGACCAAGCCCTCCGGACATGATCTCGTCACCATCGCCACCCACAAACTTGTCGTTGCCGTAATTGGCCATGATCACGTTGTCGGACGTGTTGCCGAAAACGGATTCACCAATCAGGTCGATAACGTCGATGTGGAACGACTGCTCCGTGTACGAAGAGCCATCTCTCGCGCGGATGACGACATCGTGGAAGAAACCGTGCTCGTAATCGAGCTTGAGGCCGTCAGCTACCTGAAGCTGATTGTTGACGATTTTGAACCGGCCGTCATTGGCGACTTCGTTGCCGTTCGAATCGACAATCCAGTAAGTTAAGGGATCAGCATCGTTGGCAGAGAGTTGCCCGACAAAGTCATTGGTCGATGCAAGCTCCATGACCCAAAGCTGCGACAATGTGAGATTCGTTGGCGGAGTGTTCGTCCCCTCCGGCGTCACATCGATCACGAAGTTCTGATCCAGGTAGCCGCCATGGCCGTCCCATACCCGCACTGTCACCGTATGCTGCGGTGTTGAGACATCGAGGCTTTCGGTGGCTATTACCTTCAACACCCCGTTTACCACTTCGAACTTTCCGCTCGGATCATTGATGAGCCGGTAGGTCAGCAATCCGGTATCATTCGCGTCCGGATCGGTGCCGAGCAAGGTTCCAATCGTGGCACCAAGCACGCCCTCGACAGAATCCGCCTGCGTCGTCGTGTCGGTGAATGTCAGGCTGCCCGGATTGTTGTTGGGCGGATCGACGGGATCGTTCGACACGTTGATGGTGAAGATCTGATCGAAGTGGGCTCCTTGGGTGTCCGTCACCCGCACCTTGACGGTGTAGAACTTCGCGCCGTCCGGCAGGGTATCGTAGTCAAGAGCCACGCCGTCGATCAATTTCAACACGCCGCCGACAACCTCAAACCGATGGCTCGGATCGCCGTTCTCGGGTGAGATCGCGTATTGCAAGCTCGATGCCGGATCGGTCGCATCGGGATCGCTGCCCAGCAATATGCCAAGCTGCTCACCCCGCAGGTTTTCGGCGACGGTGACCGCTGTGAGGCCGTTGTCGAAGGTCAAGGTGTCGGGCGCCTTGTTGATATGGTCGATCGAGATGACCACCGACGCCGAGGCCGTACCGCCCCGTCCATCGGAGGCCACGATCACATAGGGGATATCGGTGTCTTGCGAGACCTGGATTGCATCCTGGCTGGCAACCCGGATCTCGTACTTGCCGGATGTGGTGTTGAGCACGATTTTGAACGCGCCGTCGTGGCTGGTCGCCGATCCCGAATCCGCGAAGGTGAACGTCACCACGTCGGAGTCGATATCGGACGCGTTCAGCTCGCCCACATAATCGTTTAGAGCCGCTGTTTCGGCGATTGCGCCGTCCGTCAGCGTCGGCGCCGACGGAGCATTGTTGTCCGTCGGGTCGTCGGTCACGTAGACGATGAGGGTCTGTTCGTTCGAGGTCCCGTTCGGATGGCCATCGGACGCGGTGACCTTCACCTCGTACCAGCGAACGCCATTGGGAACCCCGTCGCCATGCGGCGCGGTTTCATAGTCGAGCTGGGCTTCCACCATAAGCTGATAGACGCCGGTGACCTGATCGAAGTCGAGCCGGAAGTGGCCGCCGGCATCGTCCGTCAACGCGAAGGTGAAGACGGTGTCACCCTGGTTCGTATCCGTCGCGCCGAGAACGCCGACAGGTGTTCCCTGGCCATTGCTTTCATTGATCGAATTCGCCGACAGGGAAATGTTGGTCGGCAGGCGGTTTGCAGCCTCGGATGTGACTGTCACGGTGGAGATCGCGAAAGTACGCGCGTCGAAGACCGTAACCTCGAAATGGGTGACAACCGGGTCATGATAGGGCGCGTTGGCCCGATCATCGGGGTCAAACGTCAGGGCGTTGACCGCATCCGTCACGAGATCGGCAGCGCCGGTTACCCAATAATAGCCGCTCAGATCATCGTATCCGTACGTGACACCATTCGCCAGAAAGTTATCCAGCACACCAGAGCTTGGAATATCAAGCTGGATGGTGACCGTGATGTCTCCGCCATCCTGGTCGGTGAATGTGAGTTCCGAGAAAGGTGAGGCGATCGCCGTATCCTCGATCGTCCAGTCGGTCTGACCTTCCTCGATGACCGGCGCGCGGTTGTCGGGATTGACGTCCGTGACGAAGACTTTCACGAGCTCAGGCGGAGAGGTGAGGGCTCCGTCGGACGCCGTGATCAATACCTCATACCAGCGGTTGCCATTCGGGATGCCATCGCCATGAGGTGCAGTCTCGTAATCGAGCAGCCCGTTGACCACAAGCACCGGACCCCCGTTTATTATGTCGATGCGGAAGAGGTTGCCGGGGTTGGCATTGGGATCATTGGCGAAGTCAAAAGTGATCGTGTCGCCCCCGTTCTCGTCGGTCGCCGTCAAGTCTCCGATCGAGACCCCTACACCGGTATCCTCGAAGAGCGGTCCTGCATTCAGCATGATATTGGTCGGCATCCGGTTGGCTGTCGTGGACGTCACGACGACGGGCACCTGCGCGGTCAAACCACCAGAATCCGTAACCGTAACGGTGAAGTCGGTATCCACCGCCGTGCCGACGGGATCGTTTGGACGATCCTCCGGATCAAACTTGAGCGCCTGCAGAATAAGGGAGACGTCCTGGGCGCTGCCTTCGATGAAGAACTGCGTGTCGCCGGGTGCATAGGAGCCGATGATCGCGTTGGGGAAATCGGTGGACAGGGGAATGTTTGCAAGATTCCCCGCACCACCCGTCCAGGCAACCCACACCGACAGAATGCCGTCATCGATGATGTTGATCCCGGCGAACAGCGACGCCAGCTCGTTATCCGGCGTCGTAACCCCGTTCACGATGCCTGTGATGGTCGGGTTCATGTTCAGTGGATCTGCAATGGTGAAGGTGTGGCTCTCGGTGTATACGAGTGCGCCGTTGCCTTCGTCATACGCTTCCACGCTCAACGTCTTGCTGCCCACATCCGCAGCCGTGATGGCATCGTTGGTCGTGATCTGGCCAGTGGTGGCGTGGATCGTGAACTTGCCATCGATCTGCGTCCCGTTGGCGAACCGGTACAGGTTGTTCGTGAACGCCGTATTGAGGATGTCCGGGTCGGACGCCGTGGCCAACGCGACATTCTCACCGGCACCCGTTACGCCTGCTTTGATTGTCTGCTGGCCGGTGAAGGCAAGATCCGCCGCGGCCTCGTTGACGTCGCTGAGAGTGATGGTGATGGTCCGTGGCGCAGAGGACAGGCCTGTCCCGTTCGCATCCGTCGCCGTGACATCAACGCTATAGGTCTGCGTCCCCCCTTCGTAGCTCAGATTGGCCGTGCCCTTGACAAAGATCTGGCCCGTGGTGGCGTCGATGTCGAAATTCGCATTGCTCGCAATGGAGTAGCGAAGCCCTGCCGCACCGCCGTTGTCGTCAGCCGTGACCGTGCCCACGACCGTGGAGTTTTCGGCCACCGTCACCGCGGCGCCGCCCGTCGTCAGGCGCACGTTGGTCGGCGCAGTGTCGGCTGACACGGTGAACGTGACGGGCACCGTACTGGATCCTGGCGTGTTCGGATCGTACGCCACGACCTGAAGCGTGACCAATCCTGCATCCGCTGCCGTGAGCGGCACATCCGTCGTGATCTGGCCAGTATCGGCATGGATCCTGAAATGTCCGGAGACCTGCAGCCCATTGGAGAACATGAACTTGTTGGTCGCAAACCCGCTCCAGGTCGAATCCGGATCGACGGCCGTCGCCAACACTACGTTGACGCCCGCACCTGTTGTCCCTGCCCGCAGAGTCGTGTTGACGGTGCCGAAGGTCACGCCGGTTGGAGCTTCGTTGACGTTGGTGATGTAGGCGGAGAGATTGGTGGCGAGCGACCGCAGGCCGGAGATGCTTTCCAGAGCATAGACCTTGATGGGGAAATACTTTGTCTCCCCCGCCGTTCCAGACCCGGTGGTGATCACGCCGGTGGCGCTCTCGTAACTCACTCCCGCCGCCAGCCTGATCTCGCCGGTTGCAGAATCAATCGTGACCTGGCCGTTGAAATCGTCCACGAGTTGATAGCTGATATCGCCGCCATTGCCGTCGTCCGTCGACCGCACCGTGGCGAACTTGTCCGTTTGATTTTCGGCAACGGCAGACATCACGCCCTGCACGACAGGAGCGTCCGGACGGGTATTGGCCAGCGGATTGACGGTGATCTTGACGGTCTGAACGTGGAAAAGGCTGCTATCGCCGCTATCCATGACCCTCACCTGGATCGTGTATTCGGTCGGCGTTTCGATGTTCGGCAGTCGGGCCGTACCAACCTTGATAGTGCCGGTGAGCGAGTCAACGGCGAACATGCCTTTCCCGTCGAGGATATTGTCCGGAGCGCCGACGAGAGCATAGCGGAAGTCGCGGAACGCCGGGGGTGTATCAGGATCGGACACGCTCAGGACCGAGGCAATTTGCTGCCCTTCCGGTCCGCCCTCGACGATCTGGGTGGGCGAATAAGTGATGCCGGTTGGCTTCTCGTTGATGTTCGTGATGAAGACCTGAACGGTGCCGTTGGGCGACTGGAGGCCCCCGACTTCGGTCTCCACAGCGTAGACCTGGAGGTTGAAGTATTTCTTCTCGGTCGACTTACCTGCGTCGATGACGATGAGGTTGGGGTCGGTCTCGTAGTTGACTGCAGCCTGCAAAGCGATCTTGCCGGTCGTCTTGTCGATGGCAAACTTGCCGCCAAAATCGTTCACCAAGTAGTATTCCAGAGCGCCGCCGTTGCCGTCGAGGTTCGTGGACACAACCGTGCAGACGGGCCCACCGAAATTCTCGTTGATGGGCAGCAGGGCGCCCTTCACGACGGGTGCGTCGGGCGGGAAGTTGATGCTGGCGTCGGGTCCGACCAGAACGATGTTTTCGATATTCGCCAGTTTACGGCCGTCGAAATTCTTGACGGACACATACGCAGTGTCGGTTCCGCCACCGGTGCCGTTCAGTTCGGTCGCGAAATCGCCGAGGTTATCGATGTAGAAGATATCGTCGCCGTTGCCGCCGGTCATGATGTCGGCACCGACACCGCCATTAAGCCTGTCATTGCCATTGCCGCCGACCAATACGTCCGCGCCGTCGCCGCCGTCGAGCGTGTCGCTGCCGTCACCACTGGTGAGGTGATTGACCGAATCGTTGCCGGTGATGGTGACGCCTGCGGAACCACCCACGATGGCATGCTCGATGAAGGAGCCCAGCGAATAACTGATGGTGGTATGGACCGTGTCGATGCCGTTCTCGGCCAGGTCTTCTTTTACGACGTCGCCCACATTGTTGATGTAATAGACGTCGTCCTCAGTGCCACCCTCCATCGTATCCGCGCCGATGCCGCCGTCGAGCGTGTCGTTGCCGGTGCTTCCGTAGAGTTTGTCGTCTCCCATGCCGCCGATGATGCTGTCGTTGCCGGCATCGCCATGAAGCTGGTCGTTGAGTTCCAAGCCTTCGATGGTATCGTTACCCCAGCGGCCGTTGATGTAGCTGCCGCCATCGATGTTGGCGCCGATGATGTGGTCGTCGAAGTTCGACCCATCCACATCCTTGATACTGTAGAAGGTATCGGTGCCGTTCCCCAGTTTGACGGCCGTTCCGGCGACGAGGTTTACCTCGACGGAATTATTGAGACCGGTGTAATCGAGGCTTCCGCGATTTTCGCCAGCATCGATGACATCATTGCCGGCCGTGGCGTGGAACACGTCATAGCCTGAGCCACCGACCAGCGTATCGTTTCCAGATCCGCCCCAGAAGTTGTCATCCCCCCCGCCGCCGTTGAAATAGGCTCCGGTGGTGCCGGCGATGAAGGTGTCGGCACCGTTTCCGGTTTGAGCCCAGAACACGCCCTGAAGGATGTCGACCCCAGAGGCGTGATAAGCCCGAGAGGTCGAGAGGTTGACCGTGACGGGCGTCGTGAAATCGTAGAGGATGTGGCCGCCGATCAGCGTGTTGCTGCCGTTGCCGCCTGTCAGATAATCTTCCGCGGAGCCTTCGAGGGTATCGTTGCCGTTGTCACCGTAGAGCTGATCAATGGTGCCATCGGAAGCGGCCCCTTGCGACGCATAGATGCGATCACCACCCTCACCGCCGTATATCGAGTCCGCGCCATTACCACCATCGAGCGTGTCGCCCTCAAGAACATACTCTCCGCCGGTGATTATATCGTCGCCCCCACCGCCAAAAAAAGCGAACGTGCGGCTGCCATTGCCCGATGCATAAATGTTGTCACCGAACGAGGTGCCGAGCACGCCCTCTACACCGTCGAGCGTATCAATATGTCCCCAGGTATCAACAGCTCCATTCGACGCCAAAGAATAGGGATCTCCGCCAGTCATAACGACTTGCTGAGACCAAGGGGTGAAATTGACGAATACCGCACCCTGCCAGAAGCCGGTACCATTACCCGTGCCCTTTTCCTGGGCGTAGGATATGTAGTCGAACCCGTTGCCTCCGTCGAACGTGTCGTTCCCCTTTCCGCCAACCAGCGTGTCGTTGCCTTCGTTGCCGAGGAGTTCGTCGCCGTAGTTTGAGCCGCGGATGAAGTCGTGTCCCGCGAGCCCATCATATATATTATGGCCGAAAAATGGGGGCTGGGAATCGTTGGACCCGTCCAGGGTATCGTTGTTGATTGTACCTTCGTGCCTCGAGTTCGCCAGCTGCTCCATGCCGCCGCTGGTCTGCATTGCCGTGGCGTCTGGTTCGAGCGTGGAGAAACCGCTTTCCGAGTTTGATTCGACAAACGGGGGAGCGATGGCCGCGGTGCCGGTGTGCAAATTTGTGGACGGGCTATACGCCGGCGCCACTGTTTTCTTCGTCAAGAAGTTCTGCTGCGAATCTGACTTGACCGGATCCTGAGCGCCCTTGGCGGTTGCTGCGGTTGCCATCTCGCCACCTGTGAGAGCAGCGGCCTCGGCTGTGCGGAACGCGTCCAGGGAGCGCCGTCCGTCTCGCGCGTCTGCGAGGAGATCGAGCCCGATTGCATTCGCGTTCGGACGCTCTTCGGCCGGATGGGGATATCCGATTGGCAGTTGTACTGCAGTGGATATACTGCGATCAGACGTTGTAAAGTCATCATGCTCACGCGCCACGTTGTTGGCTTCTGAATTCTCATAATCAGATGATGTTGCCATCGCGACTTCCTCCACAGATTGCACAGCCGAGCCTGGAGACTCTTAAGCTCCTATTAAATGTTGTAACATTCCTTGGTTCCGCACGCAATACGGTTTCTGCCGCAAAGACAACCGTCCTATCGGCGGGCGCGCATGTGGTTAATCCCGTTGCGGCACCTGCAGCGGTGCTCGGCCGCGATGCGGAGCCGGAAGGAACATTGTCGCCTGCCAGCGCTCGGACACAGCCGCGGAACCTTGTGGTGACCCGGCTGAGTGTGCGCCGCGCGGCCCTCTGGCGACCCGGTACTCTGCT
The DNA here is from genome assembly GCF_008757455.1 of Microvirga brassicacearum. Taxonomy (GTDB): domain Bacteria; phylum Pseudomonadota; class Alphaproteobacteria; order Rhizobiales; family Beijerinckiaceae; genus Microvirga; species Microvirga brassicacearum. The sequence goes on along the minus strand of NZ_VCMV01000013.1, from coordinate 233,279 downwards.
CCGCGAAGCAGCTCTGGCGGGACCGCGAGTGCGCACAGCGAAGATTCCAGGGCGGAGAAAGTGGCAGATGCCCAGCCTGCGGTTGAAATCCTTCGTCTTCACCTTCGCTCGGAGACCAGCCTCAACCCGGAGCGGCCGCCGGCCACCTCTGGCCGCGTGATCGCCGGCTGCATGGCTCGCGAGCCCTCGTTCGCAGGAGAGACTCGCCAGCACCTCGATCTGGCTCTCACGCTCGCGAAACCAGACCGCATTTTCGAGAAACCAACCAAAAAAGCGCGCCCGGAATCGCGGACGCGCTTTCTCGATGAGGTCGATTTTCTAGCACGAGCTCTACGGCCGTCAGATGACGAAGAACTCAGCTGCCGTCATCTTGAGGTTCTTCTTCATGGTGGCGATCTCGACCTTCGCCTTGCCGCCCGAACCATCGCTGTCGTAGTAGAGCACGCCCTTCGACTTGCTGTAGATGATGTAGTCGTTTTTGTCCTTTGCCGCCTCGCCGACGGTGAAGAAGGCCTTGTTGAGCTTACGTGGCGCGGTGGGCGCGCCCTTGCCGATCTTGCTCGAGAACGCAGCGTTATCGAGCCAGATGCTGTCATCCCTCACGACGTAATCGGCGATCTTGTCGAGGTTCGTCCTTTTGTTGGACCGTGAATCGAACACGAACACATCCTTGCCCGAGCCGCCATATAGCGTATCCTTGCCGGTGCTGCCATAGATGGTGTCGTTGCCGGTTCCGCCGTTGAGCCGGTCGTTGCCGCCGAGGCCCATGATGATATCGTTGCCGCCGAAGCCATTGAGCACGTTCGCGGCGTTGTTTCCGGTGAGCGTGTTTGCAAGCTCGCTTCCGTCGAGGCTGAACGCGCCCGTCGAAGACAAAATGACGTTCTCCACATTGGTGAAGTTGGCCAATGAAATGCTTGCCGCCAGCACGACGGTATCAATACCCGACGAGTCGACGATCACGTCGCCGGCATTGTCGACGTAGTAGATGTCGTTGCCGCCGCCGCCCGCCATGATGTCGGCGCCGCCGCCGCCATTGATGACGTTGTCGGCATCGTTGCCGGTGATCGAGTTGGCAAGGTCGTTGCCGGTCAGCGAGATGGCGCCTGATCCGGTTCCGACGAGGTTTTCAACAAAGGCTGACAGAGTGTAGGTGGCACTGGTATTGACAGTGTCGATCCCGCCGCTCGCCGCCTCGGCGACGTAGTCGCCGGTGTCCTGGACGAAATAGATGTCGTTGCCGGCACCGCCGGAGAGGACGTTGATGGCACTGTTTCCGGTAAGCGTATCGTTGCCGTCGGTTCCAATGACATTCTCGAAGTTTTGCAGCACGTCGCCGTCAGGTCCCGTTCCCGCCGCGAGATCGACGGTTACGCCCGGCGCGTGGCCGGCGTACGAAACGGTATCGCTGCCGCCGCCTCCATTGAAAATGTTGGCGTTGTTGTCGCCGATGAACAGATCACCATAGTTCGACCCGAGGAACCCTTCGATGCTGAGATAGGTGTCACCTTGTGCATCGCCAGTGTTGAGGGTTCCATCGAGCAGGTTTATCGTCACGCCGGCGCCCGCGTCCTGGTACGAGGCTAGATCGGTATCGCCCCCCCCGTTCAAAACGTCCGCGCCGGCTCCGCCGAGGAGCGTGTCGTTGCCTGCATCGCCATTGAGAGTGTCTGCGCCGTCTTGGCCGTAGAGACTGTCATCGTCTGCGCCCGCATTCAGGGTGTCGTTGTCGGCACCGCCGTACATGGCATCATTTCCGGTTCCACCGAGGAGTGTATCCGAACCTGCTTCGCCGAAGAGCGTGTCGTTGTCCGCGCCGCCATCGAGCGAGTCGCCTCCAAGGCCCCCATAAAGAACATCGCCGCCGGCAAAGCCGTTGAGCACGTCGCCGGAGTATTCGGAGCCATAAAACTCATCGGCGTGGCCCGTTCCGTTGACAGTCACTGCGCTCGTGCGCGCATCGACGATCGTGGTCGAGATATTGCTGCCGTTGCCCGCGCTCCCCGTCCCATCATACCAGGAAACCGCCGAACGGCCGTCCGCCATTTCAACGATGGATGAGGTATGCTGCGCGCCGATACCGTCCACATCACCAGCGCGGGCATTGATCCTGACCGCAGTGACATTGGCTTCAATGTCACCCGGATGATAAGCTTTGAAGTAGATGTCTCCGGCGTCATTCCTGCTAGGACCGTCTACGGTCTGGGCGGTGTAAGTCACCGCGAACCCGCCGTCACGGAGCGCGGACACGCTTACGAAATCGCCAGTGCTCGGCCTTACGTCAGTGGAAATCGAGAATGTTCTTATTTGTGCACCGGACGAATCGAATTCGTATGCTCTCAGCGCATGAGCATTGCTGCCGTCGTCGGTAACGATGACGAACTTGCCGTTTGGTGTCCCGTCAACATTCTTCAAAGCAACGACGTCCGCAATAGTACCGATCATAGTTCCCGAAGCAGGGAAGGTTGCGACTGTCGTGCCGGTGACAATGCTATACTTGACGGTGCCGCCCGCGCCCGTATACGCGATGACGTGCTTGGACAACCCGCTCGATTGTCCGAGATAAGCCATGTCGAGACCGGGCGTCGCCGCGCCCGTCGCCACGGGAACGGTGCTCGTCACACCGGCTTCGGTGTAGTGAGAGAGAGAGATCGTTGTGCCATCCACGTGGGCGACGGCCCATCCGTTGGCGTCCTGGCTCGTGGCTGCCCCGTGCTTTGCAGTGGTGCTTCCAACCACAATCTTGGCATCGCCCAGAGGCTCGCCGGTAAAGTTGTAGGCTCGCGTGTAGGTGGTCTTGACGACATTCGGACTTTGACCACTCTCCTGGCTCCAGGTGACGGAGAAGTTACCCTCCGAGCCAAACGCTTGAATCTCAGTCGCTGAGTTCGCGTGGAGCGCGTTTGTGACGTACTGTGATCCGCCGATCTTGGCGCCGTGACTGGTGTAAAGCTGGAAGCCAAGGTTTCCGTTGCCCTCTGCCCACGTCACCACATAGCGGCCATCCGGGAGAGTCGTGAGGGACGGTCTCGCCACCGTGATGTTTGGGATGGTTTTTACGACGTCTTCGGTGCCCCAGATCTTATTCGTCATCGGTTGTCTCCCGGGAGTAAGGCGGCGGCATCCAAGCGCGCCAAGGGTTTGTCAGTAGGCGGAATTCATTGGTAAAGGCGCTGAGTGCGCCGTCGCGAAAACGGCACGACAGTTCCCTGCGTCGGCGCCCGAACATCCAAGCGAATCCGCAAGTGCACGTTGGGTCAAGCGATGTACATTTGCGGAAATCAGCCCACAACTCTCCATTCATGTAGGAGAGACGCAATCAAGATGGGCAATGCTGCTTTGGAAGGCATCTTGGAGCCGACATGACCTTACAGCGTGCGCTGCCGCACTCGTCCCGCAGCAAGCCTTCCGGCACCTTGGTGCCGCTCTGAGCCGAGCCGACTGGCGATTCGTCTCAATGAGTCGGTTACGCTGTCACAGCGTCAAAAGTTGAATGCCGTCGCGGCTATCGCGGGCTGGCCTGCCCCATCGCCATATCCCGCACCGAGGCAGCGATCTCGCGCATTTCTGGGGGAACAGCAGGATACATCGCCGCCAGCTCATTCAAATTGGCGATCTCCGCATCGGCCGGAATAACGCCCGGCCATTCGGCGCTGTCGCCCAGGAACCAGCGGCCGTTGCCGAGCAGGCGCGCGGTGTGGGATGTGCTGCCGGGGTTCAGCAATTGCACCCGGTGACCGTTCCGCGGGTCGGCCCCATGATGGCGCGCTCCCTGGTGCCGCCGCCGCGCAGCATGAGCATCTCGAGCGAATAGACACACGCGAGGGCACAAAAAAAACCTGCGGCGAGCCGGAGGCCGCCGCAGGCCATTCGTGGTGAATGAACTGGATGCCGAGCGGATCGTCTAGACGACCCGAACCTCAAGCCTGCCCACGCCCTCGACAAAACCTTCGAGCACGTCGCCCTTGACGATGGCGCCGACGCCTGCCGGCGTGCCCGACATGATGATGTCGCCGGGCTGCAGGGTGAAAAGCCTGGACAGATAGGAGATCATCTCAGGCACCTTCCAGATCATCTGGTTGAGGTCGCCCTCCTGGCGGAGATCGCCATTGACCTTCAGCGATACCGCACCCGAGGCCGGGTGGCCGATTTCGCTCGCAGGCACCAGCGGCGTGCAGGGCGCGGAGGCCTCGAAGGCCTTGCCGACTTCCCAAGGGCGACCGAGTTTTTTGGCTTCGCCCTGGAGATCGCGGCGGGTCATATCGAGCCCCACGCCATAGCCGAAGACATGGTCGAGCGCCTTGTCGACCGGGATGTCGACGCCGCCCTTGGCCAGCGCCACCACCATCTCGATCTCGAAATGCACATCCGACGTCATGGTCGGATAAGGGAATTGGCCGTCCGTGACGACGTTGTCCGGGTTCTTCTGAAAAAAGAACGGCGGCTCCTTGGATGGGTCGTGTCCCATCTCGATCGCATGTTCGGCATAGTTGCGCCCGACGCAATAGATGCGGTGAACCGGGAACAGCTTGTCGCTGCCCTTCACCGGCAAACTCGGGATCGGCAACGGCTCAACAACATAGCCAGCCGTAGAGATAGGCGCATTCATCATCTTACTCCTGCGTAATAATCGACTTTTTTCTCAACGTGTTCGATGGCCGCCGACATCAGCATCGCCGCAGCGAAGAGGATGATGGTCAACGCCCAGAAGTTCTCCATGTCGAAGCTGCGCGAATAAAGCTCGAACAGTTCGCCATATCCGATGATCGAAACCAGAAGCTGGCCGATCACCACGCCCTTTACGCCACGGACCAACCCCAGCCTAATCCCCGCGAGGATTTCCGGGAGCGCCGCAAGGAGAACGATCTTGCTGTAAAGAGCGAAGGTGGTGGCGCCGTAGCTGCGCCCCATTTCGATCAGTGAATTGGGCACGTGCTGGATGCCGGCCCGCGTGTCGAGCACAATGATCCAGACGGCGAAGAGGAACACCGTGACGATCACGGTGGTTTCGCCGATCCCGAAGAGGATCATCAGCACCGGCACGAGCGCAGATAACGGCGCGCTGACGAAGATGTTGACCCAGATGCCGAACAGGTCGTCCACGGCCTTGAACCGCCCCATCAGCACGCCCAGTGTGACGCCGACGACGATGGCGAGCACCATGCCGACGACGAAGCTGTGCAGCGTGATGAGAGCAGCGGCTTGCCACGTCCCGGTCTGTACCAGGGCGGCGGCCGCGACCAGCACGCTCGAGAGCGGCGGGATGAGAAATATCAAGCCGGCCTGGCCGACCAGTTCCCAGATCACGCACCAGACCATGAGCGAGGCCATCATCGGCACCCGATATCCGAAAATCATCATGGTCGCCTCCTCAATCCACGTAATGCTTGAGGCCCTGCCAGATCTCCTCGACCGTGTCGAGATAGCCCTGGTCGCGGCGGATGGCGTCGGGAGATGCCGTGCGATCGATCTTCGGTTCGATGATCTGCGAGACGCGGCCGGGGCGGCGCGAGAGAAGCACGATGCGATCGGACACGTAGACGGCTTCTTCGATGCTGTGCGTCACGAAGATGAACGTCTTCCGCTCCTTGTCCACCAGCCGCAGCAAGTCTTCCTGAAATTTGCGGCGGTTCTGCTCATCCACCGCGGAGAATGGCTCGTCGAGGAGCAGCACCTCCGCGTTGACGGCAAAAGCCCGCGCGAGGCCGACGCGCTGGCGCATGCCGCCGGAGAGTTCGTGCGGATACTTGTCCTCAAAGCCGGTGAGCCCGACCTCCGCGATGTAATTGCGTGCGATGGACTGGCGCTCGGCCTTAGCCATGCCCTGGAGTTCCAACCCGAAGGCAACGTTGCGCATCACCGTCGCCCATGGCATCAGCGCGAAATCTTGGAACACGAATGCGCGCTCCGGCCCGGGCCCGGTGACGGTCCTGCCATTCACCCGCACCTCTCCGGATGTCGCCTGGATGAGCCCGGCGATGATCTTGAGCAGCGTGGTCTTGCCGCAGCCGGATGGTCCGAGCAGCGTCGTCAGCTTGCCGCGCGGAAAATCGAGGTCGATGAGACGCAGGGCCTCGACTTCGCTGTATTTCTTGCAGATGCCCCGGACCTCGACGACCGTCTCGGACGTGGGGTGCAAGGTTTGAACGGCGGCGGGAATAGTCACGTCAGCCCCTCCTTTTCTCTGGACGCAGGACACGCATCTCGAAAGCCTCGAGTGCCGCGAGCGTCAGGGTGGAGACAAGAATGATCGACACCACGGCAGCATACATCTCCGCGTAATTGGCGACCGAACGATGATAGGTGATGAGATCGCCGATGCCGGTCGGCGTGATGAGAAGCTCGGCGAGGATGACGCCGATGAACCCGGCTGCAAGCCCAAGGCGCAAACCTGCAAAGATCACCGGGCTGGCATCGGGGATGATGATCTTGGCGATCTGCTGGAGTTTCGTTCCCTGAAAGGAGCGGCACATCGCGACAAGTGACGGGTTGGCGTTCCGCACGGCCTTGTAGCCGTTCAGCACGATCACCGGCAGAGCAAGCATGATGACCGCCAGCGTCTTTGCCACCAGGCCGATCCCATAGACGAACGTGATGAGCGGGATGAGAGCCGCCATCGGGGCTGCCTGCAGCACGATGAAGAGCGGCGCCACAAGCCACTCGGCGGAACGCGACAGCCCCATCACGATGCCGAGCACGATTCCGATCACGCCCGAAATTGCAATGCCGATGATCAGCGGCTGAAGAGTTTCTCCGTAGGCCGCAAACAGACTTCCGTCGAACAGCATGGAAAGGAACGCCGCAAATGTCGCGGAGAAGGTCGGGAACGCATAGCTGATCGGCACGCGCCCGGCGATTTCCCACGCGAGAAAGAAAAGCGCCAATGATGCCATTCGCCAGAAAGCCGGATATTGCCGCAGGCTGAAGCCGCCCTCGACTGGCGGGTGAACGGCCCTCACGGGACCGTCCACTTGAGTGGGAGCCATCATGTCGGCTGCCTCACTTGGTGCCGAGCTTGGCGAGCGCCCGATCGAGCGAACGCGTATCCCAGAAATCTTCGACCTTGAGGCTTGCAGGATCGCCGGTGAGCTGGCCCGAAAGCGTATAGAAGGCGAAGTCGTCCTTCGCCGCCGCCGCGCCGCCGCCATTGAGCGGGAACGCCTTGCCTTGTGCGAGCTCTTGGAAATAGGGGACGATCTCGGCCACCTGCGCTGCAGGAAGATCAGGCAGCAATTTGTACTTGGCACGCAGGTCCGTCACGACCGCCGGGTTGGCCGTGACTTCGCGCCATGTGGTGATGATCGCCTCGACGATCTTGTCCACGTCGGCTGCGTTCTTCTCAAGAAACGCCGTGTTGGCAAAAAGCGCTTCGTCGGTTGCGCTCACGCCTTCGAGCGGCAGGATGACGAACTTGCCGGGGGCCTGCGTCTCAAGCAGTCGGCGACCGGCAGAATCCACGATCGTCGCCTTGACGTTGCCCTGCAGCAGCGCGCCCGTTCGGACTTCAGAACCGGGAATGTAGCTGATCTTCGAGAACTTGATGCCTTGGCGGTCTTCCATCAGTTTCATGATGGCTTCGGTGCCGGAGCCCCGCGAATGCACCGCGATTTCCTGCCCGTCCAGATCCTTCCACGTTTTGTAGAATTGCGCGTTCACCGCGGGGTAGAAGCGCAAGGTCGAGAGTTGGAGGAACATGCGAATGGGCGCCTTGACCTTCTGCACGAGCGCATAAGGGCCGCCGACGCCGATATCCGCCTGTCCGCCGACAACGGCCTGCGCGGCGATGTCCTCCGATTTCAGATACGTGACCTCGATATCGACGCCCTGCTCCTTCGCTCGCTCGAATGCCGCGAGGAGATGAAGGGACTCCACGCTGGCGATATCGCCGAACGCCACGCGGACCTTTGCGGCCTCCGCCGCTCCGGACACAACCAGCGCCGCGCCCACGGCGAGCGCGGCTGCGCTCGCCTTTAGACCTGAGAACATCTTGAACATTTCCATCTCCCGAGGTTCCGGCGGTTGCTCCGCCCTATCGCTGAAGGTCCGCGTTATTCACGACCAATTCCATAATGGTTACAATTGGGTCGGCAAACTTGTCAAGGAACTTCGCTCTTGACTGGCCGTGCACAGTGTTTCATACAGCAACCAATTTGTAATTGGTTGGATCAGATGTCGACTTTTGATGAAATGACGGTGGAGCGCGGCGTGGTCACGCAACTCCGCGCCTATCTGGCTCAAGCCGAACTGCCGGAGGACGGACGGCTACCGCCGGAGCGGGAATTGTCGGATGCGCTGGGGGTCTCACGCACCGAACTGCGCAAAGCACTCGCGTCGCTCGAATCGGAAGGGCAGCTCTGGCGCCATGTCGGCAAGGGAACCTTCATCGGAAGCCGTCCCATCGACACCTTCGCCGATATCGCCGCATTGGCCAGACGAACCAATCCAGCCGAGGTCATGCGCGTGCGGCTGATCATGGAGCCGGAAATTGCCAGGGCGGCCGCTCTGACGGCGACACCGGTGCACCTCAGCGAGATGCGGACATGCGTCGTGCGGATGCGCGATGCCGGCAGCTGGCGGCAATACGAGAGTTGGGATAATCGGCTGCACCGAACCATCGCGGAGGCAACCCAGAACAGCTTGTTGGTCGGCTTGTTCGATACCATCAACGCCGTTCGCCGCGCGGTGACGTGGGGGCGGCTGCGGACGACGCCGCTAAAACCAAGCAGCGACCATCATAGCTTTGCGGAGCACGATATCATCGTCGAAGCGATCGCAAATCGCGACATGAGCGGCGCCGCCTCCGCAATGCGCGCCCATCTGCAGACCGTGGAGCGCAAGCTGCTGGAGCGCCAATCGGACGCTGGAAGTTAGATGCAGGTCATCGAGGACCGCAGGCTCTAGCAGAAGGGTGATCGCGCCCTTGCTGTGTGCTCCTTCAGCGTCGCTCCCGTGGAAGGATCGATCTCCTTCAAAACGATGCCATAGCCCCAAAGATCCGCCAGGTGCTGCAGAACCTGTTCGGCCTCGTCCGGCTGCAGGAGGATTCCGTTGAACACGTTGTGGTGAAGCTCGAGGCGCCGGTCTCCGGCGAGGTCCACGTCGACGACCTGGATATCGGGATCAAGCCAGGCCATGTCGTAGTGTCGGGCGAGTGATTGCCGAACGCGCCTGTAGCCTTGCTCATTGTGAATGGCCCCGACGCGAAGCGCCGGTTCGTCGGGGTTGTCCACCAGGTGAAACATGCGCCACTCCCGCATCAGGCGGGGGCTGAGGAACTGCAGCATGAAGCTCTCATCGCGATAGTTTGCCCACACGTCCTTGAGGACGCCCATGGGATCCTTGCTTCCCGCGATTTCGGGAAACCATTGACGGTCTTCATCCTCCGGTTGGCGGCAGATCCGCTCGATATCCCGCATCATGGCAAAACCCAGCGCATAGGGATTGATCTCGCCGTAATGGGGATCATCGAACTCGGGCTGCCGGACCACATTGGTGTGGGATTGGAGAAATTCGAGAAACGACCCGTCGGTGATCCGACGTTGATCGTGAAGGCGGGTCATGATGGCGTAGTGGCAATAGGTGGCGCACCCCTCGTTCATCACCTTGGTCTGCCGCTGCGGATAGAAATACTGCGCGATGTGCCGCACGAGCCGCAGGATCTCGCGCTGCCATGGCTTCAGACGGGGCGCGGTCTTTTCCAGAAAATACAAAAGATTTTCCTGTGGCAATTCCAGCAGGGCCCGCAGATGCTCCTCGTCCGTCTTCTTGTTGTGACCGCGTTTCTTGCCCGGAACGGTTTTCCAGAGATCGTTGTAGGTTTGCTCCTGATGCAATTGCCGCTCCCGCTCGCGGCGTTCTTCCGAGCGAAGATCAGGACGCTTCTTGCGAGGATAGCGGTGGACGCCGTGGGACATCAGCGCGTGAGCGGCATCCAGAAGACGCTCGACTGCGGCCTGTCCATAACGCTCTTCGCAACGCGCCACATAGTTTTTTGCAAATGCGAGATAGTCGAGGATGCCGTCGGCGTCGGTCCATTGACGAAACAAGTGGTTGTTCTTGAAAAAATGATTATGGCCAAACGCCGCATGCGCAATCACGAGCGTCTGCATCGTCGCGGTGTTTCCCTCCATGATGTAGGAAACACACGGGTTGGAGTTGATCACGATCTCATAGGCCAACCCCATGAAGCCTTTCCGATAGACAGAATCGTGCGCCGCGAAGTGCTTTCCAAACGACCAGTGGCGATAAAGCAGGGGCATGCCGGTTGAGGCATACGCGTCGAGCATCTGCTCCGCGGTGATCACCTCCACCTGGTTCTGATACACGTCGAGGCCCAGATCGCCGCTCGCGACCTCTTCGACGGCATCATAAATGCGCTGGATCGTCGCGAAATCCCAATCGGGTCCGTCGAACAACACGCCCTCGCGTTGCCGCCTCATCATGAGGCACCTTGCTCGACGGGATCGCTTCGGCGGCGAAACAGTTCGCGGAAGACAGGGTAAATCTCCCGGCGATGGTTGACCTTGCGCATTGCGATCTCGCTTCCGGCCTCCACGAGAGCCTCGTAGGTCTGCCAAAGCGCGGTCTTATGCGTCGCGAATCCAATCCGATGACCCTCATCCTCCGCGCCGACTTCGAGATAGGCAAAATATTGGCACAGGGGCAGGATGGCGTCGCGCAGCAGCACCGTGCATGTGCCTCGATCGGCACTGGAATTGTCGCCATCCGAGGCCTGCGCCGCATAGATATTCCAGTTCCCGGGGGGATATCTCTCCGCAACGATCCGCTTCATCTCGACAAGCGCTGACGACACCAGCGTACCACCGGTCTCCGGGCTGTTGAAAAACGTGTCCTCATCAACCTCCTTGGCTTCGTGCGTGTGCCTCACGAAGACAATCTCCACGTGGCGGTAGCGCCGCTTCAGGAAAACGTAGAGCAGCATGTAGAAGCGCTTGGCGAGATCCTTCATGTGCTCCGTCATGGAGCCGGAGACATCCATGAGGCAGAACATGACGGCCTGGGTCACCGGGCGGGGAACCGGCTCAAACCGGCGATACCGCAGATCGATCGGATCGATATAGGGAATCTGGCGGCTGCGGCGGTCCATCTCTTCGAGACGCCGGCGCAAAGAGGTCAGTTTCTCGGCACTTTCCGGAGGGCCATTTTCAAGCTCTTCGATCTTCTCCTTCAACTGCGCCAACTCGGTTGCGCTGGGGCGCCGCATGGCGATGCGCCGAGACAAGGAATTGCGCATCGTCCGCGTCAGCGCGAGGTTGGGCGGCGACCCTGTCACGGAATAACCGGCGCGCCTGATTCCAAACGCCTCGCTGGTCATGAGCCGCCGCTTTGCCAGATTGGGAAGATCAAGGTCGTCGAGGAAAAGCTGAAGGAATTCCTCGCGGGAAAGGACAAACCTGAATTCGTCTTCGCCCTCCCCGTCGCCGGCATCCGAGCCCCTCCCCGAGGCGCCCGGTGGCCGCTCTAGAGTGTCGCCTTCGACGAACTTCTTGTTTCCCGGCAGGACATAGTCCCGCAGCCCGCCCGAGTTTGCGCGTCGCAGCCGAGGCTCACCGACCCCGCCTCTCGGGATCGCCACTTCGGCGGACGCGTCGATGTCGGTGATGTCGCGCTCGGCTGCCTTATCGGCGACGGCGCGCTGCACAAGCGCCTTGGCGCGACGGAGAAACCGCTGGCGGTTGGGAAGGCTTTTTCCTCCAGCATTGAGGCGTCGGTCAATGATGTACATGCCACGCTACTCCTGACCGACCGAACGTTAATCCGATTGCTTCATTCTCATGTACCATTCGACCAAGCGACGAACCTGCCGCTCAGTATATCCACGGGCCAGCATCCGCTCCACGAATTCTCCGTGCTTCTTCTCAGTCTCGGTATCCTTCTTCGATCCGAAGCTGATGACTGGCAGCAATTCCTCCACCTGCGAAAACATGCGGCGTTCGATGACTTCGCGGAGCTTCTCATAGCTGGTCCAGGATGGATTGCGGCCATGGTTCGCAGCCCGCGCTCGCAGCGCAAACTTGACGACCTCGTTGCGGAAATCCTTCGGATTGGCGATCCCGGCCGCCTTCTCGGTTTTGCTGAGTTCCTGATTGAGGAGTTCGCGATTCAGCAATTGCCCCGTATCCGCATCTTTGAAATCCTGGTCCTCAATCCAGGCGTCGGCATAGTCCACGTAGCGGTCGAACAGGTTCTGGCCGTAATCGTGATAAGATTCGAGATAGGCCTTCTGGATCTCGTGCCCGATGAACTCCGCGTAACGCGGAGCAAGCTCAGCCTTGATGAACTCGAGGTAGCGCTTCTCGGTTTCGGGCGGCAGCTGTTCCCTGTGGAGGGCCTGCTGCAACACATACATCAGATGGACCGGATCGGCCGATACCTCGACCGTGTCGTGATTGAAGGTCGCGGCCAGGACCTTGAAGGCGAAGCGCGTGGAGATTCCATCCATTCCCTCGTCGACACCTGCCGCGTCCTTGTACTCCTGCAGGCTGCGCGCACGCGGATCGACCTCCCGAATGCTCTCGCCATCGTAGACCCGCATCTTCGAGAACAGGTTGGAATTTTCGTGTTCACGAAGCCGTGAGAGCACCGAAAACTGCGCCAGCATCTCCAATGTGGCGGGGGCACAGGGTGCCGTGGCCAATTCGGAGGAACGGATCAGCTTTTCGTAAATTTGCTGCTCTTCGGTCGCACGAAGGCAGTATGGGACTTTGATCACATAAATGCGATCAATGAATGCCTCGTTGTTCTTGTTGGCCTTGAAACTCTGCCACTCCGCCTCGTTGGAATGCGCCATAACGATACCGGAGAACGGGATAGCGCCGATATTCTCCGTCCCGACATAGTTTCCTTCCTGGGTCGCCGTCAGCAACGGGTGGAGCATCTTGATCGGCGCCTTGAACATCTCGACAAATTCGAGGATGCCCTGGTTGGCGCGATTCAAGCCTCCCGAGTAACTGTAGGCATCGGGGTCCGCTTGCGAGAGCGTCTCCAGTTTGCGGATGTCGACCTTTCCGACCAAGGACGAGATATCCTGATTGTTCTCGTCGCCGGGTTCGGTTTTGGTCACTGCAATCTGCCGCAGCCGCGACGGATTGATCCGCGACACCCGAAAGCGAGATATGTCGCCGCCGAACTCGTCCAGCCGCTTCAGGCACCAGGGACTCATGACGGTGGTCAGCCGCCGAGACGGGATGCCATAGCGGTCCTCGAGGACCGGACCCATCTGGGCCGGATCGAAGAGACCCAGCGGGCTCTCGAAGACCGGGCTGAGGTCGTCGCCGGCTTTGAGAACGTAGATCGGTTGAAGCTCGACCAGGGCCTTGAGCCGTTCCGCCAGCGAGGACTTGCCGCCGCCAACCGGGCCGAGCAAATACAAGATCTGCTTGCGCTCTTCCAGGCCCTGCGCAGCGTGTCGGAAGAAACTCACGATCCGCTCGATCGTCTCCTCCATGCCGTAGAACTCGGCGAAGGCCGGATACGTCCGGATGGTTCGGTTCATGAAGATGCGGCCGAGGCGCGCATCCTTTGCCGTGTCGACAAGTTCGGCGTCGCCGATGGCGGCGAGAACGCGCTCGGGCGTGCTCGCATACATCATCGGGTCGTCGCGACACCCTTCCAGATACTCGGCAAGAGACATCTCGCTATCGCGGCGTGTCTCATACGATCTTGCGTAATTCGCGAAGAGGTCACTGTGAGGAAGCATCGGCACCTACCGAATCTACATCGTCAACATAATAACTTAAATCCACCGCTGAGGTTGCCGAAACTTATGGGTTTAGGCAGCTCTACAAATGGGCAGAGGATTTTTTCCTCTCATCGTAATGAGCAGAAGTGCTTCGCCGGGGTCAAATAATCGTCGGAGCGACCGAAATGGCAACCCAAAGGGGGACGTCGAACCGTTACCGGACAATTTTGTGCACCACCTTCGTTTAACCGGAGTTACCATTTGCCGAATGTGGCCGCGTGCCGCCGATTTGTGCGACCATGTGCCTCGCTATTCTGGAGCGACTGCCTCGTCGCGCGTTTGCTGTCACGCGCAGGCAACGTCAGGCGGTCGCTCGCAGCTCGGCGGCCGGTAACGCGTAAGCCGTCGTGGATTTGACCCGTTGCATGGCGAAACGCGAGGTTACGTTTCTCAGCGGGATGGCCTCGATCAAACGTTTATAAAAGCGGTCGTAGGCCGCCATATCCGCAACCACGACGCGGAGCATGTAGTCGACGTCGCCGGCCATACGGTAGAACTCCATCACCTCCGGCATGGCGGAAACGAACTCGGCAAAGCGTTCGAGCCAAAGGCCGGAATGATCAGACGTTTCGATCGACACGAAAACCGTCAATCCCAGGCCAATTTTCTCGGGATTCACGAGGGCGACGCGCTTCTCGATCACGCCTTTCGCTTCGAGGCGCTGGATCCGCTTCCAGCAGGGGGTCTGCGACAGGCCGACCTTCTGTGCCAACTCCGCGATCGAGATGGAGGTATCCTCTTGCAGCAGCGTTAAAATCTTGGTGTCGATCGCGTCCATCTTTAGTTTTCCATCCCGCGCAAATTTTTTCTTCCACCCGGCGCAACCGTAGAACAATATTCTAAATCAAATGATCGACCTTGCCTCTGGCAGAAGATTTATTCTAATCTTCGCCGATCTCCCGTCAATAGCAACGCTTAACCGCGTTATGCTCGGGGGTTGGCTTTGATGAGGGGAGATCCATCTGGTTCGCAAAGACCGAGTCGCAACTTTATCCGGGGTTCTCATGCCAGCAGCAATCAAAGCCATCGGACTGGGCGTCGCTTCGCTGGCCTTCATGATCGCGGGGACGATGCTCGGTCCGCGACCAGCCGTGGCGCAGACCAGCTTTCTGAACGTGTCCTATGATCCCACCCGGGAACTCTATCGCGCGATCAACCAGAAATTCGAGGAAGAGACGCGGCCGCAAGGCAAGAAGATCAATATCCGCATGTCGCATGGCGGTTCCGGCAGTCAGGCTCGCGCGGTCATCGATGGGCTTGACGCCGATGTGGTCACGCTGGCGCTCGCGGCCGACATCGATGAAATCGCCCGCCGCACCAACAGAATCCCGTCCGACTGGCAGAAACGCCTTCCGAACAATTCGGCACCCTACACCTCCACCATCGTGTTCCTCGTGCGGAAGGGAAACCCCAAGGGGATCCGCGACTGGGACGATCTGATAAAGCCCGGCATTCAGGTCATCACGCCCAATCCCAAGACATCGGGCGGCGCGCGCTGGAACTATCTGGCTGCCTACGCCTACGGGGTCGAACGGCGCGGTGGCGACCAGCAAGCGCAGGCTTTCGTGGCGCAGATCTTCAAGAATGCGCCCGTGCTGGATACCGGAGCCAGGGG
Organism: Microvirga brassicacearum; assembly: GCF_008757455.1. Taxonomy (GTDB): domain Bacteria; phylum Pseudomonadota; class Alphaproteobacteria; order Rhizobiales; family Beijerinckiaceae; genus Microvirga; species Microvirga brassicacearum. The sequence goes on along the minus strand of NZ_VCMV01000013.1, from coordinate 217,902 downwards.
TTCGACCAACACGTTCGCGCGGCGGGGTATCGGGGACGTTCTGTTGGCCTGGGAAAACGAAGCGTTTCTGGCCCTCGACGAGCTTGGCGCGGATAAGTTCGAGATTGTCGTGCCCTCGATCTCCATCCTGGCGGAGCCGCCGGTCACGCTCGTCGACGGCAACGTCGACCGCAAGGGCACCCGCGCGATCGCACAGGCCTATCTGGAATTTCTCTATTCCCCCACCGCCCAGGCGGTCATTGCCAAACACTATTATCGTCCGATGAAGCCCGATGCGGCAGCACCTCAGGACGTCGCCCGTTTCCCAGACATCAAGCTCGTCACCATCGATCAGTTTTTTGGCGGCTGGGACGAGGCCCAGCGGAAACATTTTGCGGATGGCGGCATCTTCGATGCTATTCTGAAATCGAACCGCTAGAATGGGGACATTCGCCGCGATGTCGGTGCGTGGGAAAAGCCAGACGCGCTCACGCTTCCGGCGACCTAGCGCGATTCCCGGGTTCCCCCTGGCGTTCGGTTATACGCTCACGTATCTCGGCTTGATTGTTCTGATCCCGCTCGGAGCCCTTGTGTTGCGCGCGTCTTCGCTGGGGATGATGGGATTATCGGGCGTCATCAGCGACGAGCGTGTGCTGTCCGCGCTTCGCATCAGCTTCGGCTTGTCCTTCGCCGCTGCCCTTCTCAATGCAATTTTCGGTCTCGTCGTCGCCTGGGTTCTGGTGCGTTACGATTTTCCAGGCCGGAAGCTAGTCCACGCGGCAGTCGATCTGCCCTTTGCTCTGCCAACGGCGGTCGCCGGGATTGCGCTTGCGGCGCTCTACGCACCGAACGGCTGGATCGGACAACCCCTTGCGGCCTGGGGGATCAAGGCCGCCTATACGCCGCTGGGAATTTTCATCGCGCTTGTATTCGTCGGATTGCCCTTCGCGGTGAGGACGGTCGAACCGCTGATCGTCGAAATCGATCGTGAAATCGAGGAGGTTTCGGCGACGCTCGGTGCCACCCGCGCTCAGACCTTATGGCGCGTCGTGCTGCCTCCGCTGACTCCCGCCATCCTGACCGGGTTTGCACTCGCGTTCGCCCGCGCGGTCGGTGAATACGGGTCGGTCATCTTCATTGCCGGCAACATCCCTTACGTATCCGAAATTGCACCCATTCTGATCGTCATCCGGCTCGAGGAATTCAACTACGCAGGCGCCACCGGCATCGCCGTCGTCATGCTGGCAATCTCCTTTGCAACCCTGCTGGTCATCAACCTGATTCAATCGTGGAGCCGCAGGAGGTTCGGCTATGTCTGAGGCTCCGAAACCTCATCGGCCGACCACGGAGGCGCGGTGGGTGCGGGTAACGACGACACTCGTCTCCCTGGTCTTTCTCGGATTGTTCCTGGTGCTCCCCCTGATCGCCGTGTTCGTGGAGGCTTTCCGAAGCGGCGTCGGGGCCTATTTTGCGTCCTTTCAGGATCCCGACGCCCTGGCGGCCATCCGGCTGACGCTGATGGTCGCCGCCATCGCCGTCCCGCTCAATCTTGTCTTCGGCATCGCCGCCTCCTGGGCAATTGCAAAATTTCACTTCAAGGGCAAGAGTCTCCTGATCACTCTGATCGACCTGCCATTCTCCGTTTCTCCGGTTGTCGCGGGGCTCGTGTTCATTCTTCTGTTCGGAGCTCAGGGGCTGCTCGGACCATGGTTGAGAGCCCATGACGTCGAGATCATTTTCGCATTGCCGGGCATCGTCCTCGCCACGGTTTTCGTCACCTTCCCGTTCGTCGCCCGCGAATTGATCCCCCTGATGCAGGACCAAGGCACCGCCGACGAAGAGGCGGCTCTCTCGCTGGGCGCGAGCGGATTCAAGGCGTTCTGGACTGTGACACTGCCTAACGTCCGCTGGGCCCTGCTCTATGGCGTCCTGCTCTGCAACGCGCGCGCCATGGGGGAATTCGGGGCGGTCGCCGTGGTGTCGGGGCATATTCGCGGCGAGACCAACACGATGCCGCTGCACGTCGAGATTCTCTACAACGAGTATAATTTCGTTGCGGCCTTCGCCGTTGCATCGCTGCTGGCGTTGCTGGCTCTTCTGACACTCGCCGCCAAATCGTTTCTCGAGTGGCGCTATGGCGACGCAATTGCCGCGCGGGCAGCGCATTAGGAGAGAGAATGGACATTCGCGTCGATCACCTCTCGAAGGGCTTTGCCGACACGGCCGCGCTGAAGGATGTCTGCCTGTCCGTGCGTTCGGGAGAATTGATGGCCCTGCTGGGTCCCTCTGGCTCCGGCAAAACGACCCTCCTTCGGGTCATCGCCGGGTTGGAGATGCCGGACGAGGGGCGCGTCTTCTTCGGTGAGGAAGATGCAACTCATGTGCCGGTGCAAAAGCGCGGCGTGGGCTTCGTCTTTCAGCATTACGCCTTGTTCCGGCACATGACCGTGGCCCAGAATATCGGGTACGGGCTGCGCGTGCGCACGCGCTCCAAGAGACCCCCGTCGTCCGATATCGAGGCTCGCATTCGCAATCTGCTGGCCCTCGTTCAACTGGAGGATCTGGGCGCCCGGTATCCGGGTCAATTGTCGGGCGGCCAACGCCAACGGGTAGCCCTGGCCAGGGCCCTCGCGGTGGAGCCGCGCGTTCTCCTGTTGGACGAGCCCTTCGGCGCCCTCGACGCGAAGGTAAGAAAAGACCTCCGGCGGTGGCTGCGCGAAATCCACGAGCACACCGGCCAGACCACCATCTTCGTCACGCACGATCAGGATGAAGCCCTGGAGTTGGCGGACCGGGTCACGATCTTGAAGGAGGGGGGAGTGGAGCAGACCGGGACGCCGGAGGAGGTTCACGAAGACCCCGCGACGCCGTTTGTGATGAGTTTCATCGGCGACACCACATGTCTCCCCGTAAGCACTCGGGATGGCGCGCTCTGGTACGACGGGACCCGCCTGTCGGTCGCAGCGCCTGCGGGAGACGTGCAGGTCACCGAGCTTTATGTGCGCCCATGGGATCTCGCATTCGTGAAAGAGGGCGAGCCGGACGCGCTGGCGGGAACCGTCGCGGCGATCAGGCGGTCGGCGGGTGGAAGGCGCGCATCGGTCAGATTGTCGTCAGGACAAATGCTCGAGGCCGAGATTTCCACCGACTCGCTTTTGAACGCGCAGGACATCGTGTTTTTGCGAATCCTTCGCGGAAAAGTGTTCCGCGATACCTGACGTCTTGCGGAGTCAGAGAAACCCAGGATCGATAGCCGATTTCCTCTCCAACCAAGCGGGGACGGGAAGCCCGCGCTGCCGCAGGAAATCCGGGTTGAAGAGCTTGGACTGGTAGCGCGAGCCTGAATCGCAAAGGACCGTCACGATGGTGTGGCCGGGCCCGAGATGTCGCGCGAGGCGAATGGCGCCCGCCACGTTGATGCCCGAGGATCCGCCAAGGCAGAGGCCTTCGTGCTCGAGAAGATCGAAAATGATCGGCACCGCCTCTTCGTCGGGAATCTGGAACGCCACATCGACGGGCGCCCCTTCGATATTCTTCGTGATCCGGCCCTGCCCGATACCTTCGGTGATCGAGGATCCGGACGATGCCAGTTCGCCGGTTGTGAAGAAGCTGTAGAGCGCCGCTCCCATCGGATCGGCGAGAGCGATCTGCACTCGCGGATTTCTCTCCTTGAGCGCCATCCCCACGCCCGCGAGCGTTCCGCCGGTACCGACCGCACAGACGAAGCCATCGACCGTTCTATCCGTCTGTTCCCAGATTTCGCGACCGGTTGTTTCGAAATGGCCCTGCCGATTGGCCACGTTGTCGAACTGATTGGCCCAGATCGCGCCGTTCGGTTCGGATTGAGCAAGCCGCTCCGCCAGGCGCCCCGATACCTTCACGTAGTTATTGGGGTTGGCGTAGGGCACAGCCGGGACCTCGAGCAACTCCGCGCCCGTCAGCCGCAGCGTGTCCTTCTTCTCCTGGCTCTGCGTTTCGGGGATGACGATGAGCGTCCGAAAGCCGAGGACGCTCGCCACAAGCGCCAGGCCAATCCCGGTATTGCCCGCCGTTCCTTCCACAATGATCCCGCCGGGCCGCAACAGGCCGCGCCTCACCGCATCCTCGACGATGAACAACGCTGCCCGGTCCTTGACGGATTGACCCGGATTCATGAACTCGGCTTTACCCAGAATGGTGCAGCCCGTCTCTTCCGACGCGCGACGCAGCTTGATGAGCGGGGTGTTGCCGATGGCGGCAAGGACGTCTGGCTTGGTATCCATGGGGGACCCGATGACAGGAGTTGCGGTCAGAACGCCCAGTTTGGCCGCATACGAAACCCGTTTCAACGCTGTTCGTCGTGAGCCAAGTCAGGCCGGAACGAGCCAAGCTGGACAGAAGCAAGCCGGCTGACCAAGATGCGCAGCGAGATTCTCCTCTTCGACAGGTTCCGCCCGATGACCACCCTACCGCACGATTGCGGTCGCCCTTCGCACGCGGCTCCTGACCAGTATGACCGGGCGCGGCCGTTTCCATGACCCTCATCGGCAGCATCTCGTGGGCGACCGTCTATCTGGCATCCGAATGGATCGTCAGAATTGTCATGTTGATCGTGGTCCCTTTCCGACGATCGCCCGACGCTGCGAAAGGCTGGTTGCTTTTCGTGTTCTTCCTGCCCTGGCCGGCCATGGTGGTCTACTTTCTCATTGGCCGCCCCGGATATCCCGAATGGCGTCAACGGCGCTTCGCCAGACTTCCCATCGTGTTCAGGTCAGTCGATGAGCGGCTGACGGAAGTGACCGACGAACAGAAGCCCGACCTGCCGGCAAATCTCAGGCAGGCCGCCACACTGATCCAGAACCTGGGCCGCTTCGGCAGCGTCAGTGGCAACACCGCGGAACTTCTTTCGCAATACGACGCGACCATCGACCGGCTGGTGGAGGATATCGACGGCGCCCGCTTGCACGTGCATTTGCTGTTCTACATTTTTGCCGATGACGCGACCGGGCAGAAAGTCATTGACGCGCTGGGCCGCGCGGTTTCCCGCCAGGTGCCATGCCGCGTCCTGATCGACGCCCTGGGCTCACGCCCTTGGGCCGCCCGCACGATCGCGGCGCTCAAATCGGTGGGCGTCGAAGTCCATCTGGTTCTACCCTTGGGACTCTTGCGACGGAAATCGGCCCGGGCGGATCTACGCAACCACCGCAAGATCGCGGTCATTGACGGCAAGATCGGTTACGTCGGCTCTCAAAACCTCGTCAATCGCGATTTCAAGCCGGGTATCGTCAATCAGGAACTCGTCGTCCGCACGACCGGCCCGGTGGTCCTGCAGCTCCAGGGCGTGTTCGTCACCGACTGGTTTCTGGAAACCGAACAGGTTCTCGACGACCCGGCAATTTGTCCGCAACCAGCCGATACCGGGGCGACCATCGCGCAGGTGCTGCCATCCGGACCGGACCATCCCGGCGCCGGGGTCGAACGCCTGATCGAGGCTCTGATCTACGGCGCGCGAACGCGGGTCGTCATCACGACGCCGTATTTCATTCCCAACGAAGCGCTGCTTCACGCGCTGGAAACGGCGGTTCTTCGCGGCGTGGACGTTCACCTCGTGCTCTCGAAACCGGTCGATCAGGTGCTCGTCAACCTGGCACAACGCTCCTATTATTCCGGCCTGCTCGCTTCGGGGGTCAAAATCCACCTCTACCGGGACAAGCTCCTGCACGCCAAGCATCTCAGCGTTGACGACGACGTCTGCCTGATCGGCTCCAGCAACATCGACCTGCGGTCGTTCATTCTCAATTCGGAGATCAGCCTGGTTCTGTTCGATCCTGAGGTCACCCAGCACCTTCACGAGGAGCAGGAGCGCTATTTTGCCGCCAGCGAGCTTCTGCAGCTCGACCGGTGGAACCAGCGGTCGCTCGCATCCAAGATCATCGAAAATATCGCCCGGCTGATGAGCCCCCTGCTGTGATTTCCCAATTCTGAGCGAGCCCTTCCAAAATTGCCGTTCGGGCTAGCAATGCGGCCCCCGTCACCTTATATCGGGGAGGTCAGGGCAACCTGGCTATGATCGTAGAGGCAGAGTGGAATAAGCGTTTAGGACGCGGGTTCGATTCCCGCCGCCTCCACCATGAAAGCATGACCGCCGTCGTTCGCAGACGGCAAAGGTGCTTTCCTGATGGGGGCGACATGGGTTCGACTAGGCGTGGTAAAGGCTAGGCTGCGATTAGGCTGAGCTACGGCCTTAACAGTGCAAATTCACAAATGCCAACGACAACGTTGACATGGGTGCGGTTCGCCTCGCGGCGTAACCATCCGGGGCTCGGGAAAGCCTAGCAACAGAAACGGCACCTCCGGGTGCCGTTCCCATTTTTATTCCTGGTGTTTGGCAAGCCGCCGCACCGGCTTCCCGGCGGGCCTGTCGGCCGGCGTGATCTCAAGGGGTTCGCCGAGAGCCGTCGCGACCGCCTGCCGCCCAGCCTCACCGACTTTCTCAGCTCTGCGGACCCGTTCCGTCTTGTCCATTTTCTCAAGCAACGGATCGAACGCCACCGGGACCATGGGATCGCCCAGGTATTTCGGCTTATCCCCTGCCTCATGATACTGAGCTCTCAGCTTCTGGCCGAGATGCTCCTGCACCGGCCGCGGCAGCGGCGGAAGATTGCTCCGTCGTGTTGTGGGTTTTTCACCGCTTGGGGACATCGCCTAACTCGCTCAGCATGAGGGCACAGGGCAACGCTAGCGTAGCTATGAAGTTCCGTCAGCGCAAAATTACGCCCTTCCCTCGCCCCGCGGCAGTTCCGCATAGACGTCGCCCGAATTGGCCTCATGCGGCAGCGCATTCAGGAATTCCTTCATGGCTGCTGCGGATACGGCCTCGGCGAATTGCAGGCTGTGGGTTTCTCCCAACGCAACATTGAAACGATAGGGACCGAGTCGCTCCAGCTGTCCGATGCAGGCGTGTGCGATCTCGCGCGCGATGGTCGTGAACTCGAAGGACAGGGCCGGCACCTGCTGCGTGAGCCCGGCCAGGACCTGATCCTCGAACCCCTCCACGTCGATCTTGATGAAGCTGGGCAGACCATGCTCCGCAATCAGCGCGTCGAGGGTGGTGACAGGCACCGTGAGCGAGCCGTCCCATTCCTGGCCGTCCCATCCTTTGGCGCCTCTTGCGGCAGAAACGAACGCACTCGACAGGGTCGACACCGTCGGGTTGCGGGAATTCACCCGCAGCGTCAGTTGCCCAGGCTTGGCTCCCGCCGCCAAACGAAGGCAGGTCACCAAAGGGTCGCGGCCGTGGATCAGGCGAATGATGCGCGCCGGACCGGGTTGGGGCTCGAGCGCAATCACGCGCGCACCAAGCCGGCGGAACGACGAAACCCGATCTCCCACATGAGAGCCGATATCGAATGCAAGGTCCCCCGAGCCGAGATATCGTTTGTACAACGCATCCATCCGCCGATGCCGCTGTCGGTCGCCATGATAGACGAGGATCGAACGGGCAAGGGCGAGGCAGCACCGCGATCCAGCGATCATGCGGCTTCCGTCTCGATGACCTCACAGTGCGCCACGGGAGGCGCGCCGAGTGCCGCGATTTCCCACGGCCTCTCGTCCTCCTCGGGAATGGCACACAGGCCGGTTTCGACAAGAAATCTCCCGACGGCGGGCCTCGAGGTCCATACGGCGAACGGGATTGCCACCAGATAGCCGAGGGTGAGCGGCAGGGACCAAAGGACGAGCGCCGGGGCAACGATCGTCAGCGCGCCGATCACCGTCATCCCGAAGAGAAATTGCGGCCAGAGCCCCGACACGGCGCTGCGCCAGCTCAACGCGTGCACATCACGTTCCTGCCCATTCCAGGTCGCGGATCTTCCAAATGGAAGCCCGAGCATGAAAAGGGTGATCCGCAGGGTCGTGGCCGCTCCGACAAGAAAGGAGAAGACCAACTCGACAGCGGCACCCGCGAGGAAAAGCCCCGCGCCGCCATATCGGCCGCTTTCGCGCTTTGTCGCAAGGACATCGGCGAAGCCTGCGAGCTTCGGCGAAAGGTACATCATCAGAAAGGTCAGATAGAGGGCCGCCGCCGAAGCGGCCGGGAACAGCGCCGACGACTCGCCGTCCAAGACCTTGAACGGCAGAAGGGCAATCAGCAGCGTCCATGCGGGGATGCCGAGAAACATCAGGATCGCAAAGGCAAGTTGAAACCGGCTCATCGGCAACAGGCCAGGCAAGCCTAGCAGCTTCATATATTGCAGGTTGCCCTGGCACCACCGCACATCCCGGCGGGAAAAATCCGCCAGCGTTGGCGGGTTCTCCTCCCAGCTTCCGCATTCTTCCGGCCACACGCGAACCTCGTATCCGGCGCGGCGCATCAGAGCGGCCTCAACCTGGTCGTGCGACAACACATGGCCTCCGAGAGGGCCGTTTCCAGGCAAGACCGGCAGATCGCAATCCTCGATGAACGGCTTGACGCGCACCAGGGCGTTGTGGCCCCAGAACGGTCCGCAATCCGCCATCCACCAGGCGGAGCCCATCGTGTAAGGGCGCATGCCGTGACGCATGCCGAACTGGAAGATTCTGGCAAAACCGCTTTTCGACGGCATACCCGTCACAAGGCTCTGCAAGATGCCGAGCTTCGGGTAGGCCTGCATCATCCGGACCATCCGCACGATGGTATCGCCCGTCATCAGACTGTCAGCGTCGAGTGGCAGCATCAGTTCGAAAGATCCGCCCCATCGCGTGCAAAAATCTCGCACGTTGCCGGCTTTGAAGCCCTCATTGTCCGTGCGACGGCGATACACCACGCGATGCGGCGCGCCGGTTTCGAGCGCCCATGCGTGCGCCATCGCCTCTTCCTCGATCGCCACCACGGCATCATTGGTGTCGCTGAGAATGAAATAGGAAAACCGATCGCCGGCGCCGGTTGCATCGATACTCTGCTTGACGATCCGCAACCGCTTGAGCGCGCGCGCGGGATCCTCGTTACGGAGCGTCAGCAGGATTGCTGTATCCACCCGCAGTGGATCCTCACTGCCTCCCGCGGCAACACAAGGCGCCACCTGCAGGATCGGGTCCTTCGTTGCGCGGAGAAGCCACAGACCGATCACCGCGTTCCAGAACCCGAGAACAGCCCAAGGGGTGCCTGCAAGGAAGCACCCAAACAGCGCCACGTCGACCGCCGACCATCCTTGTGCGCCCAGGATCGAGCCAAGCCAGAACGCCAGGCCCAGATAGGTTATCGTGTTGAGGGCAAGCACCAGCGAGCGCCGCCGGGATATTTCAGCCGTGGACTGAATGCCCGCAGGCGTCGTAGAGACGGCCAGGACATTCTGCCGAATTGGGAAGCTGACGGGATCGGATGTGTCGGTCACGGAGCGCTCGATTAGAGGCGAATGTCAGTCATACAAGGATCGTAAAAGTCATGCCAGATCCGGCGAGCGGCAACAAAGGTCAGGTTTTGGCCCTTTGGATCACCGGATGCGGCCAGTCAGAATTGAGACCGGCCCCTGAACCGCAACTGAATGCCGGCGAGGTGCTGGTCCGGACGCTCTGGTCGGGCATCAGCCGTGGAACCGAGCGGCTCGTCTATGAAGGCCGCGTTCCCCCGGCGGAGGCCGGGCGGATGGCGAGCCCGCTTCAGGAAGGTTCGTTCCCCTTCCCGGTCAAGTATGGCTATTGCGCTGTCGGAGTCGTGGAGGACGGCTCTCCCGATCTTCTGGGCCGAACGGTGTTTGCCCTTCATCCGCATCAGAACCGTTTCATCGCTCCGGTCGAGATGATCGCCCCTGTGCCGGAGGCAATTCCCCCGCGTCGAGGGGTGTTGGCGGCCAACATGGAGACTGCTCTGAACGCCTTGTGGGACGCAGGCTGCGGCCCGGCAGACAAGATCGTGGTGGTCGGCGGAGGCATTGTCGGGCTCCTTGTAGCGTATCTCTCGGCCCGGCTTCCCGGCACCGACGTGACGCTCGTGGACATCCGTTCTGATCGTCGCGCCATGGCGGAAGCATTGGGGGTCCGCTTCGCTCCGGCGGGCGATGCGCCGCAGGAGGCCGACATGGTATTCCACGCCAGCGCTTCCGCGGAGGGGCTTGATCTGGCGCTCTCCTGCGGCGGGTTCGAGGCGTCGGTCGTGGAGATGAGTTGGTACGGCGATCGGGAGGTGAAGCTTTCCCTGGGCGGTGCGTTCCACAGCAAGCGATTGAGGCTCGTCTCCTCCCAAGTCGGCCAGGTCGCTCCATCTCGTCGACCGCGCTGGACACATGCTCGGCGGCTGCAAGCCGCGATAGCCCTTCTCGACGACCCGCGCCTCGATGTGCTGGTTGCGAGCGAAGTTAAGTTTGAAGATCTGCCGCAAAAGCTGGCCTCGATCCTTTCGCCGGACGCCGACGGTCTGCCGCCGGTCGTCCGTTACACGTGACCCCATCTGTTGGAGGAGAACCCGCATATGTACGCCGTCGAGGTGCGTGAGCACATCATGATCGCTCATAGTTTCAAGGGCGAGCTATTCGGGCCGGCGCAGAAGCTCCACGGAGCGACATTCGTCGTTGATGTGGCGTTCTTTCGCGAAGAGCTGACGGTGGATTCGGTGGTCGTCGACATCGGCCGCGCGCACGATGCGCTGAAGGCGACGTTGGCGCCGCTGAACTATCAGAACCTCGACGCGCTTCCGCGTTTCGCCGGACGCAATACCACCACCGAGTTCCTGTGCCGTTACATCTTCGACGAGATGGCGCAGGCGGCGCAAAAGGGCGCATTGGGTCCGGGCTCGGATCGGCTGGCGAAAATTCGCGTGGTTCTGCACGAATCCCATGTCGCCAAAGCGTGGTTCGAGGGGCCGATTGCACATGACTGACGTGGCGTTCGCGATCCCTGGCGATCTCCTCACGCCAACGGGCGGATACGCTTACGACCGGCAGGTCCTGGCGCGGCTCGCGGAGCATGGCATAAAGGCTCTCCACCTCGCGCTGCCAGGATCGTTTCCAAAGCCCACGCGGGGCGATCTGGACGAAACCTTGCGCCTTATCAACAGCCTGCCCGAGGGTACGGTGGTGTTGTTCGACGGCCTTGCCTACGGGGCCCTGCCCCCCGACGTTGTCGCGCGGATAGACCGACCAGTCGTTGCCCTCATCCATCACCCGCTCGGGCTGGAAACCGGTCTTTCGGCCGTGGAGGCGGCACGTTTGGTGGAGAATGAAAAAGCCGCGCTCGGTCACGCCGCTGCCGTGATCGTCACAAGCCCCACCACGGCGCAACTGCTGACGGCTGATTTTGCTGTGCCGTCCGATCGCATCCATGTGGCGGAGCCCGGGACAGAGCCCGCGTTGCGCGCTTCGGGCAACGGCGGGACCATGCGGCTTTTAGCGGTCGGCTCGATTGTGCCGAGGAAGGCCTACGACGTATTGATCGAGGCGCTGTCCGGCTTAGCCGAAGTATCATGGAGCCTGACCATCGTCGGTGCCGACGATCGTGCGCCCGGCTACACGGCAGAAATCCGGCGTCTGATTTCCGAGAGCGGTGTGGGCGAGCGCATCGTGGTGACGGGGGCAGTCGATGACGCCACGCGGGATGCCCATTATGCAAATGCGGATATCTTCGTTCTTGCGTCGCTTTTCGAAGGATTCGGAATCGTGTTGACGGAGGCTCTCGCGCGCGGCCTGCCGATCGTCACGACGACAGGTGGGGCAGCAGCCGCAACGGTCTCCGGCGACGTGGCCGTCAGGGTTCCGCCAGGAGACGCCACAGCCTTGAGGCAAGGCCTGAAGCATCTCATCGAAAACCCCGTCGCGCGGCGCGAACTGGCGGAGGCTGCCTGGAACGAAGCGCAAACACTGACGCGATGGGACGACACTGCGAGAATTGTCGCCGCCGTGTTGAAGGAAAACGGCGCGTGACGGGGTTCAGCCCGGAATGGCTGGCCTTGCGCGAGCCGGCCGACGGCGCAGCGCGAAACCGCGACGTGCTATCGGCAACATCCCGGCTGTTTGAAAACAAGGACGCGATCAACGTCCTTGATCTTGGATCAGGATCGGGATCGAACCTGCGCGCCCTTGCGGCGCACCTGCCGCTCCACCAGAAATGGGCACTCGTCGATTACGATTGCGATTTGATCAAGGCCGCAAGGACCGCACTTTCGGGCTGGGCGAATGAGGCTGCCTATGTGGGCGAGAGCCTGTCTTTGCAAAAGGATGGTCGTGTCATCGACGTCGCGTTCTTGCAGGCAGACCTGTCGGCCAATTTAAACGAGGTGCTCGATGGGCCCGCCGACCTGGTGACGGCGGCGGCATTCTTCGATCTGGTCTCGACCGACTGGATCGAGCGCTTCGTCCGCGGCCTCGCCGCACGAAAGCTGCCGCTCTACGCCGTGTTGACCTACAACGGCGAGGAAAGCTGGAAGCCCGCGCATCCTTCCGACGCCACCGTCAACGCCGCTTTCAATCTCCATCAGCGAACCGACAAGGGCTTTGGTCCTGCCGCGGGTCCCGCTGCAGCCGGGGTTCTCGCCGCCGCATTGCGGGAGAATGGTTACGAGGTCGTTCTTGGCGACAGCCCCTGGCGGCTGACCTCTGCGGATCACTTGCTGTTCGAGCCGCTGGTGGCGGGTATCGCAGCGGCTGCGGGCCAGACCGGAAAGGTGGCGCCGGAGGTTCTTCAGGCCTGGCGGAACGCCCACCGCTCGCCCACGGCCTGTGTCATCGGTCACACCGACCTGTTGGCCATCCCTCCCCGATGATCACCGCCGCCCGTAGAGCATCCGCTCGAGCACGCCGTCTCGTCTGACGAAACCGTGCCAGATGGCCGCCGCCACATGCAGGCACAGGATCGCTCCCATCAGGAGGACGGCGCCCTTGTGCCAGGTCAGCACCGTTTCGCCCCGTTCCATGCCGCCTGAGAATTCCAGCGGGATAGGAATGAGCCAGAAATAATTGACCGGCGAACAACACATGGAGGCACCGACAAAGCCCAGCGCCGGAACCAGGAAGATCAACACATAGAGCGCGAGGTGCGTGCTTCTGGCGGCGATAGCCTGCCATGGGGGAAGCGATGACGGCAGGGGCGGAAACCCTTCCACCGCGCGGATCGCCACGCGAATGACCGCCAGGGCGAAGATGGTCATGCCGAAAGATTTGTGGAGCTCGTAAAGGGTGTTCTTGGGCTCCCCGTCGGGAAGGTTGACCATGATCAGCCCGACGGGGATCATGACCAAGAGGATCAGGAACGCCATGGCCCAGTGAACGAACCGGGAAGGACCGCTATACGGTTGGGGTTCGACGGTCATGATTGTTGCTCGCGGCTGGTTCGCATGTCGCAGTCGAACAGGACATCGCCGTCGGGAAAGACATGGACCTCGACGACCGGTCTGATGGCCTCTTCCAACCCGTCGATCGGGGGCAGCATCATTCCGGGCATTCCGGAACCGATGATCAGCGGGGCGACGAGCACATGCAACCGATCGAGGCAGCCGGCGGCAACGAATGAGGAGATGGTGCGCGCCCCGCCTTCGACCAGGATCTTGCGCAATCCGCGCTGGAAAAGCGCCTCGGCGATCGCACCGGGCGGGATGATTCCATCAACGGCCGATACAACGATCTCTTCCATCGACCGGTTCGCCGGACCGGATTTCGCGCGGATCACGTATCGATCGGCGCAATCCGAGGCCACGCATTTGGCGTCGGCGGGCAGGCGCCCGTTGGGATCGATGAAAACGCGCGCCGGGTTGGGGCCCTCGACCCGCCTGACGGTCAGCGCCGGGTCGTCAGCGATGACCGTGCCAACGCCCACCACCACCGCATCCACATGGGCGCGCAGCCGATGAAGATGATCGAGCGCGCAGGTACCGTTGATATAGCGGGACGCGCCGGTCGGGGTTGCAATCCGGCCGTCCAGGGACTGGCCAAGCTGTGCCACCACGAAAGGCCGGTCGGCGGGTGCGTCCCGGATATGAGACAATGGATCGGCGGCCATGCGGCTCATTGACATCGGTATCATTAAAGACCGAGCGTTTTCATGGCGTTGGGCCTGTGCCGCGTTCACTTGAACGTGTTATATGGGGCAATTGGCTGGAAACGTCGATGCCTGTACCTACTTCCTACCAAGCTTAACAAACTCCGGGACACGTAACCTTGATGAGTACCGTTCCTACGGGCTTGAATCTAGTTGAAGACCGCGCCTCGGCAGCAGCCGAGCGGGCAATCGCCGAGTTCCGCGCAGCGCGACCCGTCGTCCTTTGCGGCGGCGACCAGGCGTTGGTGGCGGTCGGGGTCGAAGGACTGGAGGCTGGCCTGGCAGAGCGTCTGGACCGTTTGGCCGGGGACCCTGCCCGATTGATCCTACCTGCGGCACGCCTGCGTCACCTGGGGTTGGATCGTCTCGTGTCCGGCATCGTGGCACTTCCCACCGTCGACCTCGGCCGTATCGAGACCCTTGCGCTCAAGGTCGATGCTCGCATCGACGCTCCGGTCGGTCCGACATCGACGCTCGACGATGTCGCCTTGGAGCTTGCACATCTAGCGCTTGTTTTTCCGGCTGTGGTCGCCGTTCAGATCGATCCTGCCCTGGCATCCGATCTCGGGGTTCTCGTCGTCGACGCCAATGACGTTCGTTCGTTCAAGCGGCGCAAGGTCGACGACCTGCATGTCGTCAGCCGCGCGCCGGTTCCCCTCGACGGCGCACCCGAGACCGAGTTTGTCATTTTTCGCGGTGGCGAAGGCTTGCGCGATCAGGTGGCGATCATCATCGGCAAGCCGGATCTCTCCGGCGTCGTCGACGTTCGGTTGCATTCGGCCTGCCTGACCGGCGATCTTTTCGGTAGCCTGAAATGCGATTGCGGCGACCAGCTTCGTAACACCGTTGCGTCGATGGCAAAGGGACAAGGGGGAATTCTTCTCTATCTCGACCAGGAGGGCCGCGGTAACGGCATCGCCAACAAGATGAAGGCGTATCGGCTTCAGTCCCAAGGCTATGACACCTATGATGCGGACGAGGTCCTGGGTTTCGATCTTGACCAGCGCCGCTTCGAATTTGCAGCAGCGATGCTGAGTCAGCTTGGCGTTTCCTCGGTCCGGCTGATCACCAATAATCCCGTCAAGATCGCCGCGCTGCGGGAGGCCGGTTTAACGGTCGCGGAGCAGCGCGTCCTAGGGCGGGCGACGGCCGAAAACGTGCGCTATCTCGCCTCCAAGCGTGACCGGGCGGGCCATAAGATCGATTTTGATGCACTCGCGGCCTTCGCCGCACCGAACGACTGACCGGCAACCGGCCAGATCACAATGCGCACACCACGGGGCTCGGCTGCCAACTTCAAGCCTTGGCCCGTATGGCCCTATATGCTGGTTCTGCTCCTGGCCTGGGTCTCACTTGGCTGGCCATGGCTGTCTGGCCGGGCCACGATTCCCTGGGACGCGAAAGCCCATTTCTATCCACAGCTGCAGTTTCTGGCGCAATCGATCCATCGCGGCGAATGGCCGTTCTGGAATCCCTATATTTTCGCCGGCCACCCACAGATCGCTGATCCTCAATCGCTGATCTTCTCGCCGCCCTTTCTGGCTCTGGCAGCCGTCACGCCGGATCCCAGCTTTCGCGCCGCAGATGCGACCGTCCTGGCAATGTTGCTGCTGGGCGCGATCGCGATCCTGCTCCTGGCGCGCGACCGAGGCTGGCATCCAGCAGCAGCGCTCGTGGCGGCGATCGTTTTCGCCTATGGGGGCTCGTCCGCCTGGCGGATTCAACATGTCGGGCAGATCCTGAGCCTGTCCTATTGGCCAATCGCCTGGCTGTTCCTGAGTCGCGCGGTGGATCGATCATCGCTCGCCTACGGGCTGGCCGCAGGCATCGTTGCCGGGCTCATGGTCCTTGGACGCGATCAGGTCGCTTATCTGGCAATCTGGCTTCTCGCGGGCGTTGTCCTCTGCCACGTCGCATTTGCCCCGTCGCCGAAGGCAGCAATGCGGCGAGCGGTGGGCCCATTGACGCTGGGTCTTTTTGGCGGGCTGCTCGTTGCCGCCCTGCCGCTCTTATTGACGTTTTTGCTGAACGCCGATTCGAACCGGTTCGTGATCGACCAGGATGGCGCCGGTCGCGGATCGTTTCATCCGGCCCTCCTCCTGACAGCGGCAGTGCCACAGCTCTTCGGGGCCGCCGGGCCGCTGGAACAGCATTGGGGTCCGCCCAGTCCCGCCTGGGGACCCGTCGATCTCTACCTTGCGCGCAATATGGGCCAGACCTATTTCGGCGCGCTGCCCTTGGCGGCGCTGTTCGCGCTCGGCTGGCGGCGCGGGTTGTTTCGACGGCCCGAGGTCAAGGGTATCGCGTGGGCGACCGTTGCGATCCTGATCTACGCCCTCGGGCGCTACACACCCTTGCTAGGGATCGCCTTCGATTTTGTCCCCGGCCTCTCGCTATTCAGGCGGCCGGCGGATGCGACATTCCTGCTGACGCCCTTGGCTGGCCTATGCGCGGCCTACCTGCTCCACCGGTGGCTCACAGATGCAGGATCCACGGGCGGGCACTGGCCTCTTCTGCGCACCATCGTGGGCTTCTCCGCTGTGTTCGGGGTTGCGGCCATCACGGCCGATTCGAAGGGTCGGCTTGATGATGCACTCTGGCCTTTGGCTCAGGGCGCGATCTTCGCCCTTGGGGCGACGTTGATCCTCTTCGCCGCACGACCTCTCGCCCGCTGGAACACGTTCGCGGCGGCCTTGCTCGTGGCCGGATACATGGTTTTGGATCTCGGGTGGAACAACGGCCCGAGTGAGTCGACCGCGCTTCCGCCCTCCTCCTTTCGCGCGCTTGATCCCGAAGGCAACGACCCAACGATCAAGCTTTTGCAGGAGCGCGTGGCTGCCACGCACTCGCCGACACGACGCGACCGGGTCGAATTGGTCGGCATCGATTTCCACTGGCCCAATGCCAGCATCACGCATCGTCTCGAACAGACATTGGGCTACAACCCGGTGCGGTTGCGCTGGTACAGCGAGGCCACGGGCGCTGGCGATCACGTCGCGCTGCCGAGCCAGCGGCAATTTTCTCCACTCTTCCCGTCTTACCAGTCACGGCTGGCGAACCTTTTGGGCTTGCGTTACATCGCTTCGCGGGCGCCGCTGGAGGAGGTCGACACGCGTCTCGCGCGTGGTGCCCTGCCAATTGTCGGTACGACCACCGAAGCTGCTCTGTACGAAAACTCGGATGCCCGGCCCCGCGTGATGTTCGCCCCCCAATGGCAGGAGGCCGATTTCGGGCGCATGATCAAAACCGGAATGTGGCCGACATCGTCCGACGAGATTGTTCTGCTGGAACGCCCACCCCGGACCGTCGCTGGCTTCCAAAGCTCATCCCCTGCCGACATTCGCATCGAGTCGTATCGCAACACGGAAGTCGCAATCAGCGTTTCTTCGAGCACGGGCGGCTTCGTCGTTCTGAACGACGTCTGGCATCCGTGGTGGTTTGCCTTCGTAGACGATTGGCCGGTCGAACTGCTGCGCGCCAATGTGATCTTCCGCGCTGTTCACGTCCCGGCTGGACGCCATCAAGTGCGATTCGTATTCCGACCCTTCCGGGGGGCTCTCGATCAGATCAGGCAGCGTCTCGGCATTTGATCCCGCGAGCGCTTCCATGATGCCCACGGCCTCGACGGGCGCCTGACAGCGGGTTATCTCTCCCTAGGGCGCGGCATCCGTTGCGCCAGCTGACATTTCCCCGATGGTCCATATGCTGCGCTCCTCGCTTGCGTTTTTCGGATTTCTCTGCCTTGCAACAACCGCATCGGCGGCCTCGCTCGATGGCATCGCGGTCGACGTGACGAACACGAGCGAGCCAGTGCTCTGTGCCGAAAAAGACAACGTCACGATCAATTTTGCGTCTCCAACCGTGCGGAATTTTCGCATTGAGGCCGCCCACCCGACCTACGTGGGGATGCTTCGTGACGACAAATGGGAGCCCGACTGGACGGCCTGCGGTGCGCTCACGGCTGAATCCTCGGCGGCCCCGCCTGTCCATAAGGTCACGTTCTATGAGAGCGTCGACCTCTGGTTGACGGGCTTCACGTTCCCGAATTTCTGGCGTCAGAGCGAGGTGACGATGCGTGTCGGCGATCGTGTCGAAAGCAACCTCCACCTGATCCAGCTCTGGGTCCGGAAGGATGACCGCGCCGAGGAAGTGCTCGTCCTCTATCCTACGGACGGCTATTGGCGCATCCGTCCGCTGCCGCCGGCACATCTGGGATGGAGCGCCTACGGCTCGTCCTTCATGCTGGGGCCAGTGGAGGTCAACGGGCGACCGATGGTGCGCCTGAAGGATGTGGTTTTTGATCCGAAAGCCATGACGTTCACGGTTACCTTTGCAAAGGGTGGCAAGGCGACAATCGCGATCAGGAACCTGGATCGAGATCGCATCACGCTCGATGTCAATTTCGATCGCCCCGTCGAGAGCGGATCGTTCGCGGCGTTGCGTTCCATGTACGTGACGGAATTTAACGCGGACGTAGCGCGCATCGCGGCCCGCGAGGAAGGCGCTCCGGCCTGGACAGAGGGTCCCATCATGAAATTCCGTGACACGAAGGCCACTGACGTCTGGATGGGCCGCCTCGTCCCCTCGCGCCACAACACAAGCGCGCCCGACATGATGTTCAATCGCTTCAGCGACGGCAACAAAACCGTCCCCTAAGCCGGCTGTCGGTTACATCCCGGAATCGAACGAGTAGGACGCCGTCAGGCCGAGACCGAGCTGGTTTTCCGAGCCGAAGCGCTTCACGATCGGACTGTCGGCTGCGTCTCCGACGAGGCGCTTGTAGGATACAAAGCCCGTCGTGGACCATTGATCCGACCAATCATAGGTGAGGCCGGATGTCACGCCAACCGATGTGAGGCCGCCTGATGGCCTGTAGGCCGTGACCTGACCGTTGACGAGGGCCTCATAGGGCGTCACGCCGAAATACGTTCTGGTGAAGGAGCTGTCGCCGAGCGCGAGGCGCGGTCCGACGGAAACGGTGAAGGCTCCATAGCGCTGAACGATGTCCAGCCCGAGATCGGCGACGAAGCCGTCATGACCGTTGATGCCGTGCCGGATCTCGGCACGGGCGCGCAGGAATTCCACCGGCCAGTATTCCAGGAACAATCCAGGCTCGATCGCCCAGTTGATCTTCTCGAGGCCGAAAAGGCGGCGATCGTTCTTGAGGTAGCGACCGCCTTGGAAACGCCCAACGAAGCCAATGGTCAGAGCCGATTGTTCAACGAACGAGAAACTCAGGCCGTCATCGGGCGCCCCATAACGTTCGGGCGTCCCCGCGCGGCGAAAGCTGATCGATGGGAACGCCACGAAATCCATATCGTCCGCGCCCGGATAGGAGGGCCCCACCTGAAAGGTGCCTTTGACGGTCGCGACCCAGCCGGCCGGGTTGGTGGGAAGTGCCGTGAAGACAGGGTCGGCCGCCTGGGCGGGAATTGCCGATACCGCAGCCGCAGCGAAGGCGGCCAGCGTGAGAGACCTGGTAAAACGCATGACAATTCCCGTTTCAGTTTCCGCACTACGTCCTGAGGGCATTCGGAAACAGCGTCAAGCAAAGATGAGAACAAAAGCAACGCAAGGTTACCCGAAGCTGCCTCAGCGGAAACCGTCAGGGTGTTCATGTGCCACCGTAAGGGCCTCGAGTCCGCCCCCGACTTCCGCTGGTTCGACGCGATCTCCTTCCAGGACTCGCCGCCCTAGGCTGCCTATCGACGTTGCGGCCGAAGCGACCGGGCGAGTTCACGGATCACGTTGTCTTCGATGTTGAGGTTCAGCCCATCCTGGTCTTCGTCAGATTGCTCGCTTTCGCTCGCGGAAGCCTGCTCGGCCTTCGGAGGCGTCGGGGCTTGCCGGGCGGGTCGCTCGGACGCCGGAACGCCACTGCGCCGTTGCTCGGCAGACTCGCCGCTGTCGCGCATGTTCTTCTGCGGCGCATAGGACCGATTGGCACCGAGGCGGCCTTCGAGCGTGTCAAGAAGCGTGTTAAGCGCCGCATTTGAAAGCGGAACATCCAGGGACGGGGGAAGGCCCTCGAGGGCGATCGCACGATTCTGATAGCCGGCCTCGCCCGTCACCTCAGGCCCGAACCACGGCAGGGCGCGAAAATCCCTGGAATCGTCTTCCTTGTCGAAATCGACAGAGATCAGGTCGAGCGGACCAGGTGTCACGAATCGATCGACTCGCACTTCCCGCGGACCGATGGAAAGCGTGGAGCGCACGTAGTCGACTTTGCCGGGCGTGACATCGAGAAGAGCTTCAGCATGCGTACGAGGGACGTCGGTCCTCTCCTCCACAGGGGTGCCGCCGCCGGACGTGACGAGGACGAGGCTTCCCTTATCGCCGTCGATGACGACGAAGGAACTGCGGTCCGCCTGATTGGGGAAATGTCCTTCAGTCAGACGATTTCCGCCGCGCTCTTTGCGAATTAGACGCGCTAGCGACGAAGCAATGAGATAACGTCTGGTAGTAATCATTTCAGTCTCTCTCTTATCAGCAAGTCTAAATACGCTAATTCGAGAAAATTTCCAGACGCTTATCAGTATTTACAACATTGTTACAGTTAACAAGAGTCTCGTGCTGCTACCGTTGCCTTTGTGTATTCGGAAGTTTCTCCTATTAACCAAGAAAAAGCATAATTATAAAGATGGACGAGCGGAAGGTCCGAGGGAGCTCGACCGCTGTGCGAACGGCCCCCTTGTCCGCGGCTTCAAAAACCCTTGGCAGATGCGCGCCCGGTCAAGCCGCGACCGCAATCGCGATGCGGCCCTCGTGAACCGCATGGCACGCAACGCCATCCAGAAGCGGCGGCACCTCGCTGCGGCAGCGGTCATTGGCGAAGGGGCAGCGCGGGTTGAATGTGCACCCGCTTGGCGGATTGATGGGGTTCGGGATCTCGCCGCTGATGGGAACGCGCTCCTCACCGGCCATGTTCATATCGGGAACCGCATCGAGAAGCATCCGCGTGTAGGGGTGCTTTGGCGCGGCGAAAAGCTCTCGCCCGCCGGATATCTCGACGATGCGGCCGAGATACATGACGCCGATCCGGGTTGCCATATGCCGCACGACCGCGAGGTTATGGCTGATGAATAGATAAGTCAGTCCAAACTGGTCTTGCAGATCGCGCATCAGATTCAGAATCTGCGCTTGAACCGATACGTCGAGGGCGGATGTCGGCTCGTCACAGACGATGAACTCCGCGTTCGACGCCAATGCGCGCGCAATGGCCACACGCTGGCGCTGTCCACCCGAGAATTCGTGCGGGAATTTGATTCCGTCGGCTGGGTGCAAGCCGACCAGGGTGAGAAGTTCGCCGACCCGTTCGCGGATCGCCTTGTCGCCATCCAAAAGCCGGAAGGCGCGGATCGGCTCTGCGACGATATCCTCGACCTTCCAGCGTGGATTCAGGCTCGCATAAGGGTCCTGGAATATCATCTGGATCCGGCGACGCAGGCGCTGCCGATCCTGGCTCGAGGCACGTCCCACCATGGGAACGCCGTCGATCGTCACATCGCCGCCGCTCGGCGGCAGCAGGCCAACGACCATGCGGGCCACAGTCGATTTGCCGGACCCCGACTCGCCCACCAACGCAAAAGTCTCGCCACGGGCGATGTCGAACGAAACTCCGTCGACGGCTTTCAGATACTGTTTCTCGCCGCCCTCGATGACACGATTGAGCCATGGCTTCGAGATGTCGAAGGTCCGACGCAGATTGTTGATCTGGGCGTAAGGCTTTTCCATCACGCGACGGACTCCGTTCTGGCCGGTGCTTCATCGTAAAGGTGGCACGCGACGGGGTGCAGATCGCGTGCGATCGGCTCGGGGCGTTCGACGCGGCAACGATCGAAGACGAACGGGCACCGTGGATTAAACGCACAACCTGGCGGAATCGCCGAAAGGCGCGGCATGCTGCCAGGAATTTGCGTCAAACGGTGGGTGTCTCCCTTAAGCGACGGAATCGCCCCCATAAGGCCCTTGGCATAGGGATGCAGCGGGTTCTGCACGACCTGGCGCACAGGGCCAATCTCTGCAATGCGACCCGCATACATGACAGCGACGCGGTCCGCCGTCTCGGCGATCACGCCCATGTCGTGAGTGACCAGCATGATCGCGGTGCCATGGTCCCGTCCGAGGCGCTTGAGCAGGGCGATGATCTGCGCCTGAACCGAAACATCCAGCGCCGTCGTGGGTTCATCCGCGATGATCAGTTCCGGCTCCGCGCAAAGCGCAAGTGCGATGACCACGCGCTGACGCATGCCGCCGGAGAATTCGTGCGGATAGCTGTCGATCCGCCGGTCAGGCGCCGGAATGCCGACTTCTGCCAGAAGGTCGATGGCGCGCTTGCGCGCCCCCGATGCGGAAAGGTTCGTATGCGTTCTGATCGTCTCGGTCAGCTGGTCGCCCACCCGGTAGAGCGGGTTGAGGCTCGTCAGCGGGTCCTGAAAAATCATCCCGATGCGCTTGCCACGC
Organism: Microvirga brassicacearum; assembly: GCF_008757455.1. Classification (GTDB taxonomy): domain Bacteria; phylum Pseudomonadota; class Alphaproteobacteria; order Rhizobiales; family Beijerinckiaceae; genus Microvirga; species Microvirga brassicacearum. Next base: position 195,480 of record NZ_VCMV01000013.1, on the reverse strand, counting down.
ACCTTGCGCATTTGCTCGGGCGGCAGATTGTCGATGCGGTAGCCGGAGAGCAGAATCTCTCCCCCGGTGATCCGCCCCGGCGGATCGATCAAGCCGGTGACGGCCGAACCGGTCACGGATTTCCCGGCGCCGGATTCCCCCACGACGCCGAGCACCTCCCCACGGGCAATATCAAACGAGACGCCGTCGATCGCCTTGAGCGCTCCGCGCCTCGTGACGAATTCGACGCGCAAATCGCGCACGGAAAGAACAGGCTCTGCCATTGATGTCACTGTCCCTCTTAACGCAGCTTCGGATTGAGCGCGTCGCGCAGCCAATCCCCCAGAAGATTGATGGCGAGAACCAGAGCCGCCAGCGCAATCCCCGGAAATGCGACGATCCACCACTCCCCGGAGAACAGGTAGTTGTTGCCGATCCGGATGAGGGTCCCCAGCGACGGCATCGTCTCCGGCATGCCGGTGCCGAGGAACGACAGGGTGGCCTCGGTGATGACCGCCAGCGCGAGATTGATGGTGGCGATGACGAGGACCGGTCCGGTCACATTCGGCAGAATGTGCTTGATCATGATGGCGGTGGGGGGCAGCCCGATAAGGCGCGCCGCCGCGATGTAGTCCTTGCTTTTTTCCACCATGACCGAACCGCGCACGGTGCGGGCATACTGCACCCAAAAGCTCAATCCGATCGAAACCACGAGGACCGATAATGTGGTGCCGGCGTCGAGATTCCCGCCGAGAACGGCCTTCACGACACCGTCGATGAGAAGCGCGATGAGGATCGCCGGAAACGTCAGCTGCACGTCCGCGATCCGCATGATGATGGTATCGGTAATTCCGCCAAGATAGCCCGCGAGCAGGCCGAGCGTGATGCCGAGCGTCGCCGAGAAAGCCACGCCGAGGAAGCCGACCAGCAGCGAAATCCGCAAGCCATACAGAATGGCTGACAGAATATCGCGGCCCTGTTCGTCGGTCCCGAGCAGGAAGGGCGATTGGCCCTCCGCATTCCACAAGGGGGGAAGCCGACTGTTCATCAATTCGAGCTGGGCGGGATCAAACGGATCCTGCGGCGAAAGGAAGCCTGCGAGAAGAGCGCCCAGAAAAAACATCAGCGTCAGCGTCGCCGCCACCATGGTCAATTTGGAACGCTTGAAACTGGCCCACACATCACCGTCGAAAAAGCGCACGAGCCATGAGGGGGAACGGGAAGAAACGGCAGGGTCCACGCGAGAGACGTCCGACATCAATCTCTCCTCAAGCCGGTTGCCGGATGCTCGACCGCAGGCGCGGATCGACCACCGTGTAGAGAATATCAACGGCCAGATTGATGACCACGAAGATCAGCGCCACCAGCATCAGGTACGCGGCCATGATCGGGATATCGACGTTCTGGACCGCCTGCACAAACAGCAATCCCATCCCGGGCCATTGGAAAACGGTCTCGGTGATGATCGAGAACGCGATGACGGAACCGAGCTGCAAGCCCACGATCGTGATCACCGGAACCAGCGTGTTCTTGAGCGCATGGCCGAAATTGATCGCCCGGGTCGTCAGCCCGCGGGCGCGGGCGAACTTGATGTAATCAGTCCGAAGGACCTCAAGCATTTCCGCCCTGACGATGCGCATGATGAGCGTCATCTGGAACAGGCCGAGCGTGATCGAGGGCAGGATGAGAGCCGTAAGACCCGACTTCGTCAGGAAACCCGTCGACCACCAGCCGATACGGATCGTGTCGCCACGGCCGTATGAGGGCAGCCATCCCAGCGTCACGGCAAAGAGATAGATCAGCAGGATACCGATCAGAAAGGTCGGCAGCGAAATGCCGATGAGAGAGATCGTCTGAAACACCTTCGCCATGAAGCTTTCGCGATTGAGCCCGGAGAAAACGCCCATCAGGATACCAAATACGATGGCGAACACCGTGGCGCAGAAGGCAAGCTCGAGGGTCGCTGGCATCCGCTCAGCAAGGAGATCGGAAACGGGCTGGCGAAACTGATAGGAGACCCCGAAATCGCCCTTTGCGCCTCGTGCGAGATAGCGAGCAAATTGTATCGGCACAGGATCGTCGAGACCCAACGACCGTCGCACCTCCTCGCGCTCGGCCGCCGGCGTGTCGATGGAAACGATCTGGTTCACCGGGTCGCCGGCGAAACGGAACATCGAAAATGCGATCAATCCGACGGTCAATAAGACGCCGAGTGCCTGAAAGGCACGGCGCACAATAAATGCAAGCATCAAATAACTCTCATAGATCCTGCCAGACCGTCACGAAACAGGACGGCATGGTCGTACGAATGATCCCGGATGCGGCAGGCCGCATCCGGGAAACGGATCAGGAGGAGATTACTCCTTGCGTGCCCAATAAAGCAGGACCGAATTGTCGGCCCGCTGGCTGAGCTTGACCTTCTTTGAGACGCCCCACGCGAGCGATTGCTGGTGGAGCGGGATGTAGCCGAACTCGCTGGTGGTCAGCTGGAAGGCTTCCTTGATCATCTGGTCGCGTTTCGCTGTGTCGTTCTCGACGAGAATCTTGTCGGCCAACTCATCGTGCTTCTTATTGCAATAGTTGCCGAGGTTCGATTCCCCGCGGGACGATTTCGCATCGTCGCGGCACCCTTCGATATCGAAGAGGACGTTGTGACTGTCGAACGTTCCGGGGGTCCAGCCGAGCAGATAGAACGAGGTCTGGTAGTTGCCGGACTTCAGGACCTTGGCGAAATACTGCGCCTTCGGCTGAGCCATCAGATTGATCTTGACGCCGACGCGGGCGAGCATGCCCACCACGGCCTGGCAGATCGCCTCGTCATTGACATAACGATCGTTCGGGCAGTCCATGCCGACCTCGAAACCATTCGGATACCCCGCATCCGCCAGGAGCTTCTTGGCTCCTTCGGGATCGTATTTGGGACGAACGAAGTCCTTCGAGAACGGGAAGAGTTCAGGCGCGATCATCAGGGCCGATGGTGTGGCCAAACCGCGCATGACGCGAGATTTGATGGTCTCGATGTCGATCGCCTGAAAAAACGCCTGGCGAACCTTCGGGTCCTTGAACGGGTTCTTGCCCTTCACATTCGAATAGAGCAGCTCGTCGCGAGTTTGATCGAATCCGAGAAAGATCGTGCGAAGTTCCGGACCGGTCATGACCTGAGCGTTCGGGGTGCCGTTGACGCGAGCAATGTCCTGCAGTGGGACCGGCTCGATTACGTCCACTTCGCCGGACAGCAAGGCGGCCACGCGCGTTGCGTCGGAATTGATCGGCGTGAAGATGATTTCGTCAAGGTTGTGCTCAGGCTTCGTCCACCAGTCGGGATTGGCCTTGAACACCGTCTTGACGCCCGGTTGATGGCTTTCAATCTTGAATGCACCGGTGCCGTTCGCGTTGAGCGCCGAGTAGCTCGGAGTGGTCGCTGCGGCGGGCGTCGGCCCTGCGGTGTTGTTCGCCTCCGCCCATTCCTTGTCCATGATGTACCAGGTGTCCCACTGGTAGTTCAGGATCGGGTTGGGCGATTTGAGCTTCACGTCCACCGTATAGTCGTCGACTTTGACAAATTCGGCGCTGCTGGGGACGCGGGTCTGGAAATTGGACCCAGGAGCGCGAACCCGTGTCGCCGAAAAGACGACATCATCGGCGGTGAAAGGATTGCCGTTGTGAAACTTCACGCCTTTGCGCAGGAAGAAGCGCCAGGTGAGCCCATCGTCGCTGATTTCCCACTTCTCGGCGAGACCCGGCTGCACCGCGAGATCTTTGCCGCGCCGCGTCAGGCCCTCGTAGACGTGGCCGAGATGGGCATTCGTGGTGGTTTCGTTTAGCGTGTAGGGGTCGAGCGACTTGAGGTCGCCCTGGTTGGCATAGCGGAGCGTCGTCGCCATGGCGGGCAAGGCGGTGCCCGCCAGCAGCACGGCGGCTGACACCGCCAAATATCGTGTCCGGATCGTCATTTGTTGTCGTTCTCCTCTGGAAGCCCGCGTCGATGCGCGAAGTCTTTTTTCTCGCAGGTCCCGCATCGTGGCGGTTGTTCCTCCGATAGCGCTGGAGGTTAGACAGGTAATAGGTCCACGGTCTAGCCCCATCTAAAGGCGAACACTCGCCGATCAGCTGGCGAGTTCGGCGATCACTCGACGAAGCAGGCGCTCGCCAGCCTCGAATTCGCTTACCTCGATGTATTCGTCCGGCTGGTGGGCCTGGGCGATATCGCCGGGTCCGCAGACGACCGTCGACCATCCGGCTTGCTGAAAGAGCCCTGCCTCGGTGCCATAGGAAACCACATGGTTGCCGTTGTCGCCCGTCAACCGGCGCATCATCCGCTCGGCAGAGCCATCCTGTTCCGGCCGCAGACCAGGAACGTGGGACACCAGTTCGACCTCGACGCCCGTTTCGGGCGCCACCATGCGCATGCCCGGCACGACCTCCTCGGCGATATGGGCTTTGTAGCGGGCGAGGTATTCGGTCGGATCCTCCGTCGGAATGGCGCGGATATCCGTGTAGAACCAGGCGGAGGATGCAACAATGTTGGCAGCCGTTCCTCCCTCCATCACGCCGCAATGTAAAGTCGTGTAGGGCGGCTCGAACGGGTTGGAGGAATCCAGTCCCGCACGGTTGCGGTTCATGATGTCTTCCAACCAGACGATCAGACGGGCGCCCGTCATGACGGCGCTGACACCCTGATCGATCCGGCTCGAATGGACGGCGTGGCCGGTAAGACAGGTCCGCAATTGCACCGACGCTTTGTGACCGGTGACGACGGCGTGTCGCGTCGGTTCACCGACAATGACCGCTGAAGGCGCCGGAATACGATCCACCATCGCGCGCACCATGGAAGGCGCCCCGCGACAGGCGAGTTCCTCATCATAGGACAGCGCAATGTGAATGGGTCGCTTCAGGCGTGCCTCGAGCATGTCGGGCACGAGCGCGAGGACAAGGGCGTCGAAACCTTTCATGTCGGTCGTGCCGCGTCCATAGAGCCGGCCGTCGCGTTCGGTCAGCGTCCAGGGATCGCTCGTCCAGACCTGGCCTTCGACCGGCACCACATCCGTGTGCCCGGATAGGACAACGCCCCCTTCCACGCTTGGGCCGACCGTCGCGTAGAGATTGGCCTTGTCTCCTTCAGGACTGAAGATGAGGTTGCTTTCCACCCCGTGGCTTTTCAGCCATTCGCGACAAAAATGAATGAGGTCGAGATTGCTGGATGTCGAAACACTCGGGAAGGCAATCAGGCGCGCGAGCATTTCGCGGGGAGACAGCGGCATCGGCAAACAGCTCCTTGAGGGCGGGAGCAACATCCGACCGTATGTGGTCTCCGGTCAAGGTGCATTCGCATGGATGCGACGGTGACGATTGACCTTTGCGCCGCGAGCGGCTCATGATCCGCGCCCTGCCACCGAACTCAGCCCATGATCCGCGACACCATTCTCAGCCCTGACGCACCCAAACCTCTCGGCCCCTATTCGCAGGCTGTCAGAGCCGGCGGCCTCTTGTTCGTTGCGGGACAACTTCCGCTCGACGATAAGGGCGTCCTCGTTGGCGAAAATGACGCGGCCCAACAGACCGAGACGGTGTTGGCCCATATGGCGGCGATCCTGCGGGAAGCCGGATCGTCGATGGACAAGGTGGTCAAGACCACCGTGTTCCTGACCAACCTCGATGACTTCGAGGCGATGAACGATGTGTACGCACGCCACTTCAGCGCGCCGTTTCCCGCACGCTCGACGGTGGGGATCAGCCGGCTCCCGAAGGGTATGCTCATCGAGATCGAATGCATCGCTCTCGCCTGACCTCTTGCACCCCAAGCCGTTCAAGGACCTTTCATGAAACCGTTCGACGTATCCCTCTCCGATATCGAAGCCGCGAGACAACGCGTCTCCGGCCTCGTTCGCCGAACGCCGGCTTTCGAGAGCGCCGACGTGTCCACACGGCTTGGTCGCCGCACTGTTCTCAAGCTGGAGGCTCTGCAGATCGCCGGCTCGTTCAAGGTGCGCGGAGTCTTCAACAAGGTTTTGAGCCTCTCCGAGGCGGAGCGCGCTGCCGGTCTGGTGACCGTATCAGGAGGCAATCACGCGATTGCGCTGGCAAAGGTTGCGGGGACTTTGGGAATCGACGCGCTCGTGCTCATGCCGAAGATCACGCCGCGCTTTAATATCGACCTGACGGAAAAATACGGCGGACGTGTCGAACTCTGCGAGGATGCGGCGGAAGCCTTTTCCAAGGCCGAGGCCTATGGCCGGGCCGGAATGCTGTTCGTCCACCCCTATGACGATCCGGCCATCATTGCGGGGCATGGCACCGTGGGGCTCGAATTCATCGAGGATTTCCCCGATCTCACCCATGTGTTCATGTCGATCGGCGGCGGCGGGTTCATCGCTGGGAGTGCGGCGGCGCTGAAAGCTAAGCGTTCTGCGCTTGCGGTCTATGGCGTCGAGACGACGGGCGCGCAGACGATGACCGAGGCATTGAAAGCCGACGCGCCTGTGACAATCCGCGCGACCTCCATCGCCCGGACCCTGGGTGCGCCCTTCGTCACGAATCGGACGTTATCGGCCGCGAAAACTTTCCTCGAGCGGGTGATCCTCGTGGAGGACAAGCCGGTGGTCGATGATCTCCTGTGGCTTCTACAGACCGAGAAGATCCTTTGCGAACCCGCCGCAGCCTGCGTGCTGACAGCCGCGGAAAGCATCGTGCAGACCCTGCCGAAGGACGCCGTCATCGGCCTTGTGCTGTGTGGCTCGAACGTGGCACTCGATGATATTGCCACGTGGCGGCGCCAATTCGCCCTCTGAGGATTCCTGAATTCGAGGATGCTATGAGCGATGGAAAGAAACCCAACGCCGCGCAAATGAGCTCTCCGTCGTTCCGCCTTCCGGCGCTCGACCAAGATTTTCTCCTGGGCGATTCCATGCGCGGCCTCCGCTTTCAGCTCGAATACGCCAAGGCCGAGGAAAGCCTGAGGATCTGGGGCGTTCGATCCACGATCGTGGTTTTCGGCAGTGCGCGGATTCGCGAAGATGGAGTGGGTCGTCACGCTTTCTGGTATGACGAGGCACGAGCCTTTGGCCGCATCGCATCGGAACGCGGCGGTTCGCTAAGGGCGAGAGAGGGCGTCAGGGACAACGTGATCGCCACCGGCGGAGGACCGGGGTTGATGGAAGCCGCCAATCGTGGCGCCGCCGATATCGGGGCCCCGTCCATCGGCTTCAACATCACGCTTCCGCGGGAGCAGGAGCCCAACGCCTATTCGACTCCCGAACTGACGTTCCGCTTTCACTACTTCGCCATGCGCAAGATGCATCTGGCCATGCGTGCCAACGCGCTCGTGGTGCTGCCGGGCGGGTTCGGTACGTTCGACGAACTGTTCGAAATCCTCAATCTTCGCATCACCGGGAAAGCGCCGCCCTTGCCGATCGTTCTTCTCGACCGGGCCTATTGGGAAAGCGTCATCAACTTCGACGCCTTGATCGAAAACGGCATGATCACGGCGGCCGAGCGCGATATCATGCAGTTCGCCGAGAGCGCCGAAGAAGTCTGGGAAAAGCTGGTCGCGGGTGGCGTGCTGACGCGGTTGCCGTAGGACGGCTCGCGCGTTCGCGGCCCGCATTTTGCGCTGCCAGCTGTCGGCATCTCTCTGCCGACAGCTGGCCTGGCAACTCAGGTCGCCGAAATCTGACCGCCATCAACGCGCAGGATTGAGCCGGTCATGAAGGATGCCTTCTCGCTCGCGAGGAAAACAGCCGCGGCGCCGAATTCTTCAATTTCGCCATAGCGGCCGGCCGGAATGCCGCCGCGCGCGGCGGTCGCCACGTCCTCGATGGAACGGCCGGTCCGCTCCGCATTGGCGGCGTCGAGCTGCTTGAGCCGGTCGGTCGCGATCCGGCCCGGCGCGATGGCATTGACGGTCACGCCGGATGAGGCCACCTCGGCCGCCAGGGTCTTGCCCCAGCCGACAAGCGCCGGCCTGATGGCATTCGAGATGGCAAGGTTCGGAATCGGTTGGATGACGCCCGATGAAATCACCGAGATGATGCGGCCGAATTTGCGCTCGATCATGCCGGGCAGCATTTGATCGGCAATGCGCACCAGATTGACGAACATCGCCTCAAAAGAGTTGCGCCACTGATCGGACGAGACGCCTTGGGCTTTTCCGGGAGGTGGGCCGCCGCTGTTCAGAATGAGAATGTCGACGCCGCCGAGAGCCGCCGTGACATCGCGCACCAGAGCATCCACCTGATCGGCCTTGCCGGTGTCGCAGATGAACGGCAACACGCCCTTGCCGATTTTTTCGGCGGCGGCCTTCGAGCCGTCCATGGTGCGGCTCGCGATCGCGACGCGCACGCCTTCATCGGCCAAGCCCTGTGCGATCCCGAAACCCAGTCCCTTGCTGGCGCCAAGGACAAGTGCTCGCTTGCCCGTCAAACCCGTATCCATGCCCCGAGGCTCCTCTGCGTTTCCTGACTTCGCATATCACGCGGTCAACAGGCTGCACAAGGAAACATGAGTTGCGGCTATGCCGACATCGTCAGGACTTGGCGGCGTTGCGCTTTCGGGTCGCCGCCGCTTTTTTGGCCGATGCCGATCGCGCAGCTGCCGGCCTTGCTGCCGAGGCTGCGCCACCTATGCGCCCGCCCTTCGCGGAGGACACGTTGGTGTCTTTTTTGCCGCGACCGGAGCCGCTCTTGTTCCCGCCTCCGGTCTCCTTGTTGACCGTGGCCCAGGCGCGACTTTCCGCAACCTTCTCGGGCACGCCGCGGCTCTCATAGGATTCCTCGATGTGCTCGGCCTTGCGTTTCTGCTTGTCCGTATAGCTTGATTTGTCTCCACGGGGCATTCTCGGCTCTCCTGTGTGTCGCGGTGGGCGTCGCCACTGCGAAGCCTTTGCCGACAACCAACAAACCGGCTGCGGATTGAGTTCCCGTCGCGCCGTCGCACGCTATCCGCTGTTGCGCAACCCGGCCGCGATACCGTTGATCGACAGGTGAATCCCCTCCACGACCCGTTTGTCACCATCGCCGGCGCGATGGCGCTTCAGCAACTCGATCTGAAGATGATTGAGCGGGTCAAGATAAGGGAACCTGTTCCTGATCGACCGCGCAAGCAACGGATTGCCGTCGAGCAGCGCGTCCTGCTCTGAAATTGCCAGGAGCTTGGCAATGGAGCTTTCCCATTCGAGTCGGATGCGCGGAAAGATGGCGTCCCGTAGCGCGACATCCTCGACGAGCTTGGCATATTGCGACGCGATAGCGATATTGCTCTTGGCGAGCACCATGTCCATGTTCGAGATCAGCGACTGAAAGAAGGGCCACTCGCGATACATCTCCTGCAGCAAAGCCAGACCGTCGTCAGGATGGGCGGCGAGCCAGGCCTCCACCGCAGAGCCGAAGCCGTACCAGCCTGGCAGCATCAAACGACATTGCGCCCAGCCGAACACCCAGGGAATGGCGCGCAAATCCTCGATGCGGCGGGAATTGGTGCGCGAGGCCGGTCTGCTGCCGATATTCAGGTTTGCGATCTCACCGATCACAGTGGATTCCCAGAAATATCGCTCGAACCCCTCGGTTTCGTAAACGAGCCCCCTGTACGCCTTGAAAGCCGCGTCCGATAGCTCCCCCATCGCCGCGAGATACGCGTCGCGCGGAGCCGATTGTCCCGAATGCATGAGCGAGGCTTCGAGTGTGGCGGCCGCGAGGATTTCCAGATTTCGCCGGCCGAGATCGCGATTGGAGTATTTGCCCGCGATAACCTCACCCTGTTCGGTGATACGGATCGCGCCCTGGACCGCGCCGCCGGGTTGCGCCAGAATAGCCTGATAGCTCGGCCCTCCCCCACGTCCCACGGATCCGCCGCGTCCATGAAATAGCCGCAGCCCGACAGCGTGACGCTTGAAGACCTCGATCAACTCGATCTCAGCCTTGTAGAGTTCCCACCCGGACGTGAGAAATCCACCATCCTTGTTGCTGTCCGAGTAACCCAGCATGACCTCGTGCGCCTGGCCCCGGCTGCGCAGCAATCGCATGTAACCCGGCAGCGAGAACAATGCATCCATGACCGCGCCGGCATTGCGCAGATCGTCGATCGTCTCGAAGAGCGGAACGATGTTGACGCTCATCTCGCCTTCCCGCGGTCGCAGGAGGCCGGCCTCCTTCAGAAGCAGCGCCACTTCGAGGATATCCGAAGGGTCGCTCGCCTTGGAGATCACGTAGTTTGGAACCGAGACCGGACCATAGAGCCGGTGCGCATTCGCAGCCTCTCGTGCGATGGCGAGTTCCGACGCCGTCTCGTCCGAGTACTCGATATAGGGCGACGCCAGGAGCCGCGGTGTGCGCAGTTCCTCCAGCAACAGCGCCACGCGCTGGTCCTCCGGAAGGCCCGCATACCCGGTGCCCGGAAGCGCCTTTTCGAGAAGTTCATCGATCACCCGCTCATGCACATCGGAATTCTGCCGCAGGTCCAGGCTTGCGAGATGGAAGCCGAACACATCGACGGCTCGACGAAGCTTGCGGAGTCTTCCGCGCGCAAGCGAGCCCGACCCATTCGCGAGGAGCGAGCGATGAAGAACCGCCAAGTCCCCGGCCAAACCCTCGACATTCTCATAAGCGGGCGCCACGCCGACCGCATGGCGGGTGATTTCAGCGTGACCCAGTTTCTCGGTGGTCGCCACGAGGCGGGCATAGATGCCTGACAATGCTCGGCGGTAGGGCTCGTCCTGGCGGTGCGGCGAATGATCCGGCGAGGAATCCGCGAGAGCTTGCACCTGTTCCGACACCGCCACATAATTGCCGTCCAGAGAAAGCTCACCTCCGAGAAGGTTCACTTCCTCGAGATAGAATGCCAGCGCGCGCTGGCTCTGCAGCAGCAAGGCTTGGCGCAGAGCCTCGGCCGTCACGAACGGGTTTCCATCGCGGTCGCCGCCGATCCAGCTGCCCATTCGGAGAAAAGACGGCAACTCGACTGTGTTCCAGGCCGGATCCATCGCCGTCAACTGATCTTCCAACGAGGCGTAGAGGCGCGGCAACTCCTCAAAAAACGTATAGTCGTAATACGACAACCCGTTCATCACCTCGTCGATCACCTTGAGCCGATTGCGGCGCAGAATGCTGGTCTGCCAGAGCGTCAAAATCGCGCCGCGCAACGCCTCCTCGCTGGCCGCGACCTCCGCCGGCGTAAGATGCTGCCGGTCACGCACCGCAAGAATCCGGGACACCTCCATCTCGCGGTCGATGGTGCTCTTGCGCCGCACTTCCGTTGGATGCGCGGTCAGAACCGGCGAGACCAGCGCCGATGCGAAGAAAGCCGCGAGCTCCGTCTGTCGAACGCCTGTGTCCTGCGCCGCCTTGAGCGCATTCGCCAGTGTTCCCGGACGTGGGCCGGATTGCGCCATCGCATGCGCCCGCGAGCGTCGAACGTGATGCTGATCCTCGGCGAGGTTCGCGAGGTGAGAAAAATAGCTGTAGGCGCGGATGATCTGGTTTGTTCTCCCGCGCGAAAGGCTGTTCAGCGTTGTCTCGAGTTCACGCTGGGCGGTCTCGTCTTCCTCGCGGTGAAACCGGATCGAGGTCTGGCGGATGCGCTCGACGATTGCGTAGACCGGCTCGCCCTCCTGCTCCCGGATCGTATCGCCAAGCAGCCGACCAAGAAGCCGGATGTCATCACGAAGCGGGAGATCCTTGGCAGGTGTAGTATCGAGAAGGTTTGCCGACACGGTTCAGGCCTCGCTGGAATGCTGCACCTGCGAATAAACCCCCTCCCAAACCTTCCGGCAAGCGGCAACTTGACGATGCTGGCGATCAGGCGGCCCATCGGCCGGGCTCTTCCGTCTGCCCGATCAGCGCCAGCCCATAGGCGATGGATTCGAACTGGTCGGCGGATGTCAGCTTTTCTTCGCCGAACCGGTTGACGAAAAGACGGCGAATGGCGGGAACGAAGGAGGTGCCGCCCGTGAGGAAGACCCGTTCGATGTCGGCGGCGTCGACACCTGCGGCGGCCAGGGCCTCATCGACCGTCGCGGCAATTCGCGCCACATCATCCGCGATCCAACCCTCGAATTCACCGCGCGTGATGGTCGCCCGGATATCCACGCCCTCGCCGTTGAAATGGAAGGTGGCCTCCTCGTCAGTCGACAAGGCCATCTTGGCAGAGGAAACGGCGCGGTAGAGCGCAAAGCCGAGATCGTATTCGACGATATCGATGAATTTCTCCAAGGGCGCAGGATCGAGGGCAACGCGCGCCAGTTCGCGCAGCTCCTTCAAATCTCCACTCCCCTTCATCAACGCGAGCTGGTTCCAGCGTGCGAAATTGGCATAGTAGTGGTTGGGCATCGTCAGGATCTTGTCCATCGACCGGTAGAAACCACCCTTGCCGAGGCGAGGTGACACCACGCGGTCGACAACGCGGTAGTCGAAAGCGTCTCCCGCTATTCCGATGCCCGAATGCCCGAGCGGTTCCGCTTTCAAAACTCCGCCTTGGTGCGAAAACCGCATCACCGAGAAATCGCTCGTCCCGCCACCGAAATCCGCCACCAGCACAGTGGCGTCGTGATCGAGCTGGCGCGCGAAGAAGAATGCTGCGCCGACGGGCTCGTAGACATAGTTCGCCTCCTCCGCGCCGAGCTTCGAGAAGGCCGCGCGATACCGCTGCATGGCCAATTCGTCGTTGGGATTGTGCCCGGCGAACTGCACGGGCCGGCCAACCACCACGTTGCGCGCCGCAAAATCGAGCTTCGAACCGCCATGCCGGACAAGTGTGCGTAGGAAAGCTGTGAGAAGGTCCTCGAAGCGATAGCGCTCGCGGAAGATGCGGGTTTCCTGAAATGTGGCGCTCGCAGCGAAGGTCTTGAAGGATTGGATGAAACGATGTGCGTTCAAGCCCTCGAGAAACTGTTCGATGGCCCATGGCCCGCCTTCCACATGGGTGCGACGCCCATTCCCGTGGCGCTCGTCCCAAAAGCACATCGCCGTGACATAGACCTTCAGCGCCGCGCCGCCATGATCGAAGGTGACGGCTTCGACGCGTCCGCTGGAATCGGCGATCGCCACCACCGTGTTGCTTGTCCCGAAATCGATTCCGACGGAGAGGTCACTGGAGAGGGCGGACATGGGGAACTCGCGGGGGCGTGGCGGACGGGGGCCGCATCGTCTATATCCGCTCGCCCGCGACGCCAAGCAGAATCGCCCTTCCGCAACGGCATTCCGTTCGCGGCAGGCCATGACCGTTGACCGGAGACGCCGGCACACCGTAGAAGCCGCGCCTTACGCTCGGAGGTTTTGATGCAATCTATCGGCCAGCGCATCGCCGCGGAACTGAACGCCCAGGAATGGCAGGTCAAGGCCGCCATCGACCTGCTCGACGCCGGCTCCACGGTTCCCTTCATCGCCCGCTACCGCAAGGAAGTGACCGGAACGCTCGACGACACACAGCTCCGCGCCCTGGACGAACGCCTGCGCTACCTGCGCGAACTGGAGGATCGCAGGAAAACGATCCTTGACAGCGTGCGCGAACAGGGGAAGCTCACCGACGAATTGCTGGTGCAACTCAGCGCCGCCGACACCAAGGCGCGGCTCGAGGACCTTTACCTCCCCTTCAAGCCAAAACGTCGCACCAAGGCGCAGATTGCCCGCGAGGCCGGACTTGAGCCGCTAGCGGACCTCTTGCTCACCGAGCCGAGCCAGGATCCGAAGACCTCCGCACAGGCCTTCGTCGCTGCGGAGAAGGACGTGGCAACGGTCGAGGCTGCGCTCGAAGGCGCTCGGGCGATTCTCGTCGAGCGGTTTGCGGAACATGCCGAGCTTCTGGGCGCACTGCGCGAGATCTATTGGCAACGCGGACGGCTCACTTCGACCGTCCGCGACGGCAAGACGACGGACGGTGCCAAGTTCTCGGACTATTTCGATTTCGCCGAACCGCTCCCCAAACTCCCGTCCCATCGCATTCTCGCGCTTTTCCGCGGCGAGAAGGAAGAGATCCTCGATCTTCGCATGGACGAAGACAAGGATAGCGCCGAACCGGGATACGCGAGCTCGTATGAAGGCCGCATCGCGACCACGTTCGGCATCGCCGACAAGGGGCGGCCCGGGGATCGATGGCTCCTCGATGCGGTTCGTTGGGCGTGGCGGACGAAGCTGCGCTTCTCGATCGAACTCGACATGAAAATGCGATTGTGGCAGCTCGCCGAGGAGGAGGGCGTAAAAGTCTTCGCCGGCAACCTGCGAGATCTTCTGCTCGCCGCTCCCGCCGGAGCCCGTCCCACGCTCGGCCTCGATCCGGGATTTCGCACGGGCGTCAAGGTGGCGGTGGTGGATGCCACCGGCAAGGTTGTGGCGACCGACACGATCTACCCGCATGAACCGAAGCGGCAATGGGACCAGTCGCTTGCCACCCTCGCGAGGTTGTCCCGTGAGCACAATGTGGAATTGGTGGCGATTGGAAACGGCACCGCATCGCGCGAGACCGACAAGCTCGCGGCCGAACTCGTCACAAAAAATCCCGATCTCCCGCTGACGAAGATCATGGTGTCCGAGGCGGGGGCGTCGGTCTATTCCGCGTCGGCCTATGCGAGCCAGGAGTTGCCCGATCTCGACGTCTCCATCCGCGGTGCCGTATCCATCGCGCGGCGTCTGCAGGACCCGTTGGCCGAGCTCGTAAAGATCGATCCGAAATCGATTGGCGTCGGACAGTACCAGCACGATCTTGCGGAACACAAACTTTCACGCTCGCTCGACGCGGTAGTGGAAGATTGCGTGAACGCCGTCGGCGTCGATCTCAATACCGCCTCGGCGCCACTGCTCGCGCGCGTGTCAGGGCTTGGTGAATGGGTGGCACAGAACATCGTGAGCCACCGCGACGCCAATGGACCATTTCGGACGAGAAAAGCGCTCTCCGGGGTGATGGGCCTCGGGCCGAAGTCGTTCGAGCAGGCGGCGGGGTTCCTGCGCATTCCGGGCGGGGACGATCCGCTCGATGCCTCAGGCGTCCATCCTGAAGCCTACCCTGTTGTGCGGCGCATCATCGAGGCGACCAAGAGCGACATCAAGGTTCTGATCGGCAACGGTCCAGTGCTGAAAACCCTCAAGCCGGAGCGTTTCACCGACGAGACGTTCGGCGTTCCGACCGTGAAGGATATTCTGGCGGAGCTCGAAAAGCCCGGTCGCGACCCGCGTCCTGAATTCAAAACAGCAACCTTCATGGACGGTGTCGAGAAGATCAGCGACCTGAAGCCCGGCATGATGCTCGAAGGCGTCGTGACGAACGTTGCGGCCTTCGGCGCGTTCGTCGATATCGGCGTCCATCAGGATGGTCTCGTTCACATCTCGGCTCTGGCCGACATCTTCGTCAAAGACCCGCGCAGCATCGTGAAGCCGGGCGATGTGGTGCGGGTGAAAGTTCTCGAGATCGATCCGGCGCGCAAGCGCATCGCGCTCACCATGCGCATGAGCGATCCGGTTGAAAAGAAGCCTGCCGGACCACGGCCCGACGAACGCGCGTCGTTCCAGCGCTACGCGGACAAGAAACCGGCAGTCGCGAAGGAGACATCAGGCGGCGGCGCGCTCGCGGACGCGCTGCGGCGGGCAGGCCTGTCGGACAAGCGCCGGTGAGTGGATTACGCAGCAGCTGACGCGAACCGCGCAAGCGCGAACGGTTCGAGATTGAACGCACTCTGACCCTCCGTCGCGAGATCCGCGACGGCTTCGCCGATCCCGGCCGAATGTTTAAAGCCGTGTCCGGAGCACGGCGAGACAACGAGAACCCGATCATTTCTCGGATGCCTGTCGATGAGGAAATGCGAATCCGGCGTGACGGCGTAGAGGCAGGTCACGGATTTCTCCGCAACAGGTCCAAGACCATGAAGCCTGCCGGCTATGTGAGCCGCGCGCATGGCCCGCGATTCATCAGCCGCAACGTCACGCTCGACAATGTCCGGCTGCGTGGTCTCGTCATATTGCTCACCGGCCGTCTTGATGGCGCGGTGCCCTTGCAAAGCAGGAAATCCATAGAACATGTCGGATGGCGATGGCCCGTGCGTCCAGATGAAAACCGGGCTTCTCCGCCAATCGGCAATCCTGTCCTCTTCGACCGGAAACCAGTGCATCACCTGGCGGCTGGGTGACAGCACCGCGTCGAACGGCGAACCGACCAAGGACGGCGCCCATGGTCCGGCCGAAACGACGACCTCGGCGGCCAGGATATCGCCCGTGTCGGTTTTGATCCGAACACTTGCGGTGTCGTCCTCAATCGCCAGCACGGTCGTCCCCGTGCGAAGCACCGCGCCCAGTTCGCCGGCGCGCCGGAGTTGTGCCGCCACACAGCGCTCTGGATCGACGAACCCACCGCCGGGCTCGAAATAGCCGATCTCATGATCCTGCGGTGTGAATTGGGGAAACCGGGCGCGAATTTCCGCGGCGGTCAGCATCTCGTGCGCGATCCCGTAGCGCTCGGCAGCCCGCCGGGTCATCGCAAAAAATGCAGCGCGACGACTCCCCGAAGCGCCCTCGCCCGACCCCACGATGAGGCAGCCGCACTGGGTCAGCAGCGTCTCGCCGGTCTCGGCCTCGAGTTCGCGCCAGATTTCGTGCGCTCGCAGGACCAGCGGCACATAGGCCTCGCCCTCGCCAACGGCCTGGCGGGTGATACGGGTTTCCCCGTGGGTCGATCCGCGATCGTGGGGCGGCGAGTGCCGGTCGATGCCGACGGCCCTGACGCCGCGCCGGGCAAGCTGGTAGAGCGTCGCCGCACCCATGGCGCCAAGGCCCACCACCGCAACATCGAAGGATTCAGGCCGGCCCGACATGGCAGTCTCCTTACATAGACATCGCATCCCAACCAGAATTCGCACGCCTCGGCAACTCCCCCGCCGGACTTGTGAGGGTGCAGGAACTGTTCTAGAAGCGGAATGTCTCACGGGGAGCCCTTCCGGGCTGAGAGGCGGCAAGGCCGCCGACCCGTTGAACCTGATCCGGGTTATGCCGGCGGAGGGAATGAGCATGCGATATCGCAGCCCAACGCTGCGCCCCTTGCGATTTGCGCCGCCCGCCCGGCTTGCCTCACGCATGGGAGCCTAAACATGATACGCGAACTTATCTTTGCCGCCACGTTGCTCGGCTTTGCGACGAGCCTCGCACATGCGCAGTCGAAACCACCGCTCACGGTCTACACCTACGGTTCCTTTGCGGGAAAATATGGTCCTGGAAAAACCGTCAAGGAACGCTTCGAGGCCGATTGCGCCTGCGAATTGAATTGGGTGACGGCGGAGGATGCCGGCAGCCTCGTCGGCCGCTTACGCCTCGAAGGCCAATCCACCAAGGCGGACGTCGTCGTCGGGCTCGACATGAATCTCGCGGCGGAGGCCAAGGCTCTCGGGCTCTTCGCGCCGCACGATATGGACGTCAAAAATCTGTCCCTACCGATCCAGTGGGCAGACGATACATTCGTTCCGTTCGATTGGGGTCACCTGGCTTTCGTTTACGATTCGAACAAGCTCGCCAACCCGCCGAAAAGCCTCAAGGAACTCGTGGAGAACCCCAACGGCCCCAAGATCGTGCTTCAGGATCCGCGCACCAGCGCGCCGGGTCTCGGCTTCATGCTCTGGATGCGCAAGATCTATGGCGATCAGGCAGGCGCAGCGTGGACGCAGTTGAAACCCCGCGTGGTGACGTTCACCAAGGGCTGGTCCGAAGCCTATGGTCTCTTCACGAAGGGCGAGGCCGATATGGTGATGTCCTACACGACCTCACCTGCCTATCATGTCGTGGCAGAGAAGAAGAACAACTTCAAAGCTGCGAACTTCGCCGAGGGCCACTATCTCCACGTCGAACTTGCCGGCATGACGCGCACGACCAAACAGCCTGAACTGGCGAAGAAGTTCATGGCCTTCATCCTGTCAGACGCGTTCCAATCCGCCATGCCCGAGGGCAATTGGATGATGCCTGCCAAAGATCCAGCCTCGGGCCTGCCTGCCGCTTTCAACGACCTGGTGAAGCCGGCAAAGACGCTTCTCTACACACCCGAAGAGGTCCAGCAGAACCGCCGAACCTTTACGGATGAGTGGCTGAACGCCACGTCTCGATAACGTCTCGTGCGTATGAAGCTGCCTCACCCCGGAAGCCTCGTCGCACTTGCGATCGTGGCTCTCGTGGCGGGCGGCTTCATTGCCCTTGCGTCCGTCGATGGCGGCAAGCCGGCGCTGTTGTCCATCGGACCCTATCTGGTTCGCGTCCTGCTCTTCTCGCTCGTTCAGGCCAGCCTCTCGACGATCCTTTCGCTTCTTTTTGGCATCGGCGTCGCGCTCGCTCTGGCCCGCCGTCATTTTCCGGGTCGCGAGGTGGTCCTCTCTGTCCTCGGCACGACGATGGTGATGCCGAGCATCGTTGCGGTGCTTGCCGTGCTCAGCGTCTATGGACGCAATGGTTGGCTTGCCGATGGTATTCGGGCACTCGGATGGACCGGCGACTTCAGCATTTTCGGATATCCGGGGATTCTCATTGCGCATGTGTTTCTAAACGCGCCGTTCGTGGCGCGGATCGTCCTCGATGGATTGCATGTCGTGCCGGCTGAACAATGGCGATTGGCGGCCGCGCTCGGGTTCACGCCAGGCCAGACCTTCCGGCATCTCGACTGGCCGGTTCTACGTGCGGAAGTTCCCGGCTTGGCCGGCCTGGTGTTTCTGCTCTGCTTCAAGAGTTTCGCCATCGTCCTGGCGCTCGGCGGTGGCCCCTCACGGGCAACCCTGGAGGTGGCGATCTATGAGGCGCTGAAGATCGAACTCGATTTCAGCCGGGCCGCTTGGCTGGCCTTTATCCAGGTTGCGATCTGCCTGTCGATCACCATTGTGCTGAACTGGACTTTCACCCGTCCGCCCGTCACGACGACAAGCCGGCCGCCGGCTCCCCGTCCGGATCGTGTGCATCGGGGATTAAGAGTTTTCGACGCGGGCGTGCTCCTCATGAGCGCAGCTTTCATTGTCCCCCTCCTGTTGAGCGTCCTGGCGGGCGCGCGTTACGCGGTTGAAATCCTCGACACGGATCTCGCCGCTGCTTTCGTCGTGAGTGTCGCCATCGCGACCGTTGCCGCCACGATCTCCTGTCTGCTCGCGGTGGCACTTGGTGCGGCGGCGCGGCGCCATCGCCTCGCCTTGCGGTCCCCGCGCGTGGCGGCCCTTTACGATCTGCTGCCAAACATGCTTCTGGCCGTCCCGCCTTTCGCCCTGACCGCAGGCCTATTCCTGATCATGCGGAAATTCGTCGATCCCGCGATGGCCGGGTTCGTCCTTTTGCCGCTCATCAACGGATTGGGCGCCCTGCCCTTTGCCTATCGGTCGATTGCGCCACGGCAATTGCTTGCGGGGGAACGATATGGCCGCTTGTCCGACTCCTTGGGTTTGTCCGGGATGACAAAGTTCAGGTTGATGGACTGGCCCCTGCTGCGACGGCCCTTTGCGGCGGCTTTCGCGCTCAGCATGGCGCTGTCATTTGGCGATTTCGGCATTGTGGCGCTCTTTGGCGGAACCGAACTTCGCACTTTGCCCTATCTGCTCTACGAACGTCTGGGCGCCTACAGGCTGGATGAAGCCTCCGCCGTCGGGCTGCTCATTCTCTTCACCGCCTTCTGCCTCGCCCATGTTTCAGGTCGGATGTCCTATGCTGACGATTAAGGATTGCCGCCTTGTCTGGCCTGATTTCACCGCCGACTATTCGCTGTCGGTGGAGAACGGCACACTCTGCGCCATCGTGGGACCGTCCGGCGGCGGCAAGACCACGCTGCTGCATATGATCGCCGGCTTCGAGACGCCGGACAGCGGTGAGTTGACCTTCGACGGCCAGGACCTTCGTCCATTGTCCCCTGCCGCGCGACCCACCTCGATTGTTTTTCAGGACCACAATCTTTTTCCGCATCTGACCGCGAGCGAGAATGTGAGCCTCGGGCTGCGCGCCTCGTTGCGGCTGACGGCCGAGGAGCGCACTCTCGTAGCGGACACGATGGAGGCCGTCGGCCTTCATCGGCTTGGTCATCGCAAACCTGGAGAGATGTCCGGTGGCCAGCGTCAGCGCATGGCGCTGGCGCGGGCGCTCATCTCGAGGAAACCGTTGATCCTTCTCGACGAACCCTTCAGCAGCCTCGATCCATCCTTGCGCCGAGACATGATCCTGCTGGTCGATGACATGCGCCGGAGCCGCCCCGTCACCATTCTCATGACGATCCATACGCCGGACGAGGTAGCCGACCTCGCGGACCAAATGGCCTTCGTAGCCGACGGCCGCGTTGTTGCCTCAGGGCTGCCGGCGGAGATCATGCAAGGCCCATGGGTATACCGCCATCGCCCGGAAAGCGCCGGCTAACCGAACCCGCCTTGACCGAGTCTCTTCCCCGATACGGCAAGGGAAGCGGTCGCCGACAAGTAACGTCTTATAGTCCTTGGGATCTCCACTTCTCCACTATTGTCCGACAGGATTGAGGGATAGCCTCTGCCTGAGCTTTAAAATTGAACCAGAGACCGAGCCAGTCGATCCCATCATGTCAGAGATACCCGCTCATCCGCTCACCCCCATGGGTGGTGAGTTTTATGCACCCGACCGAGAGCGGGCCTTTCAGGCGGAGCGTCTCGACGACACGGTCCGACATGTGCGCGTCCTCTTCCTGCTGTCGGCGGTCTTGAATACGCTTTTCTTTCTGAGCGACTGGCGTTTCTACGGCGACCCGCACTTCTACGTGGCAATCCCGGCCCGCGCGCTGGTGGTCATCATCTCCCTCATCTGCTTCTGGAGAATCCAGCGCGTCACCACCTTCAGGAGCGCTCAGAACTCCATGCTGACTTGGGAATTCGTTACGGCGATTGCCGTGGCGTTTCTTGTCAGTTCCCACAGCAACCTGGCGCTCTTCGTCGTGTTGCTGCTGCCCTCGATCTACTATTTGGTGGTCCCCACCTCCTTCCGTTGGACCGTGATCTCCGGCATTGCATGCAGCGTCTTACTTCTCGCCGGCTATCTGCTGCCTGCCCAGACGAGCCCGACTGATACCGGTCTCGTGCTCGCGATGATCATGCTCAATCTCGCGCTGGTGCTGGTGGTGACACGCTCAAATCGACTTCAGCGGACCGAGTGGGCGGCAACGCAGGCAGAGCGCAGGGTGAAGAACGAATTGCTCGAAAGCCGGGCGATGTTCGAGGCGATGTTCAAGACTGTGCCGATACCGCTGGTGGTGACCCGCCCAGACGGGACTCTGGTGACGACGAACGATGCCTCGATCAGGTTTTTTGGCCTTCAGCCGGAAACGATGCGTATTCGATCGATCAGTGAAGTTTATGCCGATCCACAGGATCGAAACACGATACTCGAGATGCTGGCACGCGATGGGCGCGTTGCTGGGTACGAGACGACCGCACGGGTGGCCGACGGCACGTCACGCACGGTTCTCATCGCCAGCAACATGTTGGAAATCGGCGGCGAGAACTACATCATGTCGGCTGTCGTCGACATCACCGAACGAAAGGCCGCGGAAGAACGGGTTTGGCGAGCCGCAAGCCACGATTCCCTGACCGACCTGCCCAATCGCGCGTTATTTCAAAGCCGCCTCGAACAAGCGCTGATCCAGGCCGAGCGGAACGGCACCCAAGTCAGCATTCTGCTCATTGACCTCGACAATCTCAAAAACGTCAACGACACGCTGGGGCATGACGCCGGAGACGCTTTGTTGATGGAAACGGCGAAGCGACTGAAGTCGATGATGCGGGATTGCGACACCGTGGCGAGATTGGGCGGCGACGAGTTCGTGGTCGTGCTGGTTGAGCCGATCCAGCTTTCCAATGCCATGAGCCTGGCCGAACAGGTCCTGACGGAGTTGCGCCGATCCTTCCGTCACAATGACGAAACCCTGTCGGGCCTCGCGAGCATCGGGGTGGCGGGCTATCCCGAGCATGATCGGAAGCCGACCGAGCTTCTGAAAGATGCGGATCTGGCCCTCTATGCCGCCAAGGCGCAGGGACGCAACCGCGCCGTCGCGTATACGCCCGACATGCGCCACCGAATCGAGCAACGCGCCACTGTCACGCGCGAGATTCAGGATGCGGTGCGCCGGGGTGAGATCGTTCCCTATTATCAGCCGAAAATCGATCTCGCGAGCGGACACGTTACGGGGTTCGAGGCGCTCGCCCGTTGGCAGCACCCGGAGCAGGGCTTCCTGACCCCCGCCTCCTTTCTCACCGCCTTCGAGGATCCCGAATTGTCGATCGCAGTCGGCGAACACATGATCCGCCGAGTCGCTAGCGACATCAAAGAATGGCTGGATGGCGGCGTCGATTGTGGCCGCATCGCCGTCAATCTCTCGACTGCTCAGTTCAACTGGATCGGTCTCGCACGACGCTTCATCGAGATCCTGCGGGAATCCGGAGTGCCGAACGAGCGGCTGGAGGTGGAGATCACCGAAACCGTCTTTCTCGGCCGCAGCTCGACCCATGTGGTCACGGCATTGAGGCAATTTCACGAGGCCGGAATTCGCATCGCGCTCGATGATTTTGGAACCGGCTATGCCTCGCTGCTGCATCTCAAGCAATTTCCTGTCGACGATATCAAGATCGACAAGAGCTTTGTGACCGATCTGGAAAACGATCTCGAAAACGCCGCCATCGTTCAGGCTGTCATCGAACTCGGCCTCAGCCTCGGCATGAATGTGATCGCCGAGGGCGTCGAGACCATCGAACAAGCGAATTTTCTGAAAGTGCGCGGGTGCGCGCAGGCTCAGGGCAATCTCTACGCCGCGCCGATGCCGATGGAGGACGTGCCGCGGTTCCTCGAATCGCAGCGACTGCAAAATGCCTGATGGGGTCGCTTTGGAATGGGTTCTGGCGGCGATTTGCGGGTCCGGGACTTGCCTTGACATCCCGAAGGATTGTGGTGTGTAATTCGCCCATGGGGACTTGCGATCTCCCCACGAGGCGACATGCCTAAGCATCGCGTCCGCTAACCTTACGGACGTATCATGTCGTCACTCAGCTCCATTTCACCGATGAAACTCGCCCGCCTCATTGGCCGGCCCGATTGCCCGGTCCTGATCGATGTTCAGACCGATGATGATTTCGCTGCCGATCCGCGCCTGATCCCCGGTGCGGTTCGGCGGCCCTTTGCCACTGTGTCCGAATGGGCGGCGGAATTCACCGCTCGACCGGTCGTGGTGATCTGCCAGAAAGGTCTCAAAATCAGTGCGGGCGTCGCGGCCTGGCTTCGGCACAGCGGTATCGCGGCCGAGAGTCTGGAGGGCGGGGCGCTCGCCTGGGCCGGTGAGGGATTGCCGATGATCCCCGCCGCCAAGGTGCCCCCAAGAGACGAGTGCGGTCGAACCGTGTGGGTGACCCGCGCGCGTCCGAAAATCGACCGGATCGCGTGCCCCTGGTTGATCCGTCGCTTCGTCGATCCGGCGGCCGTGTTTCTGTTCGTGCCGCCGAGCGACGTGGTCGGGGTCGCCGAGCGATTCAACGCGACGCCATTCGACATCGACCGGCCGGATATCTTCTGGAGCCATCGGGGCGACAGGTGCACTTTCGACGTGATGGTCGAGGAATTCTGCCTCGCCACAGAGCCGCTGCTGCACCTCGCCACCATCGTTCGCGGCGCCGATACCGCCAGGCTCGGTCTGGCGCCCGAAGCGCCTGGGCTTCTCGCCGCATCGCTCGGGCTGTCACGCATGTATGCTGACGACCTGGATCAGCTCGAGGCAGGTATGATTCTCTACGATGCCTTTTATCGATGGTGTCGCGATGCGACGGATGAAACCCACAATTGGCCCAGCACCAAGCCAGCAGGACACTGACCTCGTGGAGCCGGTGACGCCGCCTGTTCTGGCGAGCACTTCCGAGCGTCCGCGCCACGGCGTGACCTGGGGGGAAGCGTTCCGCGTGTGGTCGCGGATCGCCGCGCTGTCCTTCGGCGGTCCGGCAGGTCAAATCGCCGTCATGCATCGCATACTGGTCGAGGAGAAGCGGTGGATCTCGGAGAGCCGGTTCCTCCACGCGCTGAACTACTGCATGCTGTTGCCGGGCCCTGAGGCGCAGCAGCTCGCAACCTATATCGGCTGGCTGATGCACCGGGTGCCAGGTGGGCTGCTCGCGGGCGGCCTGTTTATCCTGCCCGGCATCGCCGCCATCATGGCCCTGAGCTGGATTTACGCACTTTACGGCAATGTCGGCGTTGTCGCCGGGCTCTTCTTCGGCCTCAAGGCTGCGGTTCTCGCCATCGTCCTCGACGCTGTCGTTCGAATCAGCCGCCGCGCCTTGAAGAACGCCCTGTTGGTTGCGATCTCCGTGGGCGCTTTTGCGGCCATCTTCGCGTTCAACGTGCCGTTCCCGCTGATCGTGCTGGGCGCGGGCATCATCGGCTTCATTGGCGGTCGAAGCGGCTCGCGCTTCTTCCTGTCCGGCGCGCCTGAACCTGAGACTGCTGGAGAAGCGCCTCCTCTTCTTGGCGAAGGCATTGAAAGTCGGGGCCCCTCCTGGCGCGAGGCACTGCGCGTCGCCGGCATCTGGCTTTTGCTTTGGCTGGTGCCGGTCGCGACGCTGATCGTCGTTCTCGGATCCGACAATGTCTTCAGCCAGATCGCCGTCTTCTTCTCCAAGATGGCCATGGTGACGTTCGGCGGCGCCTATGCGGCGCTGGCTTATGTGGCCCAGCAGGCGGTCGAGCAATACGGGTGGCTGAAACCGGGCGAAATGCTCGATGGACTTGGAATGGCCGAGACAACCCCGGGGCCGTTGATCATGGTGCTCCAGTTCGTCGGCTTTCTGGCAGCCTTCCGAGATCCGGGCCAACTCTCGCCGCTGATGGCCGGCACCTTGGGCGGACTGCTCGCGACCTGGGTCACTTTCACCCCCTGCTTTCTGTGGATTTTTCTCGGCGCACCCTACATCGAGAGGATTCGGGGAAACCGGGCGCTTGGGGGTGCCTTGTCGGCCATCACGGCGGCGGTCGTCGGCGTGATTCTCAATCTTGCGATCTGGTTCTTCATCCACACGATCTTTGCCCAGGTCTCGTCAGTGTCCGTGGGCATCTTGCGCTTCGACGTCCCGCTGCTGACAAGCATCAACGTCCCGGCTCTGATGCTGTCGGCTGCCGCGATCATCGCCATGTTCCGCTATAAGCTCGGCATATTGGCAACCTTGGCCCTGTGCTCACCGATCGGCATGGCACTGTATTTCTTCGGGGCAATCGGGCCGTCCTGACGTGACAAGTGCTCTTCTAGTGGTATCGCGTCGTCGCAGGACGCGTCGGGTCCCCACTGCACTTTACAGGCTGCCTCTTCACGAACTGGATATTAACTGGCATGGTTGATGCCTACCTTGCCTCCGACGTCCAGCAAGAGGATTGGCACCCGGTTTGACGATGAACGACCCTCTTTTTCTCGGCATAGATGGCGGCGGTACGAAATGCAGGGCGCGCCTGCACGACGCCCGGAGCGCGTTGCTCGGAGAAGGATCGGGCGGACCGGCGAATGTGCGGCTCGATCCTGAACTGGTGTGGGACTCCATTCTCATGGCGATCCGCGAGGCGATGGCTGCCGCGAGGCTCGGCGAAGCCGATCTCAAGCGAATCCATGTGGGAATGGGCGCGGCCGGGGCCGGACAGGCATCCTCGCTCAAGCGCTTCCTGTCGCGACCGCACCCCTTTGCATCGATGGCCGTGGAAACCGATGCGCATACGGCCTGGCTGGGTGCATTTGGCGGCGGCGATGGCGCGATCCTGATCGTGGGGACAGGCTCATGCGGCTACGGGAGCGTCGGCGGCAGGCGTTACTATGTGGGTGGCTGGGGCTATGAGATTTCCGACGAGGGCAGCGGCGCCGCCATAGGACGCAACGCATTGCGCCACGCCATCTGGGCCTATGACGGGCGCATCTCCGCCAGTGCTCTTTCCGACGCTCTTCTGAAGGAGTTCGACAACAACCCCGAAAGGTTGATTGATTGGGTCGGAACGGCGCGCGGCAGCGACTATGCGCGCTTTGCGCCGCTGGTCCTCGATCACGCCAACCGGCGCGACCCGCTTGGCCTCGCACTGCTCCAGAGCGCGACGGCGGATCTGGCTAAAGTCGCGATACGTCTCCTCGATCTTGGCGCTCCGGCTTTGTGCTTGGTCGGCGGCCTTGCCGAGCCCCTGCGGCCGTGGCTGCCGCCACCGGTCCAAGGTGCAATTACCACGCCCGCGGGCGACGCTCTCGACGGAGCCATTCTGCTCGCCCGAGAATCACATGAGCGAGGCGCGAATGCTTAATCTGACGCCGGATGCTCTGGATCTCACGCCGCTCGACGAAAGCAATCCGACGCCGCTCTACATCCAGCTGCAGCAATCGATCGAGGAGGCTCTGCGCCGGGGCGCGCTGAAGACCGCCGATGCGTTGCCGGGCGAACGCGACCTTGCCAAGCAGCTCGGCGTCTCGCGGGTCACGGTGCGCAAGGCCATCAATGGCCTCGTAAAAAAGGGCGTGCTCGTTCAGCGTTGGGGTTCCGGCACCTTCATTGCACCGCAATCGCGAATCGAGCAGCCGCTGTCGCGCCTCTCGAGCTTCACCGACGACATGTCGGCGCGCGGCTTGCCGTCGTCCGCGGTCCTGCTCAGCCGCTCGATCGGGCAGGCTTCGCCCAACGAACTGATGGCACTCGGGCTTTCACCCGGCGATCTCGTGAGCCGGGTCAACCGGCTCCGCCTCGCCGATGGCGTGCCCATGGCCATCGAACACGCGGTTGTTCCGAGCCGGTTTCTCCCCGATCCATCGCTGGTCAAACAATCGCTCTATTCGGTCCTTCACGATCAGGGCGTGTTGCCGAGCCGCGCGCTGCAGCGTCTCCACGCGGTTTTGCTGACCGAGGAGCAGGCGGTGCTCCTGAAAGTTCCGCCCTTGAGCCCAGCGCTCTATATCGAGCGTCGCTCATTCACGGGGTCGGGGGAGGCCGTCGAATTCACCTCGTCCTATTATCGGGGCGATGCCTATGACTTTGTGGCTGAGCTGACGATCGGCCAGCCGGACCGGATGACGACCGATGCCAATTGAGACGACCGACTTCGACCCGACCACCACCGCCATGCTGCGCGAAGCACATGAAGCCCCGCAGGTCGTCGCGCGCCTGCTCGACGCGAATGCTCCGCTCTGCCGGGATCTCGGCGCGAGACTGCGCGCTTCGCCGCCGCCCTTCGCTGTCACCTGCGCCCGCGGCTCGTCGGACAACGCCGCGACCTTTGCCAAATACCTGCTCGAGATCCATTCGGGACTCGTGACCGCCTCGGTTGGACCGTCCGTCACATCGGTCTACGCCGCGTCTCCGCGAATGCGCGACGCGCTGTTTCTCGCCGTGTCCCAATCCGGCCGCAGTCCCGACATTCTCCATCTTGCCCAAGCGGGCCGGGCCGATGGTGCCCTCACGGTGGCACTCGTCAACGACACCACCTCTCCGCTCGCCTCCACGTGCGAAGTCGTGCTGCCGCTCCACGCCGGCCCCGAGAAAAGCGTGGCGGCGACGAAATCCTTCATCGCCGCGCTCGCGGCAGGCCTGCAACTCGTTGCCCATTGGTCCCAGGATCGGGACCTTCTGGCCGCGCTGGACCGATTGCCCGACGTGCTCGAGAAAGCCGCCGCGACAGATTGGTCGGCGGCGCTACCGCTCCTGTCGCGCGCCGACAATCTTTTCGTCGTCGGACGCGGCGTCGGCTTTGCGGTGGCGCAGGAAGCGGCTTTGAAACTCAAGGAAACGTCCGGTGTGCACGCGGAGGCGATGAGTTCGGCCGAGCTGATGCATGGGCCATGGACACTGGCGGGAGAACACTTTCCGATCCTCGTTCTCAGCCAGCGTGACGAAACCCTGAATGGCGTGAATGATCTCGTAGGGAGGTTGAACAGCCAAGGAATACCGGTGGTCGTGGCGGGTGCGGCGGAAGGTCCGGCCAGCATCATGTTGCCGTCGGTGGAAGGCATTCACCCCTTCGTTGCACCCATCGCGCTCATCCAGAGTTTCTACCCGTTGGTCAATGCCATCGCGCATGCCCGCGGTCGCAACCCCGATAACCCGCCGCGCCTGCTCAAAGTCACGGAGACGGTGTGATGGTAGTCGCGCTGACCGGCGCTCGGATCTTCGACGGAACGCATATTCTCGAAGGACGCGCGGTGATCCTGGACGGTGCCCGCATTGTCGGCGTGCCGTTGGAGAAGGACCTGGGTGCGGGCCTCAAGCGCCAGCCCATCGAGGGTCTGCTCGCTCCCGGCTTTATCGACACGCAGGTGAATGGCGGCGGCGGCGTGCTGTTCAACGACGTCAGGACAATCGACGGCATCAGGACAATAGCCTCGGCCCATCGGGCCTACGGCACGACAGGATTGCTGCCGACCTTCATCACCGACACGCGCGAACGGATGATCGAGGCCTTGGAGGCGATGCAGGATGCGCTTGCGGCGCGCGTGCCCGGAATCCTCGGCATTCACGTCGAAGGCCCTTTCATCAACCCGGAACGAAAGGGCGTTCACAACCCAGCCTATATGCGCCCGATGGAGGACGAGGACATCGCAATCCTCACTTCCCTGCAGCAGGGCCGCACGATCGTCACGCTTGCGCCCGAGAAAAACGACATGGCGGCGATCGCGCGCCTCGCGGCCTCGGGTGTCCTCGTCTGCGCGGGCCATACCGCCAGCGACTATGCCACCATCCTGGAGGCCTGCAGCCACGGCTTGCGCGGCTTCACGCACCTGTACAACGCGATGCCGCCCCTCGCAGGCCGCGAGCCCGCCGTTGTCGGCGCGGCGCTCGATAGCAACAGCACCTGGTGCGGTGTGATCGTCGACGGGCATCATGTGTCGGATGCGTCGCTGCGCATCGCCATCGCGGCGAAGGGCAAGGAGCGCATCATGCTGGTGACCGACGCGATGTCAGTCACCGGCACCGACTTGACGAAGTTCGAGCTGCATGGCCGCACGATCTACCGTCGGGACGGAAAGTTGACGACCGAAGACGGAACGCTCGCGGGCTCGGATCTCGACATGGCGGCCGCTGTTCGCAATGCGGTGAATCGATTAGGCGTGGCGGTTCCGGATGCGTTGCGGATGGCGTCGCTCTATCCTGCGAGCTTCCTCAAGCTCGATCATGAACTCGGCCGCATCGCGCCGAACTATCGCGCCAGTCTCGTTCTGCTCAACGATGATCTCACGGTGCAGCGCACGTGGATCGACGGCGCCGAGAACTAGGGCGCGGTCTCGCCCTTGACGTAGAAGACGAAGCTGCGGTTTCGGCCCGCGAATTCACGGTCGTATTCACGATCGAGCCGCCAGCCGTACCGCTCGTAGAAGCGGCGCGCGCCGTGATTGTCTCGAAAGCATTCGAGACTTTTCGCCCCCTTCCTCTCCGCGTAGTCGAGAAGCCGGGACCCCACGCCCTTCCCGGTCGATCCCGGGTCGATGAACAGCATGTCGATGTGGCCGTCCGTCATAAGAAGAAATCCGAGTGGATTCTCGTTATCCACCGCAACGATCAACGCTTCAAGACTGGCGGCGAACCGGGCTGCAAAGAATTCCGCATCGCGGCTTGCCAGCACGTCGTCCTCAAGAATGCCCGCAAAGGCGAATTGATAAGATCGTTGCGCGACACGGGCGAGCGCCGGCACGTCGGCTCCGGTCGCCGCGCGTAACTTCAAGGTTGGCCCCTCAGGCGCGGATCGAGCGTATCGCGCAGAGCGTCCCCCAGAAGATTGAACCCGAACGAGAGGAACAGGATTCCAAACCCGGCAAAAATGGCGCTCCAGGGCGACAGCAACAGAAAGTTTCTGCCCTCGGACAGCATCAACCCGAGCGACGGCGTCGGCGGTTGCGTGCCCAGGCCGAGGAAGGACAACGAGGCTTCGACGAGGATCGCGGCCGAGAGCAGCAAGCTCGTCTGAACGAGAATGACCGATGCGAGGTTCGGCAGGATATGCATGAAAATGATGCGGCTGTCGGAGGCTCCGATAGCCCTTGCGCCGGCGACATACTCGCTCTCGCACAGAACCAGCGCCGGCCCGCGCAGCAGCCGGGCGAAGATCGGCGTATAGACGACCGCGATAGCAGCCGCAGCGCTGTAGGTGTGCGGGCCGAGCACCGCGATGATGCCGATGGCCAGCAGCATGACCGGAAAGGCAAAAAGCACGTCCATCAAACGCATCACGATCCGGTCGAGCCAGCCGCGATAGTACGCGGAGACCAGTCCAAGCGTTCCACCAGCGAGCAAAGCCACGCCGACAGCGATCACGCAGGCAATGAGCGACGTCCGATAGCCGTAGAGAATGCGCGTCAGGACATCGCGTCCCAATTGATCGGTGCCGAGCCAGTTCAGAACAGTCGGCCCTCGCAAGCGGCGGGCGACGCTCTGCGCCATGGGATCATAGGGCGCGATCCACGGGGCGCCGAGCGCGAGGATCAGTTGCACCGCAACGAGGACGAGCGCGAAGGTGAGAAGTTTGTTTCGGGCGAGACGCGACACTGGATCTAAGCTCTCACGCGCGGGTCGACGAGCATATAGAGCATGTCGACGATGAAGTTCACCAGCACGAAGCCGGCCGTGACCACCAGGATGGTTGCCTGAATGAGCGGATAGTTGCGCTCCGCAATGGCGCCGAGAATGAGCCGGCCGAGGCCGGGAATCGCAAATACCTGCTCCACCACGATGGCGCCGCCGAGCAGATAGCCGGTCATGATGCCGACGCTGGTGAGGAACGGAATCAGCGCGTTGCGCAAAGCATGCTTATAAACCACGCGCCGCTCGCTCAAACCTTTCGCCCGCGCTGTTCGCACATAATCCTGGCCCAGCGCATCGAGCATCGCCGAGCGTACCAGGCGCGAAAGGTTCGCAAGAATCGGCAGCGCGAGCGCGAAAGCCGGAAGCAGCATCCGCTCCAGATTGCCGAGCGGGTCCTCGGAAAACGGCACGTAGCCGAGGGAGGAAAACCCCGGCGCGAGACTCGAGAGAAGCAGGATCAGCACGATGCCGAGCCAGAAGGACGGGATCGTCAGCCCGGCGATAGCGCCGACACGCATTGTCACATCCGCCATGCCGCCACGCGTCTGAGCCATCAGGCAGCCGACGGGGACTGCCAACAGGGCGCCGATGAACAACGCCAGAAACGTCAGTTCAAGGGTCGGCCAGAGATGGATCAGGATCTCGCCCGCGACCGGCCGGCCGGTCCAGAGTGATGTGCCGAAATCCCCGCGCAACGCTGCGCCGGCCCAGATCAGATATTGCTCGATCACCGGCCGGTCGAGGCCGATACGCCGGTTGAGTTCCGCGAGGCGCTCAGGCGTGATCTCGGTGTTGGCCCCCAGCATGATCGCAACCGCATCGCCGGGGATGAGCCGGATCATCAAAAAGACGATGATCGACACGCCGAAGAGAACGACGAGGAGATCGAACAGACGTGTGAAGAAAACGCGGCTCATGAATGTGTGTTCATTCTAAAAGCTTCGGCGCGCCGGGCCGGCGCGCCGAAGCGTTCTTCGGGACGATCAGTAGCTGGCGTTCTTGAGGTTCACCAGCGAACGGTTCGCCATGATGTCGAAGCCCTGCATCTTGTCGCGCATGGCCGAGAACAGCGTGCTGTAGGTAAGATGCGCAACGGGTCCCGAGCAGGCGAGCTTCTTCTGCACCTTGTCGTACGCAGCCTTCCGAGCAGCCTGATCCTGCATGGACCGGGCGCTGTCGAGCAGGCCGTCGATCTCGCTGTCGGAATACTTGTAGACGTTGGTCGAACCGCCGGTGCGGAACGTGCGGAAGAAATATTCGTCCGGATCGGGACTGCCCGCGTTGGTTGACGCGAACAGGTCGAAATTGCTGTTGCGCCAATCTTGGATGAACTGCCCCTGCTCCTGGTTTTTCAGTTCAACTTTGAAGCCGGCTTTGTTGAGCTGCTCCTGCACGACTTGGGCCACATCCTTGATGTCCTGCCGCGGCAGCACGTTCATGGTGACGGTGACAGGAAGGGTCACGCCGGCTTCCTTGAGCAACGCCTGGGCTTTCGCCGGATCGGTGGTGTAGCAGGGATACTCCTTCACATCGAGCGCCCAGGACTTCAACGCCGGCGACAGCGGCCCGCCGGGCACGCCCGCGCCGAACAGCGCCGCATCCACGATCTCCTTGCGGTTCAGCGCATAGTTGAAAGCCTCTCGCACTTTGGGGTTATCGAACGGCGGCTTCGACACATTCATGCCAATCAACGCGTAGGCCAGCTCCAGCGTCTCGGCGAGCTTCACGCCCGGCTTGCCCTTGAGCTGCAGAGCAGTCGCCGCATCGATGTTCGGCAGCATGGCGTATTGGCCATTGATAAGGCCGACCTGTCGAGTCGCCGATTCCGGCACGATGTTGAACTTCAGGCCGGTGAGTTTCGGCAGGCCTTTCTCCCAATAGGCGTCGTTGCGCGAGAGCAGCACGAAACCGTTCGGCTGCCATTCGGTAAACTTGAACGGGCCGGTTCCGATGGGTTGTTTCTGCAACACATCCTTGTCGGTCTCGACCGAGCTCGGCACGATCGCGATGGTAGCGAGCGATGCCAGCAACGGCGCGGAGGGTTCCTTCAGTGCCAATTCGACGGTCTGCGGATCGACCGCCTTTGCACCCTCGATGCTCGCAAGGCGGCTTGCCAGGGGTGAGGCGATTTCCTTGCTCTGAACGCGCTTGATGGAGGACACCACATCCTCCGCTTCCATCGCGGAGCCGTCGTGGAATTTGACGTTCGGTCGGAGCTTGAACGTGTAGGTCTTGCCATCAGGAGAGACGGTCCAGGATTCGGCGAGCCCCGGCGTCACCTTCAGGTCTTTGTCGATCGCCGTCAGACCCTCATAGATATTGCCGTTCACGATCATGAAGCTCGGAAAGGCCGTGATGAGATGCGGGTCGAGACCCGTCGGACTCAAATCGGTCCCGATCTCGAGAACCTGCGCCGAGGCCGAGGCCATGGCCGTCATAAGGAAACCGGCGCCAATGGCGCAGCGAAGTGCCGACCTGATCATTCTTTTTTCTCCCCTGGAAAGTCGCGGTTGAAATTATAGGCGATCGCCGCGGGCCTGTCATGGTCCAATATCATACCACTCTGGACGCTCTTTCGGTCTATGGTATGGTCCTCGCATCATTCGCCTCGCAGCCCGCCGCCAGCAGCCATGCACATCAACCACCTGATCGACCCTGCCTTTGCGCCAGCCTCCGCGGCCGTTCGCGCCGGGGATATTCCCGGCGCGGTCCTGGGCGTCGTCACCGCCGCCGGTGAGCGCGCCGTGCGGGCGGAGGGATCAGCCCAGATCGAGCCGGATCATGTCGGCGTGACTCGGGAGACGTGGTTCGATCTGGCCTCGCTCACCAAGGTGATTTTCACGACCACGAGAATTCTGCATTACGTCGAACAAGGCCGCATCGCCCTCGACGATCCGTTGACGAAGGTCATTCCGGATCTGCGCCAATACGACATGAATGCCGCGGAACGCCGCCTCACCTTCCGCCAATGTCTGGCGCATGACACGCATCTTCCGGCGGTTGAGCCGCTCTATACCTACGGGCAGGACCCGCAGACCCTGCGCGCCTTCGTGCTCCAGCGTGTATGGAAACCGGGGCCGCCTGTTTATTCCGACATCAACTTCATCCTGCTCGGCATCGCCATCGAACGTCTCTCGGGCCTCCCCGTCATCGACCAGGATTTGGCTGAGGGCCTGACATTCCGACCCGACGCGCTCCAATGCGCCGCCACCGAGCGCTGCACCTGGCGCGGACGCGTGATCCGGGGCGAGGTGCATGATGAAAACGCCTTCGCGTTAGGGGGTGCTGCTGGTCATGCGGGATTGTTCGGAACCATCGGTGGCGTCCTCGACTTCGCACGAGGTCTTCTCGACGGGTCCCTTCTCGCCGCAGCCTCGATCGATGCAATCCGTAGCCGGCAGACGGCGACCCGGAGCGTGGGCTGGGAATGCCGTCATGCCGGCTGGCACGGCGGCGACATATGTTCGGATTCGACCATCGGTCATACGGGCTTCACGGGAACCGGGCTCTGGTTGGATTTCGACCGCGGCATTGCATGGTCGCTTCTCACCAACCGTGTCCATCCGACGCGCCACAGGGACAGCGGGATCCTGGCGCTCCGGCGCGCAACCGGCGAGCGTGTGAGCGCGCAATTCAACCCGGCGCATTGAACACGAAAGCGCCCGTTCTGCCGCCTCCGCAAGATTGCCCCGGGAACCAACTGGACCTATAGTGGTCTGCAAGAAAGATCACATCATGACCACCGAACATTTCAGTCCCCGTTTCCAGGATCTCGATGCCTGGCCCAGCCTCGACATCCTGTCGGCCTTCTATGAGGGCCAACTGAGCGCGGTTGCGGCCGTGCGGTCCGCGCTTCCCGCCATAGCGGCGGCAGCCGAAGAGGCCGTCATGCGTCTTCGGCGCGGCGGCCGTCTTGTCTATGTGGGCGCCGGAACGTCAGGACGCATCGGCGTTCAGGACGGGACCGAATTGCCCCCCACCTTCAACTGGCCGGACGACAAGCTCGTCTATCTCATCGCCGGCGGCGAAGGGGCTTTTTTGAAAGCGGTCGAAAACGCCGAAGATTCCGTCGAACAGGGGATCGCGGGCATTCGCGACGCGCAGATCGGCCCAGACGACGTAGTGATTGGCGTGGCGGCGAGCGGCAGGACACCGTTCACCATCGCGGCGCTCGAGGAGGCGCGGTCTCGCGGGGCACAGACCATCGGTATCTCCAACAATGCCGAGGCGCCGATCCTTGCGGTCTGCTCGCATCCCATTCTCGCCGAGACGGGGGTTGAAGTGGTGGCGGGCTCGACCCGCATGAAGGCCGGCACGGCGCAGAAAGTGATCCTCAACCTGCTGTCGACGCTCATCATGGTCCGCCTGGGACGCGTCTATCGCGGGCTCATGGTGCACATGCGCGCCACCAACGCGAAGCTCCGTCGACGCAGCGAGATCATGGTGTCGCAAATCACCGGCTGTGACGATGCCACGGCCATCGAGGCCCTGCGGCAGGCGGATGGCGACATGAAGGTCGCATCCATGGTGGCGCTCGGCATCAATGCCACGGACGCGCGGCAGGCATTGTCCCGAAGCGATGGCAATTTGCGCGAAGCCCTGTCACAGTTCGGCACGAAAGCCGGGTCCAAAACATAAGGGGCCCGACCAACCGCCGAGGCCGTTCAGGGGACACGACGCACGATGACGCTGGGACTTGGCATCGACGCGGGTGGAACAGCAACACGCTGGAGATTGGTCGAGGAAGACGGTAAATGCGTCGCGCAGGGTTCGGTCGATCCGCTGACCGGACATCTGTTCTCCGCCGCAGCGGAGGACCGCGCGCGACAGATCGTCGACGCGATGGCAAAGGCCGTCCTGCACTCCGGCCAGCCGATGGGGATCGTCGCCGGAATTACCGGGCTGACCCGGGACACCCCGGCCGAAGCGACCATGCGCGCGCTTCTTGGGACGGCTTTCAACCTCGCACCCGCCAAGGTCTTCGTCGCCGAGGATATGTGGATTGCCTACCTGTCCTATTTTGCGCTCGGCGAAGGCATCCTCATCTACAGCGGCACGGGTTCGATTGGGTATTATCT
The DNA here is from genome assembly GCF_008757455.1 of Microvirga brassicacearum. Classification (GTDB taxonomy): domain Bacteria; phylum Pseudomonadota; class Alphaproteobacteria; order Rhizobiales; family Beijerinckiaceae; genus Microvirga; species Microvirga brassicacearum. The sequence continues at coordinate 159,924 of NZ_VCMV01000013.1, read as the reverse complement.
GTCGCCGGACAAAGAGGTGATCCGCGTCGGCGGGCGCGGCAATCTCATCGACGATGGCGGGTCCGGTTTCTGGATTGCGCGGGAGGCTCTGAAGGCGATCCTTCGCACGGAGGAGGAAACGCCCGGCGAAGGCTGGTCGACGACCCTGGGCACCTGCATGGCAGGCGCCCTGGGCGGAACCGACTGGAACGTGGTGCGGGCGTTCGTCTATGGCGGGGATCGCGGCAAGATCGGTGAACTCGCCCGTGTGGTCGGAGACGCCGCCGAGCGTGGCGACAAGACCGCCGAGGGAATCCTTCGGGCGGCTGGAACCGAGCTCGCGCGCCTCGCCAACGCGCTTTTCAGACGTCTTGCGCCGCGTCCGGTCGCTCTCGTCGGCGGCGCATTCCGCATCCATCCAATGATCGGCGACGCATTCCGCCGGGATCTTCTGGCGCCTGTGGATGTGATCAACAGCGATGTCGATGCGGCGCTTACCGCGGGACGGCTAGCCGCTCTCGTGCGGTGAGAAGCAGGCCGTATCCCAGCCGCTGGCGGACGCATTGCTCATCATGGCGATCGCGCCGCAGACCCGTCGAAACCCGAGCCCGGCCGGACTTGCGCGGAGCCCCCGTCTTGCTCCACACTTCGCCCGCCCTTGCTTTTCACAAGATAGAATATCAGAGATGCACGCTCTTTTTGTCGGCCAAACCTATATCGATGTGACGTTTCTGGCGGACGAGATTCCGACCGGCGACGAAAAGACGGTCGCGCGGGATTACGCGATCTCGTTTGGCGGAAATGCCGTTACGGCAGCTTTTGCCTGTGCAAAGCTCGGCATCGCGCCGGATCTCCTGACCTCGATCGCTGACGATTGGCTCGGGCGCATGTTTATCGACATGGCGGCGAAATACGGCATCTCCGTCCATCACCGCAAGGTGAAGGAATCCTCACTCTCCTTCATCATGCCGCAGGGCGGCAAGCGCGCAATCGTGCGCTGCCGCGACGATCATTATCTTCATCCCGTGCCCCCGCTGAACATTGCTGGATGCCGTGCGCTGCATCTCGATGGCCACCAGGCCGATGCGGCGATGCATTACGCAAGGATCTGCCGCGAGGCCGGAATTCTCACGTCGCTCGATGGCGGCGGTCTTCGCTCCAACACACACGAATTGCTCGAACTCATCGATGTGGCGATCGTGGCCGAACGTCTGTGCGAGCAAATGAATCTGAGCGCGTCGGAGATGCTTGCTTATCTAAAGGGGCGCGGTTGCAAGATCGGCGGCGTGACGATGGGCGAGCGCGGATTGCTCTGGTACGACGAGGCTGGAATCGAGAGCGTGATGCCGGCTCTCGCGGTTCCGGCCAAGGCAGTCGTCGACACGAACGGTGCGGGTGATATTTTCCACGGCGCCTATGTGTATTCGGCAATGGCGCGTCCGGACTTCCCATGGCGCGAGCATTTCCTGTTTGCGCGCGCGGCATCAGCCTACGCTATCCAGCATCTCGGCAACGAGGCAAGCCTGCCGACGCTCGGCGACATCACGGCGACGCAGCAGCGTTTCGGTGAACGCAAGCTCGCCGCGTGAGCCGGCGGTGGGTGACGCAATCGTGACACGGGACAGGCTGTTCATCCTCAAACCGGATTTTGCGGATCCGGCTTATCCTGGCAAACGTTTCTACTGCTGGCATTGCGCCCTGATCGAAGGCGTCCTTGCGTCTTTTCCGGACCTGGCGAGGCGACTGGATGTGGAGCGCGTTGCTTGGCCGCGCCCGCGAGCGGACGTCATCGCTCTGGTGGGCGAGGACAATCAGTCCTTGCCGCTTCTCGTGCTCGCCGGTGACGCCGAGGACACGCTTCCGGCGCGCCGCTATGGTCACCATCGATTCATCGCCGACAAGGACGAGATCTTGCGGGTCTTGAGCCTCCGCCACGGTTTTCCCGAGCCGCATCCTTAAGTCTGGCTGCCCAACCGTCTCCTAGGCGGCTTTCTTCTGATAATCCTTCACGTCCGAGAACCTGATGCCCTTGGCGCGGTCCATCTCGTATTGGAGATTGAAATTGTTGGCGGCCATGAAGACCGGCGCGCCGTCGAGATCGCGCGCCATCGACGACAAGTGCGAGTCGATGAACTTGTCGAGCTCGATCCTGTCGCTCGAGTCGATCCAGCGGCAGATCGTGAAGCGCGTCGGCTCGTAATCGATGGGCAAGCCATATTCTCCCATGAGCCGTTCTTTCAACACGTCGAGCTGCAGCGCGCCAACGACGCCGACGATGGCGCCCGAACCGTCCTGCGGAACGAAGAGCTGAACGACGCCTTCCTCGGCCATCTGCTGCAAGGCCTCGCGCAATTTCTTGGCCTTCATCGCATCCTGCAGCTTGATGCGGCGCAGGATTTCCGGCGCAAAACTCGGCACGCCGCGGAATACGATGTCTTCCCCCTCCGTCAGCGTATCGCCGATGCGCAAGGTGCCGTGGTTGGGCAGGCCCACCACATCGCCGGCCCATGCCTCGTCGGCAATCGCGCGATCCTGCGCGAAAAAGAACTGCGGCGCGTTGAGGCTCATGGGCTTGCCGGTCCGCACGAGCTTCGCCTTCATGCCGCGCGCGAGCCGACCCGAGCAGATCCGCATAAAGGCGATGCGGTCGCGATGGTTCGGGTCCATGTTGGCCTGAATCTTGAACACGAAGCCTGTCATTTTGGGCTCGCCGGCCTCGACCAGTCGTTTGTCTGAATCCTGGCCGCGCGGCGGCGGCGCGTAGGCGGCCATCGCATCGATGAGATCGCGCACGCCGAAATTGCGCAGCGCGCTGCCGAAGAACACCGGCGTCAGATGACCTTCACGGAATGCCGCGAGATCGAACGGCTTGCAGGCTTCCTGCGCCAGCGCAATCTCATCCTGCCACGCATCAAGTTCTTCGGGCGGCAGCAGATTTGTCACGAACGGGTCGGTGGGACCGGAGACCTTCGTGGGCTCCTCGTCCGCGTCGATGCGCCTCACCAGATCACGGCGGAGATCATAGGTGCCGGCGAAGGAACGCCCCTGGCTGATCGGCCACGTGACCGGCGCGGTGTCGAGCGCCAGGGTCTTTTCGATCTCATCGAGGAGATCGAAGGGGCTGCGCGCCTCGCGGTCCATCTTGTTGATGAAGGTCACGATGGGAATGTCGCGCATCCGGCAAACCTCGAAGAGCTTGCGGGTGCGTGCCTCGATGCCCTTGGCGGCGTCGATCACCATGATGGCGGAATCAACCGCGGTGAGCGTGCGGTAGGTATCCTCCGAGAAGTCCTCGTGGCCGGGCGTATCGAGGAGATTGAAGACGCAGTCGCCATATTCGAAGGTCATCACCGAAGTGACGACGGAAATGCCGCGGTCGCGTTCGATGCCCATCCAGTCGGATCGAGTCGAGACGCGGTTCTTTTTTGCCTTCACCTCACCGGCAAGCTGGATCGCGCCACCGAACAGCAGCAGCTTTTCAGTCAGCGTGGTCTTGCCCGCGTCGGGGTGAGAGATGATCGCAAAGGTGCGGCGGCGGCCCACGGGGGCCGGAAGATCGGTCATGTGCGGTCTGTTCTCCGGGCCGTGACAGCCGGGATTGGAGGTAAGGGCAACACGCCGCAGCGCGGCCCCTTTACGTCATACGGGGTTTCAACCCATATTGGACTTCCCCGTCAACAACGAAAAGGAGGTGATCAAGTGTCTCATTGTCATACCCTGCGGTCCCCGGTTGCCGTGACCTTGATCCTGGCCTCTGCCGAGATCGGTGCGTAACGCACAATAGGACGGTCCACCGGACCGCGGACCAAAGACAATGGAAAGGCCGCCCGTTCGAGGCGGCCTTTCTTTTATGAACTACGCTCCAAGGAGCTTGCCCGTCCGGGTGACGGTCGTGCCCGCCACCTTGGCGATGCGTTGCCCCTCGCTCGCAAAGCGCAGCAGGATCCTGGCGAACATGATGCCGTCGGCGGCAGAATGGGCCTGGAGCGCGTTGCCCGTGAGGGGATCGACGATATCGGCCACCACCTCCCCTGCCTTGACGGTGTCGCCGACGTTCTTGCGGAAAATTACCATGCCGGAGGCCGGCGCAATCACCGGCTCGGAGCCGGCCAGAGGCGTCGGCGCGCATTGGGCCGGCGGCACGACGGGCACCGCTCCGGCGATCACCCCGCGCAGGATCAGGAACGAGATGAGCGCCGCCGCGTCGGGACGCGCGAGTTCATCGCTCACATCCATCTCACCTCGGAACTCCAACGTCGTGGCGTGGCACGCCATCGGAATTGGCCGATCGGGGAAGCGCCCGGCAAGTTCCGCCCAGGGACGGCTGCACGCCTCATCGAACGGATCATCACCCGAAACATCCGCCACCAGCACCGCCTTCGCCCCAAGGAAAGCGGCCAGCGGGGCGAGTTCGTCAGAGGAGAGCGGGTGCGTGTAGAGGTGCATCACCGCCTCGGAATCGCAGTGCAAATCGAACACGTAATCCGCGTCGATGGCCAATTCCAACAGCGTCTTCTTCAGCACTTCGGCCGCGCTGGCGGTCTTCCACTCGGAAAGCTCAATGAGCAGGGCGTCGCGGATCACGCGCACATTGGTATCGGCCTCCCCCGTCAGCAACGCTTCGACGCGGGCTGTCGCCTCAGCAATTACGTTGGGGTAGCCTCGGTTGAAATTCATCCCGTTCGAAAGATCGAAGCGGCCAACGGGTTCTCCCAGAACCTTCTGGGCGAGCCCGATGGGATTGGCCGAGGGGACGAGCACGATCTCGCCCTCGATCCGGCCTTCGGCCTCCAGCGCGAGCAACTGCTCGCGGAGGTGATGGGCCACGATCATGCCGGGAATTTCATCCGCATGGAGCGCCGCCTGCACATAGACACGTGGTCGCGCGCCCGCGGTGCCGAAGCGGTGGATCGTAAGCGAAAGGTTGGCCCCGGGGGCGAGCGGCGAGAGCCTGATCTGTTCTGTTCTCATGCGTCGGCAATACGCCGTCGGGCGAAGCGACTCAAGCCTGCTGCCACCCTTGCGATCCGAAGACGAAACGGGCCGGGTCGGTGACCAGCGCGGCGAGCCCGTGCAAAGCCGGCTCGGGATTGACGATCACGAAGGCGGGAACAGAGCGCGCCCACGCATCATGAGGCGCCTTGCGGTCGAAGGAAGCCCGAAAGCCGCCCTTTTCGAGAATATCGACCATGCGCGGCGCGATGCCGCCGGCGATGAAAACGCCGCCCGAGGCCTCGAAGGTGAGCGCGAGATCACCTGCGAAACGGCCAAGCCAAGAGGCGAAGATGTCGAGTGTTTCACACGCCAGGGCGTCCCCTTCCCGCGCGGCGGCAAGCACGTCATTGGGGACCGAAAAGGGGCATACCAAACCTTGTCGCGCCGCCAAAGCCCGCGACAGCCGGAACAGGCCGGGGCCGGACAGGACGACTTCGGCAGTGACTCGCCCGCCGACCCGTTCGAGATGGGGCCAAAATTCCGCCTCGCCTTCGGTCGTCGGGCCAAACTCCACATGGCCCGCTTCGGTCGCCAGGATGGCGAGCTGCTGGCCGACCGGCACCAGGGCCGCAACCCCAAAGCCCGTGCCCGGGCCCAAGACCACCCGCGTGCCGGTCCCCGCCGACCCGGACCCACCAAGCGGCACAAGATCGCCCCGTGCTGCATCGAGAACCGTGACCGAGGCCGCAACCGGCGTGTAATCGTTGACGAGCGTCACCCGTTCAAGGCTCAGCGCCGTGCCGATGGCCGCGGCATCGATGGTCCAATGGGCGTTGGTCAGCCGGATCACCGATTTGTCGACCCGGGTCGCTACCGCGATCATGGCCGAGCGGGGTGCGTCTCCTTGATAGACCTTGAGGGCGATGCGAATGGCCTCGATCGGATCGGCGGTCTGCGCCGTGAGGGTTCGCGGCAGAAACCGGATCGGCTCTCCGGGGCCGGGCAGAACGGCAAACCGGGCATTCGTGCCGCCAATGTCGCCGAGCAGAACGGGAAACGCGTACATCAGACTTGGCCGACCTTTCTGGCTCTTGAAGCGGCCCGGATCAGAACGCATTCTCCCAGCTTCGACTCAGGCGCACGGCAGAATTGATGAGCCCCACCATCGAGTATGTCTGGGGGAAATTGCCCCATAACTCGCCGGTCGTGAAGTCGGCATCCTCGGAAAACAGGCCGAAAGAGTTACGAAGCTTGAGGATCCGCTCGAACAATTCGCGCGCCTCTTCCTTGCGGCCGATGACATTCAGCGCGTCCACGTACCAGAACCCGCAGATCATGAAGGCCGTATGCATCAGGCCGAAATCGTCTTCCACGTCGTAGCGCAGAAGAAGATCGCCCCGTCTCAATTTTTGCCCGACCGCATCCACGGTCGCAATGAAGCGTGGATCGTCGGGCGAGACAAAATCGATCTCCGCCAGCAACAGCAGCGTGGCGTCAAGATGTTCGCCGCCGAACGAGGAAACGAAGGTTCCGGTCTTCGGATTGTAGGCCCGTTCGTCGATCACCGCGTGCATCAGGTCCGCCTGGGCACGCCAGAACGCCGCCCGATCCGGCCGGTTCATCGCCTGGGCGATCTTGTCGAGCCGATCGCAGGCCGCCCAGCACATGACGCTTGGGAAAGTGTGAACCGCCGCCATGGTGCGCAATTCCCACGGCCCGGCATCCGGCTGATCGAACACCTCGATGGCGCGCCGGCCCAGATTCTCGAGATGCTCGAACAATTCCTGATTGCCCGGGCGGATCATCCTGCGGTCGAGAAAGGCGTGCGTCGACGCCAGAACGATGCTGCCATAGGCGTCGTTCTGGATCTGGGTGTAGGCCGCGTTGCCGACACGGACCGGCCCCATGCCGCGGTAGCCCGCCAGCGCCTCGGCCTGCCGCTCCTCGAGATCGGGCGATCGGGTGATGCTGAAGAGAGGCGGCATGTCGCGCTGATGAGGATCCGCGTCGGAATCGTCGACGATGTTGGTGATGTATGTCAGGTACTCTTCCATCGTGCGCGTGGTGCCGAGCCGGTTGAGCGCCTGAATGACGAAATAGGCGTCGCGCAGCCAGCAGAACCGGTAATCCCAATTGCGCTGCGTGTGAGGCGCCTCGGGCACCGAGGTCGTCAGCGCTGCCACGATGGCACCGGTTTCCTCGAAATTGCAGAGTTTGAGCGTGATAGCCGCACGGATCACCGCCTCCTGCCACTCGAACGGAACCGAGAGCGAGCGCACCCAGTCGCGCCAGAAATCGATGGTCTGATCGAGGAATTCCCGTGCGGTCGAATCGGCGTCCGAGCGCAGCGGCTCGTCCTCGCCGAAGAAGAACGACAACGGCCTGTCGACGACGAAGGGCCGCTCCTGGGCCACGTAGGTGATGGGTGCGTCGGTGGTCAGTCGCAAGGAATGATGCGGACCGACGAATCGCATGTGATTGCTGCCCCGCGTTGTCGACGGTTGCTGCTCGCCCCATGCGAAATGCGGCCGAATCCGGACGCGGATACGCGGACGTCCCTTGATGGCCCGCACACGCCGGATCAGTTGAGGCGGCCGGAAGGTCCGGTCGAAATGTTTGAAACGCGGCGCGAAATCCGTGACCTCCAGAATATTGCCGAACGAATCGGTCATCGTCGAAATCAGGACGGCGGTGTTCTCCACGTAGACCTGTTCGCAGGTCTGCATGCCGATCTGGTCGATGGCGAAGACGCCGCGCTGCTCTTCGTCGGATCGGCCCTCGGGGCTATCGAGGAGGGCGGAGAAAACAGGGTCGCCGTCGAAGCGCGGGAAGCAGCTCCAGACGATCTGCGCGCGCCGGTCGACCAGCGCCGAAATCATGCAATTGCCGATAACGGCAAGGTCAAGCGAGCTCATGTGGTCAGATGTTCCGTTCGAAAGGGAGAGGGCCGCCGGCGGCCCATTCGAGGAGTGAATGCCGTAATTCGGCAGGCGTTCCGAGACGCTGGTGAGCGACGGTGTCGCCAAGGCCGATGCGAACCGAGATGCCACCTTGGGCATTCACGGCCTTGAAGCCGCTTTCATCCGTCAGATCGTCGCCGATGAAGACGGGACGACGCCCCCGGTAAGGCGGTTCATGCAGGAATGATTCGATCACCTTGCCCTTGCCGGCAGCCGAGGGAAGAATCTCGGCCACGGCCTTGCCGAATTGCACCCGGTAATCGGGACCGAGGCTTTCGAGAGCCGCATGGGCGGTCGCGATGCAGAACTCTTTCTCGTGTGCCGCCAGCCGCCAGTGGAGCGCCACCGAACAACCCTTGTCCTCGATTATAAGGCCGGGCTTGGCACTGACGATTTCGCGCAACCTCTCGACGACGGCGCGCAAGGCCGGGTGATCCTCGGCCTGGCAGAGATAGAGGTCGTCGCCGATGCGATGTTCCAGCCCGTGCAACCCGGCGCTATCGAAGCGCGAGGACCCAAGGCGTTCATCCAGAAAGGCGATCGGTCGCCCGCTGATGATCGCAAGCGCCCCGTCGAGCTTTTCCTGCAGACGCGCAAGGACCTCCGGCAGTTCCGGATCAACCACGACTTCGCTCGGGCGTTCGACAATGTCGACGAGGGTGCCGTCGAAATCGAGGAAAAGTGCCCATTTGTCTCCGCCGCCCTTCAACCGTGTCTCCAAACCTTCGCTCATTCTCCGCCGGTTTCTCGTTCTCATCGGCGCAGGAGCGTCCATACCAACATTATGCTTCAGGACGCGATAACCCATCGGGCAGACGCCAGGCTCAGGGAACTCCCGCGGCGCTGCGCCCGCTTAATTGCTAAGCTTGAACTCGCAAGCCGCGTGAAAGTTTCCTCCCAGAATACGCGAGGTGGGGCGCTGTGCCGCTCGGATCAACCGAGCGACCGCCCCCATGGTGATTCCCATTCATAATCGGCCAAATCTGAACCGGACATGCACCGGTTCGCTCCAGCTTGACCGTGTGGCGGGCTGGTCAAAAAAAATCCGCAGCGGGCTTGAAAGCAACCGCTGCGGATGACGATCAGAGTCGGATTCAACTTTAACTTCTTCGAATTTAATCCGCTCTGTCTCGCGTGTGGCACATGATCTTCGGCGAGACCCAGGGATCCTTCGCCGGATCGGCTTTTGGAGGTTTCAGTGCTCGCGGAACGCGCGGGCGATCTGTTCCTCGAGCGGCTTGACGAGATATTCGAAGGGCGTGCGTTCATTCACCTGAACGAACACTTCCGCCTGCATGCCCGCGATGAGCCGCAGATGGCCCAGGCGCTTGATCTCATCGGCCGGCAGCGCGACGCGGATCGTGTAGTAGGATGCTCCGGTTCGCTGGTCGTTCGTCACATCGGCCGAAATTCGCGAGACCGCCCCGTGCAATTCTGGAATCGAACGGGCGTGAGACGCGTGCACCCGGACGGTGGCCTTCTGTCCGATCGCAACCTGATCGATATCGGAGGGCTGGACGCGCGCCTCCAGATCGAGGGTGTCGTTGTCCGGCACGATGAACATCACCGGCTCGGCCGGCGAAATGACGCCGCCGACGGTGTGGACATTGAGCTGATGGACGAAACCTGGAGAAGGCGAGCGGATGTCGGTGCGCTTCAGTTGGTCTTCGGCTGCGACCCGCCGTTCGGTATATTCGGCGATCTTGCCCTGCATTTCGCGAAGCTCCTGCATCGCTTCGGCGCGCATCTGCTCGTCCACCTGGATCATCTGGAACGATGTTTCGGCGATGCGGCCCTCCGCTTGGGCAACGGCGGCGATCAACTGCCCGCGCTGGCCGTCGATGCTGGCGCCATCGCGTTCAAGAGCGTTGAGGCGCGGAAGCTGCACGAGATTCTTCTCGTAGAGCTCGCGAACGCCTTTCAATTCCTCGGTGATGAGGGTGGCCTCGCGGGCTTTTGAGGTCTGCTGGGCGCGCAATCCCGTAATCTCGTCCTGCGATTGCGAAATCCGCTTCTTGAGCTGGTCCTTCTGCGCATCGCGTGCGGCCCGGCGGGCTTCGAACAGGGTGCGCTCGGAACTCATGATCTTGGCGATGGCGGGCTCGCTCATGCGGTCGGCGAATTCCGGTGGGGTCGGAACCGCCGGCAAACTATCTCGCTCCGCCTCGAGCCGGGCTTGGCGAGCGACGAATTCGTCAAGCTGCTTCGACACCACCTGCAGGTTGGCGCGGGTCACCGTCTCGTCGAGGCGGACGAGCAATTCGCCCTCGCCGACGCGCTGGCCTTCGCGCACGTTCAATTCGCCCACGATGCCGCCGGTCCCGTGCTGAATCTTCTTGATGCTGGAATCGACCACGAATTGACCACCCGCCATGACGGCGCCGGATAAGGTCGCGGTGCCGGCCCACAAGCCGATGGTGCCGCCGAACAGGGCGATCATGGAGGCGCCCGCGATCGTCGCCCGGCGGATGGCCGCCTGGTGCTTCGACTTCTTAGGAGCTTGCTGGATCAACATTATCCGACCTCCCGCAGGGACGTGCCCGGCGCAGCCCGCGGTGCAGCCGGAGGGACTGCAGGCGTGGCGTTACGTTTCATGACTGATTGCAGGACTTCATCGCGGGGGCCGAGGGCCTTGATGCGGCCCTCTTCCATGATGCCGACCATATCCACATTGCCGAGGGCGGCGGGGCGATGTGTGATGACAATCACGATGCCGCCGCGGTTGCGTACGGATAGAATGGCGCCGTTGAGAGCCTCGTCGCCAGCGCCGTCGAGACTGGCATTGGGCTCGTCGAGGACGACCAGGAAGGGATCGCCGTAGAGCGCCCGGGCCAGGGCCACGCGCTGACGCTGGCCACCGGAGAGCGAGGCGCCGCCTTCGCCGATATGCGTGTCGTAGCCGTCGGGCAGGCCGAGGATCAACTCATGGGCGCCGGCGGTCTGCGCCGCTTTGATAATCGATTCCGGCGAGGGCTCGTGCCGGAAGCGAGAGATGTTCTCCGCCACGGTGCCGTCGAAAAGCTCGACATCCTGCGGCAGGTAGCCGATGTGGCGACCGAGATCGTCCGATTCCCATTGCTCGACGGCGGCGCCGTCGAGGCGGATATCGCCACGCAAGGTGGGCCAGACGCCGACGATGGCACGGGCAAGGGTCGATTTGCCGGAGGCGCTGGGTCCGATGAGGCCAAGGCCCTGACCCGCACGCAACTCGAGCGCTGCGGCCTGAACGATCGCCTGTTGGCCGCCCGGAGCGCCCACATAGATGTCGTCGAGCACAATCCGCTGCTTCGGCCCCGGAAGCGGCATACGCTGCTCCTGTGCGGGTACCACCGAGAGGATGTGCTCGAGGCGATGATAGCCCTGGCGCGCCGCCGTGAAGCCTTTCCAGTTCGCCACCGCGATCTCGATGGGGGCGAGCGCCCGCGACATCATGATGGAAGCGGCGATCATGGAACCGCCGGAAACCTCGCCCTGGATCACCAGATAGGCGGCGAGGCCGAGAATGCCGGATTGCAGCACCATGCGGAACACCTTGGCGAAGGCGCTGATGCCCGAGGTCGATTCACTCGAAACCAGCCCTGCATCCACGTGTTTGGTGTGAACCTTCGCATAGCGGATACCGAGGAAATTCGTCATGCCGAGCGCGCGGATGACTTCGGCATTGCGTCGGCTGCTCTCGGCCATCATCTGGCGTTCGGCGCCGCTCTTGGCGAGTTCGTAGGCCGGCCCCTTGCTCTTGGCATCAGTATAAAGGGTCAGCAGGATGATCACGACGCCGCCGATGACGGACATCCAGCCGAGCCACGGGTGGATGATGAAGCAGCCGACGAAGAAGATCGGCATGAACGGCATATCGAACATCGCCGTCGGACCGAGGCTCGACAGGAAGCCGCGGATCTGATCGAGGTCGCGGATCGGCTGGAGGCTCTCGGACGATTTCGCGCCCTTTAGCGGCATCGCCGCCACGAGGTCGAACACGCGCCGGGACAGCAATTCGTCGAAGCGGGCGCCGATGCGCGCGAGCATCTTGCCGCGGAGCGCATCGAGGCCGCCCTGCAGGAGATAAGCCGCCAACACGATCAGCGACAGCCCCACCAGGGTCGAAATGCTGCGGCTCGACAACACCCGGTCGTAGAGCTGGAGCATGTAGATCGAACCGGTGAGCGCCAAGATGTTAACGACCGCCGAGAAAGCCGCCACGCCGCCGAACGACGGGAGGCAGACCTTCAATGCGTCGAGGACTTCGGAACTCTCTTGCCTGCGGCTTCGCGCTGCCTGCTTCATAATTTGTATCCCATGGCGGGTCGTAGCCGACGCCGCGCGGTATCGGTTGCGGTACATCGGGCAAGATCAAAGATCCTACCTGAAATGAGCCGCCTTGTGACGGCCTCTAAGTGGTTAGGTTTGATAGCGAGGATATCGTTCGAACGACGCTGGCTCCCTGTCGTGGGGACCCGGAGAACCCCGACGACAGTTTACGTTACGCCAAGTGATTTGTAACCCTATTCCATGTAACTCTGTCAACGAAAAGAATCCGCGACCATATGTTCCAGCCCGTTTGAAGGGGAAACTATGGCCAATAATGCACCAATATAACAATTTAATCAATGGACGTGGTCAATCGATGCCTGCGCGCCTGCGGCGCACAAATTTCGGGTGACGTGGGGACTGACCGGGCGGGGAAGGCTGCCCGTTCGCCGGGGAACCTCATGGGGATTCGTGGCGATCTTGAGGCTTTGAAAAAATACCGCCCTTCCCACAGGGACTTAGGCAAATTTACCGAGGAATTTCGCTCTTTTTGACCACCCCGCCTAATGCGGAACGAGCGCCCGGAGCCCATAAACCAGAATCGTGAAGGCCGCGAGGCTGGACACATAGATCGCCGCAAACCAGGCGAGCCTGCGGGCACCGGACCGGGGGACCTGCGCGCTCATCAATGATACCCGCCCCCTTTGATGTCCTCCGCCACCTTTCCGCGGAACACCCAATAGGCATAGGCCGTGTAGGCGAAGGTGAATGGCAGGACGATGGCGAAGCCGACGAGGGCAAAGAGCTGCGAACTCACCGTATTGGCCGTATCCCAGATCGTCAGCGACGGCGGCACGATGTAGGGAAAGAGCGTCACGCCGAGTCCCAGATATCCCAGCAGAAACAACCCGATCGCGAGAAAGAACGGCCGCATGTGCAGCCCGAGATCGAGATCGCGATAGAGCCGGTAGGCCACAAAAGCCGTGATCAGCGGGATCGGCGCCAGAAAAGCGATGTTGGGCCAGGAAAACCAGCGCGCCTCGAGCTGCCGGCCCAGGAACGGCACCCAGATCGATACCAGCGCCATGGCGATGACGGTCGCAATCAAGTACCGGATCGCCATCCGGCGCGCCCAGATTTCCAGTTCGCCCGTGGTTTTCATCACACACCACGTTGCGCCAAGCAGTCCGTAGCCGCAAACAAGGCTTACGCCGGTCAGCACGCTGAAGGGGGTAAGGAAATCCAGGGTGCCGCCGGTAAACTGGCGTCCATCGGTGGAAAAGCCCTGCACAAAGGCGCCCAGCACCACTCCTTGTGAGAACGTCGCCACCAGCGAGCCGTAGTGAAATGCATTGTCCCAGAGGAATTTCGAGCGGTCGGACTTGAACCGGAACTCGAACGCCACGCCGCGGAAGATCAGCGCAATGAGCATGAGGGTGATCGGCACGTAGAGCGCCGGCATCATCACCGCATAGGCGATATGAAAGACCGCAAACAGCCCGCCGCCGCCGAGGATCAGCCATGTCTCGTTGCCGTCCCAGATGGGCGCGACCGAAAACATCATCCGGTCGCGCCAGTTCTCGTCGCGAGCTCCCCTGAACAGGATGCCGACGCCGAGATCGAAACCGTCGGCGATCACATACATTGCCACTGCGACGGCGATGAGCACCGCCCAGATCACCGGTAGCCAGAACGCCAGCCCTTCGTATTCCATTCCGAAACCGAACATGGACCCCGCTCCTATCTGGCCATTGGCGCTTCGTGACCGGGCCGGCCCTCGAGCCCTTCATCGGGCACGGAAAGCGGACGCCTGACGGTTTTTGTGGGATCGTCTTCCGGCAGATCCTCCACTGGTTCGGGTCCTTTTCTCAGCAGTTTTGCGAGGTAATAGGACCCGAAGCCGAACACGAACGCATAGACAACGACGAAAGTCAGGAGCGACGCCGTGACGGCGCCGGCCGATACCGGCGACACCGCATCGGCCGTGCGAAGTTGTCCGTAGACGACCCAGGGCTGACGACCGATCTCGGCCGTGAACCACCCGAACAGGACGGCGCCGAAACCGGAGGGCGTCATGATCATCGCGGCGCGAAGGAACAGCCGGTTGGAGAAGAGCGTCCCGCGCCAGCGCAGATACAGGCTCCATACGCTCAGGCCCAGCATCGCGAAGCCGATGGCGACCATGATGCGGAAGGAGAAAAAGACCGGCCAGACCGGCGGCCGATCCTGCGGCGGCACATCCTTGAGACCCGGCACCACGCCGTCGAAGGCGTGCGTCAGCACGTAGCTTCCAAGTTTCGGAATCGCGATCTCGTAATCGTTCTTTTCGCCCACCTCGTCGGGAATCGCGAAAAGCCGAAGGGGCATGTTCGCCTGGCGATCCCAGTTGCCTTCGATGGCGGCGAGTTTGACCGGCTGATGTTCCATCACCACCAGCCCGTGCAGGTCACCGATGAAAATCTGGATCGGAACAACGATGACGGCGAACCAGAGCGCCATCGATAGCGATCGGCGTGCTCCCGCAAGTCGCGTTTCCGGTTCTTTCCATGAGCGGAACAGCATCCACGCCGACATGCCCGCGACAGCAAACGCGGTGGTGAGGTAGCACGCCATCACCATGTGGGCGTAACGCAACGGGAATGACGGATTAAAGACGATCTTGAACCAGTCCGTCGGCACCGCATTGCCGTTCTCGATGGCAAACCCGTCGGGGGTCTGCATCCACGAATTCGCCGACAGAATCCAGAACGCCGAAATCAAGGTCCCGAGCGCAACCAGGCAGGTGGCGACAAAATGCAACCTGTCGCCGACCTTTTCCCAGCCGAACAGCATGATGCCCAGAAACGACGCCTCGAGGAAGAAGGCGGTCAGCACCTCGTAGGCGATGACCGGGCCGATCACATTGCCGGTGAATTCGGAATACCGCGACCAGTTCGTCCCGAACTGGTAGCTCATGACAATCCCTGACACGACGCCGAGACCGAACGAGACTGCGAAGATCTTCACCCAGAACCGGAAGAGGTTCCGGTAGAGCGCGTTGCCGGTGCGCAGCCAATTGAACTCGAGCGCCACCAACCAGCTGGCGAGCCCGATCGTGAAGGCCGGGAAGATGATGTGGAACGCAATCGTGAAGGCGAACTGGATGCGCGACAACATCAGGGCGTCGAGGTCCATTCCAATCTCCACCTGGATCACGTCGGAGCTTCAAGCCAAAAACGTGATCGACTGCCATCGATGGGGCACATATTCCCACGAAGCTCGGCTTCTGGCTACGCGGTCAATGTCGCAGATGCATTGCCTGCCGCCTTCCTCGTCCTGCGCTGTTTCACGTTGCCGTTTTGCGGAGTTTTCTGGCGCGCATCGAGTTCCCGCTCGAGACGGGCCTTGAGCAGCGTCAGCACCGCCGCCTCCTCCGGTTTGAGACCCTCGAGGTCCCGGCGCAACTCGGCTTCCACCTCCTCCTTCACGTCCAGCAAAAGATCGCCATCGAGATAGGAGGAGAGAATTTCCGGGTGGACATAGCACTTGCGACAGATCGTCGGTGTGTTGCCGAGCCGGGCCGCGACGGTCTCGATCGCCGCCCGGATGTTCTTCTTGGCCTTCGCCTCGTCGTCGAACTGCTCGAATTCCGACAGGGCGAGCGCCGCGAGCACCGTGCCGGCCCAGGTGCGGAAATCCTTGGCGGTAAAATCCTCGTCCGTGATGTCGCGGAGATAGGCGTTGACGTCCGAGGACGTGATGGTCTGTCGCTGGCCCTCGTCGTCGAGATATTGAAAGAGGTCCTGCCCGGGCAGATCCTGACAGGCTTTCACGATTTTGGCGACGCGGCGGTCCTTGACCTTGAGGCTCCATTTCTTGCCGCTCTTGCCCTTGAACTCAAAGCGCAATTCCGCGCCATTGATCTCCACATGGGGATCGCGCAGGGTCGTCAGGCCGTAGCTCTTGTTCTGCTTCGCGTAATCGGAATTGCCGATGCGGATCAGCGTGTTTTCGAGAAGATGAACCACCGTCGCCAGCACCTTCGCGCGCGGCAGGCCCCGCAGGCTCATATGGTCGTCGATCGTCCGGCGGATGGCCGGAAGCGCCTGGGCGAAAGCCAGCATGTGCTCATATTTGGTGCTGTCCCGGACTTCGCGGAAAGCCGGGTGGTAGCGGTATTGCTTGCGGCCTTTCGCATCTCGCCCGGTCGCCTGAATATGGCCGTTCGGCTTCGGGCAGATCCACACATCCGTATAAGCCGGGGGAATTGCCAGCGACCTGATCCGCGCGAGCGTCGCCTTGTCCTCCACCTTGTCGCCGCCGGCCGTCATATAGGTGAAGCTCTTGCCCGCTTTTTTGCGCCGGATGCCGGGCTGCTCGTCCGACACATAGACCAGACCTGCCGTCTCGGCCGCATCGCGGGGATCGACGACATTCGGGAGGGGAGCGGTCTGTTCCAGCAACATGAGGGCCTTGGCTGAAGAGCGAGAGGTCAACCGCACCCGCTCCCTTCGGTTCCGGGCGATCGGCCGGGTTTCCTCGCGGCTGCGCGGCGGCTAGAAGAGCCAGGCCTTCTCATCGGGATCATCCGTGACACTTTCAACGTCCAGCACCCTCTCGGGCCGCAAGCTCGTCTTCGTCGTGACCGAGGACTGGTTCTTCGCGTCTCATTTCCTGCCGATGGCGCGAGCCGCGCGCGAGATCGGCCTTGATGTGGCGGTCGTCACGCGGGTTCGCTCTCATCGGGAGATCATCGAGGCTTCAGGCGCGCGGGTGATCCCTCTCGAGGCGGAACGCCGGAGCCTCAATCCCCTGACCGCCGGCTATGCTGCCGGCCAGCTTGCGTCGGTCTTGCGGGCGGAGAAGGCCGATCTGGTTCATTGCATCGCCCTTCGAGGCATCCTGATCGGCGGTGTCGCGGCCGCGATGGCGGGTATCGACCGCCGGATTTATGCGTTGACGGGACTCGGCTTTCTCGGCGCCAGGCAGGATCACGTCGCCCGCCTTGCCCGGCGTGCGGTCCGGCTGCTCGTTCGGGCACTGGCAACGGGACGCACGCGCTACCTGTTTGAAAACGAGGACGATCCGCAATTGCTTGGCCTGGATCCGACCGGTCCCAAGATCACCATCGTGGGCGGAGCGGGCGTCGATGCCGACGTCTTCAAGCCCGCGCCTCTACCAGCCGTTCCGCCCCTTCGCATCGCCGTGGTGGCGCGCATGCTGTGGTCGAAGGGCATCGATCTGGCGGTCGAGGCGACCCGGGCTGCGCGCCTGAAGGGCGCCAGCGTGGAATTATCGCTCTACGGCGCCCCCGACCCTTCCAATCCCAAAGCCATTCCTGAAGAGACCTTGCAAGCCTGGAGCGCCGAGCCCGGCATCACGTGGCACGGCGCGACCAGCGATGTCGCCGCGGTATGGCGGGATCATCACGTGGCTTGCCTGCCGTCTCGTGGCGGCGAAGGGCTTCCGCGAACCCTGCTCGAGGCTGCCGCCTGCGGCCGCGCCATCGTGACCACGGACGTGCCCGGTTGCCGGACCCTGGTGCGCGACCAGGTCGAGGGCTTCGTGGTCCGGCCGGACGACGTGGATGCGCTGACGGCAGCATTCATTGGGCTGACGGAGGCGCCCGATCTGGTTGCCCGCATGGGCGTGGCGGCGCGGGCCCGCATCCTCGATGGGTTCACGGAGCGGGATGTGATGGAGACGGTGAAGCGGCTCTACCGCGACATCCTCGCCGCATGATCGCCGATCGCACGGCCTTCATCCGGGCCGAGACGCGGCTTCTGCCGGTGCCCCATGCGCCGGAAATCTCACTCTATCTCGCCGACGAGGCGACGGCGCTCTGGCAGAAGACCGAAGACGAGCTTGGCGCCATCGGCCTGCCGCCGCCGTTCTGGGCCTTTGCCTGGGCCGGCGGGCAGGCCCTGGCCCGCTACGTGCTCGATCACCCGGAGACGGTGCGCGGGCGCCACGTGCTGGATTTCGCATCGGGCTCGGGCCTCGTCGGCATCGCCGCCATGAAAGCCGGGGCCGCCCAGGTGATAGCCTGCGACATCGACGACTTCGCGATTGCGGCGATGAGCCTGAACGCCGCGGCCAATGGCGTCCCGCTGACCTCGTCGCAGGACGATCTGGTCGGGCAGGACCAAGGCTGGGACGTCGTGCTCGCCGGCGATATCTGCTACGAGCGCGACCTTGCGCTGGCGGTGACCGACTGGCTTTTCGCCCTGCAGCTCCGGGGCGCCGCAATCCTTATCGGCGATCCGGGCCGCAGCTACCTGCCTGTCGCGCGGCTCCAGCACCTAGCCGAATATGAGGTGCCGGTGACGCGCACGCTCGAGGACGCGGACGTCAAGAAGACCAGCGTCTGGCGTTTCGCCATGCCTGACCGGATACCGGGCGACGACCTGCCGTGCAGGCGCTGACGCCATGGTGTATAAGGCAGCGCTTGACCCTTGGTGAATTTGGCCCCAGCTAATCGGCGGCAGCAGCGCGTTGCCGGCCCCTGGATCGTTTCATGACTGTTCTTTCTCCGTTGGTGCCCGCACAGTCTTCCCCTCCGCCCGAGGCCCTTGCCGGGCCATCGCCGCGGCACCGCAGCGTCGGCGTCCGCGTCGGTTCGGTGATGGTGGGCGGTGGTGCGCCGGTGGTCGTGCAATCGATGACCAACACGGATACGGCGGACGCGGATGCGACGGTCGCCCAGGTCGCCGCTCTGGCGCGCGCGGGCTCGGAAATCGTCCGCATCACGGTCGATCGCGACGAGGCTGCCGCCGCCGTCCCCAAAATTCGCGATCGCCTGCACCGGCTCGGCGTGACCGTGCCGCTGGTGGGGGATTTTCACTATATCGGCCACCAATTGCTGGCGGATCACCCGGCCTGCGCCGAAGCGCTCGACAAATATCGCATCAATCCGGGCAATGTGGGCTTCAAGGAAAAGAAGGACCGCCAATTCGGCGCCATCGTCGAGATGGCCATCCGGCACGGCAAGGCGGTGCGCATCGGGGCTAACTGGGGCTCGCTCGATCAGGACCTCCTGACCCATCTGATGAACGAGAACGCCGCCTCGGAATCTCCGCGCGACATGCGCTGGGTCACCCGCGAGGCGATGATCCAGTCGGCGCTGCTCTCCGCGGCCCGAGCGGAGGAAATCGGCCTGACGAGAGACCGCATCATCCTGTCCGCCAAGGTTTCGGCGGTACAGGATCTGATCGCCGTCTACCAGGACCTCGCCCGCCGCTCCGATTATGCGATCCATCTCGGCCTCACCGAGGCCGGCATGGGCAGCAAAGGGATCGTGGCATCTTCGGCCGCCATCGGCATTCTGCTGCAGCAGGGCATCGGCGACACGATCCGCTTCTCGCTGACGCCGGAGCCCGGCGGCGACCGCACCGTCGAGGTCAAGACAGCCCAGGAGCTTCTCCAGACGATGGGCTTCCGCACCTTCGTGCCGCTCGTCGCCGCCTGCCCCGGCTGCGGCCGCACCACGTCCTCGGTCTTTCAGGAGTTGGCGCGGGACATCCAGAACTGGATTTCCGCATCGATGCCGGAGTGGAAGCGGCAATATCCCGGCACCGAGAACCTGACCGTCGCCGTCATGGGGTGCATCGTGAACGGCCCAGGCGAATCAAAGCACGCCAATATCGGCATTTCCCTGCCCGGAACCGGCGAGCAACCGGCGGCGCCGGTTTTCATCGATGGCCGGAAAGCCATGACGTTGCGCGGGCCGACCCTTGCGACGGATTTTCAGGCCATCGTGCAGGATTACATCGAGAAGAACTACGGCCAAGCACGGGTGGACGCCGCAGAATAGCGGCGTCGTAAGGCTTTGAGGGGGTTGCGCGGTCCGGGAACCTGCCATCGAATTCGGTTTTAAGCCTGAGCGCGACGTGTTAGAGAGCCGCCGCGTCGGCACGACGGCCGCCGCATCGAAGAGGAGTGGCCGCCCTTTTTTGCACCCGAAGAACTACGAGCAAAGGGCCGTCCGCGGATTATCCGCAAAGAAAAAATCACATGGCAGAACAGCAAGCTGTGGCGTCCGGGCACGCCGATTCCGCGTCCCCAGAGGCGACCCTCCCCGAGACGCACAAGAAGGCGAGCTTCTGGACCCTCATGATGGGTTCGATCGGCGTCGTCTTCGGCGATATCGGCACGTCGCCGCTCTATGCCTTCAAGGAATCGATGGCGGCTGCCGCCGACGGCGGCCCGGTCACCCGCGACATCATCATGGGCGTGCTCTCGCTCATCCTTTGGTCTCTCGTCCTGGTCGTGACGGTCAAATACGTCTTCATCCTGCTGCGGGCCGACAACAAGGGCGAAGGCGGAACGCTCACCCTCGTGGCGCTGGCCCAACGGGCGACGGGCAAGCGCCGGGGGATCGTCCTAATGCTGGGCATCGGCGGCGCGGGCCTCTTCTATGGCGATGCGGTCCTCACGCCGGCCATTTCAGTGCTGTCGGCGGTCGAAGGCCTCAGGCTCGCAACGCCGACGCTCGGTCCTTACGTGGTGCCGATCACGCTCGCGATCCTGACCGCACTTTTTGTTGTCCAGAGCCGGGGGACAGGGCGCGTGGCGACGTTCTTCGGGCCTGTCATGCTGATCTGGTTCGCGACGCTGGCTTTTACCGGCTTGCTCCATATTGCCGACGACCCGAGCGTGGTAACGGCGATCAACCCCGTTTACGCCGTGATGTTCTTCTTCGATCATTCGGGCGTGTCCCTCGCCGTCCTCGGCGCGGTGTGTCTGGCCGTCACCGGTGCCGAGGCGCTCTATGCGGATCTCGGGCATTTCGGCGGGAAGCCGATCAGGACGGCATGGCTCTATCTGGTGTTTCCGGCGCTCGTGATGAATTATTTCGGGCAAGGCGCGCTCGTCCTCGCCCATCCCGACGCCGCCGAATCGCCGTTGTTTCGGCTGGTGCCCGATTGGGCGCTGCTCCCGATGGTGATCCTCGCGACGCTTGCGACAATCATCGCCAGTCAGTCGGTGATCACCGGGGCCTTCTCGCTGACGCGGCAGGCAGTCCAGCTCGGCCTTCTGCCGCGCCTTGAAATCCGGTTCACGTCGGCCGCCCATCAGGGTCAGATCTATGTCCCCCGGGTCAACATGCTGCTGTTGATCGGCGTCATCATCCTGGTGCTGATCTTCCAGTCGTCGAGCAATCTGTCCCATGCTTATGGCGTCTCGGTCTTCGGCGCCATGTCGGTCGATGCGATCCTCGCCATCATCGTGATCTGGAAGGGCTGGCGCTGGTCGCTCGGCCTGACGCTGGCGCTGATGCTGCCGTTCCTCTTCATCGACCTGTCGTTCTTCGGCGCGAACCTGCTGAAGCTCTTTACCGGCGGCTACGTGCCGGTCATTCTCGCCTCGGTGATCATCATGATGATGTGGACCTGGGTGAAGGGAACCACCATCCTGTTCGAGAAGACGCGCAAGATCGACGTGCCCTTCCTCGAACTCGTGAGGATGCTCGAGAAGAGCCCGCCCCATCAGGTCAAGGGCACAGCGGTTTTCCTGACCAGCGATCCCGACACCGCGCCCGCCGCCCTCCTGCACAATCTCAAGCACAACAAGGTGCTGCACGAGAAGAACGTGGTGCTGACCGTGCGCTCCGAGGATGTGCCGCGGGTCGAGCCGGAGGATCGCGTCCGCATCGAAAATGTGGGCAACTCGTTCTGGCGCATCCAACTGAGCTACGGCTACATGGAGACGCCGAATATCCCCCGGGGCCTCGCGCTCCTGCGCAAGCAGGGCTTCAAGTTCGACATCATGGCCACGTCGTTCTTCCTGTCGCGTCGCTCGATTAGGCCCGCCTCGCATTCGGGCATGCCGCTGTGGCAGGACAAACTCTTCATCGGCCTTGCCAAATCCGCCAGCGACGCGACGGACTTCTTCCAGATCCCGACCGGCCGCGTCGTCGAAGTCGGCACGCAGGTCACCGTCTGAGGTTGTTGTCGGATGGTAGCCGCGATGCCAGTTTGAGCGTCATGACGTCATCCATCGCCCTCATCCGCCCGAGCCTCGAATGGCTGCCAGCCTACGAGCAGGCGCTGGCGCGCGGCTGGTCGCCGAATACCGATCAGGATGTCAGCCGCGATCAGCTGTTGCAGCTTCGCCGCGATCCGGCGCGTTTCCTGCACGATCTTTACCATTCGCCGACGCTGCGATTGCCCGACGGACGCGAGGTCCGGCGCCTCCCGGCGCACGATTTCTGGATCAGCGACGGCGAATTCTGCGGCCGGATCGGCTTTCGCTTCCAGCCTGGAACCGAGGATCTGCCGCCGACCGCCATGGGCCATATCGGCTACACAATCGTGCCGTGGAAGCAGGGCCGCGGCTATGCGACCCAGGCTTTGCGCCTGATCCTGTCGGTGGCGCGTAAGGAGGGCTTTGCCCGCGTCCTGCTCACCTGCGATGACGACAACGAAGCCTCGCAGAAAGTCATCCGCGCCAATGCGGGCCTTCCTGAAGGTCACGTGCCGCATCCCAGCCGCCCCGGTCACGTCAAGCTGATGTTCTGGGTGCCGACTGTCGACTAGTTCACCGGGGAATGGTGCGCACTAGGTTTCACGCTCCACCACGAAGCGA
>NZ_VCMV01000013.1:110815-137226 GCF_008757455.1 Microvirga brassicacearum | reverse complement strand
ACTAGTTCACCGGGGAATGGTGCGCACTAGGTTTCACGCTCCACCACGAAGCGAACGGCCTGGCGCAGAATCTCCGCCTTGTCGCCAAACGGGGCGACGGCCGAATCGGCTTGTTCCACCAAGCGCGCGCATTCCCGGCGCGCTTCCTCCATGCCGAGCAGGTCGACCAGCGTCGCCTTGCCCTTTTGCTGGTCTTTGCCGGTGCGCTTGCCCATGACCTCCGCGGAGGCCTCGCGATCGAGAATGTCGTCGGCAATCTGGAAGGCTGCGCCCAGCGCCTGCCCGTAGGCGGAGAGATTGGCGAATTCGGGACCCTCGGCCCGCGCCAGCACGGCACCGGCCTCGACCGAGAACGCCAGAATTGCCCCCGTCTTCATCGCCTGCAGGCGGCGGATGCCCGCCTGATCCGCCCTCACCTCCCCGTAGCGGCCTTCCGCCGCAAGGTCGAGCATCTGGCCGCCGACCATTCCGCCCAATCCGGAAGCGCGCGCAAGTCGCAGCACGAGGTCGGCGCGGATTGCCGGGTCCGGATCCGTGGCCGGATCGGCCAGGATCTCGAAGGCCAGCGTCTGCAGGGCGTCGCCGGCAAGGATTGCAGTTGCATCGTCAAAGGCCTTATGAACGGTGGGACGGCCCCGTCGCAGGTCGTCATCGTCCATGGATGGCAGGTCGTCGTGGACGAGAGAGTAACAATGCAGCAACTCCACCGCGCAACCGGTGCGCAAGGCACCGGGTGCGTCCTGCCCGAGCAATCGGGCGACCTCCACCGTCAGGAACGGGCGGAGGCGTTTCCCGCCTCCAAGCGCTGCGTGGCGCAGGGCCTTCATGAGGCGGGACGGTCTCGCGATCTCGCCGGACCGCGCCTCGTCTGATAGCAACCCTTCGAGCGTCGTCTCGACATCCCTTGCGACTTCGAGCAGTCGCGCCATGAAAGAGCTGGTGGAACGCATCATGTTCAGCCTGAATTCGGGCAGCGAGAGCGCCCGGTCGGAGGAAAGCGGCGGCCACGAGTCGACGATGAACGAGCAGCGGCGCCGAAAGCCGACGGTGTCGCGCGCCCTCCGCCGCATCGTTCAGGTCGGCCTCAGCCTCATTCTCTTATGGGTTGGTGCGGTCTTTTGGCTAGGTCTTTTGTATTGGGCGGTGCCACCGGTCTCGACCCTGATGATCGGTCGTTGGGCGACCTTGCGCCCGGTCGAGCGGGACTTCGTCGCCCTCGATGAAATCTCCGCCTATCTGCCGCTTGCGGTGATGACCTCGGAGGACAGCCGCTTCTGCGACCATACCGGCGTCGACTGGGATGCTCTGCGTGACGTGGTGGAGGCCGCGGATGAGGATGGGCCGGCCCGTGGCGCCTCGACCATCCCGATGCAGACGGCCAAGAACCTGTTTCTGTGGAACGGGCGCTCCTATCTTCGCAAGGGCCTGGAATTGCCGGTTGCGCTGTATCTCGACCTGATCTGGTCAAAGCGGCACATGATGCAGACCTATCTCAACATCGCCGAATGGGGCGAGGGCGTCTTCGGTGCCGAGGCGGCGGCCCGACGCTATTTCGGCAAGCCTGCCCGCGACCTGACGCGCCGCGAGGCGGCCTTGATGGCGGCGGCGCTGCCGAACCCGCGCATCCGCAATCCCGGCCGCCCCTCCAGCCGTCACGGACGCATGGCCTCGCGCATCATGGCGCGGATGGCGAGCGCCGCCCCGTTCAGCGATTGCCTGAAAGGCTAGCAGGAGAGTCCCGGATGGGCCGATAGGGGCTAGATATTTGCCCGAATACCTTGTATGAGGCGCAACCTTATTGAGATTGAGACGTGAGCGTCCCCCGGTTAGAGCGGGCGTTCCGCTGTTGACCGGAGACGAAAAATGGCCGTTCCAAAAAGAAAAACGTCGCCCTCGCGGCGTGGCATGCGCCGCTCCGCCGATGCCTTGAAGGCCCCGACTTACATCGAGGACAAGGATTCGGGCGAGCTGCGTCGTCCTCACCATATCGACCTGAAGTCCGGCATGTATCGCGGCCGTCAGGTCTTGACCGTGAAGACCGAAGCCTAAACGTCGCACCTTGCGACACCAGGAAACCGGCGCCGCAAGCGTCGGTTTTTTTGTGCCCGGAATGCCCCGCCTTTCTCGGCGTCGCCGAGTAAGCGGCGAACGGCGACATGAGTCCCTCCAAGTCGCGCAATTCAAACTTCTTTTAGAGTTCCTTAAGCCTGAAGCCCGATCCTCAAAACCAGTCATTTTTCCGGCTGGTTCGAGGGCGCGGTCGCAGCCTCGCCGGCCATTCCATTGCGATTGCGTTTCGGGGTTTTCAGGGTCATGGGGACGAGGCGACCAAGCCGGGCAGGCATCTTCACGGGCGAGACCCTGCAGCGGCGCAGCCGCCCGCATGAGACGGATCCCACTGTGGCACTCGCGGCCCTCGGAGGCGTCACTTACCATTGGGATCTCGCCACCGACCGCCTCACCTGGGGTCCGAACGCCGCCGCGGTTCTCGGCGTTGCTGTCAGCGATCTTGCGGGCGCCGGGCGCGCCTTTCGCGACTGGGTCGAGCCTCTTGGCAGTCCCTGTCGCGAGGAGGCGCTTACGTCGAACGAACTGGCCTACGATCTTCGCTACGCCCTGCGCCTCGGCCCCGGAACGGCCATCATGGTTCAGGATGCGGGCCGGTTCATTGCCGGAAGCGGCGGCCGGCCCGCCTTCGTACGTGGTTGTCTGAAGTCCGACCCGCTCGCTCGCGGGCAGGACGGGCTGCCCCGCGCCATTCATGACCGCTCGGCCTTTCTTTCCCGCCTCCACGAGGACATTGCGGAGGCGCTGCGCTTCTCCCACGGGGTAACGCTCATCGCTGGCGCGATTGTCGAAGGGAGCCCCGACATGCCGGAGATCCTTCGGCTACTGCGTCCGATGATGCGGCGGCGCGATCATGCGACAGCGCTGTCGGGGAACCGGTTTGCCCTCGCACTCACGTCCTGCTCGCTCATGGATGCCCCCGACGCGATGAAGCGCCTGACCGGCCTGCTCTCGACTGCGGGACGCGGAATCCGCCTTGGTGCGGCATGTGCGCCCGATCACGCGCTCGACGCCTGCCGTCTCCTGCGCCTTGCCGAAACCTCTCTCGCCAGCGGCACGTCCGCCGAGCCGTGGACGATGTGCGATGCCCAGGGGTCGCAGAGCGTGGCACAGGCCGCAGAGCCGGTTGACCTCGTCAGGATCCTGAACGAGCGGCAGCTCACATTGGCGCTCCGGCCGATCGTCGACGCGCACAGCCTCGCGCCCGCTTTGGCAAGGGCGAAGGTGGCCTTGCGCGACGGGGCCGTGGCGGAGGTTCCACCCGACGCGGGCATCGCGCTCCTCGTCGATGCTCGCAAGCTCGAACTGGCGGCGCAGCATCTCATGGGCGCGCCCGACACGCGCATCATCCTGCCGATCGAGATTGCGACTTTGCGCGATCTCGAATGGCTCTCGATACTGGCGGCCCATCTGGGGGCCCGTCCCGGCATCGCATCACGCCTCATCGTTGCATTGCCCGAGGCCGTTCTGGTGGAGAGAGCCAAAATCCTCGGTCGGCTCGATGCCATGAAAGCGCTTGGCATCGGGATCGCGCTCGATCATTTCGGCAGCGGCTATGCAACCTGCGCGCGCCTGCGAAGCCTGCCGATCGATCTGGTTTGCATCGACGGCGTGTTCATCCAGACCCTGAGCCGCTCGACCGGCGACCGCTTGCTGGTGCGGACCCTTGTCGATATCGCGCAGCATCTCGGCATCGCGACCGCCGCCGAATGGGTGGACGATCAGACGACGGCAGACATGCTGCGTGCGTGGGGCGTGGACTATCTCGAAGGCGACCAGTTCGGAACGGCCGCGCCCGCGGCACTGCCCGTATCGACGCCCCTTCGGGTGAAGCGCGCGTAAAACCGTGTTCTATTTGCGCGCGAGATCGTCGAGTTTGGCCTGCATGTCGGCCATCTGACGCTTGAGCGCGTCCAGATCGCTGGTTTCGCCGTCGGCGTCGTTGTCGCGTTTCGGCTCGACCGCCCCGCCCGGTCGGCCGGTGAAGGGCGTGAACATGCGCATGGCTTCGGTGAAGAGCCCCATATTCTTGCGGACCTGTTCTTCCATTGTCTGGAACACCGACCCGCCGAACGTCGCGCTCATCTGTTCGCGCAGTTTCTGCTGATCGCGCGACAGGTTGTTCATGGAGAATTCGAGATAGCTCGGAACCAGCGACTGGATGCTGTCTCCGTAGAAGCGGATAAGCTGGCGAAGAACCGTCACGGGCAGCAGATTCTGCCCTTCCTTGCCCTCCTGCTCGACGATGATCTGCGTCAACACCGATCGGGTGATGTCGTCGCCGGACTTCGCATCGTAGACCAGGAAATCCTCACCCAACCGCACCATTCCGGCGAGGTCTTCGAGGGTTACGTAACTCGATGTGCCGGTGTGATAGAGGCGGCGATTGGCATATTTTTTGATGACAGTCGGTTTTGTTTCCGTCGCCATGGGTCCCGATACAGTCCTGGTCTGGTCCGGAAAATCCGGCTCGGCCGTCAGCTTATAGGCCTTCCCGGCGGCGATCAAAGCCCGAAATGTCAGCCAGCCATTCGCCTGCCGCAGCGCTCGGGCCTTGACTTCCCTTCGGCGCGGGATTTGATCGACCCATCAGACAGGCGCTCACAGGATCCGTTCCTGTCGAGCCAATCAGCATGGAGATGGGAATGTCCGAAGACAATATCGTCATCGTCGGCGCCGCGCGCACGGCTGTCGGCTCGTTCAACGGAGCCTTCGGCAACACGCCCGCCCACGAACTCGGCGCCACCGCCATCAAGGCGGCGCTGGAGCGCGCAAAAGTCGATCCGAGTGAGGTCGACGAGGTGATCCTCGGGCAGATTCTGACCGCCGGTCAGGGCCAGAATCCGGCGCGGCAGGCCGCCATGGCAGCGGGCGTCCCACAGGAGAAGACCGCCTGGGTCCTCAACCAGCTCTGCGGCTCGGGGCTCCGCAGCGTCGCCCTCGGCATGCAGCAGATCGCCAACGGCGACGCGAAGATCATCGTGGCTGGTGGACAGGAATCCATGTCGCAGGCACCGCATGCGGCGCATATGCGCGGCGGCACCAAGATGGGCGATTTCAAGCTCGGCGACACGATGCTGAAGGACGGCCTCATCGACGCCTTCCATGGCTACCACATGGGCACCACCGCCGAGAACGTCGCGCAGAAATGGCAGCTCACCCGCGAGGAACAGGATCAGTTCGCCACGCAGTCGCAGAACAAGGCCGAAGCCGCCCAGAAGGCCGGCAAGTTCAAGGACGAGATCGTCCCCTTCACCATTTCGACCCGCAAGGGCGATACCGTCGTCGATCAGGACGAGTACATTCGCCCCGGCACCACCGTCGAGGGCCTGGGCAAACTGAAGCCGGCATTTTCCAAGGACGGCACGGTGACGGCGGGTAATGCGTCGGGCATCAACGACGGCGCAGCCGCCATCGTGCTGATGAGCGAATCCGAGGCCAAGAAGCGCGGCCTGACGCCGCTTGCGCGGATCGTTTCGTGGGCGACTGCCGGCGTCGATCCCGCCGTCATGGGCACGGGTCCGATTCCGGCCTCGCGCAAAGCCCTCGAAAAGGCCGGCTGGAAAGTCTCCGACCTCGATCTCGTCGAGGCCAACGAGGCCTTCGCCGCACAGGCGCTCGCGGTCAACAAGGATATGGGCTGGGATCCGGCCATCGTGAACGTGAATGGCGGCGCCATCGCCATCGGCCACCCCATCGGCGCATCCGGCGGACGGGTGCTCGTCACGCTCCTGCACGAGATGGGACGCCGCGATGCCAAGAAGGGTCTCGCGACCCTGTGCATCGGCGGCGGCATGGGCATCGCCATGTGTGTCGAGCGCTGACACGACTGAATCGTATCGGCGCTCTTCTCAACTTTCCCGGGAGCGCTAAGCTATAAAGACGGACGGCCCGGCTCGACCCGGACCGTCTGATCAAAAAGCGGGCTCACCGAAGCTCGTGGGAACGGTTCAGGGAAGGAACAGAGCATGGCGCGCGTCGCATTGGTCACGGGTGGCACACGGGGCATCGGTGCCGCGATATCCCGAAGCCTCAAGGAAGCAGGCTACCGGGTCGCGGCCAATTATGCCGGCAACGATGAGGCGGCCAACCTTTTCAAGGATCAGACCGGGATTCCGGTGTTCAAGTTCGACGTGTCGGACGCGGCGGCCTGCGAGAACGGCATCAAGGCGGTCGTCGATCAACTCGGCCCCGTCGATGTGCTGGTCAACAATGCGGGCATCACGCGCGATGGGATGTTTCACCGGATGACCTTCGATCAATGGTCGCAGGTGATGCGCACCAATCTCGATTCCATGTTCACCTGCACCCGCCCGGTCATCGAGGGAATGCGCGAACGCGGATTCGGGCGCATCATTCTGATCTCGTCGGTCAACGGACAGAAGGGGCAGTTGGGGCAGGCGAACTATTCGGCGGCGAAAGCCGGCGTCGTCGGCTTCGCCAAATCGCTCGCCCTCGAGAACGCCAACAAGGGCATTACCGTCAATGTGATCGCCCCCGGCTACATCGCCACCGAAATGGTGCAGGCGGTGCCCGAGGAGGTTCTCAAGACCAAGATTCTGCCCCTCATCCCGGTCGGCCGGCTCGGCGAAGCGGATGAGGTCGCCCGCGCGGTGGTTTTCCTTGCGCACGACAATGCCGGCTTCATCACCGGCTCCACGCTGACGGCGAATGGCGGCCAGTACATGGTCTGAGACCCTGGTCCTTCCCGCCCCAGGAAAGGCGGGACAGCGCCTGGCATATCTCCAGAAAGCTCTCCTAAACCGGAGAGCTTTCGTCTATTTGGGGCCGATGACGACACCCAAAGCCACCGCCATTGGCTTCATCGCCGTTCTGTTCTGGTCCCTCCTTGCGCTTCTGACGGCGGCGACGGGGACGATTCCCCCGTTTCAACTTGCCGCAATGACGTTTCTAATCGGCGGTCTCGTGGGGGCAGCGAGCTGGATCATGCGGCCGGAGGGCTTGCGGGCCTTACGGCAGAAACCCGCCGTCTGGGCGCTGGGCATCGCGGGCCTATTCGGCTACCACGCACTCTATTTCGCCGCCCTGCGGCTTGCGCCTCCGGCCGAATCCGGGCTCATCAACTACCTGTGGCCCCTGCTGATCGTGCTGTTTTCCTCGCTGCTGCCGGGGGAGCATCTGCGGCGCGCTCACGTGATCGGAGCGTTTCTCGGGTTTGCCGGCGTGGTGGTGCTCATCGGCGGCCGGGGCGTGCTCGAGGCGCGGGCCGAATTTCTGCCAGGCTATCTCTGCGCGTTCGTCGCCGCCTTCGTGTGGGCGGCCTATTCGGTGCTGTCGCGCCGCTTCGGCGAGGTGCCGACCGCCGCGGTTGCGGGATTCTGCCTCGTCACATCCCTGCTAAGCCTCGCCTGCCACCTCCTGTTCGAAACCACGATCTGGCCCGAAACGACAACGCAATGGCTGGCGCTGCTGGCACTCGGGCTCGGCCCGGTCGGGGCAGCGTTCTACGTATGGGATATCGGCATGAAGCGGGGCGACATCCGGTTTCTCGGCGTCGCGTCCTATGCGACGCCCGTGCTGTCGACCTTGTTACTGGTGGCGGCAGGATATGCCGAACCGTCACTCACGCTCGCGCTGTCCTGCGGCCTGATCGTGCTCGGTGCGTTGATCGCGACCCTGCCCGTCAGGCGCCGCCCGGCATGATGCGGTGGGTGTAATCGTACGCGACCTCGAAGCCGAGGGTCGAATAGAGAGAACCGGCGATTTCGTTTTCGGCCCGGACCTGCAGATAGGCGCGGTGCGCGCCCTCCCGGCATCCCCACGAAATCAGGCTGCCGACCACGCGGCGGCCGAGGCCGATGCCCCTCAGATCGGGCGCCACCACAATGTCGTACAACCCCACATAGCCGCGTTCCGCAACGGCAAGGCCCCAGCCGACCGGCCTGTCGTCCAGATGGAGCGTCGCGAACGCCGCCTTCTGGCGGATGCGCGAGGCGATCTGGATCAACATCGCATCGTCGGCCTTGTCGCCGCCATAGGAATGCGAGGCGCCCTGCACCCAACGCTGCGAGACCTCGGATTCGAGCAGAACGTCCGAATCTGGCGTACAATCGTCGGCGATGGGCGCGAGCAGCACGCGGGTCGGCTCGACTTCCAGAAAGCCGCGCTCCTTCAATTGCTCGTCCGTGCCCGGGTCCTGAAGCCCGTTCAACCGAAAGGTCGGCCGGATATTCGCCTGCAGGAATTGCTCGATCATGTGATCGATGAGGGCATCATCCAGCTTCGCGCCCGGCACGAGGGGCGTCGCCGAATTGGCGCGCTTCGTATAGCCGCCCGCAAGCCGCAGCATCCAGCCGTCATAGGTCTGGTAGTCGAATGACGGCCATGCGTTGATCAGGCGGCTTTCCAATCCGAGGACGAGGTTGGGATCGCTCATGGGTTCGAGTCTTTCATCCGTCGAAATGCTCCCGTCCTAGGTCACGACGAGCCTGGAGCACGAGTGCCGAATGCCGCTTCGCGCGTTTCGGCATTACGCCCTAGAACCGGTTCTTCCATTCGCGCAGCGCCTGAAAGACCGCAAGAGGCGGCGCTCCTTCCATGCCGACGGATTTTGCCAGCGCTTGCTCGCCGGCGCGCAGGAATGGGTTGGTGGCCTTCTCCTCTCCGATCGTCGACGGAATGAGGAAGCGGCCGTCCTTGTCGGCGGCTTCCGCCTCTGCGGCGCGGCGCTTCAAAGCCTCGTTCTCGGGGTCTGCCGCGAGGGCGAAGCGCGCATTGGCCAGTGTGTAATCATGACCCGAATACACGCGCGCCTCCTCCGGCAGGGCTGCCAGTCGCTGCAGCGAATGCCATAGATCCGCGTAACTGCCCTCCAACAACCGTCCGCAACCCAGCGTGAAAAGCGTATCGCCGCAAAACAGCGCGCGGTCGGCCGCGAACCAGTACGACACGTGATCCGCGCAATGTCCCGGCGTGTCCCACACGTGCGCCTGCAGGCCGCCCACATAAACCGTGTCGCCTTCGCGCACGAAAACATCGGCACCGGGGATTTGATCGCGCGCCTTTGCGGGCGCGACGACCCGACAGCCGAGCCGCGCTTTCAGCGGCCCGATCGCCTGCACGTGATCGGCATGGCGATGGGTGACGAGAATTTCAGAAAGCTCCCACCCGGTTTCGGCCAACGCCGCCAGGATCGGCGCTTCTTCGGGCGCGTCGATCGCCGCGCACATGCCGGTACTCGGATCGTGCACGAGGGCGCCGATGTTATCGGACAGGCAACGGAAGACATGAATCTGGGCGGTCATCGGATAGCCTTGGTTTAGGGTATTTCGGGTTATCATGGGACAGTTGTGCGGCGAAACCAGTCTTGACAGATGCCGCGGGTCGTCGTGGCTGCAAAGAAACAACGCATCGGGACCGCATGAGCATTGATATCACCGATCTGAGAAGTTTCTACGCAAGTCCGCTTGGCGGCGTGACACGGCGCTTCGTCGGCGGCTCGATCGCGCGGTTCTGGGGAAAGCTCACCGGCTTGCGGGTTCTCGGTCTCGGCTACGCCCCTCCCTATCTGTCGATCGCCCGCGCCGAGAGCGAACGCACCCTCGCCTTCATGCCATCGAGCCAAGGCGTCGTAAACTGGCCCGGAACAGGTGTGTCCGCCTCCGCCCTCGTCGATCCGCTCACCATGCCGCTGCCCGATGCCTGCATCGACCGGGTGCTGCTGGTCCATGCGCTCGAGGCGGTCGAGAGCCCGTCCGAATTGCTGCACGAGATCTGGCGCATCCTGACGCCGGGTGGGCGCATCATCATGGTGGCGCCGAACCGCCGGGGCTTGTGGGCCCGCATGGACACGACCCCGTTCGGGCACGGCCAGCCCTACAGCCGATCCCAGTTGAAGAGCCTGATGCGGCAGACGTGGTTTTCGCCGGAGGCCTGGGCCGAGACCCTCTATGTGCCCCCGCTCCGCAACCGCCTGCTGCTGCAAACCGCGCAGGCTTGGGAGCAGGTCGGCATCGGCTTTTCGCTTCCCTTCGCGGGGCTTCACGTCGTCGATGCCACGAAACAACTCTATCGCCCCGGCGCGGTGCGGGCGGTCCGGCGGTCCAGGAGGATGTCGCCCGTCTTCGTGCCGGCCTCCTCCCCCGTCTCGCGCACCGTGATCGGGTCCTGACGACGAGCCGGTTTTTACAGGCCATCTTAGCGTTATCTTGACTTGCAGGCCCTAAATCGCCAGTGTCCGGCCACCCGGCATGGCTGCCAAGGTCAGCGCCGGTTTTTGTTTTTCAATAG
The DNA here is from genome assembly GCF_008757455.1 of Microvirga brassicacearum. Classification (GTDB taxonomy): domain Bacteria; phylum Pseudomonadota; class Alphaproteobacteria; order Rhizobiales; family Beijerinckiaceae; genus Microvirga; species Microvirga brassicacearum. The sequence continues at coordinate 126,909 of NZ_VCMV01000013.1, read as the reverse complement.
AGTCTGATGCGCAGCTACCTCGATTTCGAAAAGCCCGTCGCCGAACTTGAAGCCAAGGTCGAAGAGCTTCGGGCGCTCGGCGAAAGCCGCGACGCCGTCTCGATTTCCGACGACATCACCCGCCTTGAAACCAAGGCCGCGGAGGCGTTGAAGGATCTCTACGGCAAGCTCACGCCGTGGCAGAAGACCCTCGTGGCGCGCCACCCGCAGCGGCCGCATTTCGCTGATTATTGCGCCGGCCTGATCACCGATTTCGCTCCGCTTGCGGGGGACCGGAAATTCGGCGAGGACGAGGCCATCGTCGGCGGCTTCGGCCGTTTCCGGGGTTCTGCCGTCTGCGTGCTGGGCCAGGAAAAGGGCCACAACACCGAAACCCGCATCCGGCACAATTTCGGCATGGCGCGGCCGGAGGGCTATCGCAAGGCCGTGCGCCTGATGGAGCTGGCCGACCGCTTCGGGTTGCCGGTCCTCTCCTTCGTGGACACGGCCGGCGCCTATCCGGGCATCGAGGCGGAAGAGCGCGGGCAGGCCGAGGCCATCGCCCGCTCCACCGAGATGCAGCTCTCGCTCGGCGTGCCGAACGTCTCGCTGGTCATCGGCGAGGGCGGCTCCGGCGGAGCGATCGCCATTGCGACCGCCAACAAGGTGCTGATGCTCGAGCACGCAATCTACAGCGTGATCTCGCCCGAGGGCGCGGCCTCGATCCTGTGGCGCGACTCCGCCCGGGCCCAGGACGCCGCCACCAACATGAAGATCACCGCGCAGGACCTCCTGCGCCTCGGCATCATCGACGGCATCGTGGTCGAGCCGACGGGCGGCGCCCATCGGGACCCGAAGGCCGCCATCGCGGCCGCCGGCAGCGCCATCGAGGAAGCGCTGCACGATCTCGGGAATATGGGCCCGGCGGAGCTGCGCGATCACCGCGCCGACAAATTCCTGAATATCGGCCGCAAATTGTAGACTGTCGCCCGACGGCGAGCCGATTGCCGAAAGGAAGCTGCAATGCGGATGGTGGGATTGCTCGGCGGGATGAGCTGGGAAAGCACCGCCATCTACTACCGATCCATGAACGAGATTGCGCGCGACAGACTGGGCGGGCTGCACTCGGCGCGCCTCTTGGTCTGGTCCGTCGATTTTACGGACATCGCCGACCGGCAGCATGCGGGCGATTGGGATGGTGCGGCCAATCTCCTCATCGATGCGGCACGCCGCGTCGAGCAGGCGGGGGCTGAGGCGCTGGTGATCTGCACCAACACCATGCACAAGGTCGCGCCGGAGATCGAAGCGGCGATTACGGTCCCTCTCATCCACATCGCCGATGCGACGGCCGTCGCCGTCAAGGCCGCGGGCTCGCGACGTCCCGCCTTGCTGGCGACCCGTTTCACCATGGAGCACGATTTCTACAAGGGGCGAATGCGCGAGCGCCATGGCATCGAGGCGCTCGTCCCCGACGAGAATGGGCGCGAGATCGTCCATCGGGTGATCTATGAGGAATTGTGCCGCGGAGTCGTCCGGCAGCAATCGAAGAATTCCTATCTGGCCGAGATCGAACGATTGCGGATGGCTGGCGCCGATGGGGTGATTCTCGGCTGCACCGAGGTCGGGATGCTGATCGGCCCCGAGGATGTCGCCCTGCCGGTCTTCGATACCACCCGGCTCCACGCCGAGGCGGCGATGGCTTTCGCGTTGGCGTGAGACCGGCTTTAGGGGGCCTCTTGCCTCTGCGTCACCGCGGCCGCCGAAGCGGCAGTTTTACCCGCTGTTCAGTATAACTCCGTTACGGCAACGCTTGCGGTAAGATCAAGTTAAGGCTAACGATCTAGACAGGTTGGGGAACTGCCCGGCGGCAAGATCGGGCAGATCAAAAGGAACGCGGGGTCCCCCATGTTGAAACGTATCGCATTGGCAGCGAGCCTTTCGCTCGCGCTCGCAGCCTGCCAGGACGACGGTTTCTCGCGCAGTTCCACGCGCCACCTGTCGCCCATCCCATCCGCCACGATGTCGTTGATGGCCGAAAAGGGCATGTCCAAGACCGACCCGATTCTCATCCGCTCCTACAAGAAGGAAGCGGAAATGGAGGTCTGGAAGCGCGCCTCCAACGGACGCTACGCCCTGCTCAAGACCTATCCGATCTGCCGCTGGTCCGGCCAGCTCGGCCCGAAGGTGCGCGAAGGCGACCGCCAGGCGCCCGAGGGCTTCTACACGGTCACGCCGGCGCAGATGAACCCGAATTCCGCCTATTACCTGTCGTTCGATACCGGCTTCCCGAATGCCTATGACCGTTCGTTCGGCCGCAGCGGCAGTGCGCTCATGGTGCACGGCTCGTGCTCGTCGCGCGGCTGCTTTGCCATGACGGACGAGAACATCGCCGAAATCTACGCGATCGCCCGCGAGTCCCTCGCCAGTGGCCAGCGCGGCTTCCAGTTCCAGTCCTATCCGTTCCGGATGACCGCCAAGAACCTGGCCCAGCATCGTCTCGATCAGAACATCGCCTTCTGGAAGAACCTCAAGGAAGGCTCGGATTATTTCGAAGTCACCAAGGACGAGCCGCGTGTGAGCGTGGCCTCCGGCCGCTACCAGTTCAACGTGACCGACGAAACGGTCGTGGCGGCGGTGACGCAGAAGACCCGGCAGGACGAGCAGGCGGTGGCCGAACTCATCGCCAGCGGCACGCCGCCGGTGAGGGTCGTCTACCATGATGGCGGCTCGCACCAGTCGTTCGTGACGGCGATGGCCGGCGTCGCGGGCTCCGAGGGTTCGGTCGTCGTCGACACGCGCATGCGCGATAAGTTCGGCGATGTCAGCCGTCCGGAAGGCCTGTCCTCCGGCCCGCAGGAAATCGTTCTCGACGACAGCGGCAAGCCGAAGAAAGAGGTGCCGTCGACGGCACTCGCCTTCGCGTCGGCTCCGAAGGCCGCCGCCCCCGCGGAGGCTCCCGCAGCCGACATGAAGGTTGCGGCCGTAGCACCGGCTCAGGCTTCCGCGGCCGGCTCGGCGGTCGGCTCGGAGAGCCCATTCTACAAGAAGATGCTCAACGGCATCGGCGATCTGTTCAGCACCTCCTCGACGGCTCAACCCGCCGAGACGGCACAGGCCGCACCGGCAGCGCCTGTCCCGCCGCAGCGTGGGATGACGACCGCGAAGCCGCCGACCCCCGCCACTCTCCCGCAAAAGCGGGCCCAGGCTCCTTCCCGCGTCAGCGTGGCGGCGGCGCAGTAATCGGCCTTACATCGACAGTTGCAAAAACCCGCCCCTTCGGCGGGTTTTTTCTTTTCCTGCCCGCTGGCGCGAGAGGCCGGACTAGCGCGTTCGCAGGCCATCATCCGCCATTCAGCGCGTGCAAACTTTCCTAGTTTACGCTACGAGAGGCCGGGGATGGAGAGACATCGATGCGGCCGACGACCTCGGAGTTCATGAAGGCAGCCTACTGGACCTATCAGCAAACCGCCGGACCGAGTCCGTTTCTTATAAACGGCAAACCCATGACCTCCCTCAATGTGGGCGCCGGCTTCTTCGCGGCGGCATCGGTCACCTCCGCCGGGAACGTGATCGTCGCCTTCGAGGGAACGGATATCGAAGGCTTCAGCGACAATCCCGAATTCGTCATCAACCAGATTGCGGCCGATTTCCTGATCTATCGCGGTGGGATGCCGACGGCCTACGGCCTTGCCCTCTCGTTTACCCAATCGGTCATCGCCGCCGCGAAGGCACAGGGTATTTCTCGCGACAACATCTACATCACCGGGCACTCGCTGGGCGGAGCCGAGGCCGCCTATGTGGCGGCTCAATTGAACTTGCCGGGTGAGACCTATGGCGCTCCGGGGATTTCCAAGTCGTTGATTCCGGCCGGGGCCAGCTCCCAGCTCGTCAACTATGTCGAGCACGGCGACCCGGTGGGGAATTACAGCGCCGACACGTTCGTCGAGCAGAATCTTCTCTTCAGCAACAACATCGCGCGCTTCGGCAACGCTTCGTTTCTGGGGCCGTACTGGAACAACCTCCTGATCCTGGCCGCCAACGGGCTTCTCGGTCCTGGGACGTCGCAGGGCAATCACGACGCGGCGTACGGCCTGTTGCTGGAATCGGCCTATGATCATCATCTGCTCGGACATTACGCACAGTCGCTCGGCGTCCAACTGCCGAACACGACAAGCGGCCTGAGTCAGAGCCAGTTCATTGGCCTTGTCGAGCAGATCGTGAATGATCCCGCCAACAAGACCGTCATCGCCCGCGCCGGCGACGACGTGGTTCGCGGGAACGCGAAGGCCAATACGCTGAAAGGCTATGCGGGCAATGACCTGCTGATCGGCGGCAAGGGAGCGGACAAGCTCCACGGGGGAGTCGGCGAAGACTCGTTCGTGTTCAAGCGCGGAGACAGCAAGGCCGCGCCGGAGGGACGCGACATCATCTTCGATTTCTCGCACAAGGAACACGACAGCATCGATCTCTCATGGATGGATGCCAGCACGTCGCGCAAAGGCAACCAGGCATTCAAGTTCATCGGCAAATCGGCCTTCCACGAGAAGGCGGGCGAACTTCGCTATGAGAAAGCCGACGGCGGAGCCATCGTCTATGGCGATGTGAATGGCGATGGAGAGGCCGACTTTTCGATCGCCGTGCAGAAGATCGCAAAGTTGGTGAAGGGCGACTTCGTGCTTTGACGGTGCTGGATGAGTGCGGGCGTCACGCCACGTTCCGAGGGAGCGACAGCCGTGCTGCGAGAACACGGCTTCCACCCGCGATAGCGAGCGCGACGAGGATCAGAACCGCCGCGACGGCGAACGTGATCCGCATACCGGTGGCAACCGCCTCGGGATCCGCCGTCGTGACGTCTGTCGTCGCCGAGGCGAGCACGAACACAGCGCCCATGACGGATGCACCGGTGATGAGCCCGAGATTGCGCGATAGGTTGAGCATGCCGGAAATGACGCCCCGCTGGTCCGGGCGGATATCCGTCATGACGGCGGTATTGTTGGCCGTCTGGAACAGCGCATAGCCGGCGGTGATGATGACCATAGGGGCGATGTAGCCGGGGATGCCGAATGCCACCGGCATCATGGACAGGATGAAGGAACCGCCCGCCATTCCGATGAGGCCTGCGATGGTCATGCGCCCAGCGCCGAAACGGTCCGCAATGCGACCGGCTGGCAGACCGGTCAGCGCGGCGACAAGCGGACCGACCGACAAGACGAGTCCCACAAGAGCCGCGTCAAGCTTGAGCGCACGAGAGAGATAGAATGGCCCGACCACCAGCGTCGCCATCATCACCGTCGAGACGAGCGCGCTGATCGTAAGGCTCGCGGTGAAACCTGGATCGCGGAACATTGCCAGCCGGATCAAGGGTGAGGCTGCTCTCGCCTCCGCGAGCACGAAGAGCCCCACTCCGATGACGGCAGCCACCACCAGAGCCAAGTTGAGCGAACCGAAACTGCCGCGCCCTATCGTCATGGCGAGTGCATAAGCCGCGAGCGTCAGAGCAAGCAGCAAGGTGCCCAGAGCGTCGAACCGGGTCCGATCAGTCTTCGCCCCCCGGCGGTCAACCGGCAGGGTGCGATGCGCGAGACAGAAAGTCAGGATACCCAGCGGTACATTGACGAGAAAGATTGCCCGCCAACCCAGTTCGGCGATCAGAAGGCCACCGAGCGATGGCCCGAGAGCGGTGCCGATCGCGGACATCGCCCCTAACAGCCCCATGGCGCTACCGGTCTCTTCCTTCGGAACCGTCTCGCCGACAAACGCCATGGTGAGGGCCATCATGATGGCCGCGCCCAGGCCCTGCACCGCCCGGGCGGTAATCAGCAGCCAGAGCGTGGGCGCGACGCCACATAGGGCCGAAGCCACCGTGAACAGGACGATTCCGGCCAGCAGCAGCCGCCGGCGGCCAATGATGTCGCCGAGACGCCCGACGCTGACGATAAGCGTGGTGATGGCGAGGAGATAAGCGATGACGATCCACTGGACTTCCTGGAAGGAGGCGGTGAATGCCTGTGCCAGCGTCGGCAAGGCGACATTGGCGATGCTGGTGCCGAGCGAGGACAGCAACATCGATAGCGAAAGGCTGGCGAGCGTCCACCGAACCGAAGGGGTCCGTATCGCGCTTCCAGCCACGGCCTCGTCTCGCCCTGCAATGATTGGTTTCAACATGAACTCCGTTTTCTGGACGACTCCCGAAACGGAGCCGTCAGAACCCTAGTCCTCTGTCTGGCATGGCGGAACGCGCAGCATTTGCACTTTATTCGTGCGTTTGACGCCACATCACGATCAAAGTGTGCCATGGTCGATGCATGTCGAAACCCGATCTCAACTTGCTTGTCACCCTTGATGTGCTGCTCGCGGAAGGCAGCGTTGCGCGCGCGGCCCGAAAGTTGCGGCTTAGCCCGTCGGCGATGAGCCGGGCGCTGGCACGATTGCGTGAAACGACGGGCGATCCGCTGTTAGTCAGGGCCGGGCGCGGACTCGTTCCCACCCCGCGAGCGCTCGAACTCCGCGAGCGGGTCGGCCAACTCGTGCAGGACGCAGAAGCGGCTCTCAGCCCGGCTTCGACGCTCAACCTTAAACAGCTCGTCCGAACGTTCACGCTGCGGACCAGCGAAGGCTTTGTGGAGAACTTCGGACCGAACCTCATCGCCCGTGTCAGTGCGGAGGCTCCCGGCGTGCGGCTGCGCTTCGTGCAAAAGCCAGACAAGGACAGCGCGTCCCTTCGCGACGGGACCGTTGATCTGGAAACCGGCGTCGTGGGCAAGACCACGGGTCCGGAGGTCCGCGCGCAAGGCCTATTCCGAGACCGTTTCATCGGCGTCGTGCGAGTGGGGCACGCGCTGAGCCAAGGCGAGATCACTCCCGCCCGTTACGCGGCCGGCAGGCACATCGGCGTCTCGCGGCGGGGTCTCGACAAGGGATCGATTGATGAAGCCTTGAAGTCGTTCGGGCTGGAGCGGGAGATCGTCACGATCGTCGGTGGCTTTTCGACCGCGCTGGCTCTGGCGCGGGCCTCCGACCTGATCGCCAGCGTTCCCGAGCGACACACCGGAAACCTTCGCGCCGGCATGCATAGCTTTCCCCTTCCGGTCTCGACGCCGAAAGTCACGGTCTCGATGCTCTGGCACCCTCGGCTGGATGCCGATCCAGCGCATCGCTGGCTGCGCGGGTGCGTTCGAGACGTTTGCGCGGAGCAATCCACCGATTCATCGACACGCGGAAGAGCTGCCGAAGGTTGAGGTGATATCACGACCATACCCTTTTCTCGACACTGTCGAGCGTCCGCGAAGGGTGGCAAGGGGTGGTTCGCAGACTGGCTTTCGCGATCAACTTTTGCGACGCTCGCCGCTCGAAACGGCATCAAGGAATTGAGGCACGTTCATGCTGAAAGTTATCGCTCAGGATTTTATCAAGCCCGAATTCGTCGATGCTGTCACGCCGCTCCATAAGGAGCTCGTCGAGAAAACCCGGCAGGAGGAGCGTTGCGTTTCCTATGATCTTTTCATCGATCAGAAGGATTCCGGGCATTTCGTGTTCATCGAGGAATGGCCTGATCGTGCTGCCTTGGATGCGCATTGCGCGACTGAGCATTTTGCTCGGTTGGTCCCGCTGATCAACAAGCATCAAAGGAAAGACGGCACCTATATTCTGATGGATTCCTTCACGGCCTGAATCTGCCGCAAAGGGCCCGCATCGAGCCATGTGACAGCGACCACTCACCAACGGCAACTTGCCGAATAAGCCCCGCATCACGAATGGTCGCTTCGCGAGCGCTCAACAAAAAGCCCGGCGCAACGGCCGGGCTTTTTCGTCACGTTCTCAGAAATTTCGCCTACGCCACAAACTGCCCGTGGCAATGCTTGAACTTCCGGCCTGATCCGCACGGGCAGGACTCGTTGCGGCCAACGCGACCCCAGGTGGAGGGGTCGGTCGGGTCGCGCTGCCGGGAGTGATCGGCAAGGGGCGCGGCCGTGGCACCGAAACCGAGGGCGGCGCCCAATGAGCCGCCCGCGATCTCATTCTCGCCCGTCGCCGGATCGAGGTGCTGGGCGAACATCGGCGGCAGCTCGGCGGGTTCGGGCTGCTGGAACACCACCTGAATGCGCATGAGCTGCCCGGTGACCTGCTCGCCCAAATGACCCACGAGACTATTGAAGAGCTCGAACGCCTCGGACTTGTATTCGTTGAGTGGATCGCGCTGGGCGAGGCCGCGCCAGCCGATGACCTGACGCAGGTGGTCGAGGGTCACAAGGTGCTCGCGCCAGAGATGATCGAGGCTCTGGAGCAGGACCTGCTTTTCCACATAGGTCATCACGTCGGACGAGTTGGTCTCGATGCGCTGGGCGTAAGCCTCGTCGGCCGCCTTGGTGATGCGCTCGCGGATCTCGTCGTCGGCGATGCCCTCTTCCTTGGCCCAATCCTCAACGGGCAGGTCGAGATTGAGGAAATTCGCCACGTCCTGTTTCAGGCCCGCGACATTCCATTGCTCCGCATAGGCGTTTTCGGGAATCGCACGGGAGACGATGTCTTCGATCACGCCGTGGCGCATGTCGTCGATGGTCTCGCGGACACTCTCTTCTGCCATGAACTCCTTGCGCTGCTCGAACACGACCTTGCGCTGGTCGTTCATGACGTTGTCGTATTTCAGGATGTTCTTGCGGATGTCGAAGTTGCGCGCCTCGACCTTCGCCTGCGCGCGCTCGATCGCCTTGTTGATCCACGGATGGACGATGGCCTCGTCTTCCTTCAGCCCGAGCTTGGACAGCATGCCGTCCATGCGGTCGGAGCCAAAGATGCGCATCAGGTCGTCCTGCAGCGACAGGAAGAATTTCGACTTTCCGGGATCGCCCTGACGGCCCGAGCGGCCGCGGAGCTGGTTGTCGATGCGGCGGGATTCGTGACGCTCGGTGCCAAGCACGTAGAGACCGCCGGCCGCCAGCGCCTTCTCCTTGAAGCTGTCGATCTCCGCCTGGACTTCCTTTTCGCGCAGCGCGCGGGCGTCGCCCTCAAGGCCCACGAGCTCGCGCTCGATGCGCATCTTGGCATTGCCGCCGAGCTGGATGTCGGTGCCGCGACCCGCCATGTTGGTGGCAATGGTGATGGCGCCGGGCACACCGGCCTGCGCCACGATAAAGGCCTCCTGCTCGTGGAAGCGAGCGTTCAGCACGGCAAAGTGGCGGATGCCCTTGCCCTCGCGCGCGGCCTTGTAGAGCGGTTCCAGCGCATGGGGATTGTCGAAATCGATGAGCGTGAAGCCGTCTTTGATGAGAAGTTCGGCGAGGTGCTCCGATTTTTCGATCGAAGTCGTGCCAACGAGAGTCGGCTGGCCTCGTGCGGAGGCAGTCTCGATCTCGCGGATGATGCCTTTGTATTTTTCGTCCGCCGTCCGGTAGACCTCGTCGTCCTCGTCGAGGCGGGAAACCGGCCGGTTGGTCGGCACCTCGACCACGTCGAGATTGTAGATTTCCATGAACTCGTCGGCCTCGGTCGCGGCCGTGCCGGTCATGCCAGCGAGCTTGGAATAGAGGCGGAAATAGTTCTGGAACGTGATCGATGCGAGCGTCTGGTTTTCCGGCTGAACCTGGACGTGTTCCTTGGCTTCGAGCGCCTGGTGCAGGCCTTCCGAATAGCGCCGGCCCTGCATCATGCGGCCGGTGAACTCGTCGATGATGACGACTTCGTTGTTGCGGACAATGTAATCCTTGTCGCGCTGGAACAGGGTGTGGGCGCGCAGCGCCTGGTTCATGTGGTGGACCAGGGTCGCATTCTGGGCGTCGTAGAGATCGCCCTCCTTCAGAAGCCCCGCCTCCCGCAGCAATTGCTCGATCTTCTCGGTGCCGTCTTCGGTAAGCGACACGGTGCGCTGCTTCTCGTCGAGATCGTAATCGGCGCGATCGAGGCGCGGGATGACGACGTCGATGGCGTTGTAGAGTTCAGACCGGTCGTCGAGCGGGCCCGAGATGATCAGCGGTGTGCGCGCCTCGTCCACGAGGATCGAGTCGACCTCGTCCACGATGGCGTAGTTGTGCCCGCGCTGGACCATCTGCGCCATCTCGTACTTCATGTTGTCGCGCAGGTAGTCGAAGCCGTATTCGTTGTTGGTGCCGTAGGTGATGTCGGCCCGATAGGCGGCTGCACGCTCGGCATCGTCGAGACCGTGGACGATCACGCCGACTTCGAGGCCGAGGAAGCGGTAGATCTGGCCCATCCATTCCGAGTCGCGGCGGGCGAGGTAGTCGTTCACCGTGACCACGTGGACGCCCTTGCCGGCAAGGGCGTTGAGATAGACCGGCAGGGTCGCCACCAGGGTCTTGCCTTCACCCGTCCGCATCTCGGCGATCGAGCCTTCGTGAAGCACCATGCCGCCGATCAGCTGGACGTCGAAGGGGCGTTGGCCCAGGGTGCGCTTGGCCGCCTCGCGCACGGTGGCGAAGGCCGGCACCAAAAGCTCGTCGAGGGTCTTGCCCGCGGCGACCTCGGCCTTGAACATCTCGGTGCGGGCGCGCAGCGCATCATCCGAGAGCTTCTCCAGCTCGGCCTCCAACGCGTTGATGGCCGCCACTTTCGGGCTAAAGGACTTCAGCCGGCGCTCATTGACCGAGCCAAAGATTTTCTTCGCAAGAGAACCGAACATCGAAAGCCTTCAGACTACCAGGATTTAAGGAGAAAAGCGGTTTGGGCCGCGTTATAGACTTAATTATGCAGGAGCGCATCTTAAAGACTGTGCCCGAGTGGCGCAGGCCCGCGACCCTCAGCAGGTGAGAGAAGCCCCGCCCCGGGCAATCCTGTGACATAAATATGCCATCGCTTGCAAACGTAAACAGAACAGGCCATCGATCGACCCGTTTCGGGGGCGGTCCCGAGTTCACCAGAGGATCCTATGTCAGTCTCATCATCTCTTCGGAAAAGCCTTCTCGCCTTCAGTGCCGTGCTGCCCCTGATGGCGGGCGCCGCCCTCGCGCAGACGCCTCCCGCCGCCGCAGCGGCCACCCCCGCCGCTCCCGCGGCAATCGATCCCGCCAAGGTCCTCGCCCGGGTGAATGGCGTGGCGATCACCGAGGCCGACCTTGCGGTCGCGGCCGCCGACCCCGCTTTGCAATTGCCCAACCTTCCTGACGAGCAGAAGCGCGAATTGCTGATCAGCTACCTAGTCGATCTCAAGCTCGGTGCCCGTGCCGCTGAAGCCGCCAAGGTAGGGGATGCCGCTGACTTCGCCCGCAAGCTCGCCTATAACCGCGACAAGACCCTTCTGGATCAATACCTTGAGCAGGAGGCCAAGAAGGCGGTGACCCCCGAGGCCGCCAAGGCGCTCTACGACGAGACCGTCAAGAGCATGCCGCCCGAGCAGGAAGTGCGCGCCCGCCACATCTTGGTCGAGAAGGAAGAAGACGCCAAGAAGGCGCAAGGGCGCATCAAGGGCGGCGAGGATTTTGCCAAGGTAGCGGCTGAACTCTCGACCGATCCCGGCTCCAAGACAGATGGCGGCGATCTCGGTTTCTTCACCAAGGACCGCATGGTCGAGCCTTTCGCCGAAGCCGCCTTCAAGATGGAGCCCGGCCAGATCTCCGATCCGGTGAAGTCCCAGTTCGGCTGGCACGTGATCAAGGTGGAAGAAAAGCGCGCCAAGCCGGTGCCGTCGCTGGCCGAGATGCAGGATCAGGTCAACACCTACTTGGAGCGCAAGGCGCAGCAGGACCTGATCGTCGGCCTGCGCAGCAGCGCCAAGATCGAGAAGCTGGACGACAAGGGCAACCTCGTCGAAGAGAAGAAGAAGCCATAATTTCCGGAATCGACCGGCAGGGGCGGCCAGACCGCCCCTGCTTTTTCAGGATCAGGCGCCCCTTCCCCTACGAAGCGCGGGCTTGACAAAAAGCCGCAAAAAACCACACGTCGCGGATTCAAACGGCTCGTCCAGCAGCCGCCTTCCCCAGGTTCGCGCATGTCCAAGACAATTTCTCCGCTCGCGCCCAAATCCTACCCGGCGCTTCCGGCCATCGAAGGTGTGCGGATCGCCACCGCCGAAGCGGGCATTCGCTACAAGAACCGAACCGATGTGCTCTATGTCTCGTTGGCCCGCGACACCGCGGTGGCGGGCGTCTTCACCCGTTCGAAATGCCCCTCCGCCCCGGTCGATTGGTGCCGCAAGAACCTCGGCAAGAACGGCGCCCGCGCGCTCGTGGTCAATTCCGGCAACGCCAATGCGTTTACGGGCAAGAAGGGGATCGAGGCCGTCAAGCTGACGGCCGATTTCGCCGCGAAGGCCGCAGGATGTCGCGCCTCGCAGGTCTTCATCGCCTCGACCGGCGTGATCGGAGAGCCCCTCGACGCCGCCCGCTTCAAGGGCGTTCTCGAATCCTGCGAGAAGAAGGCAAAGCCGCTGGCCTGGGTCGATGCGGCAAAGGCCATCATGACCACCGACACCTTCCCCAAGGTCGCGACCCGCACGGCCAATATCGGCGGCATTCCGGTGACCATCAATGGCGTCGCCAAGGGCGCGGGCATGATCGCGCCCGACATGGCCACCATGCTGTCCTTCATCTTCACCGACGCTCCCATCGCCGCGCCCGTGCTGCAGGCGCTGTTGAAGAAAGGCGCCGACAAAAGTTTCAACTGCGTGACGATCGACAGCGACACGTCGACTTCCGATACGCTCCTGTTCTTCGCCACCGGGGCCGCGGCCAAGCGCGGCGCGCCGGCCATCACGCTGCCCAGTGACCGCCGCCTCAAGGAGTTTCGTCAGGAGCTCGAGGGCCTGCTCTCCGATCTCGCCCAGCAGGTTGCCCGCGACGGCGAGGGCGCACGCAAGTTCGTCACTGTGAAAATCACCGGCGCCAAGGGCGCGATCTCGGCCAAGCGCATCGCCATGGCGGTGGCGAATTCGCCCCTGGTGAAGACGGCGGTGGCCGGCGAGGACGCCAATTGGGGCCGCGTGGTGATGGCGGTCGGCAAAGCCGGCGAACCCGCCGATCGCGACAAGCTGGCGATCTGGTTCGGTGATATTCGCGTCGCCGCCAAGGGCGCGCGCGACCCAGCCTATGACGAAGCGAAGACCACCGCGTATATGCGCGGAAGCGACATCATCATCCGCGTCGATCTCGGTCTCGGCCGTGGCGAGGCGACGGTCTGGACCTGCGATCTCACCAAGGAATATGTGGAGATCAACGGGGATTACCGGAGCTGATGATCTGCGGCAGCGAGGACAGTTCTTCGCCGGACGACGCCGCAGTACCCGTCAGGCCGCGCCTCACGGAACGACGGTGATTTTGCGGCGGATCGAGACCTTCATCGGGCCACCGTATTGGTTGATGCCGATATGCGCATAGGTGAACTCGTCGGATCCCTGATATCCAGGTTTCGCAACGTAGATTGCCGTATGACCCCGAACGCCGGCCCTTCCGACCTTCGGTTGTTGAGTTACGACCGTCTCGTTGATTGCGCCCTGAATGCCGTTGAGGCCAAAACCGCAACCTTTTCCAGCCTTCACAGTGACGTCGCCCGAGAGTTCGGCGACATTGCCGTTGAAATAGATCGGCGCGGCTTCGCAATCGGCGGCGCGCGCGGCGTTGGCTGACATCAGCGCGAAAGAGATCGCCGCAAGACCGAGGCAAGATTTGTGCATGGAAGGTTTCCGGATTTGTGGGAGAATCATGGGATGACGTTGACCGCCACATCGACCGACCAGAGCTGATCCTTGCCCCAACGGTCCTGGCCGGCCCAGGCCCAGGTGAAGCGATCGCTTCCCGAAAACCCTGCCTTGGCGAGATACACAATGCTCGTCCCCTGCGCGGAACTCTTGCCGACCGACGCCGCCTTGAGGATGCGCGCCTCGGAGATGGGGCTGAGCGAACCTCCAAGCGTGATCCGGCATGGCTTTCCGGCTCTGACCGTCATTGCGAGATCAGTCGTTTGGCCGACCGCAGTCCGAAACCGCGGGTAATCGCAATTCTTGACCTGAGCTTCAGCGCTTACGCAGGACAGAAGGAGGGCCGCGAAGGCCATACCAAAAGTGATCTTCATCAAGGACGCTCGGTTGCACGAGGACACTCGACGGTTGAGTTATATCGTTTCATTTGTCAAGCTTGGAAAATCAGTTTGTTCGACGTCGGAATGGGGTAAGGGAATAGGCCATCGCTACTCGCGGGACCCAAGCTTGCCCCCACTCGAACTCACCCTTGTCGTCGCCGTCGCGTTGATCGATGCGGACAACCGAATCCTTTTGGCGCAGCGGCCCGAGGGCAAGCAGTTGGCTGGCCTGTGGGAGTTTCCGGGCGGCAAGCTCGAAACGGGAGAACGGCCCGAAGACGCCTTGATTCGCGAGTTGCGGGAAGAGCTCGGCATCACCGTCAAGGAAGCGTGCCTGGCCCCGCTCACATTCGCCAGCCATGCCTATGAGACCTTCCACCTCCTGATGCCGCTTTATGTCTGTCGGCGCTGGGAGGGTTTCGTGCAGCCGCTCGAAGGTCAGGGCCTCGCCTGGGTGAAGCCGCAGGATCTGCGGAGCTACCCCATGCCGAAGGCCGACGAACCGCTCATCCCCTACCTCGTCGATCTCCTCGGCTTTTGAAGGCGCATCTGATGACCGCGACCAGCCGCATCGAAGCGTCCGACACACCGGAGCTGACGCAAGTCTTCCTGATTTCGAACCTGCTTGTCTGCTCCATGCTCTGGGCGACCAGCATGCTTTTCATCAAGCTCAGCGGCGATCTCAATCCGTTCGTGCTCGCGGCCATGCGCGGGCTGATCGGCGCCACCTCGCTGGTGCTGTGGTTTGCGGCGGTGCGAAAGGGTATTCTGCCGAGGCGGCGGGATTGGCTGACCTGGATTTTCCTCGGCACCTTCAATGGCTGGTTGCCGAATGTGTTGCTGGCATTTGCCTTGACCCAGATCACCACCGCCTCGGCCGCGATGATCCAGGCCTCCAGTCCGTTGATCGTCGCCGTTCTGGCGCATTGGTTTTTCACCGAAGAGAAGCTCACGCCGCGGCGGCTTGGGGGCGTGCTCGTCGGCTTTGCCGGCATGGGTATCCTGATCGGGCCGGCGGCGTTTCCGGAGAGCGGCGTCAGCGGGTCGGGCGCACTCGCCATGGTGGCGACCGCCCTGAGCTACGCCATCGCCAACGTGTTCGTCAGGACCGTGCGGCACGCCGATCCCGCCCGCCTCGCGCTCGGGCAGCAATTCTGCTCGGCGATTCCGGCCACCACCCTTGCGCTCGTGCTGTCTGGGCCTACCGCCTTCGCCGCGGTGGGCGATCATCTGGCGCCGCTGATCGCGCTCGGCGTCGTTTCGACCGCACTGCCGATCCTGTTTTTCATGCGGCTCATCAAGCGCGCCGGCCCGACCCGCGCTTCCATGGTGGGTTACCTGATGCCGCTCTGGACCGCGATTCTGGCCGTGCTGTTTCTCGGCGAGCATATCGGCGCACGGGAAATTCTCGGCGGCCTTGTCGTGCTCGCCGGCGTGGCTCTGGTGTCGTTCAGCGGGCGGCTGCGCCGGGCGGGCTAGAGCCGTATCAGCGGCCGCATGATGTTTCGACAGATCGGAAGTCACCTCGCTCAAACGCGAGGCCCGAACTCATTTACGGCCGCCCATAAACAGTGGGAACGACACGCTCGATTTCACCCGAGCTCTTGATGCGATCCTCAACAGCGGGGACATCATCCGCGAAGCGATCAGCCGCGCGGATGGCCAAGCCGAAGGCCTTGTGCTTTTATGCCTGCGAAGGTTGGAGATTCGTGTGAAGTCCATTTTTTTCGCTATGGCGGTGTGTTTCCCGGTTTTCGCCAGTTCTGCGATGGCGCAGGAAGAGGATCTCGCGAAGAAACTCAGCAATCCTGTGGCTGCCCTGATCAGCGTGCCGTTTCAGTTCAACTACGATGGCAGGATTGGCCCCGGTGACGACGGTGGGCGCGCGACGCTGAATTTCCAGCCGGTCATTCCATTTGCCATCAATCCGGAATGGAACGTCATCTCGCGGACGATTCTTCCCGTCATCTCCCAGTGGGATATCGCGCCGGGAACAGGCCGGCAATTCGGCTTGGGCGACACGACGCAGAGCTTCTTTTTCTCGCCTTCGACACCAGGTCCCAGCGGGATCATCTGGGGCCTCGGTCCTGTCC
>NZ_VCMV01000013.1:11838-110805 GCF_008757455.1 Microvirga brassicacearum | reverse complement strand
CTGCTTATCGACAGTAAGCCGAAGCCGACGAGGATCGTACTTCGGAAATGTGCCAGGACCAGACTCTCCTCCAGTTCCAGGCTATTGTTGCGAATGCCGATCCAGCTCGGTCGCCAATTCGGCCGCGAGATCCATCACCAGCTCCCGGTACTCGGTGCAACTCGCCTCGTTCACGGACGAGGACGAGCGCTCCCACCGTGCGAGGACCGCCTCGGCCTCGGCGAGATCCTCGCAGAGAGACAGGAAGCTGTCGTCCGTCCTGGCTAGTTCCGCGATGGCGTGCCCCCGATCCGGAAAGCGAGCGATGGCGGCCTGAACCGCGTGATGCATGGCGCAACCTCCCCGTTGCCGATGTCGGGCAGCGCAGGTGCGCCGGCCCACGACGAAGAGCTTCGCCTCTGGCGCGACGCATGGGGAGTAGATTACTGTAGGTTACGGTAGGACGTGCGTCGCGCGCGTCGCACATAGGGACCAGCCCATGGATGGCGGCAGCAACAGCAGTGCCTCGCAGCGGGCCGCAATTGCGCCTGCTGCGGATGATGTGCGTGCCCAACTCGACCGCCTCATCGCCAGCCCCGATCTCGACGTTCCGGCGCGGGCTCGCAAGTTCTTGCGCTACGTCGTCGAGGAGACACTCGCCGGCCGCGCCGACCGCATCAAGGCCTATGCCATCGGCACCGAGGTGTTCGACCGCGATCCGAGCTTCGACGCCCAGACCGATCCGGTCGTGCGTATCGAGGCCGGCCGGTTGCGTCGGGCCTTGGAGCGCTACTATCTGTCGGGCGGCCTGTCCGACCCGGTGGTCATCACCATTCCGAAGGGGGCATACGTCCCGCACTTCGCCTTACGAACGCATGCGGTGGGCGCTCACGCCTCTGCGGTGGATGCTTTGTCCCCTGCGGCACCGCCGACCGGAGGACCTGTCGTGGCACCGCCATCGCGGCAGTGGGGACCTTGGCTCGGCGTGGCGGTCGCAATCGCCTGCCTTGTCGGGCTCGTGCTGTGGGGCACGTTGCGCGTCGGTCAGCCCCCAGACGCCCAAGCATCGGCGCCGTTGCCTCTTGGGGGACCGACCCTCGTCGTGATTCCCTTTGCGGACCTGGGAGAACGCCCGGAGACCAGGGTCTACGCCGACGGCCTGACCGAGGAGATCCTCAGCCAGCTCGCCCGCTTCAGGGAGATCACCGTTCTCGGGCGAGAGACGTCGCGGGGCATTCCGGCGGGTGCGGATGCCGCCCGCATCCGTCGTGATCTCGGCGTTCGATACGTGCTTGAGGGAAGCGTCCGAGCCGCAGAGAACCGCCTGCGCGTGACAGGCCGCCTGCTCGATGCCAGGACAGGTACCGTCCTGTGGTCTCATACCTTTGATGCCGACCTGCTGGTCCGCGACCTTATCACGATCCAGGATGATATAGCGCGGAAGGTCGCCACCGCCGTGGCGCAGCCCTACGGCATCATTCACCGGGCTGACCAGATCCGTAACGGCGCACGCTGGCCGGACGACCTCGAAGCCCCAGCGTGCGCGCTGGGGTTTTACGCTTACCGCGCCACCCTGTCGGAGGAGAGCCATGCCGCGATCCGGAGCTGCCTAGAACAGGCCGTGGCGCTCCATCCGGCCCATGCGACCGCCTGGGCGATGCTGTCCCACCTGTATCTCGACGAGGACCGGTTCGGATTCAATCCGAGGGCGGGGTCCAGCACCCCGATCCAGCGCTCGCTCGATGCCGCCCGCCGGGCGGTTCGCCTCGATCCGGCGAATGTGCGGTCCCTCCAGGCCCTGATGGTGGCGCTGTTCTTCGCCCAGCAGCCCACCGAGGCGCTGGAGGTCGGCGAACGGGCGGTGGCGCTGAACCCGAACGACACCGAGCTGCTCGGCGAGTTCGGGACCCGTCTGGGCCAGGCGGGAGCCTGGCAGCGCGGCGCCGAGCTGCTGGAGCAGGCGCTCGCGCGCAACCCAGGCCATTCCGGCTACTACAGCGGGACGCTGGCGGTGTACGCCTACATGCAGCGCGACTATGCTCGCGCCGAAAGCCTGATCAGGCAGGCGGCGCTGAAGAAGTTCCCGCCCTATCACTTCGTCGCCGCCGTGATCTACGCGCAGATCGGCAAGTCGCAGGAAGCCGCCGAGGCCCGCGACGAGTTCCTGCGGATGCGGCCGACGATCTTCGAGCACTGGGACGAAGAGATGGCGAAGCGGAATTACCGGCCGGAGGATGTCGCCCATTTCGCCGAGGGCGCCCGCAAGGCGGGTTTTCCTGTCCCGGTTCAGACGGCTGCTGAAAGCCTTCTGGCGGCTCGCCTGGAGCATTGAGCTGCTATCCCACCACGTAAATTACAGGATGCTACAGGCGCCAGGACCTCTCGATTGCTAGTTTCCGCAGCGGAATTTGGAAGGCCTCCGCGTTGCGACGGAGGTCGACGATTCGACTGCGCGAAATTGCGTAATGCGAGCTTTCAAGGGGATTGCGATGACAATGGATTTAACCCGCCGGCAGGCTCAAAGGCTTTCGGCATGATGACAGCGAAGGCATGCAGTCTGGGGGTTTCTATGCATTCCTATAGGCGCGCCATTGCGGCAGGGTTCGTCTCTTTCCCAGCTTTTGCTGGCTACGCGGTGGCGCAGGAAGAAGACCTCGCGAAGAAACTCAGCAATCCCGTGGCTGCCCTGATCAGCGTGCCGTTTCAGTTCAACTACGACGGCAGGATCGGCCCCGGTGACGACGGTGGGCGCGCGACGCTGAATATCCAGCCGGTCATTCCGTTTGCCATCAATCCGGAATGGAACGTCATCTCGCGGACGATTCTTCCCATCATCTCCCAGTGGGATATCGCGCCCGGAACAGGCCGGCAATTCGGCTTGGGCGACACGACGCAGAGCTTCTTTTTCTCCCCTTCGACACCAGGTCCCAGCGGGATCATCTGGGGCCTTGGTCCTGTCGTGCGTCTTCCGACCGCGACGGACGACCTGCTCGGCGGCAATCGATGGGGCATGGGACCGACCCTCGTCGTTCTCAAGCAAACCGGCGGATGGACTATCGGCGCTTTGGCCAACCACGTCTGGTCCGTCGGTGCCGCGACGCGCAGCGGCGCCGGTCCCGTCAACGCTACCTTTTTGCAGCCCTTCGTCTCCTACACGACTGCCGATGCGTGGACCTTCACGCTCAACACCGAGTCGACCTACGACTGGGCGAACGACAAGCTCACTGTCCCCATCAACGCCGTCGTGGCGAAGCTGATCAAGGTCGGGACGCAGCCGATCAGCCTGTTCGTAGGCGCTCGTTACTATGCCATGTCGCCGGAATCCGGACCCAAAGGACTTGGGCTGCGCGCCGGCGTGACCTTGCTTTTTCCCAAATAGGTCTCAGGGGCCTGCCCGCGCCAATAGTGCCATCGACATGTCAGGGAGGACATCATGAAGCCGCTCCACAGCAAACTCTCGGTACTCGCGTTCTCCTCTCGGCCACTGTGGTCGACATGAGGAACACTGGAAGATGATCTTCATGTCACCCCCTGAGTGCGATCGCAGATGCACTAGCCGTGAGGCTGGCTCACCTTGGCGTCGCCTGGCGCGACACAACAAAAGGAGAATTTCATGAAGCTGTTCCTGATCGCCGTGACCCTTCTCGGAGGGACCTTCGCTCTGAGCGCGACGGATGCGGGTGCCGCGGTGTGCGCCCGCGGCGTCTATCGCGCCGGCTGCGCCGGCCCGCGCGGCGCCGTTGTCGCGCCACGCCCCGTCGCTGTCCGGAGAGTCGTCACGCCACGGGTGGTTTGCGCCCGCGGAATGTACCGCGCCGGTTGCGTCAGCCGGTAGGCGCTGCGCCCATGATAACGGCCGGAAGCGCTACGAATTCGACATAGTCCAGCACGGGGCCTGTGCTTGGCGTCACGAGCCGTTGCTGAAATCGTCAGAAGTCCATCTGATACAAACCAAAAGGAAACCAACATGCGTACGCTTTTTCTTGCCACGATTGCCCTCGCAGCATGCATCGGATCTGGCGCCAATGCCCAGGTGGAGTTGAAGACCTATGCCGATGCCAAAGGATTTATCGACGTCCAAGCCTTAACCTGCGCCCAACTCGCCGGAACGTTTCAGGAAGATGCGGACCTGCTGACAACCTGGTACAGCGGCTGGTACAACGGCCTGGCGAAGAAGCACTACATCGACATAAGCCGTTCGCGCGAAGCCGAGCACGAGACGATTGTCTATTGCAAGGCCAATCCAACGGTAAAAGTCATCAAGGCGATGGGCCTGGTCTTTGACAAAATGCGCAAGGAGCAAGGAATCGTACTGGCGAAATAGCCGCCAGTGCTACCGCAGCCACCCACTGGTTAGTGGGCACTGTTGCATTGCAAACTTGGTGATGGCGATGGCTGCGTGCGTCGGCTGCCACCCGCGCCTGACCACAAATTGACCAAAAGAAAGTGCTCCGATGCTGACGAAACGCGACCTGCTTCGCTCTGCGGCGATAACCGCGCTCGCCGTCGCGACGGCGAAGTCCACGCCGGCAATTGCGCAGAACAAAGCCGAATGGCCTAACCTGTTGGAGGCCAAGGACATCGCCGAAGAAGGCTTCATCTACGGCTTACCGCTCGTGATGAATTATGCGGTCATGCAAGAATTTGCCGTGGACAAGAACTCGGGGCAATTCAAAGCGCCCTTCAACGAAATCAACAGCATGCACCACGTCGCCACCCCGGCGGATACCGCAATCATCACGCCGAACAGCGACACCCCTTACTCGTTCGTCTGGATGGATTTGCGCGCTGAACCGATGGTCATCTCGGTGCCGGCGATCGAAAAGGACCGCTACTACTCGGTCCAACTCATCGACGGCAACACCTACAATTTTGGCTACATCGGCACGCGCGCCACAGGGAGCGAGGCGGGTGAGTATCTGGTGGTCGGGCCCGATTGGAAAGGTGAAACACCCAGCGGGATCGAGAAGGTCTTCCGATCGACGACACCCTTCCCGCTCGCGATTATCCGTACGCAACTCTTCGACCCCGGCGACATGCCAAACGTCGAGAAGATTCAGGCCGGTTACAAGGCGCAGCCGCTCTCTGGCTTTCTTAAACGTCCGGCTCCGCCCGCCGCGCCCAAGATCGAGTTCCTTCCTGCCACCACCGCGGGGATCAAGGACAACTTTTTCCAGTATCTCGACGCCGCTCTGCAATACGTCCCCGAGACGCCAAGGGACAAGGCGATTCGCACGAAACTTGCGAAGATTGGCATCGGCCCCGGCAAGACCTTCGTGTTCAAGGATCTATCGCTCGAACACAAAGCCGAAATGCTGATCGGCATGAAGCAGGGTGACGACAAAATCGACAAATGGCTGGCCAGCGGAAACAAACCCATCAACGGCTGGAACGTCAGCTCGCTTCTTGGCGACGAGGCGTTCTACAACGGCGATTGGTTACTGCGGGCCGGGGCTGCCAAGGCCGGTCTCTATGGCAACGATGCCGTGGAAGCCATGTACCCCTTCACCCGCACGGACGCGACGGGTGAGCCGCTCGACGGAAGCAAGCACAAGTACACGATCACCTTTCCCGCCGGGCAACTCCCGCCGGTGAATTCTTTCTGGTCGGTAACGATGTATGACGGCAAGAGCCAGCTCCTGGTCAAAAACCCAATCAACCGCTACCTCATCAACTCGCCGATGGTGCCCGGCATGAAAAAGAACGCAGACGGCTCGCTGACGCTGTACATTCAAAAAGACAGCCCAGGCGCGGATAAGGAAGCAAATTGGCTTCCGGCACCCAATGACACAATCTATCTCGTGATGCGCCTGTACTGGCCGAAGACCGAAGCGCCTTCAATCCTGCCGGCGGGCGAAGGGACGTGGCAGCCGCCCGGTATCGCCGTGGCGCAATAAGCATTCCCCGATCATGAATACCTCGACCAAGCCGCCGTGTGTGGCGTCGGACGTCGATGAGGAGTGAACAATGATACGTATGACGAGACTGCTTTGCGTCACCGCCGCGGTGGTGCTGATGGGCTTGGGCACCGCTTCCGCCGAACGCTGAATCTCAATTACGGCTATCCGTCGGCCGATACCGTTGACAAAATTTACGACAACCTGGATCGCTCGCGCGCGCTACAGGCTTATCTGCTGGCGATTCCCATCGTCAATCAGGCCGGCATGCGCGAATCGCTACGCAAGTTCGGACCAGATAACCAGACCAACGTGATCTGGGAAAGTCTGATGGATTCCAAGACCGTCGCGCTGACTGGCAACGACAACACGATCTACAACTTCATGTGGGTCGACACGAGCAAGGGACCGGTGGTGGCCGAGATTCCGCCCAAGGTGCTCGGGACGGTCGACGACTTCTGGTACAAGTGGGTGGGCGACATCGGCATGACCGGGGCCGACAAGGGCGAGGGCGGCAAGTACCTCCTGTTGCCGCCTGGATTCAAGGGCGACATACCAGCCGGATATCATGTTTTGCGGCCGAGCACCTTCGGCAGCTACCTCGTCTTTCGCGCTTTCCTTGTAGACGGCTCAACCCAACCTGCGGTCGATTCGGTCAAGAAGAATCTGCGGATCTATCCCTTGGCCGAGGCCGCAAACCCGCCGCCGACGAAATTCACCAATGCCTCTGGAATTCCTTCGAACTTCGTCGCACCGGGCGACTACACGTTCTGGAGCCTGTTGAACCAAGTCATCCAGGAAGAGCCGGCGGAGGGTTCCGATCCCACGACCTTGGGCCTGTTCGCGTCGATCGGCATCGTCAAAGGCCAGCCCTTCAATCCCGATGAGCGGATGAAGAAGATTCTCACCGACGCCGCCAACATCGGCGCCGTTACGGCGCGGACCATCGCCTTCAAGGTTCGCGCGAAGGACGCGTATTTCTATCCGGACAGTGCGTGGCGTCTGCCGTTTTTGGGCGGCTACAAGTTCGAGACAGCGCCCGGTGTTAGCAACTTGGACGGTGCCGTCTTCTTTTACTACTTTGCAATTGCCGTGACGCCGGCGATGGAGGAGAAGATGGTGGGCTTGGGCTCGCAATATCCCTGGTCGGTTCAGGATTCAAAGGGCGATCCCTTGGATGGCGGCAAGACTTACAAGCTGCGCCTGCCGCCAAATATCCCGGTCAAGGATTTCTGGTCGGTCATCGTCTACGACAACCAGACCCGCTCGATGGTGCAAACCGACCAGCAAGCCCCAAGCGTCAGTAGCCAGAGCAAGGGCGTCAAGACCAATGCGGATGGTTCGGTGGATGTCTACTTCGGACCCAAGGCCCCGGCAGGAATGGAAAACAACTG
Organism: Microvirga brassicacearum; assembly: GCF_008757455.1. GTDB lineage: Bacteria > Pseudomonadota > Alphaproteobacteria > Rhizobiales > Beijerinckiaceae > Microvirga > Microvirga brassicacearum. Next base: position 103,535 of record NZ_VCMV01000013.1, on the reverse strand, counting down.
GGTGCAGACGATTCCGGGCAAGGGCTGGTTCACGCTCCTTCGCCTCTACGGTCCGCTGGAGCCATGGTTCAACAAGACCTGGAAGCCCGGCGAGATCGAACTCGTCAGGTAGGAAACGCTGGCGGCAACCTGTTCGCTGAGAGATGGCTGCCAGTGTGGCAGCCATCGAGTTGCTACATTAGCCAGAACCAAGCCGTGGCTTGCGTTCCGACCAGCAGCCGTCTGCATGTTCGGTTTGGGTCAAAGTTTGATCTCTAAAGATCGCATTTAACGTCTGCTTCCCGCCCGTGAGCTGAACAACGCCGTACTTCCGAGATGTGCCATTTGCAGTCCTTCGCCCGCGAGCGTCGCAAGGTTTGCGGCACCGCGACGCAAAACGTAAGCGGTGTCGTGGCGGTTGGGAGCAGCGGGGATTGAACCTTTGAGTGCTTGGAGTGTCGCTTCAGCGCCTTGATGACCGCCTCGCTGTCCGGTCAATGGCCTCGATAATCGTCCGATCCAGCGCAGGCGACAAGTCATGCCCCATTCGCTCGATCAGCATGAGGTCCGCGTTCGGGATCGAAGCTGCGGTGTCCTGGCCACAAGCCGGAAGGATGAGCGGATCATCAGTCCCATGAATAACGAGCGTCGGTGCGGTGATGGTCGCCAGACGCGGGCGACGATCACCGGTCACGGCCATCGCGGCGATCTGCCGTCCGGAGCCGCCGGGATAATAGGCGCGCCGGGTCTCCTCCAGGATGAGGAGGCGATGGGCCTCCTCGTCGAACGCATGGCCGCTGCCGGCGATGCGGCGTGCGAAGGCAAGCCTGTGCGCGAGGAAGCCCGCTTCGTCCGAGACGGGATCCGGCGCCGGGCACGTCATCATCGCCATGACGTCCGGTGCCGCCTGCGGCAGCATGGGATTGCCCGTGCTCGACATGATCGAGGTCAGGGACAGCACCCGCCCGGGATGCTCGCTCGCCATGATCTGGGCGATCATCCCGCCCATCGACCGCCCCACGGCATGCGCCCGAGCAATGGCGAGGGCGTCGAGCAATCCGATGGCATCCGCGGCCATGTCGTGGAGCGTATAGGAAACCTCGGGCCGCTGTCCGGCCATGAGTGCTGCCGCCAGCGCACCGAAATCCGGCGGAGGGCACTGGTGGAAATGGGTTGAGCGCCCGGTGTCCCGGTTGTCGAACCGGATCACGCGATAGCCCCGCGCCGCCAGCGCCTCGCAGAACGGAACCGTCCACCGGATCATCTGCGTACCCAACCCGGCGATCAGCAGGATCGCTTCGTCGGCCCCGTCGCCCAAACTTTCATAGGCCAGATCGATCCCATTGGCTTTCACGACAGTCATGGTGCTATTCCGTCCGGGTTGAGGTTGGATGAGCCCGCGGGCCAAAGGCCAGGCGCAGGACGTGCGACCGGATGTCTTGCGGCCAATCCGCGATCCATTGCTCCAGCCTGGGGCGATCATCCGCGAAGAGCGCGCGCGTCGCCTCCTCATAGCCGGGCAGATCGCCCGCGATCGCCAGCATGAACTGATAGGCGGCATCCTGGGCGGCACGTCTTTGTTGTCGCGTCGCCCCGCTGCGCCGGGCGTCGTCCACTAGCCGTCTCAGGACGGCCGATGCGCCACCCGGCTGAGCGGCCAGCCATTCCCAGTGCCGCGGCAGCAATGTCACCTCGCGCGCAACAACGCCCAATTTCGGTCGCCCCCGGCCTCTTGGTTCGGAGGTCTCGTCTCTCGCAGGTTCGGATGCCTCATCCGCACCGGTGCGGTAGCGCCCGGCAGACGACCGGGAAGGCTGAGACAATCTTTCGATGATGTCGGCCTCTGACCCACGCAGATCCAGATCGACGATGCGGCCGGTCGCATCGTCGAAAACGAGGATCGCGTGCGATGAGCCGTTGTCGGTGGCCGCTTTGACCGCGAGAGCCACGTCGACAAGCGGGCCCGAGAGGAGCAGTCGATGACCGTCGAAGGTCGTGCAAGGTTTGGAGATGAGGTCGGACACGTTCAGCACCACAGGTTTCGCGTCGTTTATTATCCGGATAAAATCCCTGCGTCAATATTACCCGTGTAATATTCATGACGAGCGTCCTTCCGGGACCACGAGGCGAAACGCAATCGTCTCGCAACGTATTGAAAGGGGTGGAGGGATGAAGGGCGAGGCGCGCAAGGCGGCAGTGGCAGCCTACAAGGAACGCAAGGTCGTCGGTGGGGTCTATGCGGTTCGCTGCGCGGCTTCCGGTGAGACCTGGGTCGGGCACTGGCCCAACATTGAGACCATCCAGACCCGCCTATGGTTCACGCTCCGACAGGGCACGCATCCCAGAAAGGAGTTGCTTGAGGCTTGGCGTCGCCATGGCGAGTCGCAATTCAGCTTCGAGGTTCTGGAAAGGCTTGAGGATGAACCATCATCCTACACGCGTGACTCGGATCTGAGGGATCTGGCATCCCACTGGCGGGGAAAATTGAAGGCGAACCCGATATGAAAGGTGAAGAAATTTCAAATTCCGTCTGTCATGCGGGCGCGTCTGACCTGATCCATCACGGATGAGTAACATCACGAGAAAGGCCGTACTTCGTCTCTCAGAAGGACCGCTTTGGGTCAAAGTTCGACATCGAGAGTTTACAATGAACGTCCGCTTGCCGCCTATACGCTGACCAAAGCGGTACTTCGGACACGTGCCAGCAGTGGAACTTCAATAAGCAACCCTCAAAGGCAGCTTCGCGCCGCACTCCGGTCGTTCAAAGCGTCATAGCTGTTTGCCAAAAGCTGCCACGGACGCTTGGGCCGTAGCAGGGGGGCTGCCGAACAGAAAGGATCGCAATTCAGCTGCAAAGGTGGCAGAAAATGACAATCACCGCCTTCTTGAGAAGCCAGCATATTTTGATCCCACTGCCCCTAGAATATGAAACTATCGAAGCGAAGCTCAGGGCGCGGTCGATCACCGGCCATGAAGCTTCTCAAGCCATCTTTGTGGCGCGCCGTCGACTGGGATCTCCTTGGCATTGGAAATCTTGGAAGGCTGCACGAAAGCAGGTGCTGCGATCCGCCTGTGAAACCTGCGGAGCAGGCGAGGAAGCAATACTCTATGTGCAGCATACCGTCCGACTGCCTAGCATCAGCACACATAAAGAACTGGCAAAGCGCAACCTAGCGGGCAGAGAGATTGAGCCCATCGACTACTCGAGCATTCGGCAGCAAATGTATGCGATCCGAGACGCCGCTGAGCCAGAAGAGCGCGATTGCTGCCCAAAATGTGCCAGCCTATCTATTCAGTATCGGAAGCAGGCGGCGACTTGGATTTGTAACAGCAAGTCAACGGGGCGCTATTGTGCGCACGTGTTCACGGTGCCAGCCAAAAAGGCTGCTCTAACAGCTGATCAGAAAAAGTCGATCAATCGAGAGAAACATCGGACTTGGCGAAACACGATTCTCAATCGCGAGGATGACTGGATGCGGGACGCCATGCTCGCCTGGATAGGCGAAATGAGAGTTTACCTTTCGCTGCAACACACGAAGACTCTATGCAAGCGCTGTGCTTTTCTTGAGGATATGACGGACCAAAAGCCGTGCCGATCTTGCGGGTTCGCCTACCCAAGGACCGAGCAGGTTTGCCCTGACTGCGAACAACCGGATGGCGCTCAACCGATCATCGGTTGAGTTGCAGGTGCCACAGACTGTCGATGAGCCCACAAATAGCTATCCTCTGCTGTGCGCCGCATCTCTGCCGTGCAGATCAGCTTTGTTACATCCTGAAAGCAGACATTGGCTGCGGCGACGCTGGAGCATGCCACGAGTTCCCGTTGATCACTTCAGTCCACCAAAAAACTATCTATCCGTGTCGACCCGCGAAGTGAGCTTTGACGCTATCCGGATCGTCACTTTCCAGGAGCGCAATTCCCGACGGTCCGACACGCGCGCCACAGAACAACCGCGCCTGTCGTACGATATTGACACGATCTCTTCGCGCCCGATGAACGAAGCGAGCGGCAGTGGTGAACTATGTGCATCACAGCAGGAGCAATTTCTTTAAGATGGATAGGACCTCTTTGTATGGCAGCATCGTCGCCCCCACCACTGCGAAGGGAATAAGAGCTGCTGCGGCGACGGGGGCTACGGCTGTCCTGCTAACGAGGATCGTTGAAAGCTTGCTCATCGCCTCGTAGTGCTTGCCCGGATCCGACAGTTCCGTGTCTGGCTCGGGCATAGGATCCGAAAAGACATTCCGGCCGATAGCCTTCCGCTCGGCAGATCGATAAAATTGTGTTGCCTGAGCACCCAGCAACGACAACCCTTGCTCCTTCAATTGATGAAGCGGAGGGGTGAAGGCGGATAGCGGATAGGCGAAGAGACTGATGACGATCGAGAGCCAGCCGCTCATGACCATACTTAACGTCGTCGCGGATAGGTCTTCATGGAAGCTGTACTTTGCGACTGCTGCGGCTACGGCGCAGCTCATTCCAAAGACGAAAATGGCATAGGCGTTCGGATATTGACCCAGGAACGCCAATCCGCCGTTGCCGTCGGGATGGGTTGCAACCAAGCGGAGCTCAAGCTTGGCGAACTTTCGGAGCATGCGAGCCCACAAAAAGTGCCGCCACACACCCCGCAGAAAGAGGAAGACGAACAATGGAAGGCTGAAGCAGATCGACCACCAACCGGCAAGCGTAATTCTATTGCCTTCAAGCAAATGCTCAACCGCCCATGATGATGCTCCTACTGTGTGAAGATTCAGATAGGAAAGGATCGAAGCGAAAACCGCCAAGGCTAGGCAAATGAACTCCGCTCCCCGAGAGTCGCGCTGGCGAAGTGCCGACGACACAATAGCTGCGGCGACCGGAATTGACGTCGGAGCGACGATTGGCGCGCGCACCAACTGGGACAGCTTTGCTTTCAAGCCCTTTTCCACCTGTTGCTCAGCCAGAATGAAAGCACCGATCCCGATGAAAAACTTCGCCCATACTCCGAGATCGGCGAGATAGGCTCCTTGGCCGCGCTCCAAGGAGAGACTGCGTGGTAGACCAAGCAGAAAAGGAACGCCCCAAGCCAAGGCCACGAACAAGGCCGCTCGAGATCCTACATGAAGCGCGTTCCGCCGAAGCAATCCCAGTTGCTCTTGCAGATCGAAGAAAGGTCCGCCGTGGGACGCGAGAAATTCGACCAGATCAGGGGCGGCGCGCAGGGACGGATCTCCCGCCGCCACTTTCGCTGGGGCCGGAGCAGCAGTCTCGTTCACTTAGCAAGCCACTTCTTGGATAGGATTTTTGAGGACGTCTCGGGTAACATACCCGGCGGTTGGACCTGTAACGACGCCGGAACGGCGAGCGACCGCCGTTCGGTTCCACCATTCGGCCAACGGCAAGCTTGGGTGGTAAGTTATCGCTGTTTGCCGGAGCAAACGGACGAGGCTGATGCCTTCTACGATGCAGGTTGCGCCTCCGGCATCTTCCACTCGCCGTTCAGGATCACGGCTCGAGGACGGTAGAGACGAAATGTGTAATTCCACCCCTGCGTAATCGGCAGGCAATTCGCGATTTTCCCGTCGCAGCCGCCGAACTGGATGTCGATCGCGCCATCAGCGCTCTTCTTTCCGGTGAGGCTGTTGACCGAATAGGCGTCGTAATCGTTCTTCTGGAAGAAGCCCTTGTCGTTATAGACGCTGATCGACCAGAACGCATCGACGGGGACCTCCTTGACCCTGAGCTTGTAAACCGTTTTGCCGTCGTTTTTGGCCGGGGTCACTGAGGGATAGGATGCGTCCTTGTCGGGGTTGCCGCCCCAGCCGGCTGCCGTGCCTATCAGGTGCTTGACCGGATCGACCTTTCCCTTCGGGCCGAAAGCGTTGGTGAAGCTGCCGGATGCCGCGGACAGCGCTTCGAGCGCCTCACGGATCTTCTTCTGTTGAGCCAGATCCCAATTCGGGGCCTCGAACTTACCAACCGACTTCTGCTCCACCTTCAGCGCATCTTGCAGAGCGTGAACCTGCGCGAGGTCCTTGGTGTCGTTGGGATCGACAAGGATACGGACCGCAGCGAACACGTAACGGGTGCCGACCGTGTCCTTGGTGAGCGTCGTGCGGCCGGGCTCGTAGACCACCATCGGCGTGTAATGGTCTTCGTTGATGATCTGCATCGAGATGAAGCGCTTGCCGGCATCGGGAAGGGTGATGGTCACCGGGCCGGCGTCGAGGTCGAAGAGCGCCTGGGAATAGAGCGTATCCCGGTTCATCCGGACCACAGGCTGCTTGTCGATCGGCGTCGGTGTCCTGCTATGGACGAACTTGCCGAGGCCGCCGTCATCGGCCGTTTTGGCCATATAGAAATCGGTCTCGGCTCGCTTGAAGTTGTCGACATTGACCGGAACCGACTGTGAGAACGCCGCGCACGGCGCGAGAACCAGGAAACTCAGGCTGCAGACCATCGTCATTCGCATTGAACGGCACCTCATTGGCGTGTTTGATACATTTGCTCATCGGTGCAAGACCGAGTGGGTCCGCGCCCGTGCTTCGGCTGATCGTCGGCTGTGGGGCGGGAGATGCCCGTAATCCGCCCAGCTAGGAATGTCCGGTTCCGGGCGGCGAGCCAATGTCCGGAAGCGGCGCGCAGCGCCTCCCGGCCCCATTTATCGCTCGGACAGTGCAGCAGCCTCGGCGGCGCATTCGGAGACCGAGGGCACCTGCTTCGCGGCCTTCACCTCCGCTTTCACGGCTTCCAGATCGGCGAGGAAGGTCGGATCGGTTTGCAGTCGCGCGACGGTCGCAGCGCCCATGATCCGCCCGGCATCGACGTCGCTCTGCCAATGGGCATCGCAGACCACGCGGCTCTGCCCGAACTCGATGCCGCGCTTGAGCAGCGCATCGGAGCGCTCGGGATTGATCTGCGCGAAAACGAGAGCCCATCCCCAGCCGGCCGCCGTGTGGCCGGACGGGTAGGAACCGTCGCTCCGCAGAATGGCCTCCTGATCCGCCCGGCAGGTCGCTTCGTTGTGAACCACGAAGAGTCGGACCCGGTTGTACTTGTTCTTCACGCCATAGGTGGAGAGGCCGAAATCGGACAGCATCTTCTGCATCATCGCGTAGAGGCGCGGGGTCTGCCCGCTGTCGATCCGGACACCCATCGCGCAGGAGAAATGGTCGGCGGCCTGCGGAAAGGCGAGATCGGCGTCGGCATGGGCGAGCTTCCAGCGCTCGGTGTTTCGCAAGGGGATCGTCGCGCTACGCGCTTCCTCATCCCGGGCGAGCGCAGCCGAGCCCGTTTCGGGTGGCGGGCCGAGCAGCATCAGGCTGTTCGGCAGGTCGGACTGCTTGAGATACCCCGGTGCGATCTGGAAATGCGGGTCTGTGACCTCGGGCTGGGCTTCGTCCGCCTGCGCCAGAGCCTGCCCGCCGAGCGCGAGCAGCGCCAGCAGAAAAACATGTGCGGCCCGCACCGCAGTCCCGGTCATCGACATTCCCACTCCTTTCGACACTACCAAACGCATGAAGGCCCGGTCCTCGGCAGGCGAATCCCGTGGCGAGCATTTCGTGCACGAGCAGCTTGCCCGTCTTGCCATTTCACGCCAATTGCGACCGGCTATGCTCGTCTCCGCCGGTCGCGAATCCCCCGTGATTCGGTTTTGTGAAAAGCATCAACCCGGTTGCGGCGAGGTCCGATGGCTGATATCCCCTTGACGCGCGGCCAGTTCCTGCTGCCCTTCGTCAGCATCCTCGACGAAATCGGCGCTCCGACGGAGACGCTCCTGGAGAGGTCTCGGCTGCCATCATCCCTAGCCGAAAAGAGCGACCTCTACCTCCCGCTCCTGCCAGCGCTGCGCTTCGTCGAGACTGCCCAGAGAACCCAGGGCATCGAGGATTTCGGTTTTCTCGCCACCCGGCGCCTGCATTTCTCCCATTTGAGGGAAAAGACACGGGCCCTGATCGCGCATTCCCCGACGCTGCTCGTCGCGCTCCGGCACGCTTGCCATTGGGCGTCGCGGGAAGACACCATTCTGAGCATGTGGATCGAACATGACGCGGATCATGTGCGGGTCTGCAGCAGGCTCGCCGGCACAACCGGGCTCCTGCATCTGAAATACGCGCAATGGATCCAGAATATTTTCCCGATCTACATCGTCCGGCAATTCGCTGGGCCCGACTGGATGCCGACGGCGATTGCCTTTGAATCGTCTTATGCGCCGAGCCCGGCAACGCGATCGTCCTGGCCGAATGTGCGGTTTCTGTCTCATCAGCATGCCGCTTGGATCAGCATGCCGATCACGCTTCTCAGCCTCTCCAACCGGTCGACCGCCTTGTTTGCGCCGCCGCGGGACCAGGAGGACGGCCCGCCCGGTTACGACATCGTCGAACTGCTCAAGCTGATGCTGCCTGCTTATCTCGAAAGGGAACAACGGCGCTAGCCGACGTCGCCGACATCGCAGGCGTTAGTACGCGGACGCTTCAACGCAAGCTCGCCCATCTCGGCCTTACCTATTCGGACATACTCAAAATGGCAAGATATGAGAATGCGAGCCGGCTTCTGCGCGACACCGATTGCAGGATCATCGATGTCGCCTTTTCCTCCGGCTACACGGACCCTGCGCATTTCAGCCGCGCCTTCCGCCGGATGGCGGGCGCCACGCCGCGTCAGTTTCGTGAGCAATCGCGCCTTGGCTAAGCGTCCGCTATCGCACATACGAAGTCCTGAAGCTGCCAGTCTGCTGACGGCCCCCAGAATTGTCGCAAGCTGATTGGCAAATGCGCGCCCGGGCGTTGGGCCGGGAGAACTCCGGACGGGACCGCCCCGGCCCAACCGAAACGCACTTCGCGACGGTGACTAAATCAATGATATCCGCCAGAGCCGGACATTCCCCGGTTAAAAGCTCGGAATTGGCTGTTTTGGCGCTTTTGCGGCATGTATGCGCCGGCTTATTAGCGCGAAAGGTCGGAAGTAGTGCCAACAATCGACAATGCAAGTGATACTGTTCGCGCATCCCGCGCCGGCCACACCTTTCACGAAAGGTGGGCCGCACGCCGCGCGTTGCAGCTTCTATTTCCAAGCGATGGCCTCAATGCCATTGCTGTCGAGAATATTTCGCATACCGAAACCTCCAGCCCCGGTCAGCGTGCTGAGGAAGTCGCTGACCTCGTCTTCTATTACGGGTCCGGAGACAATTTCGAAAGCTGCACCCGACTCGAAACCGTGCAGTTCAAATACCGGCTCGACGAGCAACCCGTAACGGCCTCCTACCTCAAGAAGACCGTTCAGAAGTTTGCCGACACGATCGTTGGCTACGAAGTCACGCTCTCGGCGACGGATGTGGATGCGAAGGCCTCCTTCATATTCGTCACCAATGCGCCCTTTTCAGACTCCCTCTGGAAAGCGATCGCCTCGGTCATAGATGGAAGCACACCGTCCGACCCCGGTGCCGCAACGCAGGCCAGAAATCTCCGGCGCTGGTGCACCGAACGCAAGCTCTCCGACCCTGCACGCCTCTTCAGGTGCACAGTCTTCAAGGCCGCCGAGGAAGGCCTCGCGGCTCAGGACAGGGCCCTGAAACGGACCTTGACGGACTGGTCTGCGGGCGAAGACATCGAAGCGAAAGCCCGACTCTTCGAGCTACAGAATCTTGTCGTTAAGAAAGCCGGACCTTCCGGCCAGACGAACAACCTCATCCGTCGCGAAGATATCCTTCACGCACTGGATTGCGAGGTCGAAGATCTTTTTCCGGCCGCAGAGCGTTTCGCTCCGGTGGCCGAGGTCATCGAGAGGAAAGAGCTCACCATCGCGGCTGACCTTCTAAAAAGTCGCCTTCCCGTCTTCGTTCACGCCGATGGCGGCGTTGGAAAGACGGTTTTTGTTCAGAGCCTGGCCGCGATAATGACGAACGAATTCGAAGTTGTCGTTTTCGATTGTTTTGGCGGCGGCTCCTATCGGTCGGACAATCATTCTCGCCACTTGCCGAAGATCGGCCTTCTCCAGATCGTCAACGAGCTCGCTGCAAAAACACTCTGCGATCCAATTCTGCCGAGCGGCGACGACAACCGAAAGATCGTGCGCGCGGCGCGGCGACGACTGGCACAGGCCGCGAAGGCAGTCCGCGCACAATCGAAGAAGAGCGGCGTCCTCCTTATCATCGACGCCGCTGACAACGCGCAGCTGGAAGCCGATGCAAGAGGCGAGCAGTCCTTTGCAAAATTGCTGCTTGAAACGGTTGATGAAGAGCCCATCGAGGGTGTCGCTCTTCTTCTGACGGCCCGGCCATACCGCAAGGCAGGTGTCATAGGACGCACAACTGTGACGGAGATTGAGCTTGGTCCCTTCACAGATGGAGAGGCCAGAGCGTTCCTGGCGGCTCGGAAACCCGATGCCTCCGCTGTCGAGATAACAACCGCCTTGACCCGCTCGATGCGAAACGCTCGCGTGCTCGATTATCTCGTGCAGACTTGGGACACCAACGTCGTGGCAAGCGACGCGGCGTCTCCCATCACCGTCCCTGAAATCATCGCGCAACGATGCAGCAATATTATCGGCGACCTTCGTACTGCCGGGTGGAGCGATGCGGAAGTCGTTGAATTCTTCGTTGCGATATCTCTCCTGCCTCCCCCTATTCCGCTGGACGAACTTGCCCTGGCGCTCGGCTGGTCGATTTCTCACGCAAGGACAGCAGCTTCCGATCTCGCGCCCTTCCTCGAGATGACTTCGCACGGGGTCATCTTCCGCGACGAGCCGACCGAAACATACATTCGGGAGACATACTCGCAGCAACCGGAAGCCCAGCGATCCATTGCCGACCGCCTCATCGCCGCTCAATCGACCTCGACATACGCAGCGGAAGCGCTTCCCCACTTCCTCGTTGTCATCAAAGACAGCAACCGTGCCTTTGCGCTCGCCGACTCGACGAGCTTTCCTACATCGGTTCAATCGGACTTCGGAAAGCGTCGCCTGACACTGGCGCGACTTCGCTCAGCCTTTCGCTTGGCCGCCAATGAAAGTGACTTCGATCGCCTCATAGGTCTGAGTATGCGGCTTGCCCAGGTCACCACCGCTAATCTTCGCGGCGACGAGTTCATCAGGCGAGCACCAGAGCTAGCCATTCTTCTCGGCGATGCGGACTCCTATCGCCGTCTTGTAGCCGACCGTACCGGCTGGAGAGGGGCAAAAAGCGCACGTCTTACAATCGCCCACCATTTTGCGCGCGATGACGCCGAAGCAGAAATCCAGAGTGAAAACACAATCCGGTGGATCAACTGGCACGTGCAGCAACCACGCGACCGGACCGAGCGCAATCCACCTGGCCCCGACGCCAAAGATTACGCGGCCATCCTGTTGCACAACGTGATTGGCGGCGCGTTTGAAAACATCGACCGGAACCTTTGCCGGTGGAACGACGGGTTTTCATTTTCGGTGTCTACCGAGCTAGTCCGACTGCTGGAGCTCTACGACACCGTCATCCTTCGAAACCTCGTAGAGTTCGCAACCAGTGATAAGTGTCGCTCGAAGATGCTCCAGCTTAGGTTGTTAGCTCTTCCGAGGCTGCTCACGCAAAAGCAGATCAAGCTGCTTTCCGCCGCGATCGGGACACCTTCGCCTATCGAGAACGATGAGAGCGAAAGCTTCTCGCTTCAGCCGCCAAAGAGCAGCACTGGGGAGATCATAGGAGCTGCATTGACGGCTCTCGTTTCGAGCTCCCGAAAAGCGGCCGCCACTATCCTCAGAAGTGTCGTTGTCGATCGCCCGTCCGCCTACGACTATAGCGACCAATATGGCTACTCTCGCGCTTGGGGACCCGTTCGCTATGCGGCTATTCGCACCTGGTCATCGGGCAAGCAACTAAAGTTTCATCATCTGCTGCCGCGGGACGTGAAGATCGACACGCCCGCAAAGGCGATTACGTCCAGGACTGAGGCCAAGACGTTTCTAAGAAGCCTGACTGAACCGAAGCCACCATCCAAACTAAAGAAAGGGGAGAAGAAAGGCGTTCAGGCAAAGTTTAGCGATAAGGAAGCCGCTGAGATAAGTGAGGGTATCGAACTCGCCCTGTCGCTCCTTCGTCCAATTGAGGAAGCGGTTCTTTCCCGGAAGGGCATTACTGCTGCGACTGTCTCTGCCTTCATGTCGGTCTGGGGCAAGTTGTTGCGCGACGATGTGCATTGGCGGGCCGATAAACCCTCGGACTTGCTCGCTCGGACGGCCGGCTTTGGATGCCTCAACATCCTGCTGACGCATGCGCAAGAGATTACGGCCGCGCAGGCAGAGGAAATCGCAACCACGCTTTCCACTGGCCGCTTCTACGTGTCTCAGAAGATCGATGTACTGTCGGAGCTTGCGAGAAACGGCGAGTTGCATAAGGCGGCGGGCCGGTTTGCGCAAGCGATCGCGGGACAAATCCGGCAAGACGACAATATCGGCCTGCGTGGTGAGTACTACTCCGATCTGGCGAGCGCCTTGGCCCCGATGAGTGTTGATGAGGCGAAGGAGTACTATCTGCAGGGCCTCGCACAGCTCGATCAGATGGGCGGAGAGAGCTACGATCAGATCTACTCGCTGCTCCATTTCGCGGCGGTCCAGAGTGGCGGGTTCCTGGCGCAGCAACTCGGCCAGCGTCTCATGAACCTCTGCCAGACTATCGTTTCCAACGATTCAAGCAAGTTCGGATGGACGCTGTTTGCGCGCGCTGCTGCTAACTCTATCGGCTTTCCTGCAATCATGAAGTTGGTCAGATGGCACGACCAGGATGTGGCGCAGCTATCCTACGGTCTGCCGCAGCTCGGGTGTTTCCTTGCCGAGAAGGGTCACCTCGACCCTCGCCGGGCAGCGTTCATACTCACAATCTGCGAGGACCATGGCTGGCATGACTGGAGATCAGGTGAGGCAATGGCTCATCTGTTGGAGATGTCGCAGCCCGTGGATCGAAAGCGCATCTTTTCCGCCATATTGTCCAAACTTAAAGCCGAGCGCCCATTTGGGGGGTGGCCCGGTCTCTGGGAAGGATATCTCACAACGGCATCCAAATTCCCGGGCCTCATTACGGCCAGTGATGTAGCTGAGCTAGAGGCGCTTAGGTCTGAGGCACAAACGAAGCAGGATGAGTTCAATTCCCGAAACAGCTCGTCGCGTGATTTTGTCACCAACGCCCCTGCAAAGCCAACTGAAGGGGAAGTTGCAGGTCGCATCGCTGAATGGGTTGCCAGGTGCGACGTTTCCAGCGCGCCTTCGATCGACAGCATTCTGAAAGAGATCGGCCTTGCCGAGAACCTCCCGTACGACACCCGCCAGCGCTTCATCCTGGCACTTCGCGCGGCCTGTCCTTATGCGGAGCGCCTTCCTTTTCTCCTTGCGGTCATCGACGCGACAGATTTTGGCTACGCTCAATCGCTCGACATCGTGTCGGAATGCATCGCCAGTGGAAAAGCTCCTCGGCTCACTTAGTCTCTCAGACAGGATTGCTCGCCAAACGCCTTTTCGACGCGAAGGGCATTGAACTGTTCGAGGGCCAATTCTCCAGTGTCTCTCGCGGAATCCAACAGCTAGCGGATTTCTGCGGTGATAGCCGACTGGTGCTTGAGCTTATCATCCGCAAAGTGGTGGCCGATGAGGCAGAGCTCGACGGCGATCAATGGCTGCAGCTTGCGACAGCCCTTTGTGACCTGGCATCGGGACCAGCGAGCCTCGCGGGCCTGGAATTGATCCTCTCGGGACCGGCCTCTCGTTTCGCTGATGAGATCGGCGAAGGGCCTTTGCGCCCAGAGCAAATTCAAAGCGTGGGCGAAACAGATCTGCTGGCTGATCTGCTGTGGCATCTTCTCGGCGATAGTGATGCGTATATCCGGTGGACGGTTGCGAGAGGCATAAGCGATTTGGTGCACCTCGGTCTGATGGAAGAAGTCGACGCGCTGCTTGCACGGTTCGATCTGAGAAGCATCCCCGCGCTCGCATCCACCGAACACCCTCTTTCCTTTCAGAACTCTCAGCAGTGGCTGTTGATGGGATTGGCTCGGGCGACATGGCGTGAGCCCGGCGTACTGGCAAGTTTGCGGCCCACTCTCCTCAAGCTTACGAAGAGGGAGGATATTCACCTCGTCAACAAGACGCATCTGTTGCGGGCGCTCGCTAACATCGACGGCGGGTTACAAGAACGCGATGTGGCCGCCTTGCGAAGCGCTAACGATGAGCCTGCCCAGGGCGTTATCGTCAAAGATTCCTACCCCTCTGGCGCCGGCCCTGAGACTACGTTTCACTTCGACTACGACTTCAAAAAGACGGAGATTTCCGGTCTAGCGCGGCGGTTCAACATCCCCCAAGCAAGTGTCGTTGAGGCGATGGAGAAGGAGATATCCCGGCTTTGGCCAGAAGCGACCTCAATGGACTTCTTTCCCGGTCGATCCCGCTATCAGTGGGACGTGAGCGATCGTTATGAGTTTTATCGGGAGCATGTCCAACGACATGCCTTGCTGAGTGCCGCTACCACCTTGTCCAAGCGCGTCCCCGTCGTCATCAAGAGCTACGAGGTCGATGAGGAGTCACCATGGATTGGTTGGCGCGATCGCTATGACGTGACGTTCGATGATGGGTCGTGGTTGTCGGACAGAAAAGATCGGGTGCCGCTACAGGCGGGCGAGAACTTCCTCGGCAAGAGGATAAATCGACAAGACACTCTGAGAGACCAGGAAACCATCCTTCGCCAGCTTGGCTTCTTGCCTGCTGCGAAGGAAGCGCTTCTACCGATCTATGGCAGATGGACGGCGCCGGACGGTGTGACAGTCAGCGTCACTTCGGCGCTGACAGATCAGAAAGGCGCAGTCGGCAGGTGCAAAGATTTCGCCACACGGCCGGCAGGTGACTTCTGGCTCCCTGAGTTCTGGGATGGCGGCTACTACGATCATCGCGACCGTCAGGAGAGCCCGTTTGCTCCATTGATCTGGGCCCCGGAGTCACATGGCCTCGGTATCGACGAAGGTGACGAGCTTGCGGCTCAGGGTCCGGCGATCCGTCCTCGCCTTGGAATTGACTTAACCATGCCGCTTGGCATTCACCAGAAGACAGTCTCGACAGACTGGCTCGCGGCCGACGGCAGTCTTGCATTGCGGAGCCAGGTTTGGGGAAGCTGGAAACCGGACCCCGATCAGCGCCGCTCGCGTCATCATGATGACGGAGAAATTCTCTGGGCGTCACCAACCTGGCTAGACGGCGCTCTGAAAGGCATGAAGCAGCAGCTCGTTACCACGATCACTTTAAGGAAGTACAAGTCGTCGAGAGATTATGACGATTCCACAGGAGTGAAATTGGTTCTAGTAGGGCTACGGCAGAAGGACGGAGGCATGCGATTCTGGCACGCGAAGAAGGCCTCTAGCCAAGACTACTAGCCCCTAACCACGACAAGCTCGGCATTGACGGGGATCCTGCGCGAAGCGCTGGGGCAATGCCGTTATCGCTACCCGCGCTTCGATGACACGCAGCCGTTGTGACGAGTCTGACAGCGTAGTCTACGCCCGCTTGGGCCACTTCCGGCCCTAGGCTTCCATCGACGGTATGTCCGCTTCTCGTTGAACGTCCCCAATAGCGGACTGTCCGCTACCGGCCCCAGAATTGTCGCAAGCCGATTGGCAAATGCGCGCCGCGAAGCGGACGTTCGATGTACTTCCGGAATGTGCCATTAGACGACATTCCTGGCGATACTTGATCGAACATTGCCTGTTCCGCCGAGGCTAGCCCGCCAGGGGAAAACGGAAGCGAGTGGTCTCGATCTTGTCGACAACGGCCACGCGCATCAGGTCAAGTCCCCGGAAGAGATGATATGGGTCCCGGGACGCCCCGCGATAGCCGCCTCGATCATGGCGGCAGCAATTCTTCCAGCCGGATTGATGCGCCAAGCCCGCGGAAGCGCCGGACCGATCACCGAAGAGCTTCCGCCGCGATCCGCTCGGCCGGACGGAATTCGTCCCGCTTTCCGCCGATCAAGCCCGGCCGCGCGAAGGTCAGGGAGCGAAAGCCCATTCCGGTGAGCTCTTGCTCCACCTCACCCTTCACCCGATTGTAGAAGATGTGGGAGGTCGGGTTTGCGCCGATCGCCGAGTTCAGGACGAAGGTCCGCGTTCCATGCTGCCTGGCAAGTTTGGCGACAGCGAGCGGATAACCGTGATCGACACGGCGAAAGGCCTGCTTCGAGCCGGCTGTCCGCATGGTCGTGCCAAGGGCGCAGATGACCGCGTCGGCCTGCCACCATGCCGGGTCCTCGGGCAGGCTATCGAAATCCACGACCGGTGCGAACAGCCGGGGGTGCTCGGGCAACGCGCGGCGAACGGGCGCGATCAGCCTGTCGACGCGCCGGTCCATGAGCGCCACACGCAGGACATGGCTGCCGACGAGGCCCGTTGCACCTACGAGCAGAAGCTTCATGCCAGTCAACCTCGATGCCTGCCGATTTCATTTCATTATGTTGGCGTGGGGTGAACGCCTAGCGGCTTGCGATCCGCGTCAGGGCGTCACCGATCGGCGTGTCGCCTTCCGTGAGCTCGATGATGACATGGTTCACCTCCGGTCGCTCGATGATCTCCACAAGGGTAGCGGCGACATCGTCCCGGGGAACGCTGCCGTAGGGGATGGCGACATCGGCCCGTGCCCTGCCGGTGCCGGGAGCATCCGACAGCGTTCCCGGCCGCAGGATCACCCAGTCGAGATCCGTGGCGACCAGATGGGCGTCGGCGAGCTTCTTGACGCGGATGTAGTTCTCGAAGCCTTCGGAGCGCTCGCCAGCGCGCAGGGCGTCCGGGAACACCGAGACGAGCAAGAAGCGGGAGACGCCCGCGATCCGCGCAGCCTCGACGGCGAGCTCCAGCCCGCGTCCGTCAATGGCGTTGGTCACCTCCATGCCCGCGCCACCGGCGCCGGCGGAGAAGACGATCGCGTCGCTGCCCTTCATGAGCCCGGCCAGCTCGGCCGCCGACAGCTTCGTCAGGTCCCCCAACACGGGCGTGGCACCGCGCGCAGCCAGATCGTCCGCCTGCTCGGGGTTGCGATGCAGAGCAATCGGCTGATGACCACGCCGCGCCAATTGGTTTGACATCCGGCGTGCGACCTTGCCTGCCGCCCCGATGATGAAGACTTTGGACATGGTCGTATTCTCCTGTGTCAGCGTTGTTCGTCGACATGGCGCGGACGGGATCCCGTCCGCGCCGCTCGGAAACGAGAGATCACGCGCTCGGATGCGTGTGATAGATCTTGCTGACGACGGTCCACTGGCCGTCGACCTTCAGTAGGTTGAAGAAGTCGGTGAAGCGGTAGCCGGAGATGTTGTCGGTATCGACACGCGCGCTGGCCGCGGTGCCGACGATATCGACGCGGACGATCGCAGCCTTGGCGTTGGGCGATGGCTTGAACGCGCTGTCGATCGTGTCGAACAGCCCCTGGATCGGGCCGCCGGCCAGCTTGCCGTCTTCGATGCCGAAGATGGTGGCCTTCTCGTTGAAGGCCGGCTTCATGATGGCGCTGTTGGCCTTCGCGCCGCCTTCGTTGTACTTGTTCAGCACCTCGACGATGGCGTTGTATTCGTCAACATAGGTCGGGTTGGACATCTCGTGGTTCCTTTCTTGAGAGTAGCCCCCGGAGGCTGCCGGGACAGGAAGTACCGGAAGGGTTCAGGCAGCGGCTTCCTGATCCGGAGCCCATGGGCCGAGCCTTGTGAGCTTTCGCTCACGGCCGTTCAGCCACCAGCCGATCTGCGGCGGCCAGTTGTCGAACGGGCTGTCGGGATTCGCCGCACCCAGCGCCTGCTCGGCATGCAGGGCGAAATTCGGCTCGCGCAGTGCCTCGCGCCCGAGGGCGACGAGGTCGGCTTGGCCCGAGGCCACGACCGCCTCGGCCTGGCGCGGGTCGACGATCAGACCGACGGCCATCGTCCTCAGGCCGGTCTCGGCCTTGATCCGCTCGGCATGGGGCACTTGGTAGCCGTAGCCATTGGGATACTCGTAGGGCGTGCCAATGCCGCCGGTTGAGCAGTCGACCACGTCGACGCCGATCCTGGCCAGTTCCCGCGCGAAGGCGATGCTGTCCTCGATCGTGACGCCGGCGCGGCTGCCGTCCACGGCCGAGATGCGCACGAACAGCGGCTTGTCCTTGGGCCAGATGGCGCGCAGCTCGCGGGCGATCTCCAGCGGCAGTCGCATCCGGTTCTCGCGGCTGCCGCCATACTCGTCGCTCCGCTTGTTGGTGAGCGGGGACAGAAAAGAGTTCAGGAGGTACCCGTGGGCACAGTGGAGCTCGAGCGCCTCGACGCCGGCTGCAAGTGCACGCTGGGCTGCGGCGGCGAAGTCCGTTCTCACCTTGATGATGCCTTCGGTGTCGAGTGCTGTGGGCACGAGCCAGCCTTCAGCGACCGGCAGCGCACTTGCCGAGACGATTGGCCACGGATGGTCGCCGCGGCCATGGTCCTCGGCCGCCAGCGGGCCGTCGCCGTAATACGGGCGCTGCATCGCGGCCTTCGGGCCCGCATGGGCTATCTGGATCGCGGGCACCGCGCCCTGCTTCTTCAGGAAGGTGGCGATCGATGCCAAGCCCTCGATCTGGGCGTCATCCCACAGGCCAAGGTCACCGTGGGTTATACGGCCCTCGGGTGAAACGGCAGTGGCCTCGATCATCACCAGGCCGAAGCCGCCCAGGGCGAACTTGCCGTAGTGGACAAGGTGGTAGTCGGTCGCGAAGCCATCCAATGCGTCATACTGGCACATGGGAGAGACCGCGAGGCGGTTGCGCAGCGTCACGCTGCGAAGGGTGAGTGGGTCGAATAATTGAGTCATTGTTACACTTGTTTCCGGTGCGCCTTGCGAAGGAGGCGTTGATCTGGCATTGTCAGATCATTGTAGTGATCGCTACAGACGCTATAACTGTAGTGTTCGCTACAGACAGTCAACCCCTTTCATCCCGCCAAGCTGCCAGAAACGACGATGCCGAGAGAAAAGTCCGCAATCACCCCTCACCGAAGCAAGGGACGCCCCCGCACCTTTGACCGCGCGGCGGCGCTGAACCGGGCCTTGGACGTGTTCTGGCGGCGGGGCTACGAGCCGGCATCGGTGGCCGAGCTCTGCATGGCCATGGAGGTCAATCCGCCCAGCCTCTACGCCGCCTTCGGCAACAAGGCGCAGCTCTTCATGGAAGCCGTGCACCATTACGAGAAGGTCTACTGGGATGCGGCTTGGCAGTTGCTGGAGGAGGAGCCGGACCTGCACCGGGCGATGGCCGGCTTCTTCCGCGAGGCGGCCAGGATCCTGACCTCCCAGGATGCGCCTTGCGGCTGCATGGTGGTCCTGGGTGCCGCCAACGTTTCCCCGGATGCCCAGGACGTGAACGATGCACTCAAGGCGCTGCGCCGGGAAGGGAAGGACTGCTTCCGGCACCGCCTGAGGAAGGGCGTCGAGGACGCTGACCTTCCGTCCGGGACCGACGTCGAGTCCTTGGCCCTGACGCTGAACACGGTCTTCGAAGGGATGTCGGTGCAGGCGCGTGACGGCGCCTCGCAGGCCGAGCTGGAGCGCATCGCGAGGACCGCGATGGCGTTGCTGCCCGCGCGCTCCTGAACCCTCACGAGATCCGGCATGCAAACCGCCGCTCCGGCCGATCGGACGCTGGACGGTCATGTCATGGCAAATGCCGCCGAAGCGCACGCGATGGGCACCGAGGGCAAGGACCAAAACCGTTTCGGCAACGAGTGTTTCGAGTGGCTTGCGCCCCTGCTGCGCCGCGACTTCGTGCACGGCACGATCCAGCAACTGGCCGAGGTGCCGGCCGACCGGGTCGCCGAGATCCCAGGTTTTTCGAGGAGGATCCGTTCGCGGAGCATGGGATATCGGGAGAAGGCTACCTCGCACCACTGAAGGCCTATGACGACTCCGTTTTGATATCGCCGCGAGCAAATCACCAGATGACCCCCGAGCGCAACATTCTCTACGCGCTTAACAAGCTCGACCGGCGGCGCTTTGACGAACTTGTCTCGGCAGAGCTTGAGCCTTCGTTTTTCGCCCATGCATAGCAGCTGACCGACCGGATTCCGGGTGTCCAGTCACGCACCAATGTTCATTGGCGCGACGGAGAAATCGACCTGCTGGCTTTCTGCCAGGTGACCAATCCAGATCCAGGCCAAGGCGGCAATCCCCGCCAATGGAGCCCGCATGACGCGCCAGCTCGAAACCAACACGCGCACGGCCGTTCGGCAACGGCAACTCCAAGGCTTCGAGAACATGGGGCCGGCGAAAAAGATGCTGCGATCCAGACAGCGTTCGGCGTTCGAGCGCACGAGGTGAGATGGGCGTCCGACGTCCTTTCCCGTTCGTCTTTCGGTTCCGTTTCGGCGTGGGAGGCGATCGGCGAAAGAGAGGCAATGAACCTACCGCTGCTGAAGCTCGTGACCGAACAGTTCGAGGTCGAGTCAAGTGCCGATCTTGCGACCGTCCCGGAGCGCGCGGCCAGACTCCTAGCAGAGATTGCAGATGACGGGATCCTCGGCTGGGAGAATCAGCCCCTAGATGTTTTCGGCACCGACATCATCATTCCCCTCTTGCGACTGAACAATGGCGCGATCTCCCGGTGGCGCGCCGCTGTTGTGGAGTGATGAGCGTCGCCCAGATACTACAGGAGTCAGCTAACGCACCTCAACCGCCGAAAGCAGCCCGACCGCTCCCGGCCGATGAAGACGTCCGACGCGTTGACGTCTAGCGCCAGCTGCCGGCGCAATATCGGCCCTTGGGCCGCCCGAAGGCGGGACGTTAGCCGCTTCCCGCGGGGAAAATTTGGAGGGAGCGGCTATGGCACTACTGAACTGTAGGTCGCCGTAACGCTCGCGATCTGATTTGCTTCTGCTTGCCGGAGAACACCACGTGCCTGCAGTTTGGATACTGGCTGCAGCCGACGAACGAGCGCCCGGTCTTCGTTTTCCTTTCGACCAACTGACCAACTCGGCAGGCCGGGCATTGCTGTAGCGCTTGGCCGTCGATGGTCTCGAAGCGGATCTCCTCACCCGCGACCTCGCAGAGCTCTTGGATGTAGCGCGAGGGTCGGGCACCGTCGGCCAGCAGGAAGACGCCGCGGCTGGCCCGGGTCAAGGCGACGTAGAACAGGCGTCGTTCCTCTGCGTACGCGAAGGTCTCGGGATTGGGTATCACTAGGTTCAGCAGCTCATCGTCTTCGACACGGCTCGGAACGCCATAGTCGCCCTCGCTGATGTCGAGCAGGATAGTGTAGTCCGCTTCGAGGCCCTTCGAGCGGTGGAAGGAAAGCGCCGAAACCTCGAAATGCGCGAATGCCGGCATACGGCCGGCGAACGGATCGAGATGGTTGTAGCGCCAGAGAACGAGTGCTTTTAGCTTCTGCCTTCCCGTGCCGCGCCACTGCTCCGCAATGCTTCCCAGGAACACATCCAGCCGGGATAATAACCGCAGGCAGGCTGCGCCGAAGTCCGGCCTCTCCTTTGTGCCCTCGATCGGGATGACGCGGATCGATTTGGGAATAGCGGGCCGTATCGACCGCACTAACTTCCTGAGCTGTTCTGGGTTCCGTTGAACGAAACCCGCCGCCGTCTCCGCGATCAGCTGGTTGCAGCGGTAAGTTTGCTCGAGCCGGCCTTGCCAACTTGTCCCGAAGTTCGCCTCGAACCTTGTGAAGAGGGTCACATCCGAGCCAGCAAAACGGTAGATAGATTGCCAGTCGTCGCCCACGGCGAAGAGTTTGGAGAACGGCTTCTGGTCTCGCAGCGACTTGATGAGTTTAGCCCTGGGTCCAGATATGTCCTGGAATTCGTCCACGAGGATCAGCGAGTACGGACTGGTGTACCGTTTCGTCTCAACCAGCTGCGTCGCGTCGGCGATCATGGAATCGAAATCGATCCGTCCGGCATCCACGAGCTTTTGGGAATAGGCCTCGGCGATCCTGTAAACGACGCGCGAAAATATCCGGGCGCGTTCCCTATCGTGGAGGGACTGCGCGCGCTCGAGCAGTATGTCGAGCGTCAGATGGTTCGCCCGGATGTGCTTGATGCACGTGCCGATGAGCTGGTGGTAGTGCTTGACCACCACCGGCTCCAGCGCCTTCGCAATCTCGCTATACTGCTTCGCGACGAGTGGTATCCCACGACCCTCAAGTTGTTTGCGCATGACATCGAAAATAGTGCCGTCCGCGGCCTGGGCCGATCGCGTCTCGAAGAAATCTTTCTGCCCGACCTGATAATCCCGGCGCTTTGCCTCGGCGTGGTCGACATAGTCCTTGAACGGTGAGGCGCCGTTTGCGTCGATCGCGAAATGCTCGTGCACGGTACCGGTCGCCAGATAATAGAAGTCAGGATGAATATGGCGGACGGCGCCTTCCGCATCCCGCACCTGGACTTGTCGTTCGTATTCGAACGCAACTGAGTTCAACCAGAGCCAGTTGGCGATCGACTGCTCCTGCAGCGATTTGACGTAAATTCCGGCCAGCGAGCCGATCGTCGCCTTACCCTTGGTCCGCCGCTCCGTGACGTATCGTTGGTAGTCAACCTCGCTGTCGAACGTTTCCCGGGGGATATCGGCCTTGGGATGCACGACCAGGAGATCAACCCAAAGCCGCATAAACTCCCTGTCGGAACTGGCTAGTTCAACGATGATTTCCTCAATCGCCTTGGCTTCCCCGGCGGGATGTTCGACCCAGTTGGCAAGCTGGGGCGGCCGCCCGTCGACCTCCTGGATTATGCCGCGGCCCAAGGCGTGGAAGGTCGTCACACGACATTGAAGTTTGTCGGGTTCGACCTTCAACTGCCTGGCGATGCGCTCCCTCAGCTCGTCGGCCGCGTTCTTGTTGAAGGCCAAGACCAGTATTTCGTCAGGGCGTACCAACTTCTTCTCGAGCACATACGCTACTTTGCCCACCATCGTGGCGGACTTGCCCGATCCCGCCGACGCAATGAGCAGGTTGCTGTCCTCGAGGCGGATACAGGCCTCGCGCTGCTGCCCGGACAACGACCGGCCGTCCAGGTCGTCGAAGAACGCCGCAAAAGCGGCCAGCTCGGCCACGACGAACCGCTCGTTGTAGTGATGGCGCACGTTCGGATCGGTTAGGAAGGAGTAGGAGGCCGGCAAGGCGGCCTCGAGCGTCTGCGCCATCCGCCTGGGATCGAACATGGGGTGCGAAAAGGCCGTTGCCGCCTTTCCTGGCACGCCGGCTATTGCGCTGCCGAGGTCTGAATGCGCCAAATACCGGTAGTTGTCCGTCACGACCGCGCCGAGTCTCGCGTCGATCTCACGCAGCTGATTAGTCTCGGAACGGATCAGCTCGCCCAGATATTCGTTGACGAACCCCACGAGATCGGCCGCGAGTTCGTCTGCGGCGCTTCGGCCGAGGCCCGATAGCCGATCCATCCTGGTCCTCGAGCGGATCTCAACGGCGTGCCACAGGACCCCCTTGGCGGTTTGGACCGACTCGAGGTCTAAGCATTCCAACTCGGTCTCGCCGCCGCCCGACGCCAGGCAGATACCGGCCGTCGAACGCCGACCGGGCGTCAGTTTCCAGTTCTCGCCGGAGAACAGCCGGGCGAATAGTCCGGGACGATATGTGCGGGCGCGCTTCAGCATGACTGTCTTAATCGAGGACCTGGCGGGCTTGGGCTCAGGAAGTGCGAGCTCATTCTTGTGCCGGGCTCGACAGCTGTTTGCCTTCGAGAGCGGAACGTCAACTATTTGCTGAATGCGAACTTATAGCGGACTGGCAGCTTCCGGCCACACTCATTCTCTGTGCCCCGGCTGCAGCATAGGCAATGCGTCTTGATATCTCTCGGGCTGCGGAGGTGCTTTATCATCCGTAGTGACATTCACATCCACCTCGTCGCTTAAAGCAGGTTCGTCAGCGTGGTCATTTCACGTCCTGTTATTGTATCCATGAACACACTTTCTTCGAGCCGGGTAACTTGAGCCGCGCGTACGGAGAACTTCCATGAGTCCCAAGGTTGGAACACCTGCATCTCACCGCCAGCTAGTGTGGTGCTGGTGAAAGGCCGGACGTCCTGCTGTTCTATAGTTAGATGAGTTGGCGTCTCCGAGTTGAGATAGAAATGAGTGGCATCGCGCAGCGACGCTTTGGTGTGCACGCGAGCCGCCAGTTCACCGAACTGATGGGGCAAGACTGTCACGCCCTCTAGGCCATACGGTCCTTTCTCGCCGTGAATCATCTGCAGCCCACCATCGTTTACGAAGGCGAGTCCCAACTTACCTACGCGCATCGCGATCGACTGGCCGACGATGTCTGTCGAGAGATCGAAACCATTTTCTAGACCGTCAATACGATACCAATAAAGGGTAAAGGGGAACGTGCCGTGTAGAGCGCCGAACCGCGCGGGTTTTCGAGCGCTTTGAAGCAGTAGCTGACAATGAACGAGCTCACTTATGAAATCGGCTGTCACGATGTTGCCCAGCGTTGGATCCTTTCGATCCAGCAGGAGAGCAGTTTCCTTGACCAAGATGCCGACGAGAATCTTGGCCATCCAACGTGCCACGGAAAGCCTGTCTGCGCTGGTTTCAACAGAACCGCGTTCAACTATTTCCTGCACTTCGGTCTCAATTCGGGACAGGAACCCCGTGTTGCACTCAGCACAGCAGGGAACGGTTAGACTGCGATAGGGAATGAAAGTGCCGTTGATTAGCGTAAGCCGCTCGTCGAATAGCCCGAACCTTGTTTGAAGCCACTTTGGGAACACGTGTTCGCCGACCCCTGTCGTCGGCTGGTCTCCGCAGACGAAACAGCGTCTTGCACGGATATTGTCGCCATCTACGGCACGTTCGACCTTTATCATGACGTAGTCGTTGTGGGGGTCAAAACCCTTAACCTCAAACATTCGACCTAGCCTTCTGTATTTGATTTTCCGCTGCGTGATCTGCCAATCCGGGACCTTAGCCCGATTGGCTTGAAGGTCCGCTATTCGCCTCGCGGTGCCTAAAGCTGCCAGCCCGCTGTCGGCCCATTGCGGTTCTTCCAGAACGCGCGGCCAAAGGGCCACTTTTGGCGCGACCGCGACCTGCCGTTTGGCTCTCCCAATGTCGGCCGTCGGGGTCCGGTTGAAGCGGCTTCGGCGACCGACCTTGTTCACCACCAACTACGATTTATTCAATGAGACAGCAATGGTCCGCCCTGCCCTGCCCTGCCCTACGCCAGCGGCTTCTCGGCGTGATCGAGCGTCGCTTCAATCCTGCCACCTTCCGTTCTGCGTTGGCCGAACAACTCGACCTCACGGGCCGTAAATGGTCAGCTGTCGATGGCTCGTGCTTTCATGGAACCCGCGCAACGGATCATTGACGTGGAGCGAACCGAATTCAGCGCATGGATAATGGTTGGTTGTCAGACGAGCCGCGCAGGAGACTCGTCACCACGCAGCAAAGCAGCTCGCAGTGCCATTTGAGCGGCCGAAATCGCCGCCATTCCCGGCAATTCAGACCGTTTTCTGGCGCCAACCCGGCCCGCTGCCGCATGCAACTGCCGGTGAAGTCGGGTACTGGCGTCTTTGAGCAGACGCTGTTTGCGGAACATCGGCTGAAGCCTCAATGGCCAGTCCCTTACGACTGCCCTGGCGGCGGCGTAGAGGTCGTCAACGGCAGCCTCAACACCGGGGTCTCGTTGCAACAGGCCCATCACATCGACAAGAAGAATTCGAAGGTCGTGCAGGTCGGACTCACTTGCACCCTGCGCGATCCAGCTCACCGCGAGTTCGATCGACTCGAGCCGTTCGTCGATCATTGCGATGAAGGTCTTGTATGAATCCACATGCCATCTCCCAATGCGAGCGGCCTGCACGGATGAACAGGAGAGCCGCCGTCGAGGATGGACTGGCATGGTTAACGAAAAGTTAGCATCAGCTCGCGGTGCCCCGAGGAGCTAGCTCAAGCTGGATTGATGCACGCGTTCGTAACGCGCTATCTGTGAAAGGGATTCAAATCGCGATCGAGATTGGTTGAAGGCCCCAGCGTTTGATGAGAGCCGCTCGCCGCAGCCTTCGGATCCTCATCTCGCGCGCCGAATCTCGGAGATCTGATCGTTTTGCTGCGCAAGCAAAGGCCCCGGATCGCTCCGGGGCCTTTGTCCTGTGTGATTGGACGCCTTCGAATTTCAGAAGCCCATGCCGCCCATCCCGCCGCCGCCGCTCGGCATGGCAGGAGTGGCTTCCTTGTTCGGAGCTTCGGCCACCATGGCCTCGGTGGTGATCAGGAGGCCGGCGACCGAGGCTGCGCCCTGAAGCGCCGAGCGGACGACCTTCGCCGGATCGACAATGCCGGCTTTTAGCATGTCGACGAACTCCTCGGTCTGGGCGTTGAAGCCGTACGTCTCCGATTTGTTCTCGAGGATTTTGCCGACCACGATCGAGCCTTCGACACCGGCGTTCTCGACGATCTGGCGGATCGGGGCCTCGAGCGCGCGCAGGACAATGGTGATGCCGGCGCGGACGTCAGCGTTACCGGTCTTGAGCTTCGCCACCGCTGCCTTGGCGCGGAGCAGTGCCGTGCCGCCGCCGGGAACGATGCCTTCCTCAACCGCCGCCTTGGTGGCATGCATGGCGTCCTCGACGCGGTCCTTCTTCTCCCTGACCTCGATCTCGGTCGCACCGCCGACGCGGATGATCGCGACGCCGCCTGCGAGCTTGGCCAGACGCTCCTGGAGCTTCTCACGGTCGTAGTCCGAGGTGGTGTCCTCGACCTGCGCCTTGATCTGCGCCACGCGGGACTCGATGTCGGCCTTGGCACCGGCGCCGTCGATGATTGTGGTGTTTTCCTTCTCGATGCGGACGCGCTTGGCGCGGCCGAGCATGTCGAGGGTCACGGTCTCGAGCTTGATGCCGAGATCTTCCGAGATGACCTGGCCGGCGGTGAGGACGGCGATGTCCTCGAGCATCGCCTTGCGGCGATCGCCGAAGCCCGGTGCCTTGACGGCAGCGATCTTGAGACCGCCACGGAGCTTGTTAACAACCAAGGTCGCAAGAGCCTCGCCCTCGATGTCCTCAGCAATGATGAGCAGCGGCTTGTCGGTCTGCACGACGGCCTCAAGGATCGGCAGCAGGCTCTGGAGCGATGAGAGCTTCTTCTCGTGGATGAGGATGTACGGATCCTCAAGCTCGGCGATCATCTTCTCCGCGTTGGTGATGAAGTACGGCGAAAGATAGCCGCGGTCGAACTGCATGCCTTCGACGACATCGAGTTCGGTCTCGGCGGTCTTGGCTTCCTCGACGGTGATGACACCCTCGTTGCCGACGCGCTGCATGGCTTTTGCAATCATCTCGCCGATGGACGCATCGCCGTTGGCCGAAATCGTGCCGACCTGCGCAATCTCCTCGGATGAGGCCACCTTCTTGGCACGCGCCTGGATGTCCTTGACGGCCTCGGCTACCGCGAGATCGACACCGCGCTTGAGGTCCATCGGGTTCATGCCGGCAGCCACCGCCTTGGCGCCCTCGCGCACGATCGACTGGGCCAGAACGGTTGCGGTCGTGGTGCCGTCGCCGGCGACATCGCTGGCTTTTGAGGCAACCTCGCGGACCATCTGGGCGCCCATGTTTTCGAACTTGTCGGCGAGTTCGATTTCCTTGGCGACCGTCACGCCGTCCTTGGTGATGCGCGGAGCGCCGTAGGACTTGTCAAGGACAACGTTGCGGCCCTTGGGACCGAGCGTGACCTTGACGGCGTTGGCGAGGATATCGACGCCGCGGAGCATCTTGTCGCGCGCGTCTGAGGAAAATCTAACGTCTTTGGCAGCCATGATTTGAAATCTCCAATGGTCAATAAAACGAGAAGGATCGGGCTTTAAGCCGCCTTCGCCTTTGAAACAGTGTTCTCGATCACGCCCATGATGTCGGATTCCTTCATGATCAGGAGGTCCTCACCGTCGATCTTGACCTCGGTGCCGGACCATTTGCCGAAGAGAATGCGGTCGCCGGACTTGACGTCGAGCGCCACGAGCTTGCCGCTCTCATCGCGAGCAGCGCCAGGGCCGACGGCGACAATTTCGCCCTCTTGCGGCTTCTCCTTGGCGGTGTCGGGGATAATGATGCCGCCTTTGGTCTTGTCCTCGGCATCGAGACGACGCACGACAACACGGTCATGCAAAGGGCGGAACATCATGGCTTAATCCTGTCTTCTGAAAATGGAGGCCTAAACACGTTCCATGTCTATTAGCACTCGTGATGTAAGAGTGCTAATGGATTCCCCCGATCCGGTCCGGTCAAGGCAAAGAGTTCAAACAGAGACCGGCCCCGGGAGAACCCTCTGCCCGCTCATCGATCGCGACCAAATTAGGAAAACAGAGACATTGCATTCGTCAGTTTTCGGACCGACCGCCGAAATCCCTTCAACGAGATCGAGCGTGACGAAACCTCGCCCGCTAATGCCGGCAGCGAGATATCCAAATCTGCGAACGCCTTTATAAAGCTCGGGGAACGCGAGCCTCGGTCTGACGAGTTCGGGCTGTGGTCACGTCAGCGTTTAAATCGAGTCTTTCAGTTCCTTCGCGGCGCGGAAGGCGACTTTCTTTGAAGCCTTTACTTTCACGGGCTCCCCTGTGCGTGGGTTGCGTGCCATTCGTGCCGGGCGCTTGCGCACCTGGAGAATACCAAGACCACTCAAGCGGACCTTGTCACCTTTTCTCAGACTCTTCGTGATGACCTCCAGGACCTGGCCGATGATCTCGTTGGCCTGACGCTTGGTCAATTCATGCACATCGGAAATCGTCTCGGCGATATGGCGCAGCGTCAGAATGGCGCTCGAGTTCGACGCAGCGGACTTCGTCGTCTTCCTGACAGCGGTTTTATTCGGCGCCTTCCTGGCTTTGGCAGGCACCTTCGCGACAGCCTTCGTCGCGGTCTTCTTGGCAGCAGCCTTTGTGGTGGATGCTCTTGTGGCAGTCGTTTTTTTGGCTACCGCCTTGCGAGCAGGCGTTTTCTTCGCAGGTGCCTTTGCAGGAGTTCTGGCCATGTGCATGTCCTTCCAGGAGTATTCGGCCCGAGAATAAGTGTCAGATAATTCACTTTCATCCAAGCCTCAAATGGGAAGCGGTCACTTCTAGCAAATGGCGCGGCGAGACATGGCCCATCATTCTACAGGAACGAATGCAGGCTGAAGGTCCGCGGGGGTGCGTGCCGTCCAAGATCTGTTGCGCGAGTGCTGCAGGCAAGAACGCCAGCATAACGATGCGGGCGACGTAACGTTCGTCCGTCTGGTATACGCGTGCGATCCCTCGCATCGTCGCGTAGCGCTGTGAAACCAGGGCCCTCCACGAGCGATGGGGGGTGCCAAGCTTCAATCAGCACGGGATCCTGTTCCGGTTCGCGTGCAGCACTCCCCAGTCATTTGAGTTCAATAACGTCGACGTCACTCCCCAGTGTCTTCTCTGCGAGGTCGGCGACACTGCGGTGATGAGTTAAAAACGATCGGCTGAAGGTAGCACTGGCCAGGGCAAGGGACCGGATGGTCGCTGCGGTTCGGTCATCATCAAAGGTCTGCCGCGTGACATCGAGCACTGCACCTCGAAGTATTGAACAATATCATTGAGGCGGATCATATTGAGGCGGATCATGGCGCGCTCAAGCGCTTGATCCGACCCGGGCGCGTGGCCTTCAACGAATGCGAACGGCCTACGCCACCATCAAAAGTTCGGATCATGTGCATGATCCGGCGCCGTCGTTGCGTCCTGCGAGAGCCCGGAGTGGCAGGCCAAATCCGTTTTGTCAATCCGCTGTTCAGCCTTGCCGCCTGATGGACCCGCCGGCGGAATCGTGGAGTCCCGACCAAGTTACTGCAATACAGCCCTCCAGCGCAGGTTTTGGCAACCCGGCCGATGACGTGGTCGTCAAGACTCGTAGACTACATTTTTGACGGTTAAACACGCCTGACCCGGGCACCAAGCTGGGTAAAATCGCGCTCCCTGCAGGTCAAAATAAGGATCTGCAGGTTCGCAGCCGCCTTTCGAAGAACGAGGTGCATCCTCTTGAGGCGCTCCTCATCGGTATTCACGAGGGCATCGTCTAGAATGACGATTGAGGGCTGTCCGGAGGCGCGTAGGACGTCAGCCAGGGCCAATCGGGCAATCACCGCGGCTTGCTCTCTTGCTCCGATGCTGAGCCCATTGAAAGGTTCCTCGACACCACCGCGGACGAACTGCTCGATCTCGAGCGTGTCCTCATTCAAAATGATGTCTGACTCGGGCTGAATGAGCTTGAGATAGGGCTGAACGCGATCCCGGACAGGACCAAGCCAACGATCCTTCGACTCACGCTGGGCCCGAGCCAAAGTCTCGTAAAGCAGTCGGGAGCCACCGGCTTCAGCCGCCATGGCGTGATACTGGCGCTGCTTGAGGGTAAACTCGCCCTGAACCTCCGAAAGCTGCTCACCAAGACCGTCGCGGCCGAGGGCTTTGAGCTCGATTTCAATTTCTCTTGCCTCTTTCGCGGTTGCCTCGATGTCGGTTCGGATCGTCTCTTCGGCTTCTTTTGCCATCTGGAGAGCGATGGTGACAGCCTCAGGATTTGAGTGCTCAAGCGCGGTCGCAGCTTGGCTCTCGACCGTTTGAGCGTTCTGAAGTTTGGTCAAAGCGGCGCCGTGCGAGGCCAGAAGCTCGTCGTCTGCGACCGCTTGGCAGGCCTCCTCGAGTTCGCGGCGCTTTGCTGCTAGATCTCGGGTGGCCGCGGCAACACGCTCTGTTTGCACCGCGAGTTCTATGTTGGCGGCATCTCTGGCTGCTTTGGCGCGGCTTGAGTCTTCCTGGGCGGCAGCTTCCTGCTTGCTTTCCAGATTCTGATACTTCCGCGCAAGTTCGAGCGCCTCTTCGGTGGAATCGGCTGGCGAGAGATTATGTGATGCGAGGCGTTGGACCCGCGTTCGCTGGGTTTCGACTTCCTGACGGAGAGCATCGAGGCCCTTTGCGGCGCTGGCTGCGATCAACTTCTTCTGCAGCTCGGCCTCGTTTGCAGCTTCAGTTTTGCGCTGGACCTGTGCCTTGGCGTCTTCAACCGATGCAATTCCAAGCTCCTGAAGCGATCGCTGAAGAACATGCTGAGCATCTCGAAGGGATTGCACCAAACTGTCGATGCCACCTCCGGGGTGAACGACAAGTCGGCCGTATCCTTCAAGTTCGAGAGTGGTGTCGTTCGAGAGGAGGAGGGGGGACTTGGGATCACAGACTTTGCCGTCGATCGACACCATTCCGGCTGCTGCGGGCTCCAGGAGGATTCGGACACTGGCCGCTTCGATACGCGCCTCGACCTTGGAGCATTCTGCCACGGCCTTTTCAAGCTTGGAAATTTGCTTCTGATCAAGTTTGATTGACTCTGCCGTGGCGAGTGCCATGCGGCGAAGAGAGTCGGCCATATCAGCATCCGTGAGTTGCTGCTCGAGACGGGTCAAAACCTCGTGTGCGCGACGATGATTGATGGCCTGCTCGATCTCGGCAACGCTCTGATCGGCCTTCAATTTGTCCGCACGAGCTTGGGCGAGCCGCTCGTTGGCCGTCTTGTCAACGTTTTCAAGGCCGGAAAAGGATGCCTTGAGCTCGTTGGCCGCCGTGGTCACCGTCCCGAGAGCGATCGTTGCAACCTCGATCTGTCTGATGAGGCTTTGGCGGGTTTCCAGTCGATCAGCGATGACTCTAGCTCGCGCTTCTGACAGCTTTCGCTTTTCGGAAGCCTCGATGGCGTTCGCTTCCAGCTGTTTTGTCAGCGTGAAGTTGCGCTGACATTCAACGAGTGAGGCGGTGGCCTTCTCAAGGGTAGCGTCACGGTCGTGCCGGGACAGGATCTCGCGCTTTTTGAAGAGAAGCTTGATTTTCTCGTCATACGCCGCCAAGCGAAGCTCAAGGTCAGCCTTTCGTGCAGCTAGGGCCTCGACTTCGTCGGCGAGTGTCTTCAACTCGCCTCTGGGTTTGCCTCGCTTGTCCCAAAAGAGATTCTTGCGGGTTTCGGCTGCCACCAAAAGGGCTCGCCCGCGTTCGCCGCCAATGACCTGTCCGACTTCACTCTCCAAGGCGGAAGCGATCGAGTCGCGACCGGCACCGATACCAAGCTCGCGGTGCGAGACACCCTGCTCGACCCAAAGTAGGCCATAGATGCCCTGATGATCCTGAGGCTTGGATCCGCCACGACCGGGAGGAGTAAAACCGAACAATTGGGCAAGACGCTCTTCGGCGGGATCGCCAGTATGGCGTTCGCCCGCACCAATAAGCTCAACCTCCTGCTTTTGGCAGAAAGCTTTCCGAAGTTTCCAGAAGTTGCCGTTGAGGTCGAAATCGAGGCTAACCTCCGGGCGGACCGATTGGTTGTATGGGAGCATGGCGGTCGCGGCGTCACCGGTAACGCGGTGTCGCTCGAAGAGCGCCGCCCTTAAGGCGGCCAGGATGGTCGATTTCCCAGCCTCATTGTCCCCCGAGAGGACGTTGATCCCGTCTTTCAAGTCATCGATGACAAGGTGCCGGATTTTGCGGAAATTCGAGATTTCGAGGCGACGCAGAAACATGATCAGGCACTCTTCGCAAAATGATCGAGATACATCATCCGGAGTGCCATCCGAGCAGTCCCGGAGTCCGGGTCACTGGCGTCGGATGCTTTGGCGCGAAGCCGTTCAACGGCAAGCCTGACAAATCCGGAATTGTCGAGCGCGTCCAGGTCATCGGGAGTCGGTTCATCAATCAGTCCGGTGTCATCAATCTCGAGGTGATGGAGCCTTGCTTCCCATTTCCTGAGTTCGGCTTCGAGCCGTCGACGTTCGGCAAGACTGACGGCGCCCGTCAGGTTGAGCGACACAACGCAGGAGCGATGCTCTCCCGAGAGCTGGGCGAGAGCTTGGAGGGCTCCGTTGCAGGTCCCGTCGACTAGTTCAGCATCAATGCGGACCCAGCAATACCGGCCGACGTTGAGCGCCTCGACCCGTTCTGGAGCCCGGTGCGATTCGATATCGACGACGAAAATGGATCCGGAATCGTTGGCCTTATGACGGTCTGGCTCGGGGGCACCCGAATACCAGGTCCGCGGCGCAATATTGAGGGCGCCATGCCAGTCGCCAAGGGCCAGGTAGGAGAGGTCAGCACGTCGGGCTCGATCTTCAGGGATTTCATTGGAAGAATCCGCCGACCCCGGCAGGCGGTTGGCGACGCTGCCGTGAGCAAGCCCAATACGGGCAGCGCCATCTGGCGAGGAAGCGCCGTCGAACCACTCGGTTTGGTCAAGAGACTCCCTGCGGCGGCGGAGTGGGGCCGGGAGGACGATTGCCCGATCGTTCCAAAGGCTGATCGGTTCAGGCTTATCGGCGATGATAATGTTGCTGGGCAGGTCCATGGCCTGCATTCTCGTCCAGACCGAATGCGCTAGAGCGGCATCATGGTTGCCGGGCAGGAAGATCCAAGATCCATTATAGGAGGCAAGGGCTTCGATTGTCCGCATGATCGTGCGATCTGAAACTTCATTACTATCGAAGGCGTCGCCCGCAACCAGGACCGCGTCGACGGCACGCCCAATCGCGACCTGAGCGATACTCTCGACGGTCTTGATGCGTTGCGACCGAAGCTCAGCTCCAGAATCGCCCGCGATGTTGGCGAACGGTTTGCCGATCTGCCAATCAGCGGTGTGGAGAAATCGAAATGCCAAGGTTGCCCCCGAAGGTGGTTGATGCGCCTGGAGATGGAATCGCTGCCCCAGGTTGGGCTTAGGAGGCCGGCGAAGGCAACAGCGAGAGCGGGTGTGACCGTGGTTGTTCGCTTGAAATGTGTCGGCACGCATTGCCGCTAGAGCCGATCCATGATCTGCCACTAATCGGCCACCAAGTCCTGGCTGTTAGTTGGAGCCATGCCTGCCTTCGAGTCCAGAAATAAGCAGGTCGCCTGGTATGAATGTTGAAGGCGCCGTGCTGGCGAATTCGAGAGACAGCAGGTAGGCGTCGCCGCCGCGGCGGCGAGCATTTGAACCCGCGCCGCGCGATCACGTGCGAGGGTGCGGTGCGCCAAAACTCGCCGCTTTATTGCGCAGCGGATGACGACGCATTGATTGCGTCTTGCAGTTTTTGGATGCGGGCAAGGATTTCATCGAACACCAAAGGCGTGTCGTCGAACATCATCGGCGCCATGGCGCGGTAATCAGCGCGAAGATCCTTCAGTCTCGCCTCAGACGGCATCAGTCGCAAGGTCCCGGGCCGCGCACTGTCGTAGTTCGCCCAAGCTGCACGGAAGAACACCGATTTGTGCTTGGCGACCTGCTCGAGAAGTTCGAAGTCGGTAGCCGCGGCCTTCCCCTCCTCCGTTTCGAGGAGCATGGCGATATCGTAGTAATGTCGCGAAAAATATTGCGGCGTCCGCGTTTCGTCCGGCCGATGAGCCTCCGCATGCAACGCCGTGGCCTTCTCCCAGAAGGTGCGCCGCGCTGACAGAACAGTCACGCGGCAATTGGCATTGTCGAAGAAATCTGGAAACTCGTCCGCCGCGTACGGGCGAATGGTGCACTCTTCGGTCGGCCATGGATCTCCGCGTGCGCCGAACTCCAGTTTCACCCGTGGTGTGATGTAAGCCATGCCGGCGTATTCGTCCTCCGATAGGGAGGTCGGATAGTGAAAGTTCACGGTCTGCGGGTCGCCGGGGTCGATCTCCAGCGACCATTCGGCTTTCTTCGGCTCGCCCAGATGGCCCATGATGGCGTCTCGAAGGGCCGGTAGCAGCATCTCCGCAATGTGCTTTTCGACGTCGCCGGCGAGTGCTTCGATGAGCCTGTCTGCTGCTTTTCGGCTGAGCCCCTCCTTTTCCGGATCGCGATCGCCGATGTAGCCGAGGTCGCTGCGATCGAAGGAGAGGTCGATGTCCTCCGAGAACCGGCGGATTGCACTGAATGCCTTGGATAATGAGGTGCCGCCCTTGAACACCAGAGTCGGGGCGTCCTTCTTCTGTAGTTCGAAGAGACGCTTCAGCGTCCAGCAAACCCAGAAGTCCTTCTCGACGATGGTGTCGGCGACGCCAAGCGCCGCTCCAGTCTGGCCAAACAGGGCTGACCGATCGGAGCGGCGTGAAACAGCAACCTTATCCATCGGCAAGCTTCGATGGAGCTTGAGCAATGGACACCAGAGTTGGCCTCATCCAAGCCGGGGCTTGAACGGCACTGTTGGCGAGCACCTTCTTGTCGCCGGCAGACAGCCTGCGGGCAGCCACGTGAGCGACATCCGGGGCCCGGACAGGACCAAGGTGCCGCAAGGCCTGCACGACGGTCCCGGCTGGACTACCCGGCGCGATCAGATGCTTCGGCGAGGCGTGACGCAGGTCGACGATCCGCTTTCCAAGAACGACGCGTCTTGAGGGACCGTTGGTCAGATAGGTGCTCTTGGCAGGCACCTGCGTCGAAAGGCCGAGGGCATTCGCCGCCCGTGCTCCGGCGATCTGCACCTGCGATCCGGTCTCACGAGCGAGCGCTTGGGCCACGTCGTCTGGAGCTGGCGACAACGGACCGAGCTTTGCGTGCATCTTGGGGAAGTCGTAAAGGCCACGAGCCAGGCGGCGGAGCTTGCCGCCCTTGACCAGGCGCGACAAAGCTTGGTCCACCGCCGCCCGGCCAGCAGCATCGAGAAAATCGCTGGGCGTGAAAACGCCGCCGCGCCCGTGGGCGCGGGCTCGCTTCATGATCCGGTCTGGCACTGATGGAACCGTCGTTTTCATACGTCAGAAAATAGGCCATCTTTTTCTGACATTCAAGTCCCCCGAGGATCTCGGGATTGCTCGGCTTCGGGCGCTGCCCGGTGAGAGGCAGCGCTCCATAGTCAGGTGCCATCAGGGCGGCGACACCCAACTACCCGGCCGACACTAGCCAAATCATTCGGGTCACCGAAAACCCAGTGCTGAAGGACCAGAGCGGCAACGACATCATCACTTCGGACGGTACGACGCTCCCGGGGCCGCGACGACAAGGCCGGAATCGTCGAAATCGTGGCGGCAGCCGATTTCCCGACGAGGAATCGCATGTGGGGGGCGACAAGGTCGACCTTCAAAAAATTGGGCGCAAACTTCCGCTCCACGATGGACGGCGAAACGGCTGGCACGATTGAGGACGAGACCTTCTCCGCCGATGCGGTGGAGATCGCCATCAAAGGCGCGGCGATCCATCCGGGTTTCGCCTTCGGCAAGATGCAAACGCCGTCCGGACATGGAAAGGGCGGTAAAGACTCTTGTCGAACTCGCCAAGCATTGGGAGGAGCACGCGTAAGCGCCGCCTCGCCTTGAACAGGCGCATCTCCCGTTTGACGGTCGGTGATCCGCAGCACCAACATGATAGTCGACCATGGGTTCACAAAAGATCATAAGCCGCCGAAGATCGTTCCCCCTCAATGTGCAGACACGTCAAGTCTTTAGCCGTCAAAAGCCCGAGAGCCTAATCCCGAGCAGCTTGTCGCGACTGGAGTTTCAGAACGGCTCACGTCAACGGCGCGCCTGATCTCGAATAGCGGTGACGAGTTCGGCGGGCAGATAGCCAAACGCCGTGGTCCGATCCGTGAGGTGATTCTCGAACTCGGAGATGAGCATCGCCGGCATTCCGATTGATCGCGGACCGTCGACATCGGACGATTGGGTGTCACCGACGAAGAGAATCTGCGCAGGTCGAAGGTGAAGCCAGTCGCAAACCAGCCAAAAAATCGCCGGATCAGGCTTGATGAGGCCGACCTGATAGGAAAGGACGACCGCGTCGGGTGGATCCGGGAGTTTTGACAGGAGGGTCGGGCCATAGGGAAGAGCCAGATTTGAGCAGACGCCAATTTTCAAGCCCGTCTGGCGTAGCGCGAGCCAAATATCGTCGATCCCGGGCCGGAGGCGAACGGACGCGCACTCCGCCAGCAGATCGTTCTCGAGTTGCGAGAGGCGATCGGCCTCGCTGCCGTGGGCGAGGATCCGCACGAGCCCGCGCAAGTCGAGCGCTGTCGTAAGGACTTCTGTCGCCGCCTTGCCTTGGACCTCATCTCTCAACAGCGTTTGAAAGGGTCGACGCTTGTCGGTGATCTCGACGAGCGTTCCAAAGGCGTCAAAGCAGATGGCGCGGATCTCGGTCACGAGTTGCTCCTGCTCTATTGGCGATGACGGACAATCAACATCCGGTTGCAAGCAAGCGGAGATCCTGACCGGCCCGGTGCCGTCCATCAAGCCCTCTCCCCGATCAAAGCAGATCCGCAATGAGGCCCGATCGCTATCGCCGCGCCTCGTAACCGCGTCGACGTTTCCGTGCGAGCCAGACACTCAATGCTTCAGCGGCCCGGACGGCATCGGCGTGGCGTTCGACCCGTCGCTGGCCGTTCCGGCCGATACGTCCCCACTCGCGCACCAGCAGGGTGTCGCCGAAAAGATCCGGTTCAAGCGCTAGGACGTAATAGCGGGCCATGTTCCGCTTGGGATCGCGGCGATCAAGCACCAGATACTGGATCATCTCCTCGGACATGGTGGCAGTGTGACGCGGATACGCTGGAGCGGTCCAATTGATTACGTGAATCGGTCGGGGCTGATCGATTCACGGTCGGAATGAAACAGCGTCATTGCTGTGTCACCTCGGCGCGATACGCCTCGCGTGGTCGTTTGGCCGCGAGGGACAGGAGGCGGCACAGATGCACTGGCGTTTTCCAGTCGCCTCACCCATCCGGGCCGCCGTGGGAGTGGCGCAGAGGCAATTTGCCCATTATCAAATCTGCACGACCACCTCGACATTGAAGTCCGGATTCTCCCGACTTCCGTCGCGAAGCGGATACCCTGCTTGATCCGACAGGATTCGGGTCCGTCCGACGTGATAGTCATGCGATCCATGATCGTGACCGTGAACCCAAAGATCGGGCTGCCAGCTTTGAATCATGCTCGTAAGATCCGATGCAAAGCGGGAGACAAGCTTGAGCCACGGTGACGATCTTGGATCGATCCGGGGTGAGGTGCATGATGAGTTACCACGACCGTCGCACCATCGAACGGCACGGCCAAGTGCTTCTCAATAAAAGCGAGATCCGACCGGTGAAGCATTTCAGCGTGAGAAGGGGAAAATCGCTTCGTCGATCCGCGTTGTGCGATCTGGATCAAGCGATGGTCGTTCAGCTGTTGAAACGCCGAAGTTTTTCCGCTCGGTGGATGTTCCAAAACGGCGTAATCCGTCCAAAGCGTGGCGCCGATCACCCGGACGTCACTGAAGACAGCGATGCCAGTCGCCGCCTTTGCTTACGCGGTGGACCAGCTCGCAGCACTTTTCGGCGCGGATGTCCGACGCAGGCTCCGCCCGCTTGTCGCCTCGAATTGGAGCCGAATGGAGTATGTGGGAGGCGCCTATAGCTACGCCCTGCCGGGGCGTGCTGGCGCGCGGGGCGAGCTGGCCCGTCCGTTCGACCAGCGGCTTTTCTTTGCCGGCGAAGCGACCCAGCGTCACGATTTCTCGACCGCCCATGGCGCTTATCAGAGCGGGACGCGGGCTGCCGAGGAAGCAACCGCCGCACTCACGCGCTCTCAGGCCCGATGAACGGGCACGCCGACCCAACGGCACCTGAGGAATGATCGCCTTCGGACTGCAGGGATCCCAACATCGTGCTGCAAATCGAGCATTACGAGTTGCTGACGCCAGAAGGCGCCAAGGGCGAGTTCGGGACGTTCACGTCCGATTACCGAACCTGGCCGTATCGCCAGTACGGCAATCGCGTCGGTTTCTATCGGGTGCTTGAGATTCTCGACGAACTGGCGGTTCCTGTCACGGCAGCCATTGGCGCGGGAGCCATCGAGGCGCATCCCGAGATCGTCACGGAGATCGTTTCGCGCCGATACGAGATTGCCGTGCACGGCCTGACTGCCAATCGCATGATCACGAGCCGGATGACCGAAGACGAGGAACGCGCTCACATTCAACACTCCCGCGACGCGCTTCGTACCACGTTCGGGGCATCGCCTCGAGGCTGGCTTTCGGCACACACCTCGCACGTCCGCGCTTCTGCGCGAAGCAGGCTTGTCTACACGATGGATTGGGCGAACGACGAGAAGCCCTACCGACCCCTCGATGCAGGGGGCCTGATCGCCCTCCCAGCCCCCAGCGGATGGGACGACGTGCAGACGCTCTGGCTCCGAAAGCTGTCAGCCGATCGCTTTCCGAGGCTCGTCTCCGACGCGATTGACGCGCTCGCACGTGCGTCGGCGATGAGCGCCCGGGCCGTTGCCATCGGCATCCACCCTTGGGTTTTCGAAGCCGCGCATTGCATCCGCTATCTTCGCGAGACCCTCGCCGTCGCGGGACGGGTCTATTCGTGACTCGGGCTTCTGCCACCCATTCCGGTATCGTGGAGTACGACGTCACCGATTTCGACGAGTGACGTCGAGGAGTGCCCGCACTGCCTCTATCATGTCGCAGCGCTATCCGGCAGATCGTAGAGCTATGGCGCCCGGTTTTCCTCATCCCGGACGAGACCCGCTAAGCCCCACGACCGTGCTGCCCGCGAAACACAAGTGCTTGATCCAGCAAGGGTTAAATTCGCTTAAGGGAGTGAAGTGACTGCATTCTACTTCCGCTGACGGGCTTATGTGCGCGTACAAATGCACTTCCGGCGTCGATTGGCCGATCCCCGCCCGCGTCGAACCGGTCGCCGCGGTCAAATTCGCGTTCGCGCGCCGGAAACTCCGGAGATGAGCCATTACCAGGCCGAGAGACTCCGATAAGGAGAATGCCGATCAGGTTTAATGTCAAACCACCTCATCATCGATCATTAAGACTTCCTTCACTTTCGCAAACAATTGGGAGAGCGCTGAACTTCCCAGCGTTGCTCAACCTCGCAACGTGTAATCCCTTTTTTGTTTGCGTCGAAGCCAGATCGCGAGTGCTTCCGCAGCCTTGGTCCGATTGTTATGGTTCTCGACCCGCCGCTGACCTCTCCTGCCGATGCATCCCCACTCGCGGATGGGGGTCTGTCTCCGAACAGGCTTGGTTCGATTGCAAGCACATAGAAGCGCGCCATGTTGCAACTCGGTTCGCAGCGATCAAGAACCAGGTACTGGATCATTCCTCGGACATGCCCCAATTTCATCCGGGTGCTCCGCCGGCATCCGGTGAAACCCTTGAATCAGTTTGCCTCAAACGATTCACTTTGGTGATGCAAACGCAAACTCCCCTGGCGTGTTCGTGTGTCATGCCTCTCACCCGATAAGCACCGAATTTATCACGCCTTTTCTTTCCGCACCGTCTGGAATTCCCAGTTTATCGACCTGCCTCGCCGAAATCGGGTTTGCTCATGATCTGCCCCCCTCCCCGGTTGGCGTCATCACGCAGATCGATATGCCGGTCGACCATCAACTCATCCTTCGCCGGCGCATGGCGAGCAGCTCAACTTCGAGGTCGATTTTCCCGGCTTTGACCATGCGAATAAGCGCGCGGAAGTAGCCTCCCGGATTCTTGATCCGATTGCCGCCGCTGGAAACATCATCGTCGTAGATCTGCAGCACGTAGATGACCGCAATGGAGGCCCTGACCGCGCCGATTTCGGCCACGGCCTCGTTCCAGGCGCTTTCATGGGCGCCCAGCGAGGCGCGAAGGAACCGCCCTGCCCTCACCAGATCGGGCACATCCCGGATCGGTTGGCCGAAGTCCGCCAATGTCGGGCAGGCTTCAACGATCACAGCCGGTGATAGATGCTCCAGCGGTTGTTCGGCTTGAAGAACGGCCCCAGCTTTCTTCGGAAAGCCGTTGTTACAAGTCTCACTAGGAGATTTATTGTCTGCTTTATTGTGCCGGAATCGGATTCCGCCACTGCCCGCTTCATAGAAGGTTTCTTCGGTGTGATCCCTGAGGCTCTGCCACTCTTCGAGAAGTCTCGATGGCAAGGTTCGGGTCGAGCGCTTTGGCGTCCTCCCCTGCAGGTCCTGGAGGCGGACTTCGAGCTCAGAGCGGTCAACGCTCGGGAAATGCTGCGCAAGGGCGCCCAGCGCCTCCTCTGTGGCTCTGCGGCAGATCGTGACGTCGTCGAAAGCCTGCTTCTGCATCTGACGCAGCTGCTTTTGCTCAAGGACGAGCGCTGCCCATTCGCCACGGCGGGTGTAGAGCGGTGTCAGATCGAAGCCGAATGCGTCAATGATCTCGCCAGATAGATCCTTGATCGCGTAGCGTTTGCCGTTGGGAGAATCCTTCGGGACGATCAGCTGGAGGTCGGTCAAAGCCCGAATTGCAAAGCGGATCGCCCGTTCGGTCAGCCCGGTCCGGCTCTCGAGGTAATCGTTCGACGGCCACACGAGCAGCCGGTCCCAGGCCTGTTCGCCCCAGCAAGCGACCAGCTCAGACAGCACCAGGCGGAGGGTCGGGCGCAATTCGAGCGCCTTCTCTGCCTCCCGGCCTGCTGCCGATAGTTCTTTGCGGGTCACTGTACGCCCTGTCTCGAGCGCAAGTTTCCGCGCGGCCAATGCAGCATGTCTCAGCCGCCGGCCTCCAGATGATGCCAATTGCACCGTACCCTCCCCTTCTGAGGGCAAAGCAGGACCGTTCACCGAATCAGTGTCTTGACACCCGAATCATCAGGATGGCATAAGGGGGAAGTGAGTTGCCCTTGCCGTCCTTGGTGAGGTTCCAAAGGCCTCGAAGTGTCCAGCTTCGGGGCCTTTTGCTTTACCGCGGTTACATTACGACGTCCCCTCGCCCCTGCCCTTCGCAAACCGCTCAGCCAGGATTGGAAGTTGCTCGGCAAGAAAATCTGCGAATGCAGCATCGAATTCCTTGTCGACCATGATCTTCAGCTCCCGCCCACTCTGTGTGATCTGAGCGACCTTCTGACCTGAAGCCGTTGTGACACTCCGAGGCTCTCCCTTCGAAGTATCCTGTGGCTTCGCAGTTGCTGCAGAGAGCACTGCTAGAAAACGAGCGTCGGTGTCGCGGCGTTGAAAATCCGCAGACTGCATCGCCGCCCTCGCCGCTGTCATTGCCGCTGGTGACGACCTCAAAGCATCCGCTAACGCTTGCCAGCGTGGACGACCGACTTTGGGAGCCCGGCCGATGGCCTCGATGAGGTCAGCTGGCAGCGCCTTGGCAACTGACACAAGCTTGGACGCTTCAGCACGGTCAATGGATAGTGCATCCTGAACGACCGAACGTTCATGTCCGGCGTTCTCGAGACGGGCGGCAAAAATAGCTCGTTCAATAAAACTGAGGTCCTGGCGCGCCGAGTTCTCGACGCCCTGTGCAACGACCAAATCCTCGTCGGTCAAGTCTCGGACGACAGCGCGGACCGGTATCGCTAACTCGCGCGAGGCACGAATGCGTCGATGTCCGTAGGCGCTCTGGTAGCGTCCCTGAACCGCCGGATGCGGCCGCAACAGAACAGGCACCTCTTGCCCGCGCTGTTGAATTGAAACTTTTAAGAGCTCGAAGCCTTCTTCATCCTGATCTTGGAAGCGGTCCATAATCGGGGATGGATCTATAAGGTTTGGGTCAATCTCTCGTATCGTCAGACTGGATGCCAGCTTTGCTCTAAGATCCTCATTCTCTCGCTCGGCGGACGAGAACGATTCTTTCATGGATCGGACGGACCCAGAGGACACGCGAGGCAAGGGCGCAGGTTTGTTGTCAGCTGACAACGACTCCGGTGCCTCGCCTTGAGGCGCTGTCAGCAATGATCGAATTGCGTCCATGCGCTTGCTCATCGCCCCCAAACTCCTTTGATCAGGTCAAGAATCTCGGCGTTGACGGCATCCACAGACTCCAGCGCTCGGTCGTAAGCCGCGCGTCCGACCGAGCTGCGGTCGAGTTCGTAAAGCGACTGCTTGGTCAGGCCGGCATTGGCAACCGCAGTGGA
Source organism: Microvirga brassicacearum (assembly GCF_008757455.1). Classification (GTDB taxonomy): domain Bacteria; phylum Pseudomonadota; class Alphaproteobacteria; order Rhizobiales; family Beijerinckiaceae; genus Microvirga; species Microvirga brassicacearum. The sequence continues at coordinate 60,782 of NZ_VCMV01000013.1, read as the reverse complement.
CTTCCATGCCGTCGACTTGAGCACGTCGGAGCCAAACAGGTTCCGCAAGAGTGCGACGATCTGAGTCTCAGGCACATCATTCGGGTCATGTCGGGTGACAACGTACCGAATGAAGTCGTGGTCCAACCGCCCGCCCGCCTCTTCAACCACCGTGATAAGCTCTGAGGTCATAAGGAGGAACTGGTTCATCGAAGCTACGTCGACCATCTGAGGATGGACGGTAATCAACATGGCGGTCGCGGCGTTCAGGGCGCCAAGTGTGAGATATCCAAGCTGCGGCGGACAATCGATCACAACAACGTCGTACTCGTTGCCAACTTGATCGATTGCCGAGGCTACCCTCCGGAAGAAAAGATCGTGACCGCGCGTATTCCGCTCGATCATTGCCCGGGGGGTATGGTGTTCGAACTCCATGAGCTCAAGATTGCCAGGCACAAGATCAATGCCGTCGAAATATGTCTTGCGAACGACTTCGCTCATCGGACGGCGATGTTCATCGTATCGAATAGCGCCGTACAATGTCTCGTTTTCGGCGATGTCGAACTCTGGTTGATAGCCGAACATCGCCGACAGTGACGCCTGCGGGTCGAGGTCGATTGCTAGAACGCGGATTCCCTGCAGCGCGAGATACTGAGCCAAGTAGAGCGATGTCGTGGTCTTGGCCGAGCCGCCTTTGAAATTCGTGACGGCAATCACCTGAAGTTTGTCGTCGTGTTGCCGTCCTTGCTTAAACGTTAGCGTCTCGCGAGGCCGGACATCCGCGAGGTAGTTGCGCATCTCGTTGATCTGGGCGAGCCGGTACGAGCGGCGGCCGCCTGTACCGATTGTCGGGATTGGGCCTTGCCCGTCCAGCGAAAGTTGGCGCAAATACCCGTCAGAGACGCCCAGAATTCGCGCCGCTTCTCCAGACGTGAAAGACCGCAGGCCCTTGCTTGCGGCGGGCGGAAAGAGGGCGGTTCCGAGTTGACGCAATTGCGCAGACAACACGCCGGCATGTCGCGCTATTCTTTTAGAAGTAGTCTCGCCGGTGGTTTGCTTTTCCGCCTGCTGCGCCATCTGGTTCCCTCAAAACGGCTTCTGTGCGTTTGACGCTCAATTGCCGTCTTCACTTATGGCCACGATTCGGCAGAACGAACAAGAGTTTTAGTCCTAACAAACTGTTAACGGTTTTTGCCACCGCGTTGTCAGCTGACAACGATCACTAGCGCGCCCTCGGCTCAGGCTGCGCGGCCCCGCGAACGCGCGGGTAGGTAGGCGAGGGTAGGTGAGGCCATCGAGGCCCGCTTCGCGCCCGGGTAGGTGCCGATGAGCCAACGTCACATCGGTCTTCCACCGATCGGGCTGATGGACGACGGCTGCTCTCAAATATACACGCCGTATTCGATTTGAGGAGGGCCGCCGTTATGCGTAAGAGTGTAGGCCTCTCCGCGAAAGAAGAGTTCAGTCGAGAGAACCGGCGGCGCCTTAGCGGGCCGGGCCTCCGGACCTTTCTCGCCGCGGCCAACCAATGGGGCCTCTCTGAGGAGCAGCAAATTCGCATCCTCGGAATGCCGCTCCACTCAGTCTACCAAGCCTGGTGCAGGAAAGCGCAATCCGATCGGCCGCTGATTCTAAACGCCGCGCCCTTATGCGGATCTCGGCTGTCCTAGGCATCTACGGATCTCTCCAGGTTCTCCATGAGACGAGGGAGGAGGTGATGGAGTGGCTACAGGCTTCTCACGGCGCTGCCCCGTACAACGGCCGGGCTCCCATCGCGCTCATGGCCACCGGATCATTGGAGGATCTGATGGCCGTCCGGAGTTTTCTCGCGGCAGCTCAACAAGGCGCCTACATGCCCCCAAACGAGACGGATAAGGGTTTTACGCCATACCGGGACGAGGATATTCACTGGTCGTAGGAGCCCATGGGGAGGGGTGATGGCTCGAGTTGCCGGTGGGCAGCTTCACGTAATTGAAGCGGATGGGCGTGACAGAATAGGGCCCTGGAATGCACGGAAAGGCGAGGGGACAGCAATGAGCGTGTGGGATCATATCAGGTGCGAGATGCCCCTTCCCGAACCTCGGCCGGCTGAGGGTACTGTGTTCATGACGCGCGATACACCCAGTCAGTTTTTTGAGGACTACACGATTTCAGGCGACGGGCGCCTGGTTCATCACCGCAGGGAGGTGATCCCAGAGGATGAGCGGCCTCACCGGGACCGGTCCAGGCATCCTTGGGAATTCCTTTGGCGCATGGCGCCGTGCTCCAGACTGTCACGAGGAGATTCCGTTCAACGGCGATCTAACCTTTACCGACCTAAGCTCCGCTTCGAGCCTCGCTTACGTCGCCTGCTTTATCGATGGTCACTGCGTCAGGATCCTGACGGAAGATCAGCACAAGCGGCTCATGGAGGCCGGCCGGCGACTGGTACTTTCGGACAATATTTTCGAAGACTTGATGCGAGACGGTGAACCTAGTGTTCGCCGAAGCAAGCCATTTGCCCCGACAAAGCCGGAGGAGGTGTATGGGATATTGCATGACGGACGAGAGCCCGTGCCTGTCGAGAACATGCGACCACGCGATGTGCGGCGCGTCCTGTTAACGTCGGAAACCCCAGACGACATCTTGCACCTGCTAAAGGACGAGTTGGATAAGTTGGACCCTGAATAGGCGCGCAAAGTTCAGGGACGCGCTTACTCAGTCGCAATCCCAGCACACGCCCGAGGAACAAGCGGAGCTGGAAAAGAAGTTCGAGCCATAGCCGGGTTGGACATTGAGGACTGCGGGTCAGGTCACGAACCGGTAGGGGAGGGGCTCTTTCTCGGGTGTTGGCGGCTGGATCCGGACATGAGCCGGAGCGTCTGCGCTATCCGGTCAAGCGACAACCGAAACCCTGTCAGGGACAAATATGGTTAACTGAAGCTTAATAGCTCAAACGGCGATCCCGTGTGCGATACGGTTGAGCAGAATCTTCACCTCGCGCGCGCCCTCAGCAGAGTCCAGAAGCTCGCCAGGCTTGGGAATCCTCTGTCCTGGATCCAATATCGCGACTTTCCATGGTTCCGGGTACTATAGCAGCACAGACGGAGCCAGCACGCCGATGAGCACCTATGATTGCCTGAAATGCGAGATGCCCCTCCCGGAGCCCGTCCTCCGGAGGGAATTGTCTTCCTGACCCAGGATACCGATGCCCAGTGGACGGAGGACTAGACGATTACGGCGGACGGTCGCTTGATCCATCATACGATCGACATCGAGGAAGCGCCCCTGAGGAGAGACCGCGAGGCAGTGCCGAAGGGTTCAAGTGCATCGTCGGTGCGCCGCGCGCGTTCCGGCTGGAGACGTCGAGATCCCGTTCAACGGTGACTTGGAGTTCTACGGGAGGGGTCGTCATGGCACACGCTACACGTACATCGCCTGCTTCATCGATGGTCGTTGCGTCAGGATTTTGCCAAAGGACGAGCATCAGAGGGTAATCGAAGAGGGGAGGCGATGGTCGCTGACCCGAGATCTTCCCAAATTGTCTGACGAAGCGGTGAGGGCTGTGGGAAGCGGCGACCCAAACCCGCCACGCACGCTTGGCGCGTTGAAAGGTCAAAAGCATCAGCGACGATTTCGGTGATCCAGAAAATCTCGACTGCTGAAAGGCGGGTGGATTTCAGGTCAATGTAGCCCCAGTTGTCGCGCTCGATCGAGTTGCTGCTTCACAGATGACGCCGACCACTGGGTGCCACCGCGTGGCGTCCGTTCCCGCATTCGTTCGAGCTGAGCTGCAATACCCCTGAGGGAGAGGTTCGGGTCGGCCATGGCGATGCCAGCCACAAGGGTCATAAGGCGTTCTTGCTGGGCGCGGGGAGGGGAGCGCTTGAGCAAACTAGCGTCGGCCATCCGCTCCGAAACCATCTTGCCCACCGCGCGGCGAAGTCGCTCGACCGTCCATTCCTGACCGCTGCCGTTCAGAACGCGTGTCACGTCCCCCCAGGTATGGGCAGGCCGCATCCGCCTCACCGTCGGCATCCACCGATCGGCAGTCTCGATAATGTCGTCGAGATAGGCTTTCCGGCGCGACAGAGAGAGTTTTCGAATGGATTCCGGCCGCCGTTCCTTCATCGCGCGGCTGCCCAGGATCTTTCCGCGGGCCTTTGCGGCCCTCAGGCCAGCTTTCGTGCGCTCCGAGATGAGAGAGCGCTCAAGCTGTGCAACGGCGCCTAATACCTGCAGCGAGAACATGCCCTGTGGGGTCGAGGTATCGATCGGGTCCCGGATCGATTTAAAATGGGCCCGCTTTCTCTCGAGCCCCTCGATCACCTCTAGGAGGTGGCTCACTGACCGGGCAAGACGGTCGAGGCGAACGACGACAAGAACATCGCCGGGCCTGATCTCTCGCAGGAGTCGGGCTAGCACGGGCCTTGCTCTGGAGGCGCCAGAGCCGTGCTCCTGGTGGATGACTGAGCAGCCCACTGCCTTGAGTTCAATCATCTGGGCGTCGGTCAGCTGTTCGTCGGTCGAGACCCGGGCGTAGCCGATCAGGCGCTGCTTTGGGGGAGGGGAGGGCATCTGAGCATCCAAACTGGTGGGCCGATGATTGGACGTACATCGTGAATCAGCTTTCGGAGCATTTGTACAGAGTCGCTTAATACCACAAGATGACCGTCTCTAGACGTAGCTAGATCCCGTTCCTGGCTACATAACGGCAATCTGTGGCGCCCGCGGCCGTGCTGAGGGACGATTTCCCCTCGCGGAGGCGGCCAGATGGGCCAAATCACGCCTTCGTATGCCAAGTGCAGGGTCATCTAGGACTCTGCAGGAGATCTGAGGAAAAAGCGTCAGTTCTGAGGGGCACTCGGTGATATGGAGTCCTCCGTAACAACGGCGTGTTTGACTCCGCTAACTTCAATCCTCCTCGTTGCTTATCAACAGTTTAAGGACCGATCCAATTGACGCTGTAATCGGATGTATGGTCGATTGTACAGCTCGGAGGCAGCACTGTCCCGCTCGAGCTGCCTCTCGGCAGCCGATCTGGCGTCCTTGGTGAGCGGGGTGGGGGTTGTAGCTATGGGGTGGATCAGTTTGATTGCAGTCGCTGGGCCTGCTGGTCGTCCAACCATTGCAGACGCCGCACCCATCTGCATGCCACTCAATGTTCTCCTGACATCATCGCGCTTCGGGTCATGCTGACGTTCACCGACGAACATTCTCCGCCGGCAGTGGAGTTGCCCTCCCTTCCTTGGGAAAGGATCGCGGGCCGACTTGAGCAGGTTAGCATCGCGGTGATGAAGCTCGATGCGCGGCTCGACGCCTCCGGCCTGGCGACGGGATGGCAATCACGCTGTGACATGACCGAGGCAGTGCGAGCGCTGATCCTGGATGGTCATCTCGTCGATATCGGCGACGTCGTCCTGCACGATGCCGGCATGGATGTGAGAAGCCCCACCCATGAACTAACCCGCGCCGCAACCGCCCTGCGCGCGAGACGTACGGTTCTTGCACGCAAGGCACCGTGGCCGATTTCAATCGATGGCCTTGCGGCCTTGCGTGGCATCATGCCGACAACCGGGGAGGGGAGGGAAGTGCGCTCTGATTTTACCCCTGCTGACGGCGAGGGTGAGCGCGATGAGGATTATCCGGCCTTCGCCAATGACGCCGATCCATGGAGGGCGCAATTCGCCGATATTGATGCCCTGCTTGCGCGAACCAGCAAGGTGTTGGCCGGCGAGACCCCGATCCGGAGCAGCCGTTCACACCTGGTCTATGACCCCGAAATCGACGAGGGGCAGAACGAGGATCTCTGGCTCGATCTGGTAAAGCGGACCGCGCCCTGGCCGGCAGTTGCCGCCGCGGCGATGGCCTGGAAGGCGTGGCTCGATCTCAACCTCTATCCGCGCCAGCCCTGGCTCGGCTTTATCATGGCCGGGTGCATTCTGCGGGCCCGCGGCCTGACTGGACATCTGTTGCCGCTGGCCTCGGGGTTCAGGGCCGCCAAGTTCCGGCCGCAGGGAAGGGAAGGGGCCCCCGAGATCGTCGCCGGCTTCTGCGCCGTAATCGAGGAGGCGGTCGCGCAAGGGCAAAAGGATCTCGAGCGTCTGATCCTGGCGCGCGAGACCATGGACCGGGTCACGCGTACCTGCCGCAGCAACTCGAAGCTGCCGGAGCTGGTCGAGCTGTTTCTCTCTCGTCCCCTGGTGACCGTGGCGCTTGGGGCCAAACTTCTCAAGGTGACGCCCAAGGCAGTCGATCTGATGCTGATGCAGTTGGGCGGTGCGCTGCCACGCGAACTCACGGGTCGCCGCCGCTACCGCGCCTGGGGGATCGTGTGACACTGGACGGTCCTACCTAGCATCGATCAAGCCTTCGATTTTGGGGCGACATCGGGTGTCTGACCTATTCTCAGAGCTTAAAGTTAACAGCTTCAAATCCTGTCCCCGCAACCCTCTTGGATTGTCGTGCGACAAAACCAGGATTCTCGTGGTCCAGCTTTTTCTACGCCCGGAATCCGCAGCCCTCACTCGCCGAGCAGTTTGAGAGGCTCGCTGCCTGAAGCCAAGACACCGCCTCAACCATTCCCTCGCCTCCGCTCAGATTTGCGACACAGCCCGCCTGGGGGATCGCCCAGTCACAGACGTTGTCTGGATTCGGGGCGGGCGTGAGCGACAGCGAATTTCAGGTGGAGGAGGCTGCAAAGGCGGCGCGGTGGGCCGAGGGATGTCGACGGCACGACGCGTTCCATCGTCTTAGATCTCACCTTGGAAATTTCTTTTCGTGCCGCTCAATGACACGATTCGAAAGGTTCATCTCAAGCCTACGCGACCGACCCTGACCCACTTGGTCAATGAGGTCCATGCCAGGTGTACTGATAAAAATCTGCCGTTACCTGATCGTAGAACAGTGCGGTCAAGGGTTAAAGCGATTGATGCCCGTGTAAGAGGCCCGAAGCGCGGGGAAGCCGCAATCATCAAGGACACGACGGCAACTCCCGGCAAATACACAGTCAGCCGTCCGCTCGAGGTGATTCAGATCGATCATACTTTCCGATGGGACGTTTTTTTGGGAACGAACATCTTTCAACGTTGGCTGCCGTTTTAAGGTCGAAAACAGCGGCGCACTCAGAGTGCGCTGCTGTAGCATTGACATCTAAATTGAGAAGGCGAACCGGCCACTTGTCTCACTATTGATGTCCAAAGCGCCAGAAACACCGATATTCTCATCCCAAAATGTCAACTGACAGCTGCATGGTGCGGGCCGTCTCGTGAAATGCGGTGGCTAGGCAATAAGCGCGAAACTCTTCGGGCATGAAGTCCGGGGGAAGCGTCAAGAACGGCCCCGTTCCGTCAACTTGCAGCCGTAAGCGTGCTGCCAAACGGCAAGCCGCGCACGGCGTCCAGGACGGCAATAAATCTTGCTTCGCTGAAGCTAGATGAACTTACGCCGGGAGCCTCTCATTGCCTTGCCAGCGCAGATCCGAGCCCGCTTTCTGCAATAACGTCTGAAAATCTCCCAGTAGCAGATCGCTCTCCTGCACCGACCGCGGATCACAACTGCGTTGCAAGCAAAAGGCGGCAAGGCGCCCTGCCGCTTCCCCTATGGACCATTCGGCGGGATGGACGCGATAGCAGCCATTGGTGATGTGGGTTGTGCCGATGGTTTTGCCAGCCGCAATCAGATTGTCGACCCGTTCTGGTATGAGCGCGCCAAGCGGGATCTCGAAGGGGTGGGCCGCGACGTCGAGGTACGGATCACCTTCCGTCGTTGGATGAAGGTCGATGCGATAGGCTCCAGTTCCCACGCTGTCACGGTAGTGAATAGCTCCAGCATCGCCGCGCGCGGACACCGCCAAATCCTGCTCGACCACTGTCGTGACCGCGCGAAGTCGACGGGATTCGCGGATGTAGGGCGCTTGCGCAAGGCCGTCTCCGGTGCCCAACACGTCCGGGCGCAGCCGAAGACCCGGATAGCCGACGTTTCCATTTGGACGAGGCGCTTCGGTCTGCAGCCAATAAAAGAGCGACAAGCTTAGCGCTCGGGCGCGCGCCTCATGGACTTCGGTATCAGGAACACCGAGGAGTGGACCCTCTAGGTAGTCATTCATGGGCCAGTTCACGAGGGTAACGTCGCTTTGGAAAAACCTATTTGTAAACAGGCTCCGATCGAGAATTCGCCGATAGCTCCAAAGATCCGGATGACGCAAGGCCTCCTCATGGGATTCGTGATCGGCGATATTGGGCCGGAAACGTGGAGTCGTCGGCCTCAATGTGCGCGGATTGGGATAGGTCCAACTAAGCAGAGGCCCTGTCCAGCCCGGCGGTGTGACATTGCGCCAATGGTCGTAGTCGACAGGACGATCGATCACATGGTGTCCGTCCACATGATCCATAGCGAAGACGATTGTCACCGCTTGCATCGCGAGTGGTCGAGAAGCCGCGGCGGCGCTGGGCTCTCCTGTATCGGATGCGGATTCGATCCCGGTCCGATGTTCAACATTCGCAAGCGCCAAGAGGTCACCACGTTCGGTCGCTTCCAGGAAATAGGATGCCTCGACTACGATCTCGGTGCCATCCGCCAGGCCTATGCGCGCGGCCACGACCCGATCCGCATGAGCCTGTGCCTCGATTAACCTCGCCCGCCGATGGACGGTGATCCTGCCTGATGCTTCGTGGGGAAGGAGCATAGCCTCGAGTACTGCCAGAGAGACGCGAGGATCGTGGCACAGTGGCGAGACCCAGCCTCCTCCGGGATTAAGGAATGGGTCCGCGGCTGCATCTCGGGTGAGCGGGTAGTACCGTTGGTAGTGGGACCGCACGCCATTGCGAAACGCCCGATACAAGGCGGTGGATCCATGCGTCTCGATCCACGGATGTTCGTCCGGTGGTACGGCCTGTGACGTCAATTGTCCGCCGATCCAATCGTACGGTTCGACCAGAACAGCGCGGCAGCCCATTGAACACGCGGCAAGGGCGGCAGCTACCCCACCAACGCCGCCGCCGAGGATAAGAATGTCAGTGTGAATGTCAGGCATGTTTATTTACTCACGAAGCGAGGTGTCTCGGCGGATCGTCATGGTGAAATCGTAGCGGTCGCCCCGGTAGGTCGTAACCGTGCGCTCGATGGCGCGATGCCGATGGTCGAAGCCGATGCGGCAAACCTCGAGGAGAGCCGCGCAACGCGGAACCTGGAGCAACCGCGCCTGTGCCGCGCTGGGCACGATTGCGCGCACGTGTTGGCGGGCAAAGACCACTTCCAGGCCGTATTGCTGTCGCATGAGATCGTAGAGAGATCCCGACAATTCCTCTCGCAAAAGGCCTGGGAAGAGTTCGGCAGGCAGATGCACCTGCTCTATGCACATCGGCGTGGCGTCGGCGGTTCGCAACCGATCGATGCAATGCAAAAGACTTCCCGCCGCCAATCCGAATTCATCGGCAAGGCTGACTTCGGCGAGAGTCTGTCCGACCTTGAGAATCTGAGTCGCCGGCTGCAGTCCACGCTCCACCATGTCTTCGGTGAAACTCGTAAGACCGGTACCTTTTGAGATACGGCGATCTGAGACGAAGGTACCCTTGCCTCGCACGCTGTAGATTAATCCGGCATCCGTCAGCTCGCGCAACCACTGGCGAAGACTGGTTCGACTTACGCCGAGTTCCTCTGCCAAGTCCCGCTCGCGCGGCAACATCGCGTGCGGCGGCAACGCGCGCACCCTCTCAGAGAGAGCGTCTCTGATTTCCCGCAATCGGCTCATGCGTCATCACCCAATGTCTCAGGCAAGAGGTGATGGGAACAGGCGCTAACGAGACGACGCGTCAAGGCCACTGGATCGGTGATGGCCCCACCGACAACAACGCTCCAGGCACAGGCGTCGAAGGCCGCGCGCACCTGCTCAGGCGTTCGATAGCGGCCCTCGGCGACCACCGGTACTGTCAGGCGCCGGGCGAGTTCTGCAACAAGTTCAATATCAGGCTCATGCGGTATAGGGCCCAGGGTATATCCGGATAGGGTCGTTCCAACCAAATCCGCTCCCGCCTCGACTGCGGCCAGGGCCGCGTCGACGCAGTCCACGTCGGCCATGAAAAGAGCCCCCGATTGATGAGCCGCCGCGACGAGTTGCTCGGTCGTCTCACCGGAAGCACGGGTTCGGCCTGTCGCATCCGATGCGACGATCTGTGCTCCGGCAGCAGCCAGCAGTTCGACGTCGCAAGCGCGTGGAGTAATGTATACGGCGCTCCCAGGCTCGTCCCTCTTGATCAGGCCGATGACCGGATGGCCAAGGCGCGCAATTGCCTGAACGTCGTCATAGCCCTGAGCGCGAATTCCTGCCGCACCGCCCAAGAGAGCGGCTTCAGCCATCGCGTACATATGCGCGGTAGCCTTCAGCGGGCTTCCCGCTGGTGCCTGGCAAGAAACCACCAGATGTCCACGCAACCTTGCCAGAATGCCTGATTGCGCTCGGCGGCGGAGGGAGCCGGAACTCATTGGCCTGCCCCTCTACTCGCTGCTACCGGCTCCGGATCGCATGCCGCTTCCGTGGCTCGCTCCACCAGGTTCCCGAAAGCGGCGGGATTGGGCAAAGTGATCAGCGCGAGGGCTCCCTCGAGCGGGTCCCCGGGGGCAGAGGAGATCACGGCACGGGGATGCCTTTCGCTCAACGCGTTCTCAAAGGACGCCGCCACGAGATCCCTCGCTGCGAAGACGCCTCCCGTCGCCGCAACGGGAACATCGCTCCGCTCCAAGCCGGCCATGCTCAACGCATAAGACACGGTCTCCGCGAGCGATATGCCTGCTTCCCGCCAGATCGCTCGTGCGGTCTCGTCACCTTGTCGGGCAACTTCCGCCACGTCGGTGGCAAAGGCCGCTATTTGATCTGGCGTCACCACGAGGCTGCGCCACAATGCGGGCATCTCAACTGCCGGACCGAAGCGCTTTTCTAGCGCTGTCAAAAGGTGCCCACTTGCGCCGCCGTCCCGCCCGCGCAGAGCCCGCCGAACACCCTCACGTCCGATCCAATAGCCCGATCCGTGATCGCCGAGCTCCGCCCCCCATCCGTCGCAGCGCCCCCAGCGAGTGACCATGTCCGTGGCAAGGGCCACCGTGCCAGTACCAGCTGCCACGACGGCTCCGGCATGCGTGCCAATGGCGCCGAGATAGGCGGTTACGCTATCGTCAGCGGCCGTGAGAGAGTGAAGCCTGAAAGCCTCGCGAAGTACCCGCGAAAGCTCATCGATGGGCACGGCGTTGCCGTTCAATCCAGTCATCCCGATCCCAACCTGTATTGGCGTGTGCGATGGGATCATTGCGGTCATGACGCTCTGCAAAACGGCGGAAACAACGCCATTCCCGGCGGCTGACCAGTAGCCAGGGGAAACGTAGCGCTCCGTCCGCGTTCCCCGCCGAACGATAACACGGGTACCACCCTGCCCCACATCGATCCCCACTTGAAGGGTCTCATTCTCAGTCATGGCGTCCCCACAGGTCCCGCGGTAGCGACGACCTCCTCTGCGAAGTGGCAGGCTGTTTGTCGACCGGCCACTTCCCTCAATTTCGGTTCATCGGTACGGCACTGCTCCCGCGCCATCCAACAGCGGGTGTGGAAGCGACAGCCAGACGGCGGTGCAAGTGGCGACGGAAGCTCGCCCTTCAGAACGATTCGGGCGGGCCTGGAGACGGCCCAGGGTCGCGGGATCGGCGCTGCCGACATCAAGGCTCGGGTATAGGGATGGGCTGGCGATGCATAGATTTGTCCGACCGCCCCCGTTTCGACGATTCGGCCGAGATACATGACGGCAATCGTGTTGCTCACATGCCTGACTACCGAAAGGTCATGGGCGATGAACACGTAGGTGAGTCCAAGTTCATGCTGGAGATCCGACAACAGATTGAGGGTCTGAGCCTGCACAGATACGTCGAGGGCGCTCACAGGTTCGTCGCAAATCAGGAGGCGCGGCCGCAGAGCCAATGCGCGAGCGATGCCGATGCGTTGCCGCTGCCCCCCCGAAAACTGATGCGGGAACCGATCAGAAAGCGCAGGATCGAGTCCGACTTTTCGCATCAGCAGGGCGGTCTCCGCATTGCGCTCGGTTGCGTGCAAGAGATCCGGATGAACTTGCCAACCTTCGCCAATGATCTGCGCAACCGTCTTGCGTGGATTGAGCGATGCAAAGGGGTCCTGATAGATCATCTGCATGTCACGGGCGAGTTGCCTCCGTCGTTGAGGCGAGGCCATCTCGATCCGTTCTCCAGCAAAGGTGATTGTCCCGGAACTGGGTTTATCCAGCCCGATGATGGCCCGCGCCGTCGTCGACTTGCCGCATCCGGACTCGCCGACAATCCCCAAGGTCTTACCCGGCATCACACTCAAACTGACGCCAGCGACGCTGCTCACTTCCATCAACGTGCGGCGCAGGAAAGTCGATCTCACAGCAAACGTAACACGCAGGTCGTCGATCGAGAGCAGCGGTTCAGGAGACAGGGTCAAGACGAACCACCTCCTCGGCAAAATGACAAGCCGCCATTCGCCCTCCGCTCAGCGCGCGCATGGGCGGTCGCTCGACCGCGCAAACCGGCTTCGCAAAAGAGCAGCGGGGATGGAAGGGGCAGCCGGAAGGACGATCCCTGGGATTGGGCGGAAGGCCCGGAATGGTTGAGAGTGGACCGTCGGATTCATCGAGAGACGGAATCGACGACATGAGTCCGCGGGTATAGGGGTGAGCGGGATGGTCATAGACAACCCTCACCGGCCCTGTTTCCACGATCCGGCCGGCATACATGATCGCAACGCGATCGGTCACGTCGGCAACGACCCCCAGATCGTGGGTGATGAGGAGAAGGGCCATCCCGGTCTCCCTTTGAAGGTTGCCGATGAGTTCCATGATCTGCGCTTGAACGGTTACGTCGAGCGCAGTGGTCGGCTCGTCAGCGATAAGAAGACGCGGTTTCAATGCGATCGCCATGGCAATGACGAGACGTTGGCGCATTCCTCCTGAGAACTGATGCGGGTAAGCATTGAGACGATGGCGCGCATCGGGAATACCGACCGCGTCAATCACATCCGCAGCAGCACTCCAAGCAGTGCGTCGGCCATATCCCTGGCGCACCTGGAATAATTCGGCGATTTGATCTCCGACCGTGAAGACGGGATTGAGCGCGGTAAGCGGATCCTGAAAGATCATGCCCATCTGGGTGCCACAAAGAGCCCGCGTGCGGGATCGGGGAAGACTCACAAGGTCCTCGCCGGAAAATGCGATATGGCCGCCGGATATCTCGGCGTTGCCCGGGAGTAGTGCCATCACCGCTTGCGCGGTCACAGATTTTCCTGAACCGGATTCGCCGAGGAGCGACAATGTCTCCCCGGCTTCCAGCTGAAACGACACGTCCTCGAGCGCGAGAAAGCCGCCGTCGACCCCACCGAAACGCACGGCAAGGGACTCGACTGCAAGAAGTGGCTCATGGATCTGCTTTGGAACGGTCATTGGGCGTTGCATCTCTGAGTTGCGAGGGCGCGAAAGCCTCCGTTGGACCAGGTCAAGGTGACAGGGGCCGACGCGAAGGTCAGTCTTTGCTCACGTTCTCGAACCGCGGCATTGCGTTGGGAGTCGGCTTGAATCCCTTCACATTGCTGCGGTAGACCGCATGCACCATCATATCGAGGGGAAAGATGCCCACCGCCTCGTCCCAGATGAGGCGCCCCGCTGAAGCGTAGAGCTCGGAACGCTTCGCCTGATCGAGTTCTGCACGTGCTGCAAGCAAAATCTCGTCAAGTTTTGGATTGGCATAACCCATGCGCTTGGCTGACGAGAGATAGAGTCGCGCCAGAGTGAAGTCAGCATCACCGGTGAGAGTGTTGCCATCGGTGAGCGTGCTATCCCAGTCGAGTTTCAGAAGCCGGTCGAGCCACGTGGCGCGCTCCAGTTCCTGGGGCGTTACTTTGATCCCGACTGCCGCCCAGTAACTCACCAGGGTCTCCGCGAACTCACGAACTGCGGCGCAGCACTGGCTGCTCCACATCATCGCCGTTTCGAATCCGTTAGGATAACCGGCATCAGCAAGAAGCTTCTTTGCCTTCGCCACATCATAGGCGTAGGGCGTTTGAACTGATGAGCCGAAGACGGCCTGCGGGATCGGTCCCTTCGCCAGACTCGCCGTACCGGGGAAAAGGTCCTTCTGAATTTGAGCGAGATCCACCGCATGCCACATAGCCTGGCGCACCCGCGCGTCGGTGAAGGGCTTTCTCGAATTGTTGAACCACATGTAGTAGTTGGAGTAGGTCGGGAAGGACTCAACGGTGAGACTCTTGCTGTCCTTGACTTGATCGATCTGATCTGGGGGAAGTCCCCACGTGAAATCGATCTCGTTGTTTTCCAAGGCCGTGATCCGGCCGGATACTTCCGGAATATACCGATACTCGATCTGTGACAGCTTTGGCTTTTCGCCCCAGTAATTTTCGTTGCGGACCAGACGCACGAGTTGACCGGCGGTGAATGACGCGACCTTGAACGGCCCAGTGCCATAGGGCGCACTGAAAAAGTTGGGATCTCGAATCTTTGCTGCAGGTGCGATTCCCAGCATCGTGAGATTACTCAGGATCGTGCCGACGGGCTGCGTCGTCTTGATCTTAAATGTCTGTGCATCCGGCGTTTCGATGGCCTCAACGGCTGCCCACAGGCCCGCTAGAGGTCCTTTTTCCGCGATCACACGATCGAGCGACGCCTTGACGTCAGCGCTCGTCATCGGCGAGCCATCGGCAAACTGGATGCCGGACTTGAGATGAAAAATCCAGGTCAGATTGTCCGGGTTCTCCCACCGCTCCGCCAACCAGGGATGGATGGCGCCGTCCCGACGCATGACGAGCGGCTCAAGCACCTCCTGCGTTACCGTCAACGTCGGCTGGTCGGCGGCCTTTGCGCCGAAGGGATCGAGCGACACCACCGCGACCGGGTTGGCCACCCGCAAGGTCTGTGCCGCGCTCTGCGCAAATGCACCCGATAATGGCATACTGGCGGCGGATGCAGCTATGGTCAGTCCGGCAAACATGCCGAGACTTTGACGGTGAAGGTGCAAAATCGTCATTGAAATAACCCTCCTTTGTTGCGGTGCGGGTGCGCGGAAGCGCTATCACCGGGTCGTCAAGTTTGGATCAAAGCGATCACGCAACCGGTCGCCGAGGACGCCGACTGCGATGACAAGTGCGGACAGTACGAGACCCGGCATGGTAGAAATCCACCAGGCGGTCGCGAGGTAATTTCGGCCACTGGCAATGGAAACACCCCAGCTCGGGGTTCCTGCAGGCATGCCGAGACCAAGAAAGCTCAAGGAAGCTTCAGCAACGATAACCAGCCCGAACTGAACCGTCGCCACGACGAGCACCGGGGCAACCAGAGCCGGAAGAATGCAATGACGCACGATGTGCCAGTCGCCGGCCCCGAGGGTGCGTGATGCACTAACGAAATCGCGATTCTTGACCGCAAGGGTCTGCGCGCGTGCGACACGCGCGAAAACCACCCAGCGCGTGAATGCCAGGACAAGAATGATGTTCAAAAGGCTTGGGCCCACAACCGCCGCGACCAGTACCGCGAGAAGGATTGACGGAAAGGCCAGTTGGATATCAGCGAGACGCATCAGGACGGTATCGACCCATCCGCCGCGGTAACCGGCCAACACTCCGAGAGCTGTTCCAAGGATCCCAGCGATGACCAATGTGAGAAAACCGACAGTCAGGGAAATCTGGGCTCCTGCGATCACCTGCCCAAGGAGATCGCGTCCTACTTGGTCGGTTCCGAACAATGCAATGGAACCGTCGCGCAGCTCCGAAAACGGCGGCCGCAGTCGCTGGCTTGTATTTGTAGCCACAGGATCGTAGCGGGTGAGGAATGGTCCGATGATCGCAACGACCACATAGACCACACAGATCAATCCCGGCACAAGCAAGCGCAGATCGATCTTCGATCGAGCGGAGATGGATGACAAAGCGCGAGCTGGAACTGGTGCGGTCGCGGACTTCATGATCCCACTCGCACTCGCGGGTCGAGAAAACCGTAGAGAAGATCGACGACAAGGTTGATGAGTACGAAACCCAGCACCAGAACGACGACACAGGCCTGAACAACGGAATAGTCGCGTGCAGCAATCGAATCGATTAGTAGCCGGCCGAGTCCGGGCCAGGCAAAGACAGTCTCGACGATGACCGCGCCGCCGAGCAGGCCTCCCAGTTCGAGACCCACAATCGTGACGACCGGAATGAGCATGTTCCGCAAGGCGTGTCGCCCGACCACACGGGTCTCCTTCAATCCTTTGGCACGGGCAGTCTGCACATAGCCTTCCCCGAGCACTTCGAGCAGTCCGGAACGTACAAGCCTCACGACCACGCTCAGGAAAGGCAATGCGAGTGTCAGTGCTGGCATAAGAATCGCTCCGGGCGATTCCGCTCCTCCACTCGGCAGAATGCGCAAAGTCCTCGAGAAGATCAGGACAAGCATGATGCCGACCCAAAAGCTCGGTAATGCCTGCCCGGTCATGGAGAAGATCGAAACGACTCGATCGACCCAACCATTAGGCCGAAGTGCCGAGACAATGCCTAAGGGAAATCCAGCGACGAGGGCGACGCAAAGCGAAATGAAGGCCAAGGAAGCGGTCGCCGGCAGGGCGTTTGCAATCACTTGGCCCGCAGGCATTCCAAGCCTGAAAGACGGGCCGAAATCGAACGTTACCATGCGAATGAGGAATTGCAGGTATTGGCTGAACACCGACTGGTCGAGACCGTAGGAACTGCGCAAGGCCGCAATTTGCTCGGGCGTCGCAGATGGGCCCAACATGACAATCGCAGGATCGCCCGGAACAGCACGAATGGCGACAAAGATGATGGTAGCCGCGCCGAGGATGACGACGAAGGACGAAAGCAATCGATGCGCCAGATACCCGCTCACCTTTCGGCTCTTTCCTTACTGCTTTCCAAGTGCCGTTTCGACAGCTTCGACGAGAGCGACCGCCGCACGCCCTTCGCTCCCCGGGATCGGCGAGGGTCCCTTGGAAATCGCTGCGCGAATGAATGCCTCCAGTTCCGTGCGAAGATTGGATGCGCCAGCTCCTTCGCGGCTGGGCCAGAAGTACGTGTCCATGTTGACCGCATTGCCTTCGCGCGGAACCATGAGAAGGTCCGTATGGCTCAAGGTGACCTCGATGGCACCCTTGGACCCAATGATCCGAAGGCCCGCGTCGGCACGGGAGGGCCGACTATGGGGGAGCGTCCAGCTATTCTCCATGGTGGCAATCGCTCCACCATCAAGGCGCAACAACGCGTGCACGACATCCTCCGTGCCAGGAGAGAGCACGTTGCGGCCGATAGCAGCCACCACCTCCGCTTCCTGACCCGTGACGAAACGCAAAAGATCCGCATCATGGACACCCAGGAACCACGCGACGGAAGTTCGATCCCAGATGCCGACCCCTACCGCTTGCGATGTCGAGCGCCACACCTTGGCGTGCCAAATCTCTCCGATATCCCCGGCGCGCACAAGCTCGCGAGCACGGATGACGCGAGGGTCGAAGCGCAGGATCTGACCGATCATCAAAGCATCCGGATCAGGACATCCCGCCATGATGCGATCGCAACTCGCGGTCGAGATAGACATGGGCTTCTCGAGGAGGACCCGCTTTCCGGCCGCCAGCGCCTTCAGTGTCGGCTCCTCATGCAAATGATCGGGCAAGCAGATGGAAACCGCATCCACGTGGTCGAGAAGGTCGTCGAGAGAGCCATATCCAAGGACTCCGAACGTTGCTTCCGCCTTGCTTCGACGGGCGCCATCCGCCTCCGCCACGCCTACAAAGTCTGCCTCCGGTATGGTCTTCAGTACCTGCGCATGCAGATTTCCTTGAACGCCAACTCCCAAGACCCCGATCCGCAGGCGATCCATCGTGTATGCATCCTCTTAGGTGTGAACCTGAATATTATCAGGTATGTACCTACCGATACAGTTCGTTCGCTGTCAAGCCGTCTTCTGGATCGCGGCCAATCGCCATGGGTTCTGTCGCAACCTTGAAGTATAGGGTTTTTTTGCGCTATTCGCCCGCCATGGCGATGGCGCTAAGCCATTGATTTTACAGCATCCGGTCAGTGCGAATCCGCTAGTATCGGCAAGTAAAAACCGAGTTTGCGGCAGAACCCGGCGAAGCCGTGCGCGATTCTGGAGGCGCGGGGATTGTTTTTTGCAGCGTTCGCCATGCTGGGGGAACCAACATCGTGGCCCACCGGCCACGCAATGTTTCAATAATTGTGCAGACGGATCATTTCAAGATCAGCGTCAGGGTCGGCTCACAGACCATCCATGTAGGCTTGTATTTCTGAACAGGTCCACGAGCCTACGTAACTCATCCGGCGGCACCCGGCTCGCATTTCGGGCATTTGCAGCCTTTAGGTGCGATGAATGCATCGAAATAACTCTTGCCGTAATGGTAGGCGATCTCATCACCTGGTCGAATCCGCTTGCGGGCTTTGATCCGAATCCTGCCCCGCGTAATCACAGCCTCGGCGTTCGGCCTGCAACAATGATTGATATAACGGGCAAGGTTCCACCGCGGAGATCCATCGACGGTCCATCGGCTATTCACGGTGAAAAGATACCGTGTATTCCTGCGTTCCTCGACTTCATCATTGGTGAGGCGTGGGCCATCGTACTCGACAATGAATTCGCCCTTCTCGATAAGCCTTGTTGCAAATAGGCCAAGGCCAGTTCTCGATCGCCCCACGCGGTATGTGTCGCCCAACGAGCTACTCCTCATCTCAATGCACCAGATTCCCACTCTTATTGCACAGTCGCCGAAGCGGGAACTGTCGCAAACTCTCCGGTAACCTGCTCCGGCCTACACCCCGGTAAAGTTCGGAGGTGTATGACGTTTAAAGGCCGCCATTTCGATCGTTCGCTGATCTTGCTGTGCGTGCGCTGGTATCTTGCCTACGGACTGAGCCTCCGCAATCTCGAAAAGATGATGGCCGAGCGCTGCATCACCGTCCACCACGCCACCATCCATCGCTGGGTCGTCCGTTATTCACCGGAACTGCTTCAGCGTGTCAATTTGCAAAAGCGTGCTGTCGGCCGAAAATAGCATGTCGATGAAACCTACATCAAAAATGCGCTGAGAATGGAGATATCTCTACCGCGCGATCGACAAATGGGCGATACGGTCGAGTTCTGGTTCAGCGGACACCGCGACCTGGCGGCCGCGAAACGCTTCTGACCAAGGCTCCTGAGCGGCATGGAAGTCCTAAACGCATCATCATCGACGGCAGCCAAATCTTGCATTGACCGCGGAGGCATTGCGGTATTCTCCGTCGGGTGATCGTGCGCGCGGGCACCGCACGGAATGGCATGCGCAAAAAAAAGGCCGGGCACGAGGCCCGGCAAAGTAGAGGTCCGACAAAAGAGTCAAAACCTTCCAGAGGGAACGGCCGACACGGGATCACCGGGAGGAAGAAAGTGATGCCGTGATGAATTCGACCAACGCTGATATCGGATGCATCGTGCTCTTTTGCAAGGCGACGTGCGTCATGAAGCGGCTGCAGCAAGCGCAGGGCCTATCTGGAAGGCGCTATGAACCGATCTACGGAGGAACTGACGGTGGATCGATCGCTCACATCTGGGCCCTCTTGTCAGCACGTCCAATCTCTTCCTTCTACCAGAGCGCAAACCGGCCAATGTTCAGGCTTTCCACTGGGCATGGTTCTGCCCTGCGTCTTCCTCGGCCCGCATGGCCTCCAGACGCGGCGTCATGCCGTCCGGTGCAGTCGCCGGATCGTCTCTGATAAAGCGGCACCCACTCCTGGGATCTCCTGGAGCCGTCCTGCGGCGATTACCTGCTCAAGGGGTTCAACGAGCAACTGGAGGCTCTCCGCAGCCCGGGAGTAGGAGCGTGCCTTGTAAGGGTTCTCTCCTGCGAGCACGAGCCGCTGCCCGATCTCATCCAACAGCCGGGCGACGGCGGGCGCATCGAGGCCCTCAGAGGCTTGGGCGGTCATATCTGAAGGCGGTGATGAATGGACCATTCGCTCGTAACGTTTGGCAGGACCGGGCAGTTTCCGAAGGCGACCTGATGTCCCGCATACCGGATTTTTGTGTGTACGCCCGGATGAGTGCCATCTCGCTGAGAGAACGTGAGCGGACGAAACCAACGCAAAACTCAAGACTTGTCGTGGGCCGCCCATCGTCGAGCCTCACAGGCATTTTAGAAAATCTATGCTTATTGAAACCAAGAGGGAATTTCGTAAACATTACCCAATTGGCGGTTGGTTGGTCTGAGTAGTCCTATGGTTATATCGCAACCTGATGGTAATTCGGGTTTGGCACAATCAGCCATGCCTAGCGCCTTCCTGACGCACCTCGATAAGTTGCGACTCGGTAAGTTTGGCGAACATTTCGCCAAGGCCTTTTTGGATGTGTACTCGCAAAGGGATTTTCCATGTAGGTGTCGATATCCCTAAGGTCTGTACTCAATCACGCCTAGGAATCTGCATTTGAATATGATTCAAGCTCTGAATTGACGGAGCTTGGATCGTGGCGAACGAGTTTTGGTTGAGCGATGCGCAGTGGCTGGCGATCGAGCCGCATCTGCCAAAGAACCAGCCCGGCGCCCGCCGGGTCGATGATCGGCGGGTGCTGAGCGGCATCATTCATGTGCAGATGTCGGGATGCCGGGGGCGGGATTGCCCGCCGGTCTACGGCCCCTATACGACGATCTACAACCGCTGGAACCGGTGGTCGCGGCGCAAGCTCTGGCAGCGCCTGTTTGAGGCCTTGCGCCAACTCGCGCCGGATGACGACTTTCACGCGATTGACAGCACCACCGCCAAAGCGCATCGCTCGGCGGCGGGTGAAAAAGGGGGGCCGAAGCGCAAGCGATCGGTCGCTCGCGCGGCGGCAGGACAACGAAAATCCACGCCGTCTGCGATCCCCTCGGACGCCCCATCGCGCTCGAGGTAAGCAAAGGCCAGCTCGGCGATATCCGCGCCGCGCTCCCGCTCCTCGGCCCGCTGCCTCCAGCGCGACTGTGCGCCGCCGACACCGCTTACGATGCCAACGGTCTGCGGCAGTTCCTCGCCGAACGCGGAACGACGCCCGTCATCCCCAACAATCCGACCCGCAGACGCGTCCATCCCTTCGATCGCCAAGCCTACAAGAGGCGCAACCTCGTCGAGCGCATGTTCTACCGTCTCAAAGACTGGCGCCGCATCGCGACCCGCTACGACAAGCTCGCCCGAAACTTCCGATCAGCCGTCGCTCTCGCCGCCCTCGTCCTCTGGTGGGCATGATTGAGTCCAGACCCTAGGGCTCAAACCCAATCAAAGGCTTGAGGCGGAGCAGCTTTCCTGATTCACGGATGGCGTGGATCACGGGAGGTGGCGCATGGCGCTGTTCTGGTTGTCGGATGAGGCGTGGGCGGCGATCGAGCCGCATCTGCCGAGGAACCAACCTGGCGCCAGGCGCGTCGACGACCGACGGGTGATCTCCGGCATCCTTCACGTGCTGAAGGTGGGCTGCCGCTGGTGTGACTGCCCGACCGACTACGGGCCGTCGACGACTGTGTACAACCGGTTCAACCGCTGGTCCCGCCGAGGCTTCTGGCTCCGCGATTCTGGCGCCGTTCCCGTCATCCCCGGCCGGCGCAGCCGCAAGCGCGCCATCTGCTATGACAAGGAACGTTATCGCGGCCGACACCTCATCGAGAACGCCTTCTGCCGCCGCAAGGACTTCCGCCGCGTCCACCGCTACGACAAACTTGCCGCCAACTTCCTCTCAGGCGTCGCCCTTGCCACCGCTATAGCGTTCTGGCTCTAAACGGGTCTGGGCTCTAGGTAGCATCCTGGATGTCGAAGCGAGCCACCTTGCCTTCTCGAAGACGGAATACGTGTCCGACCGTCTTGTCTTTAAGCCCGTGCGTCTGCCCCTCGAGCGGTTTGCCTTCGAGATCGCGGACGGACTGCCGAACCTCTGCGATGATCGCGCCATCCGCAGTTCGATGAAAACCCACAGGCTCGACGTGCGGACTGACCATGGTCCATTGGCGCGTCCAGTACTCGCGTACGGCCTCGCGGCCATGAACGTAGCCACCATCCATACCGTTGGCCCAAGCGACATCGTCGGTGAGCGCGGTCATCACGCCGTCTATGTCCCGCGCGTTAAAGCGATCGTAGATGCGTTCAAGGACTTTGACGTCATCGTCCACTGGGTCTCTCCTTGCATAGTACGGATGTTGCGTTAAAGGCCAACTCATTTATATATGTACGTATGCATCACGGTGGCGGTGGGTGCAAGGGATGAAAATGCGATGGACCTAGATGTGCTCGCGACGCCTGGGCACCTGATCAGTCTCGCGGCGCGCGGCTTCGCCCGCCTCAGCGAAGCGCGGCTCAAGCCGCTTGGCTTCGGCGTTGGACAACTGCCTGTGCTGGTCGCGCTTCAGGATGGCCGGGCGAGCACGCAACGTGATCTCGCCCGCTTCGCCAAGATCGAGCAGCCGCCGATGGCGCAGATGCTCGCCCGCATGGAGCGAGACGGGCTGATTCAGCGCGCGCCTGACCCGACCGATGGGCGTAGCAGCCGCATCACACTGACGGAGGTGGCAGAAGCGCGCCTGCCGGACGCGGTTGCTGCCTTACTCCGAGGTAATCATGAGGCACTCCGCGACTTCACAGACGAGGAGGCCGGGCTGCTCATTGCCCTGCTCACGCGCTTGATCGCAAACCTTGATCGGCTCGTGAGCGTCGAAGCGTCGCCCGGCACGCCAATTTCTGAGAAGGGAGACTGATCGGACCGTCCGTTGGAGGCTGATTGAGTCCGAACCCTAATACACGGTATTTTCCGGTAGACGAAACGTCGGCCGTGAATGTGGATCCGACACCGCGCTGCATTCGGGGCGCCAAGGCTCGCAAGTCCCATTCAATTCGACGACACCCGCCGGCACCTCCCTCAGGAGCAGGTAACCGGCCAGGCATGTTTTCAAAAAACAAACATGTTGCATAGACATTAACGGAATGTTGTGGCCACATATGAAAATCAGTCGCTGCGCGCACTCGTTTTTCCGTCCTGCCCGACGAGGGACGCGTGCGAGAGGTGGCGAGTGACGGATTTCGGAGAGACCCATGAACACATATTCGTCAGCTGCTCCCGTTACCGCGGCGCTGCCATCAGGATCGCCATCGCGGAATGCGGGTGAGCGTGTGTTGCGCGTTACCACGTGGAGCGGGAGTTATCGGGAAACCTACGAGAGTCTCGTCACCGAGTTTGAATCCATCCACGATTGCAAGGTGCAATGGGTGGTCGGTTCAAGCGCAGATCACCTGACCAACTCGCGCCTTGGATATGTGGATGTTGCAACCAACACGTTGCTGAATTCCATCGCGGGCGAGAAGGAAGATCTATGGGAACCGCTCGATGCGACCCAAGTGCCGAACATGAAAAATCTCTACCCGAATGCGATCCATTCACCCTACACGATCTTCGCCAATGTCGGCGATTATGTGCTCGTCTACGATTCAACCCATGTGACCGACGGACCAACATCGTGGGATGCTCTGTGGGATCCCAGATACAAGAACCGCGTCGTCATTCTTGGGCTCGACCAAAGTTCGTCGCTCAGCCTTGCGGTGCTTCAATCCCAGAAGGCGGGTGGAAGCATCGACGACATGCAGCCCGGCCTGAAGCGGATGGCCGCGCTTATTGAGAGCGGAAATCTCATCCGCCTGGCCGATTCCGAAAGCGAGGTCGTTTCGTCGCTGCAGGCAGGGAACGCTTGGCTCGCCGTGTTGCCGGCGGGGCGTGTGAAGGAGCTCTGGCAGAACAGAGCCAACAATATCAAGATCGCTCGACCGAGCGAGGGAACCTTTCCGCTGATCTCAACGGTCAATGTCACTCGGTCCGCAACCGACCTGACGTTGGCCATGGCGTTTGTAAATCACGTCTTGAGCCAAACCTGGCAGGAGGCGTTTGCCCTCAACAGCATTTACGCACCCGTCGTGGCAAATGCCGTGATCCCGAAGGACTTCGCGTATGGAGAGCTTCTCGTCCAGAATGAAGCGTTCCGGCGTCTTTTCCTACCCGATCAGGATAAAGTCGTCGCGCAGAAGGCGTCATGGCTCGAGGTGCTCAACAACCTGCCGGGCAACGCGAAATCGCTCGCCCGGTAAGCGCGGAAGTTTCAACAGAGACGAGCGCCGGCATCACGTGGTGACGTGGCACTGCGGTGAGAGGCTTGTCTCAAGCCGGATGAGCGGCCGACTTCTCCATGGAATGCTCTCAGGCTCGGGAACCCCAAGCCGAGAAGGCCATGTCGACGCATGCATGGCGCCACCGGCAGGTGTCGGAATAATTGTATAGACAAGACACCCTGCCTGCAATTATCTAGGATCGAAATGGAGCTCTGGAGCGCGTGATGTCTGACACGGCCCCCCACTTTGACAGGATCTGGCTGAATGCCCAGCTCGCCACGCTGGCCGGTGCCGCCGGCGGGCTCGGCGAAGTGAAAGCGGCCGCCATTGCCTGCGCGAATGGACGCATCGCGTTCGTCGGGCCGATGGCGACCTTGCCGGATGGCTGGGAGGCCGGTGAGACGATCGATTGCGAAGGTCGCTGGATTACACCGGGACTTATCGACTGTCACACGCATCTGATCTTCGGCGGCAACCGGGCAGCCGAGTTCGAGATGCGATTGCGGGGCGTTGGGTACGAAGATATTGCCCGCGCGGGCGGCGGCATTGTTTCGACGGTCAAGGCCACGCGTCAGGCGAGCGAAGACGATCTCGTGAGGGCCGCTCTCCCACGCCTCGATCATCTCATCGCCGAGGGTGCCACCACGATCGAGGTCAAGTCGGGTTATGGACTCGATACGCAGAACGAACGGAAAATGCTGCGCGCGGCGCGACGTCTCGGCGACGAACGGCCTGTCTCCATCATCACCACGTTTCTGGGCGCTCATGCGCTTCCACCGGAAGCGACCGACCACGATTCGTATATCGATGAACTTTGCTGCGAAACGCTTCCGACCATCGCCGGCGAGGGTCTTGCAGATGCGGTCGATGCGTTCTGCGAAGGCATCGCTTTCTCTCCGGAGCAGGTGGAGCGCTTCTTCACGGCAGCCAAGATTGCCGGCTTGCCGGTGAAGCTGCACGCCGATCAGCTTTCCAATCTGCACGGCGCGAAGTTGGCCGCCGATTTCCGGGCATTGTCCGCCGACCACGTCGAATATACCGACCAAACAGGCGCGGCGGCGATGGCCAAGGCCGGTACGGTCGCGGTCCTGCTGCCCGGCGCCTTCTATACCCTGCGCGAGAAACAGCAGCCGCCGATAGAGGCTTTTCGCCGGCACGGCACGCGGATTGCAATCGCAACGGATTGCAATCCCGGCACCTCGCCGCTGACGTCGCTGCTGCTCACCATGAATATGGCGGCGACACTCTTCCGGCTGACGGTTGACGAATGCCTTGCGGGTGTGACCCGGGAGGCAGCGCACGCTTTGGGCAGGAGCGGCGAGATCGGCACCCTTGAATGCGGAAAGTGGTGCGACCTCGCCATCTGGGACATCGAACATCCGGCCGAGCTTGTTTATCGCCTCGGCTTCAATCCGCTGCATACTCGAATTTGGAGAGGGAAGTGACAGATACTTTCACGCTTGAACCCGGATCTGTACCGCTGTCCACCTGGCATGCGATCTACCGGGGTGCCGATGTCCAACTTGCTGCGAGCTGCAGACCTGCAGTCGAGGCCAGCGCCAGGACGATCCAATCCATCATCGCCAAAGGTGCGCCGGTCTATGGCATCAATACGGGCTTTGGGAAGCTCGCGAGCGTGCGCATCGCTGATGCCGATCTGGTCGCGCTCCAGCGCAATATCGTGCTGTCGCATGCAGCGGGTGTCGGCGAACCGCTCCCGGTTTCAGTCACAAGACTTATCCTTTCGTTGAAGCTTGCCAGTCTCGCGCAAGGCGCTTCCGGCGTCCGGTGGGAAACGATCGAGTTTCTGACCACATGCCTGGCGAAGGGACTCGTACCGGTCATTCCCGGACAGGGATCAGTCGGAGCTTCGGGCGATCTCGCACCTCTGGCGCATATGACCGCGGCGCTCATGGGTGTCGGCGAGATGGTGGTCGCAGGCGAACGCCTGCCGGCCGAAACCGCACTTTCGCGGGCTGGATTGGAGCCATTGACGCTCGGTCCAAAAGAAGGCCTGGCGCTTCTCAACGGAACGCAAGTCTCGACTGCGCTCGCATTGGCGGGTCTGTTCGAAGCCGAACGCGCTTTTCAGGCCGCGCTCGTCACCGGAGCTCTTTCGACGGATGCGGCAAAGGGGTCGGACAGCCCGTTCGATCACAGGATTCAGGCACTGCGTCGCCACCAGGGCCAGATCGAAGTCGCCGCGTCCCTGCGCCATCTGATTTCCGGTAGCGGGATTCGCGCCTCGCACCTCGTCAACGACGAGCGGGTGCAGGATCCGTATTGTGTGCGTTGCCAACCGCAAGTGATGGGCGCTTGCCTTGATCTCCTCCGGCAAGCGGCTCACACGCTCGCGCTGGAGGCAAATGGCGTCTCCGACAATCCGCTGGTTTTTGCGGAAACCGGCGAGGTGATTTCCGGCGGCAATTTCCACGCCGAGCCGGTGGCCTTCGCGGCGGACATGATCGCCATGGCGCTGTGCGAGATCGGTTCGCTTTCCGAGCGTCGCATCGCCATGCTGGTCGATCCTGCCCTGTCGGGACTTCCGGCCTTCCTGACGCCGAAGCCGGGGCTTAATTCCGGCTTCATGATCCCTCAGGTCACGGCCGCGGCTTTGGTCTCCGAGAACAAGCAGCGGGCCTTTCCGGCAAGCGTCGATTCAATCCCGACCTCCGCCAATCAGGAAGATCACGTGTCGATGGCAACCCACGGCGCGCGGCGGCTCCTGGCTATGGCGGAGAACACCGTCGGTGTCGTCGGCATCGAGTTGTTGACCGCGGCGCAGGGCTGCGACTTCCACAAGCCGCTCACCTCGAGCTCTCCCCTTGAGGCAGTCCGATCCACCGTACGGGCCGTTGTTCCAACGCTTGTCGACGATCGCTACTTTGCTCCCGATATCGCCGCCGCGATGACGCTCGTTCGCGCGGGGACATTGGCGGAGGCCGCCGGGCGCGACACGCTCCCTTCCGTCACCAACGCCGTCTGATGGCGGCGGATGACCTTCGACATCAACGCTGCCAGCGTGACCCATAGCACTATCGCGATGGCGGGCTCCGCCCCGTCGACTGACTGAGGATCTGTCATGACCCGTATCGATAACACCCGTGTCATCCGCGCCGATCACGGCACCGCCTTGTCGGCGAAAAGCTGGCTGACCGAAGCGCCGCTTCGCATGCTCATGAACAATCTCGATCCGGATGTTGCGGAGAAGCCCGGCGAACTCGTGGTCTATGGCGGCATCGGTCGCGCCGCGCGCGACTGGGAGAGTTTCGATCGCATCGTCGCCGCGCTCAAGACGCTCGAACAGGACGAAACCCTGCTGGTGCAATCCGGCAAGCCTGTGGGCGTCTTTCGCACCCATGCGGATGCGCCGCGTGTTCTGATCGCGAACTCGAACTTGGTGCCGCATTGGGCGAATTGGGACCATTTCAACGAACTCGATCGCAAGGGCCTGATGATGTACGGCCAGATGACGGCCGGATCCTGGA
Organism: Microvirga brassicacearum; assembly: GCF_008757455.1. Classification (GTDB taxonomy): domain Bacteria; phylum Pseudomonadota; class Alphaproteobacteria; order Rhizobiales; family Beijerinckiaceae; genus Microvirga; species Microvirga brassicacearum. Next base: position 33,140 of record NZ_VCMV01000013.1, on the reverse strand, counting down.
TCTATATCGGATCCCAAGGCATCGTTCAGGGCACATACGAGACCTTCGTCGAAATGGGTCGTCAGCATTACGGCGGCAATCTTGCCGGCAAGTGGGTCCTGACGGCGGGGCTCGGCGGCATGGGAGGCGCGCAGCCGCTCGCCGCGACGATGTCCGGCGCGTCGTGCCTTGCGGTCGAATGCCAGGCGAGCCGGATCGAGATGCGCCTGCGCACGGGCTATGTCGACGTTCAGGCGAAGGATCTCGACGACGCCATTGCGATTATCGACAAAGCGCGCAAATCCGGCAAGGCGATCTCGGTGGCGCTCCTCGGCAATGCCGCTGAGGTCTTTCCGGAACTGGTTCGGCGCGGGATCCGGCCGGATTGCGTCACTGACCAGACCTCTGCGCATGATCCGGTCAACGGCTATCTCCCCAAGGGCTGGACGGTGGCCGAGTGGGAAGCCAAGCGCGAGACGGATCCGAAGGCCGTCGCCCAAGCGGCCAGGCACTCGATGGCAGAGCAGGTCCGCGCCATGCTCGACTTTCACCGGATGGGGATTCCGACTGTCGATTACGGCAACAACATCCGCCAAATGGCGCTGGAGGAGGGGGTTTCGGATGCCTTCGACTTTCCCGGATTCGTGCCGGCCTATATCCGCCCATTGTTCTGCCGCGGCATCGGGCCGTTCCGCTGGGCGGCGCTTTCCGGAGATCCGGAGGACATTTACCGGACCGACGCCAAGGTCAAGGAATTGCTGCCCGACAACAAGCATCTCCACAACTGGCTCGACATGGCAAGGGAGCAAATCAAGTTCCAGGGCTTGCCTGCACGGATCTGCTGGGTCGGCCTTGGCGACCGGCACCGCCTCGGACTTGCCTTCAATGAAATGGTGGCGAACGGCGAATTGAAAGCGCCGATCGTCATCGGCCGCGATCACCTGGATAGCGGGTCCGTCGCTTCGCCGAACCGCGAGACGGAAGCCATGAAGGATGGCTCGGATGCCGTCTCCGACTGGCCGCTGCTCAACGCATTGCTCAATTGCGCGTCCGGTGCGACCTGGGTTTCCCTCCACCATGGTGGCGGAGTCGGCATGGGTTTCTCTCAGCATTCCGGTATGGTCATTGCCTGCGACGGCACCCCGGATGCGGCGAGACGCATCGCAAGGGTCCTATGGAACGACCCTGCCACCGGCGTCATGCGCCACGCCGATGCGGGCTACGAGATCGCGCAGGAATGCGCTCGCGAGCACGGCCTCAATTTGCCGGGCCTACGCTGAGTCACGCTCGCGAGAGCGGGGCGGCATGAATTCGGTGAGGTGCCTTGATGCGTATCAGTCGCGCGGCCGATTACCGCTCGATGCCCTGGAAGAATGGGGCCGGAACGACGACCGTGATAGCGGTCTTTCCGGAAGGAGCGACGCTTGACGATTTCGACTGGCGCATCAGCCGGGCAAAGGTTGCGGCGCCGGGAGCGTTCTCGGCGTTCCCGAGCGTCAACCGGACCCTGTGTTTGCTCTCAGGCGAAGGCGTCATGCTGAAGGTTTCGGGGCAGGGGCGTCGGAAACTTGATGTTGCAAGCCCTCCCTTCACGTTTTCCGGTGACACGCCCGTCGATGCAGAACCGATCGGCGGGGCGGTCGAAGATCTCAACGTCATGACGCGGCGGGGACGGGTGAGCCATCGTGTAGAGAAGATCGGCGTTCGCTCCACGGTTCTGTTGCGTCGAAATGGCGAAGATGTGTTGATCCTGCACGCTTGCGGGGCCCCTCTGCGGGTGCGCTCGGACGATGGAACGGCCGACCTTCGACCGAACGACACCGTCCTGCTAGACAGTCGATCTCCATCTGCGATAGAAGTCAGTTCAGCAGAGAGCGCCGAATTTTTTCGCATCGATCTTCAATATATCCGATGATCGCCCCTGATGCATGGCAGAATCTGTGCCAGACGCCAAACAGCTGGATCGAAATGCGCCCAGTTCGTCACTCATGAGATACGAGACAGCACAGTGCACCGAGAGCCGCGCAGATCCACTCACGCTCGAAAGAGCCCGCAAGATAAAACTCCGCCGGCGCGAAAGCAAAAGGCTCGCAGCATTGTCGCCACCGCCGAAGCAACTAAAACCGCCCAGGAAAAAGCTAAAACCGCTCAGGAAAAAGCCAATCTGAAACTCGATGGCCAGGGACCGCTGTGGCGCCAGATCCGCACGGCCATCGAGCGTATGATTGCCAGTGGGGTTTGGCCGCCGGGTCATCCGATTCCGTCGGAATTCGAACTCATGGCGCGTTATGGCGCCGCGCGAATGACCGTGCACCGCGCCCTGCGGAGCCTTGCGGCTGACAACATCGTTCTTCGCAGGCGCCGGGCGGGCACGATCGTCGCCGAACGCGCGCCCGAGCGGCCCGTCTTCGAAATGTGGGACATCGCCGCGGAGGTGAAGCGAGCCGGCGACGAATACAGCTTCGTGGTCGTCGAACACGAATCCGTCGCCAAGGATGACGAGCGCAGGAAGCTCCTGGAGGTCGAGCCTTCGGTCGGGTTGGAATGGGTTGTCTGCGTCCACCTGTCGAACGGCATCCCGTTGCAGCTTGAAGAGCGCCTCTTTGCACCGAGCGCTATTCCAAAGGCGCTGAACAGGGATTTCGGCGCCGTGCCGCCCAAGGAGTATCTGCGCGACACACCCTGGACCGAGGCAGAGCATGTCATCTACGCCAAAAGCGCGCCGCGATACGTCGCGACTCACCTCAAGGTGCGGGCGGGCGCTGCAAGTCTCGTGGTCGAACGCCGAACCTGGAATGATTCAGGACCGGTCACGTTTGCACGGCTGTGGCATTGCGGAGAACGCTACCGGATCGCGGGACGATTCAAGCCAAACGCGACCTGATGCTCCATTTTTCTCCGACCGGAATTACCAATCTGGCGTCCGGCCGACGAAAATGATTGATCCGGCGCAGCGCCTGCGGAACGCGGCTTACGAACCGTAGGCGCGGGGTCTCAGCCCCGCATGGAACCACTCTACCAGCGTCACGATATCGTAAACCGGAAGACCGAACTTCCGCTGCAGGCTCGCGGAATAGGGCGGAAAATTGGCGCATTCGCTGACGAGCGCGCCGATATGGGGGTTGTCGTTGAGAAGACGCTCCGCAACATCGAGGACTTCGCTCTCCTGCTGCGAGAAATCCGGATCGAGCGCATTGGCTTTCATGTTTCGCCGGATGATTCCATCAGCCGGAAGTTCGCCGATCGGCAATCCGATCGGCGCACCCACTCCGGTGAAATGCGCATCCGTCAACGATGCTTTGTCGGAGACGAGGACGCCAACGGACTTGACCTTGGGCAACGTACTCTGCACCAACGGAATCTGCTGAAGACTTGAGGTTGCGATCGGCACGGGGCTGTGCGCCTGCAACTGGGGATGCAACGCCGAGAGAAAGCCGCACGTCGTCGTGATCCCGTCCACGCCGAGCGCCGCGAGATCGTCGATTGCGGTGCGGAACAGATCAATGACGGACTCGCACTTTTCCTCAATGACCTTCTGAGGCGTCGCGCCACGCACGACGGCGAACTGCACCGGAAAGCGCCACGTCGAGGCATTCGCGACATCGCCAGGGAGGCGCAAAAATCCGGTGTCGAGAACCAGGATCCCGATTGTCACCCCGTGCACCGGCCGGTGACGGAATGTGCCCATATGGAATTGTTCGGACGACATTGTAACCTCTGATACGATCGACCTGTATCCCAGGTGAGCTGCGTCGATCGACGTCGCGCTTCCCCACGAGAGAGCACATTCTTGGGGTTCGCCTCGACGATCCCGGTGGGCAGCAAGACACGGATCGGAGATCCGCTTTACATGCCCTGCTAATATGAATAGACATATCGCCGCGATTGGGCAAGTATGGCGTTCTCCAATCCACAGCCGATGATCGGGAGTTGGTCGCGGTGTCGGTGCGGAATCCTAGCGCATTCCTGATCGCGTGGAGGAAAAATGAAGGCCTATGATTTCATCGTTGTCGGTGGTGGCCTCATTGGATCCGCAATCGCCTGGGGCATCGCCCGGCAAGGCGCCAGTGTCGCATTGCTGGACGAAGGGGACACGGCCTTTCGCGCTGCCCGAGGCAATTTTGGCCTCGTCTGGCTGCAAGGCAAGGGCCTTGGCGCGCCCCCTTACATGCGCTGGAGCATCCGGGCAGGACGTCTCTGGGATGACCTGTCCGCCGAGCTTGCCAAAGTGACAGGGATGGATGTCGGCTGGCGGCGACCCGGCGGATTGCATTTTTGTTTCTCCGAAGCGGATATGGATGCGCGGCAGAAGGTGATTGAGCGAACGCGCGCGGAGGGCGGCGATCTCAGCATTCGGGTTCTCGATCGCGCCGATCTTAAAGGCATGGTTCGCGCAATCGGGGATAGCGTGGTCGGCGCTTCCTATTCGCCGGAGGATTCACACGTAAACCCGCTTCTGTTGCTGCGCGCCTTTCAAAGCGGGCTTCAACTGGCGGGGGGCGAGTATCATGCCGGATGCCCGGTCGCTGATATTATTCCGGGCAAGAGCGAGTTCACTGTCCTCTCCGGTGAGCGGCGATTCCATTGCCGCCAACTGGTGCTCGCAGCCGGCCTCGGGGGCGCGCGACTGGCACCCATGGTGGGAATGAACCTGCCGGTGAGGCCGCTGCGAGGCCAAATCATCGTCACGGAACGCCTGAAACCATTCTTCGGCTTTGTCGGAAACTCCGTTCGCCAGACGGTCGAGGGTTCTGTCCTTTTCGGGAGCAGCCAGGAGGATTCCGGTTTCGACGATGGCACGGATGTACGGACGATCCAGAAGCTCTCCGCCAACGGCGTGCGCGTCTTTCCCCAACTTGAGCAGGCCAATGTCGTGCGTGTCTGGGGATCCTTGCGCGTCATGACCCCCGACGGACTACCGGTTTACGAGCAATCGTCAAAATTCCCGGGGGCCTATATCGTCACCTGTCATAGCGGCGTCACGCTTGCGAGCGTCCACGCCCTCGATCTTGCTCCTGCGATCGCCAGCGGTCGACTTCCCGGTGACGTGAGCACATTCACATGCAGGCGATTTGATGTTCAAGCGGCTTGAGACGGACCATGAATCAGACCGGCGCGTCGTTCGACTGCGCTTTGAACATCAGGAAATTCTTGCCTCTCCGGGCGACAGCGTCGCTGCCGCTCTGCTCAGCGCCAGCGTTCCCAGGTTTCGTGACGCAGCAATCAGCGGTGAACCCCGCGCTCCCTATTGCATGATGGGCGTGTGTTTCGAGTGTCTGGTCGAGATTGACGGTATCGCCAACCAGCAAGCTTGTCTCGTCACCGTCCGGGAGGGAATGGCGGTTCGCCGTCAACGTGGAGCACGCGATATCCGATGAGCAACAATTGGGATGCGATCGTTGTCGGCGCAGGTCCTGCCGGAATGGCCGCAGCGACGTTGCTGAGCCAGCATAAGGCCCGGACGCTCCTCGTCGATGAGCAATCGGCACCGGGCGGTCAGATCTATCGCGCCACCGAGGCCAATCGCGACCAGACGGCGCTTCTTAAAGTTCTCGGCGACGACTACGTCTACGGGAATAGTCTTTCGACACGATTCCTCTCAAGCGGAACCACCTACTACGCCAACGCCGCCGTGTGGCAGATAACGCCGGGTGGAGAAGTCTGGATCACGCGCGTCGGCAGGGCCGAAAAGCTCAATGCTCGCAACATCATCCTCGCAACCGGTGCCATGGAGCGCCCGGTCCCGGTTCGCGGCTGGACGCTTCCGGGGGTCATGACAATCGGCGCGCTCCAGGTCATGCTGAAATCGGCTCGCCTGGTCCCGGCAGATCCACTGGTTTTGGCAGGTTGCGGCCCGCTCTTTTACCTTTTCGCTTATCAGTGCCTCGCCGCGGGCGCTCGTCCGCTTGCCTTGTTGGATACGACGCCGAATGCGAATATGCGGGCTGCTGCGCCCCTCCTGCCGCAGGCTTTTCTCGGTGAAGGTTGGCGCTATCTTGCAAAAGGGATCAAGCTTATGGCCGGTCTCCAGGGAAGCGGCGTGCCGATCTTTCGCGGCGTCAGCGACCTGAAGATCGAAGGTTCCGATTGCGCCACTAGTGTCTCCTTCGCGAGCCGTGGCAGAACTCACCATGTGCCCTGCAGACTTGTTGCCCTTCACGAGGGTGTCATCCCGCATCAGCAGCTTCCGCGCTCCATCGGATGTGAATTTGAGTGGGACGATTCGCAGCGTTGCTTCCGGCCGAAACTGGATCAATGGGGCCATACGACAATCGAGGGAATTTTTGTCGCCGGCGATAGTGGCGGCATCGTCGGTGCGCGCGCTTCCGAACATTCCGGGGAACTTGCAGCTCTCGCCGTGCTGGAACGATTGGGCGTCCTGTCGACAGGGGAGCGCGACACCGCCAGCACACCCGCGCTGAAAGCCCGGAAGGCACATCTCACGTCGCGCCGCTTTCTGGATCGACTCTACGTTCCGCGGCAGGACATTCTCAACCCGCCAGATGACGTCGTCGTCTGTCGCTGCGAGAATGTCCATGCCGGTGCAATCCGGCTCGCTGTCCGGCAAGGTTGTCTCGGACCCAACCAGACCAAAACCTTCCTTCGCTGCGGAATGGGTCCGTGTCAGGGACGCATCTGCGGCCCGACCGTCGTCGAAATTATCTCGCGCGCAACCCAGCGCAGCCCGGAGGCCGTCGGCTATTACCGCATCCGATCGCCGATCAAACCTGTGACTCTGGGCCAGCTCGCAGCACTCGACCAAGAGATATCGCGTCATGCCAATCAAGGACAGGACGTCCTGTCATGATGCACGAGAACGAACTGGAAGGCCCGCATTGGCAGTTTGCCCTGAACGTTTACGGCCGCCCGGGAGTGGCTCAGATATGCGTTGAATTGCAGGATCGAGTGGGTGTCGACGTCAATGTTTTGCTGATGGCGCTCTATCGTACGTATCACTCTTCGACCTCAGTATCTGAGATCGTCGTGCGCGAAATGAACAACGCGGTTGAAGAATGGCGGGACGATATTGTCGTCAACCTCCGCTCCATCCGCAGGAAAATGAAGGGAAAAAAATGGCCGGTCCCGCATGGCGCCGCCGAGGATCTCCGCAATCGCCTGAAATCCCTTGAACTCCTTGCCGAGCAGATTGAATTGGCAGCGCTCGCCGACATTACTGTCGACCTCCCTTGCGGGATCGCCGGAAGCCTGACCGGAGCATCGGCCGAAACGATCGGCAATGTCGTTGCTTACTATTTACAGAAGACTGCCTTGCCTGAGGAAGCGATAGTTGCTGATCTCTCCGGCAAGGTTTCGACAATCGCTGCCGCCGTGGTCGCTATACGCCATGAATCATGAACACGTCAGCGTCGCCCGATCATCGTCTGCGGCGGATCCTTCACGACGAATTGCACGCTCGGTCGTCTCTCTATTTCGAGGCGCCTGCGAATGTGTGGCACGTTGCCATGCTTATCGATCCCGCTATGGACGTTCCGCCCTCACTGCTGATATTGCCGGACGTCGAGGTTTCTCCGGACCGGCGGCACGGCATCGCGCCGCTGGGCGAGGGCAGGTTGAAATGGGAACGGCACACTGAGTTCCTGACACTCACGTTCGTGTTCCCCGCGCGGCCCGGACAACGTTGGTTGCAGGAGCCCGACAGGGCCGTCGCGCTGTGCAAAACAGTCGCTAGCGAGCGCATCGCCGCGGTCCACATTCGTGTCGAGACCCAAGAACACGGAGCAAGTATCCTGGGCACATGCGGATTTGTCGATCCCGTCGCCTCGCATGTCGGAGGCCGCGACGGAACGGCGTGGTCCGATTTCCGGCTGGACGCGGGCGGCTACGTCCGAATTCTCTTTGGTTGTCATCGGCTGAATGCCTATCGCACGGGGCGCATGGTGCGGCGGTTGCTGGAGATCGAAACCTATCGCATGATGGCCTTGTTGGGATTGCCGCTCGCCCGCGAGGCGGCCCAGAAGCTGAACCTGCTCGATGTGCGCCTGACCTCTCTGGTCCTGCAAATGCGAACTGAGACGCGGTCCGAAAAGGATCTCTTGTCCGACATCACTCGCCTGTCGTCGGAAGTGATGGGATTTATTGCATCCTCTCGAGATCGATTCAGCGCGACTGCTGCTTACGCCGAGCTGGTCATGGATCGGATTGCAGAGCTGCGGGAGGACCGTGTCGAGGGACACCAGCGCGTTGGAGTATTCCTCGAGCGCCGCTTCCGACCCGCGATTCGCACATGCGCGGTAACAGAGCGCCGCCTCGACCGATTGGCTGAAAGTGTCGCGCAAGCAGGAGATCTACTGCGGACAACCGTGCAGGTTGCGCTCGCGGAGCAGAACGCTGCCTTGCTGCATTCGGTGGAGCGGCGCGCCCGCACGCAGGTTCGTATCCAGCAGGCCGTCGAAGGTTTTTCCATTATCGCGATCAGCTACTATTTGATCAACTTGTTCAAGCTCGCTATGGACAGCGCCGTGAACCTAGGTCTGGACGGCAAGGGCGCCAAAAGCGCGATGTTGATCACTATTCCGGCGGTCCTCGCCGCGGTTGGATTGGTCGTCCGGAGAGTGCGGCGGGCGATTGCGGACGAGCAGGCGGGTTCATAGCAGTCGGGCCGCAAGGGATCGACGTCGGATATGTTCTAGTCGGAGGGCTTCATGCCCTGCCAACGGCGCACGGCATTGGTGTCGATCTCGAACAGGTCCAGTGCGCGACCGACGCTGTGGTTCACGATGTCATCGATGCTTTCCGGCCGTGCGTAGAAGGCGGGGACCGGCGGCATGAGAATTGCACCCATTTCGGTCGCAGCAGTCATGCTGCGCAGATGGCCCAGATGCAGCGGGGTCTCGCGCAGCATCAGGACAAGGCGTCGACGCTCTTTTAACACCACATCGGCTGCCCGGGTCAGAAGTGTGGAGGTGACGCCGGAAACGATTTCGGAAAGGGTCCTGATCGAGCATGGGGCGATCAACATGCCGGCGGTTTTGAACGATCCGCTTGAGATCGTCGCGCCAATATCCTGGATGCGGTGCACGACCGACGCCCTCGCGGCGATGTCGTCCGGACGCAGAGACATTTCCTGCATCAAGGTGAGACTTGCCGCGCGGCTCATGACCAGATGGGTCTCCACTCCTGCCGCCGCCAGGAGCTCAAGCGCCCGCACGCCATAAATCGCGCCGGATGCGCCGCTGATACCGACGACAAGACGTGTAGGCCGCTCGTTTGGCATAGGATGATCTCGGATCGATGGTGCTTCGCCCCGAAAGGCGGTTGGGCTTTGCAGAATTGTCTCGGTCCGGCCTCCAGCGCTGTCACCCGCCGGAGGCCAGGTCTTTGCCGTTAGGATCGGGCAAACCAGTCGCTGAGATTGACCTCGTGCGCGCCCTTGATCCGCTTGCGTTCGAACTCCGCTCTGCGGTTGAAGGGAGCCGTCGCGTCAATCAGCAAACGCCCCCAGTGATCCTTGTCCGGATCCCGATAGAACGAGGGCGTGTCTGGAATCAGCATCACGTCCTTGTCGGGCCGCGACCGGGTCAGAATAGCCCACATGACGTCGTTCATATCATAGATGTCGACATCCGCGTCGACCACCGTGCAGGCCTTTGCCCAGGTCGGCTCGGAACCGATGACCGAGAGAAGAACCTGGCGCGCATGCCCCTCATATTGCTGGTCGATCTTGACCACGGCATGCAGAACGAACGGCTGGCAGGTGACATCGAGAATGCCCGGCAGGACTGCGCTGATGCGCTGGTAGATGTTCGCTGCGACGGAGAGTTCGAGTGTCAGCACCTCTTCGGGCGAGCCGCACAGGATGCTGTGAAACACGGCGTCGCGCCGGCACGTCACGCCCAGGACTTCGAAGACCGCATTCGGGCCCTCGGGCGTGTAATATCCCATGAACTCGCCAAATGGCCCTTCGGGGCGGCGCTCATTCGGCAGGAAGCGTCCCTCGATGACGATCTCGGTGTCCGCCGGCACCTCCAGGTCGATGTGCTTGCACTTGCGCATCGCGATCGGCTTTCCGGCGAGCTTTGCCGCGACTTCCATCTCGTCAACATCGTAGGGAAGGGGCGCAGCGGCCGTGAGAAAGGAGGTTGGCGGCGGGCCGATCAACATCGCGGCCTCGAGCGGCTGGCCCATCTTCTCGGCCTTCTCGTGATAGAGCGTCAAATGGTGGCGCGGAGCAAGGCGGCAGCGCAACTCATTGTCACTCACATACATCGAGCGATGAAACGAAAGATTGCCGACTCCGGTTTCCGGCTCCTTGGCCATGAACATCGCAGATGTAAAATAGGGTGCAGCATCGCGCTCCGAATAGGTGATGAGCGGCAGATCGCTGAGTTTGCACTCGATAAGATCGAGATCCTCGTTGCGAACGAGAATCTTGGCGGGCTGCGGTGAAGAACCGCCGAGACTTGCCAGGTTGTTCCACTGCTTGCAGAAATCCTCGGCCTTGATTCCGATGAGTTCCGCAAGTCGTTCCCGCGAGCCGTAGGTATTCGTCAGGACCGGGAAGCGAGTGCCCTTGACGTTCTTGAAAAGAACCGGTTTGCCCCACTTCTCCTGTGCCGCATAGGTCACGGCGGCCAGCTCATGGTGGGGATCGATTTCGCGTTCCACCTCCATGAGATCACCCCGCGCCTGCAGCCGGGCCATGTAATCTCTCATGCTTCTCTCCTTCGTCTCAACGCACTGCTTCAACCCGAGGGGTTGGTCGGCCGTACCCGGAAAACAATCGCAATCGCGCGAGTTGCTGCCGAAATCAGCCACCATGGTGGACGGCGCCGAAAGGCAGCGATGCGCATTCCCGGAAGGTTCGTATCGCGCTGGCTGCACGAAACGTCTGCCAGAAATGGCATTCGGCAACTCGCTTGCACTTTCAACAGCCGTGCCATCGCTCGGCAGGCTTTTTGAGGACGACCGTCGCTCCCAGAGCCGTAGCTTACGACACCAATTCGGCGAATGTCTATACAATAAAGAATGGCACCGACAGAAATTTCTCGTGCGGTTCTTTATGCGCCCGCCGTGTGAATTTATTTGTGCAGACATATTGCGAACCGCCAAAAATTAGGCAAGGATCGCGTCACACCGATCGCCATTGCGACGAGATCCGCAAATGAGCGCATGCCGCAAGAACCCCAGGAGCAACTGAATATGGCTATCCACGATACTCAACTGCAGCGCTTGCAGATGTATATCAATGGCGAGTGGGTCGCTCCCGCTTCCGGCGAGTATTTTGAGACCGTCGACCCCTTCACGGCGAAACCATGGGCGCTCATTCCACGCGGCAACGCGGAAGACGCCGAGAGGGCCGTCGAGGCGGCGCATCGCGCTTTCAAAAGCGGCCCCTGGGCCACGATGCATGCGTCCCAACGCGGGAAGCTGCTTTACAAGCTCGGGATGCTGATCGAGGAGCACGCAGACGAGCTTGCAGAAATTGAAGTGCGGGACAATGGCCGTCTGCTTGCGGAAATGCGGCATCAGATCCGGTACATCCCGAATTGGTTCTATTACTATGCCGGTCTCGCGGACAAGATCGAGGGTGCAGTTCACCCTTGCGACAAGCCGGCGTTGAGTTTCTCGCGGCCTGAGCCGCTTGGCGTCTGCGTCGGCATCGTTCCCTGGAACGCGCCCCTGTTGCTCCTGGCGTTCAAGGTGGCACCCGCACTTGCGGCCGGAAACACCATTGTGATGAAGCCTGCCGAACACACATCGGCGACTGCAATCAAGTTGATGGAGCTGGTGGAAAAATCAGGGATACCGAATGGCGTGATCAATGTGGTGACCGGTTTCGGGCGCGAAATCGGCGAGCCGCTTGTGACGAATCCTCTTGTGCGCCACCTTGGATTCACTGGATCGACCAATACCGGAAAACACCTCTACGCGCTCGCCGCGCGAGACATGAAGCGCGTGAGCCTCGAGCTAGGCGGAAAGTCACCGAACATCGTATTCGCCGACGCTGCGTTATCGAATGCGGTTCGTGGCGTCGTGGGTGGGATATTCGGTGCGACCGGCCAGACCTGTATTGCGGGATCGCGCTTGCTCGTCCAGGACACGGTGCATGACGAATTCGTGGACATGCTGACCAAGTTCACCAAAGCAGCGCGGGTCGGAAGTCCGTACAACCTCAAGACCCAGATCGGCCCGATCGCCAACCATATGCAATACGAGAAGGTGTTGGGCTACATCGATGTTGCGAAGGGCGAGGGCGCCGAGCTGACCTTGGGAGGCGGCAGGCCCGACCTCGACGAATGCCAGGCTGGGTACTTCATCGAGCCCACGATCTTTACGGGCGTGAACAATCAGATGCGCATCGCACGTGAAGAGGTTTTTGGTCCCGTTCTCTCCGTGATTCCCTTCCGAGATGCGGAAGAGGCCCTCGCAATCGCCAACGACACCGAGTTCGGTCTCTCGGCGGGCGTGTGGACGGCCGATATGCGGCAAGCGCTTCTCATGTCGCAAAAGTTGGAGGCTGGCACGGTCTGGGTGAACACATATCGGGACATCAGCTACACGACACCATTCGGCGGGTACAAGCAGAGCGGTATCGGGCGCGAGAACGGGTTCGAGGGAATCCGCGAATACCTGCAAACCAAAGCCGTGTGGCTTTCCACCGCCAAAGAAATCGAGAATCCCTTCGTCATCGGCTGATGAATTGGACACGGCCCCGCGGCCGGCCTTCGATAAACACAATAAGATTGAGAACCTAAATGGCTAAGAGAACCGGCAGCGAGATCCTGGCGGATACGCTGAAGATCAACGGAGCGGAGATCGTTTATCATGTGCCGGGAGAAAGCTTTCTGAGCGTCCTCGATGCGATGGCTGTCCGTCACGAAGACATCCGACAGGTCAGCTGTCGTCATGAGGCAGGCTCTGCGATCATGGCGGAGGCCTATGGCAAGCTGACCGGCCGGCCAGGCATCGCGATGGTCACCCGCAGCCCTGGCGCCACCAATGCGGCTTCTGGCGTGCACACGGCGTTTCAGGATTCGTCGCCGATGATCCTGTTCGTAGGGCAGGTGAAGCGCTCCATTCTGGAGCGCGAGGCGTTCATGTCCTACGATTTTCGGCAGATGTTTGCGCCGATGGCCAAGTGGGTCGCACAGATCGACGATGCCGCCCGCATTCCCGAATTCATCCAGCGTGCCTACCACACGGCCATGACCGGGCGAATGGGACCGGTGGTGCTGATCCTTCCCGAAGACATGCTGGAGGAGGAATGCGAGGTTGAAGACGGGAGGCCTTATGTGCGGGCATCCGGCGGCGCACCGACGCATTCCGACATCGACAGGCTATATGGAATGCTGGCCGAAGCGCGGCACCCCCTCATGATCGTCGGCGGTTCGGGCTGGACGCAATCGGCCCGAGACAACGTGCAGAAATTCGCCGACGCCAACAACGTGCCTGTCGCGACGGCCTTCCGAAGGCGCGATATTATCGACAATGGGCACAAGTGCTACGTGGGCGAAATCGGAATTGGATCAAACCCGGCGCTCCTGGCACATATCCGGCAGGCCGACTTCGTGATCATGTGCAATGACGCCTTGAGCGACGTCAACACGATCGGCGCCGGCTACATGGAAGGCTTTACGCTCTTCAGCATACCCACGCCCAAGCAGAAAATCGTCCACGTGTGCGGGGGCGTCGAAGAGCTCAACCGCGTCTTTCAGGTCGATCTCGCGATCCTGGCGGAAAACGAGCATTTCACGGAGGCTCTCGCACGCCATGCTCCGGTTCTCCATCGTAGCTGGGATCGCTGGACGCAGGACCTGAAGGATACCTACAACGCCGAATGTGCATCTGCGGGTTGCCCAGGGGACATCGATCTTCCGGGTATCATGAAGTGGCTTCGCACACGCTTGCCCGCCAATGCGATCGTCACGAATGGCGTGGGAGCCTATGCAACCTGGAGCCAACGCTACTTTTCTCACTCGGAATTACACACCCAGCTTGGTCCGATCAGCGGCTCGATGGGGTACGGCCTGCCGGCTGCGATCTCGGCGAAACTTTGCTATCCCGATCGTGTCGTCATCAACTTCGTCGGGGACGGATGCTACCAGATGACAGGCGAGGAACTGGCGACCGCCGTTCAGTATGGCGTTGGAGTCATCGTCATCCTGTTCAACAACAATATGTACGGGACCATTCGAATACATGAAGAAAATAAGCTTGATGGACGGGTCAACGGCACACAACTCACCAATCCAAACTTTTACGCACTGGGGAAGGCGTACGGCGCCCATAGCGAGAGAGTTTCGCGCACGGAGGAATTCGAACCTGCGTTCGAGCGCGCTCTGACAAGCGGGAGGCCGGCGATTATAGAAATGATCATCGATCAGGAGGCGATTCATACGCGCTACTCTTTGACAGATCTGAGGAACCGGCGGCGTCGATAGTTCATCTGGAGCGATAAAAATCGTTGCGCTAGGCGGTGCTCTGCTTCTTGAGGCGATCGCTGCCCAGCACTTCTGAATCGCCAAAAAAAGGGACGAGAGAAGACTCTGCACCATGCGCAGCGGCAGGCGTCTAACCCTTTGACCGGCGTAGGTTTTGTCGCTCCGTCCCCGCGTCCGCGGAGGCCGTTTTGCGCAGCGAATGCTTTCATGTCACCCGTGCTGCCACAATGGTTACTTTGGTGATCTTTTGTCTAGACAATGACGTTTGAAAGTGACTAGGATTACGACGGCAGCCATGCAAACGCCCTAGATGCCAAGCTGGCGCTACTCGCCCTTAACGAACATCGAGCGACTGAAACAGGTCGCAGCAAAGAGCGAGCGGTTCAGGCAAATTCCGGAGAGGACCTATGAAAATGAAGTTGTCAGTATCGTGTCTTGCCATAACTCTCTTCGCACTTTCCTCCCCTCTTGCGGCGCAGGAATGCGCAGTTCGGGTGACAACCTGGGGAGGAAGCTACCAAAAGACCTACGAGGCCGTCGCCGCTGAGTTCGAGAAAGCCCATAATTGCAAAGTGCAATGGGTTGTGGGTTCGAGCCCCGATCACCTCGTCAAGTCTCGCCTCGGTCAGGTCGATGTTGCAACCAACACCTTGCTGAACTCCATCGCGGGAGAGAAGGAAGGTCTCTGGGCGAAACTCGATCCTGCCCAGGTGCCAAACATGGCCAATCTCTATCCCAATGCGATTTACTCGCCCTATACGGTGTTTGCCAATGTCGGCGATTACGTGCTGGCCTACAATTCCGACAAGGTAACCGAAGAGCCGAAATCCTGGGATGTTCTCTGGGATCCAAAATACAAGAACCACGTCGTCATCTACGGATTCGAGCATATTCCATCGCTCAGCCTCGCTGTGCTTCAGGCGCAGAAGTCGGGCGGAAGCATCGACAATATGGATCCAGGCCTCAAGAAAATGGCCGAGTTGAACAAGAGCGGCAATCTGATCGGCGCCCTCGATGTGGAAAGCCAGATGGTTTCGCTCATGCAAACCGGGGACGCGTGGCTCGGGATCCTCGCGACAGGCCGCGTGAAGGAACTCTGGCAGAAGGGTGTCAAAAACGTAAAAGTCACCCGACCTGTGGAGGGAACCTTCCCGTTGATTTCGACGATCAATGTCACGAAATCTGCGAAGGACCCCAAGATGGCGATGGCGTTCGTGAATTTCGTGCTGAGCAAGTCCTGGCAGGAGGCATTTGCGGTCAACAATCTCTATGCGCCGACAGTGAAGAATGCCGTGATCCCGAAGGATTTCGAATACGGTCCGCTTCTGGTTCAGAACGAAGCATTCCAGCGGCTGTTCCTGCCTGACCAGGACAAGATCACCGAGCACAAGGCCGCGTGGCGCGAGAAGCTGAACCGTCTGATGACGAACTGACGGCGGGCTGGCCGAAGAATACTGCCAATCTCCGAGCTCGGCCGGCGCAACGTCCGTCAGCCGGGCTCTTGAACGAAAACGCTTCCAGCCGTTACCTAGCGGCGTCGTCTCGATCGTGCATTCCACAATCGATCGATCAGTATTCGGAGTTGACAAGATGACTCATGCGCTAACCCAGAGCATATGGGTAGACGGCGTTGCCAAAAAATACGGCGATGTTTCTGTCGTGGATGATGTCTCGTTCGACGTGCGGCCCGGAGAATTCGTTTCACTTTTGGGGCCGAGCGGGTGCGGCAAGACCACCACGTTGCGCATGATCGCTGGCTTCGTCATGCCTTCGGGCGGGCGTGTTCTGGTCAATGGCGCCGACGTCACATATGCCCCGCCGGACAAGCGCAATGTCGGGTTCGTTTTTCAGAATTATGCTCTTTGGCCGCACATGACGGTCCTCGAGAACATCACATTCGGACTGAAGCTGCGAGGTCGGACGAGTACCGCGATCCGTTCGAAGGCCGATGAGGTCTTGGGTATCACGGGTCTTACCGGCTTCGAGGGGCGGCTGCCGCGGCAGTTGAGCGGTGGCCAGCAGCAGCGCGTGGCGCTGGCTCGCGCCCTTGCTCTCGATCCTGCGCTCCTGTTGATGGACGAGCCGCTCAGCAACCTCGACAGAGCGCTTCGCATCACGATGCGACGCGAATTGAAGCAGTTGCAGAGCCGCCTGAACATGACGACGCTGTACGTCACCCACGACCAGGAGGAGGCGTTGTCCATGTCCGACCGCGTCGTCATCATGAGCGGCGGCAAGATTGCTCGCATTGCGAAACCGCGCGAGATCTACGAGGACCCGCGCTCGGAATTCGTGGCCGATTTCGTTGGGAATACAAATTTCTTCGACGGTCGGGTTGTGGAAGTGGCAGACGACAGGGCGGTCGTTCAATGTGGTGCGTCATTGAAGTTCGCGGTGACGCGCGAGGATTCGATCTCCGTCGGCCAGCAGGTCCGAGTGCTCTTGCGTCCTGAGCGCATCCGCGTGAAAAACCGGCCAGAAGCGCGGGAAAACGAACTCTCCGCCTGTATCGAGATGATTGAGTATTTCGGACCAACCATTCGCTACACTGCAAAACTTCAATCGGGCGAGAACCTTTATATCGAAACGCATAATACGAGCCAGGATCACGTCATCGACGACCAGATCTGGATCGAGATCGAGCCGAAACACTTCCGCCTGCTGCACCGAAACAAGGCATGATTGTCATGCGCGCTGGTGTTGTCGCTTTTCTTGCTCCCTCGCTTGTCCTTCTCACGATCTTCGTCCTGATCCCGCTTGGCTGGGTGATCCGGATCAGTTTCAACGAGAATGTCGGCGGTGCCTATATGAGGTCCGCCTGGGTTCTCGACAACTACATCCAATTCCTGGGCAGCACCTGGTACTTGGTCAATACGCTCTGGTACACGGTCTATATCGCGTTCTTTGCGACAGTCCTGTCTGCTCTCCTGGCTTATCCTGTCGCTCTCTACATTGCTCGCTCGACGGGTTTTCAGAAGAGCATTCTCATGACCTTGGTGCTCTCGCCGCTTCTGATCGGCCTGGTCACGCTCGTCTACGGCTGGATCGTGATCTTCCGCGGCGGCGGCATTCTCAATTCGCTCCTGATCGGTCTCGGCGTCTATGATGAGCCCGCGCAATATATGTGGAACATCAAAGGGGTGGTGATCCTGCTGGTCTATATCGGCATGCCCTATATGACCATGTCGCTTTTGGATTCCATCGAGCGCATCAATCCCTTCCTGGCAGAAGCGGCGCGCAACGTTGGCGCGAACCGATGGACGACATTCTGGAAGATCACGTTCCCGCTGACGATGCCGGGCTTGTATGCCGGACTCGTCATTGTCTTCACGTTGAATTTCGCAGCCTTCGCCGTGCCGCTGATGGTCGGACCGGATGAGACGCGCATGATCGGCCTCCTGATTTACAAGGAAGCCCTGATCAACAACAATTTGCCTTTTGCATCCAGCATCTCGGTCATCATGATTGCTGCGAGTTCGGTCACCATCATTGGTTTGGGTTACCTCTTCAACAAGATGATCCTGAACAAACTTGAGGCGAAGAAGTGATGAGAATCGATTTCGGCACATGGATGTTGCGCCTGTTCACTTACGTCGCAATGGCCTTCCTTTTCTTTCCCATCGCCATCACCTTGCTTGTCTCGATCAACCCGAACGAGTTCATCCTGCCGCCGACCGGGGTCACGATGGAGTGGTTCCGGGCCGCCTGGACGTCAAGCAAGTTCGTCGACGCCATGGTTGTCAGTCTTGTCCTCGGCATCGTCGCGACATTATCCGCAAATGCGCTTGCGTTGCTCGCGGTCCTGGCGCTCGTGCGGTACAATTTTCCCGGTAAGGCGTTCGTCAATCTCCTGATCATGTCGCCGATCCTGATCCCGGCGACGATCTTCAGCCTCGCGCTCTATGTGTTCCTCGCCCGGATCGGCCTTGGCGGCAGCATCACAAGTCTTGTGATTGGCCATACAATCCACGTGCTGCCGTTTGCTGTGAGGATTCTCGCGGCGAGCCTGCAGAATTTCGACACGTCCTTGGAAGAGGCCGCCCGCAATGTGGGAGCCAGCGGCACCCGAACGTTGTTTTCGATCACGCTACCGGTCATCAAGACGGGGTTGATCTCGAGCCTGACGCTTTGCTTCGTGCTGTCCTGGAACGATTTTCCCATCTCGGTGTTTCTGGCGCCTCCCGGTTGGACGCCACTTCCGGTGGAACTGTACTCGTACATCAAGTATCAGTACGACGCCGTGGGCGCGGCTCTCGCAAGCTCCTTGATCATTCTCTCGGCGATCGCGATCATCATTCTCGACCGTGCCACGGGCATCCGCCGTGCGATCCGGGGAGAGGCACCCGGGGTCAAGTCATGACCATCCGTTGGACGTTCGACACTCACTCACTCCTCTATGGCTATCGGAACGATATAGCCTTGGTGAGGGTGGTTTCTCGCATGCCCCGCGGTGGAGGATGAGCGCGATGCCGAACGAGAGAGAAGGCCATTCGGGAACGGCCGGCCTCCCCGCCGACAGCGGGGAAGATGGTCCTGTTTTCCGCGTCAAGGATGTCCTCCAGCCCTTCGATTCCACCTCACAGGGCGGCTCTGCTATCCTGGGCTTTGGAAGCGACGAGGGCGTGCGTCGCAATGGCGGCCGCGTCGGTGCGGCCGGGGGGCCGGGTGCGATCCGCAACATCTTCGCGCGCCTTCCGGTCCATCGTCCTGCCACACTTTACGATGCCGGCGACATCCTGTGCGCGGACGGGGACCTGGAGGCGGCGCAAAGCCTTTACGCCGATCGGGTGGCAGCCCTCCTGGAGCGCAACATCCGACCTGTCGCGCTCGGGGGCGGGCATGAAATCGCCTATGGGAGCTTTCTTGGCCTCGCCCGCCATCTCGGCGACCGACTTGCCTCGACGAATGTGCTCATTGTCAATTTCGACGCGCATTTCGATCTGCGACTTGCGTCGAAGCCGAATTCCGGCACGCCATTTCGCGAGATTGCCGAGCTCTGCGCTGCTCGCGGCGCCACTTTTTCCTACCTTTGTTTTGGCATCAGCGAACTTGGAAATACGTCTGCCTTGTTTAACCGTGCTAAAGCACTGGGCGTCGAGTATAGGCTCGACGAGGAGATGCGTTCCTCCAATTTTGACAGCCTGCGCAGCACGCTCCTGAAGAGGCTGGAAGGCGCCGACATGGTCTATCTCTCGATCGACCTCGACGTCCTGCCCGCCGCGGTGGCTCCCGGCGTTTCTGCACCCGCCGCACGAGGTGTTGCGTTGGAGATCCTGGAGGATCTGGTCGACGAGATTCTCCGGACGGGGAAATTGACGTTGGCGGACATCGCCGAACTCAATCCAGTGTTCGACCGAGACGATCAAACCGCGAGGGTCGCCGCTCGATTGGCCTATCGCCTTGCGCTGGCATCGCGAAGCGAGCCTGGCGAAGGTTGCACCGCAACCCGTCGCCGGTCTAGCTCTTGCGACAGGCATGGGCACCCGCCGATGCCCTCAGACGGTGACGAAGAGAAGAAAGCGATCTGAACGAGATGCGTCGCTGACCTTGCCAGCGCCGCCACCGTTGCATATGGCGATGTCCTTTTCGTGCAGCAGACGCTTATGGGCCGGCTGCGGAGGCCACTGGACCATCCGACGATGGGTGTTTAGGGCGGCCATGCTGTCGATGGCCTCAGGCGTGCCGCCCCAGGCTGGCCCGCGGCCTGACCCGCTATTGCTGCCGCTGGCCTCGGGTTCTAGGACCGCCAAGTTCCGGCCACAGGGCAGGGAAGGGAAGGGGCTGGCCAGCCCCCACGAGGTGATCCGCTTTGATTGCTAGTGCATGATCGGTCGTGGCGCTACCGTCGGGGTGGCCGGCGGAGCTGGTCGGGGTTGCGCAGGCCATAGTACCGCCTTTGGGGCGGGTGGCTTGTAGCCGAGGGATGAGTGAGGACGCACCGTGTTGAAATGGCGTCGCCAACTCTCGATCACCGTCTGCGCGTCCTTGAGCGTGTAGAAAATCTCGCCATTGAGCAGTTCGTCGCGGAGTTTCGAATTGAAGCTTTCGCGGTATCCGTTTTCCCACGGGCTGCCCGGCTCGATGTAGGCTGTCCTGGCGCCAACCGCATTGATCCAGTCGCGAACCGCTTTGGCGATGAACTCCGGGCCATTGTCGGATCGAATATGGCCTGGGACGCCCCGCAGGATAAACAGGTCCGAGAGCACGTCGATGACATCGACAGCCTTCAGCTTTCGGCTGACGCGGATCGCGATGCATTCGCGGGTGAACTCGTCGATAACGTTGAGCATGCGGAACCTGCGTCCATTATGCGTGCGATCCTCAACAAAGTCGTACGACCAGACATGGTTGGGATACTCGGGTCGCAGACGGATGCAGGAACCGTCGTTGAGCCAGAGCCGCCCCTTCTTCGGCTGCTTTTGCGGCACTTTCAGCCCCTCCCGTCGCCAGATCCGCTCGACCCGTTTGATGTTCACCATCCAGCCGGCATCCCGCAGCAGAGCGGCAATGCGCCGATAGCCGTAGCGGCCGTACTGAAGGGCAAGCGCGATGATGTCCGCGGTCAACGTCGCCTCGTCATCAGGTGTCGTCGGGATCTTGCGCTGCGTGGAGCGACGCTGGCCGAGAACCCGCCAGACCCGTCTCTCGGGTAGTCCCAGTTCTGCGATCACATGATCCACGCAGGCGCGGCGGCGGGCGGGGCTTAATAGTTTCACCGCGCAGCCTCGGCGAGGATCATCTTGTCGAGCGTCAGGTCCGACACTGCCCGACGAAGCCTGGCGTTCTCAGCCTCAAGCTCCTTCAATCGCTTGACCTGATCGCCCTTGAGGCCGCCGTATTCCTGACGCCAGCGATAGTATGTAACTTCCGGGTTCTGTTGCAAACTTTTCGGTTACGCTTGGTATGGCATTGACCTCCGGT
>NZ_VCMV01000013.1:540-11828 GCF_008757455.1 Microvirga brassicacearum | reverse complement strand
AATGTCTGCCCTTGAACACCGCGTCCTCCACAACTGGGTCACCGGGCAGGGTAGTTGGAACTTTGAAACGAAGCGTTTGCGACGGAACCCTGAAGAATGCCGGCGAGTTCGCCCCGCAGCTCAACCTTCAAGCGGCCCTCCGCCGCCGCGAGACGGCCTCTCGATCAGGCTGTGGATCAGCGCCAAGGCTTCCGCTTGCGTGTCGGGGGTTCCAGCAGCTCGCCGAGGATGGCGACCCTGGCAAAAGCGCGGGGTTCGACGCTATGCCGGAAATCCGCCGGCGACGCAAAGCCGGCCGGATATCACGTGCGCAAACTGCGCATGATGCGGGATTCTCACGCCGACGGCGCTGCGACTGGTGGCGGTTGGGTCGGCAGAGCTGTGTGTTGACAGGCAGATACGCGAAAAATCGTCGCTGGCACGGTTTTTGCTCCCTCCTCGGCAGACCGCGCACATAAAGCTGAGCTGCAGGGGACATCGCTCGCGGGAACTGGAGGTTGATATGCTTCGCAAGGCTCTCACTGCTACGGCACTCATGATAACCGTGGCGCTGCCCGCTCATCTAACGGCGAGCGAGCTGCGGGTCGGCTTTACGCTCGACGCGCTGACGCTCGATCCGGGCAATCACCGCAATCGCGACACCGAAACCATCATTCGCAACATCTATGACGGCCTGCTGACGCGCGATTCGAAGATGAAGGTGGTGCCGGAACTCGCGGAATCCTGGACCCAGGTCGATCCGGTGACCTACGATTTCAGGATCCGCTCGGGGGTCATATTTCACGACGGCTCGCTGATGACGGCGGACGACATCGTGTTCACGTTCGAACGGCTCACGAAGGACGGCGCTCTCGGCGGCCAGACCAGCCCGCGCAAGGATCTCGTGGGACCGGTGGCGTCGATCACCAGGGTCGATGACCGGACCGTGCGTTTCACGCTGAAGGAGCCGTGGCCGATCCTGCCCGCCATGCTGCCGGTCCAGGAAGTGATCAGCAAGGCCTTCGCCGAGAAGGTCGGCTCGCAGGGTCTCGCGACCCAGGCTAACGGCACCGGACCCTTCAAGCTCGTCGAATGGCGCAAGGGTGACACGGTGATCATGGAACGCCATGATGCCTATTACGGCGGCGCGACCGACATTTCGCCGGTGGGCAAGGCATGCGTGGATCGCGTGATCTTCCGCGCCATTCCGGAAAACGCTTCCCGGGTCGCGGCCCTCCTCGCCGGTGAGGTCGACATCATCAACGAACTTCCACCCTACGACATGAAGAAGGTGGAAGCGAACGGCAACACGCGGGTGATGAAGGTCAACGGGACCCGCACATTCTTCGTCGCGCTCAACAACGGCAAGAAGCCCTTCGACGACCCGCGTGTCCGGAAGGCGGCCAACATGGCCATCGACAAGGCGCTCATCATCGACAGGATCCTGCTCGGGACAGCCGCTCCCCTGAACGGCGTGATGAGCCCGGACGCTTTCGGCTTCAACCCTGACCTGCCCGCTTACAAGTTCGACGTCGAGGCTGCCAAGAAGCTGCTGGCCGAGGCAGGATACCCCAACGGTGTCGACGTGACGCTGGATGCCGAAGGTCCTTTCAAGGATGTGGTGGGAGCGATCGCCGCCATGCTGACCAAGGCCGGAATCCGCGCCAAGGTGAATGTCAGCGAGGCCTCGACGCTGCAGGCCAAGTGGGCGGCGACGGGCGAGAAGACCGGCGACATGTGGTTCACCTCGTGGGGCAATGGCTCCCTCGATCCTGCCGACATCTTCGTGCCGACCCTCCGCTCCGGCGGCCGCGGCAACCGCGCCTTCTACTCCAACAAGGAAGTGGATGGGCTCCTCGACAGCGCCAACGTGGAGCTTGATCAGGCCAAGCGCGCGGATCTCTACAAGAAAGCGCAGGCCATCGTGAACAGTGAGGCGCCCTGGATCTTCATGTGGCTGCCACAGGACCTCTACGGCGTCTCGAAGCGCGTCAGCGGCTGGGAGCCGAGCGCGGACAGCCGGATCAATTCTTCACGATACCTGCGTGAAGTGATCGGACCCGCATCGTGAACATGGTGGAGAAAGCTTGATGAACCCGTTGGCGCTCGTCGGACGCATCGCCCAGCTCCTGCCGGTTCTCCTCGGCGTCAGTGTCATCGTCTTCGTGATGATGGCCCTGACGCCGGGCGACCCGGTGGAGATCATGCTGTCTGGACAGCAGGTCACCCCTGAGCAGGTGCAGGCCATGCGCCACGACATGGGGCTCGACCGGCCGCCGCTGGAGCGTTTCGCGGTTTTCCTCGGCAATGCGCTCACGGGGGATTTCGGCCTCAGCTTCTTCCATCGCCGTCCTGTCGTCGACGTGATTGCCGAGCGGTTGCCCGCCACGATCGAGCTGACACTGGCCGCCCTGCTGATCGCGATCGCGATTTCCATCCCGCTCGGTGTCGCGGCCGCGGTTCACAAGAACAGGCTCCTCGATCGTCTGGCGGCCGTTGGATCGCTGTTCGGCATCTCGCTGCCCGGGTTCTGGTTCGGCATCATCCTAATCATCCTGTTTGCCGTTCACATGCAGGTGCTGCCCGTGTCCGGGCGCATGGATTATGCCTGCGAGGTCGCACCCTTCACGAGGCTGATGACCATCGACAGCCTGCTGCGCGGCCGTCCTGATTGCTTAGCAGACGCGCTGTCGCATCTCATTCTGCCCGCGTTGACCCTCGCTCTTCCCATGGCGGCGGTTCTCACTCGCGTGCAACGGGCGGCGATGCTCGAGGTGTTGCGGTCGGACTACATCGTGTTCGCCCAGGCCAAGGGTATTTCGCGCCGCCGGGTCCTTTGGCGCCACGCGCTGAAGAATGCGCTGGTTCCCACCGTCACCGTGGCGGCCATCGAGACCGGTTCGCTTCTCGGCGGCAACATGGTGGTGGAGACGGTGTTCGGTTGGCCCGGGCTCGGACGGCTCGTGGTGGAGAGCATCTTCGTGCGCAACTACCCCCTCGTCCAGGCAGCGGTGCTGTTTTACGCGGTGACCTACGTGTTTCTGAATTTCTTCGCCGATCTTCTCTACACGATGCTCAACCCGAGGGTCCGCCTGTGAGTACCGCCCTGGAGGCTCCGGCCGTCGCGATCGAGCGGATCGAAACTCCGACTTGGCAGAGCATACGCCGCTTCGCGGCGGACGGGTTCTCCATGACGGCCGCCGTCGTGGTGGTGCTTTTCGTGCTCATGGCGGCTCTGGCGCCATGGCTTGCCCCCCACGACCCCTACGAGAGCGATCTCCTGCGCCGGCTGCAGCCGCCGGCATGGATGGAAGGCGGCGAATGGAGCTACTTCCTCGGCTGCGACGCCCTCGGCCGCGATATCCTCTCACGGATCATCTACGGCTCCCGGGTATCGATCACCATTGGAGTCGCGGTGGTGCTCATTGCGACGGTGGTGGGAACAGTGCTCGGCCTTGCGGCCGGCTACATGCGCGGCTGGGTCGATATCGCGATCTCGCGGGTGATCGATATCCTTCTCGGCTTTCCCTACCTGATCTTCGCCATTGCCCTGATGGCCATGATGGGTCCCGGCCTCGAGAACATCATTCTGGCGCTCGTCTACAAGGAGTGGGTGGTCCCCGCCCGGGTGGTCCGGGGCGAGGTTCTGGCCGCCCGCGAAATGGAATATGTGGAGGCGGCCCGCGCGGTCGGCGCGCCGCGATTTCATATTATGTTCCGGGAGATCCTTCCCAACATCCTGTCGCCGGTGATCGTCGTGTCCACCATCCGCATGGCGCATGTGATCATCCTCGAGGCGAGCCTTTCGTTCCTCGGCCTCGGCGTCCAGCCTCCGACCGCCTCGTGGGGTTCCATGGTGGCTGATGGCCGCGCCTTCATCCTCGACGCGTGGTGGGTGTGTACCTTTCCCGGCATCGCCATTCTTCTTCTCGTTCTTTCGATCAATGTCGCCAGTCAGGGCCTTCGTGATGCATTCGACCCGAAGTTCAGCGACTGAGATGTCGGAACCCCTCCTTTCCATCCGCGGTCTGAAGACCTGTTTCGCGACGCGTGCGGGCATGGTCACGGCAGTGGATGGCGTCGATCTCGATGTTTATCCCGGTGAGTGCCTGGGCATTGTGGGTGAAAGTGGATCCGGCAAGAGCGTCACCTTCGCCAGCGTGATCGGGCTGGTGCGCTCCCCGGGATTCATCGCAGGCGGCTCGATCGCCTTCGAGGGTGTCGATCTGCGCACTCTGAGCGATGAGGGTTGGCGCAGCCTGCGCGGGCGCGACATCGCTATGACCATGCAGGATGCTCTCACCGCGCTCAACCCGGCCCTCACCGTTGCGGAGCAGATCGAAGAGGTGATCCTCGCCCATGCTAACGACCTGCCGCGGGGCGGACGCCGGGATGCCGCCCGTCTGCGCGCGGTCGAGATGCTCCGACTGGTGGGGATTCCGGCGCCAGAGAAGCGGATCGACGACTACCCACACCAGTTCTCCGGCGGCATGCGCCAGCGCATCATGATCGCCATCGCCCTGTCGTGCCGTCCCAAGCTGCTGATCGCCGATGAGCCGACCACGGCCCTCGATGTCACCATCCAGGCGCAGGTGCTCGATCTTATCAGCGACCTTCGGCGTGAACTCGGCATGAGCGTGGCATTGATTACGCACGACCTCGGTGTCGTGGCCGAGCATACGGATCGGGTCGCGGTGATGTATGCCGGGCAGATCGTCGAGACCGGGCCGACCCGGGAATTGATCGACCGCCCACGACATCCCTATACGAAAGGGCTGATCGGGCTCATCCCCCGCCTGTCGGATCTCGACGCTCCCATCCGGCCGATCGATGGGCAGGTTCCGGAACTGATCGGCCTCGGCGGGACCTGCCGCTTCTACGATCGTTGCGAGTTCCGCACGCCCCGGTGCCGAACCGACATACCCATGGAGGCCGTGGAGCCTAACCATCACGCGCGATGCATCCGCGTGAACGAAATCCTGCGCGTCGAGGAGGTTCTGCAATGATCGAGGCACCGACACGCCCTCTCCTTGAGGTCACGAACCTCGCCAAGACCTACCATCTTAACAAGAGCCTGATGCAGCGGCTCTCGCGTCAGCCCATCCTCGACCTGAAGGCGGTCGATCGGGTGAGCTTCTCGGTCGGGTCCGGCGAAACGCTGGGCCTCATCGGCGAATCCGGCTGCGGCAAATCCACTCTTGCACGGACGGTGCTCCGGCTGCACGAACCGACCTCGGGCAGCATCGTGTTCGACGGTATCGACATCACGAAACTGCCCTACCGGGGAATGACCGCGCTGCGCCGCCGCATGCAGATCATCTTCCAGGATCCCTATGCGTCCCTGAATCCCCGCAAATCGGTTCTCGACATCGTCGGCCTGCCGATGGCGATCCAGGGGATCGCCCGTCGGGCAGACATCCGTGACCGGGTGGTCGCGATGATTGAGAGCGTGGGGTTGAAGAGCGCTCATCTCGGTCGGTTTCCGCACCAGTTCTCCGGCGGACAGCGCCAGCGCATCGGCATCGCCCGCGCGCTGATCCTCAACCCCAGCTTCGTGGTTTGCGATGAGCCGGTGTCGGCCCTCGACGTGTCGGTGCAGGCGCAGATAATCGCGCTTCTCGGATCTCTCAAGCGCGAGCTCGGGCTGACTTATCTGTTCATCTCCCATGACATCGGGGTGATCGGCCACGTAAGCGATCGAATCGCCGTGATGTATCTCGGCGATATCGTGGAGATCGGCCCGACGCGCGAGCTGCTACGCGCGCCGAAGCATCCTTACACCAAGGCACTGCTCTCTGCAGTGCCGCAGATCGATGCCGGGCCGAAGCGCGAGCGGGTGAAACTGACCGGGGACGTTCCCTCACCCCTGTCCCCGCCGAAAGGTTGCAAGTTTCACACCCGCTGTCCTTTCGCGTTCGACCGCTGCCGTGTCGAGACCCCTGTTCTTCGCCCGCAGAGAGCTGAAAGCTCGGCGGCCTGTCACCTGCTCGAGGCATCATGATCGAGATAAAGTCCGCAACGCCGCTTCTTCTTTCCGGCAGCGCCTATGAGCGCGGGCGCGCCCAGGCCGCCTGCGCCAGCGAACTCATTCCTGCCGTCCAGAGCGCCATCGACGCCCGTCTCTCAGCGGCGTCGGATTTGCTCGAGAAGCCTGCGATTCGACACTTCCTCGCCGAGCAGAGAGAGATCCTGAAAGCGTTCGATCCGGAAGGACAGGCCGAAGTCGCCGGAATCGCGGACGGTTTCGACCGGCCGGTCGCATCCCTCCTTGCCTATCTTCATCTGAGCGTGCTCGCGGATTTCGCCGTCGACGGTTGCACCGCGTGGAGCTGGGGTGCTGGCGGATCGATGGGTCCGCTGGTGGTGAAGAACCGCGACTATCGCGGCGAACACGTCCAGTTGCAGCGGGTGTTTCTCCACCGCGATCCGGACAAGCCCGGCGAGGCGGTTCTCTGCGTCGGCAGTCTCGGCAGCCCCGGTGCGTTCTCCAGCGGGATGAACGCACATGGCCTCGCGCTAGTGGACACCCATGTTGCGACGAGGGATCATGGCCCGGGTCTGCTCAGATATTTCCTGATGACCCGGCTGCTCTGGCATTGCCGCAATGTGAGCGAGGCGCTGCGGATGATCGCTGAACTTCCGCATGCGGGCGGCGGAAGCATGGTTCTGGGGGACGAGTCGGGAGCCTGCGCGGCGGTCGAGCTCGGGCACTCCGCCTGGGCGGCGGAATGCAGCGGTCACTATGTGTTCCGCACCAACCACTTCGTGAGCCCGGAATGCGCTCCGTCCTGGCTGGCGCCGAGGGACGAGAACGCTGTCACGAGCACGAAAGGCCGTCACGCCAGGCTGAAGTCCTGGCTCGGGCAGCAGACCGCCTGCCCCACTTTCGAGGAAGCGGCGGCCATGATGAGCTCGCACCCCGAACACGGACAGGAATCGCTTTGCCGCCATGGAGAATATGGCGACTCACACACGATCTCCTGCGCGGTATTTGCGCCCGCCGAGCTTCGCCTCTACTTTTCCCCCGGCAAACCCTGTGCCGGCCAGTGGAATTCCTTCGACTGCCGGCCGTAAACCGGACAAGACCGCGTGGCGTATGAAGCAGGCCTGATTGGCGAACACAGCTCGGTCATCGAAGTCAGGCGACTCATCGACCGGGTGGCGAAGAGCGCCGCCCGGGCCGTGTTGATCTATGGCGAGACCGGCACCGGCAAGGGCCTTGTCGCCCGCCTTGTCCACCAGCAATCGCAGCGGGCAGCGCAACAATTCATCGACGTAAATTGCGCGGCGATCCCCGACCAGCTTCTCGAGTCGGAGTTGTTCGGCCACGAGAAGGGCGCGTTCACGGGAGCCATCGCGCGCAAGTCCGGCCTGATCGAAGCGGCCAATGGCGGATCGATCTTCCTCGACGAAATCCGCGACATGAATCTCGTGATGCAGGCGAAGCTCTTGACTGTTCTCGACACCCAGCGTTTGCGCCGGGTCGGTGCCATCGAGCCGGTGGAGATCGATGTGCGCTTCATTGCGGCGACGAACCGCATTCTTCTCTCGGAGGTCAATGCCGGCCGGTTTCGGGAAGATCTCTACTACCGCCTGCAGATTGTCGCCATCAATGCGCCTCCCTTGCGCGAGCGCGGCGACGACATCTTCGTTCTGACGGATCATTTCCTGCGCCGCCTCAGCAGCCGCTATGACCGGGTTATTCGCGGGCTGGAACCGGACGTGGTCGATATCTTCCGGCGTTACCGCTGGCCTGGCAATGTACGCGAACTGGAAAACCTGCTGGAACGTATCTTCATTCTCGAGGACGAGAGCACCATCATGCTGCGCCATCTTCCGGCACGCATCCCGCGGGACGTGGAGGAGGCCGAGCGCGCAGGGCACGCACCCGCGGCGGACGCTGCTGTCGAGGACCGCCGCGATTACTACGAGGCGACGGCAGCCTACCAGGTCAGGCTCATCCGCCACGCCCTCGCGATAACCAACGGCAGCCTGACGGACGCGGCCGCGCGCCTCGGGCTCACCCGGCACGCCTTGCGCCACCAGATGTTAAAGCTCGACATCACCTGATCGGCCGCCGATGCGCGGATCGCGCGCGTCCATGCGTGGAAGTCACATGGGCGGCTGCACGGTTTGCGTCGGCTCGTTTGACGAAGGGCGAATTCTCTTTATCAAGCAACAGCTTGACAGGTGTCGCCGGCCTTGGCACAGATTTTGCTTTTCTTCGATCGCCACACCATGACGTCGATCGGAGAATGCCTGCTATGCCGTCCATCAAAATCATCTGCCCAAACGGACATTTGGGCTTTGCGCCATTGAAGCTCGACAGCTTCCTGCGTGGAGTCGAGGCGGGTCCCGACTTCATCGCAGCTGATTCGGGAAGCGATGACATCGGACCAGTCCCCCTTGGAACCGACACCTCCACGTCGCCGGAGGCGTGGCAGCGGCAGGATCTCGAGGCAATGCTTCTAGCGTCGCGCCGGATCGGCGTGCCGATGATCATCGGCTCGGCTGGTGATACCGGCACGAACGGTCGTGTTGATCGCTACGTTGAGATGATCCGGGAGATCGCAAGCAAGCACGGACTGGCGCCGTTCAAACTGGGCTACTTCTATTCCGAAGTCGACAAGGAGCAGGTGCGTAAGGCCATCGGGAGCGCCGAGCCTGTGCTGGGTCTCGACGGTCGAGATGCGCTGGACGAGGCTGAACTCGATGCCACGGAGCGCATCGTTGCCATGGCAGGAGTTCATCCCTTCATGAAGCTTCTGGACGAAGGCTGCGACGTGATCATCGGTGGTCGGTCCAGCGACTGCGCGATCTTTGCCGCCGCAGCGCTCCATCGCGGTGCCAGCGAGGCTGATGCCTATTATCTTGGGAAGGTGCTGGAATGCGCTTCCTTCTGCGCGGAGCCCTACGGCGCCAAGGAGACGGTCCTGGGCGCGGTTAAAGGTTCCGGCGTGACCGTTACGGCCATGCACCCGGAACAGCGCTGCACCATCGCATCCGTTGCAGGTCATGCTATGTACGAGCGCTCCAACCCATTCGACGAGTTCGTCGCCGGCGGACGTCTCGACATGCGCGACTGTCACTACGAGCAGATCGATCCGCGCACGACCCGGGTGACAGGACAGCGCTTCACCCCGGCCGAGCGGGTGCGGGTGAAGCTGGAAGGCGCGGGCAAGATCGGCGAGCGCTTCGTCGGAATCGCGTCGGTGCGGGACCCCTACACGATCGCCAATATCGACAAGGTCATCGACTGGGCGAAGGATCAGACGGCGGAACGTTTCGGCAATGCGCCCTACGAGCTGTTCTACAACGTCTTCGGCAAAAACGGCGTGATGGGCGATCTGGAGCCCGTGAAGGTCCCGGCGCACGAGCTCTGCATCGTGGTGCAGGGCATCGCGCCGACGATGGAGATGGCCGAGGAGGTCTGCATGACCGGCACACGCCAGCTCTTCTATGCTCGCCTGCCCGAGGTGAAGGGCACCGCCGGCGGCGTTGCGTTCGTCCTTGACGAGGTCCTGAAAGCCTCGCCGGCCTATCGCTGGACCGTCAACCACACCCTCGCGGTCGACGACCCGCTGGAACTCTTCCCCACCCATATCGCAACCATCGGCGCCTGAGCAGTTCATCATGAAAAAGCTATCAGACCTCGCGAAAACTATTCGCAGCAAGAATGCCGGCGTCGACAAGATCACGTTCGACGTCATCTTCACGGACCGTAACGTCTATGACCGGGTGCGACGGAGCAAGGCGCTCACGCGAGAGAGCGTTGCGACGCTTTACGGCATCGACGAGAGCCGGATCGCCGAATTCGTTGAATACGACCCGGCCTGCGCCATCAAGTTCACGATCTACCGACTCCGCCCGAGCGGAAGCCCTGGAGATCCGGACATCTTCGGCGCACAGCAATACGCACCGTTGCTCGATATTGCCGTAGATATCTGAGCCGCGACCGTCGGGCCGGAATTCCATCGGCCCGACGCATCGTTGGTCGGCCATTCACGGCCGTAACGAACTGACAACGAGCAGCCAATTAGATCCATCGTACACGCATGTATGTCCATACCTGAGAAGCTCGTCGCCGTCCGCACGGTCATTGGAAATCCACGACCTCCTGAGCGTCGCATAGCGGTCAACCGCCACTATAAGCGGATCCTCGTCGGCAGTTGGATGTGTCGCAAACATTTGTTGTCTGTGTCTACCACCAGCCCCTTTCGACCGAACGGGCCGCCAAGATCCGGGCCATGTCCGCGATGAAGTCCGATCATCTCACAGGCTTCGCTGCCTGGCCGAAGGCCTTGGTGTTCTCCAAAATGTCGAAAGCGGCCGTCGGGTTGTTGCTCCCGAAGGTGTCAAACCGGAAGGATGTCCATAACCTCTACAGCCCAAAAAGCCGACGGACCGAATTTCGGCGGGCGAACTGGAAATTCCTTGTTCGGGCGGCGGCCAATACGGGGCGCTCCTTCGCGGCTGTCCACAATTGCGGTTGCATCATCGGTGACGTCAATCACGGCAGCGTTCTGGTAGGTCAGGACGCAACCGTCAGTCTGATCGATTGTGACAGCTTTCAGGTCACAAGCGGTGGCCGACGCTTCCTCTGCGAATTGGGTGTTGAGACTTTCACGCCTCCTGAGCTGCAGGGAAAGCCATTCAAAGGTGTCATTCGGACCGAGCATCACGATAATTTCGGTCTTGCCGTGATGATGATCTTTCTGACGCTGTTCAACGGCCGGCACCCGTTTTCCGGGCGGTTTCCAGGATCAGGCGACATGCCGATCTCGAAAGCGATCGAGGAATTTCGATTCGCCTATGGCGCCAAGCATAAATCCTTCCAGATGGAGAGGCCGCCGGGCGCGGCGCGTCTATCGATCGTTGGCCCTGAGTTAGAGGCGATGTTCGAGAAGGCGTTTGCCATCGAGGCTCCGAAGCTCGGGCGACCGAGCGCCAGTGAGTGGATAGTGGCTCTGGCCCGGCTTGAGGGTTCTGTTGCAAACTTTTCGGTTACGCCTGGTATGGCATTGACCTCCGGCGTTTCCGGGAGAGTGCTGATGTTCAAAGGCCGCCATTTCGACCAATCTGTCATCCTGCTTTGCGTCCGTTGGTATCTGGCCTATGGCCTGAGCCTGCGTGATCTTCGAGAAATGATGGCCGAGCGCGGCATCGGTGTCGATCATTCGACGATCCATCGCTGGGTCGTTCACTACTCGCCCTTGCTGCTGGACGGCTTTAACCGGCGCAAGCGTGCTGTCGCCGGAAGGTGGCATGTCGATGAAACCTACATCAAGATCCGCGGCCGATGGATGTTC
>NZ_VCMV01000013.1:438-530 GCF_008757455.1 Microvirga brassicacearum | reverse complement strand
GGCGTCCCGATCGCATTGTCATCGATGGGAGCCAGACCAACCGCGAAGCCATCGTATCCTGCGATACGACAACCGTTTGCAGGATCGACCGA
>NZ_VCMV01000013.1:0-428 GCF_008757455.1 Microvirga brassicacearum | reverse complement strand
AGCGCGGCATCGGTGTCGATCATTCGACGATCCATCGCTGGGTCGTTCACTACTAGCCCTTGCTGCTGGACGGCTTCAACCGGCGCAAGCGTGCTGTCGCCGGAAGGTGGCATGTCGATGAACCTACATCAAGATCCGCGGCCGATGGATGTTTTTATACCGCGCGATCGACAGCTGCGGGGACACGGTGGAGTTCATGTTCAGTGAACACCGCGACTTACCAGCCGCAAAGCGCTTCCTGACACGGGCTCTCAAGCGCCATGGGCGTCCCGATCGCATTGTCATCGATGGGAGCCAGACCAACCGCGAAGCCATCGCATCCTGCGATACGACAAACCGTTTGCAGGATCGATCGCGACGCTGGCTGAAGCCAATCCGGATCCGGCAGAGCCAGTATCTAAATAATCGCATTGAACAGGATCATCGCG
>NZ_VCMV01000081.1:270-47170 GCF_008757455.1 Microvirga brassicacearum | reverse complement strand
TCGAATACGCGTTCACCAACAACCTGACCGCGAAGATCGAAGGTCTGTACGTGAACCTCGACACCGAGAGCAACAACTTCGGCGCCTTCGCCAACAACGACAACACCGAGTTCGGCGTTGTTCGCGCTGGCCTGAACTACAAGTTCAGCTCCTACTAAGAGCCGATACGGCACTAAGGAAAAAGCCCGGTGGAAACACCGGGCTTTTTTATTGTCAGGGCTTTACCGCCGTCTTGCCGAAGGCTGGCACGCGTGCCTCGAAATCGGCTAGCCACGCGACGAGCTTGGGATAGCTTTCGCGCCAGCGGCCGCCCATGCGCAGATCGAGATAACCGAGCGCGCAGGCCTGGGCGATGTGACCCACATGGATCGTCGCCGTCGGTGAACTGAGGTTCGCCTCGGCATGTTCCAGACCTCGCGCGACCTTGCCCGCGTGGTGGTCCACCCATTTCGGTTCGCGCTTTTCCTCCGCGCGCCACCGTCCCTCGTAGACCTGGATCAGCACCGCATCCATGATCCCGTCCGCCAGCGCCTGCTGCCGCAACGCGGCGAAGCGGTTCCAGCCCGACGGGAAGATATGGCCGCCCCCGGCAAGATCGTCGAGATATTCGAGAATGACGCGCGAATCGTAGAGCGTCTCGCCGTTTTCAAGCACCAGCGTTGGAATCTTGCCAAGCGGGTTTTGCTGCCGGAGGCTGTCCTCGGGATTGGACGTATCGGCTTCGGCGACCTCGATCCTGTCGAGAAGACCAAGGAGAGAGGCCGCAATCTTGATCTTGCGGCCGAAGGGCGATGCAGGCGAGGAGCGAAGCGTCAGCATGCGAACTTTCCTGAAAAAAGAGAATGGCCATTCATGCAGCCCGGTACATCCCACCGCAACCGCTTTTCAGATTTTGCTCAAGCGAAGCGGGCGCACCGCCGCAGACGAAATCGCCGAATGCAGGTTAGGCGGGAGGTCCGAAAGGCTCGCAGCGGTAGCCGGCATATTGCCCGCGCGCCAACCGCTCCGCGAGCGCCGGAAGCAGGAGTTCCGCCTCCTCCCGCAACCCGAAGGGCGGATTGAGAACGAGGAGGCCGCTTCCATTGAGACGCGTGGTATCGCGTGGATCGTCGATCAGCAGTTCGAGCCGCAGGCCCGGCCGCGGGCTCTCCGCATGAAGTCGCGCCACCAGCGTGTCCACGGGCTCCGGATCCTTGATCGGATACCAGGCCGCATAGACGCCGTTGGGCCATTTCTGCACCGCACCGAGCAGTTCGGCGCCAAGCCGCTCCAACTCGTTCGGCTCTTCATAGGGCGGGTCGACCAGGACCAGCCCGCGATTCTCCTTCGGAGGAATCAACGCGTGCAGAGCCGTCCAGCCATCAAGATGAAGCACCTTGAGATTGGCCACCTGATTGAACGCGCGGCTCAAAGCCTTGTGATCGGCGGGATGGAGTTCGACGAGAACGCCCCTGTCCTGCCGACGCAGGATTTCGCGAAGGATGCCGGGAGAGCCCGGATAGATGGTCGGGCCGTGGCGGGCGCGCACATCGGCAACGATGGTTCGATAAGGCGCCAGCAACTCCTCGATCTCGGGCGCAAACGCCTCATCGAGGCGCCCGATTCCCGCAACCCATTCGCCGGTCCGCCCGGCTGCATCGCCGGAAAGATCATAGAGACCGACACCCGCATGGGTATCGATGACGCGGATCGGCGTTTCCTTGCGCTGGAGATAGGCGAGGATACGCACGAGCAGCGCGTGCTTCATGACGTCGGCGAAATTTCCCGCGTGGAACGCGTGCCGGTAATTCATCGGACCGGTGGAACCGCGATCTGGCCCGCGCGGCAGCCGTCACGATCGACCTCGGGACATTGCCGAAAACTGCGCAGGTCGCGATCGAGGCAGATTCGGATCTCCTGAAACACCCGCCGGCCGCAGGAGATCGACATCATCTCCGGACGCAGCCCCGGATTGACGTCGGCAAAAGCACGCTCGATTTCGATCGGCATCACGCGGGAGCCCGTCGCCACCGTGGCAAGACGGTCCGGAATATGCACGCGCTCGCGCGCTTGTTTGACCAAACGGAAATAGCCGCTCGGGCTTTCCCCCGTGCAGGTCCCGTGCTTGCGCCACTGATACCGGGCCAGGTTCGGGCTGGGGAAAAGATCGCCGTATTCATCGAGCACCGCCCGCGGCGCAAACCGTCCGGAGGGTTCGCAGAAGCTTGGATAGCCTGCGTCGGATTGAGGCCACAAACCGTGCGTCACGAAACCCAGCCCGCTTCCGTTCAGACATTGCCTGTCGGATGGAGCGGTCGAGCTGACTTGACAAAAGCCGGGCGACCATGACAGCGCCAGCACGTAAAAGTCGAACTCACCCGAGGGCGCACCGCGCCTCTCCTGCCCGTTTGCGGGGAAAACCGAGAGCGCCAGCAGGCTCGCCGCAGTGAGCCATCGGCACAGGCTCAAGGCGCCGCCTGCTTGCACTGGGGCGCGTAGGCATAGTGGCGATCAAGGCCAGCCACACACCATTCGGTGCCCCATCCGGTACCCAGAAAGCCAAGGCCGTCGCGCACGGAAAACTCGATCTTGCGCTTGTAGCCGTCGGAGACCAGCACGGTGCCGGAGCAGAACCGGCGCGGCAGATGTTCGAGGCCCCAAGGGCGCCAGGCCGTTTCGCGGA
The DNA here is from genome assembly GCF_008757455.1 of Microvirga brassicacearum. Lineage (GTDB taxonomy): Bacteria > Pseudomonadota > Alphaproteobacteria > Rhizobiales > Beijerinckiaceae > Microvirga > Microvirga brassicacearum. The sequence continues at coordinate 44,508 of NZ_VCMV01000081.1, read as the reverse complement.
TGTTCTCAAAGCCGACGATCGTCAAGTCGGAATTCCAGAACCGGCCTTCCCGCGTCTGAAAACGCCAGGAAATGTCGCTCAGCACCATGGCGTCGCTGCAAGCCGGGATCGCGGCGTCGAAGGAGTGATCGCGTCGCTCGGCGGGCGTGATTTCACTTGCCAGAACGGGAGCGCTCAGCAGCACGCATGAGACCAAAGCCGCCAGCCACTTCATCGTAATGCTCCAACAATCCAGGTTCGTGCCGAAATTCTAAACCGAACCATGTGGGTGCCGCGCGTTCAGGTCAAGCACCCTGCGCCGCCGTGCCCAGTTTAGTAGATGCCATGCCCGTTCAAAGCCAAGGGCTCGTTGCCGGAACGCCGCAATTGGAGGGGCGGCGCGTAAGTTTGGGCGGGGGGTTGCGCAGGCGCCTGGGCTCGTGGCGCCCGAAGGTCGGCCCCATTCCGCGCAGGCAGATCCGCCGCGTAGACGGGCTGGCGACCCATATCGGCCGGAGAGATCCCAGGACCTTGGCCGCGGGGCGCCGGCAGCCCGGCTTCATCCTCTTCCATGTCGATCGGCGCGAGATCGGCCGAGGGCGCCGCCTGCGGGGCCGCGAGCCGGCTCTGCACAGGATCGATCCGCGGCTCGAATTTGAGGATCGGCTTGCAGACCCGCCTATCGCCGCGCGGGTTGTGCCGCGCCAGATCGAGATGCAGATGGTCGTAATGGAAGGCATCCGATCCTGGACCCAGGACCGTGGTGAAGTACCGGCACGCCCCGACAAATGCCTCGCGCAGGAACTCCTGCTCCGCCGGTGCACCCTTCCAGCCTTTCACGACCGAGACCTCGCGGCCGTCGGCGAGGGTGAAGGCCATGACGTCGAGGGCGTTGCCGAAGGCGTGTTCCGAAAACTTCGCGCCGCGCTGATTGTTGCGCGGACGGCACGAATAGGAACCCGCCTTCACATCGACCACCGGCACGCCGAAATACAGCATCGCGGCCGGCTTTACGATCTCGTCGAGCCAGGTGTCGATGCGCGGGATGATGGGGCAGGCCAGCGTCACCTTCGACTTCAGCCCGACCTCGCCATTGGTGAAAGCCGCGACCTTGAACGGGTGATCCATCCCGCAGATTCCCGGCCCATCGATCTTCGACGACAGGGCCATATAGGCGGAAGGCTGGACCAGGCGCTGAGCAAGGCACGCCTCTTCGGCCTGGGCACGCCAGGGCTCGCGCTGTTCGAACCTGAACAACCCGCACCCGGTAAGCCCAATTCCGACGAGCGATAGGGCAAAGAACGCAACGAACCCACGACGCATTCCCGGATGCTAATTCGAACGCGTAAACATCCCGTCAACGGCGTCGTTGCCTTGGAAATTCCATGGCAAATCCATGGCGCCTTTCCTCTATTCTTGCGAAACGCCAAACTTTGTCGTCGCTTTGATGAATAGACTTCCGACGTCTATGTCTTGATCGAATTCTATCGCAGCAGCGGTGCACTCTTGAATTTTTACGGCCTAAGACAAAACCGCATATTTCGTCGTCAAAACAATGAATTAACGCCTTGGAAACCAATCTATCCCCTGCGCGTTGAGGTTTTGACTGTGCGGAAGGGCTTTCCACACGCTCGGAGGTTTGCTAGCGTTCCTCTCCATTCAGACAGGGGTATCCCATGCACGTTGCCTCTCATTTGGACCGAGCTTCCAAACTGAACATCGCAGCCGTATGCGTTTCACTGGCATTCATCTGCGCCATCGTGGTTGGCGTTTTCTGATTGTTTTCAGCCGCGATCCGCGGTTCAGCTAATTCTTGATTTAAGCAGCGCTGCCGGAGATGTCCGGCAGCGCTTTTTCATGATTCCGGGCACGGCCGCTCGGTGATCGTCCAAGACGTGACGTTCAGCGCCATCAAGCATTGCGCCAGCCGCGGGCCTTCGGGCGTCCGCAGGCAGACGCTCTCGCCATATGCGAACATTCGGCCTTGGGCCCGGCAGAAGCAATTGGCGTGGCTGGGACCGGACATCTGAGTGTGCTGAAGAACGGGCTGTTCGCCGGAGCTTGCGGCGGTGGGGGCGAGCGGGCAGACCAGCAGGCCGAGCAGAAAAACGACGCTGCGCATGACGCATCTCCGTCGAATTCACCCCCGTCCGATGCTCGACCTCCGGAAAGGCGCCGTCAAGGACGTTCCCATCGGGCCGCCGCGTCATCATCCTTCGCGGCCGCCTCGACCCACGCGCCGATACGGCCATCGGCAAGATGCTCGCGTTTCCAGAACGGCGCGCGCGTCTTGAGATAATCCATCAGGAACTCCGCCGCCTCGAAGGCAGCACGCCGGTGGCTTGCGGCCGTCAGCACCAGAACGATCTGCTCGCCCGGCCTGATCGCGCCGAAGCGATGAATGATCGTGACGCCGCAAAGCGGCCATCGCGCCTCTGCGTCGGAGACGATGCGGGCCAGTTCCGCTTCGGCCATGCCGGGGTAATGTTCGAGTTCGAGTGCGGATAGCCGCCCATCCTCATCACGGCAAAAGCCCGTGAAGGCCACCACCGCGCCGACATCCGGCCGTCCCTGCGTCAACGCGGCGGTCTCGACCGCAACGTCGAAATCCTCGCGCTGGATCCGAATGGACGCGGGCATGGGCGTCTAGCCGCCGCTCATCGGCGGAAAAAACGCGATTTCGCGCGCGCCGGCGACCGGCGCGTCCGGCTTGACGTGAACGTGATCGATGGCCGCACGCACGACACCCTCGTTCTCGAAGGCATATTGGTATTCGTCGCCGCGCGCCTTCAGCCAGCCGACGAGATCGGCGACCGTCGAGACCGACGACGGGAGATCCACCTCCTCGTCCGTCTTGCCGACCCGTTCCCGCACCCAGGCGAAATAGACGAGCCGCATGGCTGTCTCACCCCTCGTCCATCATGTGACGGAGACCGGTCTTGAGATAATCCCAGCCCGTATAGATCGTCAAAAGGGCGGAAAGCCACAGAAGCACGAGGCCGATCATCACGGTGCCGGGCAGGACCGTCTCGCCGGCAGGTCCCGCGATCAGGAAGCCCACGGCCACGATCTGGGCCGTCGTTTTCCATTTGGCGACGCGGCTCACCGGCACGCCCACCTTCAGTTCGGCAAGGAATTCGCGCAAGCCGGAGACGAGAATCTCGCGGCAGAGAATGACGATCGCGGCCCAGAGCGCCCAGCCATGGATCGTCCCGTCGGCGACCAGCATGAGAAGGCAGGCCGCGACCAGGAGTTTGTCGGCAATGGGATCGAGCATCCGGCCGAGAACGGATTGCTGCGCGTAGATGCGCGCGAAATATCCGTCGAGGTAATCGGTGATGCCCGCCAGGACGAACACCGCGAGCGCCATCCAGCGCGACCAATGGTCTTCCGGCCAGAACAACAGACCGACCACGGCCGGAATGGCAGCCAGCCGCAAATAGGTCAGGTTGTTCGGAAGATTGAAAGCCTTCGACCGGCGCATGGGGGATGCGGTGCTCATTGACCGGCAGGAAGCATGCCGAGGGTTGATCCGTCAACCGGACTCGGCCGACCTCCTAGTATTTGGATGCCCGCCTGTCCGCGACAAGTCATGATTTGTAACTTTGTTGTGAGACGTCAGCTTCGCTCGTGGAAAAAGTCATAGACGGCGCGCGCCGTCGCAGCATTCACGCCCGGCGCCTTGACGAGATCCTCGAGCCCTGCGCGCTGGATCGCCTTGACGGTGCCGAAATGATGCAGGAGCGCGCGCTTGCGCGTCGGTCCGATGCCGGAGATCTCGTCGAGCGGGTTCTTCACCAGCTCGCGTTTGCGTTTGGCCCGATGCGCGCCGATGGCAAAACGGTGCGCTTCGTCGCGCAACCGTTGGACGAAATACAGCGCCGGATCGCGTGGCGGGAGCTTAAACGGCGGCTGCGACGGCCTGAAGAAGGTCTCGCGTCCCGCATCGCGGTCCCTGCCCTTGGCGATGCCGATGAGCGCCACGTCGTTGTCGGTGACGCCGATCTCCGCAAGCGCCTGTCGGGCTGCCTGCAGCTGGCCCATGCCGCCGTCGATCAGCACGAGATCGGGCCATACGGGAAAATTATCGTCCGCGACCGCGTCGGGGCCGGCGGCGATCGGCGGCGAGTCGGATGTCTCGCCGTTCTCGATGGCCGCAACGCGCGGCTCTTCCTTGACCAGGCGGGCGAAACGGCGATGGAGCATTTCGCGCATCATCCCGTAATCGTCGCCCGGTTTCAGGTCCTCGGATTTCATGTTGAAGGTGCGGTAATGCTGCTTCATGAATCCGTTCGCGCCCGCGACGATCATGGCGCCGACCGCATTGGTGCCCATGATGTGCGAGTTATCATAGACCTCGACCCGGCGCGGTGGCTTTTCCAATCCGAACGCCTGTCCAAGAGAGACGAGAAGCTTCTGTTGCGAGGCTGTGTCGGCGAGCTTGCGGCCCAAGGCTTCCCTGGCGTTGCGCAGCACATATTCGATCAGCTGACGCCGCTCTCCCCGCTGAGGAGTATGAATCTCCACCCTGGTCTCGGCGCGCGTGGACAGCGCGGCACCCATCAGTTCCGGATCCTCGATCTCATGCGACAGGAGCACCAGTCGCGGCGCCGGCTTGTCGTCGTAAAATTGCGCCAGGAACGACGTCAGGACTTCCTCGCGGCTGATGGTCTTGTCGGCTTTGGGAAAATACGCGCGGTTGCCCCAGTTCTGCCAGTTGCGGAAAAAGAAGACCTCGACGCAGAACTGCCCGGCCTGCTCGTCGATGGCGAACACATCCGCCTCTTCGACCGATTGCGTGTTGATGCCCTGCACGCCCTGAATGGCCGATAGGGCCGCGAGCCGGTCGCGGCATCGGGCCGCGCGCTCGAATTCGAGCGCATCGGACGCCTGCTGCATTTCGTCCGTGATACGCGCCTTCACCAGATTCGACTTGCCCGACAGAAACGCGCGCGCCTGCTCGGCGAGCTTCGCGTATTCGTCGAGCGGAATTTCCTGCGTGCACGGGCCCGAGCAGCGCTTGATCTGGAACAACAGGCACGGCCGGGTGCGATTCTCGTAATAGCTGTCGTTGCACGAGCGCAGCAAAAAGGCGCGCTGCAGCGCGTTGATGGTGCGGTTGACGGCCCAGACGCTGGCGAAGGGGCCGTAATAGTCGCCTTTGCGCTTGCGCGCGCCGCGATGCTTCACGAGCTGCGGCGCCTCGTGGTCCCCCGTCAGCAGGATGTAGGGCAGCGACTTGTCGTCCCGCAGCAGCACATTGTAGCGCGGCCGCAACTGCTTGATGAGATTGGCTTCGAGGAGCAGCGCCTCGGTCTCGGTCGCAGTGGTGACGAATTCCATCGCCGAGGTCTCGGCGATCATCCGGGCAATGCGATTCGAATGCCCCTGCCCCCGCGCATAGGAGCCGACCCGAGCCTTCAGGCTGCGCGCCTTGCCCACATAGAGCACATCGCCCTTGCCATCGAGCATGCGGTAGACGCCGGGCGCGTTCGGCAGGGTCCTCCAGAAATGCTGGATGATCTCGGTGCCGCGCTTGACCGATCCGGGATGGGCCTCGAGGTCGAATTCGACATCCGAGCTGCTCTCGAGCGAGACGACGTCGTCGTCTTCGTCGTTGCTCAGGATTTCCGGGGGCACGTCGTTGGTGGGCTTGGGACTCATGGGGGAGATTTAAGCGTTTGCGATTCCCCGGGAAAGACCCTTCCGCCAACTAGCGTGCATCTGACCTTGGGTTTAAAGCCGTGAGCAACAGTCAAGGTGGGCAAACCTCGCATGCGCCTGTCCATTATCTCTTCCGCCATCATCGCGGCTCTGGTCGGGTTTGGCAGCACCATCGCGATCATCATTGCGGCCGCGCAGGCGGTTGGGGCGGATTCTGCTCAGACCACGTCCTGGGTGACCGCGATCTGTCTCAGCACGGCGGCCATCAGCGCCTATCTCAGCGTCCGCTACCGAATGCCGGTGGTGGCCGCCTGGTCGACGCCGGGCGCGGCCCTGATCGCCGCCTCGAGCGGCATCTCCATCGAGGCCGCCGTGGGGGCGTTTCTGCTGGTGGGCGTACTGATCGTGCTGGCCGCGGCCGTGAAGCCGTTCGGACGGCTGATCGAGCGCATTCCGACTTCGATCGCGGCCGCCATGCTGGCGGGGGTCCTGATCCGATTCGTCATGGCGGTGTTCGAGAGCGCCCAAGGCGCGCCGGGTCTCGTCCTGCCCCTGGTGGCGGTGTTTCTGGTGGTACGGCTCTTCAATCCTGCGCTCGCCGTGCTGGCGGTACTGTTTGTCGGATTGGGCCTGGCCTTCGGCAGCGGGCTTGCCCAGCCGGTCGCGTCCGAACTCACCTTCTCGACCCTGACCTTCATCCCGCCGGCATGGGAGCCCGCCATCCTCATCGGGTTGGGTGTCCCCCTGTTCCTCGTGACCATGGCGTCGCAGAACCTGCCGGGCTTCGCGGTGTTGCGCGCCTCCGGCTACACGCCGCCCTCGCGCCCGATTCTCGCAGTCACTGGCGCCGCGTCGATCATCAGCGCGTTCTTCGGCGCCCATACCAGCAATCTCGCGGCCATCTCGGCGGCGATCTGCACCGGACCTGACACGCACCCGGATCCTGCCAAACGGTGGATGGTGGGGCCGTTCTATGCGCTCTGCTACCTGATCTTTGCCGCCTTCAGCGCCACCCTCATCGCCGCCATCGCCGCCCTCCCGCCGGAGCTCATCAAGACGGTCGCCGGACTGGCGCTGATCGGTGCCTTCACGGGCGCGCTGGCCTCCGCCCTCGCCGATGAGGAGAAACGGTTTCCGGCGGTGCTCACCCTTGCGGTGACGGCATCGGGCCTTTCCCTATTCGGAATCGGATCCGCTTTCTGGGGGCTCGCCACGGGTTTGCTGGTCATGACGCTCGATGTCCTGGCCCGGAACTTGCGCAAACCGCGCTGAACTGGACGCCGCCGCTCCTTAAGCTTAAGACTTCGTTACCAATGAAGAATGCGAACAACGAGGTCGTGATGGTCGAAGCCAGGCATTTCACAGGTCTCCTCACGGTGGTGCTTGTCGCGGGTCTCGCCGCCTGCCAGACCTCCGGTTCCTCCATGAGCGGTTCGCCCGAAGGCGTGCCGATCGCGCTCGAGAGCATCGACGGGCCCCCGACCCAGATCCGCACGGCCCTGATCGGCGAACTCAACACCGCCGCATCCCATCGCAAGGTCGACCTGGTCGACGCGACCGCGCAGGCGCGCTACCGGGTGCGCGGCTACCTCTCGGCGGAGACGGCAGACGGCGGCGGCACCAAGGTCGCGTATGTGTGGGACGTGTTCGACTCCCAGAACAAGCGCGCCACGCGCCTGTCGGGGACGAGCCCGGTTCTTGTGAGCTACACATCGTTGTCGTCGCTCGACAAGGAAACGCTGGCCCGGCTGGCAAATTCCAGCATGGATGAAATTGCCGAGTTTCTCAGCGCCGCGAAGGCCGAATCCCCGATCCGGACTGCGGAGGCCCCGGTTGACGATGAAGCTGTGGCTGCCGAGTGACCTGTGCGAAACGGTCGGAAAAGCTGCCCGTCTGCGGCCACGCGCGTATTGTGACGGTTTCCTATCGCTGCTAAGACCCCTGCGCCTTGCCGCGCAAGGTCTTAGAACGTCACGCGGTGGGCTCCCTATGTCACAGGTCAAACCAAAGATGGTTTCATGAAGCTCGTTGCGGGAAATTCGAACCGTCCGCTGGCGGAGGCCATCTCCGCCTATCTCAATATCCCGCTCGCCAAATGTCAGGTGAAGCGCTTCGCCGATATGGAAATCTACGTCGAGGTGCAGGAGAATGTGCGCGGCGAGGACGTGTTCATCATCCAGTCGACGTCCTTCCCGGCCAACGACCACCTCATGGAATTGCTGATCATCTGCGATGCCCTGCGCCGGTCCTCGGCGCGCCGCATCACGGCCGTGATCCCCTATTTCGGATATGCACGGCAGGATCGGAAACCCGCCGCGCGGACGCCGATTTCGGCCAAGCTGGTGGCCAATCTCATCACCAATGCGGGCGTCGACCGCGTCCTGACGCTCGATCTCCATGCCGGCCAGATCCAAGGCTTCTTCGATATCCCGACCGATAACCTGTTCAGCGCCCCCGTCATGGTGCGCGACATCAAGGAGCGGCTCTCCGACGGCAACCAGATGGTGGTCTCGCCCGACGTCGGCGGCGTGGTTCGCGCCCGCGCACTGGCGAAGCGCATCGACGCCCCGCTTGCCATCGTCGACAAGCGTCGCGAACGTCCCGGCGAGTCAGAGGTCATGAACATCATCGGCGACGTGGCGGGCAGGTCCTGCATCCTTCTCGACGATATCGTCGATTCCGGCGGCACGCTGGTGAACGCCGCCGAGGCGCTGCTCAAGAACGGCGCCAAGGAAGTCTACGCCTACATCACCCATGGCGTGCTCTCGGGCGGCGCGGTCTCCCGCATCACCAACTCCAAGCTCAAGGAACTCGTCATCACCGACTCGATCATGCCGACCGAGGCCGTGAAGGTGGCGCACAACATCCGCGTCCTGCCGATCGCCCAGCTCATGGGCGAGGCCATCGGCCGCACCGCGACGGAAAGCTCGGTCTCGAGCCTGTTTGACTGAGCTTTCGGCCCTCCCGCGGGCAAATCTTGCAATTCCGGGCCGCTTTCTCTATAAGCCGCCTCGCGCCCGCTCGACACCCTTGGAGGCACGGGCGCTTACCTGACGGCCGTCGATTGTTCGCAAGGACTTGGCGGCCTTCGGTTTTTACAACGCAATCTTTAAGGACCACAGCCATGAGCGATGTTAAGCAAATCACGGCCGTGGCGCGCGACCGGAGCGGCAAGGGGGCCGCCCGGGCCGTTCGGCGCCAAGGCAAAGTTCCCGCGGTCATCTATGGAGCCGGTCAGCCGGCGACGGGCATCGCCCTCGATTTCAACGAAACCAAGCGGTTGATCTTCGCCGGTCACTTCCTCACGACGATCTTCGAGATCGATGTCGACGGCAAGAAGACCCGGGCGATCCCGCGCGATTACCAGCTCGATCCGGTCCGCGATTTCCCGGTCCACGTGGATTTCCTGCGCCTTTCGAAGGGTCAGTCGATCAAGGTCGTGGTCCCCGTGCACGTGGTCGGCCAGGACAAGTGCCCCGGCGTGAAGCGCGGCGGCACGATCAACATCGTCGAACACTCGATCGAATTGCTGGTGCCGTCCGACTCGATCCCGGATGCGGTCGAAGCTTCGGTCGCCGATCTCGACATCGGCTCGTCGATCCACATCGCCGACATCAAGCTGCCGAACGGCGCCAAGGCGACCTCGACCGAAAATCTGACGCTCGTCACCGTGGTGGCACCGTCAGGCATGCAGGAAGAAGAGGAAGCACCGGCGGCCGAAGCTGCGGCTGCTGCCCCCGCCAAGGCTCCCGCGGCGAAGGCCTGATCCTCGCTCGCGGGCTTTGCCCGCGCCCATGCCTTCGACGCTCCGACCGCAAGGCCGGGGCGTTTCTTATGAGTATGTCTCGCGATGCGCCTCTTCGTCGGCCTCGGCAATCCCGGCCCGCGCTACGCCAAGAACCGGCATAATATCGGTTTCATGGCGGCGGACGCGATTGCGCGCGCCCATCGGGCGGCGCCCTGGCGCAAGCGCTTTCAGGCCGACACCGCCGAGGCGGTCATCGGCGGCGAGAAGGTCATCATCCTCAAGCCGCAGACCTACATGAACGAGTCGGGGCGAGCGGTGGCCGATGCCATGCGGTTCTTCAAGATCCCGCTCGCGGACGTGACGGTCTTCTACGACGAGCTCGATCTTCCGCCGGCGAAATTCCGCGTGAAGATCGGCGGTGGCAATGCGGGCCATAACGGCCTGCGCTCGATCACAGCCCATTGCGGCAACGATTACCGGCGTGTCCGCCTCGGCATCGGCCATCCGGGCTTCAAGCCGCTCGTGCAAAGCTATGTGCTGGGGGATTTCGGCAAGGCCGAGGAGGCCTGGGTCGAAGATCTCTGCCGGGCGCTTGCGGACAATGCCGAACTTCTCGCCAAGGCTGAGGATTCGAGCTTTCAGAACAAGGTCCACCTCGCCATGGAGGCGAGAGGCTGGACGGACGTCAAACGGCCTGGCGAAAAGGCCGACAGCAACAAGGAGTGAGGCCATGGGCTTCAAGATGGGCATCGTTGGTCTGCCGAATGTGGGCAAATCCACCCTTTTCAACGCGCTGACGCAGACCGCGGCGGCACAGGCGGCCAATTATCCGTTCTGCACCATCGAGCCCAATGTCGGCGACGTGGCGGTGCCGGACGAGCGCCTCGACACGCTCGCGGGGATCGCCGGATCGGGCCAGATCATCCCGACGCGCCTGACCTTCGTGGACATCGCCGGTCTCGTGCGCGGTGCGTCCAAGGGCGAGGGCCTCGGCAACCAGTTCCTGGCCAATATCCGTGAGGTCGATGCGGTTGCCCACGTGGTGCGCTGCTTCGTCGATACCGACATCACCCACGTGGAAGGCAAGATCGACCCCATCGCCGATATCGACATCATCGAGACCGAGTTGATGCTCGCCGACATGGACAGCCTGGAGAAGCGCATCCAGACGCTGGAGAAGAAGGCGAAAGGCAACGACAAGGAAGCCAAGGAAACCCTGGATCTCGTCAACCGGTCCCTCGTCCTCCTGCGGGACGGCGTCCCGGCTCGCGCGGTCGAACGCAAGCCCGAGGAGGAGAAGCTGTTCCAGATGCTCGGCCTGCTCACCTCGAAGCCGGTTCTCTACGTCTGCAACGTCGAGGAAGCATCGGCCGACAAGGGCAATGCCTTCTCGGACATGGTGATGGAGCGCGCCCGGCAGGAAGGCGCCAAGGCCGTCGTCGTGTCGGCCAAGATCGAAAGCGAGATCGCCGTCCTCGATGCCGCCGAACAGAAGGATTATCTCGACGCCATCGGTCTTGCCGAGCCCGGCCTCAACCGGGTCATCCGCGCCGGCTACGAACTGCTCGGCCTCATCACCTATTTCACCGTCGGGCCCAAGGAAGCACGCGCCTGGACGATCACCAAGGGCACCAAGGCGCCTGCGGCCGCGGGCGTCATCCATACGGATTTCGAAAAGGGCTTCATCCGCTCCGAGACCATCGCTTATGCGGATTACGTCTCGCTGAAGGGAGAGGCGGGTGCCCGCGACGCCGGCAAGCTGCGACTGGAAGGCAAGGAATACCCCGTCAACGATGGCGACGTGCTGCACTTCCGCTTCGCTAACTGACGGTTTCGTGAACGCAAGCTTCGCCGTCTGTTCAGGCCCACCATGCGTTGGTCTGCATGGAGGGTTGGAGCATGCCGGAATTGCTGGAAAATATCGCCTTCGCCATCGGCGGGGGCCTGGTCTCGCCGGGAGTGGGCGCTGCTGAACTCGTCTTGGGGCTGCTGGTCGGCCTCGGCTTTGCCTGGAGCGCCATGCGAGCCGCCCTCTCAGGCTGCCATCCTCATGAAGACCGCCATCTGCCGGAACGCCGCCCCTGAAGTGCGGCGCTGATCGATTCCGCCTCCCCGGCTGATTTCAAAAAAGATCTTGCGGCACGTGTTGGCGTTGGCGCACAAGGCGGGGACATTCCCCTTGCGGTGCTGCGGATATTGCCCGCACCGCCCGCCTGCTGGACAAATCCATGACCCGCTACGCCTTTGAAGACTTTACACCGGGGATGACCAAGCTTTTCGGTCCAGTCTCGGTTTCGAAGGAAGACATCATCGCCTTTGCGACGGAATTCGACCCGCAACCCTTTCACATCGACGAAATCGCCGCCAAGGACAGCTTCGTCGGCACCCTGATCGCCTCGGGCTGGCACACCTGTTCGATCAACATGAAAATGTTCGCGGACGGCATCCTGCTCGATTCGACCGGAATGGGCGCGCCGGGGGTCGAGGACCTGAAGTGGATGCGGCCCGTCAAGCCGGGCGACACGCTGCGGTGCCGGATGACCGTGACCGACAGCCGCGAATCCAGGAGCCGCCCGGAGATCGGGCTGGTACAGTTCAAATTTGAAATGGCCAACCAGCGCGACGAGACCGTCCTGACCCAGAGCAATTGGGTGATGTTCGGACGGCGCGACGCGCCGCCGGTGGAGGCACCCCCGGCGTCCTCCCCGGCTCAACCAAGCCCGGCGCCGAACGCGGTGCCGATTCGCGAGGGAATGTCGGCCAATCCGTTCCTTGAGGATCTCATGGTCGGCGCCACGGACGAGCTCGGCGTGTTCACGTTCTCGGCCGACGAAATCGTGCGCTTCGCGCGGCAATTCGATCCCCAGCGTTTCCATGTGGATCCCGACGCCGCAAAACACAGCCTGTTTGGTGGTCTTTGCGCGTCGGGCTGGCACACCACCAGCGTGTGGATGAAGCTTTTGGCGGCTCATCGCGATCACGTTCGCAGCGAAACGCTGGCGCGTGGCGAGCGCCCCGCCCGCCTCGGCCCTTCGCCGGGGTTCACCAACCTCAAATGGCTGAAGCCGGTCTATGCGGGCGACACGATCAGCTATCGCAGCACGCTCACTGGCAAGCGCGTCTCAGCATCCCGCCGGGGCTGGGGCATCGCCGCCCACCACAACGAGGCCATCAATCAGCATGGCGAGATGGTGATGTCGTTCGAAGGGGCGGTTTTCTGGGAACGGCGCTCGGAGCATTGAAAGAGCGCCGGATCACGCCCTAGTGGCCTTCGAAGCTCACAAGGCTTCGCACCTCCACGCCGAGATCGCGGAGCTTCTGGGCGCCGCCCAGATCCGGCAGGTCGATGATGAAGCAGGCGGCGACGATCTTTGCGCCCATCTGGAGCAGGAGTTGCGTTGCGGCGATCGCAGTCCCGCCCGTGGCAATCAGGTCGTCGACCAGAATGACGCTCGCGTCCTGCCCGAAAGCGTCCGAATGGATTTCCATCTCGTCGACGCCGTATTCCAGCGAATAGGCGATCCGCACCGTCTCGTGCGGCAGCTTGCCCTTCTTGCGGATCGGCACGAATCCGGCCGAGAGCTGATGGGCGACGGCGCCGCCGATGATGAAACCCCGCGCCTCGATCCCCGCCACCTTGTCGACCCGGCCGCCGGCGAACGGATGAACCAGTTCGTCCACCGAACGGCGAAACGCGCGCGGGTCTCCGAGCAGCGTGGTGATGTCGCGAAAGATGATACCGGGCTTGGGATAATCCGGAATCGAGCGGATCGCGGCTTTGAGATCGGTGCGAAAGCGCTGGTCCATAGTCGACTCGGGGTTTGGAACGGAAAGGTTGGGGCGCTGCCCCTCGCGCATTCTTAACGCGGGAGCACGCGTCCGGCTACGGCATCCAGCTTTTTCAGCATCTCCGGATCGCGCATCGACGGCGCCGTCATGATGGCCCCGTCCAGCGCGTGGTCGGAGCCCACAGGGCATGGTTCGTGCTCGGCCGGGAAATCCCGGGCGATGCGCGCGATGAGTTTCGCTACGGTCGCGGCGTTCTGCTGCGCGATCTTCACCACCGAGGCCACATCCACGTCATCGTGTTCCGGGTGCCAGCAATCGAAATCCGTCACCATGGCGATGGTCGCGTAGGTGATCTCGGCCTCGCGGGCGAGCTTCGCCTCCGGCATCGCCGTCATGCCGACCACATCGTAGCCGAGCCCCTTGTAGGTGAGCGATTCGGCATAAGTCGAGAATTGCGGGCCCTCGATGCACACATAGGTCCCGCCCTGACTAAACGGAATGCTCTCGGCCTTCGCCGCGTCGGCGATCCGGCCCTGCAGCCGCGGCCCCACCGGATGCGCCATCGGCACATGGGCCACACAGCCTTTGCCGAAGAACGATGTGTCCCGCTTGAACGTGCGATCGACGAACTGATCGACCAGCACGAATGAGCCGGGATAGAGTTCGGCCTTGAAGGACCCGCAGGCCGAAACCGAAATCAGGTCGGTGACGCCCGCCCGCTTGAGCACGTCGATATTGGCGCGGTAGTTGATGTCCGAGGGGGAATAGACATGGCCGCGTCCGTGACGGGGCAGGAACACCACCCGGGTCGTGCCGACCCGTCCGGTGCGGAGCAGGTCGGAAGGGTCACCCCAGGGCGAGGCGATCCGCTCTTCGCTGAGATCCTCGATGCCGGGCAGGTCGTAGACGCCCGATCCGCCGATGATTCCGAGTACGGCCTGGGTCATGTCGGTGGTCCCCGATGACAACGCCCAAGAAAAAGGGCCCCATCGGGGGCCCTTTCAGTGATGCTAATCCGGCAGGAAGGTCGCGGCCGGGGCGGTGTCTGAATGCCCGACCCGCGCCCAGACTTTCTTCTTGGTGAAGTAGAGCAGCCCGGAAAGCAGGATCAGGAAGAGGATCACCTGCAGGCCAAGGCGCTTGCGGGCCTCGAGATGCGGCTCGGCGGTCCACATCAGAAACGCGGTGAGGTCGCGGGCGTATTGATCGACCGTCTCGGGCACCTGGGGTTGGCCGCTCTCGAGCTTCGGATATTCGACCTGCCCGTCACTGAGAGGCTTGGGCATCGCGATGATGTGGCCGGGGAAGTACTCGTTGTAGTGGCCGCCCTCCGGCACTGTGAACCCTGCCGGGGGCTCCTTGTAGCCGTTCAGAAGCGCCACGAGGTAATCCGGTCCGGTCTCGGCGAATTGCGTGAACATGTCGATGATGAACCACGGGAAACCGCGCTCGTAGGTGCGGGCTTTCGCCATCAACGACAGATCGGGCGGCGCCTTGCCGCCATTGGCCGCTGCCGCCGCGTTGTCGTTGGCAAACGGGCTCGGGAAGCGGTCGGCGGGGCGGCCCGGACGATCGAACATGTCGCCCGCGTCGTTCGGCCCGTCCTTGATGGTGTATTCGGCCGCCAGCGCCCGCACCTGCGCCTCGGAGAATTCCGGCCCGCCCGGTTCCGAGAGGTTGCGGAACGCCACATAGCTCAGGCCATGGCAGGAGGAGCAAACCTCGCGATAGACCTTGAAGCCGCGCTGGAGCTGCGCCCGATCGAACATGCCGAAAGGTCCGTGGAAGCTCCACTGCAGTTGCGGCGGGATCGGGGTGCCCTCCGCCGCGAAGGCCGGAGCCGAGAAGCCCAGAACGGCGGCGGCAATGAGAAGACTACGCTTTATCATGATTGTTTTTCTCCAGCGCTCTCATCAGCCTTTGGATTGCGGCTCGGCATTGGCGCCGGCCGGCATTCCCGCTCCGCTCTTCTTCGTCCCCAACACCGATTCGAGGATCGAATTCGGAAGGGGAAGCGGCCGCTCGACGAAACCAAGCACCGGCAGAATGATCAGGAAGTGGATGAAGTAATAGGCAGTGGCGACCTGAGTCACGATCACGTACCACCCCTCGGCCGGCTTCGCCCCGAGCCAGCCCAACAGGATCGTGTCGGCGACCAGGATCCAGAAGAACTGCTTGTAGAGCGGACGATAGGCCGTCGAGCGCACGCGCGAAGTGTCGAGCCACGGCACGAAGGCCAGCACCGCGATCGCCGCGAACATGGCGATGACGCCGCCGAGTTTCGAGTTGATGAAGAGAATGTCGAAGGTGATCCCCCGCAGGATCGCGTAGAACGGCAGGAAGTACCATTCGGGAACGATATGGGCCGGCGTGACCGACGGGTTGGCCGGAACGTAGTTATCCGCATGGCCCATGAAGTTGGGGATGTAGAACACGAAATACGCGAAGAAGATCAGGAACACGACGGTCGCGAAGACATCCTTGATCGTGGCGTAGGGCGTGAACGGCACCGCGTCCTTGCCGGACTTGATCGGAACGCCCGTCGGATTGTTCTGGCCGGGCACGTGCAGCGCCCAGATATGCAGGGCCACCACGCCGACGATCATGAACGGCAGCAGGTAATGGATCGAGAAGAACCGGTTCAGCGTCGGATTGCCGACCGAATAGCCGCCCCAGAGCAGGCTCTGGATGGTATCGCCCACCACCGGGATGGCCGCCAGAATGTTGGTGATGACGGTGGCGCCCCAGAAACTCATCTGGCCCCAGGGAAGCACGTAACCCATGAAGGCGGTGGCCATCATCAGGCCGTAGATGATCACGCCGAGAATCCACAGGACCTCGCGCGGCGCCTTGTACGAGCCGTAATAGAGGCCGCGGAAGATGTGGATATAGACGGCCACGAAGAACATCGAGGCGCCGTTGGCGTGGAGATAGCGCAGGAGCCAGCCGTAATGCACGTCACGCATGATGTGCTCGACCGACTGGAACGCGAGCGAAGCATTCGGCGTATAGAACATCGCCAGGAACACGCCGGTGGCGATCTGCGAGACCAGCATGAAGGCGAGGATCGCGCCGAAGGTCCAGAAGTAGTTCAGGTTCCGGGGGACCGGAAACGCGATGAACGATGAATGCACGAGACCCGCGATCGGCAGTCGGCTCTCAAACCATTTGCCGAAGGCGCTCTTGGGAACGTAGGTGGTGGGATGCTGGCTCATGAATTTCGCCTGATCGAATGGACCGTCGCGGAGAATTACGCCGTGGCCTTGAGTTACGCGGTAGCCTCTTGGCCAATGACGATCTTCGTATCGGAAGTGAACGCATAGGGCGGCACGGGCAGATTGGTCGGGGCCGGACCGCCGCGCACGCGCCCGGAGGTGTCGAACACCGAACCGTGGCAGGGGCAGAACCAGCCTTCATACTCGCCCTGGTGGCCGAGGGGCACGCAGCCGAGATGGGTGCAGTTGCCATAGACAACCAGCCACTTGGCGTGACCTTCCTTGACGCGCGCCGAATCCGCCTGCGGATCCCGCAAGGTCGCGACGTTCACGTCCTCGGCGGCCTTGATCTCGGCCGGCGTGCGGTTGCGGATGAAGATCAGCTTGCCGCGCCAGAACACCTTGACGATCTGGCCTTCGGCGATCGGCGTCAGGTCGACATCGACCGGAGCGCCAGCCGCCACCGTTGCGGCGTCGGGCGTCAGGGATTGGACAAATGGCCAAACGAGGGTTGCGGCGCCGACGGCCCCAACGGCACCCGTGGCGATGAAAAGAAAATCGCGCCGTGTGGGCTCAACGACGGTCGTGGTGGTCTCAGCCACTTGGCTCTCCAGCAAAACGTCAACAAACGAGAACCGCGCATTTTCAGTGTCCTGAAAAACCAAAACACTCGGCACGCTGCTTCGTTTGCAACAAGCATACGCGCCATTGCGCGCGCAATGCGACTGGGCGTCGCCACGCGGAGGCTCTTTGACATGGCAAAGCTCGCCTGTCCATAGCCGGATTGGACTTGTTCCAGCCTGAGCGCCCTAGGAAACCGCCTGCTCGTCCGCCCCGAGAAAGCCGCCCGATTGGCGCCGCCAGAAGCGTGCATAAAGGCCGTCCCGCCGGAGAAGCTGGGCGTGGGTTCCCTCCTCGACGATCCGGCCCCGGTCGATGACGATCAGCCGGTCGAGGGCGGCGATCGTTGACAGCCGATGCGCGATAGCGACGACCGTCTTGCCTTCCATGAGGGTGGACAGTGCCTCCTGAATGGCGGCCTCGACCTCCGAATCCAGCGCGGAGGTCGCCTCGTCCAGAACCAGAATCGGCGCATCCTTGAGGATCACCCGCGCGATGGCGATCCGCTGGCGCTGCCCGCCCGAGAGCTTCACGCCGCGCTCACCCACATGGGCGTCATAGCCGCGCCGCCCGCGATTATCCTCGAGTTCAAGAATGAACTCGTGCGCATGGGCGAGGCGCGCCGCCTCGACGATGGCGCTTTCCTCGGCGCCCGGCCGACCGTAGGCGATATTGTCGCGGATGGAGCGGTGAAGCAGGGAGGTGTCCTGCGTCACCATGGCGATGGCGGAGCGCAGGCTGTCCTGGCTGACCCGCGCGATGTCCTGTCCGTCGATCAGGATTCGCCCTTTCTCCACATCGTGCAGCCGCAGGAGCAGGGACGTGATCGTCGTCTTGCCGGCGCCGCTGGTGCCCACGAGCCCGACTTTTTCGCCGGGGCGGATGGTGAGATCGAGATCCTCGATGACCCCGTCCTCGCGCCCATAATGGAACGAAACGCCTTCGAATCGCACCTCGCCGCGCGGGACCTGGAGCTGGGTGGCTCTGGGCACATCGACGATGCCGTGCGGCCTGGCGATGGTCTGCATGCTTTCCTGCACCACCCCAATATTCTCGAAGACCCCGCGCACCGACTGCATCACCCAGCCCGACATGGCGAGGATGCGCATGACGAGGGATATGCCGGTCGCGGCCTCGCCGCTCGTCATCAGCCCGCGCATCCAGAGTACGATGGAGAGCGCGCCGGTGGCTACCAGAAGCACGCTGTTCATCACCGTCAGCACCACGCCGACCCCGGTGATGAGCCGGAAGGAATTGAGGAAAGCCTGCGTGTGGGCGGCAATCGAATCCCGCACCGCCGACCGCTCCTCGGCCCTGCGTGCGAATAGCTTGACGGTGAGAATGTTGGTGTAACTGTCGACCACGCGCCCGACCAAAGCCGAGCGGGTATCGGCGACCCGAAGGGAGCGGATCTTGGCCCGCGGCACGAAATAGCGCAGCAGCGCGATATAGACGACGATCCACAACCCCATCGGCAAGGCGAGCCACGGGCTGACGCTCGAAAACAGGCCCAGCGCCGTGAACGCGAAGATCGCCACATACAAAAGCGTGTCGAGGATCGTCACCGCGATCTCGCGGATTGCCGGCCCGCCTTGCGTGATGCGGTTGGCGAGCCGCCCGGCGAAATCGGCCTGGAAATACCCGAGCGCGTGGCCGAGCGTATAGAGATGCGTGCGCCAGCGAATCATATTGGTGCTTTGCGGCACCAGAATCTGGTTGGTGATGAGTTCATGGGAGAAATGCAGGAGCGGCCGCACGAACAGGATGGCGCCGCCCACCAACATCAGCCCGGTGCCGTGGTCCGCCCACAGCCGGTCAGGCGTGGAGGTGGCGAGAATATCCACCACCCAGCCCATGATCACATAGAGGGAGGCTTCGAACAGGCCGACGACGAGCGAGGCGACGAACAGCACGCCGAGCCACAGGCGCACCGGCCGCAGATAATGCCAGGCGAACGCGCTCACGCTGGCGGGCGGCGTTTCTTCCTCATCGAAGGGGGCGAACGGATCGATCCGTTTTTCAAGCCATTGGAACATTCGCATCTCGGATCACTCCGCCATCCGTTTAACACGGCGAAGTTCACTTGACGAAGGGGTCCGCTTGCGCCGATGACGCGTTCCATGCCTCGTCTCGCGATCTATCAACCCGACATCCCGCAGAACACCGGCACGATGCTGCGTCTCGCGGCATGCCTGGGCGTTCCAGTCGAGATCATCGAGCCTGCCGGCTTCGACGTCTCCGACAGGAACCTGCGGCGATCCGGGATGGATTATCTCGACCAGGTGAAGATCACCCGCCACATCTCCTGGCGCGCCTTCGCGGAATGGCGTCGCGGGACGGAAGGGCGCCTTGTTCTGGCGACCACGAAAGGCGCCATATCGTATGCGGATTTCACTTTTCAGCCCGCCGACATCATTCTGGTCGGGCGGGAATCCGCAGGCGTCCCGGAGGAAGTGCATGAGGCCGCGGATGCGCGGCTGCTTGTCCCGATGCAGCAGGGCTTGCGCTCGCTTAATGTGGCGGTGACGGCCGCCATGATTTTGGGGGAGGCGTTGCGGCAGACCGGAACCTTTCCCCGCCCCCTTTCGGAGACCTGAGACATTGATCACCGACGCAGCCGCCGCCGAACGCCTTCAAACCGAAGCGCCCATCTGGTTTGCCGCCCTGCGGGACCGGATCTGCGCCGCGTTCGAGGCAATCGAGGACGAGGTCTCGGCGCCCCTGCCGCCGGACGCTGCATCACCGGGGCAATTCGAACGCAAGCCGTGGGAGCGCCAGGATCACAGTGGCCATCCGGGCGGCGGCGGCGTCATGTCGATGATGCGCGGACGCGTGTTCGAAAAGGTCGGCGTGCATGTCTCGACGGTCTACGGGGAATTCGCACCGGAATTTCGCGGCCAGATTCCGGGGTCGGACCAGGATCCGCGCTTCTGGGCCGCCGGTCTCTCGCTGATCGCGCATCCGTGGAACCCGAACGTGCCGACAGTACACATGAACACACGTTTCGTCGTGACGACAAAACCGTGGTTCGGCGGCGGCGCCGATCTCACGCCCGTGCTCGATCGACGCCGGGCGCAGGAGGATCCCGACACCATCGCGTTCCATGCCGCGTTGAAAGAGGCCTGCAAACGCCATCAGCCGGGCGCGCCTTATGAGAAATACAAGGCGTGGTGCGACGAGTATTTCTTTCTCAAGCACCGCCAGGAATCGCGCGGCGTCGGCGGCATCTTCTACGACTATCACTGGACCGGCGATCCGGATGACGATTTCGCCTTCACCCGCGACGTGGGCGAGGCGTTCCTGAAGATCTATCCCGAGATCGTGCGGCGCAACGCGTCGACGCCCTGGACGGAGCAGGACCGGGTCGAGCAGCAGGTCCGGCGCGGGCGCTACGTGGAATTCAACCTTCTGTACGATCGCGGCACGATCTTCGGCCTGAAGACCGGTGGCAACATCGAATCGATCCTCTCATCCATGCCACCGACCGTTCGCTGGCCTTAAGATCAGAGTTTGGCGACCATTCGTTCGAGAAGCGATTGCGTCGCGGCGCTGTCGGTCGGACAGCCGCTGTCGAGCCACACCTGCCGCGCCTGTGCGAGCAGGCGGCCGATCCGCGGTCCGGGCGGCACACCCTTTTCCATGAAGTCTGCACCGCGCAGCGGGAAGACCGGCACCGGCTCGACGCCGTTCCGATAATTCCGGAATGCCGTCTTCGCATCGTCGTGCAGGATCGGCAGGGGCTCGCCCGCAAGAGCAGTCAGCGCAAGCGCGAGCGTCTTGATGCCGTGCTCGGCAACGAGACGGCGAACCGCAACCGCGTCGAGCGGTCCCTGACCGGTCCTTAGAACGCCCAGAACGTCGCCGTAATCGGCCATCTGCCGGTGCTCGTCGTTCGAGAGCCGCAGCCGTTCGCGCAGGCGGTCCGCATCATCGGGCACCATGACGGCAAGAGCTGACAGGCGGCTGACAGGGCCTGTATTTCTTTCCGCCACGACGCGCTCGAACCGTCCGAACTCGGCCGCCCCGCCGAGAAGCCATGTGAGGAAGCCGTGCTCAGCGAGGATTCTGATGGTCTCCACGCTCCTGCGCGCCATCAGGATCTTCATCAACTCGTGCCTGATGCGCTCCCGCGACAGGATGGCGAGGCCTGCCCGCTCGGCGCCCGCAGCCGCAAGTCCCTCGGCATCGGGCTCCGCTTCCGCATATTCGGCATAAAACCTGAAAAACCGCAGGATCCGCAGATAATCCTCGCGGATGCGCGCATGCGCGTCGCCAATGAAGCGCACCTGTCTTTCCGCCAGATCTTCGACACCATCCGTGTAATCGTGGATGCGACCGTCGCGATCGAGGAAAAGCGCATTGATGGTGAAGTCGCGGCGCAGCGCATCGGCCGCAAAGTCACGCCCGAAATGCACCACCGCCCTCCGCCCATCGGTTTCCACGTCTTCCCGCAGGGTCGTGACTTCGAAAGTCTCCCCTTCGACGATCACCGTGATGGTGCCGTGATCGATGCCGGTCGGTATGGTTTTCAGGCCAGCGCGGCGTGCTCGTTCGTCGACCACCGCCGGAGACGCTGTGGTGGCGAGATCGACCTCCGTCACCGGCCGGTCGAGCAATGCGTTGCGGACGGCGCCGCCGACGATGCGGGTCTCCTCCCCGTCGCCGTTCATCACCTCGAGCAGGCGAAGAAGCCGCGGCCGCTTCAGCAATGCGGCGGGAGCCGCGTGGTTGATGGGGTGCGTCACTTGAAATGCCCCGGCACCAGAACCCCGTTTTCCATGTGCGACGGCACGTAGGCGCCGGTGCGCCGTTCCGCCAGAAACCCGCCCGTCAGCAACGAGACGATAATGAACCCCAGGCCGGCGATGACGAGCCAGGACGTATGCTTGCTCCACGACGACCATGCCAGCGGATCGCGTCGGACAAGGATGAGGAAGATGGCATAGGCGGCGAAAGGCAGGAGAAACAGGAGCAATTCCTGAATGATCGCCCGGGTCATGGTGCGTAGAGCCTCTCGTAGAGATTTCGAACGATGCCGGCCGTGACACCCCAGATGTAGTGTTCCTGGTAGGAGATTGCATAGAAGCGGCGCAAGCGGCCTTTCCATTCCCGGGAATGGAGCTCGTGATGGCGCGGATCCATCAGAAACCGCAACGGGACCTCGAACGTGTGGGCGACCTCATGGGAATTAAGGGAGAGCGTGTAGGCGGGCGCAATCTCCGCCACCACGGGCATGACGAGATAATTCGTCGTGGACAGATAAGGATCGAGATAGCCCAGAACCCGGATATGGCGCTCCTCGAGGCCGATCTCCTCGTCGGCCTCGCGACAGGCCGCGGCCGCGATGGAGGCATCGGTGGGATCGACTCTTCCGCCCGGAAAGGCGATCTGGCCCGAATGCTGGCGCAATTGCGACGACCGCTCGGTGAAGAGCAGGGTCGGCTCTTCCCGCATGACGACCGGAACCAGCACGGCGGCGGATTTCGGCTGGAGGGGATGAAGCAACGGCACATCGTCGAGCGTGTGATCGCCGCGCGGATTGGACAGCGCGTCGGTAAAATCGGGCGGCTCATGCCGCAGGCGCGCGGAGGTGAGAGCGACGAAGTCGGAGGCGATGGGCGACGCCTCCATCAGGAACGATCCAGTTCGGGTACGGTCGCGATCGGATGGAACACGCCGCCGATGGCGACCCCATATTGCTCGATCCCACCGAAACGGCGCTGATCGCCGAGGGCGATGAGGTCGAGGGCAAGTGGGCGTGTGACAAGCGCCCACAAACCGCCCCGGACGCGGAGATACGGTTTCACGCCACCGCCGTCATCGCGCTCGAACCGTAAGGGGTGATCGGGTCCGACCTCCACCACGTCGTCCACATTGGTGCGAAACGCGATCTGGCGCGCATCGCCGTCCCCATCCACCGCCATCTCGACCGCAAGGAACGGCGCATCCTCCACCTCGATGCCGACACATTCGACCGGAGTGACAAGCACATACCGCTCCGGGTCCTTGCGCAGCACGGTGGCGAACAGCTTGACCAGAGCGGGTCGGTTGATCGGCGTGCCCATGTAGAACCAGGTGCCGTCGCGGGCGATCCGCATGTCGATTTCGCCGCAATAGGCCGGATTCCAGCGCTCGACGGGCGGGGGTCCTTTGCGCCCGGCAGCGGGACCGAGCGCATCGAGAAGTCGCGAGAGAGCGCTGTCGGAAGCGGGCGAGGGTTCGTTCGTCATGACGCAACAGTGAACAAAAAAATGCACCTTTAGGATCGACGAAATGCCATGAATCGCTACTTCCTTAAGCATAGTAACATCGGATGGTCCGTCCAGTTCATTGCCCATTGCTGCGGCGCAACGATCCCTTGCATAACGACGGCAACCGACGGCACAGTACGGCGGGGGCTTATGAGTGGAAGGATACCACATGACGGCTGGCATCGCTCAAGCACCCACTGGCCTCGACGACGCAATCATCCGCAATGCCGAGGCGACGCTTGAGACGGTCGGGCGTGCCAGGGACGCCATTCATTCGGTCATTTTCGGTCAGGAAGAGGTCGTCGACCTGACGCTGATCACGCTTCTTGCAGGAGGCCACGGCCTCCTCGTCGGCGTGCCCGGCCTTGCCAAGACAAAGCTCGTGGAGACTCTCGGGACGGTCCTGGGGCTCGATGCGCGACGGGTCCAGTTCACCCCCGATCTGATGCCCTCCGACATTCTCGGCTCGGAAATTCTCGATGAGGGCCCGGATCGGCGGCGCTCCTTCCGCTTCGTCAAGGGGCCGATCTTCACGCGGCTGCTGATGGCCGACGAAATCAACCGGGCGAGCCCGCGCACCCAATCGGCGCTGCTGCAGGCGATGCAGGAGCATCATGTGTCGGTGGCGGGGGAGCGTCACGATCTGCCGGACCCGTTCCACGTGCTGGCGACCCAGAACCCCATCGAACAGGAAGGCACCTACCCCCTGCCCGAGGCGCAGCTCGACCGCTTTCTGCTCGAAATCGACATCGGCTACCCGGATCGCGAGGCCGAGCGACGCATCCTGATCGAGACCACCGGCATCGACGCCCGCGATCCGGTCCCGGTCATGACCGGGGATACCCTGAAGACCGCCCAGCGCCTCGTCCGGCGCCTGCCGGTCGGCGACAGCGTGGTCGAGACCATTCTGGATCTGGTACGCTCCGCACGCCCCGGCAGCGAGGGCATCGCCGGCGTGACCGACAAGCTGCTCTGGGGGCCAGGACCCCGCGCCAGCCAGGCATTGATGCTCGCCGTGCGCGCCCGCGCCCTGATCGAGGGCCGGATCGCACCGTCAATTGACGATGTGGTGGCCCTTGCCGAACCCGTGCTCAAGCACCGCATGGCGCTGACGTTCTCGGCACGCGCCGACGGAGAAACCATCCCGAGCCTCATCGGCCGCCTGACGGCGCGGCTGGCGCGCTAGGATTCCGGCGATGCCCCGCGTGAGGGTGCTGGAACCACAAGCCCGCTCGCCGGGGCGGGCCGAAACCGCGACGGCGCTTACCCTGGCGCAGCGGATGCCCCATCTCATCCTCGAATCGCGACGGGTGGCGGCGAGTCTTTCGCATGGGATCCACGGCCGCCGGCGCGCGGGCATCGGCGAGACGTTCTGGCAATTCAGGCCGTTCGTGACCGGCGAAGCCGCGCAGCGCATCGACTGGCGCCGATCCGGCCGTGACGACCGCCTTTACGTGCGCGAGCGCGAATGGGAGACGGCGCAGAGCATCTGGGTCTGGACCGACCGCTCGGCCTCCATGGGCTTCGCCTCCGATCTGGCGCAGGCATCGAAGATCGAGCGGGCGCTGGTGCTTGGCCTCGCGCTCGGCGATACCTTCGTCGAAAGCGGCGAGCGGGTCGGCCTGCTCGGGCTGATGCCACCGCGCGCGGCGACCCACATCACCGAGACGATGGCCCAGGCTCTCGTGGCCGACAGTCGCGCCCTGGACACGGATTTGCCGCCCTCCGGTTCGATTGCGACGCTCGACGAGGCGATTTTGATCAGCGATTTCCTGTCGGCGCCGCGAGACATCGCTGTCTCGGTGGAGGGCATTTCCAGCCGCGGCGCGCGCGGTCATCTGGTGATGATCGTCGATCCCGTCGAGGAGACCTTCCCGTTTCAGGGGCAGGCGATCCTCTACGACCTGGAAGAGGGTCTGTCGCTGCGCGTGGGCGATGCCGCCGCCTGGGGCGAGGCCTACCGGGATCGGATCAGCCAACATCGCGCCGAAATCGAGGAAATCGCCCGCAGCCGCGGCTGGACCTTGACCATTCATCGCACCGACCGACCGGCCAGCGAAGCCGCCTTGCGAATTCTGACCCTGGTCGCAACCTCGCGCGGTGTCAGCATGGGAGGGCGCTAGATGCTGGGCCTTCCACTGACCTTCACGGTTCCGCTGGTTCTCACGGCGCTGGCAGCTCTCCCGGCGATCTGGCTCCTCCTGCGCATCACGCCGCCGCAACCGCTGCGGCTGAATTTCCCGCCGCTGAAGATCATGACGGATATGCGTCCTGAGCGCGAAACCCCTGCCCGCACCCCATGGTGGCTCCTGCTGCTTCGGCTGTTGCTGGCAGCGTTTCTCATTCTGGCCGCCTCGGGCCCGCTCTGGAACCCGCTCGCCGAGAGCGGCAGCCGGGCTCCCCTCCTGCTGCTCGTGGATAACGGCTTTACGTCGTCTCACGACTGGCGAGAGCGGACGAATTTGGCCGCTTCACGCCTCGAAGCGGCCGAGCGCGATGGGCGTATCGTTGCGGTTGTGGCGACGGCTGGCGAGCCGGCTGAGATAACGGCGGCAGGCCCGGGAGCCGCGTTGGAGCGCTTGCGCTCCTTCGTGCCGCAACCTGTTCTGCCTGACAGGCAGGCCCACTTGGACTCCGTCCGGCGGTTCCTGCAGGCCGCGCCTGACGCGGAAATCGTCTGGATCAGCGATGGCGTCGCCGGAAGCGATGGGCAGGCCTTTGTGGCGGGTCTGTCGCAAGTCGTGACGGGACGCCGCGTGACGATCCTCAAGACTGACCAGGCCGGTGCCCTTGCGCTTTCAGGCACCGAGAATGCCGGCGGGCAACTGACGGCCCATCTGGTGCGCGCCGAACCGAACGGCCGCGACGGGGGAACCTTGCGGGCGCTCGACCTCAAGAACCTCCCGCTCGCGGATGCCCGCTTCGCCTTCACGCCGAATGCCACCGAGACCACCGTCGCGTTCGATGCGCCGACGGAGATCCGGAATGCGATCGCGCGAATCGAAATCCTCGGCGAAAGCTCCGCCGGAGCCGTCAGCCTGCTCGACGAGCGGGGCAAGCGCCGCCGGGT
This sequence comes from Microvirga brassicacearum, assembly GCF_008757455.1. Lineage (GTDB taxonomy): Bacteria > Pseudomonadota > Alphaproteobacteria > Rhizobiales > Beijerinckiaceae > Microvirga > Microvirga brassicacearum. The sequence continues at coordinate 18,171 of NZ_VCMV01000081.1, read as the reverse complement.
CGGCCTTGTTTTTGGCGGCACCACCGATCAGGCGCAACCGCTTCTGTCGCCGCTCTTCTACATCGAGCGCGCGCTCGCGCCCTACGCCGAAATCCGCACCGGCCGCGGCGGCGTGGCGGATGCGGTGACCCAACTTCTTGACGAGCAGGTATCGATCCTCGTCCTTGCCGATGTGGGCGGCCTGGATCGTGAGACTCTCGCCAAGGTGGGCGCATTCGTGGAAGGCGGCGGCATGCTGCTGCGCTTTGCCGGTTCCCGCCTTGCCGCCGGCAACGACCCGCTGGTGCCGGTGAATCTGCGCCGCGGCGGGCGCAACCTCGGCGGCACGCTGTCTTGGGACACGCCCAAAACCTTCGCGCCATTCCCGCGGGAGAGCCCCTTCTTCGGCTTGCCAGTCCCGGACGAGATCGGCATCCGACGCCAGATCCTTGCCGAGCCGGATGGCGACCTCCAGGCCAGAACCTGGGCGGCGCTGGTGGACGGGACGCCGATCGTGACGGCCGACAAGCGCGGCAGCGGGCTCATCGTGCTGTACCACGTGACGGCCGATACCACCTGGTCGAACCTGCCCCTGTCGGGTCTCTTCGTGGACATGCTGCGGCGGATCACGGCACTCGCAGGCACGCCTCATGATGTGGGCGTCGAGGCCCGCAATGCGGAGAACCAGACCATCGCTCCCCGCTTAACCCTCGACGGTTTCGGCATCTTCACATCGCCTCCGGCGAACGCCCGCCCGATCACCCGAACCTTCGCGGATCGGGCCACGAGCGAACATCCGCCGGGCTTCTACGGACCGGTCGATGCTTCTCTTGCGGTGAACGCCCTCGTCCCGGGCGACAAACTGGCCCTTCTCGACTTCGCGCCGTTGCAAGCGCGGATAGCGCCGCTCGCCGGATCGCAGACGGTCGATCTGCGGGCGCCCCTTCTGACCTTGGCGATTATCCTGCTTTTGATCGACACCGCGGTCTCGCTATGGCTCGGAGGACATCTGTCCAACCGCTTCAGGCGTGCCCATCGGGCTGGTGCTGCGGCGGCCCTTGCGGCGGCGGTCCTTCTCGTGTCGGCAGGAGGTTTCCCCCTCGTGGCGCAGGAGCAGCGGCCTCCCCCCTCACGCGACAACCTGCAATCCGCACTTGTCACGCGCCTCGCCTACATCGTCACCGGCGATGCGCAGGTGGATGAGAACAGCAAGGCCGGGCTGACCGGTTTGACCCAGGTGCTCGGCCTGCGCACGGCGCTGCAGCCCGGCGAGCCGATCGGGATCGATCCGGCGCGGGACGAGTTGGCATTCTACCCCCTCCTCTACTGGCCCATCGCGGCGAACCGGCCGATTCCAAGCGAAGCGGCCATTCGAAAGCTCGACGCTTACATGAAGAGCGGCGGAACCGTGATCTTCGACACCCGCGATGCCTTCAACGCCCGGCCGGATGGGGCAGTGAGCGCGGAAGGGCGTTACCTGCGCAACATGCTGGCGACGCTCGACATCCCGGAACTCGAGCAGGTGCCCCTCGATCACGTGCTGACGAAGACGTTCTATATCCTCGACGATTTTCCAGGGCGTTACGCCACCGGTCAGACCTGGGTCGAGGTCATGCCGCCGCAGGAGGACGAGGCGGCGCGTCCGGCGCGTTCCGGCGACGGCGTGTCGCCGATCATCATCACCTCCAACGACCTCGCCGGAGCCTGGGCGGTCGGACCGCGCGGCGAGGCGCTCAACCCGATGGTGGGCGGCAATCCGCGCCAGCGCGAAATGGCCTATCGCAGTGGAATCAACATCGTCATGTACGCGCTGACCGGCAACTACAAGGCCGATCAGGTCCACGTGCCGGCGCTGCTCGAGCGGCTCGGGCAATAGGGTGAGGACATAAGTTTGCTTTCGGTCAGCTTCTCGCCTCTCATCCCCGTTTACGCGCTTTGGGTCATCGTTGCCGTGGCGGTGCTTCTGGCCGTGCTCGCTCTTCTATCTCGCGGGCCTGTGGCGCTCATTCGCGCGGTGGCGCTCGCCCTCGTCGTTCTGGCGCTCGCCAATCCGTCGCTGGTTCAGGAGGAACGCGAGAAGGTCAAGGACGTCGTGGCCGTGGTCATCGACCGTTCCACCTCGCAGACGCTTGGCGACCGGCAGCCGATGACCGAACAGGTCCGGGCGGAATTGCAGCGCCGATTTGGGTCGCTGGCCGATGTCGAGCCCCGCTACATCGAGGCCGATGACGGCGCGGGCGATGACGGAACGCGCCTGTTCGCGGCACTTTCCAACGGACTGGCGGATGTGCCTCCTGATCGGCTGGCCGGCGTGATCTTCGTCACGGACGGCGTCGTGCACGATATCCCGCCCTCGATCGAGAGCCTCGGATTTCGCGCACCCCTCCATGCTCTGATTACGGGCCGGCCGGATGAGCGGGATCGGCAGATCAAGCTCCTCGAGGCTCCGCGTTTCGGCATCGTGGGCCGTGACCAGACCATCCGCGCCGTGGTGATGGAACGGGGCGGCACGGGTTCGGCTTTTGTGACCGTGCGCCGGGACGGACAGGAATTCGCCCGCCAGCAGGTGCGGTCCGACACCCCGTTTTCCATCGACGTGCGCGTCGAGCACGGCGGCGCCAATGTGATCGAGCTGGAGGTCGAGGGCCTCCCGGACGAGCTGACGCTTGCCAACAACCGCGCGGTGATCCCGATCGAAGGCATTCGCGAGAAACTGCGCGTGCTGCTGGTCTCGGGCGAGCCTCATCCGGGTGAGCGAACCTGGCGCAACCTGCTCAAATCCGACGCCAACGTCGATCTGGTGCATTTCACCATCCTGCGTCCGCCGGAAAAGCAGGACGGCACGCCCATCAATGAACTCTCGCTGATCGCATTCCCGACGCGCGAACTGTTCCAGCAGAAGATCAAGGATTTCGACCTCATCATCTTCGACCGCTACGCCAACCAGAGCGTTCTGCCGCCAAGCTATTTCGAAAACATCGTCCGCTACGTCCGTGACGGCGGCGCGGTTCTCGTAGCGGCAGGCCCGGAATTTGCCAGTTACGGCAGTCTTGCGCAGACGCGGCTTGCGCCGATTATTCCGGGCGCCCCCAGCGGGCGAATCGTCGAGGAACCCTACAAGGCGCGCATTACCGATACGGGAAACCGGCATCCGGTCACCCGCGAACTCCCCGGCTCGGAGACGCAACCGCCGGCCTGGGGCGAGTGGCTGCGCATCATCGGGGCTCAGGTTCAGTCGGGATCGGCGCTCATGTCGGGCGCGAACGATCTTCCGCTCCTCGTCCTGCGGCGCGAGGAAAAGGGCCGGGTCGCGCTGCTTCTTTCCGACCACGCTTGGCTCTGGGCGCGCGGCTATAACGACGGCGGACCGCATCTCGATCTGCTGCGGCGCCTCGCGCATTGGCTCATGAAGGAGCCGGCGCTCGAGGAGGAGGCGCTGCGCGCCAGCGCGGCCGGCCGCACCATTCGCATCGAGCGGCAGACCATGAAGGAGACGACCGACCCGGTGACGCTGACGGCTCCAGGCGGCACACAGAGCAACGTCGAGTTGGCCGAAACCAAGCCGGGCGTGTTCACGGCGCAGGTCGACAGCGCCGAACTCGGATTGCACACCCTCCGATCGGGCGATCTCATCGCCTTCGTGAGCATTGGTCCTGCCAATCCTCGCGAGTTGACCGACGTGTTCAGCAATACGGATGCGCTTCGCCCCATCGTGGAGGCGACCGGCGGCTCGGTCCGGCGCGTGGCGATGGAAGGCGACCGGGGCATCACCGTTCCGCGGATCCTGGCGGTTCGCTCCGGCACAAGACTTTCGGGCGGCGACTGGATCGGCATCCGGCCGAGCGAGAGCGCGGTCATCCGGGGCGTTTCGATCTTGCCGCTGGCGCTCGGATTCCTCGGCCTCGTCCTGTTGGTCGGCGCAACCCTCATCGCCTGGATCGCGGAAGGGCGCAGGCGCGCCTGACGGCGCTTATCGGGGCAGCGCCGACACGAGCCCATGCGCCCGCGCGAGTGCGCCCTCGACAAGTTCGTGGGCCAGAAATCGCATGGGATTGACCGGGCCCGGCAGCACCAGATGCCCCGGCGGTATGTGCACGAAGCCGAAGCGGCTGTAATAGGGCTCGTCGCCCACCAGCAACACCAGGCCGTGCCCGTTCTGCGTCGCGGCTTGCAGAGACCGCCTTATCAGTGCCGCGCCGATCCCGCGCCCCTCGAAAGCGGGCTCCACCGTCAACGGTCCCAGCATCAATGCCGGTTCGTCGCCTGCCTGCACCGGGGTGAGCCGGACGGAGCCGACCAGCAAGGTTCCGACAAGGGCGGTAAACGACAATTCGTAGAGGTGCGGCGCGCCCTCGCGCAGCCGCGAGGCGGTGCGGGCAAAACGACCGGGCCCGAAGGCCCGCTCGTGCAGGCGATCGATCGCGTCGGAATCGCCTTGTTGCTCGGAACGGATGGAAAGAGAGAGCTCGGTCATGAACGGACTCGCGGTGACGGCAACAAATGGGGCTGGAGGCAACTCAGCCGTGTCGTCGTCGCAGGATCCGGGTCGCAGTCATGAAATGGGGCGCTTCCTTATGGTCCTTCGCCATAGCAGCGTCCCGGGCGCTCTGCAAACGCTTCTCCTACCAGGTCGCTGTTCGAACTTGGCCCTCAAGGATCTCCGCCAGGCGGCGACGGGTCGCCTGGGTCGTCGCCTCGGGCAAGGCATCCAGCGGGAAGAAGTCCGCTTCGGCGATTTCCTGATCCGGTGCTTTCCGGCACGTCACGGTAAAGGCCCGGACCACATAGACCACCACGTGGTCGCGTTTCGACGCACCGCGATTGTAGAAAACTCCATGTGTCAGCGGCTCGCCATCGAGCCTGATGCAGGCCTCCTCGAGGAGTTCGCGGCGCAGCGCCTCTTCGGTGGTCTCGCCCGTCTCGACCCCTCCCCCCGGCAGATGCCAGCCCGGCACATAGGTATGCCGGATCAGGAAGACGCGGTTCTGTTCGTCGAGGACGACCCCGCGCACTCCCATCGTCAGCCCGCGCGAGAAGCGCCAGTATGTGTGGAATGCCCAGCGCAGCGAACGGGCCGAAAGGGTCGGTCGGGTCAGATTGGGCAGTCTCATGAGCGAAGCACAGCCAAGATTACAGGTTGATGAACGGATTCATTCAAAAAACGCATAGCTGATCCATTGTTTCAGCGCGTGACCGGCTCGGGGCGCGGGAGTATGAGTTCCGCATCAAAAAGGTGTCCCATGTTTCTCTCGCTCATCCTGTCCCGTTTCGCTCGTTCCGCCCGTTTTTCCTGGTCGCCCGCCCTCGACCTGACGGATCATACGATCCGCTCGACCCTGATCGCCGGCGCACAGTACTGATCCGTTTCGCGATTTCGGCCAAGCTTCTTTTTGACGCCTGCCGATTTCGCGGATCATGGCTTCCGTCGACGCTTGCGCTTCGATGACGGGCTGCACGACGGCTTCGTATTGGTCCCTCCCGACGAACTGACTTGGTCGCAAAGAACCTCTGCAGAGGCCATAACCCCCTTGTGCGCTCCGGTTGAGTGCTTGACCCCGACGGGCACTTCAGCGAACCCTCGCTGTCCTTCGCTCATCAGGTCGCCATGTTCCGCCTTGCTCATTTGACAGACCCGCATCTGGGTCCCCTGCCGCGCCCGCAATTGCGGCAATTGCTCAGCAAGCGCCTGACAGGCTGGTATAACTGGCACCGCGGCCGGCGCGGCATGCACGACATGGAGCTGCTGGCGCAGCTGGTCTTCGACGTTCGCGGACAAAACCCCGACCACATCGCCTGTACGGGCGACACCTGCAATATCGGCCTGCCGAGCGAATGGGCGGTCTCCCGCGTCTTTCTGGAAGGTCTCGGTGCTCCCCGCAACGTCAGCTTCGTGCCCGGAAACCACGATGCCTATGTGCCCGGTGCCCTCGAAGGTCTGCTTCACGAGATCGGACCCTGGACACAGGGCGACAACGGCACCGAAGGCGTCTTTCCCTATCTGCGCCAGCATAAGGAGGTCGCCATCGTCGGGTTGTCCTCGGCCATTCCGACGTTTCCGTTCGTTGCCAGCGGCCGCGTCGGATCGCGCCAGATGCGGGAGGCCGAAGCGATACTGGCGCGCCTTGGAGGGGACCCCTCCTGCTTCCGCGTCGTCCTGATCCATCACCCGCCGCACAGGGGCGGAGCGCAACCGGGCCGGGATCTCACCGACGCCAAGGCTTTCGAGGCGATGATCGGCCGAGTGGGGGCGGAACTGATCCTGCACGGGCACAACCATGTGGGCTCCGTCGCGCATATAGCAGGTCCGCGTGGCCCGATCCCGGTGATCGGCGCGCCGTCCGCATCCGCACGCGGCGGAACCCTGACGCATCGGGCGGGCTACCTGCTCTACACCATAGATCGCGACGAAAGCGGCTTCCTGCTCACTGCTGAAAAGCGAGGTTTGCTGCCCGAAGGCGGCATTGGCGGAATGGGCATGCTGGCGCTGGGACAGATCAGGCGATCATCGGGCGGGACCTGACCTGTCAGGCGGCTGCGCGCTCGAGCCCGCGCCGCAGGTACCGCGTCGCGGGCTTCTCGAACGCCTGATGGACGACCCACGCGGCGATCAATGTTCCGGCCATTGCGACGATGATAAAGCCGATCGGCCCGATGACCCCTGCCATCCCCGACCTCACCGCAATCTCGCTCGCCCCGCGGATGACGAAGGGATGGATGAGGTAGATGGCGTAGGAGATGTCTCCGAGGAATGCACAGAAGCGCGTGAATGGGCTCACCCTCTCCACGCGATCCTCCCGCAAGGCCGCCGCCGCTACCAGCAAGGCAGCGGGAATGCCCCACACGACCGGGCGCGAGAAGGGTCCAGCGCCAACGAGATCCGAGCTCGCAAGACCCAGGAGAGCGAGGCCGATCAGGGCGAGTGCCCATCGGGTCGCCCTGCCAAAGGTGACGCCCCGGCTTTGCAGCCAGCCAAGCCCGGCCCCCAGCGCGAATTCAAGAATGATCGGATCGGTCCAGAACGCCAGCGGCCCGGGGAGGCGCATGATGTAGCCAACCAGCGCCAGCCCGATCAGAATCGCCATCAGGCGCACCAGCGCGCTTCTCAACGGCAGCACGATGACCAGCGCGAACAGGGCGTAGAAGAACATCTCGTAATTGAGCGTCCAGCCCAGGGAATAGAGCGGCTGCACGAGACCGTCTGGCCGGGTTGCCGGAATGAACAGATAGGAGGCGATCACCATCCATGCCGAAGGCGGTGGCTGATTGAGGACGAAGGGCGCGACCAGCGCAATCCCGAGATAGAGCGTCGTAACCGTCCAGTAGAGCGGAGCGATGCGGGCGATGCGCCGCGTCAGAAAGATGCCGCGAGCCTCCGACTTTCCGAATATCGGTCGCGACGCGTAGACCATGATGAAACCGGAAATGACGAAGAACACGTCCACACCCGCCATGAACGGGAGGCGCGTGAACGCCTCGAACACGTCGCCCGTGCGCGCCGCCAGCGAGGCCGCATCGTGCTGGGCATGAAGAAATGCCACCGACAGGGCGGCGAGGCCTCTGAGAAATTGAATGTGGAGCAGCTTGGACAAGGGCGTCTCGTGAATGCGTGCACGCTCTTAGACCATCCGGCGGCAAAGATCATCCGAGCCGATGACCGCATCTCATGCCGAGTATTTAAGCCGGACTTCGCGATGCCACAAAGTTTTCACAATCAAGCGTGAGCGTATTGGGGGATTATCATCACGTATGGGAACCCTCCAAAATCCAATTCGTTAGTGCAGTGCAGTAACGATCTGGAAGATGATCGGGCAATTACTCAGTTCCGATCTCCGAATTCCCAAGGAGATGATTCGATGAAAAAATACGTAGCCATGGTGGCCCTTATGGCCACGGTTTCGGCACCGGCTTTCGCTCAAAGCATGGATTCTGCAACCTTCCGCCAAATGGCCTCCCAGGCGGACGCGTTTGAGATTGCCGCGAGCCGCCTCGCCCTGGACCGGTCGCAGAATCCACGCGTCCGAACCTACGCCCAGAACATGATCTCCAGCCATAGCCAGACGAGCCAGGCCCTCAATGGCGGCCAGCCGCTTTATTCCGCCTCCGGTGAGTGGCTCGGGACGACCGCCGGCGGCACCTTGGCCGGCGCGGGCATCGGAGCGTTGGTGGGCGGTCCGGTCGGTGCCGCAGTCGGCGCCGGCGTCGGAGCAACGGCGGGAACTGTCGCTGGCGCGGCGACCGCGCGGGACGTGCAGGCAACCGGCTCCGTGTCGGCACCGATGCGCATGGGCGTCCCTCTCGACCCGCAGAAGACCGCGATGTTGAACGAGTTGGCGGGAAGCACGGGTCGCCAGTTCGACCAGCGCTATGGCCGCTACCAGTTGGCGGCTCATGAGGAGGCGCTGAACCTTTATCGTTCATATGCGCAGAGCGGGAGCGACCCCGCGCTGGTCACTTACGCGCAGTCGGTCATTCCTCATCTTGAGCAGCATCTCGCGGATGCGCGGCGTCTCCCCGGCGCGACCCGAGCACGCTGAGGCGCGATCAACAAAAGTGGCGGTGGGGCTTCGGCCCCGCCGCTTTTTTTATGTGCGCATGAAGGCTTCGGTCTCGGCGCGCGTCGGCATCGGCGCGACGGCGCCCCGTCCGAGGGTGGAGAGCGCGGCGGCAGCATTCGCGTAGGCCGCAGCGCGGAACGGATCACCATCCACGAGCCATTCGGAAAGAAAAGCGCCGTCGAACGTATCGCCTGCGCCCGTCGCGTCGACCGCCTCCACGGGGCGCGCAGGCATGACCTCGCGCCGTTCCCCCACCGCCACCATGGTGCCGGATTTTCCCATGGTGAGCGCGACCATCTGGCAGCCCAGGGTCAGATAAAATCCGCAGATGTCCTCCGGCCGTTCAAGACCTGTCAGTTGTTGCGCGTCGTCGAGGCCCGGCAGCGCGATATCGGACAGCGCCACGGCCCCGTGGATGACCGCGCGCGCGCGATCGAGCGGCCAGAGCCGCAGCCGCAGGTTGGTGTCGTAGCTGATGGTCGTGCCGCTCTCCCGTGCGTGGCGAATGGCGGCAAAGACCGAATCCGCGCAGCTGTCGGAAATCGCCTGGCTGATGCCGGACGCGTGCAGGATGCGCGACGAAGCGATCTGCCTCAGCGGCAGCTCGTTGACCTGCACGAGGCTCGCGGCAGATCCCGCACGCGCATACGAGAACACGTGCCCGTCCTTGCCATAGCTGATGAAGTAGGCCCCGGTTCGACCCTCGGGCCGCACGACGACGGAGGACCGGTCGACGCCCTCCAGATCCCAGAGCTTCAGAAAATCCGCGCCGAACGAGTCGCCCCCCAACGCGGTGAAGATTGCAGCCTTCGCGCCCTGTCGCGCAGCAGCGACAGCCGTGTTGGAAACGTCGCCTCCGTGCCCCGGCAGATACAATCGCTCGCCGGCCCGTTCGACCTCCGCAAATTCCACAAGAGGTTCGCCGATGGTGAGAATGTCGATCGTTTTCATGCAAGGCCTGTTTTGGTTACGCGCGTTTCGACGGGAAACGTCGCCGGACTGTCGGCTCCGATCTCCACGACCTTTCCGGGGTTGAGGAGATTGCCGGGATCGAGCGTTCGCTTGATGGCGCGCATGAGGTCGAGCGCGACCGGATCCTTGTACCGCGCAAGCTCGTCCCGCTTGATCAGGCCGATCCCATGCTCGGCGGCAATCGAGCCGTTCATGCCATTCACGATATCATGGACGATGACGTTGAAGCGCGCCCATTCGCTCAAGTACGCGTCCTTGTCCATGCCAAGCGGTTGCGACAGGTTGAAGTGGATATTGCCGTCACCGAAATGGCCGAACGCACAGACCCGTACGCCGGGCATCGCATCCTCGCACGCTTTCGTCGCAATCTCGATGAATTCCGCGACGCGCGACACCGGCACCGCGACGTCGTGCTTGATCGAGCCGCCTTCGAGGCGTTGCACCTCCGACAGGTTCTCGCGCAATCCCCACAGCGCGAGGCTTTGCGCCTCGCTGTCGCCCATCACCGCGTCCGCGATCGTGCCGTCCTCCAGCGCGCTCGCCAAAATCTCTTCGAGAGTTCGGCGGAGATCGGCGTCTACCCGCGGCGATGTCAGCTCGACCAATGCGTAAGAATGATACCGTTCAGCGAGCGGCCGAACTGAAGCGGGCCGATGCTTGAGAACGATTTCGAGACCGAAATCGGGCATGTATTCGAACGCCGTCAACTGGTCCCCCGCAGGGTCGCGCAAGTTGTTGAACAACGCCAGCGCATGGCCCGGCGACGCGCATCCTACGAAGGCCGTCACCCGCGTCTTTGGTGCTGGAGAAAGTTTCAGAACGGCCGCCGTGATGATGCCGAGCGTGCCTTCCGAGCCGATGAAGAGATCCCGCAGGTCATACCCCGTATTGTCCTTGCGCAGACCCTTCAGCCCGTTCCAGATCCGCCCGTCTGACAGCACCACTTCGAGCCCGAGAGTGAGCTCGCGCGTATTGCCATATCGCAGGACCGCGGTTCCACCGGCATTGGTCGCAAGATTGCCGCCGATCGTGCAGGAGCCTTCGGATGCGAGCGACAACGGAAAGAGATAGCCGGCGGCTGCTGCTGCCGCCTGAACCGATTGCAGGACGCAGCCCGCCTCGACCGTCATGGTACCATTGAGAGGATCGATCTCGCGGACGCGGTTAAGCCGCGCCAGGGACAGAACGACACCGCCGAACGGAACGCCGCCGCCGACCAGACCGGTATTGCCACCCTGAGCCACGACAGGAACGCCCCGCTTCGCGCATTGCGCGATCGTAAAGGCGACCTGCTGCGTATCGCCCGGCCGCACGACGGCGAGCGCCGTGCCGCGATAGAGGCCGCGCAGCTCGACCAGCGCGCTTTCCATGTCGCTCGCAGCCGTCAGGACGTGGGCTTTCCCCAAGCGCTCCTGGAGGGTCTCGATCAGCGCTGCTTCGGCTTGGCTCGGAACGGTCATCCGGTCTCCTCAATGATCGGGTCTACTCATCGCGTCTTGCGCGCCGGATCGCAAGATCTCCTGCCCGTCCCGTGAACCCGTCACACGCGGAAAACACGTTGCCGGGAGCACTCTTGCCTTTTTGGCTGCTTTGGCGGTTACTGAGTATCAGCGCGGTCGGAACGATCGCGGCCTCGAAGCTCCGCCTCAGGCGGGGCGATTAAAAAAGGGAACAAAGATGAATTTCATCAAGACGGTCAGTCTCGCCCTCCTCGGCTCGACGCTCGCCATCGGCGGTGCGGCGGCGCAGGGCAAGACCGTGAAGATTGCGACGGAAGGCGCCTATGCGCCGTGGAACTTCACCGGCGCCGGCGGCAAGCTGGAAGGATTCGAGATCGACCTCGCCAACGACCTTTGCGGTCGCATGAAGGTCACGTGCGAGGTCGTCGCGCAGGATTGGGACGGCATCATTCCCGCCCTGAACGCCAAGAAATACGACGCGATCATGGCCGGCATGAGCATCACCGACGACCGCAAGAAGGTCATCGATTTCGCCGGTCCCTACGCCAACTCACCCAACGGCTTCCTGGTGGCCAAGAACTCGCCGCTCGCCAAGATGCCGGGCACGGGCGAGGCCTATAACCTCGGAACTCAGAAGGCTGCCGCCGAGAAGGCCATCGAGGCAAGCAAGGCTCTTTTGAAGGGCAAGACCGTCGGCGTTCAGGGCTCCACGATCCACTCGAACTTCGCCGACAAATACCTGAAGGGCACGGCCGAGGTCCGGGAATACAAGTCGACCGAAGCCCACGACCTCGATCTGGCCGCCGGCCGCATCGACGCCGTATTGGCCGACGCCACCGCTATCATCGGGACTCTGGAGAAGCCGGAATTTAAGGATTACGCCCTGGTCGGCCCCTCCATCACCGGCGGCATGCTCGGTTCGGGCGTGGGCGTCGGCGTCCGGAAAGGGGATCAGGAACTGAAAAAGAGCTTCGACGAGGCCATCCAGGCCGCCATCAAGGACGGCACGGTGAAGAAGCTCTCGCTCAAGTGGTTCAAGATCGACACCACCCCGTCGACTTGACCCTGAACAGCTTAAGGAACAAGGGCGCGGCGGAGGTCGCGCCTTTTTATCCCGATCGCCCTCATCTGCGACCGAAAACAACAGGCCGCGCCCTATATTCGGCCGGAATGGCACTTGCGCCAGCTCGGCATTTGCCTGTTAGCTTTGAGCAACCGGGAAATTGCCGCAGGCATGGGCCCAAGGGCGACCCGGAAAATGGTTCGGTTAAACTGACCACAGGGAACGACGATGAAACTGTTCAGAACAATCAGCCTCGGATTGCTCGCTTCCGCTCTCGCGATCGGCAGCGCCGCGGCGCAGGACAAGACGATCAAGATCGCCACCGAGGGCGCCTACGCCCCGTGGAATTTTACCGGAGCCGGAGGCAAGCTCGAAGGCTTCGAGATCGATCTCGCGGCCGACCTCTGCGCACGGGTAAAGGTCAAATGCGAAATGGTGGCGCAGGATTGGGACGGCATCATCCCGGCTCTCAATGCCAAGAAGTATGACGCCATCATGGCCGGCATGAACATCACCGACAAGCGACTCGAGGTCGTCGCATTCACCCGGCCTTACGCGTCGGGCATGCACGGCTTCGCGACCATGAAGAATTCGCCGCTGGCGAAGCTCGCCGGCACCGGGGAGCGGGTCAATCTCGACAAGGACCCTCAGGCCGCCGAGAAAACGATCGAAGCCTGGAAGCCGCTTCTTAAGGGCAAGACGGTCGGCACGCAGGGCTCCACCGTCAATTCGCAGTTCCTTGAGAAATACCTCAAGGACGTCGTCACGATCCGCGAGTACAAGACCACCGAGCAGCACGACCTCGATCTCGCAGCCGGACGCGTCGACGCCATCTACGCAGCGCATTCGTCCCTGCAGGCGACGCTCGACCAGCCGGAATTCAAGGACATGACGATCGCCGGCGCCGGTGTGTCGGGCGGCGTTCTCGGCCGCGGTGTCGCCGTTGCGGTGCGCAAGGACGATACGGAATTGAAGGGCAAGTTCGACGCCGCCATTCAATCGGCCATCGCCGACGGCACCATCGCGAAGTTGACCCAGAAATGGTTCAAGGTCGATATGACGCCGCAGGGCTGAACGTTCGACCCCATGATCGCGAACCGCGTCATCCCCGCCGGGGATGACGCATAGCAGGATGTGCGACACGTGCAGCAACTGAGCTATTTCGAGCTCATCGGTTTCGGGCCGAAGGGCTGGGGCCTCGCCCTCCTGACCGCAACGGGAATGACGCTCGCGGTCGCCCTGTGCGGGTTCCTCGCGGGCTCGGTCGTCGGCACGTTCGTCGCCTGGGCCAAGCTGTCGCGCAATCTGGCGGCGCGGACGCTGGGCGACGGCTACACCACGGTGCTTCGCGGCATTCCCGATCTGCTCGTCATCTACCTGTTCTATTTCGGCGGCAGCGCGGCGCTTGGCGCGATCGGCAGCCTGTTCGGCGCCGATGGCTTCATCGGCGTGCCAGCCTTCGTCACGGGCGCGCTTGCCATCGGCATCGTCTCGGGCGCGTATCAGGCCGAAGTCTTTCGCGGCGCCTACCAGATCCTCAACCGCGGCGAACTCGAGGCGGCGCGCTCGGTCGGCATGCACCGCTGGCTGATCTTCCGCCGCATCATCGCGCCCCAGGTTCTGCGCTATGCCATTCCGGGCCTCGGCAATACCTGGCAGCTGGTGCTGAAAGAATCGGCGCTGATCTCCGTGACCGGTCTGGTGGAACTCCTGCGTCAGTCGCACATCGCCGCCGGATCGACGCGCCGGCCGTTCGATTTCTACATCACGGCCGCCGTCCTTTATCTCGTCATCACGTGGTTTTCGACCTATCTCTTCCAGCGCGCCGAGACGCATTCCATGCGCGGCATCAGGAGGGCTTCCTGATGGATTTCGGCTTCATGTGGGACACGTTCCTGCAGCTCCTCAGCGGCATTCCTCTGACGCTCAATCTCTCGTTCACGTCGGTCGCTTTCGGTGCGGTGCTCGCGATGGTGCTGGCGCTCATGCGCATGTCGGGCATCCGCGCCCTCGACGGGTTTGCGAGAGCCTATGTGTTCGTCTTCCGCGGCACCCCGCTGCTGGTGCAGATCTTCCTGATCTATTATGGCCTTGGCCAGTTCCGCCCGACGCTGCAGGAATGGGGCTTGTGGGTGTTCTTTCGCGAGCCCTATTGGTGCGCGATCCTGGCTTTGACGTTGAACACCGGCGCCTATGCGAGCGAGATCATTCGCGGCGGGCTGCAATCCGTCCCGCACCAGCAGGTCGAAGCCGCGAAGGCATGCGGCATGTCAGGTTTTCTTCTCTTCCGCCGCATCGTCTTCCCTATCGCGGTGCGGCAGGCGCTGCCCGCCTATGGCAGCGAAATCATCCTCATGGTGAAGGCGACGTCGCTTGCCTCGATCATCACCATGATGGAGGTCACCGGGCTTGCCGCCAAGATCATCTCGCAGACCTTCCGGGCGGTAGAGGTCTTCATCGTGGCCGGCCTGATCTACCTCATTCTCAACTTCGCCATCACACGCATCATCATGGCGTTCGAATGGTGGCTTTCCCCGCATTTGCGCCGGCCCTCCACCGTCGAGCCGCGTCTGGAGGCCGCCCATGTCTAACGGAGCATCGGTCTTGACGACAGCGTCCACTCCCGCGGTTTCGGTGGAGAATCTCCGCAAAAGTTTCGGCTCCCTCGAAGTCCTGAAAGGCGTGTCGCTGTCTGCGAATGACGGCGACGTCATCTCGATTCTCGGCGCGTCGGGTTCCGGCAAATCCACCATGCTTCGGTGCATCAACATGCTCGAGGTGCCGGATTCCGGCCAGATCTGCATCGGTGGCGAAGCGATCGGCATCAAACGGACGCGGCGGGGAATGGAACCGGCGGATCAGGCGCAAGTGGACCGGATCCGCTCCCGCGTCGCGATGGTGTTCCAGAGCTTCAATCTGTGGTCGCACATGACGATCCTCGAAAACGTCATCGAGGCGCCCATTCACGTGCAGAAGCGGCCGCGGGCCGAGTGTATTGCCGAGGCCGAGGCGATCCTCCAGAAAGTCGGCATCGTCGACAAGCGCAACCAATACCCATCGCACCTGTCGGGCGGGCAGCAGCAACGGGCCGCCATCGCGCGCGCGCTCGCCATGCATCCCCAGGTGATGCTCTTCGACGAGCCGACTTCGGCGCTCGATCCGGAACTCGTCGGCGAGGTCTTGCGCGTGATGCGCTCGCTTGCAGAAGAAGGCCGCACGATGCTCGTCGTCACGCACGAAATGGCGTTCGCACGTGACGTTTCCAACCGCGTCATGTTCCTGCATCAGGGCATGGTGGAAGAGGAAGGCGCGCCGGCTGACGTGTTCGGCGCCCCGAAATCGGAGCGCTTCAAGCAGTTTATCTCAAGCCATCGCTAGATCGCGAGGCGCGCATCTACTGACGCTCGATCTGCCGAATCTCGGCATCGCGCGGCGCTTTTTCGGGCGTGACGTCGCGATAGCCCGGCCGTGGTTCATCCGAGGGCCAGCGGGCCTGAGGCGGCCATGTCATCGGCCCTTGCGCCGTCTTCCGTCCCCGACCGAGCGTTCCGAGCGCGAGGCTGAGAAGCGTCGGCACGGCGAGGATGACGAACGACACCACGCCCCAGACGAATACGACAGCCGCAAGGCCGACATTGCGCAATGCAGAGAGCCCCCACGACAACCATTCGACGCTTTCCGGGTGGTTCGTGACCACATCGGCGTTTCGCGCGGCCGTGTCGCCGAAGAAATTGATCAGCCCGTAAACACCCCACGCGAGCAGCGTCCAGACCGAGACGGTCAGAAAGGCAAAGACCCACAAGACCCGTGTCATTGTTTTCGTTCGTCCATCCGCACGGCAGTGCCGTCGATCTCGCGCGGGCCCCGCTTGGGCATGCCGAGATGTTCGTGAATGATGCGCAGGTTGCGCTGGTTGGATTTAAAGAACACGTCGAAGAGATCGCCCGCGACCGGAATGGCGCCGATCGTCGTATCGACGACCAGATTGCCGATCATCCGGGCAATTTTCCAGCGCGGCAAGCCGAGCCGGTGCGCTTCCCAGATGATATAGCTCGCAAGAGCGGCCGAGACCGCATCGCCGATGCCAGGAAAGAGACCGATCACGGAATCGAGGCCGACGCGACGATTCAGGCCCGGGATGAAGAACGCGCTATCGAGGAGCCTCGCCAGCATGGCAACCCGCGCGACCGCATCGGCCGGGCTACGGTCGCGGATCCCCATCGTGCCAAAGTTCGCGCTGTGCGCCGCGTTCAATCTCTGTCTCCTCGCGCCCCGGAATGGCGACACGTTGGCTGGATGTGTGTATTGGGCGAAGGCAACGCAAGATCGACGCGCTGTCAGGACGTCGCACCCGATTTCCCCGTCCTCGCCGGCCGGCGAGGACGAGTCGTGCGAATCCGTCGGGACTTTCGATAGGATGTTTAGGGCAAGCCTCGGGCGCTGACCTAGTAGGCCTTAACCGGCCATTGTAACGATCAAAGGTCCGTTTCGGGTTGCGATAACGGTATGTTCGTACTGGACGGTAGGGGCCTTGGGGCTGCTGTAGAGTGTCCACGGATCATCACCATCCTCGGCCCACTCTGCGCCAAAGGACAGGAATGGCTCGACGGTGAACACCAAGCCGTCGCTCATGATGCGACGTTCGGAGGAATCGGGCCACGTTGCGATCTCTGTCGGTTCCTCATGAAGCGATAAGCCGACACCGTGACTGGCAAGATTCCTGACGAGACTGTAGCCGTTTTTCCGCGCAAAGGTCCCGATGGCTTGACCGATGCCAGCAATCGGTTTGCCGGCTCCCACCTGCCGCAGGCCCGTCCACATGGCCCGCCGACCATCCCTGCAAAGACGTTCAATCGAGCGAGTTACGGGTGGAACGGCGAACGAGGCTCCCGTATCCGCAAAGAAGCCGTTCTTCTCGGCTGAAACGTCGATGTTGACCAGGTCGCCACGCTCGATCCGTCGGGCACCCGGGATGCCATGAGCGATCTCCTCATTCACGCTGATACAGGTCGCCCCAGGAAAGGCGTAGGCCAACTCCGGTGCCGGACGCGCCCCGGCAGCCTCCAGGAGCTTTCGCCCGATCTGGTCGAGTTCAGAGGTGGTCATGCCCGGCTCGAGGGCCTTCCCCATCGCCTCAAGGGTATTGGCGACGATACGCCCGACCTCTTTGAGGCGGGTGAGATCGTTGTCATTGGAGATCGTCATATCAGGCTCTTCCGAAAGCCACGGCATAGCGCTTTTGAACGCGACTCACAAACAGGAGAGCGCGCGCCAATGTCGTTGCAGGTCACAAATGCCACTGCCCGCGCAAAGTAGAGATGACACCGTCGTAGCGAGAATAGATAAAGCTCCGAATGCATCTTTATCACCCAGCTGCAACGGACCTCTACCCCCAAAGATCAGTGCGCATCGGCCAAAGGCCAATTGCCTGACGCGGGCACTACCTTAGCTTGCAAATGTCTGAAAACTTCAAACACTAGTTACATAATATCGAAAGCCAGCCGCGCGTTGTTGTGGCGAACGGCTCACCAAAAAGGGGGCTCGAACGGGGAAACCCTATGAGCACCGAACCTCAATCGCCCGCCGCGATGTGGCTTGTCGTTTCACTCTCCGCAATCGTTTTCAGTGTCTCGACCGGCACGGGCCGTGCCGAAGGAGGAGAGCAACCGCCGGCTCAGTATGTCAGCCTGCCCGGGAACAGCTTACGCGATCAGGCTCGCGTGAACGCCGCCGCGGGATCAACGCGTGGATTCTCGACTTTCGACCAGCAGGTCGCACGCGGGGCGATCATGCTGCGGCCGCGCGCGCCGACCACCTGTCTGCCCGGCAGCCTGCGCAACGTCGTGGCGGATGTCGCGGCGAAATTCGGCGC
>NZ_VCMV01000081.1:0-260 GCF_008757455.1 Microvirga brassicacearum | reverse complement strand
CGTTGTTCGCGCTGGCCTGAACTACAAGTTCAGCTCCTACTAAGAGCCGATACGCACTACGGAAAAGCCCGGTGGAAACACCGGGCTTTTTTGTTGAGGCTCGACTTTTACAGAGTGTGATTTAGGTACTCGTCCGTACAGCAAGGATCCATCAACGATGCGCAGGCTGCTTGCACCATCCGCCCTCATCCTGTTCGGTCTTTCATTGGCCGGCTGCAATACCGGCGCGCCACAGGGCGTCCTGCCTCGTACAGAGGTCC
>NZ_VCMV01000080.1 GCF_008757455.1 Microvirga brassicacearum | reverse complement strand
TCCCTCCCCCTTGCGGGGAGGGTCAGGGTGGGGGGGCGGCGCCAAGTTGAGTCCAGCGTGGAGCTTGCACCCCCACCTCAACCTCCAACTCCTCCCCACAAGGGGGAGGAGAGCCCGTGGGGGCTTCCGCGTCGTTTGCCTGCGATTGGCCACACCCGACGCACTCTCGATCCAGCGCGGGTTTCCCTCCCCCTTGCGGGGAGGGCCAGGGTGGGGGTGTCGGAGCCATCGTGTGTTGGTTCGGTGCTGCACCCCCACCTCCAGCTCCTCCCCGCAAGGGGGAGGAGAGCAGGGGTCCGTCATTGTTTCGTCCACGCGCCTTCCCGCCCACCGAGCCGGCGGGTGGCATCCATCACCCAGGCGAGATGGTCGGCGAGCGGGGTAATGGCGGTCAGCCCGCCGCATGCGCTCGGTACGCTGGTCTTCAGCGCGCCGCTGGACCAGCTTACGATTCCCGAAAGGCGATAATTCTGGCGGGCGCCGGTGAAAACCGGCCCGCCGGAATCGCCGCGGCACGCCCCGGCGCCGCTGGTCTCGGCCAGCCGGTTCCGATCGACCGCGATCTGGACCCGGTTCGACACCTCCACGATGCCGACCGCAATGAGCGTCGTCTCGCGCAAGGTGCGGGCGGAGCGATTCTGTTTCTCGGCCAGCAGGCCGAAACCCGCAATGGTCACGACATCGTTTTCTTCGATTGTCGCGGCACGGCGCGGATCATAAGGGGTGAAGTCGGCGCCGAGCGGCCGTTCCAGCTTGAGCACGGCGAGATCGACCCCCGGTTGCGTGCGCGGCGTCGTGCCGCGCACGAAAGCCGGGTGAACCGCGACC
>NZ_VCMV01000079.1:199-83170 GCF_008757455.1 Microvirga brassicacearum | reverse complement strand
GGCATGCATGTGGATGCAGTAGGCACAGCCGTTGATCTGCGAGGCCCGCAGTTTTACTAGCTCCAGTAGGCCGGGCTCCAGGCCGCTGGCCTTCAGGGTCGACTCAAGCGCCATCATGGCCTTGATGCCGTCCGGGGCAGCCTTGAAGAGATTTTCCAGTCGCGGTGTCATCGTCAACTCCATTGTCAGAAAGGTGCACGTTCTGAAGACGAGATAGCAAAGCTGATTGTGACATCTGAGCGGTATTATTCGACCGTCTGACCGGGCCGTGTGGAGTCAACCTCGGCTGTGACCGCGACTTGTTACAATCGCCTCGTCCGCTGGCGGCTGTCGCTATGCCACATCGTCGATACTCTTCGCTGACGGCAAGGTCATAGATATACAACTCTCGCCGGCCCTGCTCGAACATAGCGAGTTCGTAGGCGACGAGCCCTCCAATGACGTCTTCCCCCGCCAGTGCCACGAGAACGACCTTGTGTTCCTTTTTCGAGAAGGCCCTGCAAATCCGCGTCGCTCGGTGGCTCCGCCGTGTACGTCGCGCGGTCGGCGAATGCATCGCCGAATAGTCCGTTCAGCCTGCGACGAAGCGGGATGTCGGCAGGCCTCAGGCGGCGGAGCGTCATGGGCGCTGGACATGACCTGATTGTATCCCCGGAGGAATGACCCTAGTTCGGCAGGCCCTCAATGCGATGTCGCCGCATCTTCTCCCACATGGTCGTGCGGGAGATGCCGAGTGCGCCTGCTGCCTCGACGATCGCGCCGCCGCTCTGCCGGAGCGCGCGCAGGATTTCACGTTTCTCCGCTTCGTCACGGGCGGCCTCGAGTGATCCGACCTTCGGATCCGCGACGGACGGATTTATATGACGGTCGGGGAAGAGATCGCCCGGCATGATCCTTGGCCCGGGTGACAGCGACACCGCGCGCTCGATCCTGTTTCGCAATTCCCGGACGTTGCCCGGCCAGTCATGGGCACGCAGTTCGTCTATCGCGTGACCGCTCAACCCGACAAGTTCCGCGCCGAGGTCGTTAGCAAGCGCCTCCACGAGACGCTCCGCCAGCCATTCGATGTCGTCCGGACGCTCCCGGAGCGGAGGAATGGTTACCGTGAGCACGTTGATCCGGTAGTAAAGATCCTCCCGGAAGCTTCCTGTCTTTATCCGGGCTTGCAAGTCTGCATTGGTGGCGCAAATCAGACGGGCCCGAAAAGCGACCGCGGTCTCGCCCCCGATCCGGTGAAATGAACGGTCCTCGATCAGGCGGAGGAGTTTCGCTTGCAGCTTCAGGTCGAGTTCGCCGATCTCGTCCAGGAACAGGATGCCGTCCTGGGCGCGTTCGGCATAACCGAGATGCCGCGAAGATGCCCCGGTAAAGGCTCCCTTTTCGTGCCCGAACAACTCGCTTTCCATCAGGTCCTTGGGGATCGCGGCGCAATTCACGGCGACGAAGGGAGTCGCCGGATCGCGCACGCCGTGCAGGTAGCGGGCACAGACCTCCTTGCCGACCCCGGTCTCGCCGCTCAGAAGCGCCGGAGCGGAAAGGCGCCCGATCCGCTGGAGGAGCCGCTGGATCTCGTGCATCTGTCGGCTGACGCCGAGGATGGGCGTCGCCCCCTGCTCGACAGGACGCAGCAACTGTTCGACGCGGTCGAGGAATCGCGCGGTCTCGAACGGCTTGGTGATGTAATCCCCGGCGCCGTTACGCATCAGTCGGACCGCTTGGTCGATATCGCCGTGTCCCGTCACGAAAAGGAACGGCGGGCACTCGGGGGTGGCCGACGCAGTCTTGAACACGTCCTCACCCGTGCCGTCGGGCAGCCGGATATCACAGACGACAAGGTCGGGAGCGAAGGCCGCCAGGTTCTCCAAGGCGGTCCGGCAGTCCTGCCACCAGAGCACCTTCGCGCCTTCGAGCGTCAGGCGCTCCATCAACGATTCGCCCATGATCGGATCGTCCTCGATAAGCGCGATCGTTCGTTCCTCAAGCGACATGGGCAAGGCCCTCCTCATCGCCAATCGGAAGGGCGACGCGGATCGTCGTCCCCGTGGGCGATCTCGGATACACGACGATGGTACCTCCACCCTCCTTGATCAGGCGGCGCACCATCCACAAACCCAGGCCGCCCCCGGATCCAACGACCGCGTGATCGTGCTGACCAACCAGCACGTCACGAGCCGAATCCGACAGGCCCGGTCCGGTGTCGCCGACAACGGCGACGAGGCTGCTATTCTCGACGAGCGCCTCGAAAGAAATCTCTCCGCCCGTTGGGGTGGCCTGGCAGGCGTTGAGAAGCAGGTTCAGGAGAACTTGTCGAACCACCGATGGCGACACCCACAGCTCATCGTGGCTCTCGTTCCGCCAACGCACGGTCAGGTTCTTGCGGCGGACCTCCGGCTCGATCAGGAGCTTGAGATCATCGATGTCGGCGCGCTGTAACGAGCGGACGTCGCGGTCGGTTCGATAGGTCACCAGGGTCGTTCGGACGACGTCCCGGATGCCCTTGAGGCCACGGTCGATCAGATCGATGGTGCGCCTGCGGACGTCCGAGCGTTCGCCATGCTCCTTGAGCGTATCAATCGCATTGAAGAGGCCGCCAAGCGGGTTGTTGATCTCGTGCGCCATGCCTGATGCCAGACGACCGAGACTCGCCAGCCGTTCCTCCTCGGCCAGGTGCCGCGACAGGGCTTCCCGATCCCGAACCGCCTCGGCCATCCTGTTGAAGGCCGCGAACAACCCGCGAAATTCCCGAGGAGCGGTTTTGATGAGCGAATCCGCAATCGGCTCGACGGGGGTCTCGGGACTGGCGTTGAGGTGGGATGCAAGCACGCGCACCGGTCGCATCATCCGGCGCACGGTCAGCCAGGCGGTCAGCGCCAGCGCGAACGTCAGCGCCGCATTCGTGCCGATCAGGGTGATCAAGACAGAGCGCCGTTCCGCCAGCAGCGGCGAAATGTCGAACGTGGCATGGACCGACCCGACGATCCGGTCGCCGGAGGACAGGTCGCGCCGGGCGACTGCCTCGCCTTCGGTATCATGGCTCACGATGGCCGGCGCCGTTGCCCGCTCCGCCGAGAAGGAGGATGGCAGCAGCGACCACGTCGGGTGCTCGCGGGGATTAGATGATGCAAGCACCCGGCCGTCGGCGGTCGCAACCACCGTCTCGGTCGGCTTCAGACCGGCGTGGACCTGCCGCGCCCTATCGACGATGTCGAACACTTCCCAGACGTCCTCGCGCACCACGGGAGCCACCAGCGCCGGCGCGAGCCCATCGAGGTAAACCGCCGCGAGGTCGCCGAGGTGCCGCGTCTGCGCTTCCTGCAACCGGGTCAGCACGCGCTCGGATATGAACACGGCAACCGCCGCCATGAACACGATCACGACGGCCGGAATCCTGATCGCGAGTGGAATCCGGACCGCCCTCACCCTGCGGCTCCCTTGACGATCGCGACCTCGGCGGCGATCGCATCGAACAGGCTCGGGTCTTCGATCGAGAACCCATCCAGTCGAAGCATCCGGAGCACCGCCCGACCGTTCTTATCCTCGGCCATCCCGACCAGCGCCGAGCGAAGCTGCTTGGTCCGGGCGTCGTCCGCCGCCGCGGCAGAACAGGCGACGGGAGGAAAGCCCAGAAGTTCCGACTGCTCGACGATGCTAGTCTTGGCGATGAGGCCCGGTTCCGTTTCCCGCATGACCTCGTAGACGTACCCGTCAACGCTGCCGCTCATGGCCAGCCCGGATGCGACGGCCCTGACGACGTTGCGATGACCATAGGTAAAGATCGTTTGGCTGAAAAATCGCTCGGGAGTCAGGTTCCGGCGAGCGAGCGCCGCCGCCGTCACGAGCCAGCCGGAGTTGCTGTCAGGATCCGAGAAGGCGTGAGTGTCGCCCTTCAGATCATCGAGGCCACTGACCCGTCGGTCGCGTTCAGCGATCAAGTAGGAACGATAGAGCGGTTTACCGCGCCAGACGGGTACGCCGACCAGCGCAAGCCTCGGGTGATTTGCCACGAAAGGAAAGCCGCAAATCCAGGCGGCGTCGAGCTGCCCGGAGAGAAGGAGGGCCGTGATTTCCTGATAGGTGCGTCGGGTGATCAGCCGAACGGGGGAGCCTGTCGCATGTTCCAGGTAGGACCGCAGACGGTCGAGAAGCTCGAAGTCCGAGGTGAGAAAAACGGGAGTGAGGCCGAACTTGAGTTCGCCGGACGCGGCCGCAGCCGAACGGCTGCCGGCAACCGCCAGGAGCGCCATAATGCCTGAAACCGCCTCTCGGCGCGAATGGCCGAGACGACACATTGTTTCCTCCCACCGGTCATCCGGAGCGTGTCATTCCATGCATGCTATGCGGTGAGCCATAGAGTGGGCAAGGCGGCTGCTCTACGTGATGGCGTTGATTGCCCTCTTCAATAGACGACACCAGAGGCGCTCGCTCACATGCTCTCGCCAGAACCAGTGGTCAGCTCTCCGGCCGCGAGAGCTGACTCGTACCATCCTCAGGGACGCGGGGCGCCCCTTAACAGGACGCGACTGCTCGAGCAGCTTGAAACGAGGGGAACCGCATTGCCGCCAAGGAGCCTGCCAAGCAGGCCATCAAGGTCATTTGGTAGAGCGAGTGAGTTCCGGCACCTCCCAGATGGCTATTGGTGCAAGGACGAACCGCTTCCGACTGGCTGACCTTTTCCGCCCCATTCAAATCGTGAACTATCTTCGGACTCTCGGCAGACGTAAGCCTTCCCCATATTCCTCGGTTTGCGGAAGAAAAAGCACGCCTCGACGCTCGAAGGCGGCCTGGATGGCTACGACAGCCTGGAGGCTCACCTTCGCGCCCCCAGCCTCAACGCGGGCAACCGTCTTTCCACTCAACCCTGCGGCTTCTCCGACTTCCTCCAGGGTAAGGTCGAGTAGGATTCGGGCGGCCTTGAGGGCTCGTGGGGTGACGTACATGCCGACCACATCGGCAGCGAGGTCGCGACCTTGTCAACAATTGTCCTTTTTACGGCGTTTTACGTCCTTTTTCTCCATTTTTATGTCCATAAAACGGACATCTCACTAGACGGATCTTGCTTGCGGTCGTATACCGCTAAGGATTCGATTCGGTCGGATCCTTGGAAACCTTCAGCCTCGATCAATCCGGTCGGTCGGGAGCAAGCCTCCCCCTGATAGGGATGGGGGCGGAATTGCGGGGATAGGAATGGAACCGATAGTTCTTATTTCATCAAAGGGAGGAGCCGCGCGCACCTCATCTAGCGCCCTTCTCGCTGCTGGCGCACGCGAGATCGGTCTCAGACCACTAATAGTTCAGTTATTACCGAAAGGTCGACCGCCAGCATTGGACGGCGTTGAAGACCTCCCGTTTGATGCGGATCTGATTTTCTACGACGATTTTAGTGCTGCGGCTGATCGGATCCGCTTCCATGCGCAAAATCAGCCAACGAATTGCCCCGTCATTGTTGACACGCCGGCCAAACCGGTCCGGTCAACGCTGGCAATGTTAGCCTTTGTGCAGGCGAAACTTCTCATCCCGATAAGAGATGGAGTCGCTGAGATCGAGCGTGCGGCCCGGGATTACTGCGACATTTGGGATGAGTTCTGTCTATCCCTCGAACGTGGTCAAGACGGAGTCCTGCCGACCCATTCTGTGCGATTCCTCCCGGTTGGTTGGTCGCCAAACATTCAAATAGAAGACTTCGCAGCGATGTTAAGCCGACGGGGGGTCGCTTTTGATGGGATGCGACCTCTTCCTATCGTCCAAGGAATCCCGAA
The DNA here is from genome assembly GCF_008757455.1 of Microvirga brassicacearum. Classification (GTDB taxonomy): domain Bacteria; phylum Pseudomonadota; class Alphaproteobacteria; order Rhizobiales; family Beijerinckiaceae; genus Microvirga; species Microvirga brassicacearum. The sequence continues at coordinate 77,414 of NZ_VCMV01000079.1, read as the reverse complement.
TTTGGATCCAATGAGTTTGTTGATGACCGGTCGTGGGGAACGGTTCCAGTTGACACCGAGGGAACGTGAGGCGGCCAAAAATCTTGCTCGATCGGTACTAAGCCACATAGCCTTCGGATGAGATGGACTCCGGCCGAACCGATGACGGCGACAAAAATCTAATCCACCCGAGCCGATCCTGTTCGCAGGTCCGAACCCCTAACGTTTCGCTGTTCGCGAGACCAAAGAGTTTGTGGACCAGTTAATCCGCCCTTATGAGGATGAAATGATCTTTGTTACTGATGGTCATCCGCTTGATCGAATCAGAGTCGCACAAGAGATTGATCGCCTCTTGCGACTGGCGGCTGATCTTGGGGCAATCCGAGAAGGAACTGGCCCGTCGGATGCCGATCTGAGCGACGCCCCGATCCTCGACAACTGGGCGCGGACGATCCGACCGACCCTGTGCCTCAATGGCGATGTGTCCGGACATCCTTTATTGCGTGGAACCTCCCGCAACATCATCTCTTCGGACCTTTGGGTGCTTGCGGAGCAACAAGGCTGGGCCAGAACGCTCTCGCGTTGGTATCGTCTTGGACGACAGCGGAATCTGTTGGACTGTCGTCCTGATGAGCAGGGCGCGTAGATGACTTCCAAACGCTCACTCGACGACTCTGCCCGTCGCGCAGAACTGCAAAAAAAGTATTTCGATCGCCGAAGGAAGGCCGCACTTGCGGGCATGCACCTACCCACCGAGCACGAACTTCTAATGGGGATGCCATTCTTCACTGACGATCTCCAGCACGATATCCGCGCCTTTGCGGAGAGATTGGTGCCCCGGCTGCGGCAGAAGGCTGACAACATTGCCGTGGCGGCCGTGGTCTATCATCTGGAGCAACTGACCGTTGGTGCAGAAGCGGACGAGATCCGGAACGTTGCGAATGCGCTCGCCGGCGCGTGGGGATCCCTGCCCGCCACGAAGCGATCCTGGCAGCAGCGCTGCCGCATTTATCTGGCACACCTTGGGGACCATGGGGCGGCCTTGGATCTTGCCCGCGATGCTTTAATAATGGCAGCCTCGATAGAAGGGTTAGACGACTCGACAGAACAGTCTGTCGAGATGCTGCGAGTGGCGCTGGGCTGGCTTTCGTTTGCAGCATGCGATGTCGCATTCCTCTATCTGGGTAAAGAGCGGAACCTTCACCCCAAAGGAGCGCGCCCGACTTTCGCGGGACAGAGCGGGGACGCCTTGGTCCACTTGATCGAGCAGGCGACGAGGCGTTCGGGACAAGCGGCGCAGAAAGCAGCAGAAGAACAGCAAAGAAATCTCGACTCCGAGAAGACGAAGAGTGGCCAGTTTCAATGCGGTTCGCGACTAGCTGATTGCGATGGCGCGCCCGCAGCCGTGGTGTTCAGGCAGGTCGGCAATGACCAGACCGACGGTGGAAAGAAGGTCGCGAAAGAACTGAAAGACCTTCTTGGAAAGCCGTTACCCCTCGTCAAAAAACCCGATCTCGCGGACGTCCGGCAAACCTTGCGTTGGGAATTCCCTTATGCCGAGGAGACGATCGATCGCCTCCTTTTAAACGCAGCGCAGAGGAAGCATGCACAACTCGAGCCCACCATCCTCGTCGGAGCTCAAGGGTGCGGGAAGTCCCGTTTTGCTCGCCGTTTCTTGACGCTCCTCAATGTACCCCACGATATCATCCCGTGCGGCGGAGTTTCTGATGCTCGTCTGGCGGGAACTCCGCGCGGCTGGTCCTCAGGAGAGCCATCCCTGCCGGTAGCACTCATCACGCGGTACAAGCTCGCGGGCCCGGGCGCCGTTCTCGACGAAATCGAAAAGGCGGGAACATCCCATCACAATGGTAATCTTCATGCCGCGCTGCTGGCGATGCTGGAGAGGGAAACGGCGTGTCAGTTCTTTGATCCATACGTCGAGGCCGGCTGCGATATCTCTTACGTGACTTGGCTCATGACGGCCAACAGCTTGGCAGGGCTCTCAGCGCCGTTTCGAGATCGCTGTCAAATTGTGCAGTTCCCAATACCACGATCACAGGACCTGCCCGTTCTTAGTCGCCAGATCATTGCAGATATCTTAGAGAACCAGGGGTTCGATCGTCGCTGGGTCACGCCTCTCGATGATTCAGAGATGGATGCGATCTTGCAGGTGTGGACCGGCGGGTCACTGCGTCAACTCAGCCGAATGATCGAAGGCGTTCTGTCTTCCCGGAAGTCGCACTGATGGTCGCAACCCGCAGCCTCACTGGCCACGGCGTGACAAAAGCTTCTCGCGGCTGCTAGGACCGTACACATCTTACCAGCTCAAGAAGGAGTCAGAGCAGCAGTCTTCATCGGCAGTAGCATTTGTAACCGCCTAGGCTACGCTACCCTATAGATCGTTTCGTCCGGAAGCCGATCTTCTCTCGTGAAGGGGCGAACGTCACATTGGTACGGGACGGTCAAACAGTGTCTGTGGACGGGCCTTACGACGATTGCCCATTCGTCGTGCAGGAGGCCACCCGTCTGTTCGCGTCCGAACATGGTCACGCCGTGATCGGGAGCTGGATCGTCGGGGACGAGCCCTGCGGGATCGGAATTCGTGAGGATGCCTCTGCAATTACCATGGACATGTCCAGGTTCATTCCTCACGTCATTCTGGGATGACAGACTTCACAGTCAGGAAAGCCGCCGGTTCCGCCGGCGGATTTGACCTGTCCTCCGCGACAGTGCTTCCGCTCACGGTTCGAACTGAGTGATACCCGCTGCCAAGGATCCGAATGCGATCCGTGCCCGCTCGGGGCAGGTCACGAGAGCGACGATCGGCCGGAATTTCGAAATGGATAAGCGCCCCGGCTCTTCACCGGGGCGCTCCAGAGTGTATTGGGTGCCGGTTTAGCACCTGGGCAAGTGCCTCGCCTTAGATGAGGAGGTCGCCCGCGCTCGCAATCTTTTTCTGGAGTCCTGCGAGATAGTCGGACACGGCCTCAGCCGCAACGGGATCGACGCTCGCCTCGTGCGGCGTTGCAAGACAGGTTTGCAACTCGCCCAACACATCTGCGATGGCGTCTGCTTGTTGCGGGAGAAGTGCATCGGCATCGAGGTCGGTCGTACCTGCTTTCTTATCGAAAACGAGCGTGTCGAGATCAGCCAACCAGGAGGCCAGTCGATGCCCTAAATCGGGAGAGCCATCCCTAGGCGCAGTTAGACCCGTCCCGGCCGTATCGCCGTCGACATCGGCATCGCCTTCCTCGGCGCCAGCGGCAACGTCAGAGGTCGTGCCGACGACCCTCAACGGAAGTCACATCGTCCGTAGCAGGCTCTTCCGCAACGGTTGTCTCGGTCGTCTCAATTGTTGTCGCAGCTTCTGCGTCGGCCACCGTTGCGACATTTGTTTGATCGTCGACAACAGACCCCGAGGTCTCCGTCGTTGCGGTCACCGAATTCGTAGCATCGGCGTCGGTGTGGTCGACTGTCACAGGCTCGGCGTCATTGTCGAGGGCCGTTGCAGGGTCGGAGACCGTCTCATCGGATGTCGAGACGAGTAGGTCAGCATGCGAAACGACCGTTGGCTCCGATCTCTCGATTGTCTCGTCCGAAGTCGTCACGGTTTCGGTAACATCGGTGGTCGGCTCAGTCACATCGGTCAGGTCGGTGCCTTCCACCGATGCGGCCGAGTTGAGCGAATTATCTGTTTCAGTAGACTCGGAAGACGTGACGTCCACATTCCCGTCCAGAGCAGTTTCCGTGCTCTCCGATCGAGAAACTTCAATATTCCAATGCCCTTCTTCGTTATCAAAACTAATTGGCGAGTTCAAATCGAGCAGATCGTATGTAATACCATTGATTGTAACAGAGGCGTCGAAGTTGAAGTTCGATACGCTGTTCGTCTTATAAGCCATTTATTCCTCATATTTCTATTTAGAAAAGTGGTCTTTACTCACTGAGCGAGCGATGCGAACCAAACTTATTAATTGGGCGAGAAAACGACCTTCAACGTAGCTTGCGCTCTTCATTGTCTGTGCGGGTCTGGTACTGCGGAGTGACTTGTGGGATCGTGTCGGCCGATTCGAGAAACCGCCAGCTATGCCGACCCGTCGAGTGGTCGGGATCGACATGAGCGTGCTCCGCTTCGCCAACAACGTCGACGAGATCAGCAAGAGCCACGGCATTCGGCGGTCTTTGCTACCGAATGCACGGTTGCTGGACATACGTCACGCCCAAGCAGACCGTAAAGAACGCCCGCACCTTCTCGATTTTGATGCCTTCAACGACAGCCGGATCCTCGACGCCCCAGTGCGCCGTCACCGGTTGGCCGCATCTAGGGAAGGATTTCTTTCCCGCCGCCGCCGCCTTCGTATGGGGTTCGGCATTACCGCCAATTTCGTCAAAATGCCCCGGATCACCATAACACGTGCAAGTGCGAAGAAACCTTGCTGGCGGTCAGCCGGGAATCCTTCATTCCAATAGTTTAAAGGATTCAGTCCTTTGCCGAAGCCATTTAATTGCTCAAGAGCGCCGAGGTTTACTTATCATTAGAACTACACCAAGCATCGTCACGGCGCTAACGAGTCCTTGTGTTCCATACAGATCAAACCACCTCAAAAGGTTCGTAATTTGTTCCATCGTATAGGCATTTTTATACTGCTCAATCATCGATAAAACGCCTTGACTTCTAGGGTAAACTTTCATTCTAATCACCGCAGCGGTACAATATGGCCTTGAGGACGAAAGCATGAGCGATATAAGCGAATATAGTTCCAGCACGATGCATTGCGTTTCGGCCCGGACCAAGCAGGGCGTTTGACTGATCAACCACCCTCTTCGTGTAAGCCAACAGCGCTCGCAAGGAGCTCCGCCCGCCCGTCTCATTTCGTGGAATCTCTTCACAACGAATATCAGACTCGTCGGCGCAGTAGAGCCTAGTCGAAACCAAGCCGCCGGCTTTTCTATAGGCCGAAGATCCCTGCGGCTTGAATTTTCCGAGGGTCGATCATTCGACGCTTAATCGTGCAGGGGCTCAGAATGGAGCGTTGCCGCGTGAAGACGTTCGTCACCAGCAATGGCGACGAGATGAACATTCTGCTCAATGCAAATGGCTCGCCGGCCTACTGGCCGAACCTATATGCAACCCAAAAACTCCGAAACACCCGCCGATCACCTAGGACGATCTACAACATCCTCCGGCCGATAGGCATGGCCACTGATTGGATGGCTTCGCAGGCCAGGGATTTCAGCGAGCGGATGATCCACGAGGACCCTCTGCTGTTTGAGGAAACCAGCATTCTCGCGGATTTTTTGGCTCTCAGCATCCGTGCCCAAAAGGATTGGCTCAAAGTCGAACCAGCACGAACAGGCAGTTCGCCTCGGCCTAACGTGAGCAACAGTCTCGAAAAGGTCCGCACAAGTCACAAAGTGATGACTGAAAGTCCAAGAGAGCACCTGAGTGCCGCAGCCGCGGCGGCCAACATCCGCGGCGTCGCCGGTTATCTGGACTGGATCTACACACTTCGAAAGCACCCCAACAGATTAGCCAACTTTGATCCTGAGCGCCAAATCCTCGCTAAAGAAGGACTGGATCATTTCCGGAAGCAAACCCCCAGGGTCAAGGCTTCCGGCGACGACGACGAATCGCTCTGGGCGATGGAGTTCCATCACTGTCTGATCATCGAATCGATCGTTCTGCCCGGGAGCGAGGAGAATCCATGGGCAGACGCCTTCGTTAAGGACCGCAACTATTTAATATGGCGATTGTTTTTGGAGACAGGCGCCCGCCGCGGCGAGATCCACAATATCAAAGTCAGCGACTTCGACCTCTCAAAGTATCGCGTGACATTGCGAGTTTCTAAGACGATTCCGCGAACCGTGCCATACAAACCGAAGACGAGTGCTTTGGTGCATGAGTACATCGAGCGACACTGGCGGCATCTCCCCAAAACGGCGCGGCGCGCGGGATACTTATTTACAAGCCGAGACGGTGACCGCCTGTCACTGCGCAGTATTAATCTCCTCTTCCAAACACTTCGCAGCGTGGCCCCGGACATCCCAAACTGGGTGACACCCCACACCATGCGGCGGACCTGGAACGAACGTTTCTCTGAGATGATAGATGCCCAAACCGGCGATGATAAATCGACGGAGGAACAGGAACGTAAAATTCGCAACCGCCTCATGGGCTGGACGCCACAAAGCAAAATGGCAGAGAAGTACCTCCGTAGACATACACGTCGGAAGGCTGATGAGATCAGCGAGAAGATGTTTCAAGATGTCGAGATAGTTGGCGACAAAATTGGGGACACGAATGGCGCTTAGAATCAAGAAATTTTGCGTCGAAGACCATCTCAATGTTGAGGAATGGGGTCGCCCTCACGTCGCCAAGATGCTCAACGGCCAAGTTGTAAAACTGACGCCGGGCAGGACGACCTACATCCCTTCCTCTGAGGGAAGTTCGGCATTTAACCTCAATTTGGATTACCTTGAAACTCATACGCCTCTGAGCCAAGTGACCTTCAGTATCTTAGCTACGACGCTCAAGACCTACTCCGGAGACTACACGAACGAGATATCGCGTGCGATCCGGCGGGCATTTGTGAACAGCGTGTTTCACCTCGACCGCAAGATCGTTCTAGCCGACATACAAAGGTGGGCGGCCCAAACCCCTCTGTCTTATTGGCCTTTCGTTAAATTCTATCTGTATCAACTTAGCATCGTTCGCTCCAAAAGATTGGTTGACGACGAGGTGCGGACCTTTCTTGAGTCGCCGGAGCAATTCGAAGAAGCCGGTAAAGGTGCCTACTTCGCACTTCTAACCAATGACCCACACCGGGGGGCTCTAACTGAGCAGGAACTAAAAAACATCCAAACGGCTTTAAACCAAGCCTACTCCGAGGGCCAGATAAGCTTCTTTGACTACGCGTTCACGTGGACCCTAATCGCAACTGGAATGCGACCGATACAATTGGCTCGCATGACCTTTGGGGACGTCATCATTCAAGACGGGCCCGCAGGCCAAGGGCGCGAGGTCATGTTGATGGTCCCTTTGACGAAAGGCACGAGGGCCCCGAAGACCGAAAAATGGGCCCGGCGGGCTCCATCTGTACTAGCCGACGTTTTGATCCGGTTTGTCGGATCGAAAAGCCAGGTTAGTCCGTTGAGCCCACTGTTCCACGCGTTAGGACAGACGGTCGCCTACGAGTTGACGAGAATTTTTTCGAAGCTGAACACATACTCAGTCCGCACTGGGGGACCTATCCACATCACACCATATCGGTTTCGCTACACGTTGGGCACGCGCGCGATCGCGCAAGGCGCATCAGACGCGCAGGTCGCCCGCCTATTGACGCATAGGACTACGAACAGCGTAGCAAGCTACAGGGCAGCCATGGCGATGCTGCAAGCTCCGATTGAAGACGCAATTGGCGGGGAAATGGACTTCTTTGCAGACATCTTTCGGGGCCGCATCATCGATGACTTCGACCAAGCGACTCATAGCAACGACTATCAAAAGCTCATCCGGGACTTTCAGCGGCTGACAGGGCAACAAATCGGCGCATGCGGATCTTTCGCTTCGTGCCATCTGGACGCACCCATCGCATGCCTCACCTGCTTCCTCTTCGAACCATTTCTTGATGCGCCTTGGGGAATCCTCGAACAGCGAGTCCAAGAAGACGTTGAGCAGGAAACTGAGGAACGGATCAAACAGATCGGCCGCGACTCCGTAGCTGGCATTCAACTCATCAAAGCCGCTTGTAACGCAAGACGTCGAGAAAACAATGAGATGAACGCATGACAGCCCTCATCATCCCCTTTGTCCCGACGGCACAGCGTCCCGACCGAGGCGCCTTCAGCTTGGAGGCGGACTGGCGGGCTGCTTCCTATGCAACGGCCCGTCAGAACATGTCGGCGTTCATCCAACATAACCAGAACCACGCCAATTTTCTGCGTGTCGATACCGGATCGTCGTGGTCCGACATGACTTGGTACTTTGATTTTCCCAGGGGCAAGACTAGCAAGGAATCCGCGACTTTCAATACGGTTGCCAAAACGAAGATACAATTCCCGCAACCCTTTCTCGATCAAGCGCGTGCGATCCTTGCAGAGAGCGTTCGGTGCAATGCCGGCGCGGAGCCCGGAAAGGTAATGCAGGCCCTGCGCATTTTTTATCAAGCCCTCACGGTCGGCGGACGGGAGCTCGACATGACTCTGATCGATCAACATCTGCTCGATCAGTTGGGGCCGTACGTCGAACAGTTTGCGAAATCGAAATGGTATGCACTCAGCAACCAGATCCGGGACATCGTCAACCGAATCCTCTGCCCGCGCAGCCTAACTGTCTACCCGATCTACTATGAGACTCCATACAAATGGCGTGACGCGGGCGTTTGGAGAAGCAGCGCCATCGTTGAAAACCATAAGCTCGAAGCGGAACAGGGTAAGTCTAGGCTACCACACCTCCACGCGATCTTCGATCTTGCCACTCTGTTCAACAATCCGACCGAAAAGTACCGAGAATACAACAGCGTGTTCACCTCATGGGCGGTACTGGCGATGTTCGCGCCTCAGCGTCAGGGCGAGATCACAACACTGCCGACCAATTGCATTACATCTGTCTATGACGAGAAGAAGGGTAGAGAACGTCTTGGGTTGCGCTGGCGGCCTTCGAAAGGCGCTGCCCCTCTCACCAAGCTGGCGGTCACTGAAGGTTGGGAGCCCATCACTACCGACGCAGTTAGCCGACTATCGACAATAGGTCGGACTGCCCGCGCTGCCGCTAAGTGGTATCAGGAGAACCCCGACCAACTCTACCTGCCCCCTGGCACAGAACACTTGCGAGGTCAGCCGGTCACGTTCCTCGAAATAGCTGACATCCTCGGGTGGGACCCGATTGACAACCCACATTTCCGGCTGGCCCGCTCGATGGTGAAAGCTCTGGAGAAGGTCGGCGCGACCAATAACCCAGACCGCGAAGTGAAGCAGCCGAAGGCACGCATCCAAACAGTTGGACACTTAGCGCTATACAGCTATGAAAGCGTTGTAGAGACCTCAAAGAGGCGTGTATTCGCCACCAACATCCGTCAAGGGCCGAACAACACTATTGCCCGGTGTTGGTTCGAATTGAGACCCGATCGTCTGTTGATGCCCGAACGTCTAGCTTACTTAGATGGCCAGCCGCTCACCGGGCCAGAAGTGATCGAGATCCTCCAGTCGTACAGTGACCACGTCAAGCCTTTGAACTCGCTGAGCGGGCTGCGTGGCAGCAAGCTCAAGAGCGTCGGGACAACGACGGACCCTGCGCGCGGGGTCAAGCGAAGCACTTACGACAAAGCCGCAAGCTGGAGCTACGAAACGGCAATCTACTCTCAGAATAGCATTCGCATCTTCGTCCGCCGATTCCTTGCCGATTTCATTCGGCCGATTCCAGCGGCCTTCAAGGAGGTAGCCGACTGGTATGAGGAGCATCCTGACGAACTACATTTGCCAGAAAGCCTGAGCCATCTGCGCGGCGAACCGCTGACCCTGCCGGAAGCGTTATCGCTAATCGGGGTAACTCCGGATGCGCTGGAACGGCCCTCTTCCATTAGATACATTACTAGCGATGCGTTAACGGACGTCGGGACCACAAGAGATCCCGAACGTGGAGTGAAGCTGGAGACGGGACGATTGGCTCTATACTCCTTCGAAAGCTTGGAGGTCTTTGTTCTTGAAATGATCCAGGCTCAATTCCCGGTCGTCGACCCTGAGTCCAATCTCAAATACTCGGACGCCCTTTTCTGCTTGCCAAGAAACATCCAGAGCGCCGATGACGCGACGTTCTGGAACGTGCCTTTCTGGGTCAACTACAACAGCATCGTGACCGCGCTCAGCGGGCAAGATAAGAAAGGCAGACCCGGTCTGACCATTTTCACGCGCAACGGGCTGATCAATCCGAAGACCAAGAAGCCGTGGAAGGTCGCGACCAACCAGTTCAGACATCTCTTGAACACGATTGCGCAAGGTAAATATCTAGGCCAGACCCTCATTGCGTTCTGGTCCGGGCGCAAGAGCATCAGCCAGAACCGAGTCTACGACCACGTCCCGCAAGAGGTCTTTATTGAAGCCTGGCAATTCATGGAGGAGCAGTCTGGCGTTGACATCAAGGTGTCCGGCACCCTTGACCAGAAAGCCGCCGAACGGTCCATGAGGGAAATGATCAGCTACGAGGAAGCTCTTCGCTTTGAGCTGGGGGCCATCCACGTCACCCGTTACGGCCTCTGCCGACACGACTACGCTCTAACGCCGTGTCCCAAGGACAAGAACTGCATTGACTGCGGTGAGAGCCTATTTATCGCCCATGACGAACGCATGATCGAAGAGGCGGAGTTTCAGATCAAAGTCCACCAGAACGCAGTCGAGAGCTGCCTGAAGGCCATAGATGACGAAGAGCCAGGGGTCGAGCGCTGGTTGAAGGTCCATGAGTACAAGCTCAAACGATGGATGGAAGCTTTAAACCTCATGACGGACGATAATACACCAGCCGGGACCATCATCTCTCTATCGCCGCCGGCAATGGACCAGACCAGGACCGGGTTGGCTGTGGATGATGCAGAGGCTCGGAATCCCGAGAAGACTCCAAACTCACCCGCATCTTTCGATGAGGATGACGAGCCTGTGCGACTGCCATAGATACCTGTTAAACATTAATTAGACGCAGCGATGTCGAGGCATCTCACCGACAATGACGTGGCACTGGCGGTCAACGTCGTGACAGACTGGCATGCCCCAATCACTTGGGACGCCTTGGTGGCGGTGCTCTCAACTGTGCTCGGCCGTCGCATCACAAGACAGGCGATCTACAAAAGCCATCCTCGCATCGTAGACGCATTCAGAGACGCAAAGGCAAGAGCGCGAAACAATCGGCAAAGTCGCAAGATCAAGGGGAAGGTCAAAAAACACGGCGATATCGCCCTCGCCTATCAGATCGATCAAACCGAGAATCTCCGCGCGCAAATTGAACTGCTGAAGCGGGAAAACCATAACTTACTCGAGCAGTTCTTGCGCTGGCAATACAATGCAGCCAGCCGAGGTGTCACCCGTGAAATCCTCGACATTCCCCTGCCGAAGCGGAAGCAATGAGGGGGTGTATACGACGAAAAGCCCCGGCGCGAAGGACAATGGCTGATCACCTTGGCGCAACTAGAAAACTCTGAACTAACCCTTCTGAGGACTGGAACAATCCAGCTCGCGCTGGTGGCGCAAAGTCGATATTTGAGCCGGATCAACCGCGTTAGCCTTCGCCCGCAGTTGCAGTTCTTCTTGGTCCGCAGCGACGGTACCGGATGGATGCACCCGGAATCGTCAGACCACATTGTTGCGTGGGGACAAATTGCGATCCACAAGGAATGTCAACTTTGCCCAGAAAAAGCGGGCAATTTCCTGGAAAAGTTTACGCTTTTTGTTGACCGAGAAGGGTACCAGCGAAATTTCTCAGCAGAATTAGATACGTAACAAACAGTTACGATTTGCAGATTCCTACTATGCAGTTAGCCTGTCCGCTTATGGGTAACAAATGGGTTCAAGACACTCTGTCTTGAACCCATTTGTGGCTGAGTGAACAAACCGAGCACAAATAGGCAAGGTATCGATCTGGCAAATAGAAAGGGCTCCAGTGGCGAAAGCAGAAACTCGACCCAACGGTGAAGGCGCATCGCGCACATCACGAAAGGAGGCTGCGAAGAAATCCGAAGAGGAAACAGTGCTTTCTAAGCGGAGTTATCTTCGTCAGACCGACGTACCAATTGCCTCCTTGGATGAGGCAATCCGAGTACCTTTGGTAATCTTTGACCAGTACGCCGGAAAACCGACCGCCCCTTTCAACGTAGCGAAAGCCCTCAATGTAGATCCGAAAGGTTCTCAATTACGCGTTTTATCGGGTGCCGCCATTGCTTTTGGATTGATTGAAGGGGGAGCCCAAGCAAGCACGATAAGTGTCACCGATCTAGCGCGACGGATAATCAGACCAAAAGTAGATGGCGAAGACCTCACAGCGAGACGAGAGGCAGTTTTGAAGCCTCGCATTTTTGGAGACTTCCTCAGGAATTACGATGGTAACGTTTTCCCCCGTCAGGATCTGGCAATAAATGTCCTCGAAGATATGGGCGGCGTTCCCAGAAGCAAGACCGAGGAAGTCTTGGAACGAATGAGCGATAGCGCTCGTTCCGTAGGCTTCATCGAGGAGTTGAAGGGGAAATACTACGTAAGAATTGATAGCGCATCCCACGCACATACAGATGTCAAAACTGACGAGCCATTGGAATATGCCGATGGCGAGACGACAATCGAAGAGCCTTCGCTCCGAGTGATCGCGCCTCCCCCAATGAACCAACCAAAAGGCGCGGCCCTTACTGCCGCCGTCGTTGACGATCAACGGCGTCGTCGGGTTTTTGTCACGCATGGCAAAGACCGAGCTTTAGTCGACCCAATCAAAAAGCTTCTTGAATACGGTGAGCTGGAGCCCGTTGTTTCGGTTGAACGGCAGACAGTCTCTAAACCGGTGCCAGAAAAAGTTATGGACGACATGAGGCGCTGCGGCGCTGCTATTATTCACGTTGACGCCGACAAAATTGTAGCTGGCGCGGATGGTGTTGAGCACGTTGTTCTCAACCCCAACGTCCTAATTGAGATTGGTGCAGCAATGGCATTCTATGGAAGAAGGTTTATTCTGCTCGTCAAAGACGGCGTCAAGCTTCCATCGAATCTCCAAGGATTATACGAGGTGCGGTACCCCGGAGATACGTTAGATGCAGCGTCCACTATAAAGCTTCTTGAGGCGATGAAAGATATCAAAAATTACTCGCTTCCCAGCGATAGCGACAACGAAGGCGACTAACTTTCTTATGTAATTCGCTCGGCTGGTTTGCCACGGCGGAGGCGGCTTCGACCGGTCAATGGCAAGGCTGACCATCCGCGACTTTTCCGCCTCGGCGCGAAGCAAAGGCGTGGGTGCCCGGATCAAGTCCGGGCATGACGGCGGTGGGGGTGGAGGCGGCGGCGCTTACTGGTTCAGTGTCTCGTAGAGATCGTCCCATTCGGGATTCATACCGTGGATCAGGCGCACTTTCCAAGTGCGTGACCAGTGCTTCATATTGCGCTCGCGTTGGATGGCGTTGCGGATGTCGTCGAACCATTCGTAATAGACGAGGCGCTTGAGGCCGTAGGTTTTCGTAAAGCCCTCGATCAGCGCTTCGCGGTGCTGCCATACGCGATGCGACAGGCTGCTGGTGACGCCGAGATACAGCGTGCCATTGCGCTTGTTCGACATGATGTAAACCCAGCCGCCCTTCTGCATTCATCGATGTTACTCAGTTCTCACTCCACCCTCCACCGTCATGGCCGGGCTTGGCCCGGCTACCCACGTCTTTATGCGACGCGGTTAAGGCGTGGGTACGCGGGACAAGCCCGCGCATGACGGCGGTGGAGCGGTGAGTGATGAGCGACTTTCGTCGACGCCACCCTCCACCGTCATGGCCGGACTTGATCCGGCCACCCACGTCTTTCTTGGGCAGCGTGAGTTAAGACGTGGGTCCCCGGGTCAAGCCCGGGGATGACGGGAAGCTTGGTCCAGGGTTGCGGTTCGATGTCGGTGGCAGGATTGTCCTCGGGCAAACGATCACCCCGCCAAACCCGCACCACCTCCACCACCCCGCGCATCACCACCCACGTCACCCCGATCACCGTCGCGGCGCCCGCAACGATCCACAGCGCCTGGATCGCCTCCGATGCCGTGTGGAATTTGTTGAGCCAGTCGGCCCATGCGCTGTAAGGCTCCATCGTCCACCCCCCGAAACGAGAACGGCCACCAGCGCTTGCTGGTGACCGGGGAGTAGTAAACCGCCGAAAGACGGCTGCGATGACCTTTAGGCTTTCGCCCTGAACATGCGCCATCGCCTCCCCGGCCATAAGCGAGGGAGACATCGTCACGGCCGATGTCGGCCGCTTTCGGATGAGGTTTACTAAGCCCCGGAACCGGTGCGCCGGTTCCAGTGACGACATAACACGCAACGGATGCGAGGCGTCAATGTCCGGTGGGTCTCCGGGCGCACTCCCATCACCACCCTCCCCGCCATCGCCGTCCCCGGACTTGATCCGGGGATCAACCCGGGCGTGACAGCAGGCAGATTCCGTCCTGGGTGACTATTGGTCTGGTGATCTCTAAACATCCCGTTCGGGAATCGCATCGAAATCAAGAGTCCAATCCATGGTCGGAATGAAACCATCAATGACAGAGGCCCCTGCGCTTGAAACGGAGCGCCTGATCCTGCGGGGCCACCGCATTCAGGATCTTGATGCGAGCTTCGTCATGTGGAGCAATCCGATCGTCGTCGCGCATATCACCAGGAAGCCGTCCACCAGAGAGGAAAGCTGGTCGCGGATCTTGCGCTATGCCGGGCATTGGCACCTCCTCGGCTTTGGCTATTGGGCCATCGAGGAGAAAATATCCGGCCGATTTATCGGTGATGTGGGCTTCGGGAACTTCAAGCGAAGTATCGAGCCTTCGCTCGACGGCGCTCCCGAAATCGGTTGGGCTCTTGATCCCGCGATGCACGGCAAAGGCTATGCGACAGAGGCGATCGGCGCCGTACTTTCGTGGAGCGAACAATGTCAATTGGCTCCCTCGACAGCGTGTATCATCTCGCCAGAAAACCTTGCGTCGCTGCGTGTGGCGCACAAATGCGGATACCGCGAATTTTCGCGCACGACCTATATGGACCACGAGGTCATCATGCTGCGGCGCGACGCTGCTGATTGAGGGGCAGCCGCCACATCAGATCGCGAGGCGAACTCGCAATTGGTCAATGGGCAACATGAGGGGTTTGAATGGCGACGGCGTTCCTGATCGACGGGCCTGCTCAGGCAAAACATACGATCCTCCTCGCCCACGGTGCCGGCGCCCCGATGGATTCCGTCTCGATGACGGCGATTGCGGAAAGTCTGGCGGGATCAGGCTTCCGCGTCGCCCGCTTCGAATTTGGCTACATGGCGAGCCGTCGGAGCGAGACGGGCCGCAAGCCGCCGCCGCGTGCAGAGAAGCTCCAGCCGGAATACATCGCTGCGATCAATGCACTCGAGACGAATGGACCGCTCATCATCGGCGGCAAGTCGATGGGCGGGCGCGTCGCGAGCATGATCGCCGATGACCTCCACGCGACCGGCCGGATCGCTGGTCTGCTGTGCCTCGGCTATCCCTTCCATCCACCGGCCAAGCCCGACCAGTTGCGCACGGCCCATCTGGCTGAATTGAAGACCCCGACGCTCATCGTGCAAGGGACACGAGATCCCTTCGGGACCCGAGAGGAGGTATCAACCTACGACCTCTCAAAAACCATCGAGATCCTCTGGCTGGAAGACGGCGATCATGACCTGAAGCCGCGAAAGAGCATCTCGGGCTTTTCTGCGGGCGATCATCTGAGAACAATGGCGGAAACCGTCTCCGGTTGGGCGGACAGAATTGAACTGTAAGCAGTGTCCAGGACGAGAGATATGCGCGTAGCGATCCAGACGCTCGGCACGAGAGGCGATGTTCAACCTTATGTCGCCCTGGCGCTGGAGCTGGTCAGGCGCGGCCACGAAGTGCAGATCGCGGCGCCGGTTCAGTTCGAGACTATGATCCGGGGGCGCGGCATCGCCTTTGGTGCGCTCCCGGGACAATTTCTGGAGCTGATGGACACGCCGGAAGGCAAAGCGGCGATCGCTGGCGGTCGAGGCTTCAGTGCCGGATTCAAGCTCCTGAAGCATGTGCGTCCCCTGATGCGCGACCTGCTGGATGCGGAATGGGCAGCGGTGAAGGCCTTCGCACCCGATGCCGTCATCTACCATCCGAAGTCGATTGCGGCGCCGCACATGGCCGAGGCCCTGGGATGTCCCTTCATCCTTGCGTCGCCGTTGCCCGGCTTCACGCCGACCGCCGCCTTCCCGAGCCCGATGCTGCCGTTCGCTTCCTTGGGGCCGCTTAACAGGGTCAGCCACGCCCTCGCCATCAAGGCACCGGGTTTCCTGTTCGGCAAACTGATCCGCGAGTGGCGGGAGACGTGGGTGGGCTTGCATGGCCCTCGCACTTCTGTTGGCGCGCCATCGGGTACGCTTTATGCCTACAGCCCGCAGGTCGTTCCAGTGCCGCCCGACTGGGGCCGTGATGTCCTGGTCAGCGGCTACTGGTTCCTCGACAGCGAGGACTGGCGGCCCGACGAAGCCCTTGCGGCATTTCTCGATGCTGGCGAACCGCCGATCTATGTCGGCTTCGGCAGCATGCCTGGGCTCGACCCGCAGAGATTCACGGCAATGGTCATCGAAGCACTCGCGAAAGTGGGGAAGCGCGGATTGTTGGCGACGGGCGGCGGGGCACTTGGGTCAGAGAGCACTTCCGCCAAAGTCCACATCTTTACGGGCGCGCCGCACGACAAGCTGCTTCCACGGGTCGGAGCCACTGTCCATCATGGCGGCGCAGGAACGACAGCGGCGTCGCTGCGCGCTGGGAAACCGGCTGCTATCTGCCCCTTCTTCGGCGATCAGCCCTTCTGGGCAAGACGCATCGTTGAGCTGGGTGCAGGGCCGCCGACTCTCGATCGGAAGACCTTGTCAGCAGAAAGTCTCGCGGCGGCAATCGCCGCGATGGACGACCCGCAGATGCGCGACCGGGCAGCGGCGCTCGGCGCCGCGATCCGTCAGGAAGATGCCGTCACGGCCGCGGCGGAATTCATCGAGCGTAGAGTACTCGGGCGAACCGCGTAGCCTTGTCGGTTCGTGCGGCAGGCGATCGCGCGCTCCTCTAGTGTTACTCCGCCGCTTTCGGCCTGGTCGCGCGCGCCCTTGGCTCCGCCGGCGGTTGTGATGGCACGATCCCAGCCGGGGCCTGCAAATGCGACAGAAGATCGGTGGGGAGCGGGAAGACAATCGTCGAGGAGCGCTCGCTCGCAATGTCGTGCAACGCCGCAAAATAGCGCAACTGCATCGCCTGCGGCTCGTGCGCCAGCAACCGGCCCGCCTCGACGAGCTTTTCGGCCGCCTGCTGTTCGCCGGCCGCGTTGATTACTTTCGCACGCCGGAGGCGCTCGGCTTCGGCCTGCTTGGCGATGGCGCGAATCATGTTTTCGGCGAGGTCGATATGTTTGATTTCGACATTGGTCACCTTGATGCCCCAGGCGTCGGTTTGCTGATCGAGGATCGTCTGGATGTCGGCATTGAGCCGGTCCCGCTCGGCGAGCATCTCATCGAGTTCGTGTTTGCCGAGCACGGAGCGCAGTGTCGTCTGCGCGAGTTGGCTCGTCGCCGCCATGAAGTTCTCGACCTTGATAATGGCGCGTTCGGGATCGACGATGCGGAAATACAGAACCGCATTGACCTTTACGGAGACGTTGTCCCGCGAGATCACGTCCTGGCTCGGCACATCCTGCACGACGACGCGTAGATCCGCCCGGACCATCTGCTGGATGAAGGGAACGAGGATGATAAGCCCCGGCCCCTTTACGCCGGTGAAGCGACCGAGGGTGAAGACGACGCCGCGTTCATACTCCCGCAGAATTTTGATAGCGGCCGCCACGAACAAGACGACGACAACGGCAAGACCGATAAACGGCGCATAGAGGACGAGCATCTTCAATCTCCCGCGGCTGTGAGACTTGTGCGCTTTCGGACCGTCAGGGTGAGACCGTTGACAGCGACGATCTCTGCGGTGTCACCGGTCTGAAGAGGATCACCTCCTTGGGCCTGCCACCGCTCGCCCTCTGCTAGAACGTGGCCCGCCTCGCCCGACCAGTCCAGGACCTCGACGCGTTGCCCTAACAGCGTGGATGTTCCGACGCGCAGCGGACTATGGCGAGTGCGGACGACGTAACCGAGCAGGAGCGTCAACAAACCCAAACTCATCAGCGCCGTCGTAGCAATCACCGTCCACGACAGCTGGAACCCAGGCGCATCGACGTCGATCAAGATGGCTGCACCGAGAACGAAGGCAATAAGCCCGCCCAGCCCGAGGACACCGAAGGTCGGCGTAAAGGCCTCTGCGACGAGAAACGCAAGGCCGAGCAGCATGAGTGCCAGCCCGGTGTAGTCGATCGGCAGCAGGTTAAGTGCGTAGAGACCGAGCGTGAGGCAAATGATTCCAGCCACCCCGGGACCGAGCGATCCCGGGTTTGAGAATTCGAAAATGAGCCCGTAGATGCCGACGAGCATCAAGATCACAGCGACGTTCGGGTTGGTCACAATCGCGAGCAGGCGATTGAGCCAGCTTGGCTCGATAACCTCGACGGGAAGCCCTTTGGTGGCGATACGACGCGGCACTCCTGCCACCTCGATCGTGCGCCCTTCAATTCGTTCGAGAAGATCAGCCGGGTCGCGCGCCACCACTTCGATCACTCGTGCTTGCAACGCTTCCTGGGCCGAAGCCGTCGCGGCTTCCCGCACGGCTTTCTCGGCCCATTCCGCGTTTCGGCCGCGCAGTTCCGCCAGGCTGCGGATGAAAGCGACCGCGTCGTTGGTCGCTTTCGCCATGGCAGCATCCTTGGGAGCCGACGGGCTCTGCGCGGGCTTGTCATCCTTGTCGCGATCCTCAGGCAAACCGGGCAAGGGCGTCCCCATCTGCACGGGCGTCGCAGCACCGATGTTGGTGCCCGGGGCCATGGCGGCGATGTGCGTCGCGTACAGAATATAGGTCCCGGCGCTTGCGGCATGCGCGCCCGACGGCGCGACGAACCCGACGACGGGGATAGGCGACGCCAGCAGGTCGACGACAATGTCACGCATGCTGTCGGCGAGACCGCCCGGCGTATTCATTCTCAGGATGACGATTTCGGCCCGACGCGCCGATGCGGTAGCAAGCCCTTCCTTGACGTGGCGAGCCGTTGCGGGGCCGATGGGTCCGTCGATCGCGATCAGCGGAACCGACGCCGCCGGGCTGGTGCTCTCGGCTGCGGCCATGGATGGACAGAGTGCAGCGAATGTCACACCCGCTGCGATCAAACCTGCCTGGGCGGTGAACACCCTTCTCTCCGTCCTACCGAAATGGCGTGCCCGGTCGAGCTTTCAAGATGAGGTTGCGGGGACTCTCTAAGAGTTCGTCAGTCGCCCGCAGAAGAGATTGCCTGCGACAACGGACCGGATCAAAAAGTCATCCAGCTGCGCACGCCTAGGCGCGCCCGCCCCCAGCGGGACGAGGGTGCGCATGCCCAGCAGGTCCGCCACAAGGCGGCATAGATGAGCCCGAGACCTCAGAGAGCGGCCTGCTCGACCACGACCTTCCTAGGAACCCTTACAGCTTGCGGGAACAAACCACTGGCGAGGCGCCGCACCGGGCCTCATAATCGACGGCATGCATATTACGGGTCGAGGGCTCCCGATGATCGCCTTGCCTTCTGTCTTGATGCCGCGCGATGCTGCCCTCACGGTTCCAGCGGGCCTTCGGCGTGATTGGCTGACGCTCATGTGGTCATGAACAGGCATTCTTTCCGGTTCCGCAGCCTCTTTCAGAAGTATTTCCTCGTGCTGTTTCTGGCCGTGGTCATTCCACTCGCAACCAATGGCGTCAGCGAGGCTTGGTTCGGCTATCGCGATCAACAGACAACGCTCGACCGGTTGCTAGGCGTCGAGGCGAGGTCCGCGGCGGCCAAGATCGACGGCTTTCTCGACGGCATCACCGATCAACTTGGCTGGCTGGTTCAACTCCCCTGGAGCGTGGAACCGGACGAGCGGCGGCGGATCGATGCCCTGCGCCTGCTGCGACAGGTGCCCGCCATCGTTAACCTCACCCTGCTCGATGGCACCGGACGCGAACGTATGTATGTCTCGCGCATCGGCCTGAACCGAACTGAGAGCCGAACGGATCGCTCTGCCGACGAGGCCGTCGCGGGAGCTCGCGCGGGCCGGCTCTGGTATGGCGAGGTCCGCTACTATCGAGATTCCGAACCCTACCTGACAATTGCGATCGCCGGTAACCGGCCGTCCGTTGGGGTGGTTGTCGCCGAGGTGAACCTGAAGCTGATTTGGGACGTGATCTCGGCCATCAAGGTTGGGGAAACGGGCTACGCCTTCGTGCTCGACCGCCCAGGACGGCTCGTGGCCCATCCGGACATAAGCCTCGTTCTGAGAGGGGCGGATGAGGCGACCCTCGCTCCTTTTCGGGCAATCCGGGAGGTGATTAGGCGTGCCGGGGCGGATGTCGCAACAGGTCGGGATGGACAGGGAAACGCGGTTGCAGCCGCGGCCTCGCCCGTTGCCGGCCCTGACTGGACAGTCGTCGTTGCGCAACCCCTTTCGGAGGCTTTCGGGCCCATCTATGCCGCCCTGTGGAGGACAGGAGGCCTTCTTCTCGCCGGTGCCGCCTTCGCAGGTTTGCTAGCCTACGTCCTGGCCAGCCGCATGACCGAGCCAATCCGGCGGCTCGAGGAGGGCACCGAACGCATCGGCGCCGGGCACTTCGAACACCGCATCCATATTGAAACGGGCGATGAGTTCCAGCGGCTGGCTGACAGCTTCAACACCATGGCCGCCGAGCTCGCCACCTCCCAGGATCGCCAGGAACGTATCGCCAAACTCAAACGGTTCTTGGCGCCCCAAGTAGCCGAATTGGTCGACCGCAAAGGCGACGACGGCGTGCTCGAGGGCCGCAGCACCGAAGTGGTGGCGGTGTTTTGCGATCTGCGAGGATTTACCGCCTTCTCCGCGAGAGCAACGCCCGATGAGGTGATGAGCGTGCTCTCGGAGTATTACGATGCCCTTGGCCGGATCATCACGAAATATGCCGCAACACTTACGAGCTTCTCAGGCGACGGCCTGATGGTGCTCGTGAACGCTCCCGTTCCGATCGAGGAGCCGGCCCTCCGGGCGGTCGACCTTGCGGTGGAGATGCAGCAGAGTGTGCAGGAGCTCATCGTCGGCTGGAGAGCGCGAGGTCAGCGGATCGGGTTCGGAGTCGGCCTAGCCATGGGACCCGCCACGGTCGGGCGGATCGGATACGAGAGCCGGTTCGAGTACACCGCCATCGGCAGCGTTGTGAACCTCGCCGCCCGTTTGTGTGCCTCAGCGGCGGACCGGGAAATCCTGGCAGATGTCGCCATTGCCGAAGCCGTGAAAGGAAAGCGCGCCTTGATCCCGCTCGGGTTGCGACCCATCAAGGGCTACGACGAGAAGCTGCCCGTGTACGGCATGCCATTCGAAGAACGGGCCGATGCCACCGTAACGACTTAACTGAAATGTGCCGCCGAGGTGCGTCGCTTGCGTCCTACCATACCCCGAGAAACGGTAGGGACATTCTCCAGCGAGCCGCCTCGGCGTGAATGGCCCGATCATGGCCCATTCGGATCAGTCAAATCGGTTTCGGGGCGCAAGCTTTGCGGCTATCATGCCGCCAAATTCGTCGGGTTCACACGAGCGCTTCGGGGTGACCACATGATGGCCCACTTCACGTTTCGAGTCCGCTCTCGCGCGAGAAAGCCTATCGAATGAGGCGGCGCGATCTCCTCACGTTGATCAGCGGAGCGGCAGCGTTGACCCTCCCGGTACGCGCTCAATCACCGCCGCTGCCGGTCATCGGGTATCTTGCTCCTGAGTCACCTGAGCCCTTCGCCAGTCGCCTGAAGGCTTTCCACGATGGCCTGGCCGAGAGCGGATTTGTCGAGGGTCGCAATGTTGCGATCGAGTATCGATGGGCGGAAGGCCAGTACAATCGATTGCCTGCGCTTGCGGCAGATCTGGCTAATCGGAAGGTGGCCGTCATCGTCGCGTCAGGTGGCGCTCCCGCAGCACTCGCGGCGAAATCGGCCACGGCGACAAAAACGATTGTCTTCGAGATGGGCGGCGACCCTGTCGCATTAGGAGTGGTGGACAGCCTGTCGCGGCCAGGAGGGAACCTTACCGGTGTATCGAGCCTGAGCGTTGAAGTCTCACGCAAGCGGCTGGAATTTATGCACGAGGTGCTGCCAGCCGCTGCCGGCTTCGCCGTTGTCGCCAACCCGACCAGCCCGACTGCCGATACACAGTTGAGGAACCTTCATATGGCAGCCGCTGCTCTCGGGTTACAGCTTCATGTTCTGAGCGCCAGCACCGAACCAGAGTTCGACGCCGTGTTCTCATCCGTGTCTCAGCTCCAGGTCGGAGGGCTTGTGTTTACCTCCGACCCTTACTTTGCTTTCCGCAGTCAGCGGCTGGCCGCGCTGGCCGTTCGCTATGCGGTGCCTGCAATTACTCAAACACGCGACTTCCCGATCGCAGGCGGCTTGATGAGCTACGGAGGCGATTTTACGCAATCGCATCGTCGCGCCGGCGTCTACGCCGGACGAATACTGAATGGCGAGAAGCCTGCTGACCTTCCAGTCCAACTGGTCACAAAAGTGGAACTGTTTGTTAATCTGAAGGCGGCCAGCACCCTCGGGGTCACCGTACCGCCCTCGCTGATCAGCGGTGCTGATGTGGTGATCGAATGAGATCCCGAAGTGCCCCTCTTCGACATCGTTAGATTGTGTTGGGTTCACTGGCGGCAGTTTTCGCGATGTTGCTGACAGCGGAACGCTCTCGCCTCTCTAGCGAGCGCCCGCGGCGATGAGGATCTTCTCGATCTCGGCGTAGCCGTGCTTACGGGCGTGTTGGAGCGGGGTGACGCCTTCCTTGTCCGCAAGGTTTACATTGGCGCGGGCTCTTACGAGCAGGTCGACGATCTGCTGGTGTCGCACGCCACCGTCACTGAGGATGATGGCCTCGAGAAGCGCCGTCCAGCCGAGGTTGTTGACATGATCGACATCGATTCTGGCCTCGATCAGCGTCCGCACCGTCTCGACATGGCCGCGCTCCGATGCGGGAATCAGCGCAGTGCCGCCATATCGATTGGTGCTCTTGAGATCCGCGCCATGCGCGAGCGTCATCTTGAGGATTTCAAGATGACCACGCGCACCTGCATAGAGGTATGGACTGTCATTGATATTGTCCTTGGCGTTGACGTCGGCGCCGGCTTGGATCAGCGCTTTGGCGGCGTGGACCTTGTTTCCGTGGGTCGCCACCAACAACGCCGTGCGTCCATTTCCGTCGCTCGCCTCGATGTTGGTTCCCTTCGACAGAAGGTCCCTGATCGCCGCGACATCATCGTTCGCAGCCGCCGTATGCAGTTTGGTTTCGTTCATGGACTGGCCTGATGCGAACATTGGATAGATCACGATAGCCAATAAAACGGCGCAAATCGCAGAAATTCTCCGCACGGATCCACTCTCAAGCATGTTTGGGTACAACGAAGGAGGATGAACGCATAACCGATGCCTTGGGGAGCAATAGCGGCAACGCACCGCTAGGCTGAATGTGCATCGGATCGACCGCCTATCCGTCCCGCCAGTCCGGGTCCATTTAAGCGGCAGAATATTGATTACTCAACTCACCAAAAAAAACTTCGACGGGGTGTCGATTTCCGCGTCTTCTGTTCGTCGTAACAGCAGGGAGACCGCTGCGGTCTCTCCATGTCAGAGGAGACAAGACAATGCGCGTGATGGTTCTGGTGAAGGCGACGAAGGACAGCGAAGAAGGTCTGATGCCTTCGACAACGCTTCTTGAAGCCATGGGCAAGTACAACGAGGAATTGGTCAATGCCGGCATCATGCTGGCCGGCGAGGGTCTGAAGCCCTCGGCTCAGGGCAAACGCGTGGCGTTCGAAGGGCCAAGCCGCACCGTCGTCGATGGGCCCTTCGCCGAAACGCGCGAGCTGGTCGCGGGCTTCTGGCTCTGGCAGGTGCGGGATATGGCTGAAGCCGTCGAGTGGGTGAAGCGCTGTCCCAATCCCATGCCGGGTCCGAGCGAGATCGAGATCCGCCCGGTCTATGAAATGGCCGATTTCGCAGAGGCTCTGACACCGGAGGTAGCCGAGCTGCACGACCGGAACCGCGAGAAGACGGCTCGCCGCTGACGCTTCGCCGGGCGCGGCGGCGCGGCCGTCTCTTGCCGCAGACTGATACTGGCGCCCTGACACTCGGTCAGGGCTAGCCAACCGACTGGTCGAGGGATCTCGCCGCCACTGCGGCGACGCGTTCTCAGGGGGCTCGCCGAACAGGAAAGCTGCCGTCGCGAATGAGGACCCACGACCCGCCCTAACTTGCCTCGCCGCGCGCTCGTCCCTAAACGGGATATATGGCGGCGACCAACACCCATGAGGCGATCGAGACGGTGTTCCGGATCGAACGAGCCAGGCTCATTGCGGGCCTGGCGCGCATGGTCCGGGACGTTGGCCTTGCCGAAGAACTGGCCCAGGACGGCCTCGTGACCGCTCTGTCCGATTGGCCGAAAATGGGGGTGCCCAGAAATCCTGGCGCCTGGCTGATGGCGGCGGCGAAGCGCCGGGCCCTCGACGGCTTCCGCCGCACCAAGATGCTCGCTCGCAAGCACGCCGAGCTCGTTCGCGACCTTGAGGGTGAACAGGACACCAGTGTCGAGGATATCGAGTCGGCGATGGACGACGATGTCGGCGACGAGCTCCTCAGCTTGATCTTCATCGCCTGCCATCCCGTGTTGTCCACGGAGGCGCGCGCGGCGCTCACCTTGCGCCTGATCGGCGGGCTGACAACGGGTGAGATCGCCCGCGCTTTCCTCTCGAACGAAGCAACTATCGCCCAGCGCATCGTTCGGGCCAAGAAGACGCTCGGCAATGCCCGCCTCACCTTCGAGGTTCCGCGTGGCAGGGAGCGTGAAGAGCGCATCGGCTCGGTGCTGGAAGTCATTTACCTGATCTTCAACGAGGGCTATGCGGCTACCGTCGGCCAGGATCTGATCCGCCCGGCCCTCTGCGGCGAGGCCCAACGCCTCGGCCGTATTCTCGCAGGTTTGGCGCCCGAGGAGCCCGAGGTTTTCGGCCTTCTCGCTTTGATGGAAATCCAGGCCTCACGACTGGCCGCCCGCACTGGACCGGACGGCTCGCTGGTTCCCTTGACCGAACAGAACCGTGCTCGGTGGGACCGGGTGCTGATCCGCAGCGGTCTTGCCGCCCTCGAGCGCGCCGAGGCTTTGGGCGGCGCCGACGGGCCGTATGCCTTGCAGGCCGCGCTCGCCGCGTGCCATGCGCGGGCGCGCAAGGTGGAGGAGACGGACTGGCATCAAATCGCCGGTCTATACGACAGGCTCCAAGCGGTCCTGCCCTCGCCGGTGGTCGACCTCAACCGAGCTGTGGCCCACAGTATGGCATTCGGCCCGGAAGTCGGGCTGACGCTCCTCGAGGGGATCGATCGGTCCCCGGCATTGCGCAACTATGCTCCCCTGCCCGCAGCCTTCGGAGATTTTCTGTTCCGGGCGGGCCGGCTATCCGAAGCGAAGATCCACTTCGAGCGTGCGGCCGACCTGACCTCCAACGAGCGCGAGAAGGCTTTTCTTCTCAGGAGAGCTGCAGCCTGCGCCGACGGACGATAGGCCGGCGCCGTTTCCGGCCATCCTTGAGAACCACACGTCGCGGCGCTGCGCTCGCCGGATCCTTCCCCGCTTCAGTCGAGAAGCCATTCCAGCGATTTCCGCAACCGCGCCGTCCCGTCCTCCTCGAACCATTGGCCATGCGAGAAGATGATGCGTTCGGGTCCAAGCGCAATGAGACGCTCGGCCGCCGCTTTCGCCTCGAGCCCTTTCAACTTGACAATCGTCCGCAGGTAAAAGGGCGCTCTGCCGCCCGTAACGCCCGCGAGGTGCGCGAGAGGACGGACCAGCCGCGGAAGCTTTTCCGGCTCGAAGTTCTGTACAAGGTCGGTCAGAACCATTGTTCGGCTGGCTTTATGGTAAAGAACAACTTCAGCAAAACCAGCCAATCCCGGCACGATGATCTGCTCAATCTCCTCCCGCCATTCATCCGGCGCGCTTGCACCGAGATCATGGTTGAGACGAATGCCGGAACGGCGGACCTGCCTACGCTCCCGGAGCCCTGGGACCGCCCACGTCACGACGTCGGGATGATGCGCCTGCCACTCCCTCACGAAAGTCCAGTGGCCAGAGTTGGGAGCGATGAGATGCTCGATGCGGCCCAATTGCTCGAGATCGTCGTTGAGCCGGACGTCGAACGGCGTCGGCGAGTGAAGGAGAAGCGCGCCGCCCGACAGACGGATGACCGTCATGCGGACGGGGATGGGCAGCCCCATTGCGCGAAGCGGACCGCTATCGACGATCCAGACCCCGTCAATCACCGTTTTTGGGACATTGAGCGGCGGATAGGTAATTTGATCTGGCTTCACGATCCCAGCCCGTCGGACACAGCGCGACAATCTAGGCCCAATACACCCGCTGAAGCGATTGTTCCCGTCAGGTCACCTGCGCAGCATGGGCGTGATCGGCGGCGAGGTGCCGACCTGGATTGTTCCGAGCACTTCGAAACCATGTCGTCGATAGAGAGGGATGTTCTGCGGATTGGAGGATTCGAGATAGGCCGGCTTGCCGTCGCGGTCGCAGGTCGCCAGGACATGCTCGAGGAGAAGTGAACCATGACCTCTTCGTTGCACTGCTGGATCGACCCCGATCAACGGCAGATACCAGTGCGGCTCGTGAGGATGATACTTCCCCATCTGCTCGATGACCGCAAACAGGGCCTCCTGATCCCGCTCCGGGATCGTGCGGTGAATAACATCGAGAAAAGCACCTTCGTCAGGCTCTACGCCGGGCGGAAGCCACAGCGAGGCGGCCTGTACGTCACCGATGAAGTGAGCGGTTCCGCAATCGAATGCTCGCCCCCCGAGCGCCCCGATGATCTCGGGGAAATGCCGGAGGTAGTCGTCGGGCGCTGGGTACGTCCAACGAGCCGCGGGGTCCGCACTGAAGGCGAGAAGGATCGCGGCAGTGAGACGGCCCTCGTCCTGACGGCTCGCAGTTCGGACTTCCATTGAGGACATCGGTTGCCTCCGATATTGGCATTCCGCCGCGACGCTCCCGAATGCCATTTTCGTGATCCTCGGACCGTTCGCGTCTTGGAACGTTGCCCTCATCCTACCATGGTCCGGCGACCAGAAAAGCCGATGTGGGCGGCACCGCTTCGGCTGGCGCTCGCTCCGCCGTTGCCGGAACAGCTAAGCCCGTGTCTCGTTTCTCGGAGCAAGGCTTGCTCGATGAAAATCGCGACTTTCAACGTCAACGGCGTCAACGGACGCTTGCCGGTCCTGCTCCGATGGCTCCAGGAAGCCAGACCGGATGTCGTTTGCCTTCAGGAATTGAAGGCACCGCAAGAGAAGTTTCCGGAAGCGGCGATCGGAAAAGCGGGTTATGGCGCGGTATGGCACGGCCAGAACAGCTGGAACGGCGTTGCCATCCTGGCACGGGGCGCGCAGCCAATCGAGACCAACCGTGGGCTCCCCGGCGATCCAGACGACTTGCACAGCCGCTACATCGAAGCAGCGATTGGTGGCCTTTTGATCGGCTGTCTGTACCTGCCCAATGGCAACCCCGCCCCAGGACCGAAATTCGACTACAAGCTCCGATGGTTCGAGAGACTGACCGAATATGCGGCCGGGCTTATCGCGCTCGATATCCCTGTCGTCATGGCGGGCGATTACAATGTCATGCCGACGAACCTGGACGTCTACAAACCCGAGCGCTGGCTCGACGACGCGCTGTTTCGGCCCGAGGTGCGCGCCGCTTATCACCGGCTCGTTGCGCAAGGATGGACCGATTCATTGCGCAAGCTCCACCCTGATGAGCGGATTTATACCTTCTGGGATTATTTCCGGAACGCCTATGGGCGGGACGCGGGTTTGCGCCTCGACCACCTGCTGCTGAGCCCGGCGATTGCCGGGCGCCTTGTCGCCGCGAATGTCGACCGCGAGGTTCGCGGGTGGGAGAAAGCAAGCGATCACGCGCCGGCGTGGATCGAGTTGGCCGACAAACCGGCGAGCAGGCAGCCTGGCCGCTCGCGCAGGAGGACGAGCCCCTGATCCAAAGCCGCCCCTCTCGCGGGCTCGTGCATGCGATTGGCAAGTCCAAGTGCTAAGATCGGGCACTTGGGGCCGCCCGATACCTTAAGCGCTAGGGCCGCTCTCCAAGCTGCGGGTCTTTCAATGACGTGCGTCGGCTGTGGATTCGAGCTATCACCGGACTTCGCCTCGTGCCCGCAATGCGGCCGCCGACAGCCGAGGATCTGCGCGGCGTGCGGCTTCTCGTGCGAGCCTGAATTCGCGTTCTGTCCTCGTTGCGGGGTCGCCATCAGCGAGGGCTCCATCCCGGCGGGATCGAGGGCTCGTGTCGCGCCGATCGCGGGGGAAACTGCTCCGGCCGCGAGACGGGACATTCCGCGCCGGGAAGTCGACCGCCGGCAGGTGAGTGTGCTGTTCGGGGACCTCTCCGGATTCACCACCCTCTCCGAGCGCCTCGATCCGGAGGAGGTGCGCGCGTTTCAGAACGCGCTGTTTGAATCCCTCAGCCAGGCGATTACCCGCTATGACGGCTTTGTCGCGAAGTTTCTCGGCGATGCCGTTCTTGCCTTCTTCGGCGCACCGGTCGCTCATGAGGACGACCCCGCGCGGGCTCTCCATGCGGCGCTCGACATGCTGGCCCGCGGCGCGGTGCTGAGCGAGCAGTGGCGCACGCGCCTTGGACAGCCGGTGACCCTGCACATTGCGGTTCACACCGGGCCGGTCGTGGCCGGCAGCCTCGGTGATGCGGCCAGCGCGGCCTACGATGTGACAGGCGACACGGTGAACACCGCCTCCCGTCTTGTGGGAGCGGCAGCGCCCGGGACGATCCTGGTATCGGACGCCACCCATGCCCTCACCCGGCATCGCTTTGCCTTCCAGCCGGCCAGCCAACTTGCGCTGCGCGGCAAGGCCATGCCGATGGTGGTCCACCGCTTGGTCGGCACGCTCGCCGAACCTCAATCGGCGCGCGGGCTTGCCGCCCACGGGCTTGCGTCCCCGCTGGTCGGGCGCACCGAAGAGCTGGAGCAACTCCTCGGGGCCTACGACCGGATGCAGCGTGGCCGCGCGCAGGTCGTTAGCCTCATGGGTGAGGCAGGCACGGGCAAGTCGCGGCTGATCACGGAGTTTCTGAGGCGGCTTGAGGGCGACGGCCGGTTGGCTGGCACCGCCATCCGTAAGGCTGATTGCTCGTCCTTGGGCGAACCGCCCTACGGGGTCTTCGCGGCGCTCTTCCGCGAGGCTTACCGGCTGGACCCGGGTGACTCGCTCGATGTTGCACGACAGAAGCTGGCGGCAGGCCTGCGCTCGCTCGGGGCTCCAGCCGAGGTCGCGGGGGTAATAGTCCCGGTGCTGAGCTACCTGCTCGCGGTCGAGGAGGGGCGCCCGCGCGACTTCGATCCCGAGCAGCTTAGGCGCCAGATTGTGCTGGCCGCCTGTACGCTTGTCGAGCGGCGGCTTGAGCACGGGCCGGTCCTGATGCTCGTCGAGGATCTCCACTGGGCCGACGCGGCCTCGGTGGAATTGCTTCGGGACATTGTCGACCAATTGGCGGAGCGGCCTCTGATGATGCTGATCTCGCATCGCCCCGACGCACCTCCGCCTCTTGTCAACCGGGCTTCTCAGAGCATCATCCGGCTCGCCCCGCTTTCCTCGGACGAGATTCAGGCGCTCGTAATCCGCCTGTTCGGTCAGATCGACGAAGCTGCCTTCGCATCCGTTCAACACTTCGTCGCGACCCGGGCGGGAGGAAATCCGTTATTTGTCGAGGAGATCGTTCGGAGTCTGGTGAGTACGGGAGTGCTCGTCCGCCGGGGTGATCGGTGGACCTGTACGCGAGCCTGCGATGAAGTGAACATTCCGCCCACGCTGCACGGCCTGCTCCTCTCCCGGGTCGATCGGCTTCCTGCCCACGCCCGGCGGCTGCTCCAAGAGGCCGCGGTTCTGGGCATGACGTTCGACGAGGCGCTGCTCGACGCCATCGCAACCGACGAAGGGAGCATCACGACCGCCCTCGACCGTCTGATCGAGTCGGACATGATCGAGGAGACCGGAGAAGGCCGCGAAGGCAAGCGATACCGGTTCACGCACGCGCTTGTGCATGAAGTTGTTTATGAGAACCTCCTCCTTTCCCGCCGGAGTGAGCTGCATGAACGGGCGGGCCGCGCGCTTGAGCGCGCCGTCGGCCGTCACCCGTCGCGACTGAGCGACCTCGAGGCGTTGGGCCATCACTGGAGCCTCACTCCGGATAAGCTCAAGGGTGCGCGCTACCTCATGGAGGCCGGCGACCGGGCGCGCGCGGTCTACGCCAACGATGATGCCATCCGCCATTACGAGCGAGCTCTGCGCACCCTCGCCGGCTGCCAGGCCTGCGAGGATCTGGTGCGGACGGTGCGCGAGCGGCTTGCTGATCTCTGGGCGCTCACCGGACGGCGGGCTGAGGCTCTCGCGCATTATGAGGCGGTGCGACAGGAACTCGAGGCGGCTGGAGATCGCGAAAGCGCCGCTCGCCTGCATCGCAAAACCGGCGGCCTGCACTGGGAGGCCGGCGATCGGGAGCACGCGGCAGCCTGCTTTGCGGCGGGCCTCGAGCAGTTGGGCGAGGACGGCAGCCCAATCGAACGGGCGCAGCTCTTCCAGGAACTCGGTCGACTCGCATTTCGCGTCGGCGACAACGCGGGCGCTATCGCCTGGGCCGAACGGGCGCTCGCGGAAGCGGCGAGAGAGGAAGAGACCCCAACCCATCCCGGCCGCGCCCGTGAGACGGCGGCAACGCGGGTGCAGGCCTACAACACGTTGGGCGTGGCGCTTGCACGCACGGGCTGGCCCATCGACGCAGTCAATAAGATCGAGCAGAGCATCCGGCTCGCCGAGACACACGACCTTCTGCAGGCGGCTTGCCGCGGTTACGCCAATCTCGCCGTACTCTACAGTTCACTCGACCCGCGCCGGAGCATCGAGACCTGCCTCCGCGGCATCGAGACTGCGAAGAAGGTGGGCGATCTCGGTTTCCAGTCGCGGCTCTATGCGAACCTTGCCGTCGCCTATTGCGCGCTGACGGATCGCTGCGAGGCGGAGGGAATCGAGGCGGCGCAATTGGCGATCAACCTCGACCGCAAGCTCGGGCTGCTTGATCATCTGGCAGTGCCACTGATCGTCCTGGGACAAATCTATCAATGCCACGGCGATCGCGCCTTAGCCCTCGCCGCGTATGAGGAGGCCTTGAGTCTGGCTGAGCGGGCTGGAGACCCACAGCTTCTCTTTCCATGCTATGATGGGCTCGCTACCCTCAATCTCGACGCCGGAAATACAGCGATGGCTGAGGTTTACCTGGCGAAGTCGCAGGAGGTGTGCGAGCGGGCCGGCATCGAGCCCGACGCTCTTATCATCCTGCCGTTTCTTTCTTGAGAGATCGGCAGACAAAGGAGTTTCACAATGACCATTTCCGAATTGCATCCGACGATTTCCCCAGGTGACCCGGCGCCGGACTTCGCGCTCCCCGCAGTGGACGGGTCCGGTATCGTGTCGCTGGGGGATTATCGGGGGAAGACCCCGTTGTTCCTTGCACTGTTCGTCGGACTGTGGTGCCCTTTCTGCCGGCGGGCCATCGCCCAGGTTGGAACGACCGAACAGGCGCTCAAGGCGTCAGGCATTGAAACCCTCGGGATCGTGGCCACGCCACCCGAGAACGCTCGGCTCTATTTCAAGTTTCGACCAACCCGATTTCGATTGGCTGCGGACCCCGAGCTCACCACGCACCGGGCGTTTGGTCTGCCAAAACCTTCGTCCACTCCTGAGCTCATGAAGGCGCTCGGCGAGATCCGCATCAATCCCGATGGAATTTTGCCGGAGCCGCTGCCGATCATCGAGGCTGCCGCGGCCGTAGCAAAGCTTGACGGCTATGCGGCCAATGAAATCGACCACGCCGACATGGAGCGACAATGGCCTCAGCTCAAAGGCCAGTTCTTGATCGACCGTGATGGCATCGTGCGCTGGGCCAGCATCGAAGGTGCTACGGAGGGCTTGGCTGGAGTGGGTAAATTTCCTTCGAGCGATGAAATCCTGGCGGCGGCACGGACCACGTTGCTTGCTGCTTGAATCAGCGACTATGCCCCCGCTGATGAACGGGTGCGCCATCTTGGATGGAAGGCATGCGATTCATGGCGCGGGTTAGAAAACCCGCGCCTGTTTGGTGAGGCCAAGGTGCTATCGAGCACACTCCACCGGTACGCGGGTGTTGGTGCCCTGAACAAGCACGGTGCGGCAAGGCACGCCGTTGATGATCTGGACCTCGTTGGGAGTTGCATACGGGAATGGAGAAGCCGAAAGGGCAGGCCCACTCATTTCATCGATCCGGATGCTGCCAGTGGTGCTCGGATCGAAAACGCCACTCGCGACGGCACCGGCACACTCCACCGGGACCCGAGTGTTGGTGCCTTGTACGAGAACAGTGCGGCAAGGCACGCCGTTGATGATGTGGACCTCATTTGGAGCCG
Source organism: Microvirga brassicacearum (assembly GCF_008757455.1). Taxonomy (GTDB): domain Bacteria; phylum Pseudomonadota; class Alphaproteobacteria; order Rhizobiales; family Beijerinckiaceae; genus Microvirga; species Microvirga brassicacearum. Next base: position 45,073 of record NZ_VCMV01000079.1, on the reverse strand, counting down.
CATTGGGGAAGATTGACCCCGGTGTGCCTTGAATAGCATTGGGCTGCTGCGCTTCAGCGGCTCCGATAGCGCCGAGCGTTAAGAGACCGGCACTGACGACAATTGCGAATTTGTTCATACGTTGCTCCTGTCGATCGACGATAGGAATAACGGTCACAAGAAGCCGCGGATCCGCTCGTGCTGCAAATTTGTGCACCGCCCCTCCCCCCAATCTGATGCCTGAACCTACTTTATTGCCGCCAAGGTTGCGATCGGCCAGTATCGTGGCGCACCGGGGCCTGACATCGCCTTGGGACGATTTCGAACCGTGAGAATGCCGCCTCTGGGCGAGCCCTCTAAGCTTTGCATTTCAGCTGTTAAATCCAGCCGCACGCAGAATTTCCTCACTCTATAATACCACTGGCGCTGTCTAACTCGCACGGATGCAAAAAAGCCTCGGCGGTGATTGAGTAACGGCGCATATTGTCAGCGATGAAATGCGCCCATGCCTGCCTCATCGTGGCCGGTCTGATAGCGGTTCCCGCCGCTGCCCAGGTCGCCCCCTCCAACCCGGCCGAATGCCGGGCATCGCTTGCGCAGGTTGCGCCGTTCATGGACCGGCTGAACTCTCTCTCCATCGCAATCGATGGCATTGCGACAGCGGCCTCCCGAAATGCAACGCCGACCGAGGAAGCAGCCTCCGTTCTTGCGGCACAGAGCGCGTTCGATGAGGCTGATCGTCTGTCCGACGCGGGGGACGATATCCTCGAACGGGCCATCAGACATTGCGGTACGCGGGTCATCGAACCGGTGAGCGAAATCCGGGCGACGATCGGCTCCTTGCGCCAGATCGTCGCCATCGGCCGGTTGTCAGCGCAGGCAACCGGTCGCGTGAGATGACGGATCGCCCTGGTTTTGCAGGCAGGATTCAGGATCGCAGTCCGCGGCGGAATCGATCGACGAAAAAGGGCTAGAGATCGAATGTGACCTGGAAACAAAGGTCGTTTGCCGCGAGATTCTGCGTGGTAAAATGCGTCGATTCCCTCTCAAGCTTGCTCACGAGCGTCTTTCGCGGCACCTCGCTGCTATTATCCTCGCGTCCATGCTTGCCGGCCATGGTCGACAACAATGACGTGAGACGATGCGCGTCGTGCTTGTCGGCCGAGCGGTGCTCAAAGAGGTTCCAGAGAGTCTTGGGTGTGGCGTTGCGGCTGCCGTGATGCCCGACCTTGTAAACGTCGACCGATTTGAGCAGCTTCCGGACGTTGCTCTGGGCCAATGCGTATTCCCAGTTCTCGATCTGCGCATCACCGGGGAAGAGAAAGCTCTTGCCGCCGACCCGAAACAGGAGGATGACGCTCGTGTTGTTGAGCGCATCGTCCAGCATCGTCACGATGCGCAGCATCTGCTCACCGCGCAGGCGCTTCGCGCGATAGATGAACCAGCGGGCATTCACGGGGAAGCGGTACTTCTCCCTGTTCACCACATGCTTGGGAAAGAGCGGTTTGGCACTCATGCCCGAGGGCGGCGATGTCCGGTCAGCAGCGGCCAGTCTCACCCAAAACTCGTCGTTGTCCCAGCTCGTCTGAGTCCCGACCTCCTCGTGCTGTTCTACCGTGGGAGGGCCCAGAACATCCACGTTGACGCCCGGCAGAAGTTTCTCGAGCCCGCTCGATGTCCCCGCGTGAACGTATTTGTTCTTCTTTTTGTTCTTGCTCATCGTCATGAGGTTTTTTACGGCGCTAAGGTTCTTGACATTGTTCTCCCCCAAAAAGCCGAGCATGGCCCTCATCTCGGGTCGCAACGAACGACTTCGCTTGGCCTCAGCCCAAACTTGCGCCGCCACTTGCTGCATCGCCCAGAGTGTCCGCACATGACGCGCCGCACTGGAGAGGTTTTTCCTTCCCCGCCGCGCACGCGGTGCCGTCGCCGTTTCCTCCAGTTCCGGATCTTCCGTCCAGGGTTGAATGACGAGATCCGGCTGAAGTTTGGCAATGATATCGCCGGAGGCGGTGCCTGCCTCGTTGGTTGCAAAACCCGAGATGTGATCCTTATGTCGGTGCGTCGCCACGACAGCGGTCAGCTTGTTGCCGGTAACGGTCTGAATATCCTTGGCGATAGCCTTCAGCCGGGTCTTCGGCACCCCCTCAGGAAGGCCGGTCGATCCAAAATCGATCAGCACATGGCGGCTGTCGCCATTGTCATAGTGGACGCTGAAGAGAAAGCAGTCCCCGAAGCCGACCTGATAACTGCGGATGGTCACGCGACTGGGTTTCATAGCGACACCCTGTCCGCCATCGCTCTTGCCATGTGCAGTTCGGCGAAGCGGGACGCCGCGACGGCGGGATCCGCGTAGAAACCACTCTCCCACAGATGTGCGATCCGTTGGCTCTGTCGCCCGATATCCGCTTCCGAATTCAGCAAATGATTGGCGATCTGGTATTTGAGTTGGCCATATTCGTCGAAGACGAGCGTCCCACCGCCGAAGAGCGTAACGTTCCGCCAATGGTCCAGGCCGTCGGGAATATCGACGCCGAGGTCCTTCAGCTCTTGTGCTTGCAGGGTCAGCATCTGCACGTATTCTGCAATCGTCTCGCGCAGCACGAACCCGTCCGGTGCAATGCGCGTGCTCGGTCGTACGGACTGCACTTCGATATACCCGACCTCCCCCAGTTCAAGGGCGCGGCGGTTTTCCCAAACGAAGCGGAACATTTCCTCCTCGTCACGCAGCATGGAATCGAAATGCGTGCGGCTATAGACCATGTCTCGATCAGAGCGCCGCCACGTTCCGTCCACGTCCGCACTGCTCGATGGGGCGATGCCGTAGCTGGCGAAATTCCGCAGCAGCGCCTCCCGATATCCGTAGCGATCGTCGGGAACGACCTCCCGATCGACCGTGAGAAGCGCCGAAAGATAGGCCGAAAAGGTCAGGTCCACCGGCGGACAATAGTCGATCGCGCGGATGGCCATGGTCAGCAGGTGGTCGGCGGCCTTTGCTCCTTCCTCTACCACGAGGCTGCGATCTTTCTTGCCTCTGGAAATGGTGCCGACCCGTTGGAGACGCGCGACCCAGATGTCGAGAAACGATCGCAGCATAGCCGCGACCAGAATCTCGCCGCGCCGGTGCTCCTCCTGGAATGCCTCGTCGTTCATGTAGTCGTGGCCGGGCTCGAGCTTCAACGATTGACGAAGCGCAGAACCGCGGATCCCCGAAAGCTCTTGGCCCATTTCTTTGGCGAGACTCATGAGGCTCGAATCGATGAGGGCTTCCGGCGTCAGAAACCGCGCGTCGATGAGCCGGTCGTCCGGCTTGCCGTCCAGAACCGCTCTGACGATCGCGTCGAGGGACAGCACGGACAACAGCGCCGCGATATCGGCGAACCCCTCATGGAACGCCGCTTGGTCGGGTGACGACGGCTCGAGATAGCGCTGACGCAATCCGTCGAGCAGCGCATGCGTCGTCTCATGGGCGACGACATCGTGCGCCAGGCTGGTAAAGACCGTTTGCGAAGTCTTCCTGCCGTCGAGAACCCCTTCAAAATAGCCGAAGAAGAGTGCCCTATCCTCTCGCGAGTAGAAAGCGTTCGGCTCAGCGAACGCATGAGGTGCGACGTGCAGCTGGTGACCGCTCGAACCCCAGGCAACCCGTCGTCCGAGCGCAAGTTCAAAGCGCGCCAGAATGCGCATGACGATCGCGTAGGCGTTCTGGGCATGGAAGCCCGGGTTATCGAGCAGTTCTTGGTCAGACTTATCCGCAAAAGGGTCGGGATAGTTCTCATCGAGACCCGAATTCAGCTCCAGTGGCGCATAAAGCACATTCGCAGTGGCGTCGTAGTCGATGACGCTCACCCGATAGCCGCTCGGACCGGGGCTCAACTCCTCTGCCGGGACCTCGATCGTCGCCCGTAAAATCTTGTTGTCGATCTGAAACGAGGGATCCTGAGCAATGATCGTCAGGCTGCGATTCGTGCGAAGGCCATGGCGTGTGCCGAGGACGTTCTTCACTTCGTCTCTCCGTATGATGAGATCTCAACAAGATGAACTTCGGCGAGAGCATTCGTTGGATGCGTCCAATCACGATCAATCGGCCCTCGCCTTCAATAGCCCCCCGGATAAGGAAAGGACGTCGGATCCGGTATTGTGACGCGGTACATCGTTCTGAGATCCTGGCCGAAATGGACGCGCAGGGCTGCGTCGGTGATCGCGTAGCCCCAGTTGATCAGCTTTTCCTGCACGGGGTCCGGCAAGGCCTGGAGGCGTGTCGGTATCTCGGCGAGTGCCGTGGGATCGCGGTGAGTGCAGCCCAGCGGATCGGAAGGCGCCGCGTAGTCGGCATAGAGCGTTCGAATACCCCAATAGGCCCCGGTGCGAGCCCTCTCCTCAAACGCATCGATGAGTTGGCGCTTCCGAAGGCTGCGGACCTGGTTGTCGATAATGTCGAGAACGCGGATCGAATGCCGGGCCCAATCGTGACTGGGGTCTTCCTCCGGGGCGATCTTTTTGCCACCGTCGCTCACGAGGAGGGTCTGGAACCGCTTGAAGGCGGTTTCGAGACCCAGGTTGTCATAGACACCGCCATCGCTGAGAACCGCGGCCTTTCGATAAGCCGGACCGCTGAGATCACCGTCAAAGGTGGGATCGAACGGATCGTCGATGGGTAGGTTGAGCGGCGACAGCACCGGAGGAAACGCCGACGAAGCTGCAACTGCCACCGCGAGTTTGACTGTCGGCTTCGGAACGAGGCCGACGCGATAATCGCCCATGTAAGCCTTCGAGAAGCGCCACACCGCACCGGACTGGACGTTCGTTGCATTGATCACGAAACGTGGTCCGGCTCCGTCGCCCGGAAGATCCGCGAGCGTCGCGCCGTCGAACAGCGTTTCGTCGTAAGCCCGCGCCACCCGGTCGCTGATCGACCCCGGCAGAAGGATGCCGCCGATGACTGCGCCCGCATCCACGCTCGTACTGGCCATCTCCCTGATCTTGTCGATCACGAGGTCCAATGCGGCTGCCCTGCCGTTTCCATCGAACGCGAGGTCTTTCCATCGCAAGCCGAGATAGGCGGCGGTGATCGAACCGCCTGAGACGCTCGATATCCGGGACAGCTTCGAAAGAAGACTGACTTCATTCAGTCGCACGAGGGACCCAAGATGGAACAACATCGCCCTGTAGCCGCCACCCGAAAGGCAAAGTGCGATGCCGGCTTCCGGCTCACGAGCCTCGTCAAACAACGGACTTTCGGGCATTTAAGGCCTCCGTCTCGTCGGTGATCTCGCGCGTCTCTCAGACACTTGCAGACACTTACGCAGAACGCGCTTGAAGCCTGCCCGTCGCTTCTCTGTCCGATGGAATGCGGGTTTGGTCGCGCCCGCATTTGCGGTTGATCCAAGGTCGGTAATATTACCATAGGAATCTCTGGGAGCGGAATCCCAGATCGGTCGAGTAAACCGCCCTCCGCGGCGTGACGACCGACCGAGCTGCGCGCCTGTTGGTGCGGCGCCTTTGCTCCTCGTTCTATTCGAGAGACAATTTCACGAAATTTGCGGGATAGCTTTCATTGACCGCCGCTAGTCTGGCGAGACAGCCTCGGTTCCGCTTCGCATTCCGGCGGGACTTCCTCATGGTGTTCATTGCAGGTTGATGGCTCCCAATCCAAAGTCCGTCCCGTCGTAGGTGATCCAGACTTCCCCCTCTCCGAGCATCATCCCCTTGTCCCGGACGAAGACGGTCTCGAAGACTGATTTCGCGACAATCTCCCGAATGCGCGGGTCCATGACTGTTTCCTTCGCGGCGATCAGTTGATCGTGGTTGCGGACGGTCCGCCTGACCTTTCCCGTTACCAGCAGGGGATAATTGACGACGCGGGAGAGGAGGTCGACATCGCCCGATCGGACGGCTGCCTTGACGCGTCTGAAACCGTAATAGGCCTTAACGGGATCGAAGTTCAGGTCGCGGTAGGTAGCCTCCACCTGAGGCGTCAGCTTCGGCCGGGAGAACCCAGCTTCCGGCGGCCTCACTGGCAAATCCAAGGACCGCCGCAGCTCTCTCACGAGGAGGTTCAGCGCCCTGTCGCGATCGTAAAGCTTCTGCAACTCCGGAGAACGGATCTGTGCCGCTCCAGTGGCGAGGGATCTAGTGATCTCCTGCGTACCCGCCTTTGCGTCGTCCCCATCGCCGGAGCCTCCCGTTTTCCCCAGTCGATTGTCAAGTTGGTGTTTTGTGATCCAGATCCTTTCCTCGACTTCGGCAAGGACCTGCTCATGCGACGGTCTGAATCCAGGGCCCCTCGCAATGTCGTTCGGCAGAGCCTTCATCACCTCCTGGGGCTTCAGCCCCTTGGGTTGTTGGGGCGGAGGATCGACCTTGTAGGTCCTGCCGTAGACCCTGACGAAGAAGGGGTCCGCGCTGGCAGGAAGGACGGTGAGCAACGTCACCAAGCCGCTGGCAACAATCCTGCCGGTGAGGCCGACCATCGCCGCCTCCATTCCCAGTGAAGTCGGTCGTACATTCTACACGCCGACTTCCCAGTCTGGAACGGCCGGCACTGCAAAGTGATCGAATTAGAGCTCGGCGACGACTGAAGGATTTGCGGCGAGCAGCCCATCACGCAAAGCTGATTGCGTGGACAGGCCCTCCTCCTGTCGATTTTTTGCATTACCTGATCAATCGGCAAGGTGTGGGTCAAGATTTGCGCATCCGCGGCTCACCTCGCCCGCGGATGAAGATCTCTTGTTACGTCGCTCGACCGGAGTGATGCACTTTGCGCAAAGAATGATGGGAGGATTCGCACGTTGGCTCGTTCCGACATCCTTTATGCCATCGGCGACGTCCACGGCCGGGCCGATCTTCTTGAATCCCTGCTCGCCTTCATCAAGACAGACGCCGAAGCGCGAGGCCGGGAGCCGAAGCTAGTCTTTCTGGGCGACCTCCTCGATCGTGGACCTGACAGCCGGCGGGCCCTGGAACTTGTGGCTCAATCCCTGAAGCAATGGCCGCAATCGCGACTGATCCTCGGCAACCACGATGATGTCTTCCTGCGCATTGTAACGGACCCTGATCCCGACCCGGATCTTCTTGACCTCTGGTTCCTGAATGGCGGCGGAGCGACCCTCGTGAGTTACGGTTGGCCTGGCGATCTCGTGGAAGCCTTGACCGCAATTCAGGAGAACCATCCCCATCATCTCGATCTACTTCGTGACGCCTCGTTGGTGGAAATCGACGACCCATTCCTCTTCGTCCATGCGGGCATCGATCCGACACGGCCGATATCGACACAGTGGCGTCAGGACTGCCTGACGATCCGGGAACCTTTTCTCGACTACAGGGGGCCGCTCTCCCATCTCGTTGTGCATGGGCATTCGATCACCGAGAGCCTCCGCCCGGAGATCGCCGGCTGCCGGATTGCGCTCGACACCGGAGCCTTTGGCACAGGACGCCTGACCGCTCTGATCATCGACTGGGAAGCAATGACATTGGAGTTCGTTGCCACGACGCCGGGCACCATGAACGCAGCCGTCGAAGTCGTCCTTCCGGTGGTTTTGGCGCAGCCCATCCTTCCCAAATGGTGGCGGCTGGCGCCCAATCCTTTCGTTTAGAAGGATTGCTCGCGCCGAAAGACGAGGCTCAGGTTGTTGGCGGGCATCGCAATGCGCTCCGCAAGCACCAATCCGTGGCGATCGGCGAGTTCCGTCACCTCCTCCAGATCGCGCACACCCCATTCCGGATCTCGCCGTCTGAGATCCTGATCGAACCGTTCATTGCTGGGAGCCGTATGGGCGCCGTTCTCCTTGTAGGCGCCATAGAGGTAGAGCCCGCCGCCAGGCGGCAGCACGCGCCCTGCTCCGGCCATCAAGCCCTGCGTTGCTCGCCAGGGACTGATATGAACCATGTTGATCGCCACGATGGCGTCCGCGTGGCGAACGGGCCACTCGACCTCGGCGGCATCGAGCACAAGCGGTGCGAGAAGATTGGGCAACCCGGAGATCGCCCGATGCGCGGCGATACTTTTCAGCGCCCGCTCGTCCCTGTCGGTGGGCTGCCACCTGAGGTGCGGAAGCGCGGCAGCAAAATAAACCGCGTGCTCGCCTGTGCCGCTTGCGATTTCCAGAACGACTCCGGACTTCGGCAGGACGCGGTGCAGAATTTCCAGAATAGGCTCGCGGTTACGCGCAACCGACGGCGATGTCAGGAGGACATGCGGATCGGATGCTGTCGTCATTGGATGATCCTCTTGTCCGATGTGCAGGTGCCGCATCACAGGACAATCTTGTCTCAGAGCGGCTGGTTAAGAGTCAAAAAAATCCTGCCCCGGAAGGGCAGGATGAAGTCTCTCCTCGCCTTCGGATGCCGCTCCGAAAACAACCTAAGTTAGACATGTCTGAAGGTCGTCGTCAACGAGGGGCACGCTCTCGTCCTATCATGTCAATGTATTCTCATAGCATCAACCGGGCAACTAATGCGTCCCTACAAATAAACTCCCCGGTGTTGCAGCAAAGACATAGATCGTTGTGCAAGGTGACGTTAGGTTTGCTTTGTCGACATCGCACAAAGGATGATGACTAATGAAAAAATGTGTTCTTAGTCTGCTTGCCAGCACCGCGGCGCTGGCGTTTGTTGCCTCTGCCGCAACCGCGGCAGACCTTCCGGCCCGGGAGGCGCCACCTCCAATGATTGCGCCGGTTCCGGTCTTCACCTGGACCGGATTCTATGTCGGCGTGAATGCTGGCTATGGCTGGCTCGACGACAACAACACCACCGGCATCTTCGTGCCACCCGGAACCTTCGCGCCGCCCTTCGCCGGCGTCTCGGGTGTTCTCGGCGGCGGCGGCGGTGGCGGGAACGACGACGGCTTCGTCGGCGGTGCCCAGATCGGGTACAACTATCAGATCGGCTCGTTCGTGGTTGGCGTCGAGGCGGACATCCAATGGGCCGACTTCAACGTCGAGAACAACGTGTTCGTCGTGCCGGCCGGCTTCCCGCCGAGCTTCATCCCGGCGGCGCTGAGCGAAGACGATATGGAGTGGTTCGGCACAGCCCGTGCTCGCGCCGGTGTCGCCTTCGATCGGTTCCTCATCTACGCGACCGGCGGTTTCGCCTACTCGGACAACAACACCGGCTGGACAGCAGGTGGCGGCATCGAGTGGGCCCTTCCGTCGAACTTCCTCGGGTCGGCAGCCACGATCGGCCTCGAAGGTTTGTGGGTCAGCCTCGAACGCGATGACGACAACAATGGCGGCTTCATCGGCAGCTACGTTCCGGCACCGGGCGCCGGTCCCGTCAACGTGTTTGTCCCCGTCGCCAACAACAATGACAACGAGTTCTTCGTTGCGCGCGCCAAGCTGAACTTCAAGTTCGGCACCTACTGAGGCAATCTTGCCGAAACGACAAAGAGTCCGGGGGTTCCCGGGCTCTTTTCGGCTGTCTGGATGAGATTGCAACGTGATATCTCTCTGCGGATCAGGTCGCCAGGGCGCGGGCACCGTCGGACCCACCCGACACTGTTACCCCCGGCGCTGAAATCGTGTGAACACGAACAACTGCCTGCCGCCCTGCGGGGTCCGGTGTTCCTCTTCGAACGCCTCGATGAGGTCGAAGTCAGGCCCCAGCAATCCGGCAATCGAATTCTGACTGGCCCTGAGAACCGGCAGTCCGCTGCAGCGCTCGGGACCGCTCGGGGCAAAGCCTGAGATCACCACGAAACCACCCGGCTTAACGGCGTGTCGAACGGCGTTCGCGTAGGTCATCCGCTCTGCCTCTTCCGTCAGAAAGTGCAGCATGGCTCGGTCATGCCAGAGATCCACGGCAAGCTTGGGCTGCCACTTCGTGATATCGGCAACCACGAACCGGAGCACGTCCGCCCTATGGCCGAGGCGATCCTTGGTCCGGGCCAAGGCCGCCGCTGAGATGTCGAGCACCGTGATGTTCGAGAAACCCTCCGCAAGCAGCGCGTCCGGCAAGCGCGACGTTCCCGCCCCGACATCGATGATGCTGGCGCTCGAAGATAGTTCGCAGGAACGGATCAGGCGCAAGGAGGTCTCCGGGACTGGCTCGAACCAGCTCACGGCCTCGTCGGGCTTTGTCGCGAAGATATTTTCCCAGTGGGCTTGTCGTGAATCGGACATCGTTGTCAGCCTGCCTCATCAGGTACGAGCATCGCGGGCCCGCCAGAGCGAGTTCGGCGAGCCCACGGGCATCCGCGCTCACAGATCCTCTTCCGATCGCTCTTTCGCCGGCACCGGCACACCATAGAGTTCCAGGCGATGACCGACGAGGCGGTATCCGAGCTCGCGCGCGACCGCTTCCTGGAGGCGCTCGATCTCGGCATTCCGAAACTCGACCACCTGCCCGGTCTCCAAATCGATGAGGTGGTCGTGGTGCCGCTTCGCGGCTGTCTCATAGCGCGCATGGCCGCCGCGAAATTCGAGCCGCTTGACGATGCCCTCCCGCTCGAATCGCTTCATGGTCCGGTAGACGGTCGCGAGAGAGACATGCGGGGCCAGCATGGCGACACGGCGGTGGAGGTCGAACGCGTCGGGATGGTCCAGGGCTTCCGAGAGAACCTGCGCGATCAAGCGACGCTGGCCGGTCAGCCTCAAGCCCTTCGCCCGACATTCCGCCTCGATGCGGTTTGCCCGCAATCCCAGGGGACTTCCGGCACCGACAGCCCTCCTCCGCGCGGTCCTCGTCTCTTCCCCGGAAATTCGGTTGCCCGAATGGTCGGTCTCGCGAACTGCCATCGAACCGATCCCCTCGACCGTTGGGCGTTTGCCAGAATGGCGGTGCGTACATCAGCGCGAGGCCTGCGACACGATCTTCCTGCCCCCAGCAGGGTTGAGACGGTGTCTGCCTCCCACTCGGTCAGAAGCACCGAAGGGGCGAAGCCGTTGCGCACCCGTTCGGCCTCGCGGCGGTGATCATCTTGCCTCCGTGCTATGCTGCGCTCGGGTCGGCGGTCGCTCCAGGCAAGCCGTGGGCAACGTCTTGGTCTGACGGCTTGCTGCCGAGAAGCGACCCGCTTGCGCCCTCAGCCGCCCCAGAGAAGGCTGCGTCGGCTCGGCATCTCACGAAACCAGCTGCGCATAACCTGGAGCATTTTTGCTATTGCAAGTCATTCGCATTAATAGCGCAGTTTTCGCTACTGTTCAAGAAGTTGCATGGATTATCCAATTCCGAGCGTCGCGAGATCCGGCGATGCGGCGGTCGCTTTCCGATGAGGCGATGGCGCTGCGCGTTAGTCGCCATTTCGGCATAACGCGTGTGCTAGTGCGAAAGAGTTTTCATGACGACCGCCACCGAAGAAGCCGCGTTCGGCTTGCAAACCCTTCCTTGCGCCACTTCAGCGATGAGTTCAGTGACCGCGTGACCAAGCCGGCGACCGTCTTGCCAGATCTCGCTGCCGAGATAGATGGCCGTTGCGCGGGGTCGATTCGCCGCCGGCAGCAAGGGATTGGCGCTGTCGATCGCGATGATTGTTCCATCACCCGTGATGTGAACGCGATCGCGGTCGGACGCGCGGATGGGAATGGAGCCGCGCGCATACGCAAAACGCGTGGCGGTGAGCTCTCCGGTCAGCTGCGTCCACGCCAGATCGACCAGGCTTTCGGCTAGGCAATCCTGAGAATGAATCGAGTTGTGCAATAGCGCGATGCGCGCTCCGCCGCCCTGGCGATGGCCGCCGCCACCATCCGTCCGCCCTTTCACGCGCGCGCTGTCCCCCCAACCGAGCCGCCCATCGCCGTCGAGCGCGATCAAGCCGACATCGGCTTCCGGATTGGCGCCAAGAATTGCGTCGACAGCCTGTTGAGGAGAGTCGCCCTGGGCAATTCGGGCCAGCACGGCTTGGTTCAACGCAATCCCATCGTCGCCGGGCAGGTTTGGCAAGCGATGCCCCGTGACGAGGCCGACGCCGCTGATGCCGGGCAGAAATTGCTCCAACGGCTCCGGTCGATCGGGTCCGCTGGAGATTGCAGCAGCATAGCGTGCTTCCAACCACGCGTCCGGCAGCGCAAGTGCCGTGATGCCACCCCGTTGCGTCGTGCGATGGGCAACACGACCTTGCTCATCGAGCACCGCGAAGACCGCGAAACCGCCAATGGCGCCGCGACCAAGCAATTCGGCCCCGAGCACTGCGTCGCGCACCGCCGCGCCGGCGCTCGGGCCGCTTGCAGCCACTCCAATCGTCATATTTTCATTCCAGTTTTATCGGCGTTCAAACAGCCAGGTCGCGACGAACTGTGACCATGTGGTCAGGCAATTGTCAAAGGCGGCCACATCCAGATTAGGTGGTGCAAGTTCCTGCGATTGGGCGCCCACGGGACAATGTCGCTGAAGGCCTTCCCCTCACGGATTTGCGACGCAAGCAAGACACTGGCATGTTCCCCTCTTATCAGCCTGCCGGCGCAAAAATCAAAGGCCGTCGCAAGCTGTAATGTATAAAGGGGGATTGCATGGAGTTGAAATGGCTCGAGGATTTTCTCAGCCTGTCGCGCTCGTCCAATTTTTCCAGGACGGCCAGCGAACGGAATGTGACTCAATCGGCGCTCAGCCGCCGCATCAAGCAACTCGAGGGCTGGCTTGGGGTCCCACTGGTCGATAGAACCACCTATCCGGTGCACCTGACACCGGAGGGGCAGGACGTTCTCCCTCGCATCCAGGAGGTCGTGGCGCTGATCCAGGCGATGCGGAGCACCATTCAGGAACGGCACGCCAAAACATCGGAAGTCCTGATCTTCGCTACTCTCAACACGCTCTCTCTCACCTTCTTCCCAAGCTGGATCGCGTCGCTCGAAAGCGCCGGAGATCCAATTCTGACGCGCTTCAGCGATCCCTATCCGTCTTTTCTCGGCAATATCTCCACGTTGACGAACGGAGATTGCGAATTCCTGCTCACCTATGCGCACGAATCCGTGTCGCTCATGAACGAACTGAGTCGTTTTTCGTACATCGACGTTGGCAGGGAACGCGTCATTCCCGTCAGCGCACCGGACGCGTCGGGCGCACCGCTTCACCCGGTTGGGCTCGGGTCAAAACCGGCACATTATTTGAGCTATGGCAACTGCTCGTTCTTCGCGCACCTGCTCGCCGGCGCCTTCGCGAAACGGCCAATTCCCCTGATGACCGTCTACGAGAACGGCATGTCGATGGCGCTGAAGGCGATGACCTTATCGGGGCGCGGTGTCGCGTGGATTCCGGAGAGTCTCATCGTGGCCGAACTCGCATCCGGAGCGCTCCTGCGTGCCGGTGATCCAAGCCTCGACCTCGTCGTCGAAATCCGCGTCTACCGGGCACAGAAACTCAAGGGCCCGAGGGCGGAACAGTTCTGGCAGCGGGCTGTCGAGAGCAGCAGCCGTCATCCGGCTCCCGCCATGCGCCCGGCTGTCCGCGTTTCCGCCTGAAGAACCTGGCCTATGAAGCTGATGTCCCCTTCCCACTCCACATTCTCCAGCCGCCCGAGCAGTTCGACAGCCTGGATGTGAGAGAGATCGCTGCAGCAATCGTGAAACTTTGCCGTGCGATCCATCGCAGTGAACGGATCGGAGATCGTTCCCTTCGCGTACTTGCGTTCGGATTCGAACACGCGGCCATCGGTGAGGCGAAGGACAAGCCGGTGCGGAAGAGAATCGCCTTCTGCACTCTCCTCTCCTTGAGAATAGGACCGCATGGCGATCCGCCGAAGGAGGTCGTCGCGCCCATGCTCGGACACCGCCCCAAGTGTAAAATCAGACAAGTCCAACCGCCCTTTGGCGATGGCGCGCGACACGCAATATTGCATGGAGAACCGCGCCTCCATCTCATCGTCGGGCTCAGGATAAGCGAGATTGCGTTGATTGGCGATCCCGACCAACGTTTCGACACTTGCCACGTCGGAAGGACCAAACCCGACCTTCTCCTTGAGATCGAGGATCATGTCGACAACCAGATGCGTGGAGCCACAGCAGGGGTGGCGCTTAGGCATGACGCCCACCGTTTCGATGACGTGCGCGCTCGTGGCCAGGATACGGCTGGTATCCCATCCCTTCGGGTCAAAACCGCCGAACAGCTCGAGAAAGCCCTGCTCGCCTTCCAGGATATCCAGCCGGCCGGTCATTCCTGCCGCGGCAAGTTCGGCCGCCTCAACGGCATTTCTCGCCGCAAATCCCGCGTGGAGCGGTTTGATCGGCGTACCGAATTGGCCCTTGGTGCCGGCCGCCATGCTGACCGCTATGCTGAGGGCGCGCGCAATCCCCTCGGCGTCTAACCCCTTCAACCAAGCGACCGCCGCGGCCGTGCCGATGCATCCGATCGTGGATGTGGCGTGCCAGCCGGCGGTGTAGTGGGACGGATAGACGCCGGCGCCTGCGAAGGCCTGCGCCTGCAATCCGACGAGATAGGAATCGACGAGGCGTCGCCCATTGGCTTTTTCTGCTTCAGCCACTGCCAGAAGTGCGGGGACGAGAACGGCCGATGCGTGACTCATGCCGGGTTTGAAGTTGTCGTCGTAATCGAGCGCATGCGCGGCGGTTGCTCCGACGAGTGCGGCGATGGCGGGGTTTGCCCGCCCACCGCCAGCGACGTATGCGGCACCGCTCTTACCGATGCTCGACGTAAAGGCTGCGCGCACGGCTTGCGTGCTGAAGTCGCAGCGGCCGGCGATCATGCAACCGATAGTATCGATGATCGCGTGTCTCGCCCGCTCCCGCGCCAGGTCGCTGAAATCGTCGCGCGTTGCGCTCCATTCCGCGATGCTTTCGATCACAGTCAGCATTTTTGTTTCCATGTGATAGAGATCAGGAGGGATTGCCGCAGGCGTCCAAGACGCATTCGATCAGCGAACCGAACTGGAATCGATCGACCTGTCTGGTCGGAATATCCGTGTCGACGCGGTGCACGATGACGAGGTCGAGTGCGGGCACTACCAGGCAGTAATGACCACCTGCGCCGATGGCGCAGAAGCTTCCTTCGGGCAGGATCGTGCCGGGGAAGGCGACGCCCTGGCGAGCCACCCACCACATGTAACCATAGCCTCCCCGATCCCCCGCCTCCGAGTGCGGCAACACGCTCGCGCGCGCCCAGGAGCGCGAAATGACCTGCTGGCCATCCCAGCTGCCTTCGCGCAGGAAGAGAAGGCCAAATCGTGCAAGGTCGCGCGTCGACATGCGAAAGGCGTAGGCGGGATGAATCGAGCGCGGGTCCTCCGCGAACCACCCATCCTGGACTTCCGCATCGAAGCGAAAATCATCCATTCCGATGGGCCGGGCGATGTGCCGCTCGAACGCCGCATGGACGCTCAATCCGGTGAGAGCCGTGTAGATCGTGCCCAGCGCGTTGAAGTCCCAGTTGTTGTAGCACCAGAAGGTGCCGGGTGCATGGGAGTGTCGCGGTTCCTTGATCGATTGCATCCAAGGGGTCTCATAGGCGGCCGGATGATAGATCCCGGACCGCGCCGTCAGCAGATCATAGATCGTGGCCGATTTCTCCCTCACGGTGAGGCCTTCCCGATCATTGATCCCGAGCGCGTCGAGCGTCGGCGACAAGTCGATGGTCCCGCGCTGCACCTCCTGTCCGATCAAGGCGCTGAGAAAGCTCTTCCGGACCGAGTGGCACAGGAACTTGCGGGTCATATCGCCACTGGCGAAGACGACCTTTCCGTTTTGGACGACCATCAGCGCGTCCGTAGACTGCTTGCCGATGTGATCCCGGACAGCACGAAACCGAGATTCCGGTGCAGCCCTTGTCTCATCGCCGCCGCCCCAGCCTGGCTCCGGCCAATGCTCCGCGGAACGCGACAGAACTTCGTACTTCGTCATAATGGCAGAACCTCTTGGGAAATGGATCTTGATGCCCGCGACCCGATGCTCGCCGCAAGGAATACGCGGGTGTAGTCCTTGACGGCGCGCAGGTCGCGTATTTCGTCCGCACTCAACTCCTCGATGATCTCACCCTGATTCATCATGCCGACGCGTCCACAGATGTGCGTCACGACCGCGAGATCATGCGTGACCATCAGATAAGTGAGCTTGCGTTCGCGCCGCAGCTTCTTCAGGAGATTGAGAATTTCCGCCTGCACCGAGACATCGAGCGCGGAGGTCGGCTCGTCGAGCAACAGGGTCTCGGGTTCGATGATCAGCGCGCGCGCAATGGCCACACGCTGCCGCTGACCGCCGGACAGCTCGTGCGGATAACGGTAGCGGAAATCCCGACCAAGCCCGACCGCATCCAGGACCGCGGAGATGCGCTCCTCGTGCTGATCGAAGCCATGAATGCGCAAGGGCTCCAAGAGTACCTGGTGAACGATCTTGCGCGGATGCAGCGACGCATAGGGGTCCTGGAAAACCATCTGAACCTTGCGGAAGAAGGACTTCTCGCGGCGATGCGGCACCTCCTGGCCGTCGTAGAGGATCGCGCCGTCATAGGCCGTGTTGAGGCCGACGAGAGCTTGCAGGATGGTCGATTTTCCGCACCCGGATTCGCCGATCAGGCCATAGGCCTCGCCGCGCACGATGTGAAACGAGACCTCGTTGACCACGCGATTGGCGGAGGCGCCCTCGCCGAAGGTGACGGAAAGCGCCCGTGTTTCGATGAGGTTGTCGGTCGAGTCCTTCATGCGACGGCTCCCTCATCTGCCGTATCCTCGAGCAACCATGCCGGGTCCCGCGACGGGATTTTCAATTCATCGACCGGATGATCGAGGCGCGGGAGGCTGTCGAGCAGCGCCCGCGTATAAGGATGTTGAGCCTTGTGCAGATCGCGAGCGGGGATATCCTCCATGATCCTTCCCGCGTACATGACGAGTACGCGGTCGCAAAAGTCGGCCACGAGGTTAAGATCGTGGCTGATGAACATCAGGCCCGTGCCGCGGCGTGTCAGGAGTTCGTCAAGGATCGACAGAACCTGTCGGCGCACCGTGACGTCGAGCGCGGAGGTCGGTTCGTCGGCGATAATAAGATCGGGCTCGGGGATCAGCATCATGGCGATCATGATGCGCTGCCCCATGCCTCCGGAGACCTCATGCGGAAACTGCCGAAAGACCCGCTCGGGCTCACGGATATGGACTGCTTCCAACATGGCAAGGGCACGCCGCTTGGCCTCCCCTACGTCCACGCGATGGTGCAGGCGATAGGCTTCGATAATCTGATTGCCGACCCGCATGAGAGGGTTGAGTGAAAATTTCGGATCCTGCAAGATCATGGAGATCCGGTTTCCTCGGATGGACCTCATCTGTCGTTCAGAGGCCGAGAGAAGATCGATCCCGTCGAACTCCATGCGCCGCGCCGTGATCCGCGCGGAGTTCGGCGTCAATTTCAGGATCGCGCGCCCGGTCAGCGATTTACCGGAGCCAGATTCACCCACGATGCCGACCTTCTCGCGCCCGATCGTGAAGGAGATACCCCGCACCGCATCATTGCTTCGGTGCGCCCCCGGAAAGCGGATGCGAAGATCCTCAATGGCGATCAGCGGTCTATCCATGGCGCGGGTCCAATATATCTCGCAGTCCGTCGCCAAAAAGGTTGAAGGCAAGACTGGCGAGGAGAATCGAGCAACCGGGAATTGCTGCGATCCACCAGCTCGTCAGCATGAACTCGCGCCCTGTGGAGAGCATGGCACCCCATTCCGGACTCGGCGGCTGCGCACCTAGGCCAAGAAAGCCAAGGCCTGCTGCTGTGAGAATGATGGCAGCCATATTCAGCGTTATGCGGACGACGACCGAGGGGATGCACATCGGCACGATGTCCGACCGGATGATCTGCCACGAAGATGCCCCTTGAAGACGGGCTGCGGCGACATAATCCGATTTGCGGATCGTGAGGGTTTCCGCCCGTGCGAGCCTGGCGATGGGCGGCCACGACGCAAGCGAGATCGCGATGACCGAGTTTTCGATACCGGGGCCGAGCGCCGCCACGAAAGCAAGGGCAAGAACGAGGCTCGGGAATGCCAGGAACACGTCCACGATGCGCATGAGGACGATGTCGACCCAACCACCGAGGTATCCAGCCGTGGTCCCCACGATCAACCCCACGGGCGCCGCAATCGCCGCTGTGAGAATCGCAATATAGAGCGTGATGCGCGCGCCGAAGACGATGCGGCTGAAGATGTCGCGGCCGAGCTCGTCTGTCCCAAAGAAATGCGCGCGCGACGGGGGCTGAAGCCGGGCGCTGAGATCCTGCGCATAAATGTCATGTGTGGCGATCAACGGCGCGAAGATAGCCATGAGTAGAAGCAGGAGGATGATGGCAAATCCGAACAGCGCCGACGTGTTGGACCGCAACCGCCAGATGGCCCGCCATATCTGTTGGGCACGCGCCTGCAGGCGGGAAGCAGGAACCGGCGCCGCGAGCCATGTCTTCAGACTTCCTGCGCGAGGCGCGGCGGTGAGGTGAATGCTCATGTCGGCCTCTATCGGGTTCGGGGATCGAAGATGCGGTAGAGGAGATCAGTCAGAAGATTGATCGCGACAAAGATGATGCCGATCAGGAGCGTGCATCCCACGACCGCGTTCATGTCGCCCGCCAGCAGAGCGTTGGTGAGATAGCGGCCAAATCCCGGCCAGGCAAAGACCGTTTCCGTCAGCACGGCACCTTCCAGAAGGAACGCGTAGGAAAGAGCAACAACGGTCACGACCTGAACAGCCACGTTGCGGAACGCGTGGACCCATACCGTGCGCGCCCACGACATTCCCTTCACGCGAGCCGTTATCACATACTCCTGACCCAGCTGTTCGATCATGAAACTGCGCGTCATCCGGCTGATATAGGCGAGCGCACCGAAGGAAAGGATGGATGCAGGGAGCACGATGTGGCTGACCACGTTGCGGAATGCTTCCCATTGACCTTGCAGCGCGGTGTCGATGAGCAGGAATCCGGTTCCAGGCTCGATGGTGAACTCATAGGCGAAGTCGACACGCCCCGGCCCGCTTACCCAACCAAGGCTGGCATAGAAGACGGTGAGCCCCATAAGTCCGAGCCAGAAATTGGGCGTGGAATAGCCGATAAGCCCAATCATGCGGACCACATGGTCGATCAACGAGTCGCGATACATGGCGGACAGAACGCCCATGGGAATTCCGATGCCCGTACCGATCACGACAGCAACCGTCGCCAGCTCGATGGTGGCCGGAAACACGCGTGCGATGTCTTCAAGAACCGGTCGGCCGGAGGTCAGCGCGTCGCCGAAATCGAAGCTCAATGCGTTCTTGAGATAGAGGCCGTACTGGACGATCAGCGGCTGGTCGAGACCCAGTTTGCGATACATCGTGTCGTAAGCTTCCTGGGAGACGTTGTCCCCCAGGATCGCGATCACGGGATCGAGCGGCAGAAGCCGCCCGATGAAGAAGGTAAGCGTCACGAGACCGAGCAAGGTTGCGGCGATCGACACAGTAGTTCGGCCGACGGAGGCTGCAAAACGCAGAACGCCATTCTGCCGTTTCGTCCGGGCAAGCCGAGCGCGGGCCACAACAAGGCTGGTCATCTCCCCGGCCCTACTTGGAGGTCATGTCGTAGTATGTGCGGAAGCCATTCCACGTCCAGCCCTTCAGCGTATTGCGAACGCCCGCAACATTGTAGATCTGGAACATGTAGGCCTGAGGGCCTTTTTCCATCATCTCGCGCTGCAAGGCCTGGTAGAGCTGCACACGCTTCGCCGGATCCTTCTCGAACAGGGCGTCATCGACCTTCTTGTTCGCATCTTCCGAGAAATATGCAGCACGCCAGCTCGGAAACATGGTTTGCTTTGCCTCGAACCGATTGTCCGGGTTGTAGATCTGCCGCGAGGCATTCCCATGAGCATCCGGAACGCCAGTCTGCCAACCCTGCATCGTGGTCTGATATTCGCGGCCACGGACACGGCTGAACAACTGAGCGTTGGACATGCGTTCGATCTTAAGCTTGACGCCGATCTTCGCGGCGTTTTCCTGAACGCTCTGCGCCAGCGGAGACACGTAAGAATGCGTGCCGATGAGAAGGCTCACTTCGAAACCGTTGGGATAACCAGCCTCTGTCAGGAGTTTCTTGGCCTTTTCCAAATCGAGCTTGAAAGGCTGACCTTCCTTCTCGTCCAATGCGCCGACGGCGCCAATCTGCGCAAAGCTCGCACGCGGAACACCGATATTGGCCATGACGGTTTTGGCCAGTCCGTCGTAGTCGATGAGGTAGCGCATCGCGAGGCGAACCTTCTCGTTCGACAAGATCGGATCCGCGTTGTTGATGTTCCAGTAAAGCAGCTGCGGCTTGAGAACCTTGTCGATCGTGACGCCTGGGCGCTTCTCCAGATCCGCGAGGTCCTCGGGTGTAAGGTCTCGTGCGACATCGATGTCGCCCTGTTCAAGAAGGAGACGCTGAGTGCCCGCCTCGGCGACGTGGCGGATGAGAATTTGTTTCAGCGCGGGCTTCTTCCCCCAGTAATCCTCATTGGCCTGAAGGATTACAGCCTCGCCGGCGTTCCACTTTGCCAGCCGGTAGGGGCCGACACATTCCGTCCGGGTCGCAAGGTATTTGTTGCCCAGATCGCCATTGACTTCGTTCTTCATGATCGTCTGACGATCCATGAGCACCGCGACACGGTTCGCTGCTATCGCCTGAAGGATCAGAGTAACCGGATAGGGCTTGTCGAGCTTCATCACCAGCGTCGCATCGTCAGGCGCGGTGAACATCTGGTCCACATTGCCCTTGGTGAACCCGTACTCAGTGAGTGTCGCCGCATTCCCGAGGCCGAGCTTTACGACGCGCTGCAATGACCAAGCCAAATCGCCGGCCGTCGCTTTATTTCCGGACGGAAATTTCATCCCCTCCTGAAGATGAAACGTGATCTGCTTTCCATCCTCCGATACGTCCCAGCTCTTAGCGAGACGAGGGACGATCTTGGTCTCGTCAGCGGTGTCGAAATCCACAAGGGGATCGCACGTATTCTGGATGATCTCGTTCGTCACGACCTCGCCGATCTGGGCGGGATCGAACGTACTGATCGCATCGATGTTCCACGCCATGATGAGCCCGGATGGCGGGGTCGCGGCTGAAACGTCGAGCGCCAGCGTGAGCGCGGCAGCGCCCACCGTCGCGGCGAGGTGATGACGGTGGGTGCGGGCGGAAATTCTGTTCATGCGCATGGTTGTTCTCTCTGTCATTGTTATGGATCCGGCGGTCCGTTGTGGCTGCCGATTATCGTTGGTTCGTATCGGCGATTTCCCGCGGTCGGGGCTGAAGCGGTGGCTGCACGTCGGATGGGATCGGGCAGACATAGGGGGTACGCGCAGTACGCTCATGGTGATCGCGCTTTGCGCGCGCCAGCAGCGTTCCGTCGGACAAGACATCAAACGCTGTTCCGGCCATCGCTTTCGCGGCATAGACCATGCCTTTGTGGGCCGTCGGCATTTTTCCTTGTGCGGTA
The DNA here is from genome assembly GCF_008757455.1 of Microvirga brassicacearum. Classification (GTDB taxonomy): domain Bacteria; phylum Pseudomonadota; class Alphaproteobacteria; order Rhizobiales; family Beijerinckiaceae; genus Microvirga; species Microvirga brassicacearum. The sequence goes on along the minus strand of NZ_VCMV01000079.1, from coordinate 23,737 downwards.
ATTTGCCAGGAATGACCCGGGGTGCCGATCGCATGGGTCGCCACGCGAGCCTGCACGGTCGGCACCGCCCAACTGACATCGCCCAAGTCGGTCGAGCCGATCATCGGTTCTCCCTTGAGATCCATCGGAACGATGAAGTCGCAGAGGGGAGTGTCGGGTTTCGGGGCGACGCCAACCCGCAGATAATCGTTCTCGACGTCCTCGTCGCTTAAGGTCGCTTGGATTTGAGCCGCGAAGGCACGGTCGGCATCGTCGAAAAGCACGGGCCCAAGATGGTTCATGTTCGCCTGCATCGCCTCTTCGAGCGGCGTATTGCCGAGCAGGTTGGAAACCGCGCTCATAATGCTGATGTCGAGTTTTGTCTCGGTCATGAGTGCGGCGCCCTCGGCCACCTTCTTCACGCGCTCGTTCAGCGCCAGCATGCCGGCTAGATCGCGAGAACGTATCGCATAACGCACCTTGGCGTTCGCCTGAACAACGTTTGGCGCAATCCCACCGGAATCGAGCATCGCATAGTGGATGCGGCTGTCGGAGGGAACATGCTCCCGGAGATAGTTGACCCCGACATTCATCAACTCGACAGCGTCGAGCGCGCTTCGGCCGAGATGGGGCGCGGCGGCGGCGTGGGACGCGCGACCGGTAAACTTGAAATCCATTCGGGTATTTGCAAGCGACAACGCCTCATCCACGCGGGTGAAGGAAGCCGGGTGCCATGAGATGGCGACATCGACATCGTCGAAAGCTCCGGCACGCACCATGAAGGCCTTGGCCGCCCCACCCTCCTCGGCAGGACAACCGTAGTAGCGAACACGGCCTTGCTGGCCGCTTTCAGCAAGCCAATCCTTGATTGCAGTGGCAGCCAGCAAAGCGGCGGCACCCAGCATGTTGTGACCGCAGCCGTGCCCGTGGCCGATGCCGGGCACAGGACGGTGCTCTGCTACGCCGGCTTCCTGACTCAGGCCGGGCAACGCGTCGTATTCACCAAGGATGGCGATGACCGGGCCGCCCTCGCCTGACTCACCCATGACGGCAGTCGGAATACCGGCGACGTTTTCTGTTACGCGGAAGCCTTCGGCCCGCAACATCGCCGTGTGCTCGGCGACCGAGCGATATTCGGTGTATGCGATCTCCGGCATGCCCCAGATGCGGTCGCTCAACGCTTCGAATATCGACTTCTTCGAGTCAACCAACTGCCAGACTTGGCCCGAATTCTTCACGTCGTTCTCCTGATCAAAATCGCACTCAAAGATGCCGCTCGAGAAACCGTGCCAGAGCTCCGAATACGGTGCGGCGATTCTCGATACGGGCGAAACCATGTCCTTCGTGCGGGATGCGGTGATAGTCGACCTGCTGGCCGAGGCCTCGCATGCAGGAATAGACCATTTCGCTCTCGCTTGCCGGCACGCGCGGATCGTCCAGACCTTGCGCGATCATCAGCGGGACGCGGATGCGATCAATGCGATGGATGGGCGAAAAGCGCTCGAGTTCTGCTTTGATTTCGGCCGGATCTCCGTATTCGGCGGCACGCAGGTTTCGGCGCCACGGACCCGTCGTTTGAAGGAGGGTGAGGAAATTGGCGATCCCATAGAATTCGACCCCGAGCTTCCAAAGTTCAGGATATTCAGTAAGTGCCGACAGCACCATGAACCCGCCATAGGAACGGCCAAAGATGGCGATACGATTGGCGTCCACGTCGTCCCGCGCACCCAATGCGAGGCGCACAGCCTTGAGATCCGCCACGCTATCCATGCGCAGCTCACGATCGTCGAGGTGCTGGTAGGTGCGGCCATATCCGGTGCTGCCGCGCACATTCGGAGCCACCACCAGAATGCCCTGTCCAAGCAGGAACTGAATGTCTGGCCGGAACGTGGGAGTCCACTGGGCCTCAGGTCCGCCATGAATGATGATGACGGCCGGATAGCCTTTCGGCGGAGCCGCAAGGGTTGGCTCGTACACCAGGAACGGAATGGGAAGCCCATCGAAGCTCCGGGCCCGCTCAACACGCGGCTCAACGAAAGAGGAGAGATCCACCCCCGCCTTCGATGAAGACGTAATTTGCTCGAAGGCACTCGTCGCCGGATCCACACGCCAAAGATCCGAGGGCGTGGCAGCTCCTTCGAGCGAAAACAGGATAGCCTGGTTATCGGGCGTCCAGACGAGGGACGCGATCACGCCCGCGGGATGGCCCTCCAACGTGCGCTCCAGCCCCGTCGAACGGTCGTGAACCACGATGCGGTTCCAGCCTTCGCGATTGACCACATAGGCAATTCTCGACTGATCTGGCGAGAGCGCGATGGCCTCCACGTCCTGTGCTTCCGGCGTCGCGAGGAATGTGAGCGAGCGGTCGGAAAATCGATAAAAGGCAATGCCTTGGAATTCGCGGTTGCGGTCGGTGATCACCAGGAAGCCGCTTCCGTCCTTCAGCATCTTCGGCGCCAGGTAACGAGCCCTCCCTTCTCGCTGCAGGATCAACTCGGTCTTCCCGGTCTGAAGGTCGAGGCGATAGAGATCCTGATCGTTCATCGCGCGGCTGGAATCCCGCACCATCAGGGTATTGCCGTCGATGGAGAAACCGACGGCTTCGCGAAAGCCGCTGCCTTGCAGGACGCAACGGGTCGATTGCGTTGCGATGTCGGTGACATAGATGTCCATGTCGGCTTTGACGCGGGCATTGGAGGCGAACGCGATCCTCTTGCCGTCCGGCGACCAGCAGCCCCAGACATGCACAGTATCCGGATCATCGGTCAGCTGCACCGGAATGCCCGATGCCTCCGGCACATACCAGATCTGATGGCGCTCATCCCCGCCGCAATCCATTGTGAACATGAGATCGCGGCTTTTGGGATTGAAGGCGATCGTGCCTATCGGTTCGGCCGTATTGCTCAATCGCCACGGAGAACCACCTGCCGCTGGCTTGAGCCAGATCTGGTTGAAGCCACTCTCGTCGCTGAGATAAGCAACAAGAGCGCCGTCGAACGAGAGGGCTGGGGATCTCGCGCTGCGGATCTCCAGGTAGGGTTCAATGTCAGTGGCAACGATGCCGCGTCGACGCTCCAGCATCTCATCTCCTCAGGCGGCTGCAGTTGCGAGGGTGAACGAGAGCCGATCAGCTGCCTCGCGGAGCGCTTCGGCCATCGGCCCGCGTGTGGACTGATGATTGGCTTCGGTGACGATGGTGAAGCGTGCCTCCGGCCAGGCTTTTGCAAGCGCCCAGGCCGATGCCATCGGCGTCACGGTATCATAGCGCCCCTGGACGATCTCGCACGGCAGATGGCGAATGCAGTCGATGTTCTTGATCAGCTGATCGGGTTCGAGAAATGCGCCGTTCATGCAGTAATGCGTGAAGATGCGAGACACTGCGAGCGCCGCCGCCGGCTCGATCAACCGACTGACGTGATCAGGATCTGGCAGGAACGTCTGCGTCGTCGCTGAAAACGTTCGCAACGAGATCGCGGCCGCAAGGCGTGTTTCCGGGTCGTCCGAAACGAGACGCCGATAATACGCCGAAAGAAGGTCATGCCTCTCATTCGCGGGGATAAACGACGCAAAACTCTCCCAGTGATCGGGAAAGATCATTCGGCTGCCATGAAACCACCAGTCGATGTCCGCCGGACCTGCCAGGAAAATTCCGTGAAGACGAAAACCGAGGCAACGCTCCGGATGCGCTTCGCCGTAGGCAAGTGCGAGGCAACTCCCCCATGATCCACCGGCGACGAACCAGCGCTCGATCTGCAATCTTTCGCGGATGACCTCGAGATCCGATATGAGAGCGGAGGTCGTGTTCTCGGCAATCTCCGCACTTGGCGTGGATCGGCCGGCGCCACGCTGATCGAACGAGATTATGCGGAACCGGGTGGGGTCGAAGCTCAGAATTTGTGCGGGAGACGTTCCGCCTCCGGGCCCACCATGGAGGAACACGATGGGAGTTCCGTTTGGATTTCCGTGTTCCTCGACATGAAGTTCATGCAAGTCGCTGACGCGCAGGCGAAATTTCTGTATTGTTGTAACCGCTTCTTGCACTTCACCATCCCACGCGCTGAACCGTATGCTCGATCGGAGAAAGCCCGGACCGAAATCCGCGGCGGGGCGACTACCCCCGCGTCGATGGAGGCAGTCTCGATCGCACCGCGAGAATGTCCAATGCGAAATCGTTCTGGGGTATGACGGGTTGGAATAGTTATCCGGGCTATGACCGAGTTCATGCCACCTCAGCAGAGGTCCACCGATGCCGTGAACGAGAACGACCAGCGAGCCCAGGCAACCAATGGTTTTTGGACCGCGTTGTCATCACGGACGTAGCTGGAGCGGGATCATGAATGACAAACGGCCGAAGAACGTTGGTTCCGGTAAGCCGAGGCTCCATCCTGGAGACCAGGCCGATCCGGGGACACCCGGTGCGGGCGAAAATGTTTGTCGGGAGTGCCAAGGCACCGGCAAGATCGGATCGACAGATTGCCCAATTTGCGGCGGGACCGGCATCGTCATCGAAGAGATCGGCGGGGGATAGTACACTTGACCGTTGGGCGGGCTGTCGAGCCCATTCCAAGGGGTCTCCAGGTTGCGCGCTCCACAGGCAGGGCCTGCAGGGCAGCAGCTGGCCCGCTTGGAGCGGGCTTTTTAGCGCGCGGGCTCCCTGAGGGCGCCGCGCCTTCGGGTATTCTCTAATCCTCGATACGTCCCTCTCGGCCCGTCGGGAGGGACTTTCGTTTTTGGCCGGCTCGACCCTATCGCGAAGAGAGTGCAGTCGGTCCCCGCACCCGGTTCTGACAGGGCCTAACCGAATCTCGCGGGCGAGCGTTCCCGTCTCGGCAATTTGAGCCGCAGAGACACACCTAGGCCACCGGATCGCCGTCGACCGCACACCCACTCGCGCAATAACGTGCAAGCGATGCGAGGTCCGCTCGTCCATCTGATTGCTCCCCCATCGGCAAAGTGCTAAATTTCACATCGTACAAGATGCTGCGTTCTCGGCTCTTAACCCAGGTCAAGAAAGCTTTGCTTGGGGTGAGTTGGCGACGTTCTTCCTACTCCAGGAAGGATAGAGGCATGACACCCGTGTTCGCATTAGCTCTCGCGTGCGCAATGGCGCTTACCACGGGAACCGAGGGTGCGACGCGCCGAAGAAGTCCCCCTCCCACTCCGGAGCGCGCGCCGCCCAACCAGGCTGCGCAGGACCAGGATGAATTCAGGTCGTGCGATGTGGCAGTCCGCGATTTCGTTCAGGGGCGGCGAGAGGCCACCGCTCTCCCGGTCAAAGAAGTCAAGGTGGATGGATTGAGGATGACATTGAATTTTATCCATCCCTATGGGGAAAGTGGAGATACGCCACCAAATCTGGCGTTCACGCGGGGTGAATCGGTCGAAGAACGCCGCAAGGCTTTGAACGAGGCGAAGCTGAAAATTCGGACCCTGACGGAAGCCGCAAAAGGTGGAAACGTCTGGTACGTCATCGCGGTCAGGAAAGATGATTTGGAAGTCTCTGATGAGAGACGCGGCCCAGCGCGTGTGCAGGCTGACGAAAATCGCCCGTCTGCTTCCGCCGTGGTCTTGGCGAGCATCGAGAACAAGTGTGTGACCGTCTCCGACTACAAGACAATCCCCCTCGATAGTCTCAGCGAAGAGTTGCGAGTCTTGTTGGGAGAGAAGCCTCGAGAGGCAGCCCCTGCGGACAGTTCCACCGCCGCGCCCCCGTCATAAAAACCGGGCCATGTTGCTGCCAGGGTGGCGCCTGCATTGAGTCGGCTGGACGCTCGACAATCATTGCTCAAGCAGGCTGGCGATGGCGTGAATTCGATTGCGCGTATAATTCGGCAGTCCGGCGCTGATGGAATCCCCGGAGTTGAACGAGCTTTTTCCCATAAGCACCTGCGCGGGGATGAGATTTCGCAGCACTGGGACGCTTTCAAACTCCCTCTTTCGCTCCAGTACATCCGTTTCAATGGCAAGCACCATGAAAACCGTCGCGACTGTCGTGCCCTTATCCGAGGGGTGCTCCTGCAGGACGGCCATCAACTTGCCAAACTGCATCACTTGATTGACATCGAAGATCGTTTGCTCAAGCACGCCGGTGACTGAAGATTGAAGGCCGGTCAGCGAGGCAAGATCGTTCCGCTCGATCTCCTGTGGCTCCCACACGTGGATCTCGCTCTGGAACTCGATGAACTCCGAAATCTTTTTGCCCCCCTCCTCCAGCTTGTTGGCGAGCCGGATGCCGATGGGCAGCTTTCCCTCGAGGGCGTAGTGCGACTCGATGCAAAGGCTCCGAGGCTCTTCACACCAATGCCGATCTGGGTGGCGATTGTGAGCGCTTTCCCGAGTCGTGTAGGGACGCGCCTGGTCGGCCGCAATGGGGCGGTGTTTGATGGCAGGGTCGATCGTCTCCAACACGTCAAGCCGTGCAAAGCGGGTGAGATCGACCGTCCCTGGCGGCTTTGTAATGAGGAGCCGCGCCTCGACCACGTACATGTGCAGCTTCTCCGTGTACGATGTCGTGATGCCGTTCACGGTGACCTGGATCGTCGGCTCAACATAATCCGGGAAAAGACTTAGCAGCCGCTTTCGCTGCGGCATCGCGCGCGACCAATCCGCAAAGCGAATGAGGCCTGTTCCCGGATCGGTCAGCTTGTCGTCACGATGATCGCTAAAGACGATCGTTTTCGGTTGCAGCTGCGCCGGAGGCACGGCCGTGGCGGATCGAACCTCCTCAATGCGAAACTCCGCCGCACGAGAACCTCCGAACGGGGCGGAGAGAAGGACCAGGGCGAGAATTATCCGGTTAAGCCATAGCTCCGGTTTCATCAGTAAATCCACCCATTGCCCCAGAAGTAATCCGGATCGATCCGTCGAGGATGGAAGCGGCGGCCCTCCTCCCACCATCGCGTGCGCGCATCGGGACGATGCTGCGGAGGCCCGTCGGCGCGAGGAGCCTCCAGCCATCCTTGTCCAAAACGGTTAGGTCCACCAACGCGGGAGTCTTCGAAGCCGCCGAACTCCTCGCCGTCGCCCCACGGATTGGGATGCCTGAATGCATACGCTTCGGCCGGCCGCACGAGGCGAAACTGCGTCTCGTGGAGCTGCCCGAACCGGCTTAAGCGGAAGTACTCGATGAATGCTCCGGCACGCCCATCGGTCACCCGGTTGCCGGTGTTGACGTCGATCGGCAAGGCAAGAAGTTGCCGAGCCGCCTGAGGTGAAGGCGGGTTCAGCACGGCTTTCGGCGAATGGTGCGTCCACGCAGCCTCAAGGATGGCTTGAAAGATCGGGATCGCGACCTTCGCTCCGGTCTGGCCTCTTCCGAGGGTTCGACGCTTGCCGCCGGCGTTATCGTACCCGACCCAGACCGCGACTGTGACCTCGTTCGTGAAGCCGATGAACCAGGCGTCGTTCTCGTTGTCCGAGGTTCCTGTTTTTCCTGCTACATAGGGCGCGAGTGCACGCAGGGCGCGAGCTGTCCCTCGCTCCAATACACCCTGCAGCATTGTCTTGAGTTGGTAGAATGCGGCGCCGTCAGCAGAGCCGATCGGCACTGGCGCGCTCACCTTTCGGGCATAAACGGTGCGTCCCCGCTCCTCGATCTTCTCAATTGCAAAGGGTGTTGGCCGAGCTCCCTCGTTGGCGATGCCGGCATAGAAGGCGGCGAGGTCGAGGAGGCGTACCGGCTGAGCACCGAGCACGAACGGATAGTGCGGCACGCACTCGACATAAAGCTGCGCTTCAAGAGTGAGCTCGCACACCCGCTGGAGGCTTTGCTCCGGCTCTGACTCGATTCCACCATCAAGCAGCCGAGCGGTGACACGGTTCTTCGAACTCTCGAGAGCACGCCGCAAGGTCATGATGCCAGATCCGGTTCCATCATAATTCTTCGGCGACCAGTAATCCCTTCCGCGTGCATTCTCCACGCCACTGAGCGGCGGCAGCGTGATGGGAGAATCCCACACCAGCGTGTTCGGCTGCAGGCCTTTCGCCAAGGCGGCCAGATAGGTGAGTGGCTTAAGGGCAGAGCCCGGCTGCCGGTGTGCCTGCGTGGCGCGGTTGAGCTGGCTTAACGGATAAGAGAAACCACCGGTCATCGCCAGGATCCGGCCGGTCTTGTTCTCCAACACGACGGCCGCTCCCTGCACGCTCGGAGGCGTGCGGAGTTCCGCCCGCATGCCGGTCTTGCCTTTGGGGCTGGTGACCCGCACTCGCACCACGTCGTAAAGTTTCAAGTTGCGACGGGCAGCAGCATCCGACACGACGAGGGGCAGGATTTGCCCGTCCGTGAGCCCGACCTCGACGACGGTTGCGCCTTTCTTTCGCTCTCTGCCCTTCGCCACCACGATCGCCGGCGACCATTGCACGTCATAGAGCGGCAGGCGTGCCGCTTCCAGAGCGCGGCGCCATGCGGGCGCAGAGGTCGAATCCAGTGGGCTTGACCCCTCAAGGTCCTTGACTGGTTTTGCAAGATTGACTTCGGCGCCCTGGAACCGCTGACGACCGACACTGAGCTCGTAACGTGCGAGGCCTTCCTGAAGAGCTGTCTCCGCTCCCTCCTGCAGAGCCGGATCGATGGTAGAGTGGACGGTATAAGAGGAGCCTGTGAGGCGGTCGATTCCGGCGAGCGTCCGGGCGTCACGGCTCAGATGATCGACAAAATAGAATCCCGTATCGCGGAAGGGACGCTGAAACGCCACGGTCGGCGGCAACGATCCGAGGGCCCGCCCCACCTGCTCATGGGTAAGTGCGCCATCCTCCCGCATCCGGCTAAGCACATAGGCCAGCCGCTCCCGAGCCCGGTCGGCATAAAGGTCCGGGTTGTAGTAGTTTGGACCTTTCGCCAAGCCTGCGAGAAGCGCTCCTTCTTCGACGCTCAGCTTTTGTGCAGAGATCCCGAAATAGCTTTGAGCCGCCATTTCAATGCCCCACGAGGCGCGCCCGAGATAGATCGAGTTGAGATAAATTTCGAGAATTTCCGATTTGCTGAGAGTTCGTTCGATGCGCGAGGCGACGATCATTTCTCGCATCTTGCGCTCGTAGGTGACGTCATCACCGACAATCAGGTTCTTGGCGACCTGCTGGGTGATCGTTGACCCCCCGACGGGCCGACCGGACCGCGCCAGGTTTTCCACGAATGCCCGAATGACGCCGCGCTCATCGATTCCCCTGTGCTGATAGAACCGCTTGTCTTCAGCCGCGATGAAAGCCTGCTGCACGGGCTCGGGAATATCGGACAGGGGAACCCAGATGCGCCGATGGTCCGGCTCATAAACCTCCGCAAACCGCCTGCCAGCTCCGTCGAGGATGATTGTGGCTCCTGGCAGTTTCAGGCCTTTCAGCATTGTGGCGTCAGGAAGATCGGCCAGTGCCAAATTGTAATATGTAATAACCTCGCTCAAATTCACCGGAGAAGGACTGACGTGTTCGTTCTTGCAGAACTGCCGGTAAGCCGCATACAGGTCGCCAAAGCTCAGACCCTGCAGCACCTTCACGTCGCCTGTCACAGCCTGCGGGTCGTCCATCGCGGTCGTGATCAAATCGTCGAGGTTAATTTCCTCGATATCGAACGCTCGCCGCATATGGGCGCAACCCTCCTTGAGGATCTGCGTCACCTCGCCCTGATCCTGCTCCGGATCAAAAGATGTCCGAACGGAGTCCGGCTCGATCAAGACCTGGCTCAGGGTGAGAGCCGCTGCAAAGATCTTGACGATAATCGCGCTCATTCGACCGCCACAATCCGATTTATCATCCAAGACAAGCTTCGCCCCAAAAGCGGCTGTTTTTAAGATGACTTGTCGACGCGTGCCTGCCTCGGCCGCCGGAATGATCCGGGACGAAAATGTGACAAGTTAGCGAAACATAGTTTCGGTAGCGATAGATTCCTGCCGTGTGGTGCACGAAGCCCCGCATCACTGTCGCGGCCACAGCCTGATGGTCAGTCTTGGGCGCCGCCAAGGAATGAGGAGGTTGGCTGCATGAGATTGGCGAGCAACCGGAACGCACCGGGCACGAGCCGGTCGAGTTGGTGATGAAGAACCAGAGCAACATGGGTGTGACGGCCCCTGCCGATCGTGGCGGAAATCAGCCCGCCGCTCAGAGGTTTCTCGCCCGTATCGCCCACGGTCATTAGCGGCACATAAGCATCGTCCCAGTCGGACGCGAAGTAGATTCCGCGCTCCTTATCCCATCCCGCCCAGTCATCGTCGCCGATGACGTTTGGCCCTGCCAGGAGCGGATGATCGGCAGAAAGAACGTTCACGGGCGCATCCGGATTCGTCACGCGCCACCGCACGGACGGAGAGCCGATTTCGATCGGGCGCGGTGGCGTTGTGGAGGCATTCCAGCCCTCACTGGGTTTTTGATAAAGCGTCACCAAATGGCCACCGGCCTCCACATAGCGGCGCAAATGCTCCGACGCCGCTGCGAGTTCGGTCCGCGTGGAGAACGCCAACGTACCGATGACGATGGTCGAGAAGCGCGCGAGATCACCTTGTAAGTCGAGCGGTTCCAACTCCGTCACATCAAAGCCCATCGCCTTGAGCCAGTCACCGACCCGATCGCTCCCCCCACTCACATAGCCGACCGTGGTGCACTCAGGCAGTGTGAGGTCGAGGGCGAGAATCTTCAAAGTTTCGGGCTCGAAGAAGGTGGTCCGGCCGATATGCGGATAAGCGATCGAGGTCCCCCGGAAGACAGCAGCACCGTTCCAGGTCCCGTTGAAGGCGTATAGACCCGCCTTCACGTCGGGCGGCGGCTCAATGAAAATGTGATCGCCGGCGGTTCGTGCGTGCCAGCCCTCGGGACCGGCCAGAACAGGAACCCCGGATGCGCTGCGGGCCAGCATTTGGGCTTCGATGGACGATGGTATTTCAAACAGCCGAATGATCACTGCGCGCGGTTCGATGGTGATTTGTGGCTCGGGTACGATGCGCAGTGGCTCTTCAAGATCCACCATCGTGTGCACCACACGGCCGCCGATCTCCGTACCGATCGTAAGCGCCAACTCCCCATTGCCCCCGAGCGCGCGGTGGCAGGCCGGGTATGGGTTCGTCAACTTAGCGTCCACCGAAACGGCTAGATCGAAATTGTGAATCCCCCGTGATACCGAGCCGTGAGATACGGCCAGCGCAGGGATAGCGGTGGGTTTGGCCCAGGCATCCTCGTCACTTGTCATGAGCGCTGCGCTCACGATCACTTTCCCCCCGGGCACAACCTCCGTCGGCTCCGCCCAAGCGCGTGCATGCACGCCGTGCGCTTCAAGAATGACAGCGTCGAGTTCCCTCAGCTTACGTCGCAGGCGATGCTCGACCACATGTCGCATCTCATCGGGCATGGTGCCGATGGCATTCTCGACCGCTTCGGCCGCGTGAAGGGCCGCCTTGAGGATTGCTTCCCGGTGAGGAAAGGCAGCTTGCGCCGACGCGATGGAATGCTGAGCGCGCACGAGATGGTCTGCCGCCGCTGCCGACATCCCCTCGAGTGAGGCGAGGCTCCCGACACAAGCCCGGAGCCCGTCGCGGATATCTGTCTCTTTGCCGTCGGGGGACAAACGACCGAGCCGAAGATGCAATGGCCATGTTTGGGTGGGTGCTTCAAGCCATACGCCCATGCCCTGCGTGCGATGCGCGGCGCGCGACCATTCGCCAATGCGCGCGAACGGCACGCCTGTCGCCATATCGACGGGCCCGGCATTCACTTCGAGCGTCGTTTCTGGTGGCGGGACCTCGTCATCATAGGTCGATCCCCCGCCCGACCATGCCGGCAGATAGAGTTTGGCCACGCACCAAGGCTTCAGGCCTTCGTCGAAGTGATGCGGATAAACATCGGGATCGGCTGCGGCCATCACAGCTGCTTCGGCAGCTCGCGTCATGGCGCGGTGGTGGCCGTGCTGACCGGGCACATCGAGAAAGGTCGGGATGACGATATCCGGACGTTCCTCGCGATAGGTTCGCACGAGACGTTCGACGATGCGGTCTTCGCCCCATCGAGCCAGCGTATCGTCGCCGTTCTTGGAGAATCCGAAATCGTGCACCGGGTCATCGGGGCCATGCCCGAGCCACACCACGTCGGCGTCGAGCACCTGGGCGGCCGCCACCATCTCCCCGGTGCGAACCACGCCAAGCGCCGCGCCGCGCTCCGTGCCGATTGCGTTCTGGCCCCCCTCTCCACGAGTCGAGCAGGCGACCACGACCCGCATGCCAAGCCCGAAACGAAGGGCCGCGAGCAGGCCGTTCTTTTCATCGTCGGGGTGGGCGCCGGTGTTCATGACCGTCAGAACGGACGAGAGTCGCTCAAGTTTGCGATGCAGGCGGACCAAACCGGGATCGCTCATCTCCCGCGCAATACGCTCATGATCCCGTAGCATGGGAAGGTCCTTCCTGGTTCAGCTCAGGTTGGTGAAACGGCAGCACCCGTATCGAGCTTCGGCGTCATCGTTTCGAGAAGCGGCAGCGCAGCGGCGCCCAAGGCGGCTGTCAGGGAGCCCGTCGCGCCTCGCATGACACGAGGAACGCGGCGCTCACGGCGGCTTGCCACGCTCAACGGCAGCGGTGCCAGTGCCGCGATGAGCTCGTCCATCAGCGCGTCCGGCAGCGCGCCGCCAAAAACGATCGTTTCCGGATCGAAAAGATTCTCCAGCAATCCGACGACCGGTGCGAGCATTGCCGCAGCATCGACGACCCATGCTGCCAGTATCGGATTCCGGTTCGCCTGTGCCGCTTCAAGATCATACGCGCTGTCGCATGCGATGCCGTGCTTGCGAAGCCGCTCCTTCAATGCATGAACGGACGCATAGCGTTCCAAGCAGCCCCGATTGCCGCACGCGCACAGTTCGCCTTGCGGCGCCACGATCACGTGACCGATCTCTCCGGCGTTTCCGAAAGCGCCTCGAAATGGGCGACCTTCGCTGACGATGCCGAGGCCAAGACCCGCACCAAAATAGACGAGGCAGAAATCCTTGAGGGATCGGCCCGCCCCGTGAAGTCGTTCGCCGACAGCTGCGGCTGTGGCATCATTTTCGACGATCGTCGGTCTTCCGATGGCCTCCGTCAGGAACGCGGCCGCATCCAGACCCGACCAGCCGGGTAAGGTGGTGGGCCCGACCGAGCTCATGCCTTCGATTTCGAAAGGACCGGGCATCACCACGCCGATCCCCAGCAATCGCTCCGATGCGCCCGGCAACGACTGGCACACGTGCTCGATCGACGTCATGAGCCGGGGCACGACTTGGTCTGGTGTGGGGTCGTTGAAGGCGATGGTATGATGCGCCCGGACTCTTCCGGTGAGGTCGACGAGCACCGTGACCAAGTGATCGGCAGCCATTTCGACCCCGATGGTCATTCCGCCGTCCGGATTGACGATGACCTGAACCGGCGGCAAGCCGCGGCCGGAACGACGCCTGCCGCATTCAAGAAGCAGCCCCTCGCTCAGCAACTCTCCCACGATGTTGGAGACTGCCTGCGAGGTGAGATGCGCCCGGCGTGCGATGTCGGTGCGCCCGATAGGGCCATGCAACCGGACGGCATCGAGGACCACCCGGCGATTGTGGGTTCTGTTGCGTTCAGGGTTGTTGCCGATGGCAACTTTTGCAGACGGCAACGTTTTCGTGCGCGGCATCTCTAGACCTGTCTCGTTCCCAGGATGGCAAGCGCAGCCGATTAACTCAAGTGAATTATTTTATTGACAGCAGGTGATGCAAACGCGACCCTGCTTGGGTTGAGCGCCTTTGCGTCGCTCGGAACAATCGAGCGCCTAGTGCCGCTCGGAACAATAATGGGAACGTACTTGCCACGCTCCGGCGACACGCCAGGCGGGCATGTTGGAGGGTTTCGCCATGCGCTTACGGAAAATGCTCGCGGGTCTCGCTTTCGGTGTCAGTGTCCTTGCCGCCAACGCGGCCGCGGCCGTCGAGATCGAATATTGGCAATATGTTTTCGAGACGCGCGTGAAGGCGATGGATCAGCTGATCCAGAAGTTCCAGGCCGCAAACCCGGGCATCACCATCAAGCACACGACCTTCCCCTACGCCGAGTATCAGACCAAGGTCGCGTCAGCCGTGACGGCGGGACAGGGGCCGGATGTGGTTCAGCTCTTCTACGGCTGGGTTGATGGCTTCGTCGCCGGCAAACTCATCCAGCCGCTCCCGAAGGATGCCTTTCCGCATGACAAGATCGAAGCCGATTTCTTCCCCATCGTGAAAGCTATGCAGCGCGGCGGCGAATATTACGGGCTTCCGACCGCCGTGCGTTCGCTGGCGCTCTTCTACAACAAGAAAATCTTTGAAGCTGCCGGTCTCGATCCAAACAAGCCTCCGCAGACGCTCGAAGCGTTCCTCGCTGCCGCCCAGAAGACGGTGAAGCGTGATAGCGCCGGCAATATCATCTCCGAGGGCTTCACGCTCGATATGGCGGGGCAGGATCACCAATGGTGGCGGGAGGTTCTCATCCGGCAGAATGGCGGTGTTCCGTACACTGACAACGACCGCAAGGTTGCGTACGACAGCGATGCGGGTTTGAAGGCTCTGACGTTCTATACGGATCTGCAGACCAAGCATAAAGTCGGTCTGACCGGCTTCATGGATGAAGGACAGGCCGCGTTCAAGGGCGGCCTCGCCGCCATGACGATCGATGGCACGTTCCGCCTCGGCGCATTCGCGTCCATCAAGTCTTTCGAGTGGGGCGTCACGGAATTGCCGGCGGATGCCAAGGGCATGCGCAGCAATTACGCGAGCTACTTCGCCAATGCGATTACCAGCAAGGTCCAGGGCGAGAAGCTCGAGGCTTCGAAGAAATTCCTGGCCTACATCAGTTCGCCCGAGGCCATGGAATTGTGGCTGCAGGTGGTCGGGGAACTGCCGGCGCGCCGTGCAGCCGCGATGACGGAAAAGAACCTCACAAATCCAATTTACGGTCCGTTCCTCAAAGGGTTGGAATACGCGCACACGACGATGTTCGTCGACGAAGCGGCGCAGCGCCAGACTGCCATCGACATGGTGAATCGCGTTCTGCTCCAGAATCAGGATCCGAAAGCTTCGCTCGCCGAGGCGGCGAAAGCCGAGCAGGCGATCATCGATCGCGCGACCAAGTAAAGGACGCAACGTGATCGCCGCGCGTGCAAAATCAACTCGCTTGTGGGATGGCCTGAGCCTGAGCCACAAGCGAGTCCTGTGGGCATGGACCTTTCTGGCGATCCCGATCCTGTTCTACAGCGTGATCCGGTTCTGGCCCACGCTGCAGGCCATCGCGTTGTCCTTCACCAATTGGAGCCTGATGAGGCCGGCATCTTTTGTCGGCCTCGAGAACTACACACGCCTGGTGCAGGATCCGCTGTTCTGGCAGGTCTTTCGCAACACCTTCCTGTATCTGATCATCGGAACACCGATCAGCCTGCTGCTCTCTTTCGCCATTGCCTATTATCTCGATCGTGTCCAATTCATGCACGGCCTCATCCGGGCGATTTATTTTCTCCCGTTTCTCACGACGGCGGCCGCGATGGCATGGGTCTGGCGGTGGTTCTATCAACCCGTTCCCATTGGCGTCATCAACGGCTTCCTGACCTGGGTCGGGCTTCCCCAGCAACCCTTCCTCCGCTCGACGGTTCAAGCGCTTCCAGCGGTCCTGGCGCCGGCTGTCTGGGCCGGCCTCGGATTCCAGATCATCATTTTCATTGCCGGGCTCCGCGCTATTCCGACATCCTATTATGAGGCTGCCCGCATCGACGGCGTATCCGAGTTCACTATCCTTCGCCGTATCACGCTTCCTCTCCTGAAGCCGACGATCGTCTTCCTGGTCGTGTTCTCGTCGATCAGCTTTTTGCGGATCTTCGATCAGGTTTATAATATCAACTTCAATGATCCAGGCGGTCCTCTCAATACAACAAAGCCGCTTGTCATGATGATCTACCAGACGGCCTTCAAATCCTTCGACATGGGCTATGCGGCAGCGCAGACGGTTGTGCTGTTTGCGATCTTGCTCGTTGTGTCGCTGATCCAGCTGCGCGTCTTGAAGGATCGCTGATGACACCTCAGATCACGCTGTCTGGCGCCAGATCGTCGCACACCGCCTTTCGTCCCAGCCGAATTGTCTCCTGGACTTTGCTTTTCCTGGGCGGACTTGTGATGGTCACGCCGATCCTCTTCATGTTGTCGACATCGCTGAAGGATGCTTCGCAAGTCTACGATCTGAAGCTCATCCCCGCGTCTCCCTCGCTGGACAATTATTGGACCGTCCTGTCGGACGGGCGTTTCCTGAGGTGGTTCCTCAATTCGCTGGTGGTGGCAGTCGCCGTCACGGTATCGAATGTCTTCTTCGATTCGCTCGTTGGCTACACGCTTGCGAAGTTTCGATTCCGCGGCCGCTACGTGGTTTTCATCGCGATTCTCTCGACCTTGATGATTCCGACCGAGATGCTGGTGATTCCGTGGTATCTCATGGCGAGCACCTTCGGCTGGATCGATTCCTACTGGGGCATCATGTTCCCCGGCATGATGACGGCGTTCGGCACCTTTCTCATGAAGCAGTTCTTCGAAACGGTGCCCGACGAATTCCTGGAAGCGGCGCGCATCGACGGCCTCAATGAATTTACGATCTGGTGGCGTGTCGCAATGCCCCTCGTCACGCCAGCCCTGTCGGCGCTCGCGATCTTCACATTCCTCGGCAATTGGACAGCCTTTTTCTGGCCATTGATCGTGACCAACAGTCGGGAACTCTACACGCTGCCCATCGGCCTCTCGAGTTTCGCGGTCGAACAGGCGATCCAATGGGAGATGATCATGACGGGTGCCAGCCTCGCCACCATCCCCACGCTGCTCGTCTTCCTGCTTCTCCAGCGCTATATCGTGCGCGGCGTGATGCTGGCTGGATTGAAAGGCTGACCATGGCAGGCGACCAATTCCAGCACACAGACACAAGCGTCTTTCCCGATCCGATCTATAAGGAGACGGTTCTTCGCCCCCTTTTCGAGGGTGCGAAAGCCCATCATATGGATGGATTCCGGCGCATCGACCGCGCACATCTCGTCATGCTGCAGGAAACGGGGATTCTCGACGCGAGGCAAGCACAGGACCTCGCGCGGGCTCTCGTGGCTATCGACTCCGAGCTCGATGTCTCGTCTCTGACTTATACGGGGGAAGTCGAGGACTTCTTTTTCCTCATCGAGAAAGAACTTAAGGACAGGCTTGGGCCCGATCTCGCAGGACGCCTCCACACGGCTCGGTCTCGCAACGATATCGACCATACGCTGTTCAAGCTCGCGCTGAAGCATCATGTCGACCGGTTGCTCGAGAAGGCGCGCCATCTCGCCGACACACTGATCGCCGTCGCGACCCGCGAAGAAACGACGCTGATCGTCGCCTACACCCATGGTCAGCCCGCGCAGCCGACGACGTTTGGGCATTATCTCGGCGCGATCATTGAGGTGCTGCTCCGCGATATCGATCGCCTCGCCGCTGCGCGCGAAATCGTCGATCAGTCACCCATGGGAGCTGCTGCGATAACCACGTCCGGCTTTCCGATCGATCGAGAGCGGATGGCAAAGCTGCTCGGATTTTCGGCGCCGCTGGAGAACTCCTATGGCTGCATCGCAGCGGTCGATTATGTGACGTCGACCTACTCGGCCGTGGCGCTGATGTTCCTTCACCTCGGCCGCCCGATTCAAGATCTGCAGTTCTGGAGCAGCTTTGAGGTCGGACAAATCTATGTTCCGAATGCCTTCGTGCAGATCTCTTCCATCATGCCGCAAAAGCGAAACCCGGTTCCCATCGAGCACCTTCGCCATCTCGCTTCCCAGACGTTCAGCCGGGCGCGCGGGATGCTCGACGTGATGCACAATACGCCGTTCACGGACATGAACGACAGCGAGGGCGAGACGCAAGGCGCGGGTTACGAAGCTTTTGCCTCTGGTGGGCGCGTCCTCGATCTTCTCGCGGCCGTGGCCGGCGCGATCAGCATCGACGCATCGCGTGTGCGCGAGAACATCCGCCGCAGTTGCATCACCGTGACCGAGCTGGCGGATAGCCTGGTGCGTCGCGAGAGCCTGTCGTTCCGCGAAGCCCATGAGATTGCGGCCGCTGTAGCGCGCTCGGTCGTTCAACGCGAAGGCGACCTCGCCAAGGATGGTTATGAGGCTTTCCGACTGGCATTCTCGACCGCAACGCAGCGCGAGACGACAATCGATGAACTGAGCTTTGCCGAGATCGTATCGCCCGAATATTTCGTCGCGGTCCGTCAGCGCTTCGGCGGCCCGGCAACCGCGCCGCTCCGTGCGGCGTTGGACGGCTATCGCGAAAAGCTTGCCGGAATGAAACTCGCCGCGGAGCATATTCGCCTGCGGGAAGATCAGGCGCAGATCGAACTCGATACGCGATTCCAATCGCTTCTAGGAGGAGCCTGATGGCCACGATCGCACTCGATCGCCTTGTCAAACGATACGGCAAGATGGCCGTCGTCCATGGCATTGATCTTCGTGTCAACGACGGTGAGTTTGTCGTATTGGTCGGGCCCTCGGGGTGCGGGAAATCAACGACCCTGCGCATGATTGCCGGCCTTGAGGACATTTCGGAAGGGACCGTGAGCATTGACGGCCATGTGGTCAATGAATTCGAACCAAAGGATCGAAACATCGCGATGGTGTTTCAGAACTACGCCATCTATCCGCACATGTCCGTTGCGCAGAATATTGGCTTTGGTCTCTACACCAGCAAGCTGACGCACGGAGAAAAGACGAAGCGGATCGCCGACACAGCGCGGCTTCTCGGGCTCGAAAGCCTGCTCGATCGCAGGCCGTCGCAATTGTCGGGCGGCCAACGCCAGCGCGTCGCCATCGGGCGCGCCATGGTCCGCAATCCCGTCGCCTTCCTGTTCGACGAGCCTTTGTCGAACCTGGACGCCCAATTACGAGCGCAGATGCGCATCGAAATCAAGAAGCTGCATCAGCGTCTCGGGACCACGATCGTGTTCGTCACGCACGACCAGGTCGAAGCGATGACCATGGCCGATCGCATCGTGGTGATGCGTGATGGCCATATCCTGCAGGTTGGGACGCCGATGGAGCTTTACGATAATCCGACGGACGTGTTTACGGCCCGATTTATCGGCAGCCCGACCATGAACCTGATTCCGGCGACGCTTCGCGAGCAGGCTGGCCACCGAGTGGCTGAGTTGGACCAGGTGCAAGCCAGCGTGCGCCTGCCCTCGAACTTTCCCATAGCCGACATTGGTGCGGACGTTCTCGTCGGCGTCCGGCCCCACGATCTTGTCGTCGATCAGGCCGGCGCTGGAACCGGGATCGCCCTGAAAGGCGAGGTATCGGTGGTCGAACCGCTTGGATCGGAGACATTGGTGCATCTGGAGATCGGCGGGACGGCAGTGATCGCGACCGCGCCCGGAAAAATCATTCCACGAGCGGGCGACAGGGTGACCGTCCGCGCGCCGGAGGGAAGTCTCTATCTGTTCGACGCCAAATCTGAACGGGCCCTATGTCGAACGTAAGCTCGGCGCCCGAAGGAGGCGTCCTCTGCCTTGGTCGAACCTATTGCGATCTGGTGTTCACGGGCCTGAGCGGCCTGCCAGTCCTGGGGCGTGAACTGTTTGCCGACGATATCGCCATTGTTCCAGGCGGTGGCGCCTTCATCACCGCCGCCCATCTGACGAGTTTCGGCAGGCCTGCGATGCTGGTCACCCGCTTAGGGACCGATCCCCTATCAGGTTCTCTGGAGAAGGCCATCGTCGAGAGCGGCGTCGATCTGACATTCGCCGAACGGGCCCAAGACGCTGGCCCACAAGTGACGATTGCGATCGTGCAGCCTCAGGATCGCGCCTTTCTATCTCGCCGAGCCGGCCACGGGCGGCCCGCGACGCTCGCTGCCGCTTTGCGTGCTCCCGGCATCCGGCATCTTCACATCGCCGAATACGCGACGCTCGCCGAGTTGCCTAGTCTGATCGATTTAGCCAAGGGCAGCGACCTGACGGTGTCCCTCGATCCAAGCTGGGATGACACGCTCATCAATGACGGGAACTTTCTCGACACCTGTCGTGGGATCGACGTCTTTCTTCCCAACGTCGAAGAATTGATGGCGATTGCGCGCACGGACGACGTCGCCGAGGGATTGCAACGGCTTAACGACCATTTTCCGCACGTCGTCCTGAAGCGGGGCGCCGACGGCGGCACCCTTGCGCAGGGACGCGAACGGATCGAACGTCATGCTCCGAGAGTGCCCGTCATCGATACGACTGGCGCGGGCGACGCTTTCAATGCAGGCTTTCTCCACCTTTGGCTCTCTGGCGCAGAGGGAGCGGCCTGCCTTGAATCAGCCATCGCGGCAGGCAGCCGTTCGGTGCAAGCCGCCGGGGGGGCCAGCATTTTAGCCCACGGTTCCAAGCCTGCCACGCGGCGGGCGGGTGAGCCGCGGTAGCCGGCGCCTCTTTGGCGTCATCGAAAGTCGGCAATCGGATCCAGCGGTACGATTGGCCGCCGTAGATTCCGATATGGCAGAATCGATAGGTCGCTTGAGCACGGCCCCGGCGTGGCGACGGTGTAACTCGCAGCCGCAATTCGATCGTAGGCGCGGCGATGAGCCACCGCGGCCTTCACGCCGATGACCAGCATCTCCGTCGGCTCGATGCCCTGGCTCCGTAATTGACCAAGATCGAAAGGCGGCGTCTTTCGCGTTGTCAGGAGGATCGTCACATTCTCATGGCGCACGACGGCGCAAGGGCCCATGTCGATCCGGGTGCCTTGCGATGCCGCCAGATGACTCTGGCGATCCTCTAAGGTAAACCGCCCGTCGCTGCGCGACACGAGCTCGATGTCGAGCGTCAGCGGGCCTTCGTCGAGGGAACTCCCCTTCCCGCCAATCCGGAGTGTTGCGCGGCCGCCATTCGCGACGCCGTTAAGCGCTGCCACCGATTCCGGATCGTTGATCACCACCAGAGAGCGAGGTATCCGATGCTGCACAAGCGCGCGCAGTACCGCGGTGCCGTCTCCTGGCGCGCCACCGCCGATATTGTCGGATGGTTCCACGAGGATGGCGGGCCCGGTACCATCGCGAGAAATCCGCGCCAGCGCGTCATCGATGGGCAATTCCTTTGGCAAGCCCGCCATCCGGAGTGACCAGGCGCATTCCCGAAGGCGGTCGAGGGCCTTGTTGGCGGTGCTCTCTCCGGCGGTCGTCACGATCGAAAAGCTGACGCCGGCGTCCGGCACGTCTGAAAACGGAAATCCCGCGATGACGTTGACGGCCCAGATCGCCGGATCCTCGGCCTCGATGCGTCGGGCGAGGCTTTCGAGATCTTTCATCGGACTATCGGCGGTGCCCGTTCCGGTCGGGGGCCACATGAGAGGCAGTTGACGCCAGAACGTGCGTGGCAATTGCTTCGTCTCGAACATTCGAGCCAGAAGTTCGGCCGCGCGAACCGCGCTGTCATAGGCATCGATGTGTGGATTCTCGCGGTAGCAAACGAGAGCGTTCGACAATTCCGCCATGCGCCCGGTGAAGGTTGCGTGGAGATCGAAGACGCCGAAGATGGGGATAGCGTCCGCCCCCGGGAGCGCACGGATCCGGGTGAGCAACTCCCCTTCCGGATCGAAACAGCAATCGGTGACCATGGCCCCGTGGAGTGCGAGGTAGACGGCATCGAGCCCGGTATTCAACGCCGCCGCCAACGAACCTTCCAGCTCCGTCCAGAACTGCTCGAAGACCTGATGATCAATCGTACCGGATGGAGTCGCTACATAATTGACCCCGGGCAAAACATCCCAGCCATAATTCTCCGCAACCTCCAGAAAACCGTCGATCTGGGATCGATCGCCCCTTCGGCCAAGAATGGCGTTGCCGTGCAATTGCGAAAATCTTTCGATGCCGGTGATCTCGGACACGAAGCAATGGGTCTCATGAAACAAACCCGACAGGAACACGCGCACTTCTCTGCACCCTTCCTAGACTGTTGTCGCAAGCCCTTTACAGAACGCCCGTCGACTTCAGCTCGCGCGCCACATCGGCAACCGCCGCAATCGTCTCGTCGACCACCGCGTCATCATGCGTCACCGACATGAACCATGCGCCTCGCTCGAGCGCACGCACGCCGCGGTGGAGCAGGCCTGTGGTGAAGGCGACATAGGCCTTCTTGTTTGAGCGAGCGAGATCCCGATAGTCGCGCGCTGGCGCGTCGAGGCCAAAGGCGACGTGGAAGATCTGCGGGAAGCCGGTAACCACGGCCTGAACGCCCGCCGAAGCGAACGCTTCCCTCATTCCCTCCATGAGGCGCGTGCCACGCTGGTCGATCAACGAATACAGCGACGGTTTGAGCGATCGCAGCGTCGCGACCGTTGCAGCCATCGAGATCGGTTGCGCGTTGTAGGTTCCCCCGTGAACCACACCCCCGCTCGAAAACATGTCGAGAAGATCGGCTCTGCCCGCAATCGCCGCCACCGGGAAGCCGTTCGCAATCGCCTTGCCGAAGGTCGCAAGATCGGGCAGGACGCCAAAGCGCTCCTGCGCGCCGCCGGGCGCCAACCGGAAACCCGTGATGACTTCGTCGAAGATCAAAATCGTGCCGTAACGGGTGCAAGCCTCGCGCACGCCTTCGAGATAGCCTGGAGCCGGATGCACGGCACCGGCGTTGCACATGGCCGCTTCCATGATCACGGCAGCGACATCGCCTTTCGCGAGGCGGCGCTGGAGGATCTCGAGGTTGTTCCAGGGCAGGACGTCGAGCGCATCCGCGGATTGCGGCAACTGCCCCTTGCTGCCGGCCACGGGGACGGGCTGGTCGGCGGGTCCCGCCACATCGAGAGAGGGTGCGGTCGACCACAAGACGTTGTCGAACCAGCCGTGATAATGTCCCTCGAACTTCACGACTTTTTGCCGCTCCGTTGCAGCGCGGGCAAGGCGGAGCGCCGCTTGATCCACTTCCGAGCCGGAGGTCCCGAACCGCATCCGTTCGGCGCATGGCACCAGTTCGCACACGAGGCGGGCCGCCTCGGCTTCGACCTGCGTCTGTCCGGCAAAGAGGATACCCCGCTCGATCTGATCACGCACGGCATCGCACAAAGCCTCGGGTCGGTGTCCGAGAATCATCGGACCCATGCCGAGGTAATAATCGATCAGCCGATTGCCATCGACATCGTAGAGATACGGCCCCTCCCCTCGCTCAAACACGAGTGGTGTCGGTGAGATATTCAGGCGAAAGTTGCTGTTCACTCCACCCGAGATCCACTGGGAATTGTCTCGCACCTGCCGTGCCGATTGCTCGAACGAGAGGGGCGAAGACAAACGGGTGGCGTGGCTCTCCGCTTGGGAATCAACGGGCAAGGCGGGCTCCCTCCGAGGCAATGTCCCCTAGCAAGGCCCGATCAGGCGTTTCTTGTAAACGGCCGGCTGTTTCACGAGGCGGAAAAATGATCGGTCAATCGGAGGAGCGCACCACCCTCGGCGATCAGGCGTGCATCAATGCCACGCCGTCGGCTTCCTTCTCGAAGCGCCATTTCAGCTGGACGCCGCCGCCGGCGACGGTCTCGAGGGCTGGAATCGCCGAGAGCAGGCGCTTCGTGTAGGGGTGCCGCGGGGCG
>NZ_VCMV01000079.1:0-189 GCF_008757455.1 Microvirga brassicacearum | reverse complement strand
CCACGTCTTTATGCGACGCGGTTAAGGCGTGGGTACGCGGGACAAGCCCGCGCAGGACGGCGGTGTGAGCGGTGAGTGATGAGCGACATTCGTCACGCCACCCTCCACCGTCATGGCCGGACTTGATCCGGCCACCCACGTCTTTATGCGACGCGGTTAAGGCGTGGGTACGCGGGACAAGCCCGCGCA
>NZ_VCMV01000078.1:35500-35707 GCF_008757455.1 Microvirga brassicacearum | reverse complement strand
GATCCGCGCATGACCATCGGAATGCTGGTGCGCGAGGCGCTGCGCCTGATGCCGAACATGAGCGGGCGCGAGAAGACCGAACGGGTGCACGAAATCCTGCGCGAGGTCGGGCTCGGGGACGGTTTCGCCGATCGGTATCCGCATGAATTGTCCGGCGGGCAACGCCAGCGCGCCGCCATTGCGCGCGCTGTGGTGCGCCGGCCGGCT
>NZ_VCMV01000078.1:0-35490 GCF_008757455.1 Microvirga brassicacearum | reverse complement strand
ATCGTGATGCGCAAGGGCGAGATCGTCGAGGAGGGGGCAACCCGGGACCTCCTGCGCCAGCCGCGCCACCCCTATACGCAGAAGCTGCTCGCCGCCATGCCGCGGCGCCTGCCGGCGCGCGCCGTTCCGGAGGCTGGGACGCCGATCGTGGAAATCCGTGACCTCGTCGTCGATTACGGCGGGCGGCAGGGTTTCCTTCACAAGGCCGCGGGCAAACGCGCGCTTCACGGCGTGAACCTCTCGATCATGCCGCGCGAGGTGGTGGCGCTGGTCGGCGGATCGGGTTCCGGCAAGACGACGCTGGGGCGCGCCATTGCGGGTCTGCTCACGCCGAGCGGCGGTGAAATTCTCTATTCCGGACGCTCGATCATCGCCGGCAGCGAAGGGTGGAAGGATTACCGCCTGAATTGCCAGATGGTGTTCCAGGACCCGTACTCGTCCCTCGATCCGCGCATGACCATCGGAATGCTGGTGCGCGAGGCGCTGCGCCTGATGCCGCACATGAGCGGGCGCGAGAAGACCGAACGGGTGCACGAGATCCTGCGCGAGGTCGGGCTCGGGGACGGTTTCGCCGATCGCTACCCGCACGAATTGTCCGGCGGGCAACGCCAGCGCGCCGCCATTGCGCGCGCCGTCGTGCGCCGGCCGGCCTTCGTCATCGCCGACGAGCCGGTCTCGGCGCTCGACGTGACCGTGCGTGCCCAGGTGCTCGACCTGTTCGCGCACCTGCAGGATCGGCACGGCTTCTCCTGTCTCTTCATCAGCCACGACCTTGGCGTCGTCGAGCAGGTGGCCGACCGCGTCATCGTGATGGAGGCGGGACGTATCGTGGAGGAGGGCGACCGCGACACGATCTTCGATACCCCGCGGCACCCCTACACGAAGCGCCTGCTCTCGGCGATTCCCGCCCTCGAGACCGTCGCCGGCGGCGGCGTCCAGCTGAAATGGCGCATTGATGAAACTGCACCTGCTTTGGAGCTCATATGACCTCACCCATTCCTGTCATTGACATCACCGGTACGCCCGCCGAGCGCGGGTACGCCTACGGGCGGGCTGCTGCCGATCGCGTCGCGCGCAGCTTCGAGCTATATGGTGGCGCGATGGAAAAGCGCGGCGTCGCATGGAACGATGCTTTGGCTGCCGCTCCCAAGTTCTTCGACGAAATCGACAAACTCGAGCCGGCAATGGCCGAGGAGCTCCGCGGGATTGCGGAAGGTTCCGGCGTTTCGCTAGAAGGCGTCGTCATTGTCAATGCCCGCTCGGAAATCATGCACCGCCTGGCACCTAAGGCGGCCGCAATCGATTTACAGGACGGTTGCACAGGCATCATTGTCCAGCCAGAGGCGACCGCCGACAAAATTCTGATCCATGCCCAGAACTGGGACTGGATGCTTGCGGCTCGTGAGACGGTGGTGTTGTTGCGGGTCCGTGATGCCGATCACGAACTGCTGACATTCGTTGAAGCGGGCGGTCTGGCGCGCTGCGGACTGAATTCCGCAGGCCTCGCTCTAACTGGAAACTCGCTGCGAATTGACACCGCTTTGCCAGAAACAGGTCTGCCGATATCTCTGATCCGCCGGAAGGTTCTGGCCGCGCGTTCCTTCTCCGAGGCGTTGAGCGCGATTTACAAAAGCCCACGGGGTTGCGCCAACAATATGATGCTCTCTCATGCTACCGGCGAAGCCATCGACTTGGAAACTACACCACGCGAGGTGTTCTGGCTTGTTCCCAGCGACGGCCTTCTCGTTCACGCCAATCACTTCCGCAGCGAAGCCGCCCGCGCAAAACTTTACGATGCCGGGGTAGCGCTCGCGCCCGACACCTTGAGCCGTGAGTTGCGGCTAGAGCGTCTGTTGCGCGCCAGATGCGGTACGATCCGCGTGGATGACGTCATGAGCGCGTTGCACGATACGTGGGGCGCGCCCGACGGAGTGCTGACCCTCCCACAGGAAGAATGGCCCGGCGTTCTTATCGGAACGACAGCGACCATTGTCATGGTGCCGGAGCGGGGTGAGTTGTACTACTGCAACGAGCCCGATCGAAGCCCTGTGTTCCACAGAGTGTCGCTGACACAAGACATTTCTGACCAACGAGCTTCAGGGCAGCCGATCCACGCGTGCTGATGCCCAGCGCCGGATTTCTCAGCCCCCATTTTGAGGATGGACTTCCCTATGGTCGAGCGCGCAGATGTTGTAATCATTGGAGGTGGCATTGCCGGCATCAGCTTGGCTGGTCGACTGGCGCCTCACCGCGATGTGGTAGTTATCGAGATGGAGAATCATCTTGGCACTCATGCAACCGGCCGCTCCGCGGCAGTCTATATCGAAGCCTACGGATCCCGGGCAATTCGTCTCTTGAGCACGCGGAGCCGTGCCTTCTTCGAGGCCCCGCCGGCTGGCTTTTCCGCGGTGCCGCTGGTGCATCCGAGAGGCAGCTTGGTATTTGCCGGATCTGACGATCGCGATAGATTGCGCAAGGAATATGCATTGGCCGAGCGTATCACGACGGTGCAATGGCTCGATCAAGACGCCTTGCTAACCTGTTGCCCTGTGTTGCGGCCAGAAGCAGCCGCCGCTGGCTTCCTCGAACCCGGCGCACGGGATATTGACACCGATGCACTCCTCCAAGGGTTTGCTCGCATGGCGAGGCAATGCGGCACCCGCATATTGACAGGAGTTCCGGTGAGCGAGATCCGGCATGCAGGAGACTGGCTCGTGATTGCCGGTGAGTGGGAGATTCGAGCTGACGTGTTGGTCAATGCGGCAGGTGCTTGGGCGGAAGAGGTCGCTCACCGCGCGGGTTTGCCTGGCCGCGGCTTACAGCCGATGCGGCGTACAGCGGCAACACTGCCGCTGCCTCCGGACCTTGCGAGAGCGACGGCAGATTTGCCGGTCGCAACAGCGGTTGATGAAAGCTTCTACTTTAAGCCGGAGGCGGGAGACATGCTCGTTAGTCTGTCGGAGGAGACTCCGTTGCGGCCCTGCGATGCATATCCGGAGGACCTTGATATTGCGACTGCGCTCGAACGATTCCACGAAGCCACAACCGTTCCGCGGGCGCGGCCAAAGGCCAGTTGGGCTGGTTTGCGGACCTTCGCCGCCGACCGAAATCCCGTGGTCGGCTATGAGTCAACCGCGCCGGGTTTCTTCTGGTGCGCGGGGCAGGGCGGTTATGGATTGCAGACTGCACCAGCACTTTCTGCTCTCGCGGCCTCCCTTCTGCTTCAAGAATCTCTCGACTCCAGCGGAGTCGCGCTTGCGAGAGCATTGAGCCCCGAACGGTTCGGGATTGTCAATTCACTGGGAGACCGATGCTCGGCCCTCTGATGTGTAATCCTAGGCTGAGGTTTCTCGTCGCATTCGAGAAGAGGCCCGAATGCTGGGGATCGGTTGAGCCAGAGTTGATGTGATATCGCCCACGAAGCCCCGCAAGACGACGGCCGCTCGCCGCCTTCGCGGGCGTTTGGCGACCTTGGGCGGGCGTAAGGGCCGCCAAGGTCAACCCGACGAGGGCGAGCACCTCGTCTTCCGCTTTCGGAGGCAAATGCGATCTGTTGCCGACAATTTTTCGGCGCCTGAACGACCAGCAGGTCAGAGCAGATCAGTTCGCTGGAGCGGTCCTACAGCTCAGAGGGGAAACGCCGCATTTGCACGGCTACCAATCCTCGGTTTTCAACTACATCACAAGGACATCGCCGACGGTCTCACGCGAACGCTGCGTCCTATCCTGAAGGTAGGTCGCAATGGCAAGGGAAGGAACACACAGAGATCATTCAGGGGAATTGTAGGAATGGCCGAATGTCCGCTCCTGGTCGCATGCCAAGGTTTGAGCTATGGCTGTATTGCGGCGCGCAGCTGGCCTAGAGATCGACACGACCTGGAAGGGCAAAGTCGTCAACTGTGCCACCGCGTCGTTCAAGCCAAGCGACCGCGGGATTCTGAGGGTCTCGAAGCAGGAAACACCGTTAGACGCGTGCCGCGAAGCGAAGCGACCGGGGAGCGAGAGACTCAAGGGATCTCCCGCGCGTGTCGTTCTTTTCGGCCTGCCGGATCGCGCGCTTCTGCGCGTCCTGCAATTCACGGCCGGCACCCGTATAGTCCAGGTGCACGACCTGTCGGTCTTTGACAACGGCCCGGCCATCGACAAAGACATCACGAATGGCCCGCTCGGCGGCACAATGTAGCAGGTTCCGTAACGGATCATGGACCGGCTGCATGGCGGGATGTGCAAGATCGACCAGCACGAGATCCGCCTTCGCGCACGGGGCAAGCCTGCCGATGTCGGTTCTGCCAAGCGCCTTTGCTCCTCCGATCGTCGCGGCGGAAAATATGCCGGCGGTATCGAGATCGAACACGCTGCGTCCGGAGATCCGCGAGCAGATCACAGCCTCGCGCATTTCTTCCAGCATGTTGAAAGGGTAGCTGTCCGTGCCGATACCGACATTGACTCCCGCACGGCGATACGCGCCGAGGCTTTCAAGAATCATGCCGCTGCGGGCGAAGGTGACGGGACAATGAGCGACCGATGTGCCGCTCACAGCAAGACGGCCAAGGTCGTCCATTGTTCTCTGCCGCGTCCACGAATGGTGATCGAGAAAGATGCTGTGCCCGAGGATGAGGTCGGGGCCGAGAACGCCGAGACGCTCCAGCAAAGCCGGAGCTGTCTCGCCGGATCGGCGCAGCAATTCTTCGTGCTCGGCCATAGTCTGCGCGGCGTGGATGGTGATCCGCATGCCACGCTGACGGGCTTCCCCGACGGCTTCCTGAATCAGCGTCTCCGAGCAGGTCTCTATCTGGGACGGGGCAACGACGCCGTCGATGCGGCCCGAGGGATGGGCCCGTGCCCGGTCAACAAAAGCCAACGCCTCCGCATAACGTTCGCGTCCCTTCGCCTTGTTCCATTCGAAGTCGAGACGATGACTGTCCACGACACGCCATTCCGCCTCGCGAAAGCCCGGAGCGAGATAGGCGCGCAGGCCGCTTTCCGCGGCGAGATCGAGCCACTTGTCATGAGGCGAGGCGATATCGAGAAGCGTCGTCACGCCGCTGCGCATGAGGTCACCCAGCATGATTGTCTGACAGGCGACCTTCGCATCTGCATCGGAATCGACGAGGGCGGAATATTCGTAGAGCGCATTTCCCCATAGGGCCGCCGTTCCCGTATCCTCGAAAAGACCCTTGGCGATGGGCTCGTCACCGGAATGACAATGAACGTTCACCAGACCGGGTATCACCAGAAGCGACGCGCCGGGGATCTCATGATCCGCGCGGCCTTCATACCGCTCGCCGACATGCAGGATGCCCGAAGCCGAGAACGCCACATCGGCGTCCCGCCGGTAGACATGCTGGGAAGTTGTTTCCTCCCAGGCGACAACCCAGGCGGCGTTGCGGATCACGGTCGTTGTGTCAGTCATGTCCCATCCTGAAGTGGCGTTCGAGAAAACGGCTGTAGGCGCCCATAATCGTGCTGAAGAGCAGATAAACGGTGGCGGCGAACACATAGCCTTCGAGCACGGCGATACCCTGCCATTGCGGATCCCGCATAGCACTGCGGATCGTATCCAGGAAGTCGAGCAGGCCGACGATCACGACCAGCGTGGTATCCTGGAAAAACCCGATGAACAGAGTCACCAGAGGTGGGATCATGATCTTGATCGCCTGCGGCAGAACGATGAGGCGCATCATCTGCCAGTAGTGGAGTCCCATGGCGGCCGAAGCCTCGTACTGTCCCTTGGGAATGGCCTGCAGACCGCCGCGCACGATCTCCGCCACATAGGCGGCGGCAAAAAGAATAATCGCGACCTGAGCCCGCAACAATTTATCGATCGTGAATCCATCCGGCATGAAGAGCGGCAGCATGACGGACGCCATAAAAAGAATGCTGATGAGCGGAACGCCGCGCACCAGTTCGATGAACGCAATCGCGAGAACCTTGATCACCGGCAGTTTCGAGGCGCGTGCGAGCGCAAGAACAATCCCGAGCGGGAAAGCCGCCGCAAGGCCGATGAAGGACAGCATGAAGGAAAGGGGCAGCCCGCCCCATTTCGCCGTCGGCACATATTCAAGGCCGAGAACGCCGCCGAGCATCAGCCAGAAAATCACCAGCAGGGCGATGGCCCAAAATGCTGCGAGCTTGCGGCCCCAGGTAGCAGGGTTCATGGAAATCCCGCATGCGGCAAAGAAAATCGCCAGCGCCGCCACCGGGCGCCATTGTTCCTCGTAGGGATAAAAGCCAAACACCATAAAGCGGAATTTCGAGGTGATGAACGGCCAGCACGCACCCACACTCGCCTTGCAGGTGGCCGGATTACCTGAGAAGACTGCATCCAGAACCAGCCACGAGATCGCCTTGGCGGCGATCAGCGCGACCAGAGCGAGGCAGATAATGGTGATCGCCACGTTTCCGGGGGTGCCGAAATATGGCGCGAGCAGTTTGTGCAACCCGACGCCTTGACGCGGGCGGCTCTTGCGGGGGGCAAGCTCTGACTTGACGAGTTGCATGCCATTACCCCCGGAGCGCCACGCGGGCGTTGTACCAGTTCATGAATGCCGAGATGGCAAGCGACAGGGAGAGGTAAACCATCATGAAAAGCGCGATCGGTTCGATTGCCTGACCTGTCTGGTTCATCGTCGTGTTCGAAACCATGACAAGATCCGGGTAACCAATGGCGATGGCGAGCGAGCTGTTCTTGAAGACGTTGAGGTAAGTGCTCGTCATCGGCGGAATGATGACTCGCAATGCCTGCGGCAGGATCACAAGCCGCAGTGACAGGGGGCGTCGTAAGCCGAGGGAAGCGGCAGCCTCCCATTGCCCCTTCCGAATCGAGACGATGCCGCTGCGCACGATTTCAGCCACATTGGCCGATGCACTCAATGTCAGTCCGAGCAGAAGAGCCACGAATTCGGGCATGAGCTGCGCGCCGCCGGCAAGACGAAAGCGCCCGAGCTCGGGCCAGTCCACCATTACGGACGGGCGCAGTATCAGGATGGTTGCAAGAGAAGGAAGCATCAGCGCTGAGACAACGAAGGGCCAGACGCGCCGTTCGATGCCGGTCGTAATTCGCGACCGGCGAAGGGCACGGGCGATGATAATGGCGGCGACGATTCCGACCGCCAGCGCCAGCGCGATCCATGTCAGTTCGTCCGAGCAAGTGATGGAGGGAATGACGAGGCCGCTATTGCTTAAATACACGGCCGGCAAAATCTGGAATGCCTGCCGCACCGGCGGCAATGCGGTGATGATGATCGCATACCAAAGGAACAGGAATAACAGCAGCGGAACATTCCTGAGAATCTCCACATAGACCATTGCGATCCGCGACAGCAGCGGATTGGACGAGAGCCGCCCGACCCCAACGAGCGTGCCGATCACGGTTGCGAAAATGGCGGCGGCGGATGACACGCGGACAGTGTTCAGGATGCCGACGAGAAGGGCGCGCACATAGGTGTCGGATGGTTGATAGGCGATGGGCGACTGACTGATGACGAAGCCGGCTTCGCGGCTAAGATAGGAGAAGCCGGTCGCGATGTTCTGCCGAGCAAGGTTCTCGGAAGCGTTAGCGAACAGGAAATACGCAATCAGGACGACGGCCGCGCCACAGGCGACCTGATAGAAGATCGCGCGCGCGCGGAGGTTATAAATAATGCGCCACGGGCTTTCCGGTGCGACATGCATCTCTTGTCCCCGCGGGCAGAGTAATGGATACAAGGCGGCGCCACCGGCGCCGCCTGCTCTCTGGTGAGAATCAACGGAAGGGCGGGGCGTAGAGAAGGCCGCCCTTCGTCCATTGCTGGTTCGGGCCACGGGTTAGCCCGAGAGGAGTCTCTTCGCCGAGGTTGCGTTCGAATACGTCGCTGTAATTGCCGACGCCCTTGACGATGTTGTAAGCCCATTTGTTGTCAAGGCCGATCATCTTGCCAAGGTCCCCAGTTACGCCCAGCATGCGCTGGATTTCAGGATCCTGGCTGGTCAGTTGCTGATCCACGTTGTCTTTCGTGATGCCTTTTTCCTCCGCGGCAATCAGCGCATAGACAGCCCAGCTGACAATATCACGCCAGTTCGAATCTCCCTGCCGCACTGCGGGAGCGAGCGGCTCCTTGGATATCGTTTCAGGCAGCACGACGAAGTCAGCCGGATTGTTGGCGACAGCGCGGATCGAGGCAAGATCGGAGCGGTCGCTGCTTGTGGCGTCGCATCGGCCAGAGAAGAAGGCATTTCGATTTTCGTCCGGGTTCTCGAAGACCACGGATTCGAATTTCTTGTTGTTGGCGCGGAAAAAGTCAGCAAGATTCTGCAGGGTCGTTGTGCCCGGCAGGATGCAGATGGCTGCTCCGGCGAGGTCCTTGGCGCTTTCGATTTTGAGCTGTTTCGGGACCATCAGTCCCTGCCCGTCGTAGAAAACGGTCGGGCCGAAATCGAGACCAAGCGAATTGTCGCGCGAGAATGTCATCGTCGTCTGGCGCGACAGTACATCGATCTCGCCGGACTGAAGGACTTGGAAACGGGTGTTGATATTGGTTGGAACGAAATCAACCTTGTCCGGCGCGCCGTACACCGCAGCTGCCACCGCCCGGCAGACGTCGACGTCGAAACCGGTCATCACACCCTTCGAGTCGGGAACGGCGAACCCTGGCGTGGGTTGCGAGACGCCGCAGATCAGTTTGCCGCGTTTCGTGACGGCATCGAGCGTGGCCTGAGCCGACGCGGGCGACGTTACACTCGTCAGAAATGCAGTGGCGAGCCCTGCCAACAGCATCCTTGTCGTCATACGTTTCATAGGCCTTCCTCCATTATCGCGTTCATTGCGCGATCCTCGTTAGGCCAACGCCCGCAAGAGCGGCCGCTTTGACATTCCAGCGGCATATCGACGGCGCCCACCCGGACGTTCCAAACCAAACTTTTAGGTATTGTATACGGTGTTGCGCCTAGATTTTAATCGTAAACGATGAACTACATGGTTTCGAATGTGTGCGGTTCAGGCGTTCTTTGAACACAAATTATAGACATATCGTATACAGTCAAGGCACAGGTGTTTGAGCTTGCTCTGGTCGGCTTGAGGCGCACCGGCGAGCGCCGCTCTCTGGCAATTCGTCCATAAGCGGTGGCGGTCAAATACCTCGAGGATGAACTGTCTCATCGGTCGCCTTGGCGGCGAGCAACATCACGACCGATTTCCAACAGCGGGGATGTCACGTCCCTCCGGCGCTCGCGGCGCTTTGCGCACCGAGCCGATGGGCCGGCAGATGGCTTCATGGAAGTTTCGCTGCACGACGGGCGCTGGATGGTCTCGCTTCTCCTATTCCCGCGCAATCGGCCCGTCTCGTTGTATCCAAAACTATGAAGAATTGTTGACATTACCGCGTTTTGGCTCTTGGCTTTGAATCGCTGGGCGCCCGACACAGTTATAAAGAGGTCGAGCGACCGGACGGAGGGAAGAGCAATGAGCACTAGGCGAATGGCAACTAAAGCAATCGCGCTCGTGGCGGCATCTATCCTTGCTGTTATAGCGGGCGAGATATCCCAGGCTGAGGCAGCCAATAAGGAACTGAAAATCGGATTTGTCGGCGTGACCAGCGGGCCAGCGGCAGCGTGGGGCACGTCGAATGTTCGCTCGATGCAGACCCGAGCCGCATGGCTGAACGAGACCGGCGGCGTCAAGATCGGCGACACGACTTACGACATTAACATTGTTTCATTCGACGACCAGAAGGACCCGAAGCGCGCCATCGCCGGTATGGAAAAGATGGCGCAGGAAGGTATCCATTACGTGGTTGGCCCGAACGTTGATGACGGTGCGGCCGCGGTGCGCCCAGTCGCCGAGAAGGCCGGGATTATCTACTTCCCCTACGCCTTTCCGAAAGAGCTCTATGTGACACCGGCATCGAATGCGGTGCTCGGCATGATTGCGAGCTACCAGTCGGGACCAGCGATTTACAAGTATTTGAAGGATAAGAGGGGCGTAAAGACAGTCGCATTCGTTGCGGCGAATGAATCCGATCCTCTCAGTCAACGTGACAGCGGCGTGGCCGCAGCCAAGGCGCTCGGCCTGCAAGTTGTCGCCGAGAAGGACACTTACCAGAACGACACGCGGGACTTCACGCCGGTGCTAACTCCGATCGTAAAATTGAAGCCGGACCTTCTCGTTCTCTCCGGCGTCGCGCCCGCGAACGCGCCGCTTCTTATCCGCGCCGCACGGGAGCTCGGCTACAAGGGACTCATCTCGACCGAGACGGCTCAGGACGCCAAGGTGTTGCAAGAAGGCGCGGGCGAACTCGCTAACGGATTCATCTCGGTTGGCGGTGCCTCGACGCCGGAAATCCGCTCGCCAGCGATGAACGAGTTCATCGACCGCTACACCAAGATGTTTGGCGAATACAACGACGAGTCAAACACCAAGGTCTACGCACTCGAATACATCCTCGAGACGCTGAAGGCGAACCCGAAGGCGATTGACAACGTCGAGGAATTCAAGAGGACAATGGATTCGTTCTCCGCTCCGAACCCCTTCATGATTGGGGACAACAAGCTGAGATATGTCGGTTCGACCTCATTCGGCCAGAAGCGCCAGGTGGCCGTGCCAATGGTGGTGAACGAATACAGCGACGGAAAGTTCAAGACGCTGTTCGTTGGCGAAGTCGACTGACTCCATTCCGGGCCCTCGTGGTTGAGCGGGCTCCGCGTCGACGCTGAGCCCGCTCGGTCGGATTTTTTCCATGGCACAGGTGATCGCAAACGGGGTGTATCTTGGGGCGCAATACGCGCTGATCGCCCTCGGGCTGACCCTTATCTTCGCACTGATGAACGTTCTGAATTTTGCGCACGGACAGATGTACGTGCTCGGCGGGTTCATTACCTACACCGCCTATGGACAGCTCGGCCTGCCCTTCATCGTAGCGCTTCTGGCATCGGGAGTGACCCTCGGCGTCATCGGCGCCCTTATCGAGAAGCTCCTGTTCCGGACGGTGATCCGGCGAAGTGTCCGCGAGGAGAGCACGATGCTGCTCGCGGCCGCAGTCGCCTACTTTCTCGACGCGGTAATCCTGCTCCTCTTCGGCGAGAAGCAGCGGGGCGTGCCGAAGATTGTCAACGGCGTGTTCGTGTCGGACGCGCTGATCATGCCTTATGACCGGCTGCTGATTGGCGCGCTCGCCGTCCTCTTCATCGGCGCCTTCATGCTGTTCATGCAGTTCAGCAAGCCCGGACGGGCAATGCGCGCGCTGGCACAAGACCGCGTCGCCGCCCAGCTGATGGGCGTGCGCGTCGATCGTTACTCGATGATCGGTTTTGCCCTCGGCGCCATGCTCGCAGGCGTTGTCGGTGGTCTCCTCGTCGCGATCACAGGCGTTAATTCGGGCATCGGCGGACCGATCTCGATCAAGGCCTTCTTGATGGTCATGATCGGGGGCGCCGGAGTCGTGGGCGGAGCGATCGCGGGCGGTTTCATCCTGGGTATGATCGAGTCGGTCGGGCTGAGCGTCCTCCATGCCTACGGCGATATCACTTATCTGGTCATCTTCGCGGCCCTGATGGTGTTCCTGAGCATTCGTCCAAATGGGTTGATGGGCAAGCCTTGGGGGTGAGCGCATGTCGTCGACATCAAAGCTTTTCTCGGCCTTGGCATTTCTCCTCGTAACGCTCGTCGCGGTCCCTTGGCTGATCACGGTCACGCGACGCTTGGATCTCTACTACACGCTCACATCGGTCGCTCTGCTCGCCATTGCGAGCGGCGGCGTCTGGCTCACATTCTACATCGGGCGTATCAACATCGGTCAGGCCGCCTTTGCGCTGATGGGTGGCTATGTCTCGGCCATCCTTGTCGTCACCTATGGCGTACCGTTCTGGCTGACTCTGCCTCTCGCGGGTCTTTTCTGCGCCGTCGCAAGCATCCTGATCGGCCTGCCCATCCTGCGGCTGCGCGGCGTGTACTTCGCGATGGTGACGCTCGTGCTGACCGAAGTCGCGCGGCTCCTGGCGCTCGCCCTGCCCGTGACGAATGGCGCCAAGGGTCTCGTCAACATCCCACTTCCCGGTTCGACCACGCTATTCGGCGTCACGCTCATTCCGGATTTTGCCACGCTCGCCAATCCCCGACTGACCTTCTACTTGATCTCTGTCGTGTTGATGGTGATCTGCTACGCCGGGCTCTATCGGCTGGTCCATTCCCGTGTGGGCCGGCTCTGCCTGTCGCTGCAGCAGAACGAGGAGCTTGCCTCTTCGATCGGTGTCAACGTCGCCTATCTGCGCGTCGTCATCTATGCGGTCTCATCCCTTCTTGGCGGTCTTGGCGGGGCGATGTTCGTCGCCATCTCGCAATCGATCTATCCGTCGAGCTTTACCATCACCGACTCCATCAACTTCATGCTGAACTGCTTCCTCGGCGGCCTCGGTTATGTGTTCGGGCCGATTCTGGGCACCTTTCTCCTTTATTTTGGCTGGGACCTCCTCTTCCAGACCGGCCGGTTGCAGCTCCTGATCTTCTCTTCGGTTCTCATCGCTCTGATGTTGATCCTGCCGAACGGCCTCCTCAGCCTTCGCCTCTTTCGACGATCCAAGGGGTGAGGCGATGGACGATCTCCTGCAGATTTCCAGGCTGACCAAGCAGTTCGGAGGACTTGTCGCCGTGAGCGACGTGTCGTTCTCGGTGCGCGAGGGCGAAATCCTCTCGATCATTGGGCCGAATGGAGCCGGCAAGTCCACGCTATTCAAGCTCGCATCTTCCTTCCTGCGGCCGACTGCCGGCGAAGTGCGCTTCAGGGGCGAGCGTATCTCGGGACTCGCACCCCACGTCGTTGCCCGCAGGGGGGTCGTCCGGACGTTTCAGGAGACGACGATCTTCAAGGGCATGACGGTGCGCGAAAACGTCATCATCGCCCATCAACTCCGCGCAAACGCGAGCCTTCTCGGCTACTATTTCGCGTCATCGGTCGCCCGGCGGGACGAGGCGGAGTTCGGCCGTTCCGCTGACGAGATCCTCGCGTTTCTCGGCCTCGACGGAATCAGGAACGACCCGGCTGTGACACTGCCACACGGGCATCTTCGGGCGCTCGGCATCGCGATCGGCCTCGCGACGAATCCCACGGTCCTCCTCCTCGACGAGCCCTTTGCGGGCATGAACCATGACGAGACAATGCGGGCGGTCGAGATCGTGCTCGGTGTGCGCCGGCGCGGTGTCACCGTGCTCCTGGTCGAGCATGACATGCCCGCGGTCATGCAGATTTCCGATCGGATCGTGGTGTTGAACTTCGGCGAGAAGATCGCCGAAGGAACCCCTGCCGAGATCCAGCAGAACCAGAAGGTCATCGAAGCCTATCTTGGCGTCGAAGACGAATCGATCGGAATTTGAGGCGTGGACAAGCTTCTGACCTTCAGCGACGTCGAACTATACTATGACAATGTCCATGCCCTGAAGGGTGTGTCGCTCGACATGGACGAAGGCGAGACGGTCGCCTTGATCGGGGCAAACGGTGCCGGCAAGTCGTCGGTACTGCGGGCGATCACCGGGTTGAAGCGGATCAGGTCGGGTGAAATCGTCTATCAGGGCGAGCGCATTGACGCTCGCGAGCCGGACGAGATCGTCAGGATGGGTATCGCAATGGTGCCGGAAGGCCGGCGCGTCTTCCCTTACATGTCGGTCAAGGACAATCTTCTGATGGGAGCCTTCACGCGTATCGACCGGACCGGCATCACCGCGACGCTCGACATGGTCCTCGATCGCTTCCCTCGTCTCAAGGAACGCTATTCGCAGGCTGCGGGAACCATGAGCGGTGGCGAGCAGCAGATGCTGGTGATTGGCCGCGCGCTCATGGCCAGACCGCGCCTGCTGCTGCTCGATGAGCCATCCCTCGGCCTCGCGCCGAAACTCGTCCAGGCTATCGCCCGGTCCATCGTGGCCATCAACCGCGACGCGAAAGTGAGCGTGCTCCTCGTCGAGCAGAATTCCCGCATGGCGCTGCGGATTTCCCAACGCGCCTACGCACTTTCAACCGGCAGGATCGCCCTCTCCGGGAGGTCATCGGAGATACTGAACGACGAGCGCGTCCGGCATCTCTACCTCGGCGGCGAACTGTAGGAACGGAAGGAGAACGCCATGCGCATACTTGTCGTCAATCCGAACACGACGGCCGCGATGACCGACAAGATCGGAGCGGCTGCCGCCGCCGCCGCCTCAAGCGGCACCGAAATCGTCGCCGTCAATCCGGATTTCGGTCCTCCAAGCATCGAGGGCTATTTCGATGAGGCTTTCTCAGTCCCCGGCCTCATCGACGCGATCTGCAAAGCGCGCGGCATTGACGCTTACGTCATCGCCTGCTTCGACGACACTGGGCTCGACGCGGCGCGCTGCATCACCGACGCGCCGGTGATCGGGATCGGTGAGGCGGCCTTCCATATGGCCACCCTTCTCGCGGGTCGGTTTAGCGTCGTCACGACTTTGCCGCGTTCAGTGCCCGCGATTGAGCACAATCTGGCCCGTTACGGACTTGCATCACGCTGTGCTAGGGTGCGCGCCGCTAACGTACCAGTGCTCAACCTTGAGGCGGTCGGGTCGGACGCCCATCAGCGCATCTCCGACGAGATCCGCTTGGCAATCCGCGACGATCGTGCCGAAGCGATTGTGCTCGGCTGCGCCGGCATGGCGGATCTCGCCTCCGCGCTCTCGCACGCGCACGATGTTCCGGTCCTCGATGGTGTGGTATGCGCTGTCAAGCTCGCGGAGAGCCTCGTCGCGCTTGGTCTCAAGACCTCCAAGTCCGGCGGTTACGCGATGCCACGGGCAAAGCGGTATTCAGGTGGGTTCGCGCGCTTTTCTCCGGCCGGGAACAACGATAGGGCAAGCGACGGCGAATTGGCGCCGCCGGCAACAAACGGCACATGAAAGCAGTGGCGATGCAGCCTAGCAAGACGACATCTCCGTCAGGGACGAAACCGCCTCTTCGGTGGCCCGCGGTTTATACCGCGCTGAAGGAGGCTATCCTGTCCCACCGGCTCGTGCCGGGCACAAAACTGCCGGAAGACGAACTGGCAACGATCTATTCGGTGAGCCGTACGATCGTTCGGTCGGCCCTTCAGGGACTGGCCCATGATCGTCTGGTCAAGATCGAACCAAACCGGGGCGCCTTTGTCGCCCAGCCGTCGAAGAAGGAGGCGCGAGAGGTCTTCGAAGCCAGGGCACTGATCGAACCCCGGGTCGCGGCCCTCGCTGCGGAAATCGCTAAGCCAGCCGATGTCGCGGGATTGCGCCGCCATCTTGAGGATGAGCACGAGGCCGTCCGGACCGGCAATGACAGCAAGGCAATCATCCTTTCCGCACGGTTTCACGTGGCGGTGGCGACCATTGCGGATCATTCCATCCTGACGGAATTTGTCACCGACCTCGTGTCCCGCTCGTCTCTCATCATCGCACTCTACTGGCGCCGGCATGAAACGACATGCGAAAGCCACGCCCACCACCAGCTGGTCGATGCGATTGCCGACCATCAGCCACAGAAGGCGTCCGACCTCATGAACAGCCATTTGGTCGACCTTCTTGCAGGTCTTGACCTGACGCTCAGCGATACGAAGCCGAAGAGTCTCGCAGAAATGCTTCGATAGGTCAGCCATCGAAGCATTTGTCATGGCGTCCCGATCCTAACCAAGGTGCTGCAACACAGCCTGTTCATCACCGACTACCTTATCGCGGCGGGCGAGGCGGCTCGAAAGTCGTTGGTCTCACCATGGCGAGCCTGATGGCCTTTGACCTCGACCGAGATGGCGGCGTGCATATCGAGCGCGAATTGCCGCCATGCTCGAAAACCGCCTCGGCTCCGAGGGAATGCGCATGGTGTGAGCGGGCTTTCCCGGCTCAACCGTCCTGTGATGCGGCTTCTCGCCTGCACGCCCGATTGGCTTGTTACGTACCGGGAACCGCTTCGACCGGGCGGCCCGCCAGAGCGTCGGCCCAGTCCAGAGCGAAGCAGGCGACCCGGGCACCGTCTGCCGTTTCACGCAATTCCGGCCGCTCGGCACGGCATTTGTCGCGCGCAAGGGGGCAGCGCGGGTGAAAGGTGCAGCCTGGCGGTGGGTCGATCGGGCTCGGAACTTCGCCTCCCAGCGGCTGGCGCTGGCGATTGGGCGCCTCGACATCCGGAATCGTCTCCAGCAGCAGGCGCGTATAGGGATGGCGCGGATTGGCAAAGAGCGTTTCCGCATCTGCCTCCTCCACCAGACGGCCCAGATACATCACGGCGACACGGTCCGACATGTGTCGGACGACCGAGAGATTGTGGCTGATGAAAACGTAGGTGAGGCCGAACTCGGATTGCAGCTCACGCATCAGATTGAGAATCTGGGCTTGCACGGAGACATCGAGGGCAGATGTCGGTTCGTCGCAAACCAAAAACTCCGCTTCGGTCGCGAGAGCCCGCGCGATCGAGATGCGCTGGCGTTGGCCGCCCGAGAACTCATGCGGAAATTTCCTGCCGTCGGCGGGGGACAATCCGACGAGCAGCAGGAGTTCATCGACACGCTTTTGGGTCGATGCCGCATCCAGCCGCAGCTTCAAGGTCCGGATCGGTTCGGCGATGATATCGCTCACACGCCAGCGTGGATTGAGGCTGGCATAGGGATCCTGAAAAATCATCTGGATTCGCAAGGCGCCCTGCGCGCCCTCACCGAATACGATGCTGCCGCTCGTCGGTCGGTTCAGTCCGACGAGCAGACGAGCGATCGTCGACTTGCCGCAGCCGGACTCGCCGACGATGCTCAATGTGCGGCTGCGGTCGACCGAGAAGCTGACGCCGTCCACGGCCTTGAGCAGCAGGCGCGACCGACCTTCCAACACCCGGTTCAGGAGCGGGGCCGAGATGTCGAACCAGCAGGCGAGATCCTTGACGACGAGCAGAGGTCGATCACCGGCCGGCAGCATGGCTCACTCCTCCTTGATGCAGCCAGCAGGCCGCGGATGTGGTTGCGCCCGACACGGGTGCGAGGTCGGGGCGGGCGATGCCGCATCGCGGGCCTGCATCCGGGCAGCGTGGATGGAAGGCGCATCCATCGGGCATGGCATGGAGGCGAGGCATTGCCCCCTCGATCTGGCTGAGCCGCTCCGCGCGCTGGCGGAGCCCGGGGATCGAACGCATGAGCCCGCGCGTGTAGGGATGGCGGGGATTGCGAATGATGTCGAGCACCGGGCCGATCTCGACGATACGGCCAGCATACATGACGGCGACGCGATCGGCCGTCTCGGCGATGACGCCCATGTCATGGGTCACGAGGAGAACAGCCGTGCCGTGTTCCCTGCACAGGCGCTTCAGAAGCGCCGTGATCTGGGCCTGGATCGAGACGTCGAGAGCCGTTGTCGGTTCGTCGGCGACAACGAGACAGGGATTGGCTGCGAGTGCGAGCGCGATGACGACGCGTTGCCGCATGCCGCCGGAAAACTGATGGGGATAGTGATCGACGCGCTCGTCGGCAGCCGGGATCCCCACCTCCTTGAGCAGAGTCAGCGCCCGCATCCGGCCCTCTTTGGCGGAAACGCCGAGATGAAAGCAGATCGTTTCGGTCAGTTGCGCTCCCACGGTGAAGAGCGGATGGAGGCTCGTCAGCGGGTCCTGGAAGATCGCGCCGATCTTGCGGCCGCGGATCAGCTGGCGCTTGCGTGGCGGCAGATCGTCGATGCGCGTGCCTTCGAGCCTGATCTCGCCCGCCGCGAGCCGTCCAGGCGGATCGAGGAGGCCGATGATGGCCATGCCGGTCAGGGACTTGCCCGCGCCGGATTCACCTACCATCCCGAGGATCTCGCCGGGCGCAATATCGAACGATACGCCGTCTGTTGCGACGAGCGTGCCGCGGCGAGTCGGAAACTCGACGCGCACATCACGGACTTCGAGGACGGCCCGATCAGTCGAAGGCGGGGGCGCAAAAACCGAAGCTGACGGATCGTGATAGGTCATGCCGTGCTCGCTGTCCTGGGGGCCAAACGGGGATAGCTCGACGAGAAGATCTCCTCGACCGGCGGATGTTTCCACGTCCGCTCGGGATAACGTGAGACCAGCCGATCGAACTGTTCTTGCGCGCGCGCCTGCGCCGCGGCTGCGTCGAAGCCGGGGATGACGCCGTCCGCCATGACGAAGCGGCCGTCGATCACGACCGTGTTCACGTCGCGTCCCGAGCCGCTGATCATCAGGGTCTGCACCGGATCGATCACCTGCCCGATGCGATCGTGGCCGAGGTCGAAGACGACAAGATCCGCCTTGGCTCCCGGCATCAGCCGGCCCAGGTCGGGGCGGCGCAGCGCATCGGCACCGCCGATGGTCGCCGCATCGTAGTAATGCTCGGAGCGGACCGTCTGCGTCGAAGCGTCGGCGACGCGGCACAGCATCATGCCGACCTGCATGTTCAGCACCATGTCGGCGGGCCAGGTGTCGGTGCCGAGGCCGACCTTCAGGCCCATGGCGCGATACCGGGAAAACGACTCGATCGTGCTGCCGTGGCGGGCCGAAACCAGCGGACAATGCACGATGCTGGCGCCCGCGTCCCGAATGAGTTCGAGGTCGCGGCCCGGTCGATCGATGCGGCTCGATCCGGAGACATAGGTGCCGTGTGGGAGCAGGGCCCGCTCTGACAGGAAGCCGAGGCTCTGCAGCCATTCGGGAGGACTCATGCCATGTTGGTGCAGCACCGCATCGTATTCGAACTTCGACTGGCAGCAATGCAGGCGGATCGGCACGTCGAGGTCGCGCGCCGCAGCCGCTGAACGCGTCAGCAGTTCGCTCGTGCAGGTTTCGATGCGGTCGGGCGCCAGCATGGAGCGCACCAGACCGTGATGCTGCCCCTCGAATGTCCGACAGAAGCGGATCGCTTCATCAAGCCCGGCGAGGCCACGCGCCTCATCGTAGTGGAACGCGATGCGCCCGTCATCCTCGACGAAGGTGTTGCCGGTGCGATAGGCCGGTCCGAGATAAACGCGCAGGCCAAGGTCTCCTGCGGCTGCCGCTGCCGCCTCGAATTCGCCCCAGGTCTCGCCCCACTCGCGATAGAATAA
The DNA here is from genome assembly GCF_008757455.1 of Microvirga brassicacearum. GTDB lineage: Bacteria > Pseudomonadota > Alphaproteobacteria > Rhizobiales > Beijerinckiaceae > Microvirga > Microvirga brassicacearum. The sequence goes on along the minus strand of NZ_VCMV01000078.1, from coordinate 16,472 downwards.
CGACGCGATCGGAAGCGCCGTCGTGATGCCGTTGCGAATGAGCTGGGCGAAGGCGTAGCGTTTCTGGAACGCCAACTCGTCGGGCGTGTACATCTCATACGGCCCGCGATCCATATAGGTCTTCGGCCAGATGCGCCCCTTTTCCCAGGACGGCTGGTTGTCATAACCGAGGATCGTCGTGTCGAGATCCGACAGCGCATCGAGATCGATGAAGCCGGGCCCGATCAGCGCGTCGCCGAAATCGATCCGACGCGCCACCTCGCCCCCGTAGTCGTGCCCGACGAAGATGATTCTGTCGCCGTCGAACACCACTTCGCCGCGGTCGAGCAGGCGATGACCGCCGGCATCATGGCCGACGACCCACCGCGCGGTCACGAGCACCGGTCCGTCGACGCGGCCGAGGGGCAGGGGGACCGGGCGCGTCATCAGGGAGCCTCCATCGTCGCCACGCCGTTGCGGGCGGAGACGCGACCGTTCTTCACCACGAGCTTGCGTTGCGGCCGGCCGGCCACCGCCTCTGCGATGGTTTCCGCGTCGACGAGAACGAAATCAGCTCTGCAGCCGGGCTTCAGTCCGTATCCATCAAGCGCCATCACCTTGGCGCCGCCATAGGTGCAGATGTCGAGCGCCAGCTCCAACTCGTCGTCGCGGCGGAAATTGTTGCGCAATCCGATGAGCATGGCGCGCTCCAGCATGTCGCCGTTGCCATAGGGACCCCACGTGTCGCGGATGCCGTCCGACCCGGCGCACACTGTGATCCCCGCCTCGACGAGACGCTTCACCGGCGGCGCAGGGCGCGAGGCCGGGGCCGTCGTCATGATGTGGATGCCCGCGTCCCGCAGCCCATCGATCAACGCGCCGACGGCAACAGGATCGGGCATGCCCAGGCAGAAGGCATGGCTGAGGGTGACTTTGCCCTGCATTCCGAGCGCCTTCGTGCGCTCGATGGTCAGCTCGGTGGCAAATGCCCCGAGTTCGCCGGCCTCGTGCAGATGGATATCGACGGGACGGCCATAGCGCTGCGCCAGACCGAAGATCACATCGAGATGGCCCTTGGGGTCGCGGTCCATGCCGGAGGGATCAAGCCCGCCGACCACTTCGGCCCCCATGCGCAGCGCCTCCTCCATCAACTCGACCGTTCCCGGACGCACCAGCATGCCACTCTGAGGAAAGGCGACGATCTCGACGTCGACGATGTCGCGATAGCGCTCGCGGGTCGCCATCACGCCTTCGATTCCGGACAGACCGATCTCGGTATCGACGTCGACATGGGTTCGGATATGCGTCGTGCCGTGGCCGACCGAGAGCACGATCTGACGCGCGGATTGGCGGGCGGGATCGATGCCGAGGATCTTCTTCTGCGCCCGCTCGTTGTCGATCTTGTCGATCAGCCGCGGCCCGACCTCGTTGCGATACCACCCCATGCCGTAGACCGTCTTGTCGAGATGGGTATGCGCCTCGACAAGACCGGGCAGCATCAACGCGCCGCCGCCATCGACCACGTCGGCACCCTCGGCATTGGCAGCCGTTCCGATCGACGCGATGCGTCCGTCGCGGACGAGGACATTGGTTGCCGCCGCGCCGGCTGGTCTGACATTGGTGAAGAGCGCGTTCGTTTGCATCATGGGATCCTCGTGATCATTGCAGCTTTGGATTGAACGCGTCGCGCAGCCAGTCTCCCAGAAGGTTTACGGCAAGCACGACGAGACTGAGATAGGCGGCGGGAAAGACGACGACCCACCATTGGCCCGAAAACAGATATTGGTTGCCGATGCGGATGAGCGTGCCCAGCGAGGGCTCCGTCGGCGGCATGCCGATGCCGAGGAAGCTCAGCGTCGCTTCGATCAGGATGGCGAGACCGAGATTGAGGGTCGCGGTGACAAAGATCGGCGTCAGCGTGTTGGGCAGGATGTGCCCGAGCATGATCCGCAACGGCTTCACGCCGATCAGGCGGGCAGCCTGGACATATTCCTTGCGTCGCTCCACCAGCGTCGATGCGCGCACCATCCGTGCATACTGGACCCAGTTTGTCATCGAGATCGCAAGCACGAGAATGACGGCGGAGAATGTCTCGCGCAGGCCGATCGGCAGCAATTGCCGGAACACCGCCGTCACCAGAATCGCGACGAGGATGGTCGGAATGCTAAGCAGCGTGTCGCCGATCCGCATCAGGAAATTGTCGACCCAGCCTCCGAAATATCCGGCAGAAAGCCCCACCAGAATGCCGATCGACAGCGACACGATTACCGTCGCGGCGCCGATGATGAGCGAGATGCGAGAACCATAGAGAATGGCCGACAGAACATCGCGCCCCTGATTATCGGTACCGAGCGGATATGTGGCCATGCCGTCGGACAGCCAGGCAGGGGGCAACTCGCTGTTCATCAGATCGAGCTGCGCAAGATCGTAGGGATTTTGCGGCGCGATCAGCGGAGCGAGGATGGCGAGAAGCACGACCACCATCAGCATGACCCCCGAGCCAAGCGCCAGCGGGCTGCGCTTTAGCCCCCACCAGAGATCGCTATCGCGCAGGCGCGCCAGGAAGCTGGCCTTGTCGGCGAAGGCGAGGGGTGTCGTCATCGACTTAGGCTCCATGGCCGCCTCCAGCAGTGGATTGCGTACGCAGACGCGGATCGATCACGACGTAGAGCATGTCGACCACCGTGTTCAGCGCCACGAAAATGAACGAAACAATGACGAGATAGGCCGCCATCACCGGAATATCGACGAATGTGACGGCCTGAATGAACAGAAGTCCCATGCCGGGCCACTGAAATACCGTCTCCGTGATGAGCGCGAACGCGATCAGATTTCCAATCTGCATGCCTGTGACGGTGATGACCGGCATGAGACAATTTCGAAGCGCATGGCGAAAGTGCACGATACGGTTCGGCAGCCCGCGCGCGCGTGCAAACTTGATGAAATCGGTCCTGAGCGTCTCCAGCATCTCGGCCCGCACGAGTCGCATCACCAGCGTGATCTGGAACAGGGCGAGTGTGATGCTCGGAAGGATCAGCGCCTTGAGGCCGGAGGTCGTGAGCAGGCCCGTCTCCCAGAAGCCGAGATCGACCACCTCGCCGCGTCCAAAACCGGGAAGGAGGCCAAGCTGCACCGAGAAGACCAGGATGAGCAGGATTCCGAGTGCGAAGCTCGGCAGCGAAATGCCGACGATGGAGAGAAACTGCAGCCCTTGAGCGAGCATGGAGTTTCGGTGGATGGCGGTGATGACGCCGAAAGGAATGCCGAGAGCCAACGAAAGGATGGTGGCGACCAGCACGAGTTCGAGCGTTGCCGGAAAGCGCTCCATGATAAGCGTGAAGACGTCCTGTTGGTTTCGGTAGGAAATTCCGAAATCACCCTGCACGGCATTGGTGACAAATTTTGCGAACTGCATCACCGCGGACGAATTGAGGCCGAGGCGTTCGCGCAAGGCATCACGTTGCATCTGCGTCGCCTGCTCGTTGAGCATCATCTCCACCGGATCGCCGATGAAGCGGAAGATGATGAAGGCGATGAGCGCGACCGTCAGCATCACGACGGCGGCGTTGGCGATGCGTCGAAGAATAAAGGCCAGCATCAACGGTCCTCCCGTGGAGCCCTCCGACCCTGCCTTATGGAACAGGTCCGGAGGGCAAGAGCGTTACTTCATGCGGGTCAGCCAATGCCTCGGCTTGTTGTCCGAAAGCTGCACCACGTCGCTGACATCGGCGCGCGTCGCCCAGGCCATCGGCTGCTGATGCAGCGGCAGGAACATGATGTCGTCGCGGGCGATCTTCAGCGCCTCGCTCATCATCGGGATGCGTTTCTCGGGATCGAGCTCATTGGCAGACCTGTCGGTGAGTTCGTCGATCCGAGCATTGCCCCAGTTGCCCCAGTTGAAGACACCGGCCGAGCCTGTCTTGCTGTGCATGACCTGGACCAGGATCGAATAGGCGTCGATCATCGGCTCATTCGCCCAGCCGAGCGTGGTGATATCGAATTCACCTTTGACGCGCTTGGGGTTCTGGATGCTGCGCGGGCCCGAATTGAGGTTGGCCTTGACGCCGATCCGCGCCCACATGGCGGCGGCCGATTGACAGATCTCCTCCTCGTTGACGTAGGAATCGGTCGAGCAGACCAGGGATAGGGAAAAGCCGTTCGGATAGCCGGCATCGGCGAGCAGCTTCTTCGCCTTGTCCGCATCGAACGGGAGACGCTCATCCATGTCCGGGGTGTAGCCAGGGATCACCGGGGCAATCATTGCGCCGGTATTGCGCGACAGACCGCGCAACGCGCGCTTCTGCATCTGGTCCATGGCCAACCCCTGGTACAGGGCTTGGCGAACCCGCTTGTCCCTCAAAGGGTTCTTGTCCTTCACGTCGGACTCGACGAGCTTGTCCTTGAAGTTGAGGGCGAAGAATACCGTACGCAGCTCGGTCGAGAGCCGGACCTTGACATCGGGAGCGCTCTGCAGGCGCTGAAGGTCCTGCAACGGCGCCGATTCCGTGAACCCGATATCTCCGGAAATGAGAGCCGCGACCCGGGTCGGTGCCGAGGCGATGGGCGTAAATTCGATACGGGTGAGATTGTGCTTCGGCTTGTCCCACCAGTTTGGGTTCACCACCAGCACGGTCTTTGCGTCGGCACGGCGGGACTCGAGTTTGAAGGGCCCAGTCCCATTTGCATTGTGGGTGGCGTAACCCTCGACCCCTTTTGCGACGTCGGTCGGCAATTCGCTGTTGTTGGCGACGAGCCATTCCTTGTCGAATATGAAGACGTTCGTAAGGTCGTTGAGCAGCAGCGGATAGGCCGAGTTGAGCTCGAGATCGACCGTATGGTCGTCGATCTTCGTGGCGTTCTTGTAGGCAGGCAGGTTGCCTTTGAGCGGCGAGGTGTCGTGGCTGATGCGCTTCAGGGACGCGATCACGTCATCGGCGGTGAAGTCGTTGCCGTTCTGAAATTTAACGCCCTTGCGCAGCTTGAAACGCCACACGGTCGGCTGAACGATCGCCCAGGATTCCGCCAGCGCCGGCTGAATCTTGAGATTTTCATCGTAACGCACCAGCCCTTCATAGACATGGTTCAGGAAGGCCAGCGTGAAAGTGCTGCCGAAAGCATAGGGATCGACCGAATCGATGTCTCGCGCCGCACCCCATTTCAGGGTCTGGGCCGAAACGGAGGTCGCGGCCGTCGACAAGATCAGTATGGCTGCCGTCGCTGTCAGCATCCTGTTTAGCGAATTCATCCTCGTTCTCCTCTGGTCTTGTTGTCTTCTCTGGTGGCGATCACCCGTAGTGACCGGTCTGCCCAGCTTCTTGATCCGGCTGGTGCATAGGGAAATGCGTCGCTGCGTGAAGAGCCGTGCATCGAATCGTGGCAAGGGCCTCGGCCTGAGCAAGCGCCGCCGTGAAGGAACAGATGAGCGGGACGTCAAAGGACGGTTGCAGTTCGTCCGCGAAACCCGCCAACGCCGCACCGCCGATGACGACGACATCGGCTCCGTGCTCGCGGACCGCACGATCGACAGCCTCGCGCACAGCAACTCGCGCCTCTGTCGGCTGAGATACAAAGTCCAGCGCGTGACCGGCCAACCCCAGAATGCCGCAACAGCGCTCGCCGAGTCCCTGTTGGCGCATCAGTTCACGCAGCATGCCCGGCCAGCGCTCACCCACGGTCACGATGGCAAAACGCTCACCTAATTGCAGTGCCGACAGAATCGAGGCCTCGGCCATGCCGATGATCGGGAAAGGAAATATTTCCCGTGCGGCGCCGATTCCGGGCTCGCCGAAGCATGCGAGCACACAAGCATCGTAGGTTCGAGGCGACAGGCGCCTCATCTCCGCCGCGATCGTCTCGACGATCGCCTGGGCCGCGATCACGGCGTCAGCCCGGGTCGTGATGTAGTTGCTGCCGGACAGTGCAGTCGCGGAGACAATCTCCCTCTCGGGATGCAACAGCATGCGCGCCCGATCGTTCAACCGCAGCGTCAGCGAGCGGTTGGTATTGCCATTCACGATCAATAGGCTGGTTCGGGCCATGGTCGCGGTCACTCTGTGTACATAGATGTATGCGATATAGTGAGATCATGCACACAAGTTCTGCCTGACCGCTAGTGCAGATTTGAACGATTCTTGGTCGCTCGGTGCAATTTTACCCGCTTCTGGCCTGAATCGGGACGATACTGTTCGTCCTCTTGAACGGCTGCTGAGTCCCCTAGCGAAGCAGGAAACCGGAAATTGTACTCAAGAAACATGCACAACGTATACAATAACTAAACAGAGGACGACGGCTGAGGTCCGGTCTTGCAGGCGCGGTGTTGACACCTGCGGCTGAAGCGGGATTGGTGCGTTAACCGGTGCGAGTAACCCGGAGCGGCCAGTTGAGGAGTCGCTCTGTTGTCGATATTCAGGCGCCGCCGCTTTCCAGTAGCTATCATTCTGATGTGCGTCCGCCGGTACTGCAAATATGGGATCAGCTTTCGCTACCTGGCTGAGATGATGCGGGAGCGTGGTGTCGAAATTTACCGAGCACGATCTACCGTTGGGTGCAGCGCTACGCACCAGAACTTGAGAAGCGTGTCCGCCGATGTCAGGGATATCGGTCCGGCTCGTGGCGCGTTGACGAGACATACGTCCGCGTAGGTGACATGTGGAAATATCTTTCCCGGGCTGTCGACGGGCACGGCCGGTTGATCGACTTCATGTTGTCGGATCGGCGAACCACCAGCGCGGCTTATCGGTTCCAGCGCAAAGCGGTAAAGACGATGAGCAAATATCCGCCGTCGTCCATAGCGACCGACAAACTGGCCTTCTATCCCAAGGCAATCCGGCGTCTGCAACGAGACGGCCATCTGCGGGATGCTATTGAGCACCAGGCCTCGAAGTATCTCAACAATATCATCGAGGCGGATCACGAGCGCTCAAGCGCGTCATCCGGCCCACGCGCGGCAGAGGATGAAAACAGCTTATGCCACCCTCAAGGGTTTTGAGATCATGCGCATCTCCCGTTGTCACTCGCTCAGCATTTCGAGATGCTGGTGCGTGATGGCAACCCTAGGGAGCCGCTGGGGTCGATGCGCATTACCTCCCAGTCGGCGCTCGTCCTCTCTTGAGTAAGTCATAATAGAAATGGACGGCTCGAAAACCTATGGCCAATATCTCTCCGGGCAGATCATTGATGTCACCTCGATTGTACATGACGCCTGCTCTACAATTCCGTAGTTCACTTGTGTTGCGTCTCTCGCGTCCCTTTTCCCGATTTCAGGGTGGACCATGCGCATCACAGCGAACTGGCTCGGAAGAATTGGTCAACCGCGCGCTGAGTTTGGCGTCGAGGTCGCGGGCGCAGGCGATGTCGATGGAGACGGTTTCGACGATGTCATTGTCGGCGCCTACCTTTGGGACGGGAACGAATCTGCCGAGGGCGCGGCGTTTGTGTACCGGGGTGGCTCGAGCGGCGTCGAGAGCGCTCCTCTGTGGCGAGGGGAAAGCAACCTTGTGGGCTGGCATTTCGGCCGCGCCGTCCGCGGTGCGGGCGATGTGAACGGCGACGGTTTTGCCGACATCATTGTCGGAGGTCCGACGTTTGCCGACAGCCCCGACGACGGCGATTTCCGACCCAAGGCTTATGTGTATCTCGGGTCTCCGACGGGGCCTTCCGCGACGCCCGATTGGGAGGTGCAGAGCCCGCAACTTGGCGATCGGTTCGGTCGGGCTGTCGGAACGGCGGGAGACGTCAACGGCGATGGCTTCGATGACGTTGTCGTCTCGGCTTATTTTCACGACAGCCCTTTGGATCCAGCGCATATCGATGCCGGTGGCTTAGCGGTCTATCTCGGCTCCGCGACCGGTCTGAGCACCCACCATGACTGGTTCGTCGTCAGCGACGACGCTGGTGCCGGCCTCGGTTGAGGGGCGGCCACGGCGGGAGATGTGAACGGAGACGGCTTCGCCGATCTGATCGGTGGCGCACCAAAATACGATACCGGAAGCGGAGAGGCGGGGCGGGTCTCGGTCTGGCTCGGATCCGCCCAAGGCTTGTCGACCACCGCCGATTGGCAAGCGGACAGCCCGGATTCCGGCGCTGATTTCGGACGCAGCGTCGCGTCCGCCGGCGACGTGAATGGCGATGGCTTCGACGACGTCATCATTGGAGCCCGTCTTCATGACGCGCCCGGTTCGCGTCAGAAGGAGGGCGCGGCCTACCTTTATCTCGGCTCGGCGACGGGCCTGTCCGCAACCGCCTCTTGGACGGCGTTCGGGCCCAACGCCGGCAGCTTCTTTGGCAACTATGTCGCTTCCGCCGGCGACATCAACGGCGACGGCTTCGACGACGTCATTGTTGGCGCACCTCTTGCGGCGGTAACGGATTCGACCGGAACGCTGGCTGGGGCCGGGCAGGTCTTCCTGTATCTCGGCGGATCCCAGGGCTTGGCCGCAAACCCGGCCCTCGTCATCGACGGCGATCAGGCAGGCGGTCATTTTGGGTTCTCGCTCTGGTCGGCCGGCGACGTCGATAATGACGGCCTGTCCGATATTATCGTGGGCGCCAAGGACTACAATGGAGCCGAGGGCGCATCCTTCATCTACCACGGCGCATCGCTTCGTTCCCTTCTGGGCGCCACGCCTCTGTTTGGCGAAGACCGCGACGTCATCGATTTCGCGACGGTGCGCCCGTCCGACTATACGGAAGGTGCGCAATATGCCGCCCTTGGAGGCAACGATCGGGTCAACCTCCCTGGCGACAATGCGGCTTCTATTGCGGCGGGCTATGAAACCGGCCGTCAGTTCGATGCCGGATCTGGCGACGATTATGTCAGCGGCGGATCCCTTGGCGACTGGATTGCCGGAGATGATGGCGGAGATGCGCTCTTTGGCGCAGCCGGCGCCGACAGTCTCGACGGCGGCGCGGGAATGGACCTCCTATCCGGGGGCGGCGGAAAGGATGTCCTGACCGATCGAGACGGTGCGGTGTTTATCGGCGGTGGCGGCGGCAATCTCTTTCACACCGGCGCCGGGCGGGATCTCTTCGTCCTGGCGGGCGGCGGCGTCAACGTGCTCGCGGACGACAGTACATTCGATTTCGCACGCGATCGCGTGGCGATCGTCGGACAAAGTGCTCCCGCCGACCTGCAGGCTTTCATCACCAGCAGCTTCATTGCGACCGGTGCTTATTCGGGACTCGATGTGAACGGAACGATGTTTCTGACCCGCGATCAGGCCGGGCTCAGCACACTCCAGGATTGGCTCGACCGCGGTGCCGAGATCCTCGAATTCCACCAGAACGTTGACGTTCTGCTGGCGCGCGAAAGCCTGGACTGGGCTCTGTAGGGACAGATGGCATCTGGATGAGGTGGTCATCAACATCGCCGGAAAGAAGCATTGGCTGTGGCGGGCAGTCGATCACGAGGGGCACGTGCTCGATGAAATCGTCCAGACCCGGCGCAATACCAAGGCAGCCAAACGCGTGCTGGTCCGGCTGACGAGAACGCAAAGGCATCCCGCCCAAGCGCATCATCACCGACAAGCTCCGCTCCTATGGAGCCGCTAGGCGTCAGGTTCGGATCGCCTTTCTCGAGGGCGAGGAGGATCGTCTCGGCGCCGAGAAATTGCTGCCGGGCATGCCAGTGGAGACGTTCGTGCAAACTGGCTTTCGAACGGTCTTATCCTACCGGACGAGACCGCTGACAGACAATCTCACAAGGCGTTCCGCGAGGAGTAGTCAAACCTTCCATGAACGTCGACTCCGTCGACTGAAAACCCAAAATCCTCATCTGCTTGGGTACGGGACTAGGCGGCATTCCGTTCGGCCTGTTCGGGACGGAGGCATCTCGCTTGGCGCCGGTTGGATTCCCGTCAAGGCGATGGGAGCCAAGGCCGAGGCCAGTTCAACCTTGCGATCGGGCCGACGTGAGGGCGGGCAACTTTCCCTCGGCGAAGGCTAGGGCGAGCTCGCGAAAAACGGCTATCCTTTGGTATGAATTCCTCTAGGGTAGGTGTAAATCCGCTACGCTAAGACCCCGCGGCTGTATCGTTCGCGGCGCTCCACAGTGCTTCTAGGTTTCTCGCTCTGCCGCCTCTGCCAAGCTTGAGTGTTGATGTGTGTAGTCTCCAATCGCGGAGATTTGTGAAGAGAATAACACGATGCGTCCATCGCGGCGGGAGTTGATGAAGTGGGTCACCGCCAGCGGCATTACGCTCGGTATCTCTCGACTTTCATTGGCAGACACCCTGGGCTTCCTTGTGCATGAAACATTGCCGGGCAGGGGCGTCAGCAGGCCGGCTTCGGGCCGGGTCGACGGTGTAGCCAAGGCAACGGGCGCCAAACTCTACGCCTCCGACTTTCGCGCGGCGGATCTTCCAGGGTGGCCGGGGGAGACATCCCACGCGCTGCTTGTTCGCGCTGCGGACGCCACTCACGTCTATTCCGGTCTTGACCTGGAGCGGTTGGGCAAGCTTGCCCCACCTTCGGTCGTTGTGACAGCGGCAGACCTTGAGCGTATCGGGACGCGCGTCCCGGAATTCTATACTGGGGACCTCTTCTGTCCTGTCGGCAAGACGCCGCTCTATCTCGGGCAGCCTGTCGCACTGCTCATCTTCGACACGTTCGATGCGTTCGATCGCGCGCGGCTCGCATTGCGAGAGGACAACTTCTTGAGGTTTGGCGCCGAGACCGGTCCGGTTCCCGGTGCCAATTACGCCGCCTTTCGCTTCACCCGCGTCGCCGGTGCGACGCCGGACGCGCCCGATATCTATTCGCCTATTCAGGAAGGCTGGATCAGCCCAGGCTTTCTCGAAAGCTCAGGGCGGCCAATCTGGCAGCCGCTTCCCGTCGCGAAGGGCGGTGAATACGTTAAGGGCGCGACCTATGGCGAGGACATTCGCGCCGCTCTCGCGCGCAAGGATCCTTCCATCCTGACGCTTGCTCGCGACTTCGAAACACAATCCGTCGATCCCATGTTCCTTGAGCCGGAAGCGGGCCTAGCGTGGTTTGATTCCGCCAGCAAGGACCTCAAGCTCGTACTCGGGGTCCAGTCGCCCTTCGAGGCCGGGAGCGCGATTGCGTTCCTGCTGGGAGAGGCGGCCGACGCCTACAAGCCGAGCCGGATCGATGCACAGTTCGCCTATGTCGGCGGTGGTTTCGGCGGGCGTGATCACACCCCATTCCCGCTTTACGTGGCGCTCGCCGCAATGTTCTTTCCGGGCCGCCCGGTCCGCTTGGCGCATGATCGCTATCAACAGTTTCAGGGCGGTATCAAACGCCATCCATTCAAGATGCACAGCGAGATCGGAATTGACCGTGCGACGGGAAAGATCGTCGCTTTTGCTGCGGACCATGTTCTCGATGGCGGCGGTCTCATGAACTATTCGACCAGCGTTGCGGTGGTGGGTGCGACCGGCGCGACCGGCATTTACGATGTCCCCAAAGTCGACGTGACCACCGTTGCGGTCCACTCTCGCGGCGTAACCGCTGGATCGATGCGCGGATACGGGACGCTGCAGACAATGACGGCGCTGGAAGTCCTCGTCGACGAAGCGGCGGCCGCGCTACCACTCGATCCGATCGAGTTCCGGCGACGCAATGCGCTCAAGGTCGGCGGTCGGACGATGACCGGAAACCCCTATTCAGTATCGGTCCGCACGCCCGAGATCCTCGACAAGCTCGACCGTCATGCGATCTGGAAGCGGCGCGCCGAGGAAAAAGCGCGTGCCCCGGCAGGTGTTCTGATCGGTACCGGCGTGGCATGCTCAATGAAGGACTATGGCACCGGTGCCGACTGTTCGCTCGGAACGGTGTCTATCGATCCGGAGGGTCGTATCTCGATCCATAGCGACGCAGTCGAGATGGGCAACGGAATTGGAACGGCCCTGGCCAATCGCGTCGCGCTTCATCTCGGCAGTATCGCTGATGAAGTCACGGTGGCGCAGGTCGATGTCTTCGACGCACTCGGTCTCTTCACGTCAGGCGACGCCTATTTGATTAGCCAAGAGGAGCAGGATACGGCGGCACGCGACACGGGTTGGGTTCCTGCTATTAGCTCCGCGACGAGCGCTTCGATCGGCGCGCATGTGGGTACACAGGCTGCGGCGGAGGCTGCAAGGGTCGTATTTCGCTTCGGCCTCTGGCCTGCGGCGCTCGACCTCTGGGGAATCGCGCCGAACGATCCACGGTCGAAGCAATCGGACGAGGCCTTTTGGCAGGACGGCTACCTCGTCATGTCGGGGTTGTCGCCTCTGCCGCTTAAGGCGATCGCCGCCAAGGCGCACGCGCGAAAAGGCGTGACAGGCGCCATGGCGCACGCGTTTTCGCGCTGGGCGTGGTCACAAGCGACATTTGCCATTGGCGACCAAGAATGGACGGCCGATATCGACGCGCTTGCTATACAGTTAGGGAGTGCCGCCTTCACGCGTCTTGATCGCAGCGCGGTTGCGTTTCCGCCAGCCGATTACAACCGCATAGGAACGGCCTTCTCGTCCTTGTGCGGCACGCTCGTCCGCGTGGAGATCGAGCGCGCCACCGGCGTACTCCGGATCGCGAAGGCTTATAGCGTTCTCGAATGCGGCCAGGTGCTCGTCCCCGAGGTGGTTGTCGGACAGGCGCAGGGCGGCTTTGCGATGGGCGTCGGATATGCGCTCTTGGAAACGTTGCCGCCCTTTGAGGAGGGACCCGGAAACGGGAAATGGAATCTCGGTCAGTATCTGATAGCGCGCGGCTCGGACCTTCCTCTTCACGACCTCGAAATTGAGGTCCTTCCACCCTTCTCTCCGAAGGAGCCTCCGAAGGGTATGGCGGAAGTTGTCATGATACCGATCGTTCCCGCGCTCTTGAACGCAATCTTTGACGCCACCGGTCATCGCTTCAATGCCCTGCCGGTGACGCAAGCAATGCTGAAGGGAGTGTTGGCGTGACGACACTTTCCCTAACGATTAACGGGCGCCTCTACGGTCCCATCGATGTCCGTGCCGAACTGACCATGAACGACTTTCTGCGCGAGGTTCTCGGTCTCACCGGCACGAAATTCGGCTGTGGGGCCGCACAATGCCTGAGCTGCGCGGTGATCGTCGACGGTGATGACGGCACGAGCCACACAAAGCCGACATGTGTCATCCCGGCACTGAGCTTCAACGGCAAGAAGATCCGCACGATCGAAGGTCATGCGATCAACGGCGAACTCACGGCTCTGCAAAAAGGTTTCATCGAGCATTTTGCGTTTCAGTGCGGCTATTGTACTCCCGGGTTCTTGAACGAGGGTCAAGTATTCCTGGAGCGCCTCGAGAGAAAGCCGATATCCCGCGCGGATCTTGAGAAGGCCATCGTGGAGGCGCTTGACGGACACCTTTGCCGATGCACCGGTTACGTCAAATACCACCAGGCGGTTCGCGACGTCATTCTCGCGGATCCAGGCCGCTATCTGACCTGATGACGGCACCGGCAAGGGACCGCGGTTTGAACAGCATACGAGCGCGATCAGGCGCAGGGAGTCGACTGATGAAATCCGCGAGGATGCTTCCCGTTCTTGTTTTGGCGTGGGCGCTGGCGCTAGGCAATATTCTGACGGTCGGCATCGCAGTCCATGCGGAGTCTCCGGCCGCGGCCGGTAGTCTGGCTGCCCCAGAGAGCTTTGGGTCCATTTCAAATCCCGATCAACGCTCGGCGGCATTTTTTACCGAACTTGGCAAGGTCCTGACTCATCCTCGATGCACGAATTGTCATCCGGCCACCGATCGCCCGCGGCAGGGCGATCTCCGCCGCTTGCATGAACCGCCCGTTTCTCGGGGACCGGATGGTTTTGGGCTTGCCACGATGCAATGCTCGAGCTGTCACCAGGAAACAAACTTTGATCCGGGCCGCATGCCGGGGCACCCCCTCTGGCATCTCGCACCTGCGGAGATGGCCTGGGAAGGCAAGACGATTTCCCAGATTTGCGCCCAGATCAAGGACCCCAAGCGGAATGGTGGACGCTCCCTGGCTGACCTCATCGAGCATATCGGTTCGGACACCCTTGTAGGGTGGGCCTGGGCGCCAGGATTCGGTCGTCAGCCCGCTCCGGGAACTCAGAAAGAGGCCGGCGCCCTGGTCGAGGCCTGGGTGAAAACTGGAGCCGCGTGCCCCTGACGCGTGTCTCTCTTATTCGTAACTCTGGCGATTGTTCGGAAAACTCATGCAGCATCCCCAAGTTGACCGCGCCCTACCGTTCGACGGTCTGTTCCATCCGCTGATCGCCAGCGCCATGATTGTCTTGTCTATCGCGATTGGATCCATCTCGCGCGCGGATGCGCAGGATGCTCGCGTAGCATCGAGGGTCGCTGCTTCTCCCGACTACAGGGAGCCGATCACGCTGGCGACGAAGGATGGTGTTCTCGAGGTTCGGCTGACCGCGCGTCAGGGCCAGGTCGCCCTCGATACGGCGGCCAAACCCGTCCAGAACTTCCTTCTGTTCGATTATGAGCTGATCCAGGGCACTGCTTCCGACAACAACGTGACGGGCAAGGGGCTTTATCCCGCCCCGACGTTGCAGGTTTTTCCGGGCGAGAAGCTGATCGTTCACCTGGACAACGCCCTGAGCGGCCTGACGATCGAGGATTATTTCAGCCCTCAATACACGGCCAAAGATGGAGCGGTGCCGATCTATCCGATCCAACTCAAGGATTCGCCGCTCAATCTTCATGTTCACGGTATTCACGTCAGTCCGAAGGGAAATGCCGATAACGTCATGCTCCACATCCCTGCGGGTATGTCGAATACTTACACGTATGACATTCCGCAAAACATGCCGCAGGGAGCCTACTGGTACCACAGCCACCTTCACTCCCTGACCGCGCCGCAAGTCTATGGGGGCCTGGTCGGCCTCCTTGCGATTGGACGGACTGACGGCAATCTGCCTGTCGTGACAGAGAAGAACATCCCTGTCCGCAATATGCTCCTCCAGTACAATTTCGTGTTCGATCGGGCAGGTGGAGCGCCACAGCTCAATAATGCGAACTGGGCGCAGTATGTCAGTTCGATCGTTCCGCCGAAGGGCGACGAACTCGCGAAGGGGATTTATCGACCGTCGCTTGCGCCGGTGAATTTCGCGAGGTCCGCGGTCGGATCGAAGTTCTTCACGGTTTGGTACGCGGGACCCCTTTCGATAAGAAACGACCGAGGTCTCCTGCAGGCCATTCCGAGCAACCTGCAGCGCTTCACCGCGGCCGGTGGCCAGGCGGAGCTGGATGTACCCGCGAATCCGTCGCTTCCCGATAGCGGACGGGACGTGCAGTTCACGGTCAACGGCCAGTTCCAGCCCGTGATCCGGAGCAAGGCGGGCCAGACGGAGATCTGGGTTCTCTCGAACGTCAGCGACTTTGCCTACATGAACGTCCAGCTGACGGAAACCGCCACGGGCCGGCATCCGCAGATTGCCGTCGTCGGGCAGGACGGGAACCCCTATCCCGAGGTGCATTACCCGGTGACAGAGAACGGCACGCGCCTGCTCATTCCCCCGGCTAGTCGATACGCCATTGCGGTGACGATCCCCGCCCAAGGTGATCTGGTGCTTGAGATGCCGCCGCGCGGTGGTGGCGCAAAGACGATCACGGCACCCGGTGTGCTCTACACCAATGACGGCACCGGGAATCCCCCGGCGGTGCTGGGCAGCCTGAGCGTGCCGCCTTCCGCGGTGAGCTACGTCGACGGTTTCTTTGCCTTTCCCACCCAGCTGCTGGCAAAAGCCACTCCGTCCGAGGGGGCGGGGACGACGACCGCCTTCGTCGAGGGTCAGCCACTTGGCGCCTACACGTCTTTTGTGGAGCTCTCCGGCACCACCCCGGACGTCAAGCGTGAGATCAAGATTTCCGGCGGCTTTTTGAACGATCTGGCGACGACTTCAGATCCGAAGGCGTTCGTCTATGCCTTCGACGCAGCTGCATTTCCCAATATGCCTCTCATTCAACCACGGCTTGGTTCGGTCGAGGAATGGCGCTTCGTCAACAGCAACAATGACGAGCATCCAATCCACATCCATGTCAACGATTTCCAGGTCGTGGAGTATTACGATCCCACGACGGGGTTGAAGACCGGCCCGGAGAAGTGGGGCGTAGACAACGCCAACGCGCCGGCCCCGACCATGCAGATCGACGAGAGCGTGATCGAGCCCGGCATCCTGGCAATCCGCACCCGTTTCGATGATTACGACGGGCTCTACGTGATGCATTGCCATCGTCTCAATCACGAAGACAACGGACTGATGGCGCTCATCAACGTGATCCCGGCGATCTCGACCTACGCGGTCGCAATTCCCGGTGCCGAAGGCAAAGCCGCGGAAGTCCGTGTCTTCGACGGCAATGGTGATCGAGTCCTCGCCACCGTCACTCCTTTTCCGAACTATCAAGGAAGCGTCAGTGTCGCCATGGGCGATGTGGATGGGGACGGAGTGCTCGACCTGATCGTCGGGTCGGGCAAGGATCGCGCGCCGGAAGTGGTCGCCTATTCGGGGAAGGGCCGGGATGGGCGGG
>NZ_VCMV01000012.1:4081-69509 GCF_008757455.1 Microvirga brassicacearum | reverse complement strand
TTACTGTCGATAAGCAGACGTTCACTGCGAGCTTCGAAGGTCAAACTCTGACCCAAGCGGGCATTTCATGGAACAGCGCACCGCTGCCACTACAGCCTACGGGCCGAGGGTTTGCTGCATTCAGCCGCGAAAGCGAAGCGCTTCCAGCACGACAGCAAAAGCGGGGGCATGTTGCCGGCTGCTTGGGTAAAAGAGGTGGTAGCCCGGGTACGGTTCACACCAATCTTCCAGTACGCGTACGAGCTGCTTTTTCGCAATCTGCTCTCCGACGAGGTCCTCGGGCAGGTAAGCCAGCCCAAGCCCGTCCAAGACGGCACTGCGTGCGAGCTCCAGGCTGTGGACCGCAACCTGCCCCTCGACGCGCACGTTGATTTCGCGGCCGCGCTTCTCGAACTCCCAGGGAAAATACCCACCTCGCGTAACCCGTCGCAGGTTGATGCAGCGGTGATTGGTGAGGTCTTCGGGACGCTTTGGCACAGGATGAGTCTTAAAATAATCCGGCGTTCCGACGATCGCCTGCCGCATTTCCGGGCCGATGCGCACCGCGATCATATCCTTTTCGACGAACTCGCCCACCCGGACGCCGGCATCGAAACGTGCGCTCACAATGTCGGTCAGACCCTCGTCAGTCACGAGCTCGATCGTAATGTCGGGATAGTCGCGCATTACTTTCGATAGCCGTGGCCAGAGCACGGTCTCGGCCGCATGCTGGGTCGACGTGATGCGGACGACGCCTGATGGCTTGTCCCTCAGCTCCGTGAGCGCCAGGAGACTTCCTTCGATCTGCGCGAATTGCGGCTCGATGCTGCGAAGAAGGCGCTCGCCGGCCTCGGTAGGCGCGACGCTGCGGGTGGTCCGGTTCAGGAGCCGCAGGCCCAGCCGCTCCTCGAGCCCTCTCATGGCTTGGCTCAGGGCCGGCTGGGAGACGCCGAGCCGGACCGCAGCCCGGGTGAAACTGCCCTCGCGCGCGACGGTGATGAATGCGACCAGATCGCTGACGTTCTCCCGAACCATTCATAAGCCTCACTTATAGCCCCAAGATAGATATAGCATCTAATTCTATGAGTGCGCAGCCGCTAAATTGAATTCTGTGCCGAGCGATGAGCTTGGTCCGAACCGTATCCGGGCTGGTGGTGGATGAACACAAGCCCCACCGGACGGATAAGCCCCCATGGAATTCAAGGAAGGACGATGAGATGAAGGAACTAGCCCTAAGCCTCGCCATTTTGCTGGGATCCGTGTCCGGCTTCGCTGTCAGCGCCTCTCCGGCATTGGCTCAGGACATGTCGAACGGTGCTGCCAACTTCTACAAGAGCGATCGGGTCGACGTGAAGAGCGTGACCTTCCGGAATCAATACAACATGAAGGTGGCGGGTCATCTCTTCACGCCCAAGGACATGCAGCCGAATGCCAGGTTGGCCGCGATCGTCGTCGGGCACCCGATGGGCGCGGTGAAGGAGCAGAGCGCCGATCTCTACGCCACCAAGATGGCCGAGCAGGGATTCGTGACGCTCTCCATCGACCTGTCCTTCTGGGGCGAGAGCGAGGGCACGCCCGGTCACCTCGTCGCCCCGGACATCTATTCCGACGATTTCAGCGCCGCGGTTGATTTTCTGAGCACGCAATCCTTCGTCGACCAGGAGCGCATCGGTGCGCTCGGCATTTGTGGCAGCGGCAGCTTCGTCGTCAGCGCGGCCAAGATCGATCCGCGCATGAAGGCGATCGCAACCGTCAGCATGTACGACATGGGCGCCGCCTTCCGGAACGGGTTGAAGAAGTCAGTCACATTGGAGCAGCGCAAGGACTTCATCCAGAAGGCGACGGCTCAGCGCCTGGTCGAATTCGCCGGCGGTGAGACGCAGTACATTCCGGGCACGGTCAACGAGCTCACCGAGAGCACCGATCCGATCCAGCGCGAGTTCTTCGATTTCTACCGGACGCCAAGAGGCGCTTACACCCCGAAGGGGCAGCAGGCGGAACTGCGACGAAGCCGACCCTGAGCAGCGCGGTGAAGTTCATGAACTTCTACCCGTTCAACGACATTGAGACGATCTCACCGCGACCGATGCTCTTCATCACTGGCGACAAGGCGCATTCGCGGGAGTTCAGCGAGGATGCCTACAAGCGGGCGGGCGAGCCGAAGGAACTCTACATCGTTCCGAACGCAGGTCATGTCGATCTCTATGACCGGGTGGACCTGATCCCGTTCGGGAAGCTGACCGACTTCTTCCGCGGCAACCTGAGCTCGTAAGCGACCCAGGGCCTTACGAATACTTCAATGCAGCACGTCCCGCAGCCGACAAGGACGCTGGACGTGCTTCTCAACACGGACCAATCATGAAGCACGGAGGCACCACGGCAACCAGCCCATCCGCCCCGGCGACAGCTTCGTGGGGCGCCGTCTTCGCGCTAACGCTCTGTGTTGCGACGCTGATTGCCTCCGAGTTCATGCCGGTCAGCCTCCTGACCCCGATCGCCTCCGACCTCGGTGTGAGCGAGGGAATGGCGGGCCAGGCAATCGCCGTTTCCGGGCTGTTCGCCGTCCTGACCAGCCTGTCGATCTCCAGTCTCACGCGCGGCATCGACCGCCGTGTGGTGCTGCTGAGCCTCACGCTGGTGATGATCCTCTCGGGCGTGATGGTCGCCTTCGCGCCGAATACCGCCGTCTTCATGGCGGGACGAGCGCTCGTTGGCGTCGTCATCGGCGGGTTCTGGTCGATGTCGGCAGCGACGGTCATGCGCATGGTGCCGGAATCCCAGGTGCCGCGCGCCCTTGGCCTCCTCAATGGCGGCAACGCGCTTGCGGTCACGATCGCGGCGCCGTTGGGAAGTTTCCTTGGCCAGTATATCGGCTGGCGCGGTGCGTTCTTCGCTGTCGTGCCGCTCGCGGCCATAACGCTCGCCTGGCTGTTCGCCAGCCTGCCGTCGATGCCGGCGAAGACGGAGAGAAGCGGGACCGTCTTCCGCGTCTTGCGCCGCCGCACCGTTCCGCTTGGCATGGCCGCAGTCTCATTACTCTTCATGGGCCAATTCGTCCTCCAGACTTACCTGCGCCCCTTCCTCGAGACGGTGACCGCAGTGAACACGTCGATGCTCTCTCTGATCCTTCTCGTCATCGGCGGGGCCGGCGTGGTCGGAACCTACCTGATTGGGCTCCTGTTCAAGACGCGGCTCTACAGCCTGCTGATCGTCCTGCCGCTGCTCATGGCAGTCATCGGAGGTACCCTGACCCTGCTCGGTCATTCACCGTTCGCGACGACGTCGCTGCTTGCGATGTGGGGGCTGATCGGCACTGCGGCACCGGTCGGCTGGTGGACCTGGCTCAGCAAGGCGCTTCCTGATGATGCCGAAGCGGGTGGCGGCCTTATGGTCGCCGCGGTTCAGCTCGCGATCGCGATCGGCGCATCGTCCGGCGGCTGGCTGTTCGACCACGAGGGATATCAGGCGACCTTTGCGTTCAGTGCACTCGTTCTCGTGATCGGTGCTGCCGTTGCAGGTCTTTGTGCCTACCGGGTTCGGTCGGATATCTCCGGACGGAGTCAGTCATTGGAGGAGTGCCTGCCATGACGGAGAACTCATTCTCGCCGCTTCGCCGTGCGCTGCTCGGGGCGATGTTCGCGAGCGTTGCCTTGCCCAGACCATCCTTCGCCCAACAGAGGAACGTGCCAACACGTCAGGAACCGACCGACATGAGAATAAGGTTGACCTTCAACGGGAAGAGCATGACCGCGACCCTGTACGACAATCCGTCAGCGCGCGATCTTGTGTCCCTCCTGCCGCTGGACCTGACGATCGACAACTACGGGAAGAACGAGAAGATTGCCTACCTCCCGCGCAAGCTCACGGAAGAGGGAAGCGGGCCGTTCGGCAACGAGGCAGCCGGCGATCTGTGCTACTTCGCGCCGTGGGGGAACCTAGCCCTGTTCTACGCCGGCTATCGCTGGTCGGAAGGGTTGATCCGCCTCGGCCGCTTCCAGGGTAGTTTCGAGCCGTTGCTCGTGCGGGGGAAATTCCCGCTCAGGATCGAGCGAATTCCCTGAACGGGCGTTGGCGGCGCATGAAACCTTGTGTAGGCATTATCGGGTGCCATACGACCGTTTGTGGCACATCTGCGAAGTAGGTCGATGTCCGCTCGAGCGGGGAGTAGCGGACCCTTCCAAGGCGCCCGCAATTTCCTCGGATGACCCAGTGCAGACTTCGGGGTGAACGACCGGTGGCTCTAGACGTTGCAACGCCAAAGACAGAAAGCCGATCAGGCCAGCTCCGACAAACAGCAAAGGTGATCAGTCACATTCCGTCGCTGAATTAGTTTTCATCCGGCTTGGCTGATAGGAAATGGTTGAATCCGCTCCGTCTTTGGAACCTGCCATGCCCCGCTTTCCGTATGAGACTGTAGACGTCTTCACCGACCGCCCCTTCGGTGGAAATCCGCTGGCTGTCGTTACCGATGCGCGCGGGCTTTCCGACGCACAGATGCAGGCGCTCGCGGCGGAGATGAACTACAGCGAGACAACGTTCGTCCTGCCCGCCGACGATCCGGTTAATGATGCCCGTGTGCGCATCTTCCATCGCACGGCTGAGATGCCCTTTGCTGGCCATCCCAATGTCGGCACGGCTTATGTGCTGGCGCGCCATGGCCGGGACCGCGGCGGTGTGCTGCGGTTCGAGCAGAAGGCTGGCCTCGTCGAGATCGCTGTGGAGCGTGATGCAGTTGGAGCGGTGACAGGGGCAGCTATTGCGGCGCCGCAGGCCTTGTCCCTCGGTATGGAGTTGCCGATCGCCGAGATCGCCGCCTGCGTCGGGCTTTCAAGTGACGATATCGCTACAGCAGCCCACAAGCCGGTGAACGCCTCCGTCGGCGTCAAGTTCGTGCTGACGCAGGTCGAGCCGGAAGCTCTTGCCAGAGCGACGCCTGATCTCGCCGCTTTTCGCAAGCTCGTGCGGCTGCATGGAGAACTGGCCGGACGCTTGTCGCTGTTCCTCTATGCGCGTGATGGCAACACGATCCGAGCACGGATGTTCGCACCACTCGCAGGCACCTGGGAAGACCCGGCGACGGGAAGCGCCAGCGCCACGCTCGGCGCTCTGCTGCTCTTGCTTGATGGTGGAGACAAGGCCGCCTTCACCATCACACAGGGCGTCGAGATGGGCCGGCCGAGCTTGCTCAAGGTGACGTCGTGGCGCGCCGAGGATGGCTATCACTCGCGTGTCGGCGGCAGTTGCATCCCGATGTTCCGGGGCGAAGCGCTGCTTTAGACGACCGAGTGCGCGAGGAGCGTCTTTCCGGGACATAAAACGGAACCCGGGAAGAGCCGCTCCTGGCACATTCCGGAAGTACATCGAACGTCCACTTACGGCGCGAAGCGGTCATCGCGACATGGCCTACGGAAGTCGGTTTTGGGTCAGACCGAGGCGGGGGTAAGACCTTAGGTGAAGGTCCGCTTCCGCATTTCCTTTCCTCGGTCACAAATGCGCGTAACCTGACCGGTCGGGCGTCGCAGCTTTCTGCGGACTGAATTATTTTTGGGCTAAAATACGAGATGTAGTCAGAGTAATTCGAAAATCCCTTTAAACAAAAACCAAGAGTTCCTTATGTGGCGCGTATCGTCTTCCGGTCGTCTGGATCATCTCACCGTCTTCAAGGCGGCAGATGGTAGATATGTCGCGGCGGGCGAGCTGACTTTTGAGGGCAGGGGGTCTGTTCGGCCTGGCCGCTTCCGCTACGCCCGCGAGTATCTGGAGCGTCCGGAGGCGGCGGCGATCGACCCCATTAACTTGCCTAGGGTCAGACGCTCGTTTGCCGGCGTGCCGGAGGTGCCGCTCGCCTGTCTCGATGCCGGGCCGGAAGGCTTTGGCCGAAACGTCCTCGCTATGGCCTTTGAGGCATGCAGTCTTGGTGCCGGAGAGTTCCTGGCTCTCGGCAGCAGCGATCGCACCGGCGACCTGGCATTCGGCGCTTCGGCTGAGAGGGGACCCGGAATCTGGCGCCCAGAGGATCTCTCGCCCGCCGAGCATCCGATGCTCGTCAATGACCTCGAAGCGTTGATGGCCGCGGCGATGGCTGCGGATGAGGGCCGCGCCACCGCGGATGAGTTGGCTTTGCTTGTGCGGACAAGCGCCGATGTCGGAGGGGCGCGTCCAAAGGTGCGTTGGCGCGACGGGGACGGGGAGTGGATTGCGAAGTTCCCGACCTGGAGCGACAGGTTCGACGATCCGCGCGTTGAGGCTGTCTGTCTCGATGTGGCGGCGGCTGCCGGCATTCCGGTGCCGGAACGCCGCCTGGTCACGATCACCGGCCGTTCGGTCTTGCTCGTGCGGCGCTTCGATCGATCGGAAACAGGGAGGCCGTTCGGCTATCTCAGTTTCGGGACGCTTCTGACAGAGCTGCCGGGCAGCTATGGGACGACCAAAACCTATGCGGATATGGTCGCAGTCGCGCGGTCGATCGGTGTCCCGGCGCCGGAGACGGACATCTTCCGGCGCCTCCTCGTCAACGCCTTCCTGCACAACACCGACGATCATCTGCGCAACCATGCGGTGATCAACAAGGGCAGCCACTGGGAGCTCTCGCCGGCGTTCGATATCGTTCCCTATCTCGGCCGCAAGCAGCATGTCTGCGCGCCGGCACCGGGAATTTCAGCGGAACGGGATGTGGCGACGGCATTCTCCACATACCCGGCCTTCGGGCTCAAACGGGACGCGGCCGAGCAGGTTCTTGACGAAGTGAGGAGTGCGGCCCTGCGGTTGCCGGATTTCATGGACCAGCGGGAGGTAAGCGGTGCTGACCGTGCTCTTCTGAACCCACTGTTAACATCAAGCTAGAGATCTGGTCTGTCGAAGGGTGACACCGTTGTCGGCCAATGATCAATTGCCGGAGTGATCCTGCGCCGGGTGTCGTCGAAGGTGAGTTCGTCGGTGGGTCATCCGACGGGGCAAACACCTGTTTTAGTTTCGTCACGAGACGCATCAGCAAACGCTGGATCACGCCGACCTGCCGATGCCGGTTGCCTCAGTCCAAGCCTCAAGCGCGCAAGCGGGGTCCGGCGATGGTCGGCGGCAGAGGAGCATTGCAGCACGGCGGACGCGGCTGGCACGCGATCGTGAAACGTGAGGAAGCGTTGGGTCGGTCTGGAGCATCCGCGGCGCCGGCTGGGCCGAACCATAGTCTCCGACGGAACGAGAAAAGGTCAAAGCAGAGGGTTGGCGAGGGAAGAGACCAGTAAAATCCCAGGAAGAACGTCTTCAGAGTGCGGGCCTTCATCCAGGCTCCGCCGGGGTCGCGACGGTCTTGGCTTCCTCCGGCAAAGAGGCGCGTCAGAGGGCGCGCTCGCCGTCCCCAAACCGAAGGAGACTTTCATGGTGACACTCTCGTCACAGACACCCCGATTCAGTGAGCAACAGCTCGCAGCCGGGATCAAAGCCGGGGTGCGCGGCCAGGACGCTGCTGCCGATGCCATCGGGGCGGAGGTCACGCAACGCGCGTTCTCGCGCCCAGCCGATCGACCGATCGGTGTGTTTCTGCTGGCCGGCCCCGATCGGCAGAGCAAGGCCCGGATCGTCAGCAGCCTGGAAGAAACGCTGCAGTGGGACGGTGCTGGCTACGATCTATCAGCGCGATCGGGTCAGGATCCCGAAGCGCTGTTTCAATCCGGTGGTGCGGTGGACCCGCGCGACGAGGCGACGACAACTCTCGTCGACCATTTGAAGACCCATCCGGGAGCGATGATTGTTCTCGGCGCGATCACCAAGGCGCATCCGGCGATCATCACCCGGTTGCAGACAGCCTGGAGGACGGGTGTGCTTCACGACAGTGAGAATGAAGCCATCTCACTCGCAGGAACGACGTTCATGCTGGTGACCAATGTTGCCGAGGAGCCGGTCGGTCAGCTCGCCCGCGATGAGACCGATCCGGACCGGCTGCATGTCGCCAGTCTCAGGATGCTGCTCGATGCGGGCTTTCCTGCCTCGCTCCTGACCAGCATTAACCGCGTCTTCTGCCTGCGCAGGAACACGGCCGGGGAGCAGGTTCGAGCTTTGTATCGGTGGATCGTCATGCAGATTGAAGCCCACGGATTTCAGTACAAGCCCGGCGACATCGATGCCAGGATTCTGGTCGAGTGGATGGATCCGCCTGTCGGGGAATCTGCGGCTGAACTCGAAAATCAGCTGATCGAACTTTTGACGAAGGCCAGGGCTGAGGGGGAGACGGAGTTCCAGCTGATCTTTGACAACTGGGAGAGTGATGCCGTCCCGGAAGACTGATCAAGGCGGTCAACCCGTCCAACCGGCCGCCCGGCGGTTGTATCCGCCAAGGCGATGCGAGCCGATGATCCGGACGCTCCGTTGCGGCTCCTCGCCACCTAACGGAGGACCACCGGCAGACGGCGCTTCCATTTCTCGGCGCGCGACAGCGCGGCGGCGATCCTGCGCGTGCGATAAATCGGATCGATCGGCGGTGGGATTGCCGCTTGCGGACGGTCGGATTCGGCCGCCTCGTTCCCGACAGGACGGTCGCTTGTCAGTTTTGCAACCGCAACGCGCTTGGCGCCTGACGTCAGCGCGGGTGCCCGAGGAAGCGTCGTCTCGACCGGCGGGGCAGGGCGGATGACCGCGGTGGTCTCCGCCACTGGCGGTTTGGAAGGAAGCTCGTCTTGCGGCAGTGCCGGCAAAACGCGCCGCGGCGCCGGCTCATTCGGCGGGATGTTGTCTTCGGACCGGCTCGTCCTCACCTGCGGCAATGCCCGCGATAGCTTTTGAGGGTTCTCGGCGGCCGCGAAGGCCGATTTCCAGTCGAAGGCGCCGGCTTTGCGGCGGCCTTTGATCTCGACGGTAAACGCGCGGTGCTGGCGAAGCATTCCATTCCTTACTGTTTGTAGACCCGTGTCGCTGACGCGTGCCGCACTCCGGCCTGAAGACCTCGGCACCCGGAGATCGCTTTCTTTGGAAAAAGGTGCCGGTTACGGAAACCTCCGAACCCTGACAGAAAATCCGGGCCTGCTGGCCCGGCAAGTTTGAGGGGATCGGCCTGGTCACGGCGGACCGGGGAGGGGACGGTCACTCCTGCGACTCAAGCCCTCTCCAGATAGGTCCGATCATACCGTCCTTGCAAGGGCCGTCGCATGAAAACCGGTGAACTCCCAATGCCGAACTGCCGCACAGGCCGTGAGCGGGGTCATGCCGCCGCTGGTGATGACGGCGGAGAGCCTGACGCCGCCGCCAGAAGAGAGAAGCATAAAATCAATCAAACGCAACAGACGACAAAAGGAGAGGCATCTTAAATCCCGGAAGAACCAAGATATCTCAGACAGACCATTAGCAAGATTCATATTCAACCGGCGCCGAAGCCATCGACGCAAATTCCAATACTCGAAACCACCCTAGGAACCACTTGATGAAAACTCCTCCGAAGCGCAATCCCGTGGCGCCCGCGCCGTCGGCCGCCATGATTGCCGATGCCCTTGGCAGCGCCGTGATCGGGCATGACGCAACGCTTCTCGCGCTCGCCGCCGAACTGCGCGATCAGCTCACGCTGGCCAAGCCCACACAACCGACAGGCATCTTCCTCCTTGCCGGTCACGACCTCGCCCATGTGAAAGACGCGATCGCCTGCGGCGTTGCCAAAGTCCTTGGCTACGACTGGAACCTCTACAATCTCGCCGACCCGGAGCTGTCCGCCGCCCGGCTGTTCAAGTCCGGGCCGACGGGTCCGCGTCCGGGATCGTTGACTCATCAGCTGATGACCGCGCCGCATTCGGTCATCATCCTCGATGGGATTGAACAGGCTGACCCGCATGCGCTCGAGCGCCTGATGGCGTGCTGGTGTAGTGGCTTTATTCTCGACACGGCGGGAATTCGAATTCCGATCGATGCGGCGATCTTTGTACTGATGACTGCCGTTGCGCAGGAGAGCGTGAGTCAGCTCGCCCGCGCCGGCCTGTCGGCTGACCACAAGCACATCGCCTGCCTCAAGCTTTTGTCCGACGCGGGTCTTTCGGCGGCGCTGCTGCGCCGTGTCGACGCCGTCTTCTGCCTCGAGGGTTTGAGCCTGCCAGAACTGGCTCAGGCGTGCCGACGCCGTCTCGAACAGCAGGTCGCTTCGCACGGGCTGACCCTGGCGAAGGACGGTCTCGATGCCGAAGTGCTCGCTGGCGCCATGACCTCGGCGCTTGGCGTCTCGGCAGGGGCGTTCCAGCGTCGCTGCGCGACCCTCGACCTGCGCCTCGCAGAGATCCGCAAGGCCGGCGCCACGCGCGTCCGGCTGGTGATGGACGGCGACGACATCGGCGTCGTCCCGGTCGCGCCGGCGGCGGTCGCCAAAAAAGGAACGCGCCCGCTGAACAGCTAGGAGTAAGACGCTCGTTTGAGGCATCCGGCGAGAAAGTCATGTCGCCCGAGCCAAAACCAGCACGTTTCGATTCCCGGACCGATCACCAAGCCGCGCCAACAGCGAAACGCCTTGCGCTCGCGATCGCGGTGAACCATTCCATGTTTCAAAGAAGAGTCTCCATGACACCCTCCACCATCAGCTTTTGCCCGCTGCAGTCCGCACCGAACCCGGCAAGGCTCCGCCGATGACCGGCCCCAGTCTTGATCATGCGGCGCGGCTTGAGGCGAACGCGCTCATCGACCGTCTCGTCACTGACGGCGCCACATTTTCGTCCGCCGACGCGCGCCGGTTGATTGACCTTGTTCCGGTGACGCGGGCCGCGAAGTTCTCGTTTATCGGGACCCTCATGAGCCCGGGCCGCCACTTCAAGGGCGAGGCCGCCGGAATCGGCGATGTGACGATGACCGAGGAGGGGAGGGAACGACGCATCGCGCTGAAGGCGCCGCCGGTCCACCGCATCGGCGGCTATGAGGTGACCCATGCGCCGGGCGAGATCCGCATCGACCTGATGTGGCATCACACCCGCTTCGATCAGACCGGACAAAGCTGCACGCTTCTCTACGACACCAGGACCGGCGCACCGCAAGAGATGCGGATCGCGCAACAGAAGACCCTGCAGCTGCTCTTTATCCAGCTGGCCTATGTCTCCTATGGGCCCTGGAAGACGCCGCTTTCCTGAATGAAGATTGGGTGATCGCATCGCGCAGGGCGAGGCTGCCTAGCGCGCCCGCTCGCGGAGCAGGCCTGCTGCAGACAGCTGAGGGGCCACGCCGCCCTTATGGCCGCCGGTGATCACGTCCTGAAACACATCGACGGCGGCGATCGCCCGCCGCCGTGACAGCGCGATCAGCTCGAAATCGCGGACAACAAAGCGATTCGTGACATCGACCAGCCGCCGACACCGAGCGGCGATCCCGCGCTGGGCTTCCTCGAGCTCGGAATGCGGCGCGACCCCGAAGGCGGCGTCGGCACAGGCGGCGAGCACCGCGCCGATCAGATCGTCTCCGGCGTCAAGACCGGTGTAACCCAGGATCCGGCTGCGGGCGCGATCGAGCGCGAGCTTGATCTGACGGGCGTCGGCGACGGCATCGTTCAACGGGCAATATCCAGTCGAAGGACAGGTTTGTGGCGAGTCGCCAAGCGCGGCGCCGCCAGCATGACAGATTGTCGTCGAATCGGACCATACCGGAATCGGTCGCCTCTGAGAACGCCCGCGGCCTCTGCCACGTCCCATTCGCGCTTGCCGATCGTCGCGAAAGGCTCATAAACCGGCGATGCCCTATTCCCTGACCCGACTCGCGCCGGGAAGCTATGATCTTCATTACGATAGCCGCATCATCGGCAGCGTCGTTCGCACCTCGGGCGAGCAGGTGCGCTGGTTTGTCGAGCTTTTGCGCGATCTGCCGCCGGCCGAGCGGCCGGCGCCATTCCGCGAGCTCGAACATGAATTCGCGACACTCGAGGAAATTCGCGCCTGGCTCGGCATCGCCGGCGATCGCAATCCCGGCGATGCCGCGACCCCTTGACGGTCATGAACGAGAAAACCCGTGCCGCGGAGTTGCAAGCGGTGAGGGGACAGACCACGAGCCACAACGCAGCGGCGACGCCAGATCGTCGGATCGATCAGAGTAGGCTGAGCGCGCCGATCTCATTGCCCTTGCGGCCCGCCATCACTGCAACCCGAACCGGTTGGCCCGGCGCGACGGCACTGATGCCAGTCCTCTGCAGGACCGAGACATGCACAAATAGGTCCTTGGGCTCACCCGCGACGGTGACAAAGCCAAAGCCCCTGACGGGATCGAACCATTTGACGATACCGTCGCGGTCGGGAGTTGCGGCTCCCGTGCTCGATTCTGGTTGAGGATGCCGTTCCCGCCCGAGAAAGGCGGGCCGGTCAGGACGGAGCAGCCGCCGCGGCTCGGGTGCGGCGGTATTGGAATCGACGCTGATGATCGCGGCCACCTGCGGACCTTTCGGACCGGGATTCAGGCGGGCGACAATGGTGACGCCGGGCTCAAGGCTGCGGTAACCGGCTGCCTCGAGCGCTCGCGCCGGCAGAAACGCCTCGCCCAAGTCGTCGGCGAGGGCGACAAAACCGAATCCCTTGTCGGGATTGAACCACTTGACCCGAGCCGTCACGCCGGCGCCGGCCTCCGGCAGGGACGTCGACGGCAGTCTCGGTCGCACCGGTGGCGGAGACGGCGGCGCGTCGCCCCATGAATCCTCGGCATGGCGGGTGCTGGAGCGGTCGCGCTCCCGATGCGAATTTCCGCGTCCCATGATCGCTCCTGATCGACCTTTTGTTTGTGGTTTGTGGAGGGTGGTCTTAGCCGCCGCGCGGCCTCATGCCAAAGCCTTTTGGCCGAAGCTGTCGGCAAGCCGCTGCGGGAATATGCGCTCCGTCATCGTGTGGCGAGGGTCACCGGCGCTGCGGCTGCAGCGAGCGGGCGAGCTCACGGATGACGTCGTCCTCGATTTTCGTGACCTCGGGATCGTCGGTCTCCGCCGGCTTGCGCTCCGGAGCCGGGCGCGGCCTCTCGACCGGCGCCGTCAGGGCCCGGGCAGCCTGGCGCGAGGCGCGGTTCTCAAGCGTATCGAGCAGGCTGTCGAGTCCGGCATTGCTGACGGTGATCTCGCGCGCCTCCGGCAGGCCCTGCAAGGCGAGGGTGCCGCTGCGATAACCCGCGTCGTCGCTGACCTCGGGCCCGAACCAGTCCGGCGGCGCGAAGGCGCGGGCTTCTTCGTCACTGTCAAAGTCGACGGTGACGAGGTCGAGAAGCCCCGGCGTAACGATACGGCTCAGCCGCACCGGGCGGCGGTCAAGCATCAGGCTGGTTTGCAGGCAATCGATGCGCCCTGCGGTGACCGCCATCAGCGCGTCGGCATGAGCACGCGGGATTTCGGTGCGATCAGCGCTGCCATCGAGGGTGCTTGTCACGATGAGGGACGCCGTCTCGCCGGCGATCTCGACCGAGGTGCCGCGCTCCGGCGTGACTGGAAAATGCCCCTCCATGATCCTTGAACCGCCTTCGGCGCGGGCAGCGAGGCGGGCAAACGGCGCCGCAACGAGGAAGATGCGCTGGCTCATCCGGTTTTTGCTTTCCATCCCAGAGGTCGGTCGTGGCTGTGCCAGCGACCCGTTTCGATAAAGCGTAGCGTAACGGAAGGCCGTGCGGGAAGCGGTTATTTCGGATCAGCTCCCGCCCCGAGAGTGGGCTGACCTGTTTGGGATTCTTTGCGCCACGGCACTTGGGGCGTAGCGCTACCGGTTTTGCCGCAGGCAAATGTCGAGAATTTGCGAGATTTGCGCGTAGTCAACGCACATGACCCGCAGGAAGGAGCGCTTGCCCGTGTCCTGTGAGATCTGCCTACATTTCCGCCTTCCGATGGACCCCCGCTTTGATGAACCGCTTGCCCGCTGCCATCGTGGCTCTTTTCCTCACACTGCCGGCTGGGGCGGCGAACGGCGCCTCGCTTTCTGACACCCTGTGGCACTGCAGCCGGGCGAGTGACCAGTCCCGCTTTGTCATCGTGTTTCACGCCGATGGCGGCGTCGGCGGTGGCGAGATTCAGAACGGTGCGGTCAGTCCCTATCTGTTTGATACCTCCCGCGCGCCGGCGGGACGATGGCGGGGATCGTGGGAGGAGCGCGAAGGCCGTTTTCGCTGGACCTTTCCCGACCAGCGCCTCGTCATCACCGGCCGGATCGACTCCTCCAGACAGGCGACAAGGCTGGTCGGATCGGAACAGCGTGCGGACGTCACCGCGACAATTGCCTGCCGGCGACTGCGCCGGCTGCCGCCGATGGGCAGCGGCTTCGTCATCCCGACCGATGGACAGTTCATGGAGGCGGAGAGCGGGGAGAGCGTGCTGAAGGTTCCGGCCAGAAGCTCGCTGCCGTGAATGGGCAAAGTCAGCGAACCGGCCTCGACAAACCGTCGTCGGCCCCGTTTACTCCGCGGCAACAGCAGTCAAGGACTGCGGCAACGTGAATGAGTCGATAAGGGGCAGGGGATGAGCAATCATCCGGAGGGCGAGCGCGTGGTCGAGCTCGTCGAACACCAGGGCCACAAGATCCGGCTCCGGCGCACTGCCGCCGACTGGATCGCCTTCGTCGCCCGCCGCCGCGAGCGCCCGGTGGTCATCCTCGCCTCCGACCGCGAGGCGCTGCTGGCAAAAGCCTTCACCTGGATCGACCAAGAGGCCGGGCAGCCTGGTAAGGGGAGCGATTGACTGCCACTGCCTGCCGGTTGGACAGTCTTGACGTCACTGCATCGCTGCCGGCGGCCGTCAGGTCCGAAAGGGTTAGTCCCAGCCGGGACGCAGCTTTCCGCCGGCATCGTGGTAGAATAGCGCCATGACAGGACAGGCATTCTCAGGGCCGGTGGTGGTCTGTACCAGAGCAGGCCGCCGCATCGTTTCCCGGGTCGACGAGGCGGCCGAAATCCTGCTCTACGAGGTTCCCGGGATGGCGCAGGGCGACCACCTTGTCCGCACCGCCATGAAGGCCTGTCATGACGTCTTGCAGGGCAGGGGCGAGCTCGAAAACGCACGGACCATCTTTGAAGCTGCCATGCGCGAGGTGGGACTTCTGGCTGATTGACCGGTTGCCGGCGATCGTCCCGGCGTCGCCGAGCCTTCCGATAAGCTCGGCCGATTGTCCGGCGGCTGGACAATCTTACCGCGGTCCGACCAGCCGGATGGGTCCTGGATATGTCGCCACGATCGCATCGGCGGTCACCAGAGCAATCCCTTCCACCGTCGCCTGAGCGATCAACATGCGGTCAAACGGATCCTTGTGAATCGGCGGCAGGCTTTCGATCGAGACGGCATGCTCGCTGGTGACCGGCAGTTCGCCGTAACCGTTGTCACGGAGGCCGCGACGCAGGAGCCGCGGCTCGACCACGAAGTCGGGCCGGCCGAGCCCGCGTTTGATGGCGATCTCCCACAGGCTCGCGGCACTGAACATCAGCTCGTTGACAGGATCGTCGAGAAGTGCCCGCGCCGCGTCGGAAAGTCTGTCCGGCATTCCGGCGGCCCAGAGCAGGACATGCGTGTCGAGCAAGAGTTTCACGGTTCTGCGCCGAACAAGGCGGCGATTTCGTCGGCGCCGATCTGATCAAAATCGTCCGGGACCTTGAGATGGCCCTCCAAAAATCCAAGACGACGGATCTGCCCGCCCTCCGGAGCGTCGACCGGGCTGACCCGCACGAGCGGCTTTCCTGCCTTGGCGATCACGAAGGGGTCGCCTTTGGCGGCGTTCTCGACGAGGCGGGAGAGATGGGTCTTCGCCTTATGAATATTGACGATTTCCATGGGCAATCTCTAGACTTAGTTTATTGAACTTAGTCAATGATAGATGTCACGTCAACCTCGACACCGTGACTGCGCGCATTGCGGACAATCTGAGCTGGCGCGTAGAAGCCCATCAGCTGGGAATTGACGACCCAGCAGAAGACGTCCGGGTGCCAGCATTTCAGCCATGCCGAGGCATATTTTCCGACGACCGTGACTCGTCGAAGCTAGCGTTGCGAATCGCATCGGCCTTAAGGCCGAGAGCGTGACCGGTGAGACATTCGGTGCCGAAGGATTCCTGTTCTCGACGGATCTCGGGCTGTCCGCGTGGACGTTAGGATGGGTTCATTCGACACCTTTGATCTTGAGTGAAAAGGTTCTTCAGGGGTGATGTGATCTGGAGTGCTCTCAAAGACCTCGGAGACCACACCTCGTCGGTCTTTGACCCTCTTGGGCTCCCAGGGTTAGGAACCGAAAGTGACCAGGAACGGGCTGCATCGATCAGTCTGATACTGAGACGGGCACTTGTCTCTGTGAACCCATCGCATTAGATATACAAACTAAGAGATGTATATCTAGGAGGATGACATGCAAGTTGCAAAATGGGGAAACTCACTGGCGGTTCGCCTCCCTGCCGCTGTCGTCGAGGCTTTAAAGCTGAAGGAAGGAGACGACATCGAGATAGCTGTTGCTGGCGAGCGAGCCTTTGAGGTATCGAAAACACCCGAGGCAGCAGAGATTCTAACTCGCTTGCGCCAATTCCGCGGCCGCCTCCCCTCTGGGTTCCGGTTTGATCGGCTAGAATCCAATGAGCGCTAAGCCTTTCCTCGATACGAATGTTATTCTTTATCTGATGTCGTCGGATACGAACAAGGCTGATCGTGCCGAGGCTCTCCTTGCTGAAGGTGGGACAATCAGCGTTCAGGTACTCAACGAAGCCGCCAACGTGATGATCCGGAAGCTCAAGATGGATCTTGACGAGGTACGCAGTGTCTTGGCCGGGGTTCGCCATTTTTGTGGCATCGAGCCCCTCACGGTCGAGATTCACGATCAAGCTCTTGATATCAGACGCCGCTGCGGCTTTTCAGTTTACGATAGCTCAATCGTTGCTGCTGCCGCCCGCGCGGGGTGTGCGATCCTTTATTCCGAGGACCTGCACGACGGCCAGACGATTGACGGTCTAACTATAACGAACCCGTTCGGAGGGCGCCGTTAATTGATCAGCGAAACCGGACAGAGATAAAGCTGCTGGCGGTGATGAAGCTGCTTGGCCGGACGATGCCCAGCCGGACGCGAGCCCAGTACCACGGGTCAAGTAACTCCGGTGGCGCTGATCAAAGGTTGAACACGCCGCGCTTTGCGCCAGCCAGCATGGCACCGAGGGTGACGGAAAGTGTGATCATGTCGGCAACAATGAAGCTGCTGCTGATCTGGCTGGAGGCGACGAGGACGGAAATGCGAGCGAAGGCAATTTCTCCGGGATCACTCGGATGCGATCAAAATCGCCGCGTGATCAGACCCCGGGTCCGACTCAACATCCGCCACACGCGGATGCGGTCAGCGCCGCAGTCTAAATCGAATGGAACGGTCATGACCGAAAAGACACCAACCGAACGACCCGTCCCGACCTGGGACCCACGCCCTATACGGTGACGGTGAGCGGCTCCATAGTCCCGCGGGCACTCTCACAGTCGCCTCAGAATCGCGATCACGTGACGACCCAAGGCCGCATGCCTACTCTGCCACGGTCTTTGACCAACGGCTGAAGAAGACATTCACGAGCAAAGGACGAGATGAAGGACTATGCGATCCGCACGGCCAAAGCCTGGCTGACAAAAGGGCTCGCAGATCTCGAAGCCTACTCGGCGGCAACATGCGAAAGACCGATTGACGGAAGGCTGCTAAGCAGTAGCGAACGATCCAAAAGGGAAGGGCGGCCCGTCTCACAACGGCCGCCCTTTTTCATACCTATCGGCTCAAACCCCGAAATCTGGATCTCGCCCAAAAGGAAAGGGCGGTTCACCTTTGCGATGGCCGCCCTCTCTTAAATGATCTCAGTCATGCACCCGGAATGGGTCGGGCATGGTCCGCTTGACCTCTTCCAACTCATCATCCGTCGGGGGCGTATATTTAAGAAAAAGCTCGGTTTCCCGGAATGCGTCAGACAACACCGCATGATGAAGCCGCTCGGGGTACATAAATCCCGGGAACCCCTCATGCGTCCTGTGCCAGTGAGGAACCGACAAATCACGACCCGCCCATTTAGCCATGTCCAGACGGGAGAAACCGTCAAACCAGTTCATGGCGTCAACGACCTTGTCCCAGATTGCCTGTGCTTCGTCCGACAGATTGCCTAAGTTCTGGTGGTCTTCGAATGCCACCCGCACGAGTGCGCAATCCAACGAAATCCGGCCGGATTTATAGTCATTGTAATGGAGCTCGACATACCACAGGCGATCGTCGATCGCGGGCCAAACCTCCTCGACACGAATCCGCTCTTCCTGAATGTCGGGTTCGACCGTGCTTCGGAACATGCGATAAAGAGCGCGGGGCGTGTCATATTCCCGAAGATAATTTTCAAGGTCGCTGTGTCCCCTTGGCGGGGCAAACAGCGTCACCTTTAGCCATTCAAGCAGATCCTCATCCTTCATCCCGAGTTCGGGTTGCTTTTGGTCATAGGTCGGAAAATGGGTGCTGAGGCCATAGCCCTTGAACAATGCCCGAACTTCAGGTGCCGCCTTCTCGATCGAACCAGCATCCGTGAAATCATAATCGAGCCGATGCTCGAATTCACCGCGCGAAATGGTCGTGAACTCATGCGTCGTGTAATAATGATGCTGAAGGGCAGAGTACCCGACGAAATCATCAATCGCCACTTCAGTGTCATCGCGATCGCACGTCAGAAAGCTGATCAGCTCCTTCGGCTTCGGCTCCTCGACCTCCACCGTCGGCTCGGCGAGAGCCGCGTCAATCACCGCAGTCTCAACAGTCTCCGGCGCAACGGAATTCAGCTCGACCAGCTCACGGTCGATATGAGTGTCGACAGAGATCGAATGATCGCTCACCGCGACCTCGATCCGGATCTGATCCGCCTCAATGGCATCCACACCACGGCTGCCAGCGATCGTCGACTCCATCAAAGAACGACCGATCTCTGAGGCGATCTTCGGTACCGACGTGCGAGCGGACGATGGAATGGCGGATATCTCACACGAAGGCGCGCGACGGGACGAACGTTTCGCCGCGAATCGCATCGAGGCGGCTCGGAGACGACCCGCAGGCGTTTTAGCCCGGGAAGGACGCGGAGGGCGGGGATCGTTCAGGCCATAGATGCGAGGCCTGCCGCGAGGACGCTTTGGGGGAACGCTGGCAGCCACGACACCGAATTTCGTGGCCACTTTCGTCGCAATTTCGCTGTCATAGCGGCCGTCTGGGCATGACAGCCGAACGATCTCAAGCTGGGTTTCCTCCAGTTTCACGTCCCGATCAACAGCGGCAAGCCCGTCTTCGTATGCCCTGCGCAATTCCACTCGGCGAGCCTCGGCCACCACCGCAATATTACGAAGATGGCGCGCCTCTTTCTGCTTGGGACGTTCGTAACCCCAGATGTATCCAAAGCCGCTCATCGCGAGTTCCTAAACAAATGTCGCCGAAAAAGACCAACTTAGATTGCAGGATCGTCGCTGCTCTAACTGTTGGAAAAGACATTTTATCGGATCGGACGGCTATGTGCCAATAGCCGAAAGATTATTCGCAGAAAATTTCAGAAAGCACGGTTTTTTGGTTGCGCTCGGTTGATCTACACTTTCGAGGATCGCCGTCGTGCCACAGATCCTCGTTTGATCCGGATCAAGGCCTGTCGGGGCACCCTCTGTTTCGCCATGACGCAACATCCCGCCGACATCCTATCGTGATCGACCCCGCCGGGCGGCGAAACGACGTCTGCGAGACCGGTGGGAAGTGTCTGCTCGGCACTAGGGCGGGCGGTGGCCAATGACCGCCCGTTCATCCGCGCCCGTCGTTGCTTTTACCGAAATGTTCGGGCGCGTGAGTTCTCCCCGTCGGAGCCACTCGCTTCCGAATTCAAGCTTCTCGGTCCTCCGCCTGCGGCAGTCGCGCGGCAACGAAATGATAGGTCCGTCTGGACGAGAAAATCGCACTTGCCGCTTGCCCGGAACGTCCCGCTCATCATCCGATGAGGACAGGCAGAATACTGCTGATTATCCGGGCTGAAATTTTGCACCGGGTCTGCAGCACTCTTTCAGAGGTCGAGTTGATCGCCGACGAATGGCCGGGAGAGCACTGTCAATGAACGCAGCCGGAGAAATTGCAGGACGTGTGTTATTTGTTATGACTAGAAGTTCACACAATTATTGGCACCTGATTGGTTGCGGCAATAACAGGTGCCGAGAAAATGGCACAGTTTCGCAGCACCGGTGAAAGTTAGATGTGCCTCAGATTTGCGGTCGATCGGGCCAGGAGTGTTTTGTTGGCGCCACGCAAATTGCACTTGCGAATTGCCAAGCTATTGATCTCGCCGACGTTTCACGAGAATCGCGGCACGATAAATCGCCCCGGTCGGCGAATTGAAATGCAAACCGCTTGTTGAGTCTGTCAATGCCAAAAATATCAATGAAATCAAATACTTAGGTTCCATAATTCATATTATGCGAATCTAACTTGGCCGTAGGAAGCGCCTGGCCGGCCCTCCGACGCGGCGAAGCGAGAAGCAGGCCTGAGAGCGCCTCATCCCGAGAGAAATGGGTCCTAGAAAGGCTCCAGAGGAACCTGGCGCTGCTCCGCAATCGCAACGTCGTTATGAAAGCTCCCTAGGAAGACCGTGGAGTGCCCTTAGGGGGATTTCAGGCGCAATCCTCCACGAACCTAAGCAAGGGCGTCCCAGGCCGCTGAGACGGGAAAAGTGCTGCTGCCCCACCGCCCGGACACGCTCGCATCGAGGCGATCGGCCGGCGAAGGCAGCCAAGCCAGGTTGAGAAGCCCCAGAGAGGACCCGAGAGTCCCATGGAGAACACGACGGCGCCAATCCCTCGGCTCGCCTCGAGAGGCCCGTCACAGCCCCAGAAACAACGCGCAAAGCCCTAGAGAATAAGGGGTTTGAGCCAGCCGGCCCTTATTTTGCCGATCGCTTGAAACCCCAGGCGAGGGCAGCTGGACGGCCCTGCCCTTTAAGACGGCCCCAGAAAAGAACGGCAGCTGCTACGGGAGCCCAGAGAACTGCCCAAAGTGGATCCCGGTGAGAACGGAGCTCCATGCCCGGATCTGACGACCTCACGGAGCCAGACAGAAGCCCCGGAAAGAACGGGTCAAAGGATGCCCGACCGAGGCCCATCCAGACCCCAAAACCTCCCGATAAGAACGCCCCATCAAGAACCCTGAAGCCCTGTTATGATACAACCACTCCGGGCTTATTGCCCGTTATGATACAACCACTCCGGACTTCAGGAGATTCCCGATAATAAAATAGGCTCAATACCGCAGTTTTTGTGGGTCCCTCCGGACAACACAAAAACTGCTAGGTTCCTTGAACCTTATTTCGGTCTTCGACACACCCCTTGCTACCTCTTCCAGACACCCTTTCCCTGCCTGCTCAGATCATGGGTGACGCCCCCGCCTTCGTGGGCCTCAACGACTGTTTCGGATGGCTTCTGCAGGGTTTCGGACGCCCTTCGGCATCCTGCACGATGTTGGTCTGTTACCGGATCAATCAGGCTGTTGAAGACAAGCTGGTCAGAAAATACGGCATGGAAATTCGTCGGTCCCTGGCGACCTTCGTCGATGATCACGAGGTCGTCCGGCCTTCGCCAGGCAACCGTAATATGGGACTTAATTATGTGCCGCTGCACTCGAATTTCTCCGCCTTAAGTAGGGCCTCCTGCGAGTCCCGACCCTGACCAGAACGACCATCCAAGGTCGCCATAGGAGCTGCGTTCTGCTAACGCCGTTACCCGTCAAATAGACGGACTAGCCGAGCCTCATTTGCACTTTTAGAGACGTCGCTATGGAACGTCGGCACATCCACCGAACCATCCTGAGCCTGCATTCGGATATTCGATAGCCGCCTAATGGGCATGAATCGACGGCACGCTCAGCGATCAGCGAGATCCACTGTGCTTCGACCCTTCAATGAAGCGCCCCCTAGGTTCCATTTGGGCTGGATGTGACGGATGAGGCCCTCTTCAAGACCCGCTATCAAATCGACGGAAGACCGCGCCAATATAAGATTTCGGGATGAGGACATAAACGTCGACCTGCGCTCCAAATCCGAGGCGTTCAGCTAGTTGACCATCGGCGGGCCGGCTCGATCGATCCCGGGTTCGCCTGGTTCCGTCGGTAGTGACGCATCCGGCTAGCGATGCCACGCAGTGTCGCTCCGACATAGCAGAGATTGTCCCCCTCGAAGAAAGCGTAGATACCGGGTTTAACCTCCGCCTGACCTGGAAGCATCGCAAAACCCATGTCCGATGCGAGTGAAGCCTGCCGCAACGAGGCGCTCCCGAACAGACATCTCGGTAGCAAACAGCAAAGGCAAATTCCCGCTACCCCTCTCTACTTACAACGACACTTAACGAGGGTTAATTCAAGCCGGGATATTGGGGCGGCCTAGCCCTCTTACGATTGACCTGATAAAATAATAGAAATCGAATTTCCGATTTCTCATAATTCAAGTCATTTCATGGCCGCTCGTGTTACCGCTGCGCACATTGCCCTTAATTCACTCGAGCACCTCTCACGCTCGATCAGTCGGGCAACCACTCAAAATCCCAAATTATCATTTAAGAGCCTCGCGCCTAATCCTCGATCCTACACACTGGGTGGACTGGGTGTGAGCAGTTCTGGCATTTCTCTGCCTGCGTCTAATGGATCAGGAGCGAATGTTCGGTTGGCACTGAAGTCCAGCATCGGTTCAATATACTCAAATATGATCCACCAGGCGGTTGCCTCCGGGTACCATAATCCGAGCGTTCGGTTCGGCGACCTCACCAAAACGAGTTCTCGGCCCAAATCGGCCGACGGGGCAACCTCGTTCCACTTCTCTCATAGCTTTCAATCCAAAACATCTCCGATCCAGCAACTCATCCGGGAATTTCATGGCGGCCGAAAATATTCCAACTCCAAAGCAACCGATCATCTGCTCTATATCGAGCGCGAGGGCGTCGCGGAAAAACTCAAAAAATCAAAGAACCCTTTTGAGGAAATGGAGCAAGCCACAGCCAATCGGAGCTCAAACGATCAGCAGGATTATCTTGAGCGCCTGGGAGCTGTCGAACGCGTCCGTCTGAAGAATCTCTCGGACGGCGAGATAGGTGCACTTGAATATGCTTCCTTTGGCACCATTGGTGAAACACTTCAGGAGCGTCATCATTTTTGGAACGAGGTTGAAAAGCTCGAACAGGATCCCAGGGGCGACAAAATCACCCTGCCCCTGCGGGAACACCCGCGGTGGTGGG
The DNA here is from genome assembly GCF_008757455.1 of Microvirga brassicacearum. Taxonomy (GTDB): domain Bacteria; phylum Pseudomonadota; class Alphaproteobacteria; order Rhizobiales; family Beijerinckiaceae; genus Microvirga; species Microvirga brassicacearum. The sequence continues at coordinate 46,358 of NZ_VCMV01000012.1, read as the reverse complement.
ATCTCGTGCTCTCCAACATCGAGTTGGCTCCTCAATCTCTTCGATCGAAGCTCGCCGATAAGAAGGCGGGCGATCCTGCTGAAGATATCGTCCTCACGATGGTGCCAACAAAAAAGGCCTTTGAGATCTACAAGTGGGCTTCGAATTTAAATTCAGAAATACCCATTGATATCGAACCTGGCCGCGGCGGACGCGTTCAAACTCGAATTATCGCGGAGTTGCCCTTTGAGTTGGAAGCGGAAGATCGTATCCGGATCGTTCGCAATTTTACGGATAAGCTGACCGAGAACGACCTCCCCTTCTGGGCGGTTATCCACGCGCCGGACAAAAACAACGACAAGCGAAATTTCCACGTTCATATTGTCTATTACGATAGACCTTGCGCGAAAATGAAAGATCCTACGGCTCCCAACGGAGCGCAAGTCTGGGACTTCGCGATTCGCGAAGAGACAATTTACAAAAATTACACTCGGCGCGTTACAAATCCCTATGCTCAGAACAAATCTCGAGAGGCTAGTGGAAAGGATTGGATTTCCAAGCTCCGCGCTCATTGGGAGCAGGTCTCCAACAAGGTGATGGAGGATGTCGGCCTCGAGAAGAGGTACGACCGCCGAACCTACAAGGAGATGGGCATCCAAATCGATCCCCTGAAGCATATCCCGTCCAAGACCTTCAACAAGGAGCGGAAGGGGGAGCTGACCGACGAGGGCGTCGTCCTGGCCCGTCGGCAGTGGGACAACGTCAGGGACGAGATGATCCGTGTGAGCGCTAAACGCACGCTCGCGCTCGAGAGTAAGGTCACGAAAAAAGCAGCGAAGGCGCAAGCCCTTCTGTTAAAGGGAAATCCCCATAAGGAAGTTGCTTCCAAGGAAATTAAACGCATTAGAGAACTAGCGACTGGATACGCCAAGCGCGTCGCCAGGGCTGAACTGCTTCAGGACCTCACTCGCGTTGTCGTCGATCGCACCACATCGAGAGCCAAGCTGATCGTCTATGATGCGATGACTGAGCAAGGAAAGAAGAAGAGAGGGCGGCCGCGGAAAAACCCGGTCGCCAACGCCACCAACGGTGCGACACTGCCATTAGGGGAAGAGGCCATCGAGGCGAGTGAATTTGTATCGATTGTTCTCAAAAGTGCTTTGACGCTGGATGGTCAGTGGGGAGCAGAGGTCCGGAAGGTGCAGCACCATCTCTATACTCTGATGGACCGGATGGATCATTTCATAAAAAATCCGAAGCAGCACCCACTCGACCCTCGCCAGCCCGGCTATGTCGATCTCAAACTCTACGACTTCGATCCAGAAGAGGTGAAAAAACTAAAGGAGGAGCGGATGGAGCGCGTCCAGGCTTCTCTCAATGTCTACATCGATAAAGCGAAGCCCGAGATTATCAAGGCTGTCGAACTCAAGATGAAGGAGTTGGAAAAGGAAAATCGTGCCGCTGGTAAACAGGAACCATCCGGTGAAAGTATTCCATCACCCTCCCCGTCTGTGATCGCTCCAGTCGGCGTCCAAATGGACTCGTCGGTTCCGGCATCGTCAACGCCCGTTGAGAAGCCTGCAGAAGCAAAGGTCCAGGCGCCTCCTGCCCCCGAGCGAGGGACGCGGGCGCGATTCCGGTTTGAGCCGTTTCCGAAACCCGCGCCGCGGGTCAGAGACCCAGCGTTTGCGCCGACGAAACCTGCACCAGCCAGCAAGCCTTCGACGGCCGCGGCAGCTCCATCATTTGCCGGCCGTCCCGCGACCACGCTTGGTCCGACGACCACGAATGCGAGGCCTCTCCCCGCCACACCACCGGCCGCGGCAGCTGCTCCAAACCAACCCGCAAAGTCTGTGGTAGCAGCCCAACCTTCCGTCGCACCAGGTTCGGTCAAACAGCCGGTTCCCTCAGCCCCGCGTCCTAACCAGCCCACGGAAAAGCCTGCTGTGGTCCCCGCTCCTTCCAAACCGACGACTGAGCCCTCCCCTGGCGGCAATCAGAATGCCAAGGCCTCATCGCCTGTCGCACCAGTTTCCAAACCTGTGACAAACGAAAAGGTCGTTCTCGAGCAAAAACCGATCTCGAAGCCTGGTTCTACGGGGAGCGGCAAGCCGGCTGTGAAAGAGCCAGAGGCAAAGCCTAGCGTCACGATTAACGCATTGCCGATCTATCCCATAACGGTGATTCCCACCGTCGTGGTGACACGAAGGGAGGAGACCAAAAAAGCTCCGTCCACTGAAAAGGGGTATGTCCGGATCGACCCACCTTCCGTTGCAAACTCGAAGCCTGAAGGTCTGACAATCTCGACGGCAATCCGGATCGACGCCACAGAGAAGAAGAATGAAAGCGAAAAGGATGGCGCCAAACCCGGGCTGGCAAGTCCGACACCAGCAGCAAATGTCGGACAGCCCTCACTACCTGGCATGAAGAAGCCGGAAAAGCGGAAGAAAGGCCCACGTCGAGACAGCGGCGGACCGGAGCTCTAGAAGCAGAGTGACGGCATTATGGCAAGCGGCTGGGCGAGCCGCTGGAGATTATTCACCAAGGCAAAAAGCCTTTACAGAAATTTACGGCATGCTATATTTCCTTAGAAAGGAGAAATTCGCCATGTCTGCAGCGCCAGCAGCTTCCATCCAAAGCCACGACGCGGCCATCGTCGCCAAGGCCGTTTCTCGCGCCGCCGAGAGGCTCGGTCTTCCCGGGAAGGTTCTGGGCGCCACGATTGGATTGTCGGAGCCATCCATCTCGCGCTTGAAAAAAGGATCGTACGTTCTGGCGCCCGATAGTAAGTCGTTCGAGCTCGCGATTCTGTTCCTACGCGCCTATCGCTCACTTGATGCGATCGTGGGTGGCGATGCGACGGTTGCAGGACGCTGGCTTAATAGCTTCAATACGGCGTTGAACGCCCGCCCGGTCGATGCCATCCAGCGGATCACCGGCCTCTACCAGATTATAGAATACCTTGACTCACGTCGCGCTCCCCTCTGACTTTCTCTCATTTGAAGGGCTCTGCTGGCGAATGGTGGAGTCGCAGTACGTGATCTCGACCATTCCGTTGGTCGACGGTCTGGAGGAGCAGGCGCGCCTGGAACAGCTGATCGATGGGACGAAACCACCTATTCCGGAAGAATGCCGCCACCTCAGCCCGCTTCTCTACACACCCTTTAGATATGTTCCGACCCAAGGATCGCGATTTCGTCGCGCAGGGCAGCGTGAGGGTGCCTATTACACAGCGGCGACGGTCGCTACGGCCGTGGCCGAAATGGCGTTCTATCGCATGCTCTTCTTCGCCGAATCGCCGGAGACACCACTCCCCGACGGCTTTGCGGAATACACCGCGTTCGCCGTGGACGTGCGGACGGATCGTCTCGTTGATATTGCGCAGTCAAATCGGCACGAGCTGTTTCACAAGGCCGATTACTCCACGACGCAGGATTTTGCGGACTCTGCACGCGCCGTCGGCGCCGACGGAATCCGGTCGAAATCGGTGCGGTGTCCGTCAGGCGGGGCGACGTATACCTGGTTGACGTGTCGGGTTTTTGCCTCCCCTGCTCCGCTGCATCAGCAAAGCTGGCACATGCGGTTACTACGTCACGGCGTTCAGGCAGTCTGTGAGAACCCAAGATCAGGAATCGAGTTTACCGCAGCGGAGTTCTCATCCGATCCGCGCCTTGCTCGGTTCCAAGACATGGCGGCAAGTCATCACAGGTAACCAACAATTCCAAACTATCTTATGGAACCTAAGTATTTGATTTAATGATAAATCACAAATGCAGCAACTGGCGTCGCGGTCGGGTCCCCGGCATGTCACCGAGGTTGCCAATTGTAACGAGGGCTCGCATCGCCATTCCAACCCACACAATCAGCGCGCTCTAGTCTGTGAACACCACACTCTTGTGTCCGTTGAGGATAACCCGCCCTTCCAGATGATGGCGCACCGCCCGCGCGAGCACCCTACGCTCTATATCGCGCCCTTTCCTGATGAGATCGTCGGGCATGTCGCGGTGGCTGATGACCTCGACGTCCTGCTCGATAATAGGACCCTCATCAAGCTCCGACGTGACATAATGCGCGGTAGCACCGATGAGCTTTACCCCACGATTGAAGGCCTGATGATAGGGCTTTGCCCCTTTGAATCCTGGCAGAAACGAGTGGTGGATATTGATCGCGCGGCCGGCGAGTTTAGCCGCCAGCCCATCGGACAGGATCTGCATGTAGCGTGCAAGCACGACGAGATCGGTGTTTGTGTCGCAGATAAGGTTCCAGATCCTTGATTCCTGTTGGAGTCTCGTGTTTCTGGTGACGGGCAGGTGATGGAAAGGAATGTCCCCGAAATCGAGATGACCGTAAACGTCGCGGTGATGGTTCGAGACGATGGCAGAAACCTCCATATGAAGTTCTCCCGTACGCCAGCGGTAGAGAAGATCGGCCAGGCAATGGTCGGTCTTCGACGCGAGGAGCATGACGCGGCGGCGTTCGGCCCGATCCCGGATGCTCCAATCCATGCCGAAACGTTCCGCGACCTCCGTGAAACGCTCCATAATGACCGAGATGGCCCGCGCGCCGTCGAGACGATTGAAAACCACCCGCATGAAGAAAGCATCGGTCGGCACATCGTCGAATTGCTGGGCGTCGAGGATGTTGCAGCCCGACTCGTACAGATACGTGGCAACTGCTGCAACAATGCCCGGCCTATTCGGACAGGACAGTGTCAGGACGAATGTTTGCGAGATCATGAGGCAAGGACCAGACAATAAGGAACAGGTTCACACGGATGACGGAACGAGCGCGCGCCGAATACCGCAGACGATATTCCCGGAGCCTTTCATAAAGAAGGAAATTCTGAACCAAGGGCACGCGCAAGGCGGAAACGTACTCCGTGTTCGTTGTCACCACATCTGTTCGGCGACGAATGAGGCACGGAGCTTCGAGACGGGGCTCCTGCCGGTTCCCGATCCGAAGCGTCGCGATAATGTGAGAGCGGCAGGACTCGTCCCAAACGCCCAAGTTGGTGAAGAATGGGCACAGAACCCTCGGGCGACGTGCCGCGGCGCCAGCCCGAGCCGCGCCTCGGATGACATGTCAACTTCAGAGTTTCAGATCTGCGGGTTAGGCCGCCATTTCAAAGGAGGCGGTCGTACGATATCGGGGCGATTGAACGTCACAGATTCAACCTCCCATCGGAGCGACTAAACAAAGCCTGGGTCAGTTTGCGGCTTCCCGAGCCATCTCGGTGTCGGAAGCCTACGCTCCCGAAGAAACGTCGGATTGAAGAGCTTCGACTGATAGCGCGATCACGAATCGCACAGGACGGTCACATTAGTGTGGCCCGGACCCAGATGCTTCGCGAGGCGGATGGCCCCGCAACATTGATTCCCGACGAGCCTCCGAGGCACAGGCCTTCGTGTTCGAGGAGATCGAAGATGATCGGCAGCGCCTCCTCATCCGGAACCTGGAGTGCGTGATCGATCGGCGCACCCTCTCAGCGAGCCGCAGCATGTCCTTTTCCTGGCTCTGCGTTTCCGGAATGACGATGAGGGTGCGAAAGCCGAGCACGTTGGCCACCAGCGCAAGATCGATCCCGGTATTGCCTGGCCGCTCCCTCGACGATGATGCCGCCAGGATGCAGGAGGCCCCGTCGCACGGCACCTTCAACGATGAACAGAGCCGCTCGATCCTTGACGGATTGACCGGGATTCATGAACTCGGCTTTTCCGAGGATCGTGCAGCCCGTCGTTTCCGACGCACCTCGCAGCTTGATCAGAGGCGTGTTACCGATCGCGGCAAGAGTGTCTGACTTGATTTCCATTTTAGCCCAATGATGAAGCACCGCATGCCACATTCAGAGGAAGTCGGGGATTGAGGTGACTTGACAGTTACTTCGTCGTCTCAACCGTCTTCTCATTTCATAATCCCATGTCTATCCCATCACATCACGCAAGGGTCGAAGGGTTGCTCCAGAGCTCACAACGAAAGCGAAGGAATTCGCGGGACTACATCCCCTGATGCCGCAAGACGAGACTCCATCGAGGCCTTCGATGTCACTCGTTTGCAATCGCCGAACAGTCTTTCCTCAGAACGGCAGGATTGTCGCGGCTAAGCCTCGCCCTTGATCCCACCTGCCAGGTGGGGCAGTCTACTGCCGATCAGCAGCAGCACAGCTGTCGCGAGAAGGAAGCCTGCAGCATATTGTGCCGGATTTGAACCTGTCGCCAATTCTGCGCCATGAGCGTAACCGTGAGCGACCGCGAAGACTGCACAAAGACCGCTCCCGATGAGGATAGGTGGTCGTGCCCTGAAAATGATCAGCGCCCAAAGCACGAGGATCGATGCAGCAATCCCGGCCTCGATGGCTGGCAATGTCCAACCGGCCATCGCAATGACGCCACCTCCGAGCATGGCGATCAGGAAGGATGCGGGGAATACCACTAGCGCGCGCCCACCGAGCAGGCGCGCCCAAAGCCCAACGGCAATGATCGCGAGGATATGGTCTGCTCCGCTCAAGGGGTGGAGAAAACCGCTCAGAAAACTCGTCCCGCTGCCGACGCCGGTATGAGCGAGAGCCGGGGATGCTGCAGTTGCGAAGACAAACAGGAATGTAAGGCGAACGTTATTCATAGGAAATCCAGTGCATGAGCATCCGGCTGGACGGGTCGGTGACCAGTTCTTCAGGGGTGCTTGTGGATGGGGTCCGTCCAGTAAACTTCTTCCGGCTGCTCGACCGGATCGATGTCGGTGATATTGACGACCACGGCCTCGTTGTCCGAGCGGACGAGTACGCATTCGAGCGGTTCGTCAGGGCTTGCGTTGATTTCCTGGTGTGGAACGAAAGGCGGGACATAGATAAAATCTCCCGGTTCGGCTTCAGCCACATATTCAAGGTGGTCACCCCAGCGCATGCGCGCCTTGCCGCGCACGACATAGATTACGCTTTCGAGCTCGCCGTGGTGGTGGACTCCGGTTTTGGCGTTGGCCTGGATCGACACCGTGCCCGCCCATATCTTTTGCGCGCCGACACGAGCGTGGTTGACCGCGGCCTGACGGAACATGCCCGGCGTCTGGGCGGTGTTGGGGTCCAGTCTGTCTCCCTTGATGACCCGTACGCCGTCATTTTTCCAGCGTTCCGCGTCGTCATACGTATGGGAATGGTCGTGCTTGTGATCGCTGCTCATGGCTCTTTCAATCAAATGTTGGCGGCAAGCCGCGCGCCGTGTTGACCGACAACAACGCGCAGCTTCGATGTTGGTTGATCAGCGCAACGATGCTTCCTGGGCGCCGCTCAGGATTGCCTTGTTGAACGACGGGTCGAGAACCTCTGCCGCGTCGAGCCGCTTCGGAATGAGTCCGCTGCGGACATAGAGGTCGATGGTGCGCTGCTCGGCCGCGACCACGGCGCTATCGATGGGAGTCGGGCGGGAATTGGCACCCGTGAACCACCGGAGAGGGACTTCTTTCGGCAGACCAATCAGTTTTGACCAGGTTGCCGCATACAAGTCGTTGTTGGCGGTTCCCCAGACCCGGGCCTTCGCAAGGCGGTGAACGAAATCCTCAAGCTCCGGGCGCTTGGACCCAATGGATGCCACATGCGCGACCTGGAAGCCGAGGCCGGGCGTGATGCCTTGTCCATCCCGCACGATGCGTGCTTCGCCAGAAAGGACAAGTTGCGAGGTATAGGGTTCCCAGGTCGACCATGCATCAAGAGAACCGCTTGTCAGCGCCGCCTTGGCCTCGGCCGGAAGCAGGAAGCTCAGGCTGATCTCGCTCTTCGCGATCTTCTCGTCTTCGAGAGCGGCCAGCACAAGCTGATGGCCGACCGATCCACGTCCCGTTCCAATGCGCTTGCCTTTCAGATCGGCGAGAGATTTGACCGGTGATTCAGGCCGAACGAGGATGGCAAGCCCACCCTGATCCTGCTGTGTCGCCATGATGGCGCGGATCGGCGCGCCGGAGGCGACCGCAAAGGTGAAGGGCGCGTCTCCGACAATTCCCGTATCGATGGCCTCGGCATTCAACGCCTCGAGCAGGGGCGCGGCCGCCGGAAACTCGCTCCACTCGATCGTGTAGGGCACGCCCGCGAGGACGCCTGCGGCCTCCATCAGGGCGCGCGACCCGCCACGCTGATCTCCCACCCGCAGGACGCTCTCGGCCCAGGCGGGTGTGTGTGACAAGGCGAGAGCGGCCGCTGCCGCGACAACTAAAAATCGCTTCATGGATCTGTCTCCTACTCGGCCGCGACGGCGCGATGATGGGTACGTTCGGCAAGGAGCCGTTTGAAGGCCGGGATGAGCTCTCGCCCGTATTGGACTGCATCCTCAAGGGGCTCAAAGCCGCGGATGAGGAAGGTCGTGACCCCGAGGTCGTAGTAATCGAGCAGGGCATCGGCAACCTGATCCGGCGTTCCGACGAGTGCGGTCGAATTCCCCTGCGCTCCGGTCGCCGCGGCAATGGCCGTGTAGAGGCGCTTGTCGAGCCGATCGCCTTGCGCGGCCGCAGCGAGCAGCCGCCGCGCACCTTCATTGGGAGGAGGAGCTGCGTCCTTGAGGCCCCTCGCCTCCCGGACCGCCTTGGTGCGATCGAGAAAGGCTTCGGCTTTCGCCCATGCTTTGTCTTCGGTATCCGCCAGGATCGGCCGGAACGACAGGCTGAAGCGAATGTGGTCCGCGCGACCATGCCGCGCGGCGGCCGCTCTCACCCGAGCGACAGTCTCGCGGACTTGCGCATGGGTCTCACCCCAAAGGGCATAAATGTCCGCATGCTTTCCGGCCACGGCAATTGCTGCGTCGGATGACCCGCCGAAATAGATCGGCAAATGTGGGCTCTGAACCGGCTTGACAGTCGAGAAGGCTTTTTCGAAGCGATAGTATTCGCCCGCATATTCAAACGGTGTCGCGCTCGTCCACGATACTCGCACCACATCGAGATACTCGCTCGTACGTGCATAGCGCTCGTCCTTTGTCAGGAAGTCACCATCCTGCTTGAGTTCCTGATCGTTGCCGCCGGTGATGATGTGCACACCGGCGCGGCCGTTGGTGAGTTGATCAAGCGTCGCGAGCTGGCGTGCAGCGACTGTCGGCGTCACGAAACCCGGTCGGTGCGCGATCATCAGGTTGATACGGTCCGTGACGGAAGCCGCGTAAGCGGCGACCAGCAAGCTATCGGGTGAGGTCGAGTGGAATGCGACGAGGAAGCGGTCGAAACCGCCATATTCCTGCGCCTGTGCCACCGCCCGGATGTAGTCCCGATCGATGACGGCCCCTTCTGCCGGATGGATCTCGGATTCGTAATGGGTGCCGACGAACCCGATAAACTCGACGTCCTTGGTCATGCCAATCTCCTGTTGTTCACAAACTCACGCCCACGTGGGACACGATCAGATCACGATCGACGGGCGATGGGTTGCCGCCGGACTGCGCTTTGATCAGAGCGGCGACGGAGCTTTCGAGCGGCTCGACGCCCTCCTCCTCCTCGTCGATTCCGAGTTCTCGCAGCAGGCCGGCTCGCAACTCGGCAAATCCCCGCTGTGCATGGCGGCGCGGCCGCTCGAGGTTGACGCGCCAATCGAGTGCGATACGTCCCTTGTCCAGGACCAGCACACGGTCCGCGAGAAGCAGTGCCTCATCGACATCGTGGGTGACCAACAGAATGGCGGGTCGATGTGTCATCCAGAGCGACGCGACAAGCCCCTGAGTCTTGAGACGGGTAAGCGCGTCGAGCGCGGCGAACGGCTCATCGAGCAGAAGCAGCTTCGGCTGGCGCACAAGCGCCCGCGCTAGCGCAGCGCGTTGCGCCTCCCCGCCCGACAAGGTCAGCGGCCAGGCATCGAGGCGGTGCCCCAGACCGACTTCGGTGAGGGCCGCGACCGCTCTCTCCCGGGCGTCCGATGCACCTAACCCAAGCGCAACATTCGCCCAGACCGGCTTCCAGGGAATTAGCCGCGGCTCCTGAAACACCACAGCGCGCTGCGGCGGGACCGAGACAGTCCCTTCAGGCGCCGCATCAAGCCCTGCGAGGGTCCTCAGCAGGGTCGACTTGCCCGAACCCGACCTGCCCAGAAGCGCCACGAACTCACCATCGCCGATCGTCAGATCGAGATGATCAAGCACATTCGTGCCAGCGTCGAACGAGCGCACGAGATTTGAGACTTGCACGATCGGCGGCACAGCCGCAGTGGTTTGGTGAAATGCGGCGTGGACATTCATCGGTCACTCCTTCACGAAGCTTGGGCGCCAAGCGAGAACACTGCGCTCAAGCGTGCGGACAATCTGATCGGCGCTAAGGCCCAGAGCGGCGTAGACGATGAGCCCGACGAGAATGATGTCGGTGCGCAGAAAGTCGCGGGCGGTCATGACGAGATAACCGATGCCGCTCTCTGCATTGATTTGTTCGGCCACCACCAGGCTGAGCCAGGCGACACCCAGCGCGTAGCGGAAGCCGACAAGCGCCGCCGGCAATGCGCCGGGTAGAACAATGTGCCGGACCAGCTCGCGTTGGGTGAGACCGAGGGTGCTTCCGGCCTCGATGAGCTTGGCGTCGATGCCTCGAATGCCCGAGAACAGTGTCAGGTAAATCGGGAACATCGTGCCTAGCGCAACGAGCGCGATCTTGGGTGTTTCACCGATGCCAAACCACAGGATGAACAGCGGTACGAGGGCGAGGAACGGCAATGTCCGCAGCATTTGCAGGGACGCATCGAACAAATCCTCGCCCCGACGGGAGAGGCCCGTGATCAACGCCAATGTCACGCCGAGAAAGACACCAATCGACAACCCGGCTGCGACGCGCCCGAGTGACACCAGCAGATGCCGTGGCAATTCTCCGGTCACAACGAGATCTGCAAATGTTCGCGCGATCATCAACGGTGAAGCGAGCGTGCGAGTCGAGAGCAGGCCAAGGCTCGATGCCGCCTGCCAGAGCACGATGATCAGCAGTGGCGGCAGGTAGCGGCGGTAGCGCAACCATGCAGCGGGCATCGTAGCTGAGGGTGGCGATGCGGGAAAGGTACTCATCGGGCCGCCGCCACTCTCGAGACGCGATGTTCGGACGCGAGGACGCTTTCGGTGTTGGCCCCCGCTGTCCTCAATTCGAGCAAAGCAACCAGTTGGGCCGCGGCCTCCCGCAGCCGCGCCACAACGCCGGCATCCGCAAGTTGTCCGTTCTGGAAATCCGAATCGCTCGCGTAAACTGCGGTCGGAACAGTCAGCGCCGTGAAGAACCCGAAGAGCGGCCGCAAGGCATGCTCGACAACCAATGCGTGGCGTGGGCCCCCTCCGGTTGCGGTGATGATCACGGGCTTGCCGGCCAGCGCCTGCGGCTCGACGAGATCAAAGACATGCTTGAAAAGACCCGTATAGGCGCCCTTGTACACGGGTGTGCCGACGATCAAAGCGTCGGCACGTTCGATTGCATCGATAATCCGCGAGGCAGGGAGCGACAGGTCTTCGCGCTTCATAGCGGAGCCCAGCCCCGGTCCGGCATCGATCACGTCGAAGACATCAAACCGAAAGGGCCGCCGTGCCACAACTTCTGCACCGATAGCCTCGACGAGGCCTCTCGTTTTGGATGGTCGACGAAGGTTCCCCGAGAACCCAACGATACGAGGCAAGCTCATGGCAACAGATCTCCCTCCGCTGGTCAGCTGCGGCATGAAAAGAGAAATTCTTGGTTCTGAATTGATGACGTGAGGCCGGATCGGCCTATTCGTTAGTCAAACAACAGCAGACGAGACCATTTTCTGCGCGTGCGAGCCCTTCATAGACACTTATCGCCATGCTCATTGAGGAACTCTTTTGTGAAGACCAAATCACAGCAAGTGAAATCATTCTCGACTTCAAGAACCGCAAAACTTAATCGATGAGATTATCGATGTCTCCCGAACACATCTTCATGATCTGCCAACACAACAAGCCCTGTCAACGAGAATGTTCTTTTTATCGAACGCGCACGCGGAGAAATGATATCTCCCATTGCTTCCTGGGGCAGAGAGTTTCCGTCGCTTAGGCAGGTGACAGCCGTTCGATTAAAGAAACGGGCTGTAATTGCTGGCGTCGGCAGACGGCTGCCGCCGCAGAGACATTTTGCTGCTCAGCCGTTGTTTTTCGTTGTACACATCCGCATGTCGACGAGCCCACCTTCCCAAAAAGCCGGCCGCGCGGGCGAACCGTCATTGGCTGCCGATTTGAGCGCGGTCATCATGTCCGCCACTCCGGATCAACCGCGAGTGCTGATTGTGCCGGCCAAGCAGAACCTGCAGGACGGCCTACCATCGGGCCCGTTGCTGTCTGAACATCGAACGCTCGAGACCGCATTGCGGAGTTGGGTCGAACAGCAGACGGCGCTCAAGCTGGGTTATGTGGAGCAACTTTATACATTCGGAGACCGTGATCGAACCAAGGGCAGAGCGCGAGTCAAAGGTCACGCCCTGTCCATCGCCTATCTGGCGCTGGTGCGCGACGCATCGCCATCGCGGATGGATCGCGCACATTGGCGGGACTGGTATGCCTATCTGCCCTGGGAAGATTGGCGCGAAGGCACCCCGAAAGCTCTGAAGATCATCGAGCCCACCCTGAAGGCATGGGTCCGCGCGGGCGGCCCGCCTCTCAAACAATTCCGTGCGGAGCGCGTCGAAATGACCTTCGGGCTCGCCAGTGGCGCCTGGAGCGACGAGCGCGTGCTTGAGCGCTATGAGCTCCTGTTCGAGGCAAGTCTCGTACCGGAAGCCTGGCGTGAGCGCAGCGACGAGAAGGCGCCCGCCCGGCTCGCACCCGGGCTTCCCATGGTCCTCGATCACCGACGCATGCTGGCGACAGCGATTGGTCGCCTGCGCGCCAAGATCAAATACCGTCCGGTGATTTTCGAACTGATGCCGGCATCCTTCACCCTGCTGGACCTTCAGAAGACGGTCGAGGCCCTGTCCGGGATTCGCCTGCACAAGCAAAATTTTCGCCGCTTGGTCGAGTCGGAGGGCCTGGTGGAGGAGACCGGCGAGGTCACGACTGCAACCGGCGGGCGCCCCGCCCGGCTCGTCCGGTTCCGTCAGAAGGTGTTGGTCGAGCGCCCTGCTCCAGGGGTGCGTCTACCGGGCTCGAAGCGTGTCAGTCCATGAAACGGGCGAAGAAAGCGGGTTGACGGACCGTTATACTCAGCCTTAGCATAACGGCAGCCGGCTCACAGTCGGACTTATTTTGGCGCACTAATGCTCAAACTGAGCATTGGAGATCACATGTCCCATCCTGTGCCGGTCGCGTCCGGAGCCCTGCCCTTCCCAGAACTCTACGCGAAGGTTACGCATCATATCCCGCCTGTCGAGTGGCCGGTCTTCGCCGACGATATTTCGGCGATCCTCTCTCTCAAACGCCAACGCAACGCGGTGATCCTGGCGCATAATTATCAGACGCCTGAGATCTTCCACACGGTTGCGGACATCGTCGGCGACAGTCTGGCGCTTGCCCGTGAGGCGGTGACAACCGACGCGGACATCATCGTGATGGCCGGCGTTCACTTCATGGCTGAGACGGCAAAGCTCCTGAATCCCGGCAAAACCGTCCTCATTCCTGACAGAATGGCGGGTTGCTCGCTGGCTGAATCGATCACCGCCGCGAACGTTCGCGAACTGCGTGCGCGCCACCCTGGCGTTCCGGTCGTCACCTATGTCAACACCTCGGCGGCGGTGAAAGCCGAGTCCGATATCTGCTGTACCTCGGGCAACGCCAAAGCCGTCATCGAATCGCTCGGGGTCGCGCGCGTGATCATGTTGCCGGACGAGTTTCTGGCGCAAAACACGGCAGCTTTCATGCCTAATGTCGAGTTCATCACCTGGGCAGGGCATTGCGAGGTCCACGAGCGCTTCACAGCGCAGGACATCACCTCGGTGCGTGAGAGTTATCCGGGCGTGATGGTCCTAGCCCATCCGGAATGCCCGCCGGAGGTTGTCGCTCAAGCTGACTTCTCAGGCTCGACGGCGGCGCTGGCGGAATTTGTCGAGGTGAACCGACCAGCCCGCGTCGCTCTGGTAACGGAATGCTCGATGAGCGACAACATCGCCGCCCGTTATCCCGAGGTCGAGTTTGTCCGACCCTGCAATCTCTGCCCCCACATGAAGCGGATCACCCTCTCCAACATCCGACAGGCGCTTGAGCTGAGGCAACACGAGGTTACGATCGACCTGGCGATCGCCGGGCGCGCACGTTTGGCGGTCGAGCGCATGCTCGCGGTGAAGTGACCGACCTGATGTGCAATCCCGACTCAGGTCGCATCCTTGTCGTCGGCGGCGGTGTCGCGGGTCTCGCCGTGGCTTTGCGCCTCTCACCCCTTCCTGTCACCCTCATCGTCGCCGCACCTCTGGGGCGCGAGGCCGCGACCTTGCTGGCACAGGGCGGCATCGCGGCGGCGCTTGCCGACGACGATCACCCAAGCCTTCATGCTCGCGACACGATTCAAGCCGGTGCGGGCCTGACGGACGCACGTGTGGCAGAGCGAGTGGCTGATGCGGCGCCTGCCTGTATTGCGTGGCTGGAGGCTCACGGCGTCCGCTTTGATAGATCGGGGGACACTGGCAGCGCACTTTTGCTGGGCCTTGAAGCTGCTCATTCGCATCGACGTATCGTTCATGCGGCAGGGGATCAGACTGGGCAACGTGTGCTGGAGGGCCTTATCCGGGCCGCGCGGACTACTCCCTCGATCAAGATCCGCGAGAACCTGCGCGTCACGGATCTCTTGCGCGACGATGAGGGCCGCGTCTCGGGCGCCTTTTGTGCCACAACCGAAGTACCAGACCGGTCCATCTTTATACCGGCTCGAGCGGTGATCCTCGCCACCGGTGGCATCGGTGGGCTGTTCGCCCACACCACCAACCCGCTGAGCGCGATGGGCGGTGGACTTGCCGTTGCGGCTCGCGCCGGCGCGGTCCTTCGCGATCTCGAAATGATTCAATTCCATCCGACGGCGATAGCCGTAGGCCTCGATCCCATGCCGTTGGCGACGGAAGCGCTGCGTGGTGAGGGTGCGACCCTGATCAACGATTCCGGCGAACGGTTTATGGAAGCTGTTCCGGGCGCAGAACTGGCCCCCCGTGATGTGGTGGCGCGCGCTGTCTTCGCCCAGATCGCCGCCGGTAGAAGCGTCTACCTCGACGCCAGAGAGGCGCTTGGCAGTCGGTTCTGCACCCTGTTTCCGGGCGTGGCCGCGCTTTGTCGAAAAACGGACATTGACCCGGGGCGCCGACCGATTCCCGTGCGCCCTGCCGCCCATTATCACATGGGTGGCGTTATGACGGACCACCGTGGACGCAGCACGGTTGAGGGGCTGTGGGCCTGCGGAGAAGTCGCCTCGACCGGCCTCCACGGCGCCAACCGTCTGGCGAGCAACTCTCTTCTCGAGGCGCTGGCGTTTGCAGATTGGATTGCCGTGGATCTGAAAGGCTCACCGCAACCGACGTGGTCACGATCCTCCTCAACTTTGCGCAGTCTGCCACAGGTGTCACCGCGCGCCAGCGACGAGGGTTCCACTTTGCATGCCCTTCGAACTCTCATGGATCGTGACGTCGGTGTGTTACGCGATGCCGCGGGGTTGAACAGCGCCGTGCGGACCCTTCAGGCGATGATGGTGGACGAGACTGCAACCACCGAACGACGCGATGCGGCTCTCGTGAGTTTTCTGATCGCAATAGCGGCGGGCCAGCGCCAGGAGAGCCGGGGCGCTCATCAACGAACGGATTTTCCCGATCTCGCGCCCCGACCTGGGCAGCATACCGAACTGACCCTGGATGAAGCGCTGATCCTCGCCGCCAAGACTGACGCTGCGGCGGTGTTGACCGCGAGGAGAGTGGCATGACAACGACCGGACGCGACCACACCGACTTGGCGCCGTTGAATCGACTTCTGGTCGAGCCACTCATGCGGAGCGCCTTGCTGGAGGATCTCGGACGCGCAGGGGATATCACCACGGACGCGGTGATTCCTGCGAGCGCACGTCTTTACGGTGTCATCACGGCTCGCGAATCTGGGATCGTTGCCGGAACCGAGGTCGCAGCCCTCGCCTTTACCTTGGTGGATCCATCGCTCGCGGTGACAATCGATCGCCCTGACGGTCACCGCGTCGGGGCCGGCGAGACGGTCATGCGCCCCGAAGGATCGGCGCGTTCCGTTCTCGCTGCCGAGCGGGTGGCGCTCAACCTGCTTTGCCGATTGTCCGGGATCGCGACGGCGACGGCGGCTTTGGTCGAGGCCGTTCGCCCGTATGGGCACGCTCGCATCGTCTGCACCCGCAAGACCACGCCCGGCCTTCGCGCGCTAGAAAAATACGCGGTGCGCGCCGGCGGCGGGTTCAATCACCGCTTTGGGCTCGACGACGCGGTTCTGATCAAGGACAATCACATCGCCATCGCCGGCGGGATCCGGCCTGCGCTTGAACGAGCTCGCGGCCGGGTTGGGCATCTCGTCAAAATCGAGATCGAGGTGGATACGCTCGATCAACTTGAAGAAGTGCTGGCGATTGGCGTAGATGCCATCCTGCTCGACAACATGCCCCCGGACATCCTGTCGGAGGCGGTCAGGCGCATTGGAAGAAGCGCCATCACCGAGGCCTCCGGCCGGATCACGGCCGCGACAGCACCGGCGATTGCGGCGACCGGCGTAGACCTCATCTCGACCGGATGGATCACCCATAGCGCGCCGGTCCTCGATCTTGGATTGGACGTCCTCCACGACGAGCGCTCCGACACAGCCGTAAACTATTGCCCCCGCGCTACCTAGTCTCGCGGTGAGCAGAAGCGTGCCAGGCGAGCGCTTTTTGAGCGGTTCTTCTACAACACTTGGTTATGACTGCTTCACGAAAGGGAGTACCCAGTGACACAAACCCAAGAGAATTCTGCCAAGGCTTCCGGTTCTGTCACGATCCGCCAGTACACGACGGGGCAATTTCGGCCGCCCAAGCCTGGCCGATCATTCCGACGGATAGGCTAAGATCGCCGCTATGCTGGTGGGGGGCTTCCTCAGGCGGTGGTAAAAAGGGTTTTTTAGCGGAATTTTGTGAACTGCTCGCAATCTCACGACCGGGGCGGCAAGTGGTTGTGGTGGAAAGCAGGCAACCGCACACGGAAGTGCGGTAGAAACTTATTTGGAGCCGTCAATGGGTGACACCAAGCGCGAGGGCAATGATCGACTACGCTTCGTGGTTCCAGCTCCGCCTGTATCGCACGACACTCGTGCTCTGATAGCGCAATTGAGTGCGCGCCTCCTCGCAAGTGCGAGCGCGACCAGGGCTCTCTTGGCCTGGTGTGAAGCGCACGCGCTTTCGAGCGGGCCAATTTCAGCCGTCCGCCAAGCCCCTGTTCCGAGTGCGCCAATCGACGACGAAGTGCTGGCCAGGCTTCATCCCTTCGCAGGGGAGCCGATCCTCCATCGGTGTGTCCGGCTGGTCCGCGGCGAGCTTGCGCTTGCAGAAGCCGATAACTGGTTCCTGCCGCACCGCATGCGGCCGAGAATGCGAGAGATTTTGGAGAGTACGGACGTGCCGTTTGGGATGGTCATCCAATCCCTCCATCCTTCCCGTCACACGTTCCGTGTCCGCTCCTTGCCGCTGAATCCCGATCGGAACAATTGGGAGGCTCCGATGGGGCAAGGCGCGGGTCAGCACGTTCCACGGATCATTCTCGCGCATGACGCGGTGATCATCGGTGGAGATGGCAATCCGCTGGCGGTAGTGAGAGAGCGATTCCGCTCTGAACTGCTCACATTTGTCCCTTAGCCATTCAGCCTGCCATTCGGGCTCGCGATCCTCGCCCAGTGCCGTCTAGCAATTCTCAGGCCGTGTTGGCGCAACGCCGAATGGCGCCTGGGATCGCTGGTGTTCGTTTGAAAGACCCTTCTGTCTCACTTTTCGCCAGGCCTGCATGAGAGCGATCGGAGATCGCTGATGACCGCTCTGTATGATGTCAATTGCAACTCTACCTTCGGCGCAGAGGGATGTCTTGGCGTGCGCTTGCCTCATTCAGGATCGAGAATTCGTAACGTCCTTCATCATCCAATCAGTCGATACCCAGATTTCGCCATGCTGCTCGGCCCGGCCTTCCGATCGCAGCTTGAGCAGATGAGCGGTGACATTGCGTTCGGCAGCCTGGCGCAACCACGGATGCGTTTGCGAGTAGAGGCGATCGACCAGATCCCAGGTTCCGTGCGGACCGTCGAGCAGAGCGGCGGCAATCGCATCCTCGCGCTTGAGTCGGGAATCGAGCAGTTCCTGGACGTACGGCGCCGGGTTCGGCAGCGGTGGCCCATGGCCCGGCAGGAAGAGCCGGTCGTCGCGGGTCAGCATCCGCCTCAGACTCGTGAAGTAGGACGCCATGTCGCCCCCGGGCGGCGACACGATGCTACTTGACCACGACATGACATGGTCCGCGCTGAAGACGATGCCATCAGGACGGGCGAAGCACAGATGGTCGCTGGCGTGACCCGGCGTATGGAGAGCGACCATCCCGGCAACGGTGTCGCCGTCCTTCAAGGGCACATCAGGCGCGAAGGCCGAGTCGGCGCTGAGATGAAACGCAAAGGTTCGGGCGCCAGTGCGGGCCTTCAGCGCCGCCATCGAGCCGAAGTGATCCGAATGCGTGTGGCTGAGCAGGATCGATGATATCCGGCCGCCCGTCGCTCGCAGGATGTCCTCGAGATGGCCGTCATCGTCCGGCCCGGGATCGAGCACGATGGTGCCCTCCTCCGACTCGATCAGGTAGGTGTTGGTGCCATGATAGGTCATCAGGCTCGGGTTCGACGCGACAATCCGCCGGATGCCCGAAGCCACTGGTATCGGCAGGCGCCGTTCGGGCTCAGGTTCAGTCAGGAACGGCAACAGTTCATCCTTCCAAACCCACGCGCTAAGACACTCGCCTTTTTGTTTGCCCGGCATTCCTCACCGCTGTGAGGGAACGCCCCGAACCGCGGATCCTCAACCGTCAATCATATGGCCGTTCGTAAGGGAATGTCGTGAGAAGTGCCGCTCTCATCGAGAATTGAGAACGCGTAACGACCAGCCGGAGGCTCTGTCGCAAATTTGGGCTCGAGTATAAAGCCGGAGATCATTCTCGTTTGGCGCTTATGCGGCGAGTTGCTCGAACTGATCAGCCAGCGAGAGTCGCGAATTCCCGGCATACTTCGCCTGTCCCTTTCGCATCATATGGATCAACTCGATGCCACCCAAGATCATACGGGCACTGTCGACGGACTTGAAGCCGAGCATCGGACGCACACGGCGCTTGATTGCGCGATGATCCTGCTCAATGCGGTTATTGAGATATTGACTCTGCCTGATCCCGATGGGCTTCAGCTTGCCCCCCGATCTGTCCTCGAGCCGGCTGGTTGCGTCACAGAACAAGATCGCCTCTCTGTTGGTCTGACTGCCGTCGATCACAATCCGCTCAGGCCGACCATGTCGCTTGAGAGCCTTGCCCAGGAATCGTTTGGCAGCAGCTAGGTTGCGCCGCTCGCTGAACCAGAATTCAACCGTGTCGCCGTTGCTGTCGATGGCCCGGTAAAGATACATCCAACGCCCGCGGACTTTGATATACGTCTCATCCACATGCCATTTCCGGCTGACGGGTCGCTTGCGTCGATTGAACAGCTCGAGAAGCTCGGGTGAGTAGCGGACCACCCAGCGGCCGACCGTGGCGTGGTCGACGGAGATCCCGCGCTCGGCCATCATCTCCTCAAGGTTCCGTAAGCTCAGATTGTAAGCCAGATACCACCGAACGCAGAGCAGGATTACCGAACGATCAAAATGCCTGCCCTTGAACACCCGTTCCTCCGCTACTGAGACCGCCATCCCAGTAGCTGAAACTCTGAAACAAAAGGTTTGCGACAAAGCCCCGGGACCTCCTTTTTGAGGATGACGGGCCTGCGGTTGAGCGAGCGATAGAATGCGCATGCTCGCGCGATAATCGCATCATCCTCGCCGACGATTTCGACTAGCGGCAGAAGGTGCGGCGGGTTGAAAGGATGTGCCACGATGTGGCGCTTCCGATTCTTGCAATCCGCCACGATCCTGCTGCGCAGTAGCGCCGATGTGCTGATGCCTACAATCGCGTGGAGCGGGGCCGCGACGTCGATCCGGGCGAGAAGGTCGCGCTTGAACGCCTCATTTTCGGGAGCGTTCTCCTGAACGAAATCCGCCTTCGCGACCGCTTCCTCCAGCGTGTCCACGAAGTTGAGGGTGCCGTTCTTCGCAAGTCCGAGGGCCGCCAGTTGAGGCTTGAGGCGCCGCTCTCTCGATAAAGGCTTTCAGTTTGCGCTCGGCATCGGGCCCCGGATCGGTCGCTATCACATCATAGCCACCGGCGAGAAAAAGGGCAGCCCAGCTCGCACCCACTGTTCCGCAGCCGATGATGGCGATTGTCCTGATCGATTCCATGATCCGCGCTACCTTGTCAGAAGGATAAGTCAGAATGAGCTACGAAGGGCTGTGCCGAGGTCTTTGAGGGATCCCGTCCCGGCCAAGTTCTCGATCGCGGCGAGGATGACCGATGCCTTACCGGTGCCGAGGCCTGCGTCGAACAAGGCCACCGCTTTTTCCCGGCGCTCTTCCGTTGTCAGGGGATTGGCCACATCGCGACGGGAAATGCTGGCATCGGCCCGATCAACTGTTCCATCCTTCATCGTGACGGCGACGCGGGCCGGTCGGCCTGCCGGATGGCCCTTATCCAGTTCGGGATCATAAGGCCCCGAGAGGCCACGCGCCGCGCCGCCTCCCGCAAAGACATTGGGCAACGGCGTGCCGTCTTTTTTAAGCACACGGGTCTGCGTGTCGATGACCAACCAGCCCTGCGTGTGGAACAGAGCGCCATTATTTTCACCGCGAGATAAGGCGCTGCCAGCGGTGGCTGTTGCGTGAAGTCACGTCCCAGAGGATCGGGTTCACTCCGGCGGCATAATCCCTCACATCCTCCACGGCCGCTTCAATGCTTCGACGGGATGGTCGGTTACCGCTGCAAGCTCCTCGATCGTCTCTGCGCGCTTGATCGACCCGAGCTTCGTGATCTCGCGATAATCATGAAATCCGAGCGCCGGCCTTTCGCAACGCTCGTCATAGATGTTCCAGGCAAGGTGTCCGGGTTGCTTGATGACCTCCTGCGCGTGCTCCGAATATCCGCGCATCTCGTTGGTGGATGCCTACAACCATGCCAGGCGGCTCAAGACCTTACGGGGCCCAATGTCTGCTAGCTTGCAACACGAGTAACCTATATGGTCGCATTGTCAAAAACGAGAATCGAGTCCGGACCAGCAAGGATTGCCGCTTCAAGTGCGAGCGTTTGCGGCAGAATGCGTGCGATAAAGAAACGCGCGACCTGTAGCTTCCCCTCCGCGAAGACCGATAGATCGTTTCGCCTCTCGGCCGCCTTTGCGCTCATCTTCACCCAGAGCCAGCCATAGCTAACCAACGCGAATAAGCGCAGATAGTCAGTGGCTGATGCACCTGTCCAACCAGGCCTATTGAAGTTTGCTCGGACAGCGTTGGTAACCACAACAAGACGATCGATGGCTGAAGCAGCTTCTTGCGCGATTTCCGCGATTCCCGCAACATGGCTGAGGCTCTCAACGTCGTCTCGCATCAAACCTATGAATTTGTAAACGAGGTTCCCGTCCTCGTAAGCGAGTTTCCGACCGACAAGGTCCATTGCTTGCACACCGTTTGTGCCTTCGTAAATCTGGGTAATGCGGGCGTCACGTACGAGCTGCTCCATACCCCAGTCTTTGATATAGCCATGGCCGCCTAAGACCTGCTGTGCGACGACAGCCGATTCAAAGCCGAAATCGCTAAGCGCGGCTTTAACCACAGGCGTCAAGAGAGCAACGAAACCCTCGGCTGTCGCCCGCCTACACTTGTCTTGGTCACGGGCCGCACGATCCATTTGCAAGGCCGTCCAGGCAGACAATGCGCGACCGGCCTCGGTCAACGCGCGTGCGGTCAGAAGCATCTTGCGCACGTCGGGATGCTCAATAATTGGGATTGGTGCACGACTGCCGTCGAGCGAGCGCCCTTGTAGCCGCTCACAAGCATACTGGCGCGCCCCCTGATAGGCGGCTTCGCCAATACCAAGCCCCTGGATGCCGACGAAGAGACGCTCGGTATTCATCATAGTAAACATGGCGCTGAGGCCGCAGTTAGGCGCGCCGATCAACCAGCTTTTCGCGCCATTATAGTTGATGACGCAGGTCGGCTGAGCATGGATCCCCATCTTTTGCTCGAGCGCACCTACACTCAGGTCATTGGGTGTATTCGGTTCGCCCTGCTCGTTGCTAAGGAATTTAGGGACGAGGAAGAGGCTGAGGCCCTTCACCCCGTCGGGCGCGTCTGGTAAGCGGGCAAGAACAAGATGAATTATATTGCCCCCAAAGTCATGGTCTCCAGATGAGATGAAGATCTTAGTGCCTGTGATTTTGTAGCTGCCGTCTAGTTGTAGCTTGGCTCCCGTCTTCAGCAGTCCAAGATCGGTCCCGGCATGGGACTCAGTAAGAGCCATGACGCCGTCATGAGCCGCGCCGCGCCCGCGTTCCCGCCCATCGTCTTCACGGCCATCACGCTGTTCGCGGTCGCGAACACTGCACTCGTCAACTACGTCACCGCGTCCCGCCTGATCTATGGCATGGCACGCCAGGGGCTTCTTCCGGAATCGCTAGGTAACATTCACGCACGCACTCGTACGCCACATCTTGCCGTCGGGTGCCTGTTAGTGATCCTCGCACCGCTGATCGCGCTTGGCAGCATCGGCCAACTCGCCTCCGCGACAGTGCTGATGCTTTTGGTGGTGTTCACGATTGTGAACGGGGCTTTGTTCCTGCTCAAGCGTCGAGCCGGGGAGCCCCAAGGCCGCTTCGAAATCCCGACGATTATTCCAGCCTTGGGCGCGATGGTGTGTCTGGCGCTGATCGCAGTCCGCGTATCCACCGGCGACTGGAGGGCTCCTGCGCTCGCAGGTGCGATGCTGCTGGGCATTCTTGGGATTTACACAATCATGCGGCCAAAGCTCGACGTCCGTTTAAGCAACGGTTCGGCTAGCCGCTGACTTCCGCAGCGGGGACCAACAGGATGTCTATTAGGCACAGGCGAGCCGCTCACCCTGGCGGTTTTCAGGGCTCGATCGACTTCAGATAGGCGATCAGGTCATTGATCTGGGCCGGGTCCAGCTGGAATTCAGGCATAGAGGGATGCCCGGTCGTGATGCCTTCAGCGAATGCCTCTGCAAGATTTTCAATGGGATAACGCGTGTGCAATGTCCGGAAAGGTGGCGCTTCAGCAAGGGGACTATCGCCGAACCGTCCGATAGAGTGGCATTGCGCGCAGTGCGTGCGTACAAAGACGAGTCCCCGCTGCACCCGGCCTTCCTGGGCCATCACGGCGGCCGAAGTCGCGATGGCGATCGACGCCAGCGCGAAGCCAATTTTTCCAGCGCGTCCCATCTCAGCTATGTTTCGCAGAGCCGGTTTGCTCGGCGGCACGTACCGCCACAACCTCGAACGTATAGGGCTTTTCGTTCTCATCCTCGATGGTCACGTATTCACCTGGTGCGAAGCGATGCTGGTTCAGGCGGTAGCCCGCCTCTTCGTCGCCCGGACGGTCCGTGTTGTAGTCGATCATCCACGTTGCACCGCCCGATCCACCTTGCCGGTGGATCAGGACGCCTTGCCGGTCCGCGGCGTTTGGCCAAAACCGCCTGACACGGCAGTGCGCTCGCTTGCTCGCCCATTCACCCGGTTCGAGCATTCCGTTCGCGTCGAGAGGCGCCGTGATCTCGTAGCCATGCAGCGTACTCCCTTCCGGGAACTCACGGCTGCGAGCCAGATGGAGCGTGATGTGATGAAGCACTTGGATCTCTCCGGGTCCTGAGGTGGTAGAACGCGCTGCCCGCGAAAGTCTAGGCTGGAAGCGCTGCTTCCATTTTGATCTCGATCAACCGAGTGCTGTGGCAGCACCCTGCTCTGGCTATTCCGTTTCCAGAGCCCGCCTCACGCGGCGTATGATGGCCTCCTTGGCTTTGCGGTCGGCTGCCCTCTCGATGGCCGCATTGAGATCGAGGAGAAGCTCCGAGAAGTCGTTGTGCCAGTCACGATGTCCCACGCTCTGAGGCGACAGACGACGCTCCTGATCTTCGATCAAGACGGCCGCCTCTCCCGACAACTCGTAGATCTCGTCGAGGCTGGCGATGATTGTCCTATGGGCGGGAACAACGTCGGGCATTGATGCGCGCAGAGCATTCAGCGCTGGTGCCTCGCCGTGGACGAGAAAAACTCCGCGCCGGACTGGCAGGCGATCTTTCAACCAGGCTAGCAACTCCGGCGCGTCTGCATGCCCCGAATAGAGATCGAGCGTTCTCAAGCGGGCTCTGACCCTGATCTCTTCCCCGCGCAACCTGATGCGCGAGACGCCTTCCTGCAGAATCCGGCCCAGCGTACCTTGGGCCTGATATCCGACGAAGAGGACCGTCGCATCCTCGCGCCAGAGCCAAGCCTTGAGATGATGTCGGATCCGTCCTGCGTCGCACATACCACTCGCCGCGATGATGATGTGAAAGCTATGGATCCGGTCGATGGCTTTGCTTTCGTCCACGCTTTCCGTGAACCGCACCCACCGCGATTCTAAAGCACGAACGAGATCCTGACCTTCGCGCAACTCTCCCGCGTGGCGTTTGAAGATCGCGCTCGCCTTCGAGGCAAGGGGTGAGTCGATGAAGACCGGAATATCGGGCAACTCGCCAGCATCCATCAGTTTCATAAGATCGACCAACAGTTCCTGCGTCCGTTCGACGGCGAACGACGGGATGAGCAGTACCCCGCTCGGTCGCGTTGCCGCCCGCACCTCGTCGCGGAGCATCCGCCGGCGCCGCTCGATTGTCATGCCAGCACGGTCTGTGTCTCCGTATGTGGACTCCAGGATGACATAGTCGAAATCAGGCGGGCCATCAGGCCCCGGCTGCAGCAGTTTGTGGTCTGGGCCGATATCACCAGAGAACAGAAGGCGTATCGGCTTTTCGCCTCCTTCGGAGGTTACCTCTATTTCGATGGAGGCCGAGCCAAGAAGATGGCCCGCATTCCAGTACCGGGCTCGAAAACCCGGAGCAATCGCCTCCCATTGCCCATAAGGCACCGATCGGAACGTCGACAGGCTCGCGGCAGCCTCCTCGGCTGTGTAGATGGGAAACACGGCGGGTCGCGTGCGGCGGCTGTTGCGACGGTTGAGGTTCTCGACCTCCATCTCCTGGATGTGGCCGGAATCCGGAAGCATGATGGACGCGAGATCGGCCGTGGCTTCGGTCGCGTAGATGGGACCGTCGAATCCGGCCTTCACCAGCTTTGGGATGAGGCCGCTGTGATCAATATGCGCATGAGTGAGGCAAAGGGCACTGATGCCGGCAGCCCGGAAAGGAAAATGGCGGTAGTTGAGCTCACGCTCGGATTTCGAACCCTGAAACATCCCGCAATCGACGAGAACACGCACCGCGCTCGTTTCGAGCATGAAGCAGGATCCCGTCACCGCACCGGCGGCACCGTAAAAGTGAAGTCGGAGCGACAAGATGCACTCCCTTGAAATTCGCGCTTGGGATGCGGCGAAATGGGCTGGCCCGCTCGCGAAACGATCCCGACGCCAAGGACTTGGGATGGTCAGCATCGCATCTAGGCTCTGGGGTGTCGAGCGGCTAAGTTTCCTTCCCGCACAGCTGGAGGTTTGATCCGACACATCCCCTGCTACCTGCCGAGCTGGAGATCCGACACCTGCAGGATAAGCTCAACAATCTCGTCAACCGCCAGTGGGAGCGCCTTTGCCGGAATATAAGATTTCCAGATTGAACTCCTGCAGGAGTGTCGGTAGTCAGCGGGCAGCTGCAGGGAGTCAGGGCTACAACGCCGTCGGTGCCCGAAGAGCTCTGAGGGCATTCAGGATCACGGCAATGTCGATGACCTCCTGGATTAGAGCTCCCTGCACAGGGGTGAGATACCCAAGCCCAGCCACGATCATGCCTGCAAAGGAAAGGCCGATCCCGGTATAAACACTTTGGAGCGCGATGCGCCTGGACCAGCGCGCGATTTGGATTGCGAGAGGAATTTTGTCCATCCGATCGACCAGGAGAACCACGTCGGCGGCTTCAGCGGATGCGGCCGCCCCCCTGACCCCCATGGCGACCCCGAGGTCGGCAGCCGCAAGGGCCGGGGAATCGTTGACACCGTCGCCGATCATCATGACGGGCCCGTAGCGGCGCTCAGCTTGCACGATGGCGGTCTTGCGGTCTGGCGTGAGGTCGGCATGGACCGCGTCGAGGTGCAATCCGACGGTGACTGCCTCCGCCACATCGCGGCGGTCACCCGAGGCTAAGACGATGCGGTCAATCCCCAACCGACGAAGGCTGTTGATCACCTGCGCCGCCTCCGAGCGCAACCTGTCCGCCAGGATCAGGACCCCCGCGAGTCGACCGTTGACGGCCACAGCCACCACCACCGAACCTACAGGGTATTGACCGCTGGCAACAATCTCACAGGCACTCGGAACGCGCTCCGCCACAAATCGTGTCCCGCCCACAAGAACGTGCCGGCCGTCCACGATACCCTCTAGCCCTTCGCCCGGGACCGCCTCGACTTCAGTGGGAAGCAGGAGGTCAAGCCCTCTCTCCTTCGCTTCCAGGACAAGGGAACGCGCAATGATGTGCTTCGACGCCTGGTCGAGTGATGCAGCGAGTTGAAGGAGCTTCTCGGCGGATAAGTTCGCCACCGGGCGGATCCCGACGATTCGCGCCTGCCCGTGTGTGAGAGTTCCAGTCTTGTCGACAACGAGAACTTTCACGCGAGCAAGCGTCTCCAGCGCCCTCCCCCCCTTCACCAGCACCCCAGCCTTTGCCGCGCGTGATATGCCCGACATGATGGCGACAGGAACGGCAAGAATCAGGGGGCACGGCGTCGCGATGACGAGGACTGCCAAGGCGCGGATCGGATCGCCGCTCCACAGCCAGGCCCCGCCAGCGAGAAGGACTGTCACCGCAAGGAACGCGATGGCAAAGCGATCCGCGAGCCGCGCCATGGGCGCCTTTGAGGCTTGCGCGGATTCAATCAGGCGAACAATGCCGGCATATGTGCTTTCAGCCGCCGGGTGCTTGGCGAAGAGGTCGAAGGCATCGCCTGCGTTCGTCACCCCGCTCATAACTAACTCGCCGGCCATCTTCCGGACGGGCACCGACTCGCCAGTCAGCGCTGACTGATCGAGGGTAGCCGTCCTTTCGATGATAAGCCCGTCGACAGGTACGACATCGCCCTGGGGAATAAGTAAGCGATCACCAGGCTTGATGAGATCAAGGCCGACCTCTTCGAGCGTGCCATTCCGGTAGCGAACAGCGGTTCGCGGCACGCGGGCCAAGAGCGTCGTCATCTCGCGATTGGCATGGCGCTCCGCAGAACTCTCGAGATATTGCCCGCCCGCATACATTAGAGCGACGACGGCGGCCGCGAGGTGCTCCTCGAAGACAAGTGCCCCGGTCATTGAGAGGGCGGCAACGATGTCCAGGCCGACGTCGCCGCGCCGCAGGCTCGCGATGATCCCCACGAGCAACGCTCCCAGCACTGGCAGGGTCGCCGCTGCCCAAATCGTCTCGGACCACTGCCCGCTCCCAACCAAACGTGCGCCGAAGCCCAGAAGCAGCCCCAACGTAGGCAAAATGACGAGGATGGGGCGGATAAGCTTGTGAAGGTCCTGCAGCGATGGGACCGTCGGCGTGTGGGAAAGCCAAAGCCAATGAGAGGCTGACGAGTTGGTTTTCTCAACACCATGCATGGGCAGGTCCATTCCGAGTGGAAGGTTGTCACCATTAGGAGGTTTCGCATCAGTCGATGCAAGCGGTGCCGCCAGAAAGGACCACGCAGTTATCGAGACGTTTTGCCGAGTTTGCGCATGACATCAAGCCATGCCTTCCTTTTGGCGTCGTCCATGCTTTCGATCGCGCCGATGAGCGTGTGCCGGTTCGGGCCGAACCCAACAAAGGAAAGAATGCTGCGCTTGAGGCTCTTGAGGCTGTGAGCCCCGAAATACAAACGATAGATGAAGGCCGGCATGCCCATTGTGACGACGATCCGGGAAGACTTGCCTTTGAGCGCACTCTTCCAACTCGCGCCTTCCCGGCCACCTGTCATGAAAGCGGGTCGCAAGACTTGCTCTAGGAAACCTTTGAGGAGTGCAGGCATGCCTCCGAGCCAAAGGGGATAGAAGATGACGAGGTGTTCGGCCCAACTGATCGTCTGTTGTGCCTCTGCAATGACGAGCGGGGGCGGAGCGCCGTCCCAATCGGCTTTCGATCGGATTAGCGGGAAATCGAGTTCGGCCACCGCGATAAACCGTACCTCATGGCTGCCGGCCGCGGCGCCTTCAGCGTAGGCTTCTCCCAGCGCGTGGGAGAAATGCTTGCCTCCCGGCGTGGGATGACCTTGGATGATGGCGATGCGGGCCATTCAGGTCACCGTTTTTCATTGCCGGGCCCGTGAGTGAGTGCCTGCGGCCTATCAGAACTTGAAACCTGAACTCGTGAACTCGCCTCTGCCGAGACAATGAGTTCAATTGCCTAGTATCGAAACCTTACGGTGTAATAGCCACCTTCAACACGCCATCTCGCTGGTGGGCAAACAGATCGTAGGCCTCCTCGATATGATCGAGCTTGAAGCGGTGCGTCACGAGGGGGCGCGTGTCGACCCGGCCCGACGCGATTGCGGTCATCAGCCGCCGCATGCGTTCCTTGCCACCAGGGCAGAGCGTCGTCCGGATAGTGTGGTCGCCCAGTCCCGCGAGGAAGCCATCAAGAGGAATTCTAAGATCGCCCGAATAAACACCGAGCGACGACAATGTTCCGCCTGGCCGAAGCACGCGCAATGCGGCCTCGAAGGTTTCCTGCCGCCCCAACGCCTCGATGGAAACGTCCACGCCCCGTCCATCGGTCAGGCGCTGGATCTCTTCGATCGGATCGATCTTCGAGAAGTCAACGACGTGATCTGCACCCATCCGCCGCGCCATCTCCATTCGATCATGCACGCTCTCTACAGCAATGATGGTCGTGGCGCCCATCAGGCGCGCCCCTGCCGTGGCACAGAGCCCGATGGGCCCTTGCGCGAACACCGCCACGGTATCACCGATGCGGATACGACCGCTCTCCGCCCCAGAGAAGCCCGTCGACATGATGTCGGGACACATGAGCACCTGCTCGTCTGAGAGGCCATCCGGCACCGGAGCCAAGTTAGTCATCGCGTCGGGAACGAGCAGATACTCCGCTTGGGCTCCGTCGATGGTATTGCCGAAGCGCCATCCGCCGAGCGGCTTCCAGCCATGCTTGGTGCCAGCCCCGTCCTGCGAATGAAATCCGCATAGGCATGCTTCGCTGTAGCCGCTTGGCGTAATCGCGCCAGCGATAACCTTCTGCCCCTCGCGGTAGCCACGCACGGACGAGCCGAGCTTCTCGACGATGCCGACCGGCTCATGACCGATAGTTAGCCCTCTGGCGACCGGATACTCGCCCCTGAGGATGTGGATATCGGTGCCGCAGATTGTGGTCGTGGTAATGCGTAACAGCGCGTCGAGAGGTCCGACCGCGGGGATTGGTTTCTCATCTAGGACGATCCGATTGGGTTCGACGAAGATCGCAACTTTCATCTTGGGCATTATCATCACCCTTACTGCTACTGGAAGCTACCACAGGAAAGCTGGACCCGTTTATGGAACATCCCTCAGCGGGCTGAGGAGGCCTCGAGCCGTGCCGCTTGATAGTGAGAGCATGGCGAAACAAGCGTATTCTAAAGGCCGACAGTTGAGCTAGGCGCGCTCGCGCTTGAGGATCTGGCGCAGCACCCAAGCTGCCCATGAGGGACTAGGCCCGCAGGGAGGGCGTGATGGTCGCTGATATCAAAACCTTGAGTACACTTGGGATAACGTTAAGTGCGGCCTTCGCTTCAACGGGCAGTGCGGCCCAGGTGAGCACCTCACAGCCCGGAGAGGTGGCATATGCTTCGACCTGCGCCTCCTGTCATGGCGGCCCGTCGGCGGTCATCAGCCGAACCGGGAGCCTCAACGATCCGGCGACCCAGGCTCAGCTCGACCGCTTCCTCGCTCGGCACTACACCCGCAATGCGGAGCAGCGCCGTGCGATCATCGATTACCTGGCGACGCTCAACCGTCGCTAACCAGCGCGCGCGTTGCGAAAGCGACAAGGCCGAGGCCGATTGCCAGCAGCATCACTTGGAATATGTGCTTGGCACGCCGGCTCGAAGCATCGGCAGCCGTGCCGTAGTCGAAAAGCTCGTACCGAATGCGGTCACTCGGTATGCCAAGGCGGTCGAGCGCCCCCGCAGCCCACTCCATCATGGCTTTGGGGCCGCACAGAAGGGAAATGGCACGCTCCCGGTCCAGCCCCTCAAGCAATGACGCAAGCGCCTCGTCATCGACCTCCCCGACGCGACCGCTCCAGTCTGGCGAAGATACCTCCACGACGCCGATGCTTTTGAAGTCGAGTTCGCTCCCGAGTGCAGAAATTTCCTTGGCGAAGACCTGCTCGGCGGCTGTGCGGGTCGCAACGACGAGGCGCACCGGCCGCCTGTCGCAGGACCTCGCAAGTGAACGCAAGATGCCGATAATGGGTGCTATACCCACCCCACCAGCGATCAGGATTACGGCGGATGCTGCGTCGTCGCAGTCGACAAGGTTGCCATGCGGGCCATCCAGCGTCGCCACAGTGCCGGGCGGCAATTGGCCGATCCCGCTGGTGAAGTCGCCCACCTCCTTGATCACGAAGCGGAGGGCAGGCAGTTCGTCAGGCGTGGAGGCAATCGAGAACGGGTTGTCACAGAAGGTCGGCTGGCCGTGGAAGCAGACCCAGGCGAATTGGCCGGCACGAAACTTAAACAGCCGACCGGCCTCGTGACGAAGCAGCAACTCCCATAGTTTGGGTCCGAGAGGTCGGACCGTCTCGACGCGCCATCGCGCGCCCAGCACACGGGCTGAACGGAACACGTGAATATCCAGCAACGAGACTACAGCGACCAGAGCCAGAGCCGAGGCGATCAGCGCGACGGCCGGAACCTTGATGTAGGTACCGCGTGCGAGGGCGTGGTCTACTAGGCAGACGAGCGCGACGGTCGCGCCAACGCTATGCGAGAAGCGCCAAATCTCGTAGCGCAAGCCAAAATGGTCCCGCCGCAGAGCGGCCCAAACGACCAATCCGATCAGGACAGCCGCCACGACCCCGGTCAGGAGGCTGGGCGCGGTCAGGAGACGAATGAGCCGCCGCAGGACCTGTGCAGGATCGCCGCCTCCAGCCAATGCCAGAGCAACGATGTGAGCCAGGAGGACGATGATGAGAGCCCATCCGGCGAAACGATGGAAGCCAATCACGCGGTCAATGCCGACGCGCCCAGCAATTTTCTCGAAGCGACCTGAGGTCACATATTGCAGGATGAGCATAGACCCGGCGGCGAGCCCGGCGGCACTACCCAACTCGGCGGCCCAATTGAGCGGGGGCGGCCCCCAAAATGCGGCGACGACTGGAGCCAGTACGATCGCAGGATAGAGGAAGGCGAGCCAAAGGGCGGGAATACCCTGCTTGTGGTTTTTAACAGCCGGCCCGCTCGTCATGCTAAGATGTCCTCTACGCGGCCCCGTTCGCCGTGTCCGACCAGGAGGCCTCGGCCGACGGTCTCGTCGCTCCAACTCACGGAGAGGACGACTGCCATGAAGAACCAACTCCTCACCGCCGTCACGTTAATGACGCTCGCCGTCCCGGCTCTCGCTCAGGGCCAGATGCCCGGAACGTCCGGTATGCCGGGCATGCCAGGGATGATGCGTGGCCCTCAGGGACAGGATATGCCTGGAATGGCGCAGCCTCCAACAGGTAGCTCACCAAATCAACCGGCGGCTCAGCCGCAACAATCGATGCCGATGGCTCAGCCGATGCCCGGCATGTCCGGAATGATGGGTGGCCAAGGTGGCATGATGATGATGTGCCCCATGATGCAGAGCGGCATGGCAGGCACAATGGGCGGGGCGCGGCATGGGGGCGATGTCGGATGCCGCTACGCGGCCCAGCGGCGACGACAGTGTGCCCAGCCTCGCCTTTAATGCAGTCACCGACAAGATGCATCGCGGAATGACAATCCCGAAGACCGGCAATGTGGACGCGGACTTTGCAGCGACCATGATCGCCCACCATCAGGGTGCCATCGAAATGGCGAAGATCACTGTTGCCTTTGGTAAGGACCCGACATTCGCAAGCTCGCCGAGGATGTCGTGCGGGCGCAGGAGGCCGAAATAGCGACCTTACGAGCTTGGCTTGCCAAGCAGCCGAATTGATAGGCTCCCCAACGGGACCATCGACGGATTTTTGCTGGGACGGGCCTGACAATGCTGATTTTATCAAGCTGCTGACCAAGACCAGCTTCAATGCCGTGGGATGCCAAGGCTCTCGACTTAGGGCGTGAACTCATAAAAGCGCAGCCATAACCGGATGGATGCGAGCTTGACGAAGGCAAGATAGTTGGCCGCGAGTTTGTCGTATCGCGTAGCGACGCGCCGACATTGCTTGATCTTGTTGAAGAACCGCTCAACCAAGTTACGCGCTCGGTAGAGATAGGGGCTGAAACAGATCGGCTCCTTGCGATTGCGTTTCGGCGGGATATTTGCCCACGCGCCTCTCTGACTCGCTAACTCCCTGATCCAGTCGGCGTCATATCCGCGATCTGCCAGCAACGTTGTTCGCGGTTGCAATGCCGTCAAAAGAACCGAACAAAGCCGATTGTCATGCGCCTCACCGGGCGTGAGGCCGAGGCGCACCGGCAGGCCATCGGCGTCCACGACCGCATGAATCTTGCTTGTCAGTCCGCCTCGCGAACGCCCCATTTGTTGCTCGCGATTGCCCGCGATGCAGGCCCCATGCTGGTGCACCCGCACGACCGACGTGTCGATCATCTGCACCGCCGCATCGTGAGCCTCTGCCAGCGCGTCCATGATCTGATCCCAGACGCCAGACCGCCGCCAGCGGACGAAGCGATTGTAACAAGTCGTATGGGGACCGTAGCCCACCGGCAGATCGCGCCAAGGCGCACCTGATCGCAAGACCCAGAAGATACCGTTGAGAACGCGCCGGTCGTCGACACGGGGAATGCCGCGTGGCTTGTTTGGGAGCATCGGCCTGATGACACCCCATTCGCGATCGCTGAGTTCATACCGCATGATCCAAAGCTCCGGCTGGGAGTTGGAATGGCCCCATCCGCGCGTCCGAAGTTGCCGTCAAAGCGGACATAGCTACGATGCCCAATTACTTCAAAATGACCCCGAACGGACTTTCCGCGCAATGTGGGCACTCTATCGTTCGAGGTTGGATCTTCGTGAATTGCCCGTACAAGAAGAAGAAGCGGGCCAAGCTGAGCCATAATTTGCATCTCTGGGGCATAGCGTCTTGTTTCCTCCCGTCTCGGCCCCCTGGTCAGTCGTCCCATTCCGGGCCGATCCTCTCCGCTGAATACCTCATCCTTCAACTCCCACGCGGGCACGACCCGCTGGTCGAGCGAAACGGATGACTACAAGGCCCCACATGCCAAGTGAATGGTCGTTTGCGTTTTCGGGTATCGGGCGTACTATCTTACCTCACCGATGCAGCCTGCTGGGTTCAATTTTATAGCCGAGTTGGCATTGGCTTCCGCCGCACCAAGCGCGAAACCACCCGGAGCGATCTGGATCGGGTACACGCTGGAGATGAGCGTGATGCGACCTCCATATATTTCGAAACTAGCTTTCGCGTTCTGTCTCGTCGTTGCAGGCGGCAAAGTGAATGCAGCGGCGCTGCATGACGCTGCACGGACGGGCGATGCTGACAAGGTCAAGCAGCTTGTCGCCCAAGGCGGTGATGTGAACGGCCGCGATGAGAACCGCGAGACGCCACTGATCGAGGCGGCCCTCGCCGATCAGCCAACTGCGGCCGCGGTGCTGATCGAGGCTGGAGCCGACATCGAAGCACGCAATGACCGCGGTTTCACCGCGCTCCATGCCTCGGCCTACTCGGGAAGTCAAAGTATAGCGGCGCTGCTGCTGAACCGTGGCGCCACGGTCGATGCGCGGAGCATGCACAAGATTACACCTCTGCATGTCGCTGCCGAGCAAAATCAAACCGCTGTAGCCGAGATGTTGATCGCCCGGGGAGCTGATGTTGAGGCGATTCAGGGCGACGGCTTCACCCCGTTGAGCCGAGCTACCTTCTACAAGAGCGCGCAGGTTATGGCGTTACTCAAAAGGCACGGCGCCAAGTGCCAACCTAGGGAAACAGTTGGCTCATCGCAGGCGGCGTGCCTTGCGGCTGGAAATTGACTGTCGAAGAGGAGTTCTTGATATGACCTCACACCGCCTTGCAACACTTGGATCCTTGCTTCGCCCAATGAAACTGGTGCCATTGTTGCTTTCTTTGAGCATCGGTGCTGCCGTGGCTGCCGACGGCGTGAACACTGGGTACTTCGGCAACGTAGCCATTGGGGGCTATGACCCAGTTTCCTATTTCACCGAGGGCCGGCCGACGAAAGGTTCTCCTGACATCAGCCAGACGTGGCTTGGCGCCACTTGGTATTTTTCGAAGGCCAAGCACCGGGACACTTTCGCCTCTGACCCAATCCGGTATGCGCCACAGTATGGCGGCTTCTGCGCACTGGGAACGGCCAATGAACAAGCCTCAGCCAACATCGATCCGGAAGCTTGGCGGATAGTGGACGGAAAGCTATATCTATTCTCCGGAAAGGAAGGTCTTGACGAGGATTTCGATGCCCGTGCCGCTGCGGTGATCGGGATGGCAGACCTGAAGTGGCCAGAGGTCCAGCAGAAAGAGTTCCGCGCGCGGCAGAATGGCAACTGAGCGGGGCTCTCAATATAAGTGCTCGTATCCCGAGCCGAGACGCTCAGATGGCCCGTGCTGACGATCTCAATCGATGCTGATGAATCGTCAAGCGTATTACGACTCCTGCGCGTTTCATTAGTTGACGTTACTGAGCGACGGAAAAGTATCGAACCGAAGTTGAGTCAGGATAAACGTACTCACTGTGCGCTTCGGCGCTTCCTCCAGGGTTGCGATATACTGGGCTGCAGAACTTTCTACCGAGCAAGATTGCCGAGGATTGGGTACAGAACAGATCATGTTCGAAGGTGAACTTCCCAACGACCATAATCCTTTGCGCGCGCAAAGCGAAATCGCCGTTGGGACTCAGTTGCATGATGAACTGCACGCCATCCTGGAGATGTCCCATCCAGATTTTGTTCATCGCTAGGGCGCGGATGGCTGCGGCGTCTAGCCGATCTTCGGGACGGCCCCGAATGTTGTAAGACCACTCTGGCAGACCAGCCTCACGGAGGGCGGCTAACCGGTGATCAAGATCTTCTTGTCGCTGATGATGACTATACATAATGCGGAGACTGGCAATGTTCTGGGAAGGTATCCGCTTGAGAATTGCCTCCACGGCCTTGCGTGCGTCCGCCATGCGGCCCAATCGCGCGCTTGCCATTGCCAGAGCTTCTAAGCCGATATCCCCCAAATCGTCAGGTCCGGCGGAGCGAAGAGCCTTCAGCGCCTGTTCGTATCGGTGGTTCATGTACAGCACGAGGCTATAGTAGTCATAGACTTGCGCTTTTGGTTTCGGATCGAGTTGCAGGACCTGTTCGATGGCCGCGAGAGCCTCCGGGTTTCGCCCCGCATAGGTAAGGACGATGGCGAGGTTGAGCTTGGCGTCTGCGCTGTTCGGACCGAGCGCCACTGCTTGTTGAACCGACTCGATTGCCCTGTCGATCTCTCCGTCGAGCATCTGTAGGATGCTGAGGACAGCATAAGCTCGCGGGATCTTTGGATTGAGTTCGAGGGCTCGGCCCGCAAACTCATAAGCACGTTGGCGGGCAACGGCGCTGAGCACCACAGGCTGAAAGTCGAAACTGAGGACGTCTACAATCGCTCTGGCATAGCCCGCGTAGGCATCGGCGAACTCTGGATCAATGGAAATCGCCTTCTCGTACAAGGAGAGGGCATCACCAAGGGCTTTGCGATCAACGGCATAGACCTTTTGTTCGGCTCGCGTGTAGAAATCATAGGCTTCAAGATTTCGGGTCGGCAAGCGAGAGATTTGAGACGTTTCGTTTTCGGTCAACCTGACGGATAGTGTCTCGACGACATGGTGGATCAAGCGATCCTGAAGCTCAAAAATTTTGGCGAGGTCACCTTCGTAACGCTCTGCCCAAACGTTGCTAGCGGTGGCCGAGTCGACCAGTTGGACATTGACGCGAATCCTATCACCAGCGCGGCGGACATTCCCTGCAAGGACATAACGAACGCCTAGCTGCTGGGCGGCTTGCTCAACGTTCTTGGGCTGACCCTTGAATGCAAACGCGGAATTGCGGGCAATCACCACAAGTCCCGAAACCTTCGACAGATCGGTGATGAGGTCGTCGGTGAGACCGTCCGCGAAATAGTCCTCCTGGGCGTTGTCACCGAGGCTGCCAAAAGGCAATACAGCTATCGTGGGCTTGCCTCCCGCAGGCGCAGCCAAGCGTGGGTGTTCTGACAACAGTGCCGAAGCGTAAGGCCAAAGCACCAGGCCAAATCCCGCCGCGACAACCAGGAAAATTATCATTGTGACTAGCCTGAACCGTTGTCGCAATGGCCGTCGCTGAGCCCCAGCCGGCAGGTTCAAAAGGACGGCATAAGCTCGGACGGAGTCGGCAATGTTCTTCAGATGCAGGTTACCGAGCGACTTGAACCCCACATCGACCTTGTTCTTGGCTTGGTCGTAGGCCGTACCGGAGATGACGATCCCGTCAGGCTCACAAATCCCTTCCAGCCGAGCCGCAACATTGACGCCATCGCCGTAAACGTCGTCGCCATCGATGATGACGTCACCAAGATTGATCCCAATACGGAATGAAATCCGCGAGTGCTCGGCAAGGGCGTCGCGTTGCTTTGCGATCGAACGCTGGATCTCCACGGCGCACTCCACGGCATCGACTACGCTGGCGAACTCAACCAGCGCCCCGTCGCCCATGAGCTTCACAATACGGCCGCGGTAGCTCGCGATTAACGGGTGAAAAAAATCGCGACGAAGCGCCTTGAGCTGTGCCAGGGTGCCCGTCTCGTCAAGACCCATAAGACGGCTGTACCCCACCACGTCGGCGGCGAGGATCGCGACTAGCTTCCGCTCTGCTCGCTGTGACTGATCCACCACGAAAGGATAAAGAAAACCTTGCAAAGAGGCTAGGGAGATCAAATGCAATAGTCCCTCCACGGCCAGCGCACCACATCGCGGATAAGGTGATTTCCTCCATGATCTGAGTTGGGGTTTCGCAGCAAAAACGCTGGGTGAGCCTTGGGACATCCCTCCTGCAGTTGAGGGGGATGAACGGTCAACGCTAGCTAACCTGCTAATCCGGACTGATGACCAGTACTGGCACATAACGGAAGGCCCGTCGGCCCTCGGCGACTTCCGAAAACCATCAAGAAGCGGACTCCGATCGGTCGACGAATGATGCATTTATGAGTTCACGGCCTAATCAGATTAAAGTTCGTGCTTCGATGAAGATACCCACGTGCGTGCCACGTACGTGAAAAAATACCGCATAATTCGCAGAAACCCCTGTATGACCGGATGTTGTGCCTTTTGAGCGTATTCGGAAGTCAACAGGGCAATTTTGAGACGCGCTCCAATACAAGCCCAGTTGAACCGGCTCCCGCGCAGCCGCGTTGCGGCAGCGATTACTGCGTCTACTGACCTCTCCGCACTCATCTAAAAACCGATTAACAGCAGTTCAGCATCCAGCTCCTGGAGGATCACGAGCCCACGGTCTCTTGATAACTCATCGTGTGGAACCTAATTATTTGATCGCTTCAGGCTTGGGCTTGTCGGTCATCGTGGTTGCTCATCAAAGGAGATTATCTTGAGGGTGGGGGAAGTGGCTTCCAACCTACGACTTGCTGGTCGAAGTAAATGGACGTTCCATCCTTAGCGCCCAACACGCGCCAAAAGCCAACGGGACCCATCGCCTCGTCGGTCTCCCAAACTCCAACGGTTACCGGGAATGCGGGCGGAGCCTCGGCATCTTCCAGCCATAGTATAACTGGCGTGCCATCATGCGGCGCCGCACTCACGTCGAGCCACCTGTCCTTCAACAATTAGGATCTCCCTCACGTTGCTTGCAAAGCGCGCTCGACGACCTGAGGCTCGCGTACCATCAACAAGACACGGGCGGACGTGTCAGGTTTTCCCCTGCCCTGCTCCCAATCCCGAAGCGTGGCGAGCGGAAAGCCGAAGCGGTTGGCAAACTCTGCCTGAGTGGGCTTGAGGCCTTTGCGAATGGCCTTCACATCGATGTCAGCGGGGACGTGAACGCGATAGGTTGAAGGATCGGCCTCGCCGCGTGCGATTGTGCGGGCATCCTCTGCTGCCTGGATAAGTCGTTTGCCGAGTGTAGTCATCGACGCCACCGCGTTCCATCAGTCAAAGTTCAAGCGCACTGTCGCTCGGGCAGCTCGGTTGGTCGTGCCTCAAGCTTGAGTCCTAAGGCATGGAGGACCTTGAGGACCGTTCCGAATTCTGGGTTCCCTTCGGCAGAAAGGGCACGATAAAGGCTCTCTCGAGATAGCCCGGTGTCGCGCGCTAGTTGGGACATGCCTTTAGCTCGAGCAATATCGCCAATAGCAGCCGCCACGAGTCTTGGATCGCCATCTTCGAGGGCAGCATCAAGATAGGCAGCAACATCCTCTCCGCTTTCGAGGTGTTCTGCTGCATCCCATTTGCGAATATTAATGGGCATTGGTCACTCCTTTAACCTCTGCGCAAGAGCCTTAGCTTCTCTGATGTAAATCGGCAACAATGTGCAGCATGGCTCTCAATCCGGTCATCAGGCCGGATTCATCGACCTGGAATCTCGGTGAGTGATTGAGAGCCATGCCGCACACCCTGATTGTCCCCGATCCTGAGCATGGTGCACCTCCTGGGATCGGGAGGTAACTAGCTCGGATTTGAAGGTCGGCAATGGCGTGAACGGATCACATACGGAGACCGTTGTCCCTGCTCATCCTCGCTCATGGATGAGTAGGTGTCGGGGAGCGGAACTCCCTGACACCCCGTCCGCGTCGAGCGACTGACTTGGACCGTCACTTGCTGCTGGCGATGATTCTCTCCAGCTTGTCGTGCATGTCCCTTCCAGCCTTGGCAGCGGCGCCTGCAACTTCCGCTATGTCCAGCGCCTTGTGCTTGCCCTGTCTCAACACCAACTCACCGCCGACGATGACAGTATCCACGTTGCGTGAGCTTCCGGAGTAAACGATGGAATAATACGGGTCGATCACGGGAGCGATATTGATGTCGTTCTTCCGGATCAGGATGACGTCTGCCCGCTTTCCCGGCGTGAGCGACCCGATCTCGGCATCAAGATGTAGGGCTCTTGCGCCTCCGATCGTGGCGATTTCAAGGATCCTCTTCGGCTCCAGGGTCCGATCCACGTCGGATCGCTGCTTATGGGACCATTGCAGCGCCCTCATCACCGTGAAGAAGTCTGCGGTCGCCATGGCGCTCGAGGCATCTACGGAAAGGCTGAGGCTTGCTCCCAGCTTTTCCAGTTCCGCGAACTGAATATACCCGTTGCGCACCGTCGAATAAGGGATCTCGATGGCAGGAGACATCGAGAACTGAACATTCTTCGCAACCATGGCTTCGCGCTCCTCAGCGGTGAAGCCCTGGGTGTGGATCATCAGGATATCCGGACCGAGCAGGCCGTGCCTGTTCAGCAATCCGACGAGACCGTGGGCGGTGTTTCCGTAATGGAATGAGATTGGCAAGCCTAGATTTCGGACGAACTGCACATCGTTGATGAAGTCCTCATCGTCGCGGCCGCTCTTCAGGACATCCGGAGCCGGCGTATCGAGATTGACGCCAAGCCTTACGAGAGGGTTCGCCGATCTCCACCGCTTGTTCATCTCTTCGAGCCCGGCCCGATCCAGCCTTTGGTCCCGTCCGGGCGGGCCATACGAGAACCGCGTACGGATCCCGACATCGAGCGATGCACGGATCTCGGCTTCGGCGTGAGCAACGGACCGGGTGTTGTGCGAGAAGTTGTTGACGCAGGTCGTTCCCGAGAGAAGGGCCTCCATCAAGCCAAACCTGGCGGAGTTGAACGCGTCGTCCGACGTGCAGAGCGGCGCGGCTCTGTTCGTCGTCGGGAAATAGCCCCGCACCCGATCGTCACCGCGGATGGAACCGCGCAGGAACGCGTTCCAGAGATGCGAATGCGTATCGACGAACCCCGGCATCACGATCATGTCGCGGGCCTCCATGACCTCCGCACCGGGTGCCTCTATGTGTTCACCGACCTGCACGATCCGGCCGTTCCTGATATGGACGTCGCCTGCGGTGAGGTCTCCGATACTCTTGTCCATCGAGAGGACATGCCCCCCGCGAATGATCAACTCTCCCCCCGTGGCAGTTGCGGAAGGCCCAGCGCTCTGTGCGTCTGCGGTCTTGGGGCTGAGGGTCATGGCTCCTGCACTGGCTGCGGCAAAGGCTGCGGTGCTGCGAAGAAAGCCACGGCGGTGCATCCCCTCGGAGGCGGGACCGGAGTCTTCCGTCGGGCGGCCTGGATCGCTCATAAGTCGAATCCCCTTAGCTTGTTGATGCTTCGCCTGTCGGAAGCGAAAATACTTTAGGCTTAAAGCTTCCGGCGTCAATCGACGCGGGCGGCATCGGGATCGTGATGCGAGGCTTCGGTCAGGGCCCACAAGGTGGTGGAGCGGGTGCCGGTCCGGCAGAAGGCCAGCACGGGGCCCCTCACCTCGCCGAGCGCCTGGCCAAAGGCTGCGGCATCCTCGTCCGTCACCTACCGGACACTACGGGACTATGCCGGTAGGCGAGCCCCAGACGCTCGGCTGCTGCCGCGAGATCCTGTTCGGTGAGCTGGTCAGAGACAGACAAAAAGGGAGTGATCTTCGAAAGCTTCATGAAAAGATGCCTCGTCGGTTGGGGAAAGGTGCGCCAGCTTGGCTGGCGCTATGGCAGGCGCCGCGCACCTTCATTGGGAGGAGGGGCTGCGTCTTTGAGGCCCCTCGCCTCTCGGACTGCCTTGGTGCGATCGAGGAACGCCTCGGCTTTCGCCCACGCAACCTCTTCGGTATCCGCCAGGATCGGCCGGAACGACAGGCTGAAGCGAATGTGGTCTTCGCGACCATGCCGGGCGGCGGCCGCCCTCACCCGGGCGACAGTCTCGCGGACTTGCGCGTGGGTCTCGCCCCAAAGGGCGTAGATGTCCGCATGCTTTCCCGCCACGGCAATCGCTGCCTCGGATGAGCCGCCAAAATAGATCGGCAGATGCGGGGCCTGCACCGGCTTGACGGTCGAGAAGGCGTTCTCAAAGCGATAGTACTCGCCGGCATAGTCAAACGGTGTCGCGCTCGTCCACGATGCGCGCACCACATCGAGATACTCACTTGTGCGCGCATAGCGCTCGTCCTTCGTCAGGAAGTCACCATCCTGCTTGAGTTCCTGATCATTGCCGCCGGTGATGATGTGCACGCCGGCGCGGCCGTTGGCG
Organism: Microvirga brassicacearum; assembly: GCF_008757455.1. Lineage (GTDB taxonomy): Bacteria > Pseudomonadota > Alphaproteobacteria > Rhizobiales > Beijerinckiaceae > Microvirga > Microvirga brassicacearum. The sequence continues at coordinate 4,787 of NZ_VCMV01000012.1, read as the reverse complement.
AGTTGATCGAGCGTCGCGAGCTGGCGTGCAGCCACTGTCGGCGCCACGAAACCCGGCCGGTGCGCGATCATCAGGTTGATACGGTCCGTGACGGAAGCTGCGTAAGCAGCGACCAGCAGGCTATCCGGTGAGGTCGAGTGGAAGGCGACGAGGAAGCGGTCGAAGCCACCATATTCCTGCGCCTGTGCCACCGCCCGGATGTAGTCCCGATCAATGACGGCTCCTCCTCCCGGGTGGATCTCCGATTCGTAATGGGTGCCGACAAACCCGATGAACTCGACGTCCTTGGTCATGCCAATCTCCTGCTTGTTCATAAACTTACGCCGACGTGGGACACGATCAGATCACGATCGGGCCGCGTTTTGATCAGAGCGGTGACGGATGCTCGAGCGGCTCGGCGCTCTCCTCCTCGACTCCAAGTTCGCGCAGCAGACCAATCCGCAACTCGGCAAATCCTGGCTGCGCGTGGCGCCGTGGCCGCTCGAGGTCGACCGGCCAGTCGAGTGCAATGCGCCCCTTGTCCAGGATCAGCACACGGTCCGCGAGAAGCAGTGCCTCATCGACATCGTGGGTGACCAGCAGAATGGCGGGTCGATGTGTCTTCCAGAGCGACGCGACAAGCCCCTGCGTCTTGAGACGGGTGAGCGCGTCGAGTGCGGCGAACGGCTCGTCGGGTTCCGTCGCAAATTTGAAGTGACGCGAAAAA
>NZ_VCMV01000012.1:0-4071 GCF_008757455.1 Microvirga brassicacearum | reverse complement strand
CCTCGACAAGGTCGTCCGTTGGGCGCGGCCGGACAGGTGGCGCGCACTTGCCCGGCGGCCGGACGCGGACCTGCCGTTCGTTGGTCCCGCGGCGGAACCTGGCAATGCCCTGCTGCTCGATACCACCGTCTACATCGACCGGATGCAGGGGCTCGCGCCCGAGGAGATTCAGGGCCTCGTGACCTGCGGACCGTCAACCACAGCACCATTGCCGTCGTCGAATTGATGCACACGTCGGTCGCCTCGATCCCATCCACGGGGGAACCGCCGCCGTGGTTTCCCAGATCAGGAAGGCCATCCAAGTCATGCCGGGACATCGCCTGTTCGAACCGGATGCGGAGACCCTCGGGCGGGCCGCCGTCCTGGCCGGGATCCTGGCGCGGACGCAAGGCTATGCCTCCAATGACTGGTTGCGGGCGCTGCACGACTGTGTGCTTTTCCTGCAAGCTCTCAAGCTCAGAGTCACCGTCCTGACGAGAAACATCAAAGACTACGACTTCCTGCTGCAAATCGTGCCGGACGGGCGTGCCTTGTTCCACCGCCAGAAACTCAAGAAGGGCCGGAAACCGTGAAAGGCCGGACCTATAGGGTCAGTCGGTGGAACGACCCGGTGATCCGGAAACACCTATGAGGGCCGGCTGGCCCGCCAACATCTCGTCATTCGCCACGCCATCGCGACTTCGCGGAAGGTCATTGAAACTTCACCAATTAATCGGCCAACCATCCCGGCCTTCCATTGTCATCAGCGTTGCGGTGAGAAGCGCGACCAGCCTCTCTTCTCCGGCCGTTTTGGAAAAGACTTCCGTTTGCGCCAATATCAGCGTCCGCCCGGCCTCAATGACGCGGCCCCGTCACGATGCGGCTCGCCAGCCGCAGGAGCCACGAGGTTGATCGTTAGCACCCCAGCGCATGGCAGCATGAGGCTGAGCGCGGCATAGCCTGCGGCGGTGTCCGCAATCGCCGCCACGGCACCCGCGTAAACGAAACCATGCTGTTGCGAGACGAAAGTTTTTGAGAGAGCGCGATGTCGACCGCTCCCGTGCCACGTGCAAGATCGATGCACCAAGGGTGCTCATCAGCCCCTGCTTGTCAAAACTTGCCAAGCGGTCTGAAAGGCCGGGTTCTTTGGGCTAAGAGCGCTCACCCGTTTTGCCTCATTGAGAAAGCGACATCTAGTCTAAGAAGCTCATTTTGAACGAACAAGGTGTGGACGTCGATCACGAGAATTTCCGCAATCCTTTTACGGGATGTTGTCTTCAGCGCAAGGTGTGTCGCCCCGGAAAGGCTCCGGATTGCGGGGCCTCTGGTGTTCTGCAAGCTTTCCCAGATGAGCATCCCGCTAACCCTCATTAACCGAGCGGTCACTCCCCTACGCGATATTCCGCGCTTCACGAAGCAGGGAGAAACCATGAGCGACTCAATTGGAATTGCGGGTGATCGGATTCGCTCGTTCGTGGAGCGCGTTGAGCGTATCGAGACCGAGCTGAAGGATCTGGCCGAGGCCAAGAAGGAGATCCTTTCCGAGGCGAAAGGGGAGGGCTTCGACGTCAAAGTCCTGAAGGAGATCATTAAGCTCCGGAAGCAGGACCAGGAGGAGCGTGACGAGCACGACACTTTGCTGGATGTCTACATGCGAGCGATGGGTCAGGCTGAGGCATCTCCGAAAGCCCCAGCCGCGTGATGTCTTTCAGGACGTCGGCCACGATCCTTGTGGTCTTTCGGCCGGGCGATTACGGGCAGTTCATCTCGTCATCTGGTGGGTGAGCTGCTGCTCGGACAATGCTCCCGTCCCGAGGCAGATCCAAGTGCTGGTTAACGATGCAATGGCGCGCTGAGGAAAGCAGCGGAGGCGCGCTCTTTGCGACCGCTATTCGGCAGCTCCTGCCACCAGCTTGGAATGTTTTGAAACGCCATCTTAAAAAAGGTGCACAAGAAACCTTCATTCCATCGGCGACTTCGGATGGTGACGGGATCATTCCTCGCCTGGATCGGCGGTATCGTTCGTCGCCATCAGAATTGCTTGCCAAGCGGTTTCCGCTGCGGCGATAGCGTAGTCGTCCGCCATCCAGCGAACGAACGTCTGCGTCCCCATCATGTCTGTATCCGCTCTGACGGCTCGAACGGCTCCCGTGCGTCGCGCTCATGGACAAGCACGATGATCACCTTGCCGCTGGACATCCTCCGTCTGCTTTTAAAGGTGGATGGAAGTGAACGTGATCATTCCACACTCACAACTAGACGTATTATAAGTATCTGTTCTGAAATATTAGAAGATCAGTTGGCAAGCCTTTTGCGCGATGCGATCGTCTGTAGCAATTGCCCTCGGACTCGAAGTCGTCGACAATCAGACATGGAAGCGGCTCAGATCACATGCGGGCGCTTCTTGATGACGGATGGCTCGTCTAGGTGCTCGCCGACTGGCTTCCGTGGTTCTCAGGCTACGACCTCTGCTACCCGAGCCGCCGACGCTGACCGCTTGTGGCATAAGCGCGGCCGCACTGAAGGCGAGATTCCAAACCCGGTGCGAGCAGTGGGATACGTTCCCGTCATTCGCCGCATGCATGAGGTCGCGCCGGGTCATTGGGTCGCCGAGCAAGCAGGATGATTCAATGTGAGCAGAGTCACCTATCGGGGCGCCCCATGAAGTGAGGGTAGCGGCTGTTCCTCGGCCGAATCCGCCACCTCGAGGAAAACGAATGCCCGTTTGCTGTCGGGGAGGATGGTGAGCCTCCGGGCGATGGCCGGGAGCGCGGTTTCGGCGCCCGGGAGCTCGCCACCGCCAAGTCCCAGCATACCGACGCCCGGCTTCACTTGCGTCACTCAGGCGGAGCCCGCGTCTCGTTATCGTCATGCAGCATCACGTCGATGCCGATCTGTCCCAATACTCTGTCGGTCGACCGGATGGTATAGACGCGGGCGGCCAGTCCGTCTTAGCTGCTCGGCCACAGGACGCGGCCGTCCGGCCCTGCCATGGGCCAGATCGCCGTGCGATCCGAGGGCGGAATAAGAACCCGCACATGCAGGCCGCCCTTATCGAGACGCGCGACGTCTCTTGAAAGTATGATACGGCGCATTCGCGGTGTGATAGGGCGTGTGTCAGCGACCTGCATCTCGTGGAAATAGGGGAGCGCCCGGTCACCCGCGCAGTCCCCCGGCCAGGAAAATGGTGGAAGGGCATCCCCCGCATTCGGCGCGCATGATCAGCGCATCGACTCCCGCAGTGCCAAACGGACTTTCGATCAACCGGTATCGCCATCGAGCCGGGCGATGCCGTGCTCCTCGAAATGCGCGCAAATTTGAGCAAGCATCCCATGAGCATCGGGGAGGGGGACGCGAGCGGCCGCGTAGAGCGTTGCTACTTCAGCCATGTGTGGTTTCTCCGCGGGCAAGAAGCCAGATCAGATAGGGACCCGCCAATCAGCGCGGCGAAGAGCCAGACCGGGATCGGGTAGGGAAAAGCGATGACGCGCGGCAGCCAGTCGGCGAGGATCATCACCCCGCATCCGATAATGATCGCGGCGGATATGTGATCGCGGCCGCGGGCGAATCCGAGTAATCGCGCAAGGTGCGGCGCGATCAACCCTATCAGGCTGAGAGGACCGACGAGAAAAGACGCCATGGCAGTTAGGAGCGCAGAGAACAGCGCGAGGGTTACGGAGCCGCCGAGGATGTCGAGCCAGCGGCTGAACAGGAAAAGCGTCGCCCTGAGCCAACACGGTCGAGATCATCGCCATTCCCGACGCTCCGATTCCGATTCCCGCCAGAAGCAAGCGCTCGGGACCAAAGCCGGAGCGGGTCGCGATGGCAAGCATTAGGGTTCCGTCGCAATTTTGAAGAGACGCGAAAATTGCTGGGAAACCCGCAAGGCGGTCACGCTGCGAGCAGGTCGAATTGAGAAGCAAGCGAGGGGTCCGGATTCCGGGCATACTTCGCCTGCTGCTTGCGCATCATATGGATCATCTCGATCCCGCCGAGGATCACGCGCGCAGTGTGAACGGTTTGGAAGCCGAGCATCGGGCGGACCCGCCGCTTGATCGCGCGATGATCCTGCTCAATGCGGTTGTTTAAGTA
>NZ_VCMV01000077.1 GCF_008757455.1 Microvirga brassicacearum | reverse complement strand
TCGGTTCATCCGTATGTCGTGGCTTGGCTGAGTGGTGAAACCCACGACGCCTCGTCATCCCATCCAGAGAACCGGCCTCTTTCCCCATTTCGCTCAAGGGAGGCTACCATGCATTGTTCGGACGAAGGTCGGCGGGGCGATTGGAACCGGAGGGCGCCAAAGCGGCGTCTACCGTGGCCGTTGGCGCTTGTCTTTTGCGTAAAACTGCGTTATGGTTTATTCGTAGGAGTTTGTGCTGCGGTCGGCGCAGCGGCTTTCGTAAACGGGGTCGCTGTAGTCAGCTCGCTCAGCTTTCGCGGAGTCTTGGGCGTGTCCCCATCGGGGATGAGCCTTTCCGCAGAGGCGACGGCGACGGCCTCGGCATCGGTTCATCCGTATGTCGTGGCTTGGCTGAGTGGTGAAACCCACGACGCCTCGCACGCATTGGCCACCAGTTGGGGACTAGTTGAGCAACTGGTGGCGGACTGCGGCGTGCAGATGGCATGACTGTCTCCGCCTTCCAACAACTGTGTTCACCGACCTTGGTTCGACGAGCTTGGACCAGCTTCTGGCAAGACAACAAAAAACAGACATCGTCGGGAGTTGATGGGCTTACTCCGGCAGAGTTTCACCGCGACCTTGAGAAAAATCTGCATAACGTCTGCAAATTGCTTAGAGAGGGTTATCGGTTCTCACCGTTACGCGGTCACCCCATCCCGAAGCCGGGTGGAAAAACGCGGATCATCTGCATTCCGACCGTGCAGGATCGGATAGTTCAACGCCTCCTTGCAGAGCATTTGACGAGTCGTGGCAGCGAACTCGGCATTATCAACGATGTCAGCTTTGGCTTCATCAAGGGACGTGGGTTAGTTGCAGCAAGGGATCGCGCTGCTAGCCTTCGGCAACTGAACCCGTGGGCGTACAAGTCCGACATCTCGGCCTTCTTTGACCGTATTCCTCGTGCTGACTTGGTCCGACAAACGGTTCGTACGCTAAGGAAGCCGAGCTTTCGTGCAATCCTTACTGCTGCCGCGAGCTGTGAGATCGACCTTAGCGATGCCGCTGTTTCACGTATCGTGAGAAGCAATGGGATTGTGCAAGGTCTGGGCGTTCGCCAAGGGATGCCGCTATCCCCTGTATTTGCCAACATTATCCTCAGAGATTTCGACAAGGCAATGATGGCGCATGGTGTGCCACTTGTCAGGTACGCTGATGACTTCATCGCGTTCGCTAAAAGCGAGCGCGAGTGTCAGGAAATTGACGAGATCGCAAGAGAGTTGTTGGGGCGGTTAGATTTCGAATTGCCTGCACTAGCTGATGCAGGTTCAAAGACCTTCATCGCGGCACCGGAAATCGACATCGAATTCTTGGGGCTTGCTCTCACCCGGCGGCAGGACAGCGGCTACAACCTTGTAATTACCAAGGATCAGTTCGACCGAATTTCAAGTGCTTTGGGGAATATGATCAGCATTGACAGCCTATTAAAGGAGAGTCTCGATATCACTAATTTGGGCCGCAAGATCGACGATAAAGTCGGTGGATACAACGCAGCATACCGTTGTGCCCACAACGGCGGTCAGCTCGCCCAAATTCTTGCAGGCTTCCGCTCATCGGCATTGCGCAACGTCTACGTGAAGGCTTTCGGCGAGACAGCAGTCCGCAATCTCACCAACAAGTATCGCAGGTTCTTGGGACTTGAAACGAAACCAAGAATGACAACTCGAGCCGGTCTCAGAACCCCCAGCCAGGCTGTGTCGCGCGGCCGGGGCAAAGATGCTGAACGATAAAGGTTGGCTCCCTACCGGGGGGTAAATGGGGCAATCCGCTCTGACATAGGCCACCTCACATTTTCCGGGCTAAACAATTCGCTGGGTAGCCGTTCCGGTGGAAGCCCGCGAACCAACAGGGGGGTTCGATGAGTGTTGAAGTGGGGCTATTTCCGTGGAGCGATGAGAGCCTTATCGAACAGGAAGCCGATACCCTCGTGAACGGAGACGAAGAACTGGTCGAGCAGATGAAAGTGATCGTGTCAGGTTTGGGCTTCCTTCAAACCCTGCTTCACAGACAGCCGTACGGTGCCCCTGATGAACTTATCGCGCTTCGCCTGACCGTCCGGCTTCTCAACTCAGCGTCAGCCGCCTTGAAGCTCGTGCGGGCCGGGTACTATCAACCCGCCTTCACTATGGTGCGGGACGTAATGGAGGTCGAATTCCTCATCGATCTGTTCTCGCGTGACCGCGCACAACTGATCCAGTGGATGACGTTATCCCCGAAGGAACGTGAGAATCAGTTCAAGCCAGTTGAGGTCCGTAAAAAGCTGGACAAGCGGGATGGGTGGACCGAACAGAAGCGAGCAAGGGCCTACAAGATGCTATCGAACTACGCGGCCCATGTGACACCCGAAGGTTTCAACGTGATCTCTCCCGACAACATGACAATAATCGGTCCGCATCCCTCTCCCAAAGGAGTGAAGGCCGTACTGGGAGAGTTGGTGAGGTGGCTTCCTTCTGCCTGCATTCATGTGGGTGTCATGTTCCACCCGGTTGAGCGCGACCTCCAGATCATGCAGGCACATAACAACTTCACCCAAGTCTTGAGTGTATGGCTAGCCCGCGTCTTCCCGGTCGAAGGGGGCGCTCAAGGGGACCAGACGGCCACATGATGGAGAGGAACCCTACGTCTCGTACCTCGGGAACCTCTTCAAGGCCTCCGCAAGCATCCCTACCGGCGGCTGCTCATAGTCCCGCGCGACAGACCTCGCGCTGTGTCCAGCGATGGCGTCTCGGATTCGCACGTCCATGTCTGCACCTATCGCCCTCGTCTTGAACGTGCCGCGCCACCCGTGAGTGGGCGCGACGGTTGTAGGAAGGACACCGAGACCGCGAACCCAATCCGCGACCTCCTGCGCTCGAATCTCGTCGGGAGGCGTGGATGCGCCCTTCTTGTGTCGCTTCGGGTTGTAGAAGAGCGGGCCTTTCCTCTTCGATTGCGCGAACTCAATAAAGCCTTGCTCAACCAGATGCTCATGGAGCGGGACGGTTCTCGCTTTGCCTGTTTTCGTTTGTCGTAGGTCCATCACCCATGTGCCTTCCTCCATACGAATGTCCTCGGCGTCAAGGAAGCACAGCTCTCTGATTCTCGCGCCTGAATACGCGGCAAGCCACGGCGTCCACCGGCAAGCGTGGTCTAGGCCAGAGTTATCATCCCTGATGACCACATTGGACGCCGCTGTGAGGATGGCCTTCCATTCCTTCTCCCGAAACGTCTTTTCCCGCTTCGAGGTTACGCGGGGTTCGTCGAGGCTTAATCCTGCTGCTGGATTGTCTGTCACCAAGCGGCGCTCACGTCCCATCGCCCACTTGAACACAGATGAGGCCGCAACGAGGTCGTTCTGGTTGATCGACTTCGGGCTCACGCTCTCCCTGTCGCGCCGGTCAACGGCCCATTCGTGAATGTCGTCGCCTGTCAGGGCTCGCACGTCCTTATCCTTCGTGAAGGCGGACAGACTCCTCCAACTCGCCCGATACCGCTTGATGGTCCCTTCGGACTTCATCTCTTGGTTCGCCTTCTCCCAACGCTCAAAGAGATCCCATGCGGTTATCTTGTCCTTCGGCAGGGAAGGGGTCTTGTCGGGGACGGCTAAAGGTGCCTCCCAAGCGGGGAAGCGAGAGGCTGCTGCGTCCGGGCTGTAGTCGCCGTCTGCGTTCTTTGCGAGCCTCAGGGCAGCGGCATCGAAGGAGAAAGCCACGGCATTGAGAAGCCTTGTTCGGGTTTCGCTATCAACCACGAGGTTCTCTTTCGAGAGGAGAATGTCGACCCAGCCTCCGAATCGCTCCTCTATGGCGGCGGCTTTGATTTCGCTCTCCGTGCCGAATCGCAACTGCGCCCGCCCGAATCTGCCTGCCTTCGCCTTGGCATTGGTGATGATGACGTTGAGCCACGTCTCGGGTCGTCCCGGATCGTCCCCCATTGTCTCAGCCAGAAGGAAGTAGAGCTTCCCCGCTAGGGCCTGGACTTGCTTTTGCGTTAGTCGCTGCGGGCCGTGCCTGTGGGCCTCCCAGAGCTTCCGAAGAGTGGCGTCTGCTTGTGCGTGACGCTCCTTAGCGACGTTAGCGTCCTTTGTCCCCAAGGATGCTTCGACCGTCTCTCCAACCTTGATTACGCGAAAGCCGTCACCGATGGGGATAGTAACGGAGCCACCAAGAACTTTCGCCTTGATGTCGGCAGGTGGACGCTGACGGAGATACCAGACACCAGTCTTTTTATCGCGGGAAGGTCGAGCCATCGAAAGCGCCATGTGGGAGCCCCCTGTGTGGAAGTGGGGACACTCGCAAGCTGTTGATAACGCTGAGGGCTTTACTCCGCAAGGCGGAGAGAATGGTGCTGCCAGAGAGGATTGAACTCTCGACCTCTCCCTTACCAAGGGAGTGCTCTACCACTGAGCTACGGCAGCCTGTCGTTGGACGCGCCGGTTACTGCCATAGGGCAGCGCCGGGCGCAAGTTTGATCGGCAATTTAATTGTTACGCAGCGGCCACTTTCGGCTGGAGCGTGAGGCCGAGGGCGGTCCAGACCTCGGTCAATGCCCGGGCGAGGGCCTCCACGTGGGCGTCCGTGTGCAGGGGCGTCGGGGTGATGCGGAGGCGCTCGGCGCCGCGCGGGACCGTGGGATAGTTGATCGGCTGGATGTAGATGCCGTGCTTCTCCAGCAACCGGTCCGAGGCGGCCTTGCAGGCTTCCGCATCGCCCACCATCACGGGGACGATGTGAGTCTCGGTCTCGAGGACGGGCAGGCCCGCGTCGGACAGCACGGATTTCACCCGCGCCACCTGGCGCTGCTGGCGCTCCCGCTCCACGGAGGAGGACTTGAGGTGACGGACCGAGGCGGCGGCTGCCGCGGCGACCGCGGGCGGGAGGGCCGTCGTGAAAATGAACCCGGGCGCAAAGCTGCGCACCGCATCGACCACGGCGCCCGAGGCGGCGATATACCCGCCCATCACGCCGAAAGCCTTCCCCAGCGTGCCCTCGACCACGTCGATTCTGTCCATGGCGCCGTCGCGCTCGGCGATGCCGGCGCCGCGCGGGCCGTACATGCCGACGGCGTGGACCTCATCCAGATAGGTCATCGCGCCGTAGCGCCCGGCGAGGTCGCAGATGGCATGGATGGGTGAGACGTCCCCGTCCATGGAATAGATGCTCTCGAATGCGATCAGCTTCGGCCGGCCACCGGCTGCAACCAGCACTTCCTCCAGATGGGCGAGGTCGTTGTGGCGGAAAATGACTTTTTCGCAGCCGGACTGGCGCACGCCCTCGATCATCGAATTGTGGTTCAGGGCGTCCGAGACGATCAGGCAATCGGGAATGAGTTTGGCAAGCGTCGATATGCCGGTCTGATTCGAGACGTAGCCGGAGGTGAAGACGAGGGCCGCCTGCTTGCGATGGAGATCGGCGAGTTCCGTCTCGAGATCCACGATGGCGTGGCTGTTGCCCGAAATGTTGCGCGTGCCGCCAGCCCCGGTGCCGAGGCGCCAGGCGGTTTCCACCATGGCGCGGGTCACGTCCCGGTTCTGGCCCATGCCCAGATAATCGTTGGAGCACCACACCGTGATGGGTTTTGGTCCGGCCGGGCCGTGCCAGACCGCATCCGGGAAACGGCCAGCGAGGCGTTCGATATCGGCGAAAACCCGGTAGCGCCGCTCGGATTTTAGGCGTTCGAGGGCCGTCGCGAAGAAGTTCTGATAATCCATCATCTCACCGGATGGGACCATCGACACCCAACAGGCTGGGTTTTCAAGACGGAGGCAAAGATCGTCGGCTCAATGCCAAGGTCGCCATCGTCGACACTGATATTCTGGTTGAGGGGCGTTTGCGAACCCTTTATCTGGTGGTGGCGACGATGGGTCGCGAGAACGTGTCCGACGTGAGATCGCAACGGGAACTTGACCGGCTGGCCGCGGCATTGAAAGAGAACCTGAAGCGGCGCAAGGCGCAGGCGCGCGGACGCAAGGCCGCGACATCCGCCGATGACGAGGCTCGGGCGCAGGGCGAGACACCGAAGCGCGACAAGCCGTCCGACTAGCCGCCGGGCGATGCAGCCTGCATAGCTCTGGTTCATGACACGCATTTGGGGGTCCTGATGGATCGCATTCGCATACGGGGCGGCGCGCCTCTCAACGGCTCGATCCCGATTTCGGGAGCCAAGAATGCGGCTCTTCCGCTGATGATCGCGAGCCTTCTGACCGAGGAAACGCTCGAGCTTGGCAACGTGCCGCGGCTCGCCGATATCTCGTCCCTGCTGCGTATCATGAGCAATTTCGGGGTCGACCACACGATCGCCGGACGGCGTCCGGGGCAAACGACGGAAACCGGACAGACGATCCGGCTTACATCCCGTTCCATCATCGACACCTGTGCGCCCTACGAACTGGTCTCCACGATGCGGGCGAGCTTCTGGGTCATCGCGCCCCTTCTGGCACGGTTCGGGAACGCCAAAGTCTCGATGCCGGGCGGTTGCGCCATTGGCACGCGGCCCGTCGATCTCCTCATCATGGCGCTGGCGAAGCTTGGCGCGACCATCGAAATCGATGGCGGCTACGTGGTGGCAACCGCTCCAAAGGGTCTCAGGGGAGCGGAAATCGATTTCCCCAAGGTCACGGTTGGCGGCACTCACGTGGCGCTGATGGCCGCGACCCTGGCTCAAGGCACGACGGTCATCCGCAACGCGGCCCGCGAGCCCGAGGTTGCGGATCTTGCCGCCTGCCTGGTGAAGATGGGCGCTAAAATCGGAGGCGCCGGAACATCGGAGATCGTCGTCGACGGCGTCGCACGCCTGAACGGCACCTCCCATGATGTGCTGCCGGACCGGATCGAGACTGGCACCTACGCCATGGCGGTTGCAATGACCGGCGGCGACGTGCTGCTCGAGAACACGCGGCCTGATCTCTTGCAGTTTGCCCTCGACGTGCTGCGGCAATCGGGAACCGAGGTGACGGCGACCCCCGGCGGCATGCGGGTGCGGCGCAACGGTAATGGGATCGAGGCCGTCGACGTGACGACCGATCCCTTTCCCGGCTTCCCGACCGATCTCCAGGCCCAGTTCATGGCCCTGATGACCCGCGCCAATGGCACTTCGCGCATTCGCGAAACGATTTTCGAGAACCGTTTCATGCACGTCCAGGAGCTTGCCCGCCTCGGCGCGCAGATCCGGCTCGACGGCGACAGCGCCTATGTGGACGGCGTCCCGGGCCTGAAGGGGGCCCCGGTGATGGCGACCGACCTGAGGGCTTCGGTCTCGCTCGTCATCGCCGGATTGGTGGCTGAGGGGGAGACCACCATCAACCGGGTCTACCATCTCGATCGCGGCTTTGAGGCGCTCGAGGCCAAGCTTGCCCGGTGCGGCGCCGAAATCGAGCGGTTGCGGGGTTAAATCGGGCGACGAGGGCGGCAGAGGTTGCGCTCGGGTCCGGCGCTCTCTACCTAAGATCAAAGCTCATCGGCCCTTTGCAGATCACTTGGTTTGCAAGGCTCTACAACAGTTTGGCAGCCATGGACCTCCTGAAACTCGTCGCTCTCGACCCGGAAGATCTGGCCATCGTCTCGACCCATCTGCAGGACGCGGTTCTGCGGGTCGGCGACATCGTCTTTCTTCCCAGGGAACGGCGGTTTGCCATCGAGGTGCGCCGGTTCGACTGGGAGGCCGGTTTTGATCAGCCGCCCCAACGCCGGCTCACCTGCATGCATTTCGACCAGGTCAAAGGCGTGCGCGTGCGCGGGATCGATCAGACCAACAAGGACGCGGTGCTGAACCTCCTGGCGATTTCGTTCGACGAGACCGATGCCCCATCTGGCACCGCCACGCTGATCTTCGCCGAGGGCGGGGCGATCCAGATCGACGTGGAATGCGTCGAGTTGCAGATGAAGGATGTGGGGCCTGTCTGGGCTGCGGACGGACGTCCCATCCACGACGAATCCTCGACGGAGCGGCTTTAATGCCCCAACGGCTCGACGCGCGGGACCCATCGTTCCCGCACGCTTTCGCTCGGTTGTTGGCGGCCAAGCGTGAGGTCTCCGAGGATGTCGATCAGGCGGTGCGCGCGATCATCGACGAGGTGGTGGCGCGGGGCGACGAAGCGCTGATCGACTACACCAACCGTTTCGACAATCTGGCGTTGACCGCCGGGACATTGCGGATCGGCGACGACGAAATCGACGCTGCCGAGGGCGAATGCTCGCCGGACGAGCTCGCGGCGCTTACCCTCGCGAAAGCGCGGATCGAGACCTACCATCGCGCGCAGCGTCCGGAAGATCATATGACCACCGACGCGCTCGGCGTGACGCTGGGATGGCGCTGGACGGCGATTGAATCGGTAGGTCTCTACGTACCGGGCGGACGCGCGAGCTACCCGTCATCGGTTCTTATGAATGCCGTCCCGGCGAAGGTCGCAGGCGTGCCTCGAATCGCCATGGTGGTGCCGACGCCCCGAGGCGAAACCAATCCCCTGGTGCTGGCCGCGGCGCGACTGGCGGGTGTCGACGAGATCTTCCGGATCGGCGGTGCCCAGGCCATCGCGGCTCTCGCTTTCGGAACGTCTTCGGTGCAGCCCGTTGCCAAGATCGTCGGACCGGGCAATGCCTATGTGGCGGCCGCCAAGCGACGCGTCTTCGGCCAGGTCGGCATCGATATGATCGCCGGGCCGTCCGAAGTGCTGATCCTTGCCGACCGGCATGCCAATCCGGATTGGATCGCTGCCGATCTCCTCGCCCAGGCGGAGCATGATCCGGTGGCGCAGGCCATCCTCGTCACTGACGACGCGGCGTTGGCGGATGCGGTCGAGGCTGCCGTGCAGCGGCAATTGCAGACATTGCCCAAGGCGGAGATCGCCGGGGCAAGCTGGCGCGATTATGGGGCGATCATTCTCGTTGAAACGCTTGATGCGGCGATTCCCCTTGTGGACAGGCTGGCGCCCGAACATCTGGAAATCGAGACCGCGAACGCGGATGAGCTCTGTGCCAAGGTGCGCAATGCCGGCGCAATCTTCCTTGGCAGCCATACGCCGGAAGCCATCGGGGACTATGTCGGCGGACCCAATCACGTGTTGCCGACGGCCCGTTCGGCCCGTTTTTCCTCCGGCCTTGGCGTACTTGACTTCATGAAGCGAACCTCGATCCTGAAATGCGACGCCGATAGCCTGCGTGCGCTTGGCCCGGCCGCTATCGCGCTGGGGCGTTCCGAAGGGCTTGAGGGTCATGCGCGGTCGGTTGCGATCCGCCTGAACATGTGACGATTGGGAAGAGGGATGGCGAACGAGCGGAGTCGATTGATCGCCATCACTCTCGACGAGACGTCCATTGGACGGGGCAATCCGGACCAGGAACACGAGCGGGCGATCGCCATCTACGACATTCTCGAGGCGAATCAGTTCGCCTTGCCGAGCCATGAGGGCGGTCCCTACGCGCTCCATGTGGCGCTCGTCGACAACAAGCTCTGTTTCGAGGTTCGCTCGGCTGACGGCTCCCGGCTTGTCACGCATCACCTGTCGCTGACACCCTTCCGGAAGACGGTGCGCGATTATGAGATGATCTGCGACAGCTACTACAAGGCGATCCGGTCGGCGTCGCCGGCCCAGATCGAAGCCATCGACATGGGGCGGCGCGGCCTTCACAACGAGGCCGCCGAACTGCTGATGAAGCGCCTCGACGGCAAGCTGGTGCTCGACTTCGATACCGCGCGACGCATCTTCACCCTCATCTTCGCCCTGCACTGGAGGGGCTGAGGGTTGGAAGCGCCAAGGGCCAAGCGGATCCACTCGGTTCTGTTCGTCTGCGCCATGAACTCGGTGCGCTCGCCCATGGCCGAGGCCATCGCCCGCCACTATTTCGGGCGGACGATGTACGTGCAATCGGCAGGCATTCACAAAGGCGAACCAAGCGGTTTCACCACCGCGGTGCTGGATGAGATCGGCATCGATTCGGCGAAACATAAGCCGCGGACGCTGGAAGAACTCGAAGAGCACGAAGGACTGAACTTCGACCTCATCATCTCGCTCTCGCCGGAGGCGCACCACGCCGCTCTCGAACTGACCCGCACGCTTGCGGCCGAGGTGGAGTATTGGCCGACGCAGGATCCGACTTTGGTGACAGGATCGCGCGAACAGATGCTCGACGCCCATCGCAATGCTCGCGATGGATTGCTCTACCGCATCAGAATGCGGTTCAAGCAGGGGTCAGAGGCCAAAGGCCCGTAGCAGCGAGAGGGTACCGAGACCGGCCACGAGCCCGGCGAGCTCGGCACGAGTCAGCACCATCGCGATGACGGCAGCGCCGATGCTGAGGATCGCCGGTATCCCACCGTCGAGAATGAGCGGCAGAATCGTCGCAACGATGATCGAACCGGGGAGGGCGCGCAGGCCCCGTTCGACACGCGGCGTGATGCGAACCCGGGTCATCAGCACGACACCGCCGACGCGGCACAGATAGGTCGCCAACGTCATCGCCGCGATGGCGAGGACGGAGCCCCAGGGTCCGGCTGCGAAGGCGTGAAAAGTCGTCATTTCATCAACATGCCGGTGGCAACGCCCGCGAGCGCACCAACGATGATGAAGACGTAGCCGGGGACGAATGCGTGGACCAAAAGCGACACGAGCCCGGCGACGAGCCAGGGAAGGGCCGGCCTCGCTCCTTTCCAGAGCGGGACCAGCATGACGCCGAAGAAGATCGGCATGACGAGATCCAGGCCGAAGCGCTGCGGCTCGGGAATGAATGCGCCCACAAAGAAGCCCGCAAGGCTCGTCGCGACCCATAGAACCCACAAGGCCACGCCGGTGCCGAACAAAAACGCGACATCGCGGCCGCCGTCGTTGTGGTAGCGCGTGCTGAAAATCCAGCCCGCATCCGTCAGCAGGAAGAGATTGAGGGCGGAACGCGCGACGGGCTCGTTGCGAAGCCACGGTTGAAGCGTCGCTCCGAGGAGCAGAAGGCGCGAATTGACGACGGCCGTGACCGTCATGATCGTCAGGATGGTCCCGGGCGTCCACACCTTCTGCCAGACTTCCAGTCCCACCATCTGTGCGGCGCCCGCATAGACGAATGCGCTCAGGCCGAGAACCTCGCCAAACGACAGACCCTTCTGGGCTGCAGCCGCGCCAAAGGCCATCCCGAACACCACGAGTCCTGGAAGGGCCGGAAAGGTGCTGCGGGCTCCCTGCATGAAGCCCGCGCACGTGAAGGAGGTTTCGGGAACTGGCATTGGGTTGAGAGGCTGTGCCCCTTGGTCTCCTAAGGCGGTCACGCCGCCGCCGGGAAAGCTCCCGCTGGCGCAAAACACCGCGCCAGCGGCAACATGACTGCTCAGAACGTCATCGCCCCGACCACGGGCGCGACTTCGAGTGCACCCTCGTAGATCATCTTCAGCGCCACGTAGAGGATGATCAGAAGACCCACATAGGCGATCCAACGATAGCGCTGCAGCAGCCGCGCGATGTAGGAAGCGGCAAGACCCATCAGGGCGATCGAAAGGACGAGTCCGAAGATCATCACGTAGGGGTGCTCGCGCGCAGCACCGGCGACCGCCAGAACGTTGTCGAGAGACATCGACACGTCTGCGATGAGGATCTGCCAGGCTGCCTGGGCAAAGGTCTTGCGGGGCGCGGGGGATGCGGGAGAGTCGGAACCTTCGAGCGCCAGCTCGGCGGCTTCCTCATCTGCCGAGGAAGTGCGAAGCTCGCGCCACATTTTCCAGCACACCCAGAGGAGCAGGATGCCACCGGCCAGAAGAAGGCCGACGATCTGGAGCAACTGGATGGTCAGTCCGGCGAAAACGATGCGCAGGGCGGTAGCGGCGATGACACCGACCAGGATCGCCTTGTTGCGCTGTTCCTTGGGAAGGCCGGCCGCGGCGAGACCGATCACGATCGCGTTGTCGCCAGCCAGAACAAGGTCGATCATCACCACCTGCAGGAAGGCGGTGATCTCGGGCGAGAAAAATTCGTTCATGCGATGCCTCTTTGATCCATTCGAGGACGGCACATGCGAATCGTTAGACCAGAAGGCGCCTCACCGTTGCGAAGCCGGACAAACGGCGGGCAACTTGAAAAAACGGGGGTGAGGGCGACGGTTTCGAACGGTTCCAGGCCATCCAGGTTGCGATCCAGTCCGACATCGCTGCTCCGAGGAGCCGCCAGAGGGGCCCGGCCTGGTTCCTTTGATCTAGCCAAGACGTGGAGGTCGATCAAGTCGTTTGGGGTCATTATGGCACCTGAAGAGCAGCCATGGTCCAAAAGGGAATCTTGAGGAGACGGTTCCGCAGCGGCAGTTGTGAGCCCCTACGATGGACCGCTTGATCCCGGGCGCGGGCTTGGGCACTAATCGAAGGCGAGAAGATAAGGTCGGGACCGAGAAGCTCGATCGGGAGGTCCGCCTATGTCCCTATCCCCACAGGGTGTCGCACAGCCGCCGATGCGGCGAGGTCCGATACGATCCACACAGAATTTCGCCGGAGGACTCTTCCTCCTGGCGCTGGCGGCGCTGGCGCTCTACCTGGCTCGCAACCTGCCGCAGGGTAGCTTACGTTCCATGGGTCCCGCCATGCTGCCTGATTGGCTCGCCTATGGAGTCGGCGCCTGTGGCTTTGCCCTCGTCGTGATGAGCCTTCTGCGAGACGGCGAGGCACTTGCGAAATCGAGCCTGCGCGGACCAGTCGTGGTCCTGCTCGCCATCCTGGCATTCGCCATGACGATCCGCCCGTTCAGTCTCGGAGCGATGGGACTACCCGGCCTCGGCATGGTGGTCGCGGGGCCTCTTGCCATCATCATCGGGGGCTATGCGACCCCGGACGTGCGGCTGCGCCCCCTCCTGATCCTCGCGCTGAGCTTGACGCCCTTCTGCATGGTGCTGTTTGGCGATCTGTTGAATTTGCCAATCCCGATCTTCCCCCAGAGCTTTGCCAATCTGTTTCCGGCGAGTTGGTCGCAAAAGGAAATCTTGCGGGCGACCGCCGTGGTGATGGCTATCGCAGCACTCGCGCTTTTCCTCACTGGCCGGCGGCGCCCCTCAAATCGGATCGATGTGGTCGATCATTCGGGGACGATGTAATGGGCGATCTTTTCTCGAACCTGAACCACGGCTTTTCCATCGCGCTGACGTTCCAGAATCTTGGGCTGGCCTTTCTGGGCTGTCTTGTCGGCACGCTCGTCGGCGTTCTGCCGGGCGTCGGGCCCATTGCGACCATCGCGATGCTGTTGCCGATTACCTTCGGCCTTGAGCCTGTCGGCGCGTTGATCATGCTGGCGGGCATTTATTACGGCGCCCAATATGGTGGCTCGACCACGGCGATCCTCGTCAATATTCCGGGCGAGGCGACGTCCGTCGTCACCACCCTGGACGGGCACCAGATGGCCCGTCAGGGCCGCGCCGGCGTCGCGCTCGGCATCGCCGCCATCGGTTCCTTTTTCGCCGGAACGGTCGCAACGGTTGTGATCGCGGCCCTCGGAGCGCCGCTTACAAGGCTGGCTCTGATTTTCGGCCCGGCCGAATATTTCTCTCTGATGGTGATGGGCCTGGTCTTCGCGGTCGTTCTGGCGCGCGGATCGATCCTGAAGGCGATTGCCATGATCGTCCTGGGTGTTCTTCTGTCGACAGTCGGCACCGACCTCGAAACCGGACAGGAGCGGCTCACCTTCGGGCTGCCATTCCTCTCGGACGGGATCGACTTTGCCGTCCTGGCCATGGGGATCTTTGGTGTCGCGGAGATCCTGCGAAACCTCGACCATACTGAGACACGCAACGTGGTGCAGCAGGCCATCGGCCGGCTGCTGCCGAACCGGGAGGATTTCAGGCAATCTTGGCGTCCGGTCCTGCGCGGAACGACGATTGGGGCGATCTTGGGCATTTTGCCGGGCAACGGCGCCGTGCTGGGACCGTTTGCCTCCTATACGATGGAGAAGAAGCTCGCAAAGGATCCCAGTCGCTTCGGGCGAGGGGCGATCGAAGGCGTCGCCGGGCCGGAGGCCGCCAATAATGCCGGCGCCCAGACATCGTTCATCCCGCTGCTGACGCTCGGCATTCCGCCCAACGCCGTCATGGCCCTGATGGTCGGCGCCATGACGATTCACGGCATCGTTCCCGGCCCGCAGGTGATGACGCGCAACCCCGACCTGTTCTGGGGCATGATCGCTTCCATGTGGATCGGCAACCTGATGCTGCTGATCATCAACCTGCCGCTCGTCGGCGTCTGGGTCCGCCTTCTCAAAGTGCCGTACCACCTGATGTTTCCGGCGATCCTGATGTTCTGCTGCATCGGCATCTATTCGATCAACTCGCTCCCGACCGACGTGATGTTCATCGGCCTGTTCGGGATCGTCGGCTATATTCTGATCAAGTTCGGGTTCGAGCCCGCCCCGCTCCTGCTGGGGTTCGTGCTTGGAAAACTGTTGGAGGAAAACCTTCGGCGGGCGCTCATTCTGTCGCGCGGTTCTCTGGACACCTTCATCGAACGGCCGATCAGCGCAGCCCTCCTCGCGGTGGCGGCCGTTCTGCTGGTTCTGGCGCTGCTGCCATCAATCCGAAAAGGACGCGATGAGGTATTCGTCGAATAGCCAATCGGCGGCCGGACCTTATATCAGTAGCATGCTGGATTATTTTCCAGGGAGGAAACCATGAGAAAGATTGCTCTCGCCCTTGCAGCTTTCGGGCTCGCCACATCGGCCGCCCAAGCTCAAGGCAATTACCCCCAGCGGCCGATCACCATGATCGTTCCTTTCGCCGCGGGCGGCCCGACGGACGTGATCGCCCGTATCGTGGGCGATAACATGTCGCGCACCCTCGGCCAGCAGATCGTCGTCGAAAACGTGGCCGGTGCCGGCGGCACCACGGGCATTACCCGCGGAGCACAGGCCCAGCCCGACGGCTACACCATCATGATGGGTCACATGGGGACCCATGGCGCCGCTCCCGCGCTCTATCCCAACCTGAAATACGACCCGAGCAAGGATTTCGCGCCGATCGGTCTTGCGGCCGGCACGCCGATCCTGATCGTGGCCAAAAAGGACTTTCCGGCGAAGGACCTGAAGGGATTCGTCGAGTACGTGCAGAAGAACGGCGACAAGGTGAACATGGCCCATGCGGGCGTCGGTTCGGTGTCCCACTCGACGGGGATCTTCTTCACGTCGGTCATCAAGGCGAAGCCCACCATGGTGGCTTATCGCGGAACCGGGCCGGCCCTCAACGATCTCATGGGCAACACGGTCGACTTCATGACCGACCAGATCGTCAACGTCGCACCGCAGGTCCAGGGCGGCAACATCAAGGCTTTTGCGATCGCTACCGCGACGCGTTCGCCGGCGCTGCCGGACGTTCCGACCACCAAGGAGGCGGGTCTTGACGGTTACGAGGTGAGCGCCTGGAACGCGGTTTTCGCCCCGAAGGGAACGCCGCCTGAAATCGTCGCCAAGCTTAACGAGGCGTTGGTGAAGGCTCTCAGTGACGAGAACACCAAGAAACGTCTGCTCGATCTCGGCGGGGTCATCCCCAGCACGGCCGAACAGACCCCCGCGTCGCTCCAGAAGCTGGTGGAATCCGAAGTGGCTCGCTGGACCCCCGTCTTGAAGGCTGCCGGGGCAACAGCTGAATAACGCAACTGAGCTTCAATCCGGACGAAAACGGCGGGCTCCCAAGAGCCCGCCGTTCCTCTGTTTAACGGCTGCCGCATCAAACAGGTCTTGAAAATGATCGCTGGGGCGATTACACCGTGCCGCGTGTGCAGCCGTAGCTCAGTTGGTTAGAGCACCAGATTGTGGATCTGGGGGTCCCCCGTTCAAGCCGGGGCGGCTGTACCATTAAAATCAAAAACTTATGTCTCGGCTGCGACCCGAAAATTCACCCGGAATGGTGTCCGGGTAACGCCTCCGCCGAATCTGACAGCCAAACATGACCAATCTCCGGTGCAGTCGGATTTGCAGCGCGATCCGCCGTCCCATGTCGACCTCTCCGCCTGAGGTTGTCAGTTCAACGATGATGGCGCCTTCGCATCGTGCAGTAGGACTGGCCCGCCCGCGTCCAGGTGAGCCACAGCTTGGCTCGCCGGGACGACGCTCGAGAAACAACCGCCTTCGTGATTCGTTGATGGTTCGAGCTCGTCATAGCCGCGTAGGGCAAATGATGCACCTGACTGCGCCAGCGTCGCTCGTCTTTCCTCTGATTTGCGCCGAACAAGTCGTGTGCTCACCCTTGCTCATCCGAAGCGCTGGCGGGTCCGTGCCCGGTCCCGAGGGCGAGACTGAAACTGGAGCCCTGCCGCCGGGGACTGAGAGAGCGGAGAATCTTATCGAGGCGGTCGGAATAGGGATTCTGATCATTCTTCTTCTCAGCGCCGTCGTGATCATGATCCGGGCGCGCCGTTGATCGGCTTCACGCTGGGGCTGTCCCGCTGTCACGTGGTGGCGGAGTCCCGTCGCTCGGCGCCGGGCGCGAGGGATGCTCAATCTTCGCGAACAAGCACGGCATCACCCTAGAAATGGCAATGCGGCTCATGGCAAAATATGGCAACGACCGCACCAAACTCGATGTTGCCGCCTAAAGCCTTAAGGTCGAAAAATTGAGCGGCGAGGGAGCACCTGGCGGGTTCAGCGCCTCTCGTGAGTTTTTGCTTCCACCGCCTCGTTTACGATCCACTTGGACCGTGCTTCGTCCTTCGGCTTCTCCTTCTTGGGCTTTTTGGCTTCCCGGTTCGAATGCTGTTCACGATGTGCCATGTCATGGCCCTCCAAATGCGGTGAAGGATCGGCCGAGATTACAGCATTTCCCGCTGCGACGGCAGCTCGACTCTTTGGTGGTTCTGAGCCGGCCATCGCCAGACGCGAGTGGAAGAGGGGTGGTCTGGGTCAAGTCGGCGATTTCGGGAGGTGGCATTTTTGCGATCGCACGGGGGACGAAACCTCGGCACGCGTCGTTTAAGGCGGAAAAAAGGGAACAAGTAGATTTCTAGACGAGCTGGGCCGTTCTGTGACCAGCTGCATGCCACAATAGGCCTATTTCAATCTCCCTTGCGAGAAGTCGGCTTGAGCGGGTCCTTCTCATGATTGAGCTTCTTGAAAGGCCGCTTACATAATCTCCGATCGGGCGACTTGCCACCCCATCCCGGCGCTGTGCTGTGAGCGTCAGGAAACGGACGAAGTGTCCAAATGGCCATCCGATGCTTTGGGTCTGCCGCCGGAGACAGAAACCCGAAAATCGATAAATACTCGCAAAAAAAAACCAAAAAATATATTTCATCGGAGTTCGCAGCGGTTTTTTTCCGCGGGCTGCGCTCCGTCGTGCAAAAAAACCGCATCCTTGGTCTTAAAAAACAAATCAATAAAAATTCCAAAAAATAAATTCCCGAGCACCCGGGGCGCCTTGAATTTTTAAAAAATGTCTTTAATGCCGATTAATGCTAATTCCAGCAGCTAACGCGATCAGGCATTATTATGCGCATCAGGACCAAATTATTTTCGCTTATCGGCGCGCTCAGTTTTATCGCAGTCACGATCTCGGCGGTTGGAATCAACAGTATCATCGTCTTTGACCACGCGGTCGACATGACGGCCGAGACGTCGAAGCAGGCGCTGTACAGCGAGCATATGAACCGGCTCGTCACCGCGGTTGTCATGGAATCCCGAGGCATCTACGCGGCCAAGGACAAAACCGAGGCCGAGCAATATGCCAAGCCCGCCCGCGTGGCCATCGCCGGGATCAACGGCCTGATCCAGAAATGGTCGCCGCTCATTACTGCCGAAGATCGCGCGATTTTTGATAAGTTGGTAAAAGACGCAAAGTCTTTCGAAGAATTTCGCCTCGAGACCATTCGCCTCGGCACTCAGATTTCTCCTGCGGCCGCCGCAGAGCAAGGTTTCAATGAAGGAAACCGCGCCAACAGGCGCGCTCTGCAGGAAAGCATCGACGCGATGACGAAGCGCATCGCCGACAGGATTGCGGTAATCGACAGCGACGCGGCCGGCGAATACGAATTCCGACTCAATCTGATGTTGGCCCTTGCGGCCGGCGGGCTGCTGGGTGGTGTTGCGCTGGGCTGGATCATCGGGCATGTGCAGGTTGCGCGGCCGCTGCAAAATGTCGCCACTGCCATCCAGAAGCTTGCCTCGGGCGACTATCACCTCCCGACCGCAAAGCCGAACAACGATGAAATTGGAGAGATCTGGAAGGCGATGGGCGTTTTTGCCACCAACATGGCGAACACCGAAAAGATGCGGCTCGACCAGATCCGGAGAGACGAGGAACTCGTGGCTTCTCGAAAAGTGGAGATGCTCGATCTCGCCAGGAATTTCGAAGGCAGCGTGGGCTCTCTCGTCCAGCAGCTCTCCACTGCAGCAAACATGATGGAGACCACGGCTCAGTCGATGTCTTCAACGGCCGAGCAGGCGCTCGCACAGTCAAGTGTGGTTGCTTCCGCCTCCGAACAGACATCGTCGAATGTCCAGGCGGTTGCCGCGGCGACAGAGGAACTGGCGTCGACAGCAGGCGAGATCGGCATGCAGGTCTCGCAATCCTCGCGCATCGCGTCATCGGCGGTCCAGAAGGCACAGAGCACGAACGCACGAGTCGAGGCGCTCGCTGCCAATGCGCAGCGAATTGGGGATGTCGTGTCGATCATCAGCAATGTGGCGGAGAAGACAAACCTTCTGGCGCTGAACGCGACGATCGAAGCCGCTCGTGCCGGAGAGGC
Organism: Microvirga brassicacearum; assembly: GCF_008757455.1. Lineage (GTDB taxonomy): Bacteria > Pseudomonadota > Alphaproteobacteria > Rhizobiales > Beijerinckiaceae > Microvirga > Microvirga brassicacearum. The sequence goes on along the minus strand of NZ_VCMV01000077.1, from coordinate 106,785 downwards.
CGGGAAAGGCTTTGCCGTCGTGGCATCCGAGGTGAAGGAACTCGCCAACCAGACCTCGAAGGCCACCGAGGAAATATCTCAACAGATCGGCAAGATCCAGCAGGACACCCGCGACGCCGTCGAGGCCATCCGCGAAATCAGCGCGACGATCGAAGAAATGCACCAGATTGCCGCGACGGTGGCGGCTGCCGCTGAAGAACAGCAGGCGGCAACCCAGGAGATCGCACGCTCGATCAGCGAGGCGGCACGCGGCACTCAGGAGGTGACCGGCAACATCACCCACGTCCAGGCCGCCTCGACCCATTCGCAGACGGCCGCATCCGAGGTGCTTTCTTCGGCGGGCGAGCTTTCCCGAAACTCGACCAAGCTGAGCCGCGAGGTCGATTCTTTCCTCAGTCATATTCGAGCGGCCTGATCGGGCGTTGCCAAGGCGGGGCAGCTTCGGCTTCTCCGCCTGCCAATGCCCGCACCATACCGGTGATTAGCAAAGTCAACAGCGCGCGGCAGTCGAGGCGATTGCCGCGCGCCGCGGCTTCTGCTCCCGTTGCCCCGGCCCGCGCTCGCGCGCGGTAGGACTGCCCCAATTCCCCGGTCGCAATGTCAGCTTCGCGCAAGGTTGTGGGCGTAAACCGGCTACCGAAGACTTCCTCGGAGGCCAGTGTGACGGCACCTGTCTACCTGTTCGATGTGGCATCGCGGCAAGCTAAATGGCTCGCCGTTCGTCAGTCGGCGATTTCCGGAAACATTGCGAATGCGAACACTCCCGGCTTTCGAGCGCGGGACGTAGAGCCGTTTGCGGACATTCTTGACAAGACGAAGCTCACGATGGTGGCAACCAGAGCCAATCACATCGGCTTTGACGCGCGCCATGTGGAAGGCACGAAGGTCAAGAAGGCGGACACCTGGGACACTGTCTATTCGGGCAACTCGGTCAGCCTGGAGCAGGAACTGACAAAATCCGGCGAGGTCGCTCGTCAGCACACATTGAATACCACCATCGTCAAATCATTTCATCGGATGCTGATGTCAGCTGTGAGGACCGGATCATGATCGACCCGCTCATTGCGTCGTCCAAGCTATCCGGCGCCGGTCTCGAGGCGCAATCGATGCGCCTCCGCGTTGTTTCGGAGAACGTCGCGAACGCAAGTTCGACCGGCCGCACGGAAGGTTCGGACCCTTATACCCGCAAAACAATCACTTTCCGGAGCCAACTGGACCGCGCGCTTGGCGCCGCGTCGGTTTCCGTCAAGAGCATCGGCGAGGATTCGGCTCCGTATCCGGTTCAGTACGATCCGGGAAACCCGGCGGCGGATGAGAACGGCATGGTGAAGATGCCGAATATCAACGTGCTGACCGAAATGACCGATATGCGCGAGGCCAACCGATCCTATGAGGCCAACCTGCAGATGATCAAGCAGGTGCGCTCGATGATATCGGCGACAATTGACCTATTGAGAACATGACCATGCTCAACTCCATTTCCTCCATCTCGTCGGTCATCGATCGCGCCGGCGGCGTCACCTCAAGCCAGCAGGTGACCGGGATCCAGAACATGGGGACCGCTGGCGCCGCCGGTGTTGCGGGCGCCTCCCCGACGAGCTTCGGCGATATGATGGCGCAGGTCGCAAACACTGCCGTCGACACGATCAAAACCGGCGAAGCCGCCGCGATCTCCGGCATTCAAGGCAAAGCTTCGGTCCAGCAGGTGGTCGAGGCGGTCATGTCCGCGGAGCAGACGCTTCAGACGGCGATTGCGATCCGCGACAAGGTCGTGGGCGTCTACCAAGAAATTTCGCGTATGGCGATTTGAGGATAGCATCATGAGAGCTCTTGCAATTGCTGCGACCGGCATGAACGCGCAGCAGCTGAACGTCGAGGTCATCGCCAACAACATTTCGAACGTCAACACGACGGGCTTCAAGGCCGCGCGTGCGGAGTTCACCGACCTGCTTTATCAGGCCGAAAGATCCCTGGGCGTGCCGGCGCAAGCTGGCGAAAGCCCGGTCCCGGAGGGCGCAATGCTCGGTCTGGGTGTGAGAACCGCGGCGATCCGTAACCTTCACCGCCAAGGATCGCTGGCCAACACCTCAAACCAGTTTGATCTCGCGCTCAACGGTCGAGGCTGGTTCCAGGTGAACGCGCCCGGCGGAGAAACGATCTACACGCGCGCAGGATCGTTCAATAAGAATGGTGACGGTCAGTTGGTCACCATCGATGGCTATACGCTGCAACCGGCCATTATCATTCCGGTCAACACGATCGATGTGACGATCAATGAATCGGGGCAAGTCTATGCGAAGATCGACGGTCAGGCTGCTCCGCAGGAGATCGGCCAGCTGACATTGTCGAATTTCGCGAACGATGCCGGGCTCGAACCGCTTGGCAACAATTTCTATCGCGAAACCCTGGCGTCAGGTGCTCCGGTGGTAGGCGTCGCCGGTGATCCGGGCTTCGGCAAAATTCATCAAGGTTATCTGGAAGCCTCCAATGTTGATCCGATCAAGGAAATCACGAGCCTGATTTCGGCGCAGCGCGCCTTCGAGATGAATTCCAAAGTGATTCAGGCTGCCGACGACATGGCGGGAACCGTCTCCAAAGGCATTCGCTAACATTTCCGGAACAGGAAAGCCGTGATGAAAGCATTTCATAAGCCCATCCTCGTCGCCGTGACCATGGCGACGATTGGCGTTCCTCCCGTTTTAGCGGAAGATCGTATTCTCCCGGTTCCGACGGTGACGATCTATCCCGGCGACATCATCGATGCGGCGATGCTGAAGGACAGGTTGTATCCGGACACATACCGCTTCCGGACGGCTGTCATCGAAAGCCCGCGCGTGCTGATCGGCAAAACGGTCCGGAGAACGCTGATACCCGGCGAAGCGATACCGATGAACTCGGTTGACGACCCCAAGGTGGTGACGCGCGGCGTTCCGACCACCGTCGTCTTTGAGGAGGCCGGCCTCTCCATCACCGGCGTGGGAACCCCGCTTCAATCTGGCATCGTCGGCCAAAGCATTCAGGTCAAGAACATCGACTCGGGTCGGATCATCATCGGTCGCGTCGAAGCTGACGGAAAAATCCGGATTGGTGGCTATTAAATGTTCAGAACTCTCGCCTGTCTCGTTGCGGCCCTTTTCATCTCCCCAAGCGTTGCGGCGACGCGCATCAAGGATGTCGCGGCGGTTCAGGGCGTGCGCGACAATCAGCTGATCGGCTATGGGCTCGTCATGGGGCTTCAGGGCACCGGCGATACGTTGAGGAATTCTCAATTCACCGAACAATCCCTGCAATCGATGCTTGATCGCATGGGCGTGAATGTTCGCGAGCTCAATCTCAGGACCCGCAACGTTGCTGCCGTTATCGTGACCGCGGATCTTCCGCCCTTCGTCGGCACCGGTTCCCGCATTGACGTCACGGTCACCTCGATGGGCGATGCGACGTCCCTCAAGGGTGGATCCCTCATGCTGACGGCGCTGCAAGGTGGAGACGGCCAAGTTTATGCGGTCGCACAAGGCGGAATCGCAGTCTCGGGATTTTCAGTTCAAGGACAAGCCGAAACGCTGACCTCGGGCGTTGCCACAGCCGGCCGCATTCCAAATGGCGCGCTGATCGAGAGGGAAGTCTCCGGCGGTTTGCGCGAGTCCAACTCCATGATTCTCGAGCTGAAAAATCCGGATTACAAGACAGCTACGCTAATAACCGATGCCATCAACGCATACTCGCAACAGCGCTACCGAACGCGCGTTGCTTCTCCGCGGGACTTTCGCACAGTCGTTTTGGCAAAGCCCAAGAATGTCGGATCGACCCGGTTTATCGCCGAACTCGGTGATCTTTTGATTCAGCCAGATACGCCGGCAAGAATCGTGGTGGACCAACGCACCGGCACGGTTGTGATCGGAAAGAACGTACAAATCTCGACCGTTGCCATCACGCACGGCAACTTGACGATCCGCGTGACGGAAACGCCGCAAGTGTCGCAGCCGGATATGTTTGCCGACGGGCGAACGGTGGTGGTTCCGCGGACCGAGATTACCGCGGCCGAGGAGCGGGTTCCCTTGGCGATTGTCGGTGGCTCCGACCTTCAAACCCTCGTGAAGGGGCTCAATCAGATGGGCCTGAAGCCCACAGACGTGATCGCAATCCTGCAGGCGGTCAAGACGGCCGGCTCTTTGCAGGCTGAATTGGTGATCCAATGATGCGGCCGAATCTAACGAGGTCGGCGTTTGCGGCAGCAACGCTGTGTCTTCTCCTTGGCGCAACCGGACCGGCCGTCGCTCAAACCGCGGCCCGGAAGCCTTTCGAAACGAAGGCTGCCGCGAGCAAGCCACCGGAAGCAAAATCCAGTCAGTACTGCGAGAGCATTGCGGATGCGGCAGCCGACGCCCGTTTCATTCTGCAGAAAGAGGCGTTAGCCAAAATGGAGAAGGAAATCGAAGGCCGGATCAAGGTTCTCGAAGCGAAGCGTGTTGAATTCGAGGAATGGCTGGCCAGGCGCAACGATTTTCTTGCAAAGGCTGACGAAAAGGTCGTGTCGATTTATGCGCGCATGCGCCCCGATGCTGCTGCGGTTCAACTCGCCAATATGGACATTGAGATCGCGGCGGCCATTCTGGCCAAGTTGAACCCGCGGGCCTCAAGCGCGGTGCTGAACGAAATGGAGCCTGCGCGGGCTGCTCAGCTGACGAATGTGATCACGGACGCGCCGACCCGCATTCACACCAATGAGAAATCCTGATGAAACGCGGATTTGCACTTGCGGCGGTTCTCTTCCTCGGAGCCTGCTCCACACGTCCCGCAGATATTGGACGTGAGCCCGGCATGACCCCCGTTGGCTCGGGGCTTTCGGTTGAGCGGCAGGGCGTGCCTCATGTGTTCAAGATCGCGGAACGCAGCTCTCCGGGGTCGACCTGGAGCAATGCGAGCGCGGATCTCTTCACGAGCGCGCGTGCCAAACGGGTCGGCGACATTGTGACGGTCAACATTCAGATCGACGACAAGGCAGAGTTCGAGAACGCCAGTGACCGCTCGCGGTCATCCCGGTTGAATGCAGGTCTCGACTATGGATTCTCGTTCAACGGCTGGAACGCGGATGGCGTCGGCGAGGTTGGCTTGCGGTCGACGTCCTCATCGGACGGCAGGGGCACCATCGATCGATCGGAAAAGCTCCGGTTATCGGTCGCTGCCGTCGTGACCGAGGTTCTGCCGAACGGAAACGTGCTCATCAGCGGGTCTCAGGAGGTCCGGGTGAATTTCGAGCTTCGGGTTCTGAATATCGCCGGAATCGTTCGGCCCGGCGACATATCCAAGAAAAACACGATCAGCTACGACAAGATCGCCGAAGCGAGAGTGGCCTATGGCGGGCGTGGCCGAATCATGGAGGTTCAGCAACCGGCCTACGGGCAGCAGATCTTTGATGCTGTCACGCCGTTCTAGATACCTCAACAAGGCGATACGCAATGGCTGATGGTGACACTCTGGCTCTCCCGAATTCCGGAAACGCCGCCAACAGAGGCGGGCGCTTCGGTTGGGCTTTGACCCTTGTGCTCCTGACTCTTCTGGCTGTGGGTCTCGGCGGTGGTGTCGGTGCGTTGATGGTCTCTGAGTTCGAAAGAGCAGTCCTTGCGAAGCATCGCGCGGAAACCGAGGCGAGCAATGTGTCGGCGAGTCCCTATTCGGGCGCCATCTCTCTCAGGAGTGTTGCACCCGTCGTCACCAATCTCGCCAATTCGGAAACTGATTGGATTCGCCTCGAATCCTCGATTGTGTTCAAGAGTGGTACGGATATCAATCCCGACATCATGGTCGCCGAAACCCGTCAGGACCTCCTCGCTTTTCTGCGGACCGTCTCGCTTGCTCAGATACAAGGTCCGAGTGGGCTGCTTCATCTCAGGGAAGATTTGAACGAAAGGGTACGGCTCCGCTCGAAGGGCAGTATCCAGGAGCTAATCGTCGAATCTCTGGTTGTCCAGTGAGCGCGTGCGGGCGCTCGCGACGTCGTCGTCCTTCGCTCGCACGGATTGGCTAATTTTTGACCTCGATTTTTAGATATTTACCGATGTTTATTCGTCTCACCCTGACTGGCCTTTTTTGCCTCGCGACGACGGCTGCCAACGCCCAGTTGCCGGGGCTCGATGCCCTCATCCCCCAAGGGGATGGCGCCGTAAGCGGGCGCATTATCCAACTTGTTGCACTGATGACAGTGCTGTCGCTGGCACCCAGCCTTTTGATCATGGTGACGAGTTTTACGCGATTTGTGGTGGCGTTCTCGTTCCTCAGATCAGGACTTGGCCTTCAAAGCACGCCCGCCAACCTCTTTCTGATAAGCCTTTCACTTTTCATGACGTTTTTTGTCATGGCGCCGACCTTCGACAAGGCGTGGCAGGAGGGTTTGAAACCTCTCACGGAGAATAGAATTTCCGAGAGCGAGGCGTTTGCGAAGGCAACCGACCCGTTTCGGGACTTCATGCTTCAACACGTGCGGCCCAAGGATCTCCAAACCTTCACCGATCTCGCCTCGAACAGCTTTCCGAGTTCCGCCGTGGATGCCGAAGCGGGTCCGGATGCAAAGATTGACCTCAGGATTATCATCCCGGCTTTCATGATCTCGGAACTCAGAAGAGGCTTCGAGATCGGGTTCCTGATCGCGCTGCCTTTTCTCGTTATCGACATGATCGTGGCTACGCTCGTGATGTCGATGGGTATGATGATGATGCCGCCCACCGTCATCTCATTGCCATTCAAAATACTCTTTTTTATCCTGATCGATGGTTGGAACATTTTGGTTACCGGCCTCGTGAAGTCCTACTATTGAGGCGATTTTCGGCGCCTTAGGTTGCGTTGCCTGCTATCAAGACGAGGTTTCCCCGCGCGTCGCACGGGTTGAAAGCATTCGGGTGCAATGCTCGCGCAAGGTTGATCAGGCAAAAGTTCCCGGTGAAATCGATTTGTCTAACCCGAGAGCATGAATGCCTGGTCGTCAACACGCCGAACGATTGTGGATCAGCCTCCTCCAGCTCGGTGCTCGTCGCCTTGCAATGCTCGGAGCGATTGGCCTCGCTGTCTTTCTGATCGTGGGTGCCGGTGCATATTTCTTGAGCCGGCCTGCGCAAGAGACCCTCTATACGGGGCTTGACCGGGAAGACGTCAGCCGAATGGGAGTTGTGCTGAAAGACGCCAACATCGCATTCGACGTCAGCTCGGATGGCACTGCATTGCTGGTGAGTTACGGGAACACCGCGCAGGCTCGAATGCTACTCGCCGAGAAGGGCCTCCCGCACAGCACGAAATCTGGTTATGAACTTTTCAATGACCTCGGTTCATTGGGTCTGACCTCGTTCATGCAGGAAGTCACGAAAGTGCGGGCTCTGGAGGGTGAGCTTGCGCGCACCATCCAGGCCATGAAAGGCGTAAAGGCTGCGCGCGTTCATATCGTCCTTCCCGATCGCGGCTCGTTCCGTCGTGAGCAACAGGTGCCCTCCGCTTCGGTGGTTATCAGGACAACACCGAGCGACGATCGCTCGGCAGCCCAGGCCATCCGGCATCTGGTGGCGGCGGCCATTCCCGGCATGAAGGTCGAGAAGGTCACTGTGATGAACACAGATGGCATATTGCTGATGTCGGGCGACGACGCGGCAAACGTCTCGACCGGAAAGCTGGCGAATCTTGAGAAGACCGTCGGAAGCGAAATCCAAAACGCCGTGCGACGGACTCTTGCGCCGTACCTGGGTATCGGAAATTTCGAGATCAGCGTCGCGGCGCGTTTGAATACGGATAAAATTAACACGAGCGAGACGATTTTCGATCCGGAATCCAAAGTCGAGCGGTCGATCAGGACCGTCAAGGAAGTGGAAGTTTCGCAGAACCGACAGGGGCAGAAGCCAACGACGGTTCAGCAGAATCTGCCCGATCAGAATGTCAGGGCCGACGGCAGCGAAAACTCGAGCGAAGACAATCAACGTCGAGAGGAACTGACAAACTTCGAAATTTCCTCGAAGACCATCCAAACCGTCAGCGATGGATATTCGATCAAGGATCTATCGGTTGCGGTTCTGGTCAACAAGACGCGTCTCGCCACATTAGTGGGAGAGAACGCGGCACCCTCGGAGCTGGATGCCAAGATCATCGAGATCGAGCAGTTGGTCTCGTCTGCCGCCGGTTTCAACAAGGCGCGCGGCGATCAGATCAAAGTCGCGGCTGTCGGATTCATCGAGGGCTCGGATAATCTCCAGCCCGTTCCGGGACCAAGCTGGACTGAGATTCTGGGTCGTCAGCTAGGGACGTTCATCAACGCGGTGACGATCCTGGCGCTCTGTGTCCTGATGATCTGGTTTGGGCTCCGCCCTGCGGTCAAGATGCTCGTTGCACGGCAGCAGGCGGAAATCGAATATCAGAAGGAACGGGCCGCTGCCTTGCTGGCACAGCAGCAGGCGGAAACGCTTGCGCTGCAGGCGGCGGAAATTGAATCCGAACGTCACGCAAGGCTGGAGGCCGATCCCTTACCCAAGCTGATTGAGGGCAATACCCCGCAACGGATGCTCGAGCACATCGTCGACTTCAACGAAGAGCAAGCGGCGTTGGTCCTGAAGCAATGGCTGATGCAGCCGGAGGCCGCGTAGTGAGCGCGCTTTCCCTCCTGCTGACGGACTTCACTGTTGCCGATCCAGCGCGGCAATCTGTTCCCAAGAACCCGTTCTCCACGCTGCGCACGATTCGGCTCTCCGAAGATGATGGGCAGGATCCGCTTGAGGCGCGCGCAGCACCGAAGCCAAAGCTTACCCCCGCTGACCTGCAGGCAGAAGCCATCAACGCCGCCGTTCAGGAAGCAAGGGAGGCGGAACGGGAGATTGCGCGTCTTCATCTCGATAACGTGCTTGCGGCGGAAAACCAGAAGTATGTGGAGAGTTTGACGGCCGAACGCGCAGCGTGGGCTACCTGCGAAGGCTCGGCGTTGGCGTTGCAACTTCGCGAGACACTCCACGAGGTCGAAGAAACACTGTCCGGGCGCATTGCAAACATCCTCAGGCCATTCATGGCGGAGGCGTTTCGTCAGCAGGCCATGACCGTCACCAAGGCTGCTCTGAGTTCGATTCTGTCGGGTCCGGCGTCCCCGATCATCAAAGTCACCGGCCCGAAGGACGTTCTAGATGAGTTTAGGAAAGCCGCCGGCGATCTTCACACGGTGGTAGAGTTTATCGAGGGCAGCGATAGCGACGTGTCGATTGCGGCGGGTAGTACATTGATCGAGACGCAATTGACTTCCTGGGCCGAGCGTCTGCGCAGCATACCTGTTTGCGAGTGATTTATGGCTGCTTCGGATAAACAGGAAATCATCATTGTTCGGCGCGCTGCCGACGAAGAGGAGGTCATGAAGGGTGGTGTCTGGAAGATCGCGCATGCCGATTTCATGACGGCCCTGATGGCCTTTTTTCTCGTCATGTGGCTGATCAGCCAGACGGATCAGAACACCCGGACCAGCATTGCGAACTATTTCAACCCAGTTCAACTGGCAGAGACGACGCCAAACAAGAAGGGGCTGGATGAGCCGCAGAATGTTCCCCCCGAGGGCGTGCCTGATCCCAAGAAGTCAGGTCATGAGAAGGGAAGCGGCGAGGGCACCGGTGGGCAGTCCCATCAACTGCAGAAGCCCCGATTCAAGGAGGGCGCGCTTTTTCAAGATCCCTATGCGGTACTCGCGAGAATCGCGACCGAAATTGAGCCTCGGCCACAGGATACGCTCGGCGCCGATGCGACGCCGGGCGATAGCGAGGTTCCAGGGCTTGCCGCTGGCGAAGCTTACCGGGATCCTTTTGATCCTCTCTACTGGCAGGTGTCGCCGGTCGATGCGCTGAAGACCGAGACGCCACCGAAACCTGGCACCGCCCCGGCGTCGTCGAAACGGGCGCTCGACGTCTTGGCGCCAAATACGCGCAAGGAGCCGGCGCAATCATTGTCTGACGCAGCGGGGAGAGCCCCTGAGGAGCAGCATCCCGGTGCGATCCTCGCAACCGCGGTGCGCGATGTCGATCAGGAGATTGCCAAACTCAAAAGCGAAATCACGACTGCAGTTCAGCCTGCGCGAGACAAAGCAGCCGCGCCCTCGATGGAAGTGCGGCGGACCGGGGCGGGCACACTGATCAGCCTTACCGACGATTTCGATTTCAGCATGTTCGCGATCGGCTCGGCCGAACCACATCAAAAGGTGGTGAAAGCGATGGAGAGCATTGCAAAGATCCTGCGGGCCCGCCCCGGCAAGATTGTTGTTCGCGGACATACTGATGGCCGTCCATTCAAATCGGAGAACTATGACAATTGGCGGCTTTCGCAGGCACGTGCCCAGATGGCTCTTTATATGCTTGTCCGCGGTGGCTTTCCGGAAGAGCGGATCGTGCGAATCGAAGGACATGCAGATCGCGATCCGCGTGTCGCAAATGATCGAAATGCGGCCGAGAACCGCCGCATCGAAATTCTCCTTCAGGAGTGACCCCCATGAGCCGCCTTGCATCGACAGTGCTTCTGGCCTTGTTCTTGAGCTTTGGAACGGCCTCTTTGGCGGTGCCTGATCTGAAGGAGCCCGATGCGGTCTCGCCCCCAATTCAAATGATGCGCACCCTGCAGTTGATGCAGGATCAGATTGCTGTAGGTTCGAGCGAGGCTCACGCCGGCCAGCGCGGTCTCCTCGCGATTTTTGATGAGCGATTCCTGGGGCTCGCCAATGACCTGTGGCAGGACAAGCGCAATGTCCATGCGGCCGTCGTTTATGCACTCAGCGGCGGAAGCCCGCAGATTTTGCGGAAATTGCTCGACCCACGGCTGATCTCGCAGGAAGATTTGCCGTTAGTCGAAGGAGCTCTCGCGTATGTCGAAGGGCGAGAAGAAGAGGCCAAGCGGGCGCTTCTGCCGATCAATGCCGTCGCTCTTCCGGCAACAATGGGTGCTCAGCTGGCGCTGGTGCAGTCCGCGCTGCTCGTGCGGGCGCAACCAGAAAAATCGATGGAATTTCTGGACCTTGTGCGGCTTCAGGCACCCGGGACGCTTTTGGAGGAGGCAGCTCTTCGGAGACAGGTTTTTGTTGCAAGCCAGATGCAAGATGACGCGAAGTTTGAGTTTCTCGTTCGCAATTACTTAAGGCGTTACCGGCATTCCGTTTATGCGGGAAACTTCCGCCAACGTTTAGCCTCCGTCCTCAGTCGCGTCGATTTCGCGACGCCCGCCGATCGGTTTTCCAGAATTGCGGTGATCCTGCAGGATCTTGAGCCGAGTGCCAGGAGGGACCTGTACCTCCTTGCTGCTCGAACCTCCGTCGAACAGGGGCGACTCAAGTCGGCGCTCCTGACGGCTGAGGCGGCACTTCAGCTGTCGGAAGGCAGTGAGGAGAGCGCGACGCGAGCCAAGCTTTATCACGCCGCCGCAATGGTCGTGTCGCCACAATCGCTCGATGCGGGGCTTCAGGAACTCGAGGCGATCAATAAGTCCGTGTTGTCGGCCGTGGATGGGCAGTTGCTGAACTCAGCCATGTCGATGGCTCAGCAGATTCGGCGACTCCCCGATCGGGTGACGGATGTAAAGGCAGCAGACAGCATCACCCCCCCGACGCAAGCGCCAGAACAGCTTTCCGCCGTAACAAAGGCTCAGGCGGCCTTGAGACGCGTCGACAAGCTGATCAAGAACTGAGGCGACTGTCCCGATGAGCAAACTCGATATGATGCTTCAGAATGTGGTTCGCCGGACCGATAGCCAATCCGCGGCATCATCGTCATCGAACGGTCCCGACGCCGAAGTTGGAGCAGCGACGCGCGATACTTTTGGCGCCGTCCTCAGTGGACTATCAGGCAAGGATCAAGGCGGCGACGGATCGACACATGGGCCGGGTGCTACCCACGCATTCGGCGGCCGAGGCGGCCCACAAGAGGCTGCTATCACGGTTGAAACATCAGAAGGGTCTTCGACCGAAAGCTTGACGCTCCAGGCGCCGGAGCAGTCAGGCACCGATCGGCTGGTTGGTGAGCTTCTGAAAGCAGTTCTCGTTGATAACGGCGCCGGGCCAAACCAGAGCCAGCCTGTTCCAGCAGCATCGAGCGCGACTCAGACGGTTCTCAGCGAGCTGCTTCCTCAGATTGCCGATCGGGCCAGCGGCATTCAAAACCAAACCTCCGGCACGACCAATGTGACGACTGTCAGATCAGGGATTCAGCTGCCGGGTCTCATGCCGGACCAGGAGCGCGCGCTCAATTCATCGGGAGCGGCGCTGAATGTGATCGTAAGGCATCAGGAAGCGCACTTCAGACCTATCGTCGAAGGATTCACCACCAAGCCTGTTTCTGAAAACATGAATCTAAACACAGGCCCTTCGGTGGCTGAGGGGGGCTCGGACGAGGCTTTCGCGAGCGTGGTTTCGCGAGGCGATGCGAAGCAAATAAATACAGCGGAGCCACTGGACATCGGACTGGAGCTTTCCCGGAGTGACGCAGTGTCGCCGAAGGCGTCAGCAAGTCCTCCCGAGGCTCGCTTCATCCAGAGCGCCGCAAACCCACCGGGTCACGCGATGGAAAGCTCAGCGAAAGCTGAGGCGGCGGCGAAATCGGATGGACCACCTTCCCTTGCTCCCGCCATGCTGGAGCGGATTGCGGGTGCTATCGTCGATGAGGCGAAGCCGGTTGCGTCCAGCTTGGGCCGCTCATTACCCGCGGATGGAGTGGCATTCGTCGCGACGGCGCGTGCGTCGGAAGCAGTCGTGAGGCTGCTGAACATCCAGCTCCATCCGGCGGATCTCGGCCTCGTTACGATCAAGCTGAAACTCTCGGGCGACAACCTCCAGATGGACGTGCAGGTCTCGAATGAGGAGACGGCACGCATGCTGAAACATGATTCGGAAAGACTGACCACGTTGCTGCGGGCATCCGGCTATCGCACCGAAGCGATCAATATCCATTCCGGCCAAACCGAGTCGGTTCAGTTGGATCCGGTTCAATCCCAGCGCCAACAATCATTGGGACAATCACAGCAGGAGGCGTTTCAGCAGGGTGCGAGCCAGCAAGGTCGTCCCCAGAGAGGTGAAGAACGACATGAGAATGATCGCAAGGACGACAGCGGCGAAATGGCTGGTGAACGCAGTTCTATCAATCGCAGCGCTGACGGGGTCTACCTTTAGCGTTGTCGGCTCCAGTGCGGCACAATCCGGCAGCCCCAGCGGGGCATGTGAGATGGAGATGAAGCGAGCCTCGGCAAAGTACGGCGTGCCGTTGGGAATGCTCTACGCCGTCGGCCTGACGGAGACAGGGCGCAGAGGCAGCCTGCAGCCATATGCAATGAACATCGAAGGCAAGGCTCATTTCGCGAGCACCTCGTTAGAGGCTAAACAGCGATTCGAGGCGGCCCGTCGCGGCGGCGCAAAGTTGATCGATCTCGGCTGCATGCAGATCAATCATCATTTTCATCGCGAGAAATTCACCTCGTTGGACAGCATGCTCAATCCGCGGGACAACGTCGAATACGCCGCACGCTTCCTGAAGGAATTGAAGGGGCGACACGAGTCCTGGACGATGGCGGTGGCGCGCTATCATGCCGGGCCGGACAACAATCCGGCACAGAAGCGTTACGTATGCAGGGTTATCTCCAATATGGTAGCGACCGGCTTTGGCCGGTGGACACCGCCCGCCCGAACATTCTGCGACACTTGAGGGTCACGCCTGATCTCTCTAACGGCGCCTCAGCGCGTCATTTTCAGGCTGCGACGACTGCCGGCAAGCGCTCCCTCAAGGTTTGCTTCCTGGCCCGACAACTGCGCGACGACCTTCCCGCGTGCATAGAGGATGACTTCGGTATTGCCGAAGCTCCAGGAGTTCACACTCTTCAGATCTGAGTCCGAGCATCCCGAAGCGGACGCCTTATAATGGTCCAGGCTTGGCGCGGACGAGAGATTGATTTTGCAAGACGCTCCCTTGCCGTCGACGGCCTTCCAACTGCCCGCATAGGCGAAGGCCCGCGTGGGAGCGCTCACAACTGGAGACGCTGGCGCGCTGGAGTGAGCCATCTTCTGCGATAACGATGGCGTCGGTGAGACGGTGCTCTGTGCGTCCTGCCGAGCGTCGTTTGTGCGGGAGCCATATTGCCAGGGCGCCGGACCGGGCGGGACGGGATCAGGTGGGAGCAGCACTTCGAAGCGTCCGGCGGGCACAGGGACCCGGCGGACACTGGGATCAACACCGCCACCATCGATATAGAGCGGCGGAATTTCGGCGGTTGCGAAACTGGGGCCACCCCAAGGCGCATCGTATTCGGGATAAGCGCGGTAAACGGATCGAGGACCCCACGGGCCCGTCGAGTAGTAATAATAATCGCTGGTATTGCAGGCGGACAACATGGCGGCGGATGCGACCAAGATAGGTAGTGACAATCTTCTCTGCATGGCGAAACTGCCGTTTCTCTTATCAGCTTAGTGTTGAGTGACGTTTCTCAGGCAATGAGAAAGGTGCATGAAACGGCGCGATAGGGGCTGCAGCCTCGCCGACGCAAGCACAAGAGCAAAAGCGGCCGCGTCGAATAGATCCTCTGCACTGTGCTCGCTCAAAACAAGTTGGACAATTTCAACGGCCGCATACTTGTCGCCGAGGACGAGCTTGAAGAAGACGCTGACGGGTCCGTGCGCGAATTCCATGTCGAGGACGACGTTGGGAGCTGTCGTCCACCCGACGTTGAAATCGGCGGCGCGCGCATAGGTGAGCGTATCGTTCTTGAAGAAAAGCTCGGTTGACGACGTCACAATCTCATTCATGTTCCCATGCAGTTGCTTTGCCACATAAGATTTTATGATATCTGCGTCTGCCAGGCAAAGATCTCCGATGACGTCTCTGAGGCTGCACGCCAAAATCCGTTCACAGACGCGAATATCGAGGTTCTCCGGCGAAACCGGAGGAACTAAGTCATTCCGCGGACGACTCATTTCTTCGACCTGGTGAGAATGTAGAACAGGATTTGCGCCACAGCCTTGTAGAAATCGGGAGGGATCATGCGATCCACCTGGACACTGTCATACATGGACCTTGCGAGAGGCTTGTCTTCGATGATCGGGATGCCATTCTTCTCAGCGATCTCGCGGATCTTCAATGCGATGAAATCCTGCCCTTTTGCGACAACGATGGGCGCGCTGGACTCACTGCGCTCATAGCGAAGCGCAATGGCATAATGCGTGGGGTTCGCGATGACGAAGGTGGCTTTCGGCACGGCTGAAAGCATCCTCTTGCGCGAACGATCCTGAGCAATCGATCGCATCCGAGCCTTGACCATCGGATCGCCTTCGATCTGTTTGTGCTCATCCTTGACTTCTTGCCGGGTCATTCGCAGATCGCGGTTCCACTTCACACGCGCCCAGATGAGGTCGGCGGCGACAAGGACGATCGTTGCAATCGAGATAGCCGATACCAGCCGCATGGCCATGCTCAGCATGATTTCCGGAATAAGCGTCGGATCGCTGAACATCGAGTTGATAACCTTATACTGCTCCGATTTGAGGAGAAGGAGCACAACGACGGTAACCGTCCCGAATTTGAAGACGGATTTCAAAAACTCAACCTGCCCTTGGCGCCCGAACAGCCGAGTGAAGCCTGCAGCCGGAGAAATTTTATTCCACTTCGGCCGGATCCTCTCGGTCACGATGCTCGGAACGTTCTGGAAGAGGGACGCCGCGAGACTGCAACTCGCGAGAAGTGCGATGATTGGAACGAGAAATAGGCCCACCTCAGCAGCGACAGCGTGAACCAGAATGGCGGCGTCAGCTCCAGTTTCGAGCCGGAAATCCTGTGGCCGGTCAATGAAAAGTGACAACTTCTCAGTCAACCCTTTCACGTTGTTTCTGGTGGCAAATGCAAGGACGAGCAGAAATGCCAGGAAAGAGGCAAACATCGGCGCCTCTCTCGAGAAGGGGATATTTCCCTTCTCGACCGCATCTCGAATCTTCTTGTCAGAAGCCGTTTCTGTCTTGCTCTCCTTGTCGGCTTCCTCAGACATACAGCGCTCTCACGAGATCAGAAAACGGACGCTTCGTCTTCGTTCTCCGAATTGATGACGATTTCGCCACGCGACGCCATCTCGAGAGCGAGGTCGGTAATCGCGCGGCGGGCATCGATGACATCTCTCTGAGGCACCGGGTCCTTCCCGCTGAGTTCGTGCTCCACCATGCGTCGAACGCGTGACGACAACGCACTGAGAACGATTTTTCGGAACTCCTCTCCCGTGCCCTTGAGCGACAAGACGACCCGATCCGGAGGAATCTGGTCGAACATTGTCGTGCGATCCTTGGGCGTCAGCTTGACGATGTCGTCGAATGTGAAGAGAAGCCCCTTCAGAATCTCGGCCGATTTCGGTCGTATGGTCGCCAGATCACTTAGCACATCCTCCATGTGATCGCGTTCCATCTTGTTGATGATATCCGCCATCTTGACGTGAGTATCGGCTCCGGCGTTTTTCGAAAAATTCGCCATGAAATCCTCATGAAGTGTCGCCTCGATGTTCTTCATCGTCTCGTCGACGATCGGTTTCATGCTGAGCATTCGACGCATCAGGCCGTTGCGCAATCCAGGCGGCATCTGAGCCATGACTTTTGCGGCGCAAGACGGTTTCACCTTCGACAGAATAAGAGCGGCAGTCTGAGGGTGCTCTTTCATGAGATACGACGCGATGACGTTCTCCGATACACCTGAGATGCGCTCCCAAATGTTACGGTTGGCATTTCCGATGACCTCGCTCATGATCTCGGCGACCTGGTCGGGCGGCAAAATACCGCTGAGCAGTTTTTCGATCTCGCTCGCGTTGCCGATGAGATCTGTTCCGCTCGAGAAATTCGCGGCGAACTGCTCGACCAGAGCCTCGATCTGCGACGTCGAGACCTGCCCAAGGAGCGCCGCCGACTTCGTAACCGCGCGAATCTCGTCGGGAGAAAAATGGCGAAGAACCTTGCTCGCGGCGGGCTTTCCCATTGCGAGAAGAAGCGCTGCGACGCGCTCCGGCCCCTTCAGAACTTTTGGACCTGCTGGTCGAGCGGAGATGCCGAGAGACATAAGCCGAACCTGACTTAGCTGTTAATTTCGCTGGCCGGTGGGCCAACGATCTCGGTGAGGGAAACTCCGAACCGAGAGTTGTCGTCCTCGACGACGACGACCTCCCCTCGGGCGATAACGCGGCCATTCACGACGATGTCGACGGGTTCTCCGACCCGATGATCAAGCGGAATGATGGCGCCGCGACCAAGATTCATAAGACTGGCGACCGGCATCGTCGCCTTGCCGAGAACGACCTGGATCATGACCGGAATGCGCAGAATGGAATCCAGATTGCGCCCGGATCCAAGTTTATCGCCGGCAAGACCGGTTTTGTCCTGTATCGTTTCGAAAATCGGTTCGCCGAAGGGCTCGGGTTGGGTCATTGCGAAGGGTCCTTACGAATTGAATGTCACGGTAGGTTTCGACCGGCTTCGATCGCGATCCGTTCGCCCATCGATTTCGGAAATCAGTACTTTCGCTTCGTCGACGCGTTGCCCGAGCGCCGCGAGCGTATCCTTGCTTTCTGTGCTGAAGCGCGTGACGGCAATCTGCGCCGCATTGAGAGCCGCTCCAGTCTGCTCAAAAATGATCTTATACTCGGCGTGATAGAGCTCAAATTTCTTGAGTTTGCGGTACATCACGACGACGATCAGGCTGGTCGCGACCAATGCCACAAACAGGATTGTGTTAGCGAGGGAGGATATCATCGAGATACTCTTCTTTCTGGTCGATAAGAGCGTCAACTTTCAGGACGTATGAGCCATCCGACTGCCCGATATTGCACCAGAACAGCCCCTGCTGGTTACCTTCCAGCTTTATGCGAGAGCGGGGGGTCGCCTGCAACTCGATGATCTGGCCCACCTTCAGTCCTGCAAGTTCATCAAGCGTGAGGGCCCGTTCTTCAAGCACGGCGGTCAACGTCACCGAAGTCTTCTTGACTTCAGTCTTGATCTGCTTTGCCCATCGCGGGTCGCGCCCGGTCGACTCAGTCGTCGTCGCGCTGGCAAGCACCTTGCGCAAGGGGTTGAGCGCTGATTGCGGAATGATCACGAACATCTCGCCGCCGCGATTAAGTGCCTGGACAAGAAATTTCGCTGCGACTGCCTGGTTGTTGCGGCGCCCGATGACCGCGAAATCCATACGAGTCTCGAGGCGCTCAAGCTTGAACCGGGTGTCCGCCACGATCGCGAACGAGGCCTGGAGCGCCTTCGCCACCTGCTCGAATAGCGATTGCGCCATTTTCATTTCGATGCTGGAAAAGCCGCGGCCTTCTTCCACGGGAGGCTCGGACCCGTCCGATCCATAGAGCACCTCGACCATGGTGTAGATGTAGTCGCGATCAAAGCCGATCAGGATGTGACTGTCCCAGTCAGGCGCATGGAAGATGGCTGCCACCGCATTCGATTCGTACATCTCCAGAATCTCTGCGATGCGGCCGCTCTCGATTCCACTCAAGGAGTAGTACATGGCGGACGCCGCCTTGTGACGAAGATATTCGGCGCAGGTCGTCGACATGCGGTCAAAAATCACGTGAAGCATCGGCAGCCGGTCCAGTGAGAGGCCAGCCGCGTCCAGGAGCTTGTCGCGTATATCAGTTGCGCTGTGTGAGCCGCTTTGCATGTCTAGGCTGCTTCTTTGACGTCTTCGACACGGCTGCCGGAAGTCGTTGCCGCTTCGACCTCATCGATTGAAGGGCGATACTCATTCGAGATGCCCTTCCGGCCATGCTCGACGGCAATCTGCGGAAGCGCGCCGTTCATGTAGGCAATCAAGGCTTGTTTCACGATGACGTACACGCGAGTTTGGCTGTCACGTGTGGCTTTGATTTTCAAAGCGAG
The DNA here is from genome assembly GCF_008757455.1 of Microvirga brassicacearum. Lineage (GTDB taxonomy): Bacteria > Pseudomonadota > Alphaproteobacteria > Rhizobiales > Beijerinckiaceae > Microvirga > Microvirga brassicacearum. The sequence continues at coordinate 87,914 of NZ_VCMV01000077.1, read as the reverse complement.
GGGAGAAAGAAGCGCATAAGAAATAAAAATACCCGCGAAGGTGCCGACAAGCGCCGCGCCGATGAGACCACCGAGAATCTCCGGCGATTGATCGATAGCTCCCATGGCTTTCACGATCCCAAGCACGGCGGCCACGATGCCCAATGCCGGAAGGGCCTCGGCTACGGTGTTGATGGCATAATAGGGCTTCAGGCTGTCCTTTTTATGCGTGATGATTTCGTGCTCCATCAGAGATTCGATCTCGTGGGGGCGAGCATTGCCGATGATAATGAGGCGAACATAGTCACAGATAAAAAGGCACAATTCCTTGTCCTTGAGTACCGACGGAAACGCGGTGAATATCTCGGATTCCTGAGGCAGGTCGATATGGCGCTCGACCTCATTCCGAGGCTTGCTGCGAAGTTCGCGCAGGAGTGCGTACAGAAGTCCGAGGATCGACAGATAATCGGCTCGCTTCGGAACTTTTCCGCCAATGGCTTCCATGCACGCCTTTCCGGCATCCTTCACCAGAACCATTGGATTGGCGATGATAAAGGTGCCGACCGCGATCCCAAGGATGATCACGTATTCCCAAGGCTGCCAGATAACTCCGAGCTTGCCTCCCATCGCCATGAAGCCACCGAGAAGCGAGCCGATGGCGATGACCAGACCGATTAAAGCGCCCAACGGTGAAGCCCTTCTTGCAAATTACGGAAGCGTCGAAGCGGCATAAAACACGAGGCTTGCGTGTAGCTGGGATTTTGCCGGAGCTGGCATTGGAGGCGATAACTTAATCGTGGGAGGCAAGCCTCGTGCAAGGCTTATCCTTTAGCAGAAGCCATCAGGTCGCCGTCAAAGGTCGGCCGCGCATCGGCACGATGGAATGAGCCGCTCGGTTTTTGGAGTTCTTGGATGCAATCTGCGCTTTATGTGGCTCTATCGGCGCAAGTGGCGATGGAAAAGCGTCTGAATACGACCGCGAACAACGTTGCGAATATGAATACCGGCGGCTTCCGTGCGGATGAGATAAAATTTGAAGAGATACTGTCGACGGTAGGTAAAACAGACGTGGCGTTTGCCTCCTCTGGCCAGAACTTCATTTCCCGGCGAACTGGCGCTGTAACGAAGACCGACAACCCGCTCGACGTTGCGATACAGGGCGACGCCTGGTTCTCGTTCGCGACCCCGAACAGCACCGCCTATACGCGGGATGGTCGCATGAAAATCACAGAGAACGGCGATCTTCAAACGATTGATGGCTATCCCGTGCTTGACGCCGGTGGAGCACAGATCGCCCTTAACCCGAACGGAGGTCCGCCGGCGATCGGTCGAGACGGCACCATCACGCAGGATCAGAACCAGGTGGGAGTTCTTGGCCTGTTCTTCTTAAGTAAGCAAAGTACGCTGTCTCGCTTCGGGAGCTCGGGAGTTCTCTCAAGCGCGCCGGGTGAATCTGTGCAGGATTTCACCTCAACCTCTGTACAGCAGGGATTCAGCGAAGGATCCAACGTCAATCCGATCATGGAAATGACCAAAATGATCGCGCTTCAGCGGAATTTCGACAGCGCTTCGACAACGATTCAAGAAACCGAAGGTACGTTGATGAGCGCCATACGGACTTTGGGGCCGGCGAGCTGAGATGAACGCTCTTGAAACGCTCGAAAATTTTGCGGCTTCCGAAGGAGCGACATTCCGGAGAGTTCGAATCAGTGGTGTGGTCCGGGAAATAACCGCAGGCTATTGCCGAGTTACAGGGCTTTCGCAGTTTGTAAAGCTTGGGGACGGCGTGGGTCTCGGATCGCCTGGGAACATGCAGATCGCCGAGGTCGTCCGCGTTGATGACGATGGCGTGATCGTAAAACTCTTCAGTGGAAGCAGCGACACAAGCATCGGAATGCCTGCATTTTTTGTCGGCGATATGAGGCTAAGCCCGGATGTGAGCTGGAAGGGCAGGATCATCAACGCGCTTGCAGAACCGCTGGACGACCTGAAGCGTTTGGCACAGGGGCCAAAGGCAATGTCGAGCGAAGCCTCGCCGCCATCGGCGATGAAGCGGGCGCGTGTGACAAAGCCCTTGGCGACAGGTGTTCGAGCGATCGACCTTTTTACGCCTATCTGCCAGGGACAGCGGATCGGAATTTTCGCCGGATCCGGTGTGGGCAAATCAACCCTTCTGAGCATGCTCGCCAAAAGCGAAGGATTCGACACCATTGTCGTGGCTCTTGTTGGAGAGCGCGGCCGGGAAGTGCGCGAATTTCTCGACGGCCCCATTCACTCGAACTTACATAAATCGGTGATGGTGGTGTCCACCGGCGACGAGAGCCCGATGATGCGCCGCCAGGCGCCGAGAACGGCCATGCTGATCGCCGAATATTTCCGCGATCGAGGAGATTCGGTTCTGCTGATCGTCGATTCCGTGACGCGCTATGCTCATGCCGCCCGGGACGTGGCGCTTGCCGCCGGCGAGCCGGCCGTCGCTCGCGGCTATCCGCCGAGCGTCTTTAGCGACCTCCCGCGACTTCTCGAGCGAGCCGGCCCGGGCGAGATCGCGAATGGCTCGATCACGGGGATATTCTCGGTGCTGGTTGATGGCGATGATCACAACGATCCTGTCGCCGACAACATCCGCGGCACTCTGGATGGTCATATCGTCCTTGACCGCATGATTGCCGACCAGGGCCGATACCCGGCCATCAATGTGCTGGGTTCCATTTCCCGGTTGGCAGAACACGTATGGACAGCCGATCAGAAGGAGCTTGTGCGACGTCTGAGGGGTCTCATTGCTCGGTTCGAGGATACTCGTGACCTGCGGCTCATGGGTGGTTATCAGCAAGGCGGCGACGCTGAGTTGGATCAAGCGGTCGTCATTGTTCCAAAAATATATGACGCGCTTCGGCAGGATCCTTCTATGCCCACGAGCAAGGACGCGTTCCTGGATCTTGCTCAATCCTTGAAACACTGAAGTGAAGATCTGCGGGACAGACTCGCAGATATATTCTTGCTGCACGCGGCCAAATGTGCCGGTGCGTTTCAGGAATACAGCTTCGCACAAGCCACATCGTGTTTATGTGCGACCAGAAGAAATGGGAGATTTACATGAGTCTTTACGGCGTTCTTCGCAGCGGCGTGTCCGGCATGAATGCTCAGTCGAACAAACTGGGCACCGTCGCTGAGAACATCCAGAACGCGAACACGAATGGTTACAAGCGTGCTTCGACCGAGTTCTCGTCTCTCATTCTGCCCTCGAGCAAAGGCGCCTACAATTCAGGTTCGGTGACGAGCACGGTTCGTTATGCAATCGCCGATCAAGGCGCCATCTCCTATACGACATCCGGTTCAGATCTGGCGATTTCCGGCAATGGCTTCTTCGTCGTCTCCGACCCGAAGGGTTCTCCTTACCTGACGCGCGCCGGAAACTTCGTGGTCGACGGTCCGACCGGGAACCTGGTCAATGCGTCCGGCTTCACGCTGATGGGATACAGCCTGGCAAACGGCAATGCGACGCCGTCGCTGAACAGCCTGACGGACATGGTGCCGGTCAACATCGCGTCGATGAGCATGCAGGCGACAGGAACCACTGCCGGGAAGTTTTCCGGCAATCTTCCGTACAACGACGCTGTCATCGCGACGCCACCACCTGCATCTGCGAACTATAGCAAGAAATCATCCCTGCAGACGTTCGATAATGTCGGCAATTCAGTCAAACTTGATATCTACATGACGAAGGTCGGCGCGAACACCTGGGAGGTTGCGATCTACAATGGGAACATCCCGGGCAATTTTCCGGCGACTCCGATGACGCCACCCCAGTCTCTTGCCTTTGATGTCAACGGGCAGTTGACGGGTACAAGTTCCATGACTTTCGCCATTCCTAATGGCTCGGCGGCCTTCACGCTTGACATGGCCGGCATGACGCAGCTCGCCGGTGATTACAATGTCACTGGCTCTGCCAACGGCAACGCGCCTTCGGCCGTGAAGGGTGCAGACTTTGGTTCCGATGGAACCGTGTATGCGGTCTACGAAGACGGTACGCGAGTGCCTGCCTACAAAGTTCCGTTGGCGACCGTTCCGAGCCCTGACAACCTCGTCCCGAAAGCGGGGAATGTCTACGAGGCGAGCATCTCGTCCGGCGGATACCAGATCGGCTACCCGGAATCCGGCGGGTTTGGCACCATCACGTCTGGCGCTCTCGAAGGTTCAAATGTGGATATCGGCACCGAGCTGACCAACATGATCGAAGCGCAAACCAGCTATACGGCGAATTCGAAGGTGTTCCAAACTGGTTCCGAACTTCTTGATGTTCTGATGAGCCTGAAGCGCTAACTGTTCTTTTCTCCGGGAATTCCTTTATGGCCTTGTCAGTCGCGCTCAACACCGCCCGTTCCTCGCTGCAGGCGACCCAGTCTCAGATTTCTGTGGTCGCTCGCAACACAGCGGGTGCTTCGGATCCGACATATTCCCGAAAGATTGCGTCGCTCGTGGCGCAAGGCGGCGCGGCCCGGGTCACGGTTGCGAGGGCAAGCGATATTGCTCTCTATACAAAAATGTTGAGTTCAACCTCAGACGCAGCGACTCAGAAAGCGCTGCTTCTGGGCCTTGAGAAGCTCAATGCGACCGTTGGAGATACGGATCTCGGGGAGTCGCCGGCAGCGCGGATCGGCGCACTGATGACCTCGCTTGAACATTATGCGAAGTCACCTGACAGCGACGTGATGGCGAAAGCGTTCTTGTCATCCGCGTCCAATCTCGTGACAACCCTCAACCAAGCGACGTCGCAAGTGCAAGCTATCCGCCAAGCAGCGGATGTTTCCATCTCGAACTCTGTTTCACGCATCAATGACCTTCTGACCAAATTCGACAGCGTCAATCGTGAGGTTATGCGGGGACACGCGATCGGAGCCGATGTTACTGACAGCCTGGACAATCGCGACGGTTTGATTGCTCAGCTTTCGGAGGAGATTGGCGTTACCGTGGTGCATCGTGAGGGGGGGGATATTGCCCTCTATACAGATAGCGGGGTGCCTCTTTTTGAGCGGACCGCGCGTCCGGTGACATTTGATCCGACAACCGTCTACGGGCCGAACACAACCGGGAACGCGGTTTTCATCGATGGGATTCAAGTGACGGGCGCAGGTGCCCCGATGCCGTTGAACTCCGGCAATCTCGTTGGCCAAACGACATTGCGCGACGATGTTACCGTCGATTATCAAAGCCAGCTGGATGATCTTGCGAGAGGCCTGATCGAGGCTTTCGCGGAATCCGACCAAAGTGCGTCGGGCCTGCCCGATGCTCCCGGTGTCTTCACCTATGCGGGAGCAACCGGCGTTCCAACGCTTCCCGCCACGGTCGGTCTTGCTGCGCTGCTCAAAATCAACAGCGTGGTCGACCCCGCGCAGGGCGGTAGCTACGACGTGATCCGCGACGGCGGCATCAACGGAGGTGCGTATCGCTATAATCCAGCGGCATCGGGCGATACTGCCTTTTCGGATCGCCTTTACGGACTGAAGGATGCCATGGAAACGGACAGGCCTTTCAACGCCGCGTTCGGTTTCGGTGCGACCTCCACGCTCGGCGGCTTCTCCACCGCATCAGCAAGCTGGCTTCAGGGCGTACGCCAGAAAGCCACAAGCGACGTGTCCTACCAAAACACGCTTCTTGCACAGGCGTCGGAGGCCCTTTCCAACGCGACCGACGTCAATATGGATCAGGAGACTGCTCATATGCTTCAGCTTGAGCAATCCTACGCAGCCTCGGCGAAGCTGATCTCCGTCATCGACCAGATGATGAAGACCCTCCTGAACATGGTAGGTTAAAGATGAAAACGACCTTCATTTCGACGGCCTCACTTTGGAATTCGCCGCGCACAAACCTTGACAAGATGCAGAATGATCTGATCAAGGCCAACAAGGAGCTGGTCACGGGGCGCGATACGGATGTGGGCTTGAGGCTTGGTTACCGGACCGGCGAAACCATATCGCTTCGGCAGGAAAGAGCGGAGCTCGACACGCTCATCGATAGCAATGCGGCCGTGAAAGTTCGCCTGGATTCGTCAAGTTCATCGCTTCAGCGAATCAGGGAAACTGCCGATCACTTCATGAATACCCTGATTTCAACGCCATTGGCCGAACGGAACATGGCTGTTGTCGTCTATCAGGCAGAGGCGAACCTCGACGGCTTGATCGCGGGCTTGAACAAATCGACAAACGGTCAGTATATCTTTGGTGGCATCAACACCAAGCAAAAGCCGATCGGTGAGTATTCTGCAACGTCACCTGCAAAGATTGCCATTGATAATGCTTTTTTTGCCGAGTTTGGTTTCCCCCAGAATGATCCGGCTGCTGCATTGATCGAGCCAGCCGCCATGAACACTTTCTTGGATGGTGCATTCAAGAATCTATTCCGAGGTACAGATTGGGATAACAACTGGTCCTCGGCATCGAGCAGGAACATCCAGAGCCTGATCTCTCCCGCCGACAAAATCGCAACCTCGGTCAATGCAAACGAGCAGGCGATTCAGGACATCGCGATGGCTTACGCCATGGCGCTTGATCTCGGGGTTGCAGGACTGAAGGAAACGACGCGAGAAGCCTTGATCTCGAAGGTTGTGTCGACACTCGCAGGAGCATCGACGGGCGTCGCGGACCTCGAGGCAACGCTCGGGATGGCGAAGGAGCGGCTCGAGAGCGCGAACGATCGGATGGATATTCAGAAGTCGATCTTCGATGAAAAGTTGGGAAAGCTTGAGGGGGTCGATCCCGGCGAAGCCAAAATCCGAATCGACCAGCTCTCAACACAGATCCAGCTTTCCTTTTCCCTGACGGCGCAACTGCGAAATCTCAGCCTGATCAACCACCTCTAATTTGGAACTCGTGATGTATCGATTTTCATATGCCGAAGCAGTCGAAGACTCGTCGAACGAGTGCCGGCAACGCGAATACGAGCTCTTCGACCGCGCTATCACGATGCTGAGAGATGCAGCCGGCGCCGAGCCGGGATCGGTGCAAATGATTCATGCTGTCGCGTTCGTGCAAAAGGTATGGACGTTCCTTCTCCAGGATCTGGGGTCACCGGGGAACGGTCTTTCGGACCAGTTGAAGGGCGAGATCATCTCCATTGGCCTTTGGGTGATCAAGGAAACGAACATGATCGTACGCGGCGAGTCATCGAACGTTGCGGGGGTAATCGACATTAATGCGATGATCAGGGATGGGTTGAAATGAAAGCGACGATGCGGTTTTCGCTGAAGGCTGGCGAACGGATCTTCATCAATGGCGCGGTCTTGACCGTGAACCAAAAGGTGATGCTCAGTCTTCTGAACGACGCGCGCTTCCTGCTCGAATCTCATGTCTTGCAGGTCGAGGATGCCACCACGCCGACCCGTCAGCTGTACTTCGTCGCTCAAGCTTTGTTGATTAGCCCGGCCACGACAGAGCAGACGATGATCATGTTCCGCCAGCTTCTCGCTTCGCTTCTGGCGCTCCATGCCGACCATGAGGTGACGGAAGCGCTTCGAGCGGTTGGCGAGCTGGTCGAAACCGGGCGTACTTTCGAGGCTTTAAAAATGATACGTGGGCTCTTCGAAATTGACGATCTCAAAGTTGGGACTGACCGCACAGCTTCCCACCAAGCAGCCTAATCTGGAGGATTGAAGGAATGGATATCACGGCGATAAATAACGCGTCTGCGTTGCAGCGCTCCGACTCCCCCAAAACCTCCGCTCCGGCTCTTGGCTACGACAACTTTCTCAAGCTTCTTCTGACCCAGATGAAAAATCAGGATCCGACGGCGCCGATGGAATCGACCGAGTACATGGCCCAGCTGGCAACGTTCTCGCAGGTGGAGCAGCAGACCAAGACAAATTCGAAGCTTGATGCGCTCCTTTCATCCTCGGCCCTGGCTCAGGCGAACTCGATCATCGGCCGCACTGTAACATCGGCGGACGGGACGATCTCCGGTCAGGTCCAGTCGGTACGGATCTTCGATGATGGTGTCGTCGCTATGCTCGCCAATGGCAAGGAGCTTGTCCTGGGTTCTGGCATCGCGATCAGCTGATGAATGAAGTCGATGCGCTTGAAATTGTGCGGGCGGCGATTTGGACCGTGATCATCGGCGCGGGACCAGCCGTCGCGGCCGCAATGGTAGTCGGTATATCGATTGCGCTCATTCAAGCCCTGACGCAAATTCAAGAAGTCACCCTGACGTTCATCCCGAAGATCATCGCTATTCTGTTGGTGGTGCTTTTAACCGGGTCTTTCGTTGGGTCCCAGATTTTTGCATTTACCGAAACGGTTTATGGCCGGATAGCGACCGGGTTTTGATTGCGGCATCTCCTGCCATATGATTGGCGCGAAAGCGCGGAACGCAGACCCATTGTCCAAGTAGCAAATCCATGGCTCGTGGCTCCTGGCAATTGCCTCTGACCGTGCGCCGGATATTGGTGGCCAATGCATATCCAGTTGGCAGAGTGCACGTTGCGACACGCCATCTTCGCGCAAGCTAGGAAGTCCATGTGTCTTCAGTCGGATTTTTCCAACTGATCGAAAGATAACATGGTTGCACTCGCGGCTCCTAAGCCTTATCGCGGCAAAGACATGGCGTTTGCGGGCGCCATCGTCGCCATTCTGGCAATCCTGTTCCTTCCGATTCCCGCGGTGCTCATCGATATGGGCCTCGCCTTGTCCATCGCGCTTTCCGTACTGATCCTGATGGTGGCGCTCTGGATCCAAAAACCTCTCGAGTTCTCGGCGTTCCCGATCGTTCTTCTGATAGCCACGCTTTTGCGGCTCGCTCTCGGTATTGCGTCGACTCGTCTCATTCTGGCGGACGGGCACAAAGGTGTCGATGCGGCGGGGCACGTAATTGCCGGCTTTTCAAGATTTGTGATGAGCGGCGATTTCGTCATCGGGATCGTTGTCTTCATTATCTTGGTGACAGTCAATTTTCTCGTGATCACGAAGGGAGCGACACGTATTGCCGAGGTAGGCGCACGGTTTACGCTCGATGCCATTCCCGGCAAGCAGATGGCGATCGACGCCGACCTGAACGCGGGCCTGATCGACGATAAGGAAGCGCAGAAACGCCGGCAAGAACTGGAAGAAGAGAGCTCATTCTTCGGCTCCATGGACGGCGCATCGAAGTTCGTCCGCGGAGAGGCGGTGGCGAGCTTGATCACGATTGCCGTCAATATCTTTGGCGGCATCATCATTGGCGTCACCCGCCACGGCATGCCGCTGTCGAAGGCGGCAGATGTGTTCACCCAACTCTCCGTCGGCGATGGACTTGTCAGCCAAATTCCGGCGCTGGTCGTTTCGCTTGCTGCAGGTCTGCTCGTTTCCAAGGGTGGAACCCGCGGTCAGGCGCAGCAAGCAGTTCTCGGCCAGCTGAGTGCCTATCCGCGGGCCCTTTGGGTCGCGTCGTTTCTGATGTTTATTTTCGCCCTCGTTCCCGGCTTGCCACTTGTTCCGTTCGCGGTGCTTGGGTTCTTGATGGGCTTTGTCGCGTACATCATCCCGAAGCGCCAGGGCGAAGAAACCGCGCGCGTCCAGGCGGTTCAGTTGCAGGCGGAAGAGAAAAAGCTGCTCGAATCCCGCGAGTCGGTGAAGGAATCGCTGAAAACGTCGGAAATCGAGCTATGCCTTGGCAAGCATCTGGCGTCGGTCTTCAACCATTCCCAGGCGGACCTGGTTCACCGCGTCAGCAAAATGCGCAAGAAGTTCGCGCAGGAATATGGCTTCGTGGTCCCGGAGATCAAGCTGACCGACAGTTTGATGATCGCTCCCAAATGTTATCAGGTGAAAATTCACGGCACGATCATCGCCACCCATGAAGTTCGCCCCGGCGAACTGATGGTGGTCATCGGCGAGGGCCCGGTGCCCGATCTCCCAGGCGATGAAATCAAAGAACCGGCCTTCGGGATGAAGGCCCTTTGGGTCTCCGAGGCTTATGCCAACGAGATCAGGCGACAGGGGTTTGCAGCGGTCGACAGCAGCTCCGTGCTGTTGACCCATTTGAGCGAAGTCATCCGGAATAATCTACCGCAGCTTTTGTCCTACCGGGATATGCGCAATCTGCTGGACCGCCTGGAGCCGGAGTACAAGCGCCTCCTCGACGACATCTGTCCGTCTCAAATTTCGTATTCGGGTCTCCAGGCGGTTCTCAAGCTGCTTCTCGCCGAGCGTGTGTCAGTTCGGAATCTTCACCTCATTCTCGAGGCGATTGCAGAAGTTGCGCCTTACGCGCGGCGCGCCGAGCAGCTTGTCGAGCATGTGCGGACGCGCATCGCGCAACAGATCTGTGGCGACCTTGCCGAAGGCGGGGCGCTCAATATCCTTCGTCTCGGCAACAAGTGGGATATGGTGTTTCACCAGAGTTTGAAACGCGATGCCAAGGGTGATGTGGTCGAGTTTGATGTCGATCCCAGAATGGTCGAGCAATTTGGCGCCGAGGCGTCCGAGGCGATCAAGCTGCGGATGGGGCAGGTTCGGAATTTCGCCATCATAACAGCTCCCGACGCGAGGCCTTATGTCCGTATGATCATTGAGCGGATGTTCTCGACGCTTCCGGTTCTCTCCCACTTGGAAATTGCCCGTGGAATCGAGGTGAACTCGCTGGGAACCATTTCGTGACGGCACCGACGCCGGATACGGTTCTGGCAATTTTCCTGATTTTTTGCCGGATCGGCGCCTGCCTGATGGTCATACCGGGATTCTCCAGCAGCCGGATTGCCGTGAAAGTCCGGTTATTCATCGCTCTGACGACATCGCTGGCGATCTCGCCGTTGGTAATCGGAAAATTCGAGAGCGGGTTGGGAAGTCAGGCGCCGTTTGCGGTCCTATGGCTGATTGTTTCGGAAATCTTGACGGGGCTGACGATCGGCTTTCTCGGCCGCGTCTATTTCATGGCACTCCAGACGCTTGTGACCGGCGCCGCAATGGCAATCGGCTTCGGTAGCATCCCGGGTACGCCATTTGACGATGCCGAGCCCCTTCCGGCGATCGGCACGATGATCATGATGGTTGCGACCGCAGTTCTGTTTCTCTCGGATATGCATTGGGAGCTGTTTCGCGGCCTCATTGCCTCCTATTCAAGACTGCCCATCGGGGAAAGCTTTGGCAGCCAGTTCTCCCTGATCCAGATTGTAGATCGCATCGGGGCAGCATTCGTCCTTGCGCTGAGGATCAGCTCGCCGTTCATCATTTACTCGGTGGTGGTGAACCTCGCTGTCGGATTAGCCAACAAGCTGACGCCGCAGATCCCGGTCTACTTTCTCGCAACACCGTTTGTGATGTTGGGCGGGCTGCTCCTCATGTATTTTCTGATAACGGATTTTATCAGCTTGTTCATGGATGCGTTCGCTACCTGGTTGAGGCAGGGTTGATCATGACGAAGCGACGGTCCGAAAAAATCGACCGCATCCTCAGGGTTCAAAGGCAGCTTCAAACAATTTCGGAGTGGAAGCTCGCTGAGCTGCAGCGAAAGAAGAGCGAGTTGGAGCAGAGTCAGAGTGCGCTGATCGAGACCTTGGGCGACACCAGGAATCTCTACGGACTTTTTGTGGATGCGGCTGCGAAGCGCCTCCAGAATCTTGCCGGGCAAGCAGCAGAGGTCGAGGTGGCGCGAGTGACGCAGAGAGAAGTAACGTTGCAGCGTGCAATGCAAGTCAAGCGAACGGAAAGGATGGCTGCCGCTCTCAGTGAGACCGATCGTCGGACGACGGAAAAAAACGATCTGCTGGAGATCCTCGACTCATGGATGGGGCGAGAGACGCAAGCCTCCGGAAAGCTACGCGGATTATAGATTCCTGGTGAACGGGAGTTGGGAAACGTCGCATGGCAATTACGCTGCCGTCGGATATTGTGAATGATGTTGCACGCGCGGCTGACCCGGCGCGATATCAGGCGGCTGCGCAGAAGCTCTCCGAAGGTGCGAGTGCAGTCGATGGCGCGAGTTTTGATGCGGCCTTCGAGTCGGCCGGAACTCGGATGGCGTTCGGTGGTACCGACATCTACTCGTTGCGGAACACGTTAAAGAATGGCCCTGCTTTTTCGGCCGAGACGAAAGACAAGGCGGCCTATCAACAGTTCGAGGCGTTCGTGCTTCAGACCTTTATCGAATCGATGCTTCCCAAGAATGCGGAGAACACTTTCGGCAAGGGTAACGCTGGCGCCATCTGGAAGTCGATGATGGCTGAGCAACTCGGATCCCAGATAGCCAAGGCGGGCGGTGTCGGAATTGCCAGCAAAATTTTGGCGTCTCGTGAGGCGGAAAACCACGGCCCTCTTTTGTCGCAGCCGGTCCCATCAGATTCGATTAAAAATTTTCCTAAGAACGTGTAAGTGAATCGAGGCGCGGTCTTGGCTCAAATGAGGAACACAAACATGCTAACAAAATCGCTGGATCGGCTCGCAGAGACGATTGAACAGGAGAACGCGGCGCTCCTGGCGCGGGATCTGACGGCGTTGTCGGAATTCAACCGCAGAAAAAGCCAGAGCCTGCTCGAGATCACCCGTCTGATCCGCTCCACGAACGAAGGATCGCTTGCCGGGGAGCTGACACAGCGATTTGCAGAGCTTCGCGAAAAGCTTGAGATCAATCAAGACATACTGGCGCGTTACATGCGGGCTGCTCAAGAGGTCTCTGAGATCATTTCGGGCGCCATTCACAGCGCCAACTCCGATGGCACATATTCGGCGCCGTTAACGCATGCCGGCGCGAGCGCATGATCAGGAACATCGCTGCCGGCTTCTGGGTTTGCGGAATCGCCCTCGGATCCTGCTACGGCGCGATGACGTATTCGATGGCCAGTGGCGCGCCTGAGAAGACTGATTATCTGGGAGGCCTGCAATACAAGAAGCTTCCCGTCATCAATATTCCGATCATTGCCGAAGGTGCTGTCCAGGGCTACGTCGTGGCCAACATGGTTTTTACGGCGGATGCACAAACGCTCCGCCAGATATCAGTTCCGGCCGAAGCCTTCCTTCAAGATGAGACGTTCCGTTACATCTATTCCGATGAAAGTCTCGATTTCAAAAAACTCTCGCGGTATGATGTCAACGCCATGATCGACAACGTGCGCGCCGCCGTGAATAAGCGCCTCGGTTCCGAGATTGTTAAAGAGATCCTTCTCGAGAATATTAATTTCGTGGATAAAACTGATATCCGGTCTTAGGCGATCAGGTATTTTTCTGTCTCAAGCCTGTCAAATGACAGGCTTGCTTTCTCATCGACCCTGAGCGCTATCGAACCGGGCTGCGCTCGATCTGATCTCCTGAGAAGTTTTATGCCCATGCCCGTTGATAAAGTATCGCTTCCGGTGACACCGCCGATCAGAATCTTGGTTGTGGACGACAGCGCGGTGATTCGGGGTCTTATTACCCGATGGCTTGGTGAGTCGGGCGGTTTCGAGGTCGTGGGTTCCGCAGGCAATGGCCGCGTCGCCGTTGAAAGTGTGGAGCGCCTCAAGCCGGATATCGTTCTGCTTGATCTTGAAATGCCGGAAATGGACGGATTGACGGCGCTGCCGTTGCTTCTCAAGGTTCAGCCGAGCGCAAAAATAATCGTCATTTCAACGCTCACGCAGCGCAACGCGGAGATCTCGCTGAAGTGCTTGTCTCTCGGCGCGGTCGATTACTTGCCGAAGCCGGAAAGCTCGCGCGTAGCCGGCGCGTTGGCTGATTTCCAGCACGATCTCGTTCAAAAATTGCGCGCCCTTGGTGCTACGAAGACCCGGCACGTAAAACCACCTGCGGCGCCGCCGGCTTCACAATCGGCGCCGCTGAAGATGCCTCCTGTTCGGCCCAAGTGCCTTGTGATTGGCGCGTCTACCGGCGGTCCTCGTGCCATCGAGAGAGTTTTGAGCGATCTCGGAGATGCTGCTGCGAGTCTGCCTATTCTCATCGTGCAACATATGCCGCCGATGTTTACGGCGGTGTTTGCCGAGCACCTCCAGAGTCTTCTGTCACTTCCCGCCAGAGAGGGGAGGGACGGCGACGCTCTTTCTCCCGGAACAATTCTCGTCGCGCCGGGCGGAAGGCATATGGGTCTTGCGGTCATCAACGGGAAGCCCGTGATCCGGCTCGACGATGGCGCGCCGGAAAATTTCTGCCGTCCCGCTGTCGACGTTCTGTTTCGGGATGCCGCCGCTGTTTTCGGAGCTTCCGCGCTGGCAATAATCTTGACTGGAATGGGGTCCGACGGAACCCATGGTGCTCGCGCCTTGGCACAAAGCGGCTCCACCATCCTGGCTCAGGATGAGATGACGAGCATCGTCTGGGGAATGCCGGGCAGCGTGTCCCGAGCGGGCCTGGCTCGCGAAACACTTCCACTTGAAGCCCTTGGTCCGCTCGTAAAGAGCATAATCAAAAAGCCCGTGTGATGACTGATCTCGAGTTCGACGTTCTGCGCGCTTTCTTAAAGACCCAATCGGGCCTGTCTCTTGCTCGCGACAAGCGGTACTTGGCGGAAAGCCGGCTTAGGCCGGTTTGCGAGAGTTTTAGCCTGGAAAGCCTTTCCAGGCTTTGTCGCGAAATTAAATCGGGAACGCAAAAGAAGCTGGAAAAGGCCGTCGTCGAGGCGATGACGACAAATGAAACTTTTTTTTTCCGGGATAAATCGCCCTTTGAAATTCTCGAAAACACCCTGCTCCCCCGCTTTTTAAAAGACCGTGCCGAAACTCGGCGTCTTCGGATCTGGTGTGCGGCTGCATCCACCGGCCAGGAGCCATACTCGATCGCCATGATACTAAAGGAGGCGGCCGCACGCTTCTCAGGATGGAAGATCGAAATCGCCGCGACGGACATTTCGCTGGATGTGATCGAGAAGGCAAAAACAGGAATCTATAATCAGTTTGAGGTCCAGCGCGGCTTACCACCTCGGCTTTTGACAAAATACTTCCAGCAACACGGGGATCATTGGCAGATTTCCGCAGAAATCAGGCAAATGGTGGATTTTGGTTATCTCAATCTGATAGAAGATTTTTCGCGGATGGGCCAGTTTGACATCGTTTATTGCCGCAACGTGCTTATTTACTTCGATCTGGATACCAAGCGCGACGTTCTTTCACGGGTTTCGCGCGCCATGGCAACTGGCGGCGCCCTCTTGATGGGGGCTTCCGAAACCGTCCTGGGCGTTAGCGATCTATTTTCCTCGGATTCATCTCACCGCGGACTTTATACGAAGGCCGGAGACGCCGCTATTGGAGCGCCAACCAAGCTTCTGGCGGGCTCCATGTGATCAGAGCGTCATCTCGATAACCATAAATCCAAAACTTAATAATTTTTTTATACGCCTGTTGACCGGAATAATTTTTTCTCATATTAAAAAAAGACGCAGATGTTGCGGCGGAATCTTCCCCACTTCATCTTCGCATTACGCACTTTTGGTTGGCTCCTCATCAGGAGCCCAGCATGATGCTACACCAGAGTCCCGGACAGCCCGGATGTCATGAACAGCAGATCGAACCTTGTTCGATGCATGAAGCTCTTCTGCTGAGTCGGTTTGATTCCGACATTGCCTGAAAATCCTTCCAATTTTTCAAACGGGTAAATCCTCATGGCTTCGATCAATACCAACCTCTCTGCCTTGACCGCCCTGCAGTCGCTGAAGTCGACCCAGAGCGCTCTTTCCAAGACCCAAGGCCAGATCTCGACTGGTCTGCGCGTCGGCGAGGCTTCGCACAACGCTTCCTACTGGTCCATTGCTACCAAGATGAAGTCCGACAACGGCGCTCTCGGCGCGGTTAAGGATTCGATCAAGCAGAGCAAGGCGATGCTCGACACCAACACCTCGGCCATCAGCAAGTCTCTCGATTATCTCAACAAGATGAAAGAGAAGCTGACTGCCGGCTCGAACCCCGGTGCTAACCTCGACGCGATCCAGGTCGAGCTGAAGGGCAGCATCGACGGCCTGAAGAGCGCTGCATCTTCGGCTTCGTTCAATGGCCAGAACTGGTTGAACGGCGATTCCGGAACCGTCAAGCTGGTGACGTCCTATGACGGCGAAGCCAAAAAGGTGAACACGCTCGATATCGACACCTCGAAGGTCCAGCTGTTCGATGATGCGGCCAACCCCACGGGCGGACTTCTCAAGGCCGTGTCGGACATTGACATTGCGAACCCTCCGAACGCTCAGGGTTACACCGATGTCAAAATCTCTGCGGCGGATCTGTCAACTGGCGACACGCTGCGGGTCAAAGTCTCCGGCAACACTGAGATCAGCTATGATCTTGTCGCTGGTGATACCGACCTCGCTACGCTCGCCGCCAACCTGAACGCCGACGCGACGATTGGCGCTGAGGTTGAGGCATCGGTCGTTGACGGCAAACTGCGCCTGACCTCGCTGACTTCCGGCAAGGACGTCAGCGGAAGTTTTGCTGACACGACTGTCAGCGCCGATACCGCTGCGGCTGCTGGTCCTCCGGCCGTCGCTGGTTTCTCGGAACTGACGGTGGATACCGCGAAGCTGTCGAACGGCGACGAGATTTCGTTCTCGGTTGACGGCGGTACGACCGTCTCGACCTTCAAGATCGGGTCGGAGAAGTCGATCGATGAGCTCGTCTCCTCGATGAATGCGGACTCTGCCGTCAGCGCCTCGGTGATCGCAACCAATGATAACGGCAAGCTTCGCCTGACCGCTGTCAACGTAGCAAATGACGTTGAAGCGACGATGAAGAATGTGACGAAGGGCGTCGACACGACCAATGGCCAGATCGCTGTGGCTGATGCACTCGCGTCGGTCGATCGTGCCATCAACGACCTTCGCGAAGGCTCGGCGATGCTCGGCGCCAACAAGGCTCTGCTGGAGACCCAGGAAGAGTTCGTCGGCGTTCTGTCCGACTCGCTGACTGCCGGCGTGAGCGCTTTCGTTGACGCCGACATGAACGAGGCTTCGACCCGCCTCCAGGCTCTGCAGACGCAGCAGCAGCTCGGCGTTCAGGCGCTCTCGATCGCAAACCAGAACAGCCAGATGATCCTGAAGCTCTTCCAGTAAGAGCATAAGCCCGCAATCTGATGGCGAACGGGGCCCCGTCTTGAGAGAGACGGGGCCTCATTGTTAAGCGGTCACGAAGGTTCTCCCGATCATGTCCCGTGCAAGCTCATACAGAGCAAAGGTGCGCGCGCTTGCCCTAAGTTTTGGTGTCGCGACACTCCTGCTGCGAACGGTCCCGGCGAATGCGAAAACCGGCGAGAGCTGGGAATACGCAGTCAAAACCAATTTGGAGGGTGATCCACAAATGGTCTTGGCGCGCTTGCGAAGCAAGGATGGGTCGGCATTGTGGATTTCCTGTTCGCACGTGGCCTCAACTGATATGAAGACGGTATCGATTTTGGTGGCCGCGACCGTGACCGCCGCACGGTTTCTGGGATCAAGCAATCCCAAGGGGCGAAGCACGGTGACGTGGTTTGACGAAGACCCTCCTGAAGTTTCCCATTGGGTTTATCGTGACAGATACGGACAGCTCCGCGGTGAGGAAAACGTGAAAGGATTCGTGGAGCACCTGGTCGCTTCCGAGAGACTTGTGGTTGAACTATCGAACTATCGCTACGAGACGCTGCGGTCTGAATTCACTCTTGATCGTGACCGGACACGGGTAGTCGCCGACCGGTTTGCGAAAGACTGTAGCTCTATTGGCGCAAAACGCTGAAGCTCGTCGGCAAAGAATAGCTGCCAAACCGAAGACGCAAACGAAGGATTGAACCGATGTTCAGCACAGCGAGTCGTTATCAGATCCTAGCGGCGAACCCAATTCGAACTCGGTCGACGATTGAGAATGATGTTGTCGTCAAGCGAGAGACGGCCTTTTACAACGCGAACATCAAAAATGTGAAAACCATCGACCAATTCGTCAACGATTATCGGCTCTTCAACTATGCGATGAAGGCCCACGGATTGTCCGATATGGCTTATGGCAAGGCCTTCGTAAAAAAACTGCTAGAAGAGGGCGTCGACAATCCTAAAAGCATGGCGAACAAGATGACGAACCCGCTCTACAAGGAGTTTGTCAAAGCGTTCGATTTCGCCGGAAAGGGTGCGCTGGCGACGTCCGAGGCGAGTGCCACGACGGAAACAGTCAGCAAATACGTTCAGCAGACGCTCGAGCACAAAGAGGGTGAGCAGAACGAGGGAGTTCAACTCGCTCTCTATTTCAAGCGCAAGGCTTCGGCAATCACCACCCATATGGGTTTGCTCGGCGACAAGGCGGTGCTGAAATTCGTCCAAACGGTCTTCAATATCCCTGCTGAGGCGTCAAAAGCCGATCTCGACGCTCAGGTCCGGAATTTGAGGAAGCATATCAAGATTGAAGACCTGCAGGATCCCGCCAAGGTTGAGAAGCTGATCCAGCGTTTCAGCGCAATGTGGGATATGAACAATCCCACGCAGGCAACGATGAACCCAATCCTGAACCTGTTTGGCGATTCGACGGAATCCGGGTTCAGCATCGATCTCATGATGAGTATTTCGAAACTCCCGCGCGGCGGATACTGAGGTGGCGCGGCTCAATAGGCCGGCAACACGTCGACGATAATCCGCTGCGACGCCGGTAGGCCGTCATCTCGGACGATGAAATTGCCGCGGCAGGTGGTCGTTGCGGCACGGATCGGCGTCCGATGTTGGTCGACTCCCGTCAGATAGTTGACGCTGTAGTAGCGGTGATTGCCGATGAACCGTGTGTCGCTGGCCTCAAAAACGTAGCCGATTGTAGTGGGACTGACGCGGAAGGTTCTTTTTGGAGGCCCTAGCGCAGCAATAGGCGCAGAAATCGGGCGGCCAATATATTCAAAACATTCCACCGCTAACGTCTCGTGAATTGTCGGAGCGCAAGCCGCGCCTACTGCAACAAGGCCGACCGCCAACGCCAATTTTTTCACGATAGTCTCCCTGGAAAACCAGACCAAAAGGCAAGGGAAAAAGCGATGATGAAGCGTCTATGCCGCCCCGCCTATTTTAGAAAGCTTTTCTTTAAAAATCTCATCTAAATGGGAGGAAGGTTCGCAGGATGTGGGTGGTTCCTCGGGTTAAACCGGAGGGCTGCCCGACATTCGGCGAGGAATCACGAGATCGGACATTTTTTCGACATATCTTTCCCGCTTGATAATACGATGAAATTCGTGCAACAATATTACTTGGGAGCGGTCTCTTTTCGCGGGCGGAATGCGGATCGCGATGCGGGGCCGGCACCCGGTGGGCGGGAAATTAAGAGGTAGTGCCCCGTAGCGGGGTAGCGAGGAGATTTTACTTGTGAGTATTGGGTTTTCACGGTTGCGATCGGTTTTGTCCAAGTGGGAGTTTTGGAATGGCGATTAACACTGGCTCGGGTCGACGAGGCAATGTGAAGGGGCGCTATCAGATGCAGGATCCTGGGACTGGCCTCTTCTTGAAATTTGACGCCGGCAGCAATCAGGTCATCTCCGCGAAAAGCACCCCTGGCCCGTTCAGGAACGTTCGGATCAAGACGGCGCTCGCCAATGCCCAGCGCCTTGCGGCGGCGTCGGGCAGCAGCGTTGAGACGAAGAAGGCCAAACGGGACAGCAGCGAACGCGCTGCCTCGCCCGAAGCAAGGCCAGTTGTCAGCGACGCGGAGGCCGGTAAGAAGGTCGCGGCCAGCCGCACCACCGCCAATACTCCGCGAGTAAAACGTCCCCCGGGGCGGCCCTCTTCGCTTCGTGGCAAAAAGGCCGTTTCCGAACAGCCTTCAGCGCGAGAGTTTTCACAACGTGCGTTGGCCGCCCGGCACGCGCGGACCTAATTCACGCTAGAAGCTCCAATCCGGGACGCATCTGCTACGGGCCCTCCGAGCGGCAGCGCGTGAGAACCGCCGAGATGCTTTTGGCCCGGTCAGATCACTAGAGCGCCGCCGGGTGATCTCAGCGCGCACCTACTGCCGCGCGGCCATATTGCCGACCGCAATGTCCTCCGGTTGGAGCGAGGACGTGGCTCGACAATAGCGGCCAACCCTGGCGCTTTGCCGCCGAAGGGAGCAGCGATTTCGCCTCGTGCGGCCGCGCGAGCTCGAACCGGCTTTCGCCGCGTCCGGTCGGTTCCGCCTAATCCAGAGATGACCGGGTCACTCAAGCCACAAGGGTTCGCGGGCGGGGGCCCCGCCGGTGAGTTGATCCCCGCGCGGCGATCAAAATATCAGGGTCGAGATGACGTCCTTGGAACGCTCAGGAGGAGGGGAACGCCCGCCCCCGCGGTTTGGGCAATTTTCCGACACGACCTTGGCGTACCCTCGGACCGAATTTCGACGGGCCAATAAAATTAACCAACCGCACCGGTCTATTTCAGACGTCGGCAAAAACACGTGCCTGGGAAGTCCTCAGCAAACGCGGGGCTTTGTGCCGGAAAATGCAGTGCGATAATTCCGCAACAAGACCGATAAAAAAACGCAAAATTAAGTGAGCTTCCTTATTTCTTAGATCAGATTCGAATTTTAAGCCGCCTATTGATTCCAGAAATCCCAATATCCACGGGGCCTTCTGGCGATTTTTGGATACTGTTTCAGAAAAATAAGCAGGCGGCAACCACGTGGCTTTTCTATCGCGTTCCAGTTGCCTACCCATTTTGGGGTAGTTATACCGTGGTTAACGAATTCCTAGACGTGCATTTGTTCGGGTTTATAAACCGAAATTACTGCCGAGGGTTCGCCTAAAAAAATGCGCTTAAAATTTAACGCAGGGCGGCAAAAATGTATATCGTCGTTGACGAGCGACAGGTCGTAGCTTCCGGCTATGCAGCGAACTTCGAACGCGAGGGCGTGTCGTCGCTGGGGTTGTTTTCTGAAGAGTTCCATGAATGGCTAAGTACAGCCTCGAATTCCGATTTGGATGCGGTGCAAGGTTTCGTACTCGGCGAATTTCCGCAAAGAGCGTCTTGCGCCAATAGTATTCGAAGACATTCAAAGGCTCCTATTATTGCTTTATGCGAAGAGCGTTCTCTTGACGAGACGTTGGATCTCTTCACGGCAAAATTCGACGACGTGGTACGCAAGACAGTGCACGTTCGCGAAATACTTGCGCGCTCTGAGGCCGTCTGGAGGCGGGTGAATACGAGTAGCAATGCGAAGGCTGATTCAGACAGCGCCCGTCTAAAGGTTTATTTCGATGGGCGAGATGTCGAAATTGACGGTGAATGCCTCAATCTGCCGCGCAGAGAACGTCATATTTTAGAATACCTGGTTCGAAATAAGGGACGGCGCCTCACAAAGCTGCAAATTTTTAATGCGGTCTATGGCATCTACAGCTCAGAGGTCGAAGACAGCGTTGTTGAGGGCCACGTCAGCAAGCTGAGAAAAAAACTCCGCCAACGCCTTGGATACGATCCCATCGAAGCGAAGAGATACATCGGATACTCCTACATCGGATAAGGCCCGCGGGCGGGGCAAAACTGCTCCCCACTCAAATTATTCGACCATCTCCACGACAGCCGAATTCGCCAGATGACGATGTTTTGGCTTCAATGACCACAATAACCCTGAAAGCCAGCACACGCGGGCGCTTTTGCCCAAAAAATGCGGCGGACAGAAAAACTAAAACGCTTTGCGGCGGCGAGCCGATTAAAAGGAAAGAAAATGAAATTCCTGAATAACCTGCGGCTTGTCGCCAAGCTCGCCATCCCGGTTGCTATTTTTGTGGCGATTTCCGTCGGGCTGGTTGCTTTCGCCATGTCAGGGCTGAGCCACATGGCGACGGACGCGCAAGAACTCGTCGACATCGAATCCCGGCGACTGCAACTCGTCCTATCTGTCCACGGCGACATGAACGAGGCGACGATTCAGGAAAAAAGCATGATCCAGCTGAATCCCGACCAGGCGGATCGGATCAAGAGCACCCAGGCGGTATTCGGTGAGTATACCACCCAGGCAATAAAAAGCCTCGATGAGATGATTGCCTTGTCTAGCTCTCCAGAGTTCCGAAAGCTCAATGAGAACCTGAAGGCCAGCGTGTCGAAATATTTTGAGATGATGAGCAGAAGCACGGCGTTTGCTGCCGCCGGCGACGATGAAAGTGCGTCGGCAATTTCCGATGGCGAAGGTCGAAACCTTCGCAGGCAATTGCGGGAACAGATCAGTGCCAGCACTGATGGCATCGCTCTCGAGCTCCAGCAGGCCAAGGCCGACGCGGCTGAACTCGCGGCGAGCACCGGAAGGACGTTGATGGTTTCAGCCGTGCTCGGACTAGTAGTTGCACTTGGCCTGATTGGCTCAATCGCAATCTTCGGAATTGTGCGACCTCTGTCTGGCATGACGGCCGCCATGGGCCGCCTTGCCGAAGGCGATCTAACCGTCGAGGTGACAGGCGCAGAGCGAAAGGACGAGGTCGGTAGCCTTGCGCGGGCACTCCAGGTCTTCAAGGAGAACGCTCTCGCAGCTCGTCGCCTTGCGGCGGAGCAGGAAGCGGAGAGCGACGCCAAGATGCGCCGCGCCCAGGTTCTGGATCAGCTTACTAAGAATTTCGAAGCGAAAGTTTCAGCTCTCACGCATGGGCTCGCTTCCGCCGCGACGGAAATGGAAGCGACCGCTCAGACTATGACCCACGTTGCGCATCAGAGCAGCGAGCGGACGGTGACCGTGGCGTCGGCCGCAGATCAGACATCAGCCAATGTCCAGACGGTCGCCGCCGCAACGGAGGAGCTTTCGATTTCCATCAGGGAGATTTCGAGCCAGGTGAATCTATCCTCTCAAATCGCCGAGCGTGCTGTCTCAGATGCGAAGCGCACCAATGAAACTGTTCAGGCTTTGGCCACTTCGGCAGAAAAAATCGGCAATGTCGTCGCGCTCATCAACAACATTGCGGGTCAGACCAATCTTCTGGCGTTGAATGCGACGATCGAAGCCGCCCGCGCGGGTGAGGCAGGGAAAGGCTTTGCTGTTGTGGCTTCGGAAGTAAAAGAACTCGCTAACCAGACGTCGAAGGCGACTGACGAAATCTCCGCCCAGATTGGTTCCGTTCAGCACGCAACGGGCGACGCTGTCGAGGCGATTCAGAAGATTGCCGCCACGATCTCCGAGATGTCTCAGATCTCCGTCTCTATCGCCGCCGCGATGGAAGAGCAGGGTGCGGCAACAACCGAGATCGCACGGAATGTTCAAGAAGCCGCAAGGGGTACCGAACAGGTTACAGGCAACATTGCCGATGTACGGCAAGGTGCGGGCGAAACAGGTGTCGCGGCCTCACAGGTGCTTTCAGCCGCGCAGGAACTAGCACGACATTCGTCGAGCCTTGGCGACGAGGTCGAGGAGTTTTTGACCGGCGTAAAGGCAGCATAAACAACGCGCCGGGCCATTGGGAACATAAAATAACAATAAAGGTATCAACGATGTCATTGTCCAGGATGTGGAACATCACGGGTCGTTTCTATGCCGGAATGGCTGCCAGCATCGTGGCTCTGGCCGCGCTGGCGATGTTCGGCTCCCTGACAATCTCGAGCCTCCTCACGAAGCAGAAGCAAACCGAGCTTCAAAACCTGACTCAGGTGGCTCTCAGCATTGTGGCGGATTTCGAAACACGAGCCGAACGCCGCGAGATGTCAGTCGAGGAGGCGAAGAAGCGAGCGTCTGAGGCGGTTGAGCTTTTGCGCTACAGTGGATCGGAATATTTCTTCATCCTCGACGACAAGAACTTCATGCTGATGCATCCCTTCAGCAAGGCGATGGTCGGAAAGGACCAAAGCGAGCTCAAAGACACGACGGGCAGGCCGTTTCTGAAAGAGATGGTGGATATGGCCAAGTCCGGCGGCGGCTTTATCCCCTATCTTTTCCCGAAGCCGAACCAGAAGGAAGCGTCGCCGAAGCTCTCCTACGCGGTTAGTTTCAACAAGTGGGGATGGGTTATCGGAACCGGCGTCTACATCGACGACCTGCAGAGCATAGCGGCGTCCTATCGTAACCTGTTCTTGATGCTGGTGGCGGCTGCTGGCGGCATTCTGATCGTCGTGGCGTTCGTCCTCGGACGCAGCATTTCACGTCCGATTCACAAGCTGGTCGCGAACATGCAATCTCTGGCAGGTGGTGATCTGAAAGCTTCGATTGAAGGTAGGTCTCGACGCGACGAGATCGGCGTCATGGCGCGAGTTGTGCAGGTCTTCAAGGATGCTCTGGTTGAAAAGAAGCTGAGCGATGAAGCGATAGCGGCCGATGCTGCTGCCGCGACGCGACGGGCGCGCGTGCTGGACGGCTTGACAAAGCAGTTCGAGACCAACGTATCCGCTTTGACGGGCGCCTTGTCGTCGGCCGCCACCGAGATGGAGGCGACGGCTCAATCGATGACGCATGTCGCAGATCAAACGAATAGCAGGACCGTGTCGGTCGCCTCCGCGGCTGAACAGACTTCGGCCAATGTTCAAACCGTGGCGGCTGCGACCGAGGAGCTGTCCATCTCGATTCGCGAGATTTCCAGCCAAGTGGGGGAATCCTCGCGAATTGCCGGTCAGGCGGTGGAGGATGCGAGACGCACCGATGCGACGGTGCAGACGCTCGCAGCAACCGCGGACAAGATTGGAACTGTCATCCAGCTGATCAACAACATCGCGAGTCAGACCAACCTGCTCGCGCTCAACGCCACGATCGAAGCAGCCAGAGCGGGCGAGGCTGGGAAGGGATTCGCCGTTGTTGCGTCCGAGGTCAAGGAACTGGCAAGCCAGACTAGCAAGGCGACGGACGAGATCGCCTCCCAGATCGGGGCGATTCAGCAGGCGACCCAGGAGGCCGTCAGCGCGATTCAGAACATCGTGACGACGATTGCAAGCATGTCGAGCATATCGACGATGATTGCTGCAGCGATGGAGGAACAGGGCGTCGCGACGCGAGAAATATCGCGCAACGTGCAGGAAGCGGCCCGTGGAACCGAGCAGGTCACGGCCAATATTGTTGGCGTGCGACATGGCGCTGGCGAAACTGGCACGGCAGCGTCGCAGGTGCTTTCCGCCGCACAGGAACTCGCCCGTCATTCAACAGGCCTCGGCAATGAGGTGCATGACTTCCTCTCCGGCGTCAACGCAGCTTGATGTGCTACCCGCGGGGCGTCGGCGACTTCAACTCCCCGTCCGGTGTCATCCATTTCAGTTGAGAAATAATCATGGACGATTTGCTACGAGAGTTTTTGACTGAAACGGGCGAGCACCTGGAAACAGTTGATGTGGAGCTCGTTCGCTTCGAGCGGGATCCCAACAATCAGGCAATCCTCGGCAATATCTTTCGCTTGGTCCACACGATCAAGGGAACGTGCGGCTTTCTTGGCTTACCTCGCCTTGAGGCGCTCGCGCACGCGGCCGAGACGTTGATGGGCAAGTTCAGAGACGGAATGCCCGTTACAACGCCTGCGGTTTCGCTCATTCTCGTCACGCTAGACAGAGTAAAGGACATCCTCGCGGAGCTGGAGCGGACTGCGACAGAACCGCAAGGATCCGATGAAGATTTGATAGATGCCCTAGACGGCATGTCGTCCGCAGTGTTTACGATGCCGACGGAAACAGACCTCGCGGTCACGTCGCATCAGGCGCTCGACCGGCCGCTGAAACCGGGAGAGGTATCTCTGGACGAGCTGGAACGTGCCTTTCAGGAGGCTTCTGGCCCCGAGACGATTGGCAACCTCACGTATCAGGTTCTGGAAAGGGCTCTGAAGCCCGGCGAAGTCTCGTTGGACGAGTTGGAGCGCGCCTTCAGAGAGACCGCGGGTCCGGCAACGCACGCACCGGCGCAAGAGCTTTCCCTTGCATTGACAACCAAGAATGTCACGGCGGAGGCGACGGAGGTGCCCGAAAGCGGGGATCAACCCGCCAGCAAAGCCCAGACGATCCGGGTGAGCGTTGAAACGCTGGAACACCTGATGACGATGGTCTCCGAGTTAGTCTTGACCCGAAATCAACTGCTGGAAATTGCTCGTCGAAACTCTGACGACCTTGGCTACAAGGTACCGCTGCAACGCTTGTCCCAAGTCACAGCTGAACTCCAAGAGGGTGTGATGAAAACGCGGATGCAGCCCATCGGAAATGCCTGGCAAAAATTACCGCGAGTTATTCGGGATCTGTCCACCGAACTTTCGAAGAAGATCGATTTGGTATTGCAGGGTGCCGACACGGAACTAGATCGCCAGGTGCTTGAAGTGATCAAGGATCCCCTCACGCATATGGTCCGCAATTCCGCCGATCACGGTATCGAAACGCCACGAGAGCGGAAGGCTTCCGGCAAGCCGGAGAAGGGAACAATTCGTCTCAATGCCTATCACGAAGGTGGCTCGATCACGATTGAGATCACCGACGACGGCAAGGGCCTGAGTTTCGATGCTATACGCCGAAAGGCAGTCGAGCGTAACGTTGCGACCGAATCTGAGGTCGAGCGCATGAGTGACGCTCAGGTTGCCAAGTTCATTTTCCACCCGGGTTTCTCGACTGCGCAAGCCATCACCTCGGTGTCGGGTCGCGGCGTCGGCATGGACGTGGTCAAGACCAATATCGAGCTTATCGGCGGAACGGTCGATATCCGTTCCGAGACCGGCAAGGGAACAACCTTCACGATCAAGATACCGCTTACGCTGGCGATCGTGGCCGCCCTGATTGTCGCATCGAAGGACCAGCGCTTCGCCATTCCGCAAATCGCCGTTCAAGAACTGGTGCGGGTCATGCCCGGTTCGGAACAGGCTGTCGAACGCATCGATGGCACGCCTGTCCTGCGTCTCCGCGACCGCCTCCTGCCGATCGTGCCTTTGTCAAAGGTCATGGGCTTAGCCGATGCGCGGGAGGCCAATGAAGGTTTTGTGGTCGTGACGCAGGTCGGACAACAGAGATTTGGAATTCTGGTTGACGGAGTATTCCAGACGGAAGAAATCGTCGTGAAGCCGATGTCGTCAAAGATGCGGCATATTCAGCTTTTTTCCGGCAATACAATTCTTGGCGACGGCGCTGTTGTCCTGATCATCGACCCGAATGGGCTTGCTCGGATGGTTGGGTCCGGCGCGGAAGACGATCAATTCCTCGGTGCTGCATCCCTCGAACAGCCTGACGCCGTGCAGGATGAAACATTGTCGCTGCTCGTCTTCCGAGGTGGAGCGGAGAGCCTCAAGGCCGTTCCGCTTTCACTCGTTACGCGGGTCGAAGAGATTGATGCTTCGACGATCGAATGGTCCGGGGACCACCCGCTCGTTCAGTATCGCGGCTGCCTGATGCCGATCGTCGCCTCCGACGATAAGCTGATGATCAAGCAGAGCGGGATGCAATCGCTTGTGGTGTTTTCCAGCAACGAGACGACGCTCGGCCTTGCGGTCGCCGAGATCATCGACATTGTCGAGGACAGACTCGACGTCGAACTCGTCGCCGAGCGATCAGACCTCGTGGGCACGGCGGTGATCCGTGGACGAGCGACCGAGGTGATCAATGTCGCTCACTACCTTCCGTTGATTGCCGAAGCCTGGGCCCCCTCGGGCGCGCGAAACGGCACGATCGCCCAGTCACTCCTTCTGGTCGATAGTTCGATGTTCTTCAGGGACATGCTATCCCCGGTTCTGAAAGCACTTGGCTACAGGGTCCACACCGCGTCGAGTGCGCAGGAAGCGTTGCAAATCATAGCCAGCGGAACGCAGATCGACATGATGGTGACTGACCTTGTGTTGTCGGATCATTCGGGGCTTCAGCTGGTGGCCGCTTTGCGTGCTGATCCCGATCATCGAGGAATGCCCGTGATCGCTCTATCTGTTGGGCGGGACGCCCATCAGATTGCACTGGCGCACAAGCTTCAGATTTCCGAAGTGGTTGCAAAGCATGATCGCCGCGGCCTCTTGTCCGCACTCGCCGAAGTAAGCGAATTTTCAGATAAGGCCGCCTGACATGAGAGCTGCAAACACCAATACCGCCATCGCGACAAAGACACCCACACGTCTGCTGGAGTATGTGACGGTTGTCGTCGCGGGGCAGATTTTCGGGCTCCCGATTCATCGAGTGCACGATGTCTTCGTCGTCAGTGAAATGACCACCGTGCCGCTTTGCCCTCCCGAGATTTCCGGATTGCTGAACCTTCGAGGCAGAGTTGTGACCGCGGTGTCGTTGCGCCGACGCCTTGGATTGACAGATGCCAGCAACGGCGAGCGCAGAATGGCCGTCGGTCTGGAAAATTGCGGCGAAGCTCACGGGCTTCTGGTTGATGAGGTGGGCGAAGTCTTGGAACTCGACCACGCTGCGATGCAGCCCAACCCAGTACATCTGGATCCGCGCTGGGTTGGATTGTCGCAAGGCGTCCACCAACTCAAGGACAGACTCCTCATCATTCTCGATGTCGACGCCGTTCTCGCGTTTGAAACCGAACGCGAGGTCGCGTAACGATGGATTCTGAATTTGCCTGAACTGTTCCCATAGTCGAATTAGGACATGATATCGTGAGCTTGGATCTTTCTACCCCCATTCTAGTTGTGGACGATTACCAGACGATGGTGCGAATTCTCCGCAACCTGCTGAAGCAGATCGGCTTCAATGATGTTGACGATGCCTCTGACGGCACGGCTGCCTTCGCGAAGTTGAAGGAAAAGAAATACGGCCTGGTCATTTCCGACTGGAATATGGCGCCCATGACGGGGTACGAGTTGCTGCAGCTGGTGCGCGCCGACGAGAAGCTGAGCACGTTGCCTTTCATCATGGTCACGGCAGAGGCCAAGACCGAGAACGTGGTGGCGGCAAAAAAAGCCGGCGTAAACAATTATATCGTCAAGCCCTTTAACGCCGAGACGCTGCGCAGCAAAATCAGCGCGGTCATGGGCGAGTAGACAGCGAGCGAAGACCATGAAAACGCAAAAGAGATTTCGGATCGAATCTGATCGCTCCACGGCGATGGACGACGGATCGGCCAGCGATCGGCACGCCGAAATTATGGATGCTCTTTCATCGCTGAAGGAGAGCGTCGCGCCGAGTCAGGTCGTCTCACGGTCCCTGCTTGAGGAAAGCCGCCGCGACATGCAAGAGGCCCTTCGGCTCAGGAGCGAACTCGAACTGATTTCGGCTTCAATCCAACGCACCAAGCAGGAAATTGTGACGCTGCATTATGCGGGAGCACAGGGGCAGGAAATAGCGAGCGCCACAGATGAACTCGGCGCAGTGGTATTGGGCACCGAGACCGCCACACACACGATTTTGGAAGCGGCTGAGAAAATCGACGAACTGGCAAGCAATCTTGCGGCTCGTCTTGCTGGGGGTGATCGCGATATCGCGAAGGAGATTTCCGATCAGGTCATCAGTGTTTTCGAAGCCTGCAATTTCCAGGACATCACCGGGCAGCGCATTAGCAAGGTCGTGGCTTCCATGCGCTTTGTCGAGGAGCGCGTCACCGAGATGATCAAAATCTGGGGTGGCATCGAGAGCTTCAAGGATATCGAGCGGCTACAGGGTGCCAATGCGAACGGCGAGCAGAGCCTGTTGAATGGACCGGCGCTCGATCACGATCCCGGCAGAACTTCGCAAGACAATATCGACGCGATGTTTAATTAGGCTTAGGTGCCGATCCACTCAATTGCCAATGAGAGACTTTGCCTGATGCCCAGCTGGTGTCAGGCATTTTTTTGCACTTGACGATTCGATGCGCTGTCGTTGCGCGCGCTCTCCTGATGGTGGTTACACCTTCAGGCCGCGAACAACCACCGCCCCGCGACCGGCCGCGACTTTCACCTGCTTCAAGTTGAGATTCCCAAGATTGGGAGCTTGGATCATCACCGCATCATCGTCTATTTTTTTTGCCTTCACGCCACCAGTATCGGCGCGGTAAATCAAGAGCTCATATCCGTCCCGCTCAATTTCAAGCCGATCCTTAGGATCGAACCCCGCACTTTCCCAGAGCTTCCGCTCGACTTGGATCACGGTCACGTATTTCCGCGGGTCCTTCTTGTCGGGGAGCGAGTACACTAAAGCCTGCGGCAGCCAGGCGCTGCCGTCCCAATCCCTCTCTGCCGCGGGCATTCTGGGGCGCACGGTTGAGCGTCGGATCGGCGAAGTGGTGGTCGCGCCGTCGGAATTTCCTCCTGGCGACGGAGTATTCGGCGGAGACACGATCCCGGCCGGTTGAAGCGGGTGTTTTCTGGGGCGTCCGCGCCGGCGCGGCATCTCTGGCTCTGCTCCAGGGAGCGCCGGACGTGCTGCCTGGGCCACTTCGGGGATGCGAATTTGAGAATCCTGAGGAGCGTGCGCACCCGCCGCGAGCGGGACCTTCCTTGGACGGCCGCGCGGGCGTCGGACCTCAGAAGGGCTCGAAGAAGCGGCCGCTGGTGCGGAAAATTCCGGTTCGCGAATCTTGCGAGGACGTCCGCGCGGACGACGACCGACAAAGCTGTCGTCGCTGGAGGAGGCAGCCCCACCGGCCATCGCCGGCGAGGGCAGCGCGACCTCCGGCTCCTGGATTTTCCGCGGCCGACCGCGCGGGCGGCGGGGCGGCACGGGAGCTGTTGGAGGAATCGCGACACGGTCATTCTCGGATCCCGCGCCAGGTGCGGCCTCGGGTCTGATCTTCCGCGGGCGTCCTCTCGGCCTGCGAACGGCGCTGTCGCCCGCCACTATGGCTCTTTCGGCGCTCATTGCTTCAATATGTTCGCTTCCGCGCCCGTCAAGCGTGTAGCCGGTCTGCATGCCTTCCTGAAGGTCTTGGATTGAACTGACGGCGTCGCGGACGCTGCCGGTAATCACCTCTTGTGTTTGAACAACGAGAGGAGCCAAGCGCGCCACGGCTTCGATGTGCTGTTTCTGGAGATCAGTCTGCTCCCCTTGCATCGACATTTGCTCGCTCTGCAGCGAAACCATCTTGCCGATTTGCTCGACCATGAGCTCCATCGCGGCTCGCATATTCTCAATGTCAGAAGCAATCGAGGAGATAATTTTCCCGGCCTGCTGGGCATCGGCCTCGGCGGTCACGCGAGCAGGAACAATCGGCTGAGGGCCAGATCCAGGTGCCGTCGACGGCAAGGAAAAAGTTTCGCTCTCGGCCACTCGCGAGACTTCGCTGCCTTGACGTGGTTTCGGCTCAGACGGTTTTCCGAGGTGCCGTTTCAGAAGGTCATCAACGTTGATTTTTTTCTTACTGTCTGACATTGAAAACCCGTTTTGCTACTCGTATTCGCCGTAAACCCTCTGTCGCCCCATTACGAGGAGCTTAGGATAAAAATCGCTATCCCGCCGACGCGCCCTAGCACCCAATGCACTGCTTATTCAAGAACTTCTACCGGGCAAAAAAGTATTCGCCTCATAGAAATCGACCATTTTTGCATGCGGCCGAGCGATGAGTAAAATAAGTTCGGCAAATCACGACCACACAAGACAGTGACAGGTTATAGTTTCTCTACCTACCTCAGCCTCACGTAATCCTACAGGGCGGTGTCTTAGCGGATCCCTTAGCGTCTCTAAATGAGATTCCATTTAAGCAATGGGTGGTTGTTGAGCGGCCATCATTTCATCTTGTCGCATCTCCGTCGAAAAATTCCTAGTGGTCAAGCTCCGGTTTATTTGGCAAAAAAGGATACGTTTTTATAAATTTGGACGAATTCTAAAGTCTGGGACTTCACGCTCGCTCAAATCGGCCAATCCGCCATCATTCAACAGAACCTGCCTCCTAAAAGTGTTCTCAATATGCCGAAGCGACTGTGCCTCGAAGGGGCGGATTAGTAACACGATAACAACTCCGACGAAAGGAATTCGATCGGGGGATGTCCCACAACGCGTCGCCTGGCCATTGTGCCGACCCATGGATGCCAAAATGCTTTTTAAAAAATTATCGTATAAATTCTGAGAACGGGTTGCGGATATCTAGCGCGCCGTGACCGCGATAATGTTCCAAAAAATTCGGTTTAAATTGTGTCTTTTTGGCCGCATCCACGTGCATACGGCCGCTTATCATTTATAAAACTAAAATTGCTGTTTTTTTTTAAAATAGACGCTCTAATAATATTTAACCGCTTATCGGAGCGCCGGTATTATCAAATGCGATGACCGAGTGCTTTCCACCCTCTCCATGGCGGCCGGTCAAAGGTGGCGGCAAAGCGCCCTGCCTCTGAATAATTCGCCTCAGCAAATCGCCTTGCTATCCACGTCACCTCTCGGGAGTTGCAGCCAATCATGGACGACCTGCTAAGCGAGTTTTTGGTGGAGAGCGGCGAGCATCTCGAGACAGTGGACGCCGAACTCGTACGCTTCGAACGAGATCCGAATAATCAAGCCATTCTCGGCAACATCTTTCGCCTCGTTCATACCATCAAGGGAACGTGCGGATTCCTGGGCCTTTCCCGCCTGGAAGCGCTTGCGCATGCGGCCGAGTCTCTGATGGGAAAGTTTCGCGATGGCATGCCGGTCACGACTCCCGCCGTCTCGATCATTTTGCTGACGCTCGATCGGATCAAAACTATCCTGGACGAATTGCAGCGCCGTGCCGTCGAGCCGGAAGGATCGGATGCCGATCTGATCGATGTGCTGGAAGAGATGACGCTCGGCAAGAACACGGCTCCAGCGTCCGAGCCACCCAAGACGTCAGCGCCGCAAGTCTTGGCTCGGCCGTTGCGGCCAGGAGAGGTTTCGTTAGACGAGCTCGAGCGCGCGTTTCAACAAACGCCGGGCCCGGAGCCGGAGAGCACCGCTCCTTCTCGCAACTCCGATCGCGCAGGGAGGGATGTGCTCGGCAATTTGCAGTCAGCCATCGAGAATAACCCAGAGACATCGGCGCTGGAGATGTGCACCATCGCTATTCCGGAAGAAAATGCCGGCCGGGGAGGGGGCGCCAATGTGGCCGAAGAACCTGCCATCAAAGCGCAAACCATCCGGGTCAGCGTCGAGACCCTGGAACATCTGATGACCATGGTGTCCGAGCTTGTGCTGACTCGCAATCAACTGCTGGAGATTGCGCGAAAGAGCGCCGCGGATGAGGGCTATAAAGTGCCGTTGCAGCGGCTGTCGCAGGTGACTGCGGAGCTGCAGGAAGGCGTGATGAAAACGCGAATGCAGCCGATTGGAAACGCTTGGCAGAAGCTGCCGCGAGTCATCCGTGATCTCTCGACGGAGCTTTCCAAGAAAATCGACCTCGTGATGAACGGCGCCGACACCGAACTTGATCGTCAGGTCCTTGAAGTTATCAAGGATCCGCTGACCCACATGGTCCGGAACTCTGCAGATCATGGCATCGAGTTGCCGCATGAGCGGAAGCTCGCCGGAAAGCCGGAGCGCGGCTCGATCCGCCTGAACGCCTATCACGAAGGCGGCTCCATCACGATCGAGATTGCGGATGACGGCAGAGGATTGGATTTCGCGGCTATCCGCAAGAAGGCGGTAGAGCGCGCCATCGCGTCGGACGCGGAAGTCCAGCGGATGAGCGAGAGCCAGGTCGGCAAGTTCATTTTTCACCCCGGCTTCTCAACGGCTGCCAATGTCACGTCTGTATCCGGGCGTGGTGTCGGTATGGATGTAGTGAAAACCAATATCGAGTTGATCGGCGGAACGATCGACATCCGCTCCGAAAAGGGAGGCGGCACTACCTTCACCATCAAGATCCCGCTGACCTTGGCGATTGTTGCCGCGCTGATCGTGTCGTCAGAAGACCAGCGCTATGCGATTCCGCAGGTGGCCGTTCTTGAGCTCGTGCGGGTGTCGCCTGGGTCCGGACACGCGATCGAGCGCATCAACGGCACTCCGGTGGTGCGCCTGCGCGAGAAGCTGTTGCCGATCGTGCCGTTGTCGAAGATCACCGGACGGGGCGGCACTGCCGAAATCGACGAGGGTTTCGTCGTCGTAACCCAGGTCGGGCAACAACGGTTCGGCATTCTCGTCGACGGAGTGTTTCACACCGAGGAGATCGTGGTTAAACCAATGTCTTCGCGACTGCGCCATATCCAGCTATTTTCGGGGAATACGATCCTGGGAGACGGCGCAGTTGTGCTGATCATCGACCCGAACGGTCTGGCTCGCATGGTCGGGTCGAGTGCGGACGACCGTCTCCACAGCGACGTCTCGCTTGCGCAGGACACCGCGTTCAGTGACGACACGACCTCGCTTCTGGTTTTCCGCGGCGGCGCTGCGAGCGTGAAGGCGGTGCCGTTGGCGCTGGTGACTCGTTTGGAGGAGATTGATGCTTCGACGATCGAACAGTCCGGCGACCGTCTCATGATCCAGTACCGGGGGCGTCTCATGCCGATTGTCGCATGTGACGACCAGCTCGAAATCAAGCGGGACGGCCTACAGTCTCTGGTCGTCTTCTCCGATGGAGAGATGTCGATTGGACTTGCCGTTGCGGAGATCGTCGATATCGTCGACGACACCCTCGATATAGAGCTCGTGGCCAATCGTACGGACCTGATCGGATCTGCGGTGATCCGGGGGCAGGCGACAGAGGTGGTCGACGTGGTGCATTATTTGCCCCTCGTTGCTGGCGCCTGGATGCGCTCGAGTGCGAAGCACGAGGTTTCGTCGCGATCGATCCTGCTGGTGGACAGTTCGTCCTTCTTCAGAGACATGCTGGTTCCTGTCCTCAAAGCGTCAGGATTCCGAGTGCACTCGGCTGCCAATGCCAAGGAAGCGTTGCAACTGATAGGGGGCGGAACACCAATCGACGTGATGGTTACGGATCTTGAATTGTCAGGTCATTCCGGACTGGAGCTTGTCGCAGCCTTGCGCGCCGATCCTCATCATGGGGGAATGCCTGTCATCGGCCTGACAATGAAAAAGAGCCAGCGGCAAATCGCTCTCGCACATCAGCTTCGGATTTCGGAGCTGGTGACAAAGATTGATCGCAGCGGACTCCTCTTGGCGCTGTCGGAGTTGGACGAGAGGCGAGACGAAGCCGCATGAGCGGCTGATTTGCCGGCAGCGCCTCGGTGCAGGTCAGCCGGGCTAATGAAGGAACGCCGCTGTCAACGGCAGATCATCGACATTATCGTGTTCGCGGACCTCGACCGCCAGCGACTGAAGAGAAGCTGCTATTGCGTCTCCACTGTGGCTGACCAGGACGGCTGGAATGCAAATCGGCCCGATGACGTCATCGTCCCTCTCAAGCGCCATCACGATAACGCCCGAAGGTTCGGCTGCGACGTGCAAGATCTTGCCGCTTACGGAGCCGAGATAATTGTCACGAACGAGAATCGCCAGTTCGAATCCCCGTTGAATCTGGCAGATCGTCATTTCGGCGATGGCTCTGTTCCAGGACAGCGGCGATCGGACATTCACATCCTGCATCTTCAGCGCCCGATTGATCCTCCGGATCCAGAGCGCGAAACGATCTCCGCCTGGGGGGACCGACTGTTTTACGGGAACACGCTTTCGATTGATTTCAGAACTGGCACTGAGCCCGATATAGGCGCGTTGACAAAGACGTGTTCCGTATTGTGGAGGGACTGGCGATTTTGAGCGGCGTTTGATCTCATTGATGAGCTCACGACTGCGCCGAACGTCAGTTGGCTCGGAACTCATGATCAGTCGTAACAATCTTCTGATCTCTCCGGGACGCGCATTGGCAAGATCCATCGTTCCCAGCGCGGTATCGCCAAATTTGATCTTTTCGCCGGGAGCCACAACGGGCGTCTCCTCGAATGACTGCACGAGGATATCGAGGTTTTGTTGGCTTCGGAGAACCCCCTCGGCATCCGGAGCAAGCCCTTCGACGGGAACAACGAACAGATGATGGACACGAACATTCCGGGCCCCCGCCGCGCCTTCCTGTTCGTCGAGAACCAATCCCGCGCAGTCCTTGAGCCATGCGAGAAAATGATTGATCGAGTCATCTCCGACCAAGTCGGCGATTCGATTCTGGGTGGAGATCAATGCGGCGTCAAACCCCGGGTGATCGAGCAGTTTGTGAGCAGTCTCATACGCATTTGCACTGACCGAATTGCCACGTTTCCAGAGGCGGGAAAGCTCCAGAACTTGTGCCGCCAGATCGTCACCGGCGTTTCGTAGCGCAGGCTGGAGGTCAAGGTTCATAAACCAAAGTTCCCGAGGGCCGGACGATGCCCAGAATCCGAGTTTTCGACCAACATCGCCCTTTCGCAATACGATTCTGCAGATATCAGAACACGATCGCGCCAGCTTGGCGGTCCTTCGCCCGAATGACTCGCGAATTTACGGAACGGTGACGATTCTCTCGTCGACTGTCGCTTCGCCATTGAGAAGCTCGCCCAAGGCCGGGCTCGCAATAAGGTTCGCCATTGTCTTGGAAGCGCTTTCATCGAGCGACACGACCACTCCACCACAGACGCTCCGTCGACCAGCCATTCTGTAACAAAGAACATTGGCCGGCTCGATGCGTTCCATTTCGGCAGCAACGAAACCTTGTAGCGTGCCCAATTTGCCGCTGACGCCGTTTGCTATTTCAAGACCACCGAAGCGGCCCGTTATCATGTGCGGTACGATGCGCAATCTTTTCTGCTTCTGGAAACCGACAGCCAATCGGGGATTGGCGAGCGCGACGACGACGCGCGGATCGAAATGGAGGAACCCATCGACGGAAAGGGAATCTCGAATTGTCCTGAAGTCATCAAAAACCGCCATAGCATTCAGGTCGTCCAGGCAGACCAGGATCCGACGATGAAGATAGTCCGGCCCATGCACGTTGCTGCAGATTTCGAAGGCGGTCGCCCCCTGCAAGGTGATCGACGAGCGCAGCCAGCCAACGCCCGCCGTCTGCTCGCGCCCGTCCGGTATCACCACGTTATGCGCGCGCGACGAGGTCAGATAGCGGCGAACCGTACCGGTTTGGTTTTCTCCTGAACCGCCCGCATCGACGATCCAAGGCATTCCCCCCGACGAATAGACGAATGACGTGCAGTGGCTGTGCACGTGCGATTGGCCCTGTTCTGAAAATGCCGCGCAAAAATAACCCCATTCGCGCCCTGGTTCGTAACGCCGCGCAGCGACGATCCCGGCATCGGCGAACGCAAGGACCCGAGATCCATAAGGATACGACAGCTCCTTGCGGATGCCGGGATGGCTCGTCCATTCCTGCCCATAAGTGCAGATCAGCGTTCCGAGTGCTGTTGCATGATCGAATTGCCGCGGCGTCTCACCGAACGGTGGAAAAAAGCCGGTCGGGTCGAGGAGAGGCAGGATCGCAAGCGCAGCGTTTTCCAATCTCGGGCCCAGATGCCGTGCAAGGGAAGCGGCCTCGGGCATGTTCTTCAGCATGTCCGTGAGAATGAGACCCAGCGCAATCAGTTCGAACCGGTAATATTGCGATGGCTCGAAGATTTGTCCTTCTGGCCCGAGCAACTGGTCGAAGCTGTCTCGCAGGCAAGCGAGGGCGACCGACGACCAATGATCGGACAAAGGCAGACGCGGCAAAATCTTGGCAAGACTGAGCAGGGAGGCGGCGGCGTGGATCTGGTAGATGGGAGACGAGAAGACATTCTGGCCGACGATTTCGGATATGGCGAAGCAGTGCCGGACCAATTCGCCGGCGAGTTCCAGAAGATCCGTGGCACCCCTTTGATCCTTCGAGGCTAAGCCCAGCACCAGCAATTCAGCCAGAACTTCGGCTCGCGTCGACATCGTCAAAGGATGAAGGGCAATACCGTCTGCGGGCTCACCCAATGGGTTCGCGCGCGACCAAGACAACGCAAGAGCGATTGCCTGAGCGAGTGCTCCTGATGATGAAGGCTTGGCGATGTCGAGGAGCCAAGACAGCGAATGAAATTCCATTCGCCACACGCGCGATCGAAATGGATCCTCTGTCCAGTTTGGCTCGACGGGCAAAGGCCAGCCGGGACATCTGCCGAGATGTAGTCTGCCCGAAACAAATTGCCGGTCTCGGCCCCGCTGGATGACCCTGAGCTTCTCATGGATCAAGGACGCCGGTGCTAGAACATTCCTGTCCAGCAGGAGATCAAAAAAATTCGAGGCGTTCTCGCCGGGTTTCGCCGGCTTCGAGAGCGCGGGGTTGTGGGTGAACCGTTCGATGAAAGCCAGCGCATCCGTCACCTCTCCGGCGGTGATGTTCTGCAGGAGGAGTGATTCATCCAACGATACTTCCAGCGGCACGACGAGCTTCATTTCCGACTCCGGACGCCATGTTCGAAATCCAACGTCGACCGTCATCGCCTGCGGCGGCACCGTGATAGCCAACGTGAATCGTCGAGCTTGCCCGTGGGCTGGAATATCAAGAAAGGCGCCGGTTTCGGGCGTCGTGAGGGTGTCTGGGTATGGTTGGGGCAGCTCGATATTCTGCGCGTCCCGAAAGACGATGCGGGCGAGTGCACCCTCCGTGTTATCGTCGTTGATGATCTGTCCACGAAGGTAGAGCGTTTTCTCTGGCACCACCGCATAGCTGAACCAGTTTGGCTCCGGCGTCATCGCTCTCCAGTTCCGCCTGACATCCCTGATCGAACGGAGCTCGTCCTGCGAGGGGATGAGCAGTTGTTCGTCTGTCAGATCCGGCGCATCCCGCTGCACGAACTGCGTCACCGCGACGTTCGCCACCCGAAAGGGATGCGAGTTTCGCCAACTGCGGATCGTCAAAAGAAGCTGCGTTGCCGGTGCCGGGATGAGAAAAGTACAGCGAGCGACCGCGGTGCCGGCGCGTCCATCGCGTGCAGAATCCACCGCGACAAAAAAGCTGTAGGGATCGATTTGCAAGCGAGACAGCCCAGGGACCGACGCGAAGTCGATGCTCGAGCCGTCCGCCGCCAGAAAATCCACTCCGATGGCCGCAAAGTCCGGTGCGCCTACGGCCTGCTCGTCAGGATGCGTCCCAATCTGGAAGCTGAATTCACACCAGATGTCGGATGTCACATCCGGGCAGGTCAGAGTCACGCGGGACCATCGATTCGTGGACCCGACCACATGTGCCGCTGCATCCGGCAATACTGACGAATCGCCCGCATAGCGCACCGACGCAGGTGAAATATGCCTCAGCCTTGACACGAAACCGGCCCTCCCGAACTGGAAACAGCGTCGGAATGTCTCCTCACAGGCATGGTTTCCCTTTTCAGTGTGGGCCGCATCAGACTGAGGTTCGGGCCAGCCAGCCGTTTCGAACGCGATAGCAGGTCTTCCGAGTGGTTGCACGGCCAGGTGCTTATTTCCTGCTGGATATTGTGCCGGAACGTGCGTTGCCCTGCAGGCTATAGTCCGGCTTAGCGTATCTTTGTTTCAGACAAGCATGGAGGGTAGGATGGCGGATAGAATGCGGGCTTCGGGAATGGTGCGGTCGGCATTCGGGGGATCCACGACCACGTGCCGGTGAGGGGTGACAAATCCTCCCGACGCAGGATAATAAGGAAACACGGTTCAGCGTTCGACGGTCCAGCTCGGATCGGCGTATCCAGCACGTCAGCGAATTTGTCGACGCTGGAGGACAGGGCTCCCTATGCGACAATCTGACGACATCCAACCTGCGCTGTCACACCAGCATGACACCCATGTGGAGATGTTCGACCTGGCGCCGGTTTCCCTGTGGCTCGAGGATTACAGCGGGCTGAAGCAGCTGTTCGACACCTGGCGAGGATCCGGGGTCACCGATTTGCGCGAGTATCTGCAGGCGAATGTGGCCCGGGTCCAGGCCTGCTCGGATCGAATCCAAGTCGTCAAGGTGAACCGCAAGACGCTGAATCTCTTCGAAGCGGACGACCTCGCGCATCTGGTTGCCAACCTCGGGCAAATCTTTCGCAATGACATGCTCGACACCCATATCGGCGAGCTCGTGCAGCTGTGGGACGGCAAGCGGGAATTCTCAAGCGACACGGTCAACTATACGCTGAGCGGTCAACGGCTCGACATCCAGCTTCGGGGGCGGATCTTGCCGGGGTCGGAAGATACGTGGGATCGCGTTCTGGTCGCCATCGAGAACGTCACCGAGCGCGAAACGGCGCGGCGGAAACTGGCGCTGAGCGAGGAATATGCGCAGGGTCTCTTCGAGCATTCGCCGATTTCGCTTTGGGTGGAAGATTTCAGCACGATCAAGAAATTGCTCGACGAGGTTCGGCGGCAAGGCATTCGCGATTTCCGGGTTTTCACCGATGTTCATCCGGAATTCGTCGAGCGCTGCATGAGCGAGATCCGCGTCATCGACGTCAACCAGCACACGCTCGATCTTTTTCACGCTCTGGACAAGCCGACTCTCCTGCGCCGATTGCGCGAGGTGTTTCGCGATGACATGCGCCCGCATTTTCGCGAGCAACTCATCGACCTCTGGGACGGGAAGATCTTTCAGCAGCGCGAGGTGCTGAACTACTCCCTCGATGGCGAGGAGGTCTATGTCCAGCTCCAATTCTCGGTCCTTCCGGGGCACGAGCAGGACTGGTCGCTGGTTCAGGTCGCGCTGACCGACATCACTGCGCGCAAGAAGGCCGAGGCTTATCTGGAGTATCTCGGCAAGCACGACGTCCTGACTAAGCTTTACAACCGGTCGTATTACGTCGACGAACTCAACCGGCTGGAGCGCAAAGGGCCAGCACCCATCACGGTCATTGTGGCGGACATGAACGGCTTGAAGGCAGCCAACGATCAACTCGGTCACGCGGCCGGCGACGACCTGCTGCGACGCGCCGGAGAGGTCTTAACCAAGATCATCGAGAGGCCCGCTTGCGCGGCGCGTATCGGCGGCGACGAGTTCGCGATCCTTCTGCCCGGCATGGATGAGCGCGATGGGATTGCCATGATGGAAAACATCGAGAAGCTGTCGGAGCTGAACAACCAGTTCTATTCCGGTCTCATTCTCAGTTTCGCGATGGGCGCCGCCACGCGCGAGCCGGGCGAGCGTTTGGAGGATGTGGTGAAGCGGGCGGATCTCAAGATGTACGAGGAGAAACGCGCCTATCACGCAATGGCGGCGCAGCGCGCCAGCCTCTTCGCCGGCTGAATTGGCGCTGCGAAAAAATAAAGGGCCCCTGTCGCGACGGGGCCCTTCGATATGTCGTCTGCAGGAAATCAGTTGAACTTGTAGTTCAGTCCCGCCTTCACCACGCCGAACTCCGTGTCGCGACGGGCCCCTTGATAGCCGTTGACCGTGTAGTTGCCGCGCGTGTCGAGATTGACATAAGAGCCTTCGACCTTGGCGGTAATATTGTTGGTCACTGCGTATTCCACGCCGCCGCCAAGCGTCCAGCCGCCATTGGTGCTGTTGCCGCGGTGATAGCCGAGCTGCGGATCGGAGGAGTTGTTGCCGCCGACGTCGCCATACGCGAAGCCGCCCGTGCCGAAGATGAGGGCGCGATCGAAAGCAAAGCCGAGGCGGGCGCGGAGCGTGCCGTAATAGCCATCCGAATTGCCCGCGAAGTAGCGCGATCCGTAGGAAGCGCCCTTGTTGCCGACCGACGCATATTGAATGTCGGCCTCGGCGCCGATGACGAACATGCCCATCTGGTAATTGTAGCCGGCCTGGCCACCGCCGACGAAGCCGCCATTGCTGCTGCTACCGACATAACCGAAGGCGGGATCGTAGTAGCGGCTGGTGCCGGTGCTCCAGCCATAGCCGGCATTCAGGCCAGCATAGAAGCCGGTCCAGGTGAAGACCGGTATCGCGTCGTAGACCGGGGGCGGCGCGTAGCGCGATGGCATGTCGGCCGCTTGGGCGGAGGACGCGACCAGCGCGAGAGCTGCGGCACCAGAAAGCAATCCGATGAGAGTGTTACGCATGACAATTTCCGTACATAGAGGTCTGACGAAGCGAGAACTCGTAGGCTGTAAGCGCCTATCGGGATCATGAGTAATCTGCCTGCCATTCGGTTCGCAACAATATTATGTAACTTCGATGAAACGTACTTTCTCGATCGTGAATTTTACTATTCGGTAACCAGACATACTGGCCCGGTTAACGCCTTGATCATGAATGTGCGGAGATCGTATCGACCAACAGGCATCGAGCCCGACAGACGAAAGGCCCTGCCTTAGCGCCAGGGCCTTTTCTCAACGCACTTATTTCGGGGAGGGCAGGTGGTCGTAGACCCGGTGCCCGCCATATGCCTTGTGGGACGACTGGTTCCCCCGTCGCCCCATCATATTAGCGCTTGAGATCCGAGATCGCCGCACTCAGAGGTTCCACCGTCTTGGTGAACCAATGCGCCGTCGTCTCGGCAATGTCCTTCCACTGAGCCGACGCCGTCTCATAGGCCTGGCGAGCGCCATTGCTCTGGAGCCGGAAAACGTCGGAGAGGTGCGGTGCGGACACGGTTGTGCGCCAGAGATCCAGAGCTGCGTCGCTCTGGGTCTGCAGGGCATCGATGACCTTGTCGTTGACCGCCAGGGCACCGTGCGCGGACGCACTGACCGCTTCGCCCACGGCCTGTCGCAACGCCGCGGCTTTCGGCGCGACGACGGACGCGATCACCTCAACCGGTGCCGCCAAAGGGGTTTCGATCGCAACAACCGTGACCGGGACGGGGTCGGCCTTGAGCGTCTCCACCGGGGTCGGGACGACCGAGAGAGCAGCCGCCGTTTCGTCGGCGATCGAAGCCCCGTGATGATCAAGGGGCTTTGCCGCCTTCAGCTTCGGCTTTGCAGTTGCGGCAACGCTTTTCGCCGCTGCGGGGGCCTTCACGGCGCCTTTGGCGCTCACTTTTTTAGGTTCAACCATGGCATGCCTCCTCAGGAAGCCTCAGGGGGTGCTACTTCTTCGAAGGGGTGCTGGGCTTCATGGCGGATTGAGCCATCGAGCCGAATTCCTTCATCTGCGCCTGCATCGCTTCGAACTGGGTCCTTACGAACTCGCTCTGAATCTGCATGGCTTCCTGCACGTCCTTCGCGCGGACCATCTTCTGAGCGAGATCGAAAGCTGCCGTGATGTTCTGCTCCGCATAGGAGAGAGTCTTGCGGGTCGCGTCCTTGGCGCTCGATTGCACAGTGGTGGCGGAACCTTCGAACGTGTCGACGGTCTTCTGGGCGGCGCCCATAAAGCCATCGATGGCCTTGCGGGCCTGTTCGACGCTCTTCTCGGCAAAGTCGCGCATTTCAGCCGGAATTTCGTAGCCGGGTTGGTTCGTCGCCATGTGTCACT
Source organism: Microvirga brassicacearum (assembly GCF_008757455.1). Taxonomy (GTDB): domain Bacteria; phylum Pseudomonadota; class Alphaproteobacteria; order Rhizobiales; family Beijerinckiaceae; genus Microvirga; species Microvirga brassicacearum. The sequence goes on along the minus strand of NZ_VCMV01000077.1, from coordinate 45,022 downwards.
CCTGTTTGCGGGCGTTGTGCAGTGCAATATCACATTGTGCGGTGCGAAATCAAATCAATCCCTACCCATTAAGGTTATCACGAAGTAAAAGGCTTTAGGAGCGCAACCCTGCAGCCTCTGGACCCCATAATGTTCTAGAACCGTCCTCCAAGGGTGATTTTCTTCAACGGACAAGGGACGAGGCCGTTCATGACGGAAGCTCCGGACCAGTTTCAGACATTGATGTTTCGTCTTCGTGACGATCCGGCCCTGGCCAGCCTGCTGCGGCCCGATGCGGCCGTCCTTATCTGGGATGAAGCCGCCGAGCGGCTGCTGTGGGCGTCTCCTCCCGCGGCTGATTTTGCGGCCGGCCTTCTCGATGAAAGTGGACGGCTCAGTCCCGGATCGCGTGCGCGGCAGAGGCTGGAAGCGCTCGCCAGCGGGCTCGCGCCGCATCTCGGCGTTCGGCTCGAGCGCCTGTTGCTGGACCCTGCGCGCCTGTCTCCTCCAGTGACCTGCGCGTGTCGTCTCGCGGCGCTTCCGAGCGGCACGAAGGTGCTCGTGACGGCGATTGTCGGTGCCCTGCCAAAGGCAAGGCGCGCCGCCCCCCCGCAGGAGGCGGCTGCACCACCGGTCGAGGCCGAAAAAACCCCTCCTACCCGGCCGGGCGGCAGCATTCGGTTCGTGTGGCAGGCCGATCCGCAGACCCGTTTCATCCACGTGTCCTCTGGCCTGTCCGAGGCTGTCGGGCCGATGGCGGGCGATATTCTTGGCCGGACATGGGCAGAGATCAGCCGGTCGGTCGTCGAGGATTCCGGTGAGATCGCCGGGTTATTTGCCAGACAGGAAACCTGGAGCGGGCGCACCATCGCGTGGCGCGTCGATAACAAGAGCGGGACGGTGCCGGTCGATTGGGCTGGCATGCCGATCTTCGGGTTGGATCGCGAACTCGTCGGATTCCGCGGGTTCGGCCTCATTCGAAAGGACGCGTTGGCCGAGCTTGCAGATGCGACCGAGGCTTTGAGACCCGAGGAAGGCGGACCGGCGCCCATCGAGGCAAGCGAACCCGGGATCGTCACACCTGACGAACCCGAAGAAGTGATCGAGGTTGAACCGTCCTCGCCGGTGGTGGCGGAAATAGTGCAGCAGGGGGACGTGCACGCACCTGAGCCAGAATCCGAGCGCGACCTGACCGATGAGGAAAAGCTGTTCGAGCAACTCCGCGAGACGGTCGCGGCGTCCCTCTCGGAGCCGACGATCGAGATCTACCAGCACGTTGCCGAGGACGAAGAAGCCGAACCCGAACCGGAGCCGCCGGTGGCTTCGCGGCCTCCCGAGCCGCAATCGGGCCTGTCTAATACGGAACGCAATGCTTTTCGCGAGATCGCGAGGGCGCTGGGCGCTCGGTTCGAGCCGGAAACCCCTCCGGCTGCCGAGGAGCGCACCCACGAAAGGGTGCCGCCCTTTCGCCGCCTTGCGCTGGTCCCCGATCCGGTGGCTGACCCGGAGGAAGAGGGCGCCGATACGCCGGCCGTAGCTCCGGCGACGGCAAGCCCTGTGCCCGAGGGTCTGCCTGGCACCCCCGAAGCGGCGGAAGACACCGCGGAGGAACCGACGCGCGCCAGCGTGGCGAATACCGAGGCTCCCCCGGTCGCACTGGCGGCCGAAGCGCCCGGAGATGAAGGCCGCGATGGGCCGCACCCGGCGACCGACGGGCAGGCACTTCTCGCCCAACTTCCGATGCCGGCGCTGGTTCATCAGGGCCAGCACATCGTTTTCGCCAACCGGGCACTGCTCGCGCTCACAGGCTACGACGACCGCGAACACCTCGCCGCGGGTGGCGGCCTGCCGCGCCTGTTCGGCACAAATCCGATAGCCTCAGCGGATTGCACGACTCTCACGACCCGTCAGCGCGAGTCGGTATCCGTGGAGTTGCGCCAAGCACCTGTCTTGTGGGATGGCATCGACGCGGACCTCCTGCTGGTGCGCCGATTGCCGGATGGTGACACCTCGCAGCGCTTGCGGGCGGTGGAAACGGAACTCGGCGCTCGTGATGTTCGCATTCACGAACTCGAATCCGTTCTCGACACCGCGACGGACGGGGTCATCGTTCTCGACGAGACGGGCCGCATCCTGTCGCTCAACCGAACCGCTGAGGCGTTGTTCGGCTACAACCAGGGCGATGTGGTGGGAGACGCGATTACCGTCCTGCTTTCGCCCGAAAGCCATATCGTGGCGCTCGACTATCTCGAAGGGTTGCGGTCGCCCGGCGTCGCAAGCCTCCTGAATGATGGCAGGGAGGTTCTCGGCCGCGTGCGCCAGGGTGGGTCGATCCCGCTTTTCATGACCATGGGCCAGATTAATGACGGCCCGAACCGCAAGCTGTGCGCGGTGTTGCGCGACATCACGCCGTTCAAGAAGGCGGAGGGCGAGTTGGTCGGGGCGCGCCGCGCGGCCGAACAGGCCAACGCCCAGAAATCCGATCTGCTCGCCAAGATCAGCCACGAAATCCGCACGCCCCTGAACGCGATTCTCGGGTTTGCCGAGGTCATGCTGGAAGAGCGCTTCGGGCCGATCGGCAATGACCGCTACAAGGAATATCTGAAGGACGTCCACGCCTCTGGCGCCCATGTGATCAGCCTGGTGAACGATCTGCTCGACCTTGCGAAGGTGGAGGCAGGCCGCATGGACTTGTCCTTCACGAGCGTCAATCTCAACGATCTCGTCTCCAGCTGTTTCACGCTGCTGCAGCCACAGGCTGCCCGCGACCGCATCGTGATGCGGACGAGTTTCGCCGCCAAGCTTCCTCCCGTCGTGGCGGATGATCGGTCGGTGCGCCAGATCGTTCTCAATCTCGTCTCCAACGCGATCAAGTTCACGGATGCGGGCGGCCAGGTGATCGTCTCGACGGCGCTCACCGATCGCGGCGAAGTGGCGTTCCGCGTTCGCGACACCGGGATCGGCATGAACAGCGAGGAGGTGGAGGCGGCCCTCGAGCCGTTCCGGCAACTCGCAACCTCCCGCAAACGCGGCGGCACTGGCCTCGGGCTTCCTCTGACGAAAGCCCTCGTAGAGGCCAATCGCGGCGCGCTGCAGATATCGAGCCAGCCCAACGAGGGGACGCTGGTCGAGGTCATTTTCCCGCCGACGCGCGTACTTGCGGAATAGCGCGCTGCAACGCGATCGAATGGCCGTCGCTGATTGATCCTCCGTGGATTGGCGCTAGGCTTCTCTTGCGCTCTGCGAGGGACCCCCATGTCCACCTATCGCCTCGACAAGCTTTTCTCGCCCCATTCCGTCGCCGTCATCGGCGCCAGCCCGCATGAGGGCTCGCTCGGCCTGACTTTCGTTCGCAACCTGATCGAAGGCGGCTTCGAGGGGGCGATTTTTCCGGTCAATCCGCGCCACCGTGAAATCGAGGGGAAGCCCTGTTTCCCATCGATCGGGAAACTGCCGGTGACCCCTGATCTCATCGTTGTCGCGGTGCCGCCGAAGAATGTTCTGGCGGTCATCGAGGAAGCAGGTCGGAGAGGTGTAGCGGCAGCCATCATTGCGACCGCCGGTCTCGGTTACGGCGAGGGTTCCTTGTTGGAGACGGTCAGGCGATCGGCGCGCCTTCACGGATTGCGGATCGTTGGGCCGAACTGCATCGGTGTTCTCGCGCCGCGCGCGAAACTGAACGCCAGCTTTGCGGCGCGCAGCGCCAAGGTTGGTGATCTCGCCCTCGTGTCCCAGTCGGGAGCGATCGCCGCGGGATTGGTGGAATGGGCGGCGCAGCGGCAGGTCGGGTTCTCGGCGATCGTTTCGCTCGGCGATAAGATCGACGTGGATTTCAGCGATTGCCTCGATTATTTCTCCGCCGATCCAGGCACACGCGCGATCCTTCTTTACATGGAATCCGTGGACGATGCGCGCAAGTTCATGTCGGCGGCGCGTGCCGCCGCACGCACCAAGCCTGTCGTCGTCATTAAAGCCGGGCGGCACGCGCAGGGCGCGAAGGCGGCCGCCACGCATACGGGAGCGCTTGCGGGCTCCGACGCGGTCTATGACGCGGCCTTCCGACGCGCCGGATTGCTGCGCGTGCTCGATCTGGACCAACTCTTCGCCGCCGCCGAAACACTCGGGCGTCAGAAGCCGTTTCCCGGCAATCGATTGGCTGTCCTCACCAATGGCGGCGGTGTCGGCGTCCTCGCAATCGATCGCTTGATCGATCTCGGCGGAACCCTTGCGGGCCTGTCCGACGCGACGATGGAGCGGCTGAACGCGAGGTTGCCGGCGAACTGGTCGCATGGAAATCCCATCGATATCATCGGCGATGCGGATGCGGAGCGCTATTCAGTGGCGCTCGAGGCGTTGCTGACCGATGACGAGAACGACGCGATTTTGATCCTGAACGTCCCGACGGCGATCGCCAGCGCGGCCGATGCGGCGGCTGCGGTTGCCGACGCGGTCAGGCGGAACCGCGAGAGCGGCATGCGGCACAAGCCGGTATTTGCGGCATGGATCGGGGAGGACCCAGAATCCGCGCGGTTCTTCGAGCAGGTCCGCATTCCCCATTTCGCCACCGAGGCCGATGCGGTTCGCGGCTTCATTCAGCTCGTGCGCTACCGTGAGGCGCAGAGCGAGTTGATGGAAACACCCGATAGCCTGCCGCATGATTTCGTGCCGGATGTGACAAGCGCCCAAGTTATCGTGGCGCGCGCGATCGCCGACAATCGACGGTGGCTAGATCCTCTCGAGGTGAATGCGCTGCTGCGCGCCTACGACATTCCCGTCGCGCCGCTCGTCCTCGCCACCTCGTCCGATGAAGCGGTCGCGGCAGCGCAGCCGATCTTTGCCGAGGGCGGCACCGTCGCGGTGAAGGTCCTGTCGCCGGACATCGTGCACAAATCGGATATCGGCGGGGTCAAGCTCGATCTCGCCACCGAGAACTCGGTGAGACTTGCCGTCGAAGACATTTTTGAGCGCGCCGCACGGTTGAAACCCGATGCGGTGATCACCGGCATCATTGTTCAACCCATGGTGCGGCGGGGCAAAGCGCGCGAGCTGATCGTCGGCCTCGCGGATGATCCGACATTCGGTCCGGTTGTGTTGTTCGGGCGGGGCGGCACCGCGGTCGAGGTGATCGACGACAAGGCGCTGGCGCTACCGCCGCTCGATCTGAAGCTTGCGGCCGACTTGATTTCGCGGACCCGTGTGTCGCGTCGCCTGAAGGCCTATCGCGATGTTCCGGCTGCCGACGAGAGAGCTGTCGCCCTTGTCCTCGTGAAGCTCGCCCAGCTTGCCTCCGATCTGCCGGAAATTCGCGAGGTCGATATCAACCCGCTACTGGCGGACGAGAAAGCGGTGATTGCTGTCGACGCGCGGATCGCCATCGCTCCGCTGACGAAGATCGAGCGCAAGGGCCATTCGCGTTTCGCCGTCAGGCCGTATCCGAAGGAATGGGAGCGAACCATCACGCTCCGCAACGGCCGGCAGGCTTTCGTGCGTCCCGTCCGGCCCGAGGATGAAGGCAAGTTTCTCGATTTCTTCAAACGCGTGACACAGGAGGACTTGCGTCTGCGCTTCTTTGCGCCGGTTCGCGACTTCAACCATGTCTTTCTGGCGCGCCTGACGCAACTCGACTATGCCCGGGCGATCGCCTTCGTGGCCTTCGATACGGAAAGCGGCGAGATGCTTGGCGCGGTGCGCCTGCACGCCGACGCCAACCACGAAACGGGCGAATATGGCATTTTGCTGCGCTCGGATCTCAAGGGGCTCGGCCTCGGGTGGGACCTCATGCGCTTCATGATCGAGTGGGCCAAGGCCGATGGCCTGCGTGTGGTCGAGGGGCAGGTGCTTCGGGAAAATACCACGATGCTCGATATGTGCCGGCGTCTCGGGTTCTCGATCCGAAACGATCCGGACGATCTCGACCTGCTCATCGTCACACTGCCGGTGGCCTCGATCGAGAGGCCCGAAGACCTGTTCACCGAATGAGCCGTCGTGCCGGCGTCAGACCGGTGCGTCGCCTCTGCTCCGACGGCTCATCAGTGGTCGCCGTCGACCTCGCCCACATGCTTCTGGGCGTAGAGCTGCAAGCCGAGTTGATCGACGAGATTGAGCTGCGTTTCAAGGAAGTCGATATGGCCTTCCTCATCCTTCATCAGCTCTTCAAACAGGTTTTTCGACACCCGGTCGCCGACGCTCTCACAATAGGTTGCCGCCTCGCCGTACAGATTGCGGGCCTCGTACTCGGCGGCAAGGTCGCATTCGAGAATTTCCTTCACGTTCTGCCCGATGCGCAGCGGGTCGAGAACCTGAAGATTGGCAAAGCCGTCAAGGAAAATGATGCGCTCGATGAAGCGATCGGCGTGGTGCATTTCCTCGATGGATTCCTTGCGCCAAGCCTTGGCCAACTCCTTGTAACCCCAATCGTCGAGCACCCGGTAATGAAGCCAGTACTGGCTGACGGCCGTAAGCTCGCTCCGCAGGCCGCGATTGAGATATTCGATGACCTTCTGATCGCCCTTCATCCGCGCCTCTCGTCAATGCCAACCAAACGGGCCGGGTTAATAGATTAGAAGAATTAAAATCTATTTGACGGAACGGCATTCGTCAAAGGGTAGGTTCGGCGGCGGCCCGCTCCAGCGCTATCGGGCAGCAGCCCTTGTTGCACACATGAAGGGCCTCACTGGCTGCATCCGCCAGGGCTTTGTCCATGATCGAGCGAATGGTTCTGACGCAGCGGCCGCAATTCGGGCTGCAGCCAAGGCAACGATAGACCTGCGCCGGCGTGCGCGGGCATTCGGGCCCGGGCCGCAGACACGCTTTCACATCGCCATCGGAGAGGACGTTACAGGAACAAACGATCATTGAAACGCTAGTTTAGAATTGTTAAAAACTATCTGTGTTTACAAACACTTACGGGGGAAATCGCCGTTTGCCAAGCACTCTGTCCGCGCCCAGTTGTCACGGCCCCGGTTAAAGTCAGAGCAGGCGACGGAAGAGGCCGGGATAGTCCCGAACGAGGCCATGCGGGTCCACCGGAAGTTCGGCAGTGAAAGCATGATCCAGGCTCTCGAACCGATAGAGCGCTCCAGGGTGAATGGCGGTATAGCGTTGCTCTCCGGGAGCGACTGCGAGCGCCGGAACGCGAATATAGGCGAGCCTGACAAGGCGGCTTTCGCCTGCCTCGAGCGAGAGCCGGCGGATCGGCAGCGTGTTGGTGAAGGGCGTCGCCTCGATATCGATGTCGATGCAGCCGTTGAGGGACGGGCTGAGCGTCCCGTTCTGCTTCCATTGCCCCATGCCATCACTTTCGAGATGGAGGCTTTCGCCCGCGGTGGTTTCCAGCAGCGCGTCGCGCACCCGCCAGCTCCGGTCGATCAGCAGGCGGTAGCGCAATCCGAAATGGGCTGGTTCTGCGGAGGCGATCACGACGCCGCACGCCACGATCCCCTCGCCATCACGCCGGAGGTCGAGATGCTCGAGGCTGCTCGCTGGGCCCTCCCAGGCCTGCCAGCGCGCGGTAATCGCCGAAACAAGCTGGAACTGCCTCATCCGAGTCTCACTCCTTGACGACGACCACGTGCAGGCGACGGGGACCGTGAGCGCCGAGCAACATGGTCTGCTCGATGTCGCCGGAGCGGGAAGGGCCCGTAATCCAGTTGACGGTGCGCGGCATGCCGCCTTTTCCGAAGGTGAGACGCACCTTCGCCCAGACGCTCTCGTAATCGCCCGCAACGTCCTTCGCGGACACGACGATGATGTGGTTGTCGGGCAGGAAGTTGAGTGTCGACGGGTTCTCGGATCCCGAAACCATCACCAGCGATCCGGTCTCCGCCACCGCACCGAGCGCATGACTGACGGCGTTGAGATCATCCCCGGCACTTGGGCCATGCGCGATGTCGAGCGCGGTATCGTTCCACGGCATGGCTTGAAGCCTGCGATCGTCCCCCATGCGCAGGCTGGCGGGCAAATTGTGATCCCGTAGGAAATGGGCGATGGATTGCGGGACCTCGGCCGCCGATGCGACCTCGGTCACCGTCGCGAGCGCCGCTTCCGCCTGGACCTTGAACAAGGCGAGCAGCGCCTCGCCGGACACCTGTCCGCGTTTTGGAATGACCCCCTTGGGCGCGTGGGCCAGCCGATCGCTGACGATCTGTCGCCGGATGGTCTCCTTGCCCGACACTCCGAGCGAGTGGCGGATGGCGCCGAGAATGTCGTCGCGGGCGCTCACGCTGCTCTCCTCTTGTGTTCACGCCGCCAGCGCGCCTGAAAAGTCTCACCCTGTGGAGCAGGCAGATCGCGATTCCTGGTCCAGCCGCCGGCGAGCGGCAGCCATTGGAAGCGACCTTTACGTCGCCCGGCAAATCCCATCGCGCGAATGGCGATGCCGGTGGCCAGACGATAGAGGGCAGGGCGCTTGGCAAAGAACCCCCACAACCCCAGCCCCGATCGCACCGTGGCGGGGGTCAGATGCCGCTCGAATTCCCGCTCACGCCAATGGCGCATGAGCTTCGGCAACGGGATCTTCACCGGGCATACGCTTTCGCAGCGCCCGCAGAACGTCGAGGCATTCGGCAAATGGCCCGCCTGGTCGATTCCGATCAGCGTCGGCGTCAGCACTGCGCCCATCGGGCCTGGATAGACCCAGCCGTAAGCGTGGCCACCTACTGCGTGATAAACCGGGCAATGGTTCATGCAGGCGCCGCAGCGAATGCAGCGCAGCATCTCCTCGAAGCTGGTGCCGAGCATGGCCGAGCGACCGTTGTCGAGCAGGACCACGTGGTAATTCTCGGGTCCGTCGCTGTCGCCGAGATGGCGCGGCCCGGTCGAGAAGGTGGTGTAGACCGAAATCTCCTGCCCGGTCGCGGAGCGCGCCAGGACGCGCAGGATCTGGCTGACATCCTCAAGCGTCGGAACCAGCTTTTCGATGGATGCCAAAACGATGTGGGTCTTCGGCAGGATTTGCGTCAGATCCCCATTGCCCTCATTGGTGACGATGACCGATGTGCCGGTTTCGGCCACGAGGAAATTGGCGCCCGTGATGCCCACATCGGCGGCGAGAAAGCGCTCGCGCAGGACACCGCGAGCCTCCGTCAGCAGTTGCACCGGTTCGGAAAGATCGCGCTTCGCGTCGAGATGCGTGTGGACGCGGCGAAAATCCTGCTCGACCTGCGTCGCGTTGAGGTGGACCGCCGGTGCGATGATGTGGCTTGGCATCTCATGGCGGAGCTGGATGATGTATTCGCCAAGATCCGTCTCGACGGGCGTGATCCCGTGCGTTTCAAGGTGCTCATTGATGCCGATCTCTTCGGCGATCATCGATTTGCCCTTGGTCACGGTGCGGGCGCCAGCCTCTTTGCAAATCGACAGGATGATGTCGCGCGCCTCCTCGGCATGGCGCGCGAAATGCACATGCCCGCCCGAGGCTCTCACCTTCTGTTCGTAGGCTTCAAGATAAAGATCGAGGTGTTGCAGCGTGTGGTTCTTGATGTCCCGGGCGGAGTCGCGCAAGGCCTCGAATTCCGGGAGCTTTTGCGTCGCTTTCTCGCGCTTGTCGATGAAGCCCTGCTTGACGTTGCCCAACGCCTTCTGGAGCTGCGCATCGCCCAACGCACGCGCGGCGTTCTTCTTGAAATCGGGAGAGGTGCTGTGCACGCTCATCGCGCGGCTTCCTTTCCGGTCCTCTGCGCTTCCTTCGCCACCCCGATCGGCGGATCGTCGGTCATTCCGGCGAGGATTTCCGCCACGTGGCGCACCCGCACCGGCTCGCCGTCTCGACTGAGCTTGCCGGCCATGTTGAGCAGGCACCCGAGATCACCCGCGAGCAGGGTCGGCGCGCCCGCCGCGACGACGTGTTTTGCTTTCGCCTCGACGATCGCGCCCGAAATCTCGCTATATTTGACCGCGAACGTGCCGCCGAAACCGCAGCACACGTCGCTCTCCTCCATTTCAACGAGGGTCAGGCCCTCGACGCTTGCCAGCAATTTGCGCGGCTGGCTGCGGACGCCGAGTTCGCGCAAGCCGGAACATGAATCGTGGTAGGTGACCGCGCCGTCGAACGTTGCATCCACGCGGGTGACGCCAAGAACGTCGACGAGAAAACTCGTGAGTTCGAATGTACGTGCCGCAAGCTCGTTGGCGCGGGGCAGCCAGTTCGGATCGTCTGCGAACAGTTCCGGGTAATGCGCCTTGATCATGGCCGCGCAGGAACCCGAGGGCGCCACCACATAGTCGTAGCCGCGAAACTCCGTGATGGTGCGTTCGGCGATGCTGCGCGTGGTGGCGCGATCGCCGGAATTATAGGTCGGTTGCCCGCAACAGGTCTGCTCCGGCACCTCGACAGTGCACCCTGCATTCTCGAGGAGTTTGACGGCAGCAAAGCCGACGGAGGGCCGCATCAGGTCGACGACGCAGGTCACGAACAAGCCGATTCGAGGCTTGCGGGCACGGTCTTGCTTCACAATTCAAACTCTCTCCGAATGATCGTCGGCATCACGAGCGGGCAGGGCGCTCACGCGGCTGCTATTGCGCAGCCTTTTTTCCATCGGCGCCAAACTGCTTGAGATAGGCCAGGAGATCCTCGACCCGCTTTGGGTCCTTGACGCCCGCATAGACCATTTTGGTGCCGGGAATCTTGGCCCGCGGATCGCGGATATACTCGCGGAAGGTCGCCTCGTCCCAGGTGATGCCAGAATTTTGGTTGGCAGGCGAGTAGCTATAGCCCTCGATCGTGCCGGCTTTTCGGCCGATAACGCCATTGAGCACGGGACCGACCGAATTCTTGGCGCCTTCCCCGATCTGATGGCAGGCCTTGCACTGAAGGAAGGTTTTTTCGCCCGCGGCCGCATCCTGGGCCTGGGCAGTGCCGAATCCGGAGAGGCAGAGCACGAGCGAGATTACAAATAAACGCATCAAAAACTCCTTGGCGCGGGAGGCTGGGGCATTCTAGAGAGAATCCACATTATTGGAAAATTCCCTCAAGAGCAGCTACCTTCTGACCAAGCGCGGGCGCGGGCATCACGAGCCCAAGGCCCGCCGGGAGTTTACGCCATGCCAATCGCTTTTCCCGAGCCGGATCAGGCTATTACGTCACGTCGGGCGGAAATCATCGCAGGGTTGAGACGGCTCGTCCCGGGCGAGGCGCTCATCGTATCGGAGGACGAACGCCGGGCCTTCGAGACCGACGGGTTGACGGCCTATCGCCAGATGCCGCTGGCGGTGGTGCTGCCGTCCTCGACTCTGGAGGTCTCGTCCATCCTCCGGTTCTGCCATGAGAACGGCGTCAAGGTGGTGCCGCGCGGGGCCGGCACCTCGCTCAGCGGCGGCGCCATCCCGCAGGCGGATGCCATCGTGCTCGGGGTCGCGAAGATGAACCGGGTTTTGGAGGTCAACCTCACTGACCGCTTCATCCGCGTTGAATCGGGCATTACCAATCTGGGCATCAGCCAGGCGGTCGCCCACGAAGGCTACTTTTATGCGCCGGATCCCTCGAGTCAGCTCGCCTGCACGATCGCCGGCAACATCGCGATGAATTCGGGCGGGGCCCATTGCCTGAAATATGGCGTCACCACCAACAACCTGCTCGGCGTCACCCTGGTGCTGCTCGACGGTACCATCATGACGCTCGGGGGCGATCATCTCGACAGTGCGGGTTACGACCTGCTCGGCCTGATCACCGGGTCGGAGGGTCAACTCGGCGTCGTCACCGAGGCCACCGTTCGCATCCTGCATGCCGCCGAGGGCGCCCGCCCGGCCTTGTTCGGGTTCGAGCGCGTGAATGACGCGGGCGCGTGCGTCGCCGCCATCATCGCCGCCGGCATCATTCCCGTGGCGCTGGAATACATGGATCGCCCGGCCATCCAGATCTGCGAGGCCTTCGCCCATGCGGGATATCCCCTCGACGTGGAAGCGATGCTGATCGTCGAGGTCGAAGGGTCCGAGCAGGAAATCGACGACATGCTCCGCCGCATCGTCGCCATCGCCGAGCCGTTCCACCCGAAAACCATCAAGGTGTCGCAATCTGAGGCCGAGAGCGCCGCGATCTGGAAGGGCCGCAAATCGGCCTTCGGCGCAACGGGGCGCGTTGCCGATTACATTTGCATGGACGGCACCATCCCGACCGGTCAGTTGCCTTATGTGCTCAAGCGCATCGACGAGATCGCGAAATCGCAGGGGCTGGGGGTCGCCAACGTGTTTCACGCGGGCGACGGCAACCTGCATCCGTTGGTGATGTTCGACACTAGCAAGCCGGGCGAGATGGAGAAGGCCGAACATGTGGGCGAGGAAATCCTGAAACTCTGCGTGGAAGTCGGTGGCTGCCTGACTGGCGAGCACGGCGTCGGCATCGAGAAGCGCGACCTGATGCCGTTCCAGTTCAATGTGGCCGATCTCCAGCAGCAGATGCGGGTGCGTGGGGTCTTCGACCCGCTATGGCTTCTGAACCCCGCCAAAGTGTTCCCTCTGGATGGAAGGATCGCCGCGTGAAGGTCTATTCCCCGCGCGACGAGAACGAGGCATCGACGATCATCACGGAGGCTGCGGCCAGCGGCCTCAAGCTCGCTGTCGGCGGTGCGAACAGCAAGGCGGCGCTCGGGCGGATGGTGGATGCGGGCGCACGGCTGTCGTCGATCGAGATGGCGGGCGTCACGCTCTACGAACCCGCCGAGTTGGTGATTGCAGCCAAGAGCGGCACACCGGTTTCCGAACTTGTTCGCGTGCTGGCCGAGCGGGGCCAGGAACTGCCGTTCGAGCCGATGGATTACCGGCCGCTTCTCGGCTCGCGCGGGGAGCCGACCATCGGTGCGGTGGTGGCGATGAACATTTCAGGACCCCGTCGCATCATGGCGGGTGGCGCGCGAGACAGTCTCATCGGCGTGCGGGCCGTCAACGGACGCGGCGAAGTCGTGAAATCAGGGGGGCGCGTGATGAAGAATGTCACCGGGCTCGACCTCGTCAAGCTTCTCGCCGGCTCCTGGGGCACGCTTGGCTTTCTGACCGAAGTGACGTTCAAGGTGCTGCCGAAGACGGAGCGCATGGCGACGTTGCTCTGGCGCGGCCTCGATGATCGTCGCGCCATCGAGGCGCTGTCGAGCGCCCTCGGCTCGCCGTTCGACATCACTGGCGCAGCGCACCTGCCGGGCGCCGATGTGCAGGGCGCGCGCACGCTGGTCAGGCTCGAAGGATTTTCCGTCTCGATCGATTATCGCCTCGGCGAGGTGCGGCGCTTGCTCAAGAGCGCCGGCGCGCCCGATATCCTGGAGGGTCGCGGCGCCGAGATTCTGTGGCAATCGGTGCGGGACGCGACCATTCTGCCCGATGATCGCGACCGCGCCGTCTGGCGTCTTTCGACGGCGCCATCCAAAGGGCCGGATGTGGCCGCGCAAATCTCCCGTTCCCTTGACGCCCAATGGTTCTATGATTGGGGCGGCGGATTGTTGTGGATTGCCACAAAACCCGAAGGAGATGCCGGCGCCGGGATCATTCGCGCGGCGACCCGGGAGTTCGGCGGACATGCGATGCTGGTGCGCGCGCCGGATGGTATCCGGGCCGCCGTCGATGTGTTCGAGCCGCAGAGCGAGGCCGTCATGGCGCTGACTCGTGGCATCAAGAAAGCCTTCGACCCGGCGGGCATCCTCAATCCCGGCCGCATGTATGCGGGGGTGTAGAGTGATGCTGCCACCCGATCAGGCTATCGGCCAGCGGCGGTCGGGCGCGTGACAACAGGAATTGCGAGCTAGAGTCGATGCAGACCAACTTCACGCCCGATCAACTGCGCGATCCGACCATGGCCAGTTCGGAGAAGATTCTCCGCACCTGCGTCCATTGCGGTTTCTGCACCGCCACCTGTCCCACCTATCTGCTGCTCGGCGACGAGCTCGATTCACCGCGCGGGCGCATCTATCTCATCAAGGACATGTTGGAGGGCGGCAAGCCCGCCACGCCCGAAGTGGTGAAGCACATCGATCGGTGCCTGTCGTGCCTGGCCTGCATGACCACGTGCCCTTCCGGCGTGAACTACATGCATCTGGTGGATCATGCGCGCTCCTATATCGAGGCGACCTACACCCGGCCCTGGCATGATCGCCTGTTGCGCTCGCTGCTCGCCCATATCCTGCCCTATCCCAACCGCTTTCGCCTCGCCCTGGCGGCCGCGATGCTGGCAAAACCGTTCAGGAATGCGCTGGGCGCGTTGCCGCTGTTCGGTGCCCGTCTGCGGGCGATGGTCGAACTCGCGCCGACGCGCGTTCCCGCGCGCTCGGCCTTCGATGGGCCGGGGGCCTTCAAGCCGGAGGGCGAGCGACGGGCGCGCGTCGCCATTCTGTCCGGCTGCGCCCAACCGGTTTTGAAGCCGGGTTTCAACGAGGCGGCGATCCGGCTCCTCAACCGCCACGGTGTCGAGGTGGTCCAGGCGCGCGGCGAGGGCTGCTGCGGCGCGCTCGTTCACCACATGGGCCGGGAGCCGGAAGGTCATGCCTTCGCCAGGAAAAACATCGACGCCTGGATCGCCGAAATGGATGGCGAGGGGCTGGACGCCATCGTGATTACCGCCTCGGGCTGCGGCACGACGGTCAAGGATTACGGGTTCATGTTTCGCGAGGACGCGGCCTACGCTGAAAAGGCTGCGCGGGTTTCCGCCATCACCCGGGACATCACCGAATATGTCACCGGCCTGAAACTGATCGCACCCGTGCGGGAGGTCGATCTCGTGGTGGCCTACCAATCCGCGTGTTCGTTGCAGCACGGCCAGCAAATCCGGACCGAGCCCAAGACGTTGCTCAAGCAGGCCGGCTTCACCGTCAAGGACGTGCCGGAGGGACATATCTGCTGCGGCTCGTCCGGGACCTACAACCTCTTGCAGCCTGAAATTGCCCTTCAGCTCCGTGCCCGGAAGGTCGCCAATATCGAGCGGACCCACCCGGATCTCATCGCCACCGGCAATATCGGCTGCATGACCCAGATCCAGAAGGGCACCACGATCCCGATGGTCCACACCGTCGAGCTTCTGGACTGGGCCACCGGCGGGCCAATTCCCGAGGCATTGGAAGCACTTGAACCCGAAAAGCAAGCAATCCGCCATTGATCGGCCGGGACAAATGACGCTGCGACAGCGTTGCGCAACGAAATTTTGTTTCCAAGACCCGCATCTCTGCGGTAAAAGACCCCCAAAGCGTAAATTTCACACGTCAGAGGGGGCGACCCAGTGTCATCCGGTTGGACGTCTTTCAAATCCCGTTTCAGCAAGAAGAGCCAGGAATCCTTCGGGGATATTCTCGGCGAGGACGCCGTTCGCGCGGCAATGGCGGGCGAAGAGGAGCCCTCCGCGCGTCAGGAGCCGATGCTGGCCCGTCAGAACGGGAAACTTGATACGGTCGGGCAGAAAAATGAGCTGATCCGTGTCCGGTTTGCCAATCTGATCGATCGGCTGGAGGAGATTCGCAGTCTCAAGGATGATTTCACGCTCCTGAGCGAACCGGTCTACGATCTCATCCGCTCCTATCCGCAGATCCAGTCCCGCCTTCTTGAAACGGAAGCCGTGCTCCGACAGGAGACCGACACCACCGGGGCGCTTCGCCGGGAACTTGCCGATCTCGCCAATTCTCATGCGCGCATGACGGATGATTTCTCCGCCACCGTGTCCCAGTTGCGCAAAGCCGAAACCAAACTTCGCGATCAGGATTCGGCAATCGAGGATCTCCGCCTCAGCGTCAAGGACAAGGAGGCGGTCGGCGCCGATCTCGAAAATCAGCTCACGATCGAGACCGAGCGCTCCCGCAACATCACCGAAGAAAACCAGGCTCTGCGGCTCGAGGCACAGGAGGCCGACCAAACGGTCGCTCGCGCCGAGCGCGAACTGATCGAGACCCGCGAGCGGAACGGCCTGCTCGACCACGAGGTCAAGCGCCTGCAGAAGGTCGCCGAGGAACAGAATTACCGGCTGTCGAACCTGACCAACCGCTACAGCGAGATGGAAACCCAGCTCGAGACCACCCGCCAGCGCGCCTCGGAACTCGAAACCAAGCTGATGGCAGAGCAGGTTGCCCGGCAGCGGCTGGAAACCCACCTCGATTCCGAGCGCTCCGCACATCAAACCGATCTGTCCTCGCTGGACATGAAGATCGAGGGCCTGACCTCGCGCCTTGCTGCCACCGACAAGATCCTCGCCCATACGCGCGATCAGTTGCGGGACAAGAACGAGGCCCATCGCGGCGTCGAACGCAATCTCAAAGAAACCGCCATCGAGAAGAACACGCTCGAGCGTCGTCTCGAGGCGACCCAGCAGGAGGTCGAACGGCAGGTCGCGATGGTCAACGAGCTGCAGCGTTCCCGCATCGAATTGCAGGAGCGCGTCGAGATGCTCAACAAGGCGATCGCCGCCAAGGATTTCCAGATCGAAAGCTCCGACAACAAGGTGGCCAATCTGTCCGAGCGCATCGATCAGCTCACCAAGCGCTTCGATCAGGACCGCGGCACGCTCGAGGCCGCCAACCGCCGCCTGACGGAAGAGTTGCAGAACGAGAAGGCCGAACGCTCGCTGATTCAGGGCGCCCTGGAAATCTCACGGGAGAGCCGCGTGAAAATCCAGAAGAAGTACGTCAGCCTGCGCAAGAATACGCGCCTCGACGCGCAGAGCGACGACGGAAGCCTCCTCGACAGCGACGAGACCGAGACGAATGTCCTGCCGCTCAAATCCTCGGACGCCGAATAGCAGGCCCCGCGTTTTGACGATCGTGCCGGAGCCTCGAACTCGGCTTTGAGGCGGGTCGGTGTTTGGTGAAATGTGGGATCGAGCCGCCTGAAAACTCCCACCTCCCGAGGACCGCAGATCCGTGTCCTCCAGTGCTTGCTAGAGACGCCTCGTGCTTCGAGACAGGCCTTCGGCCTTCCTCAGCATGAGGCTCCGAGACCGCTATCGTGCTCCCCGAGATGAGGCTCGTGGGCGCTGATTCCATGCTCCACCTTATCCTGAGGAGCAGCCAAAGGCTGCGTCTCGAAGGATCCTCCAGTGGTCTCTGGAATCGCCTCGTGCTTCGAGACGGGCCTGCGGCCCTCCTCAGCATAAGGCTATGGGTGTTGTAGGCATTTCCGGCCTGCCTCCCACACAAACCTGCATCCCTAAACTTGGCTGCCGGTCAGACAGGGAGTATCGACCTGCCGCCTCTACCAAAGCGGCTCGCCATGCTTACATCTCTCCCACGTCGCCACCGCCAACGGAGATCCGTCGTGAACGATCAGGAACGTGAAGTCATCGCGGATATCTTCCGCCGCCTCGAACAGGTTGCGGACCAACCGCGCGATCCGGAGGCCGAACGCTTCATTTCGGAAAAGCTCCGTCAGCAACCGTACGCGCCCTATGCAATGGCGCAGGCGATTTTTGTCCAGGAACAGGCGCTGACCAATCTCCAGTCGGACGTGGAAACGCTTCGGGCGGAGGTTGAAGAGGCGCGGCGGCAGCCGCAGGCGGGCGGGGGCATTCTCTCGTCCCTGTTCGGCGGTGGCCAGCGGCCTCAGGCGGAACCTTATCGTCAGAACGCCCCTGGAATGACCCGACAAGCTGCCCCGTGGGGTGGCCCTTCGGTGTCGCAGCGGCAGCCAGGCTACAGCGAACCGGGTGAGCCCAGGGGGAGCGGCGCTTCCGGCCCTTGGGGCGGCGGCATGGGCCAGCCTCGCGGCGGCGGCGGCTTTCTGCAGGGCGCGCTCTCCACGGCGGCGGGCGTCGCCGGAGGCATGATGGTGGCGAACGCTCTGACCAGCGCCTTTGGCGGAAAGCCGGGGGGCACGGATGCTGCCGCTGGCGAGAAGGCCGGCTTCGCCGACACGGCCGCCGCGGATGCAACGACCGACGACGCCAGCATCACGAATTCACTCTATGAGAATCCGAGTGAGGAGCAGCCGAACGATTTCGACGATTTCGGTGGCGAGGGTGGCGACGAGGGCGATTGGGTTTAGAGCTTGATCCGGCGAAGTGGATACCGGTTCGCCGAAGGATCATGCGGCAAAATAAAATTGGAAGCTGAATCCGACTCCAGCGCATCGGTTCATGTCGCGTGGCCGGCGGTCTGTGAAAAAACCTGAATCACCAGCACGCCGGCGAGAATGAGGAAAATTCCCAGGAGCGCGGGCCAGTCGAGCGACTGACGATAGAGCAGCCATCCGACCACCGCGATCAGCACGATTCCGATCCCGGACCACAACGCGTAGGCGATGCCGATCGGGATCGTGCGTAGGGTCAGCGAGAGGAAATAGAACGCGAGCGCATATCCGACGACGACCACAGCCGAGGGCCAGAGCCGGGTGAACCCGTCAGCGGCCTTGAGCGCCGTCGTGGCGACGACTTCGCAGAGGATGGCGGCGAGGAGAAACGCATAATTCATGGGACGACTCGATAAGGCAGGGCGTAAGCCGCTCCCTTAACACACCTCCGTCGCGACCGGACGGAAGACCTCAGATCACCACCACCCGCGCGCCCACGGGCACCCGGTTGTAAAGATCGATCACGTCGCGGTTGAGCATGCGGATGCAGCCGGAGGAGACCGCCTGGCCGATCGTGTGCGGCTCGTTGGTGCCGTGAATGCGGTAGAGCGATGAGCCGAGATAGAGGGCGCGGGCGCCAAGCGGGTTGTCGGGTCCGCCCTCCATATGAGTGGGAAGGTCGGGGCGGCGCCTCAGCATTTCCCTGGGCGGGCGCCAGTCCGGCCACACCTTTTTCATCGTCACGGATTTTCGGCCCGCCCACTCGAAGCCCGGACGGCCGACGCCGATCCCGTATCGGATGGCGCGGCCACCGGGCTGCACCAGATAGAGGTACTTGGAGGGCGTATCGATGATCAGCGTCCCGGGCGCTTCCCTGCCACGATAGGCCACCACCTGCCGCTGGTATTGCGGCCGGATGGCGTATTCGAGACCGCCATCCTCCGCTTCGTAATCCGGCGGCAACGACGCAAACGCGCGGCCATATGGATCCTCGACCCGGCCGTACTGGTAGCCGGTCAGCGGGTCCACCGCCCGGGCGCGCGGTCGGGAAGCGGGCCGGGCCACCAGCGGATAATGGTCGCTATACCCGTCGGCCGGGTAGCCGGGCGGATAGCCATAAAAAGGCTGTGCCGACACCGCCGTGGGAGCAAGAAGGGGAAATAAAACAGCCGAGCCGAGGAGCCAGTGACGCATTGCCATCATCCAGTTTCGATTGAGCGTTAACGAAAAGCGCAACAATTGTTTCCGCCAAGGTGGGCAAGACGAGGGATGCGCCGTGTGCTTTTCTGTCGAGAGCGGTCTCACGGATGATGCCTGCCTGCGGGAACTCGGCTAAGAGCGGAGCGTGGTGCCCGCCATCCCGGAAGGCACCTTTTCAAGTTGTCGTATCATGCATTTCGGTCCCGCCTTGCGGGCTGCCGCGGGAATCGCGGTTCTGTCCATCATGGACGCGGTCATCAAGGCGATGGCGGTCCATTATCCGACGTTTCAGGTGACGTTCCTGCGCTTTACGTTCGGGTCGCTGGTCGCGATCGGAATCGTGGCCGTGTCGCGACCGGGATGGCCGAGCAGCGAGACCATCAAGGCCAACCTTGCGCGGTCGGTGGTGGGCGTGATCACCGCCGTCAGCTTCTTCTACGCCCTCGGTCAATTGCCGCTGGCCGAAACCCTCGTTCTGTCGTTCCTCTCGCCGATGTTCGTGGCTCTGTTCGGCTTGCTGCTCCTGCGGGAGCGGGTCGACACGAGAGTGCTGGCGGCGATCGCGGTCGGCTTCGGCGGCACGCTGGTGGTCGTTCTCGGGCAAAGCGGGGAGGGCAGCGTCCCGCGCTCATGGACGGGGGTCGGGGCGGCGCTGCTGTCCGCGGTGACCTACGCGCTCAGCCTCGTCCTGCTCAGGCAGCGGGCCCAGCGCGACAAGTTCATGCACATCGTGCTTTTGTCGAACCTGGGTCCCGCCGTCCTCGTGGCGCCCTTTGCGCTGCTGGTCTGGGGTCCGGTCGACGTCACCCATCTCGGCTGGTTCCTCGTGATGGGCATGCTCGGGACCGCCGGGCACATCCTGCTGGCGACCGCCTACGCCAAGGCCGAGGCGGCCCGCCTGGCACCCCTTGAATATACCGCGCTGATCTGGGCCGCATTCATCGGCTACGGCGTCTTTCAAGAAATTCCCACCTGGGCGACCTTCGGGGGCGGCATTCTGATCGTGTCGGCGGCGGCGCTCGCGTCCCGGCGCTAGCCCTGCCGTAACGGCAGCCTCATTCATCTTATCGCAGGACTCTGCCTTGACTCCTCCCCGGCCCGTCCTTATCTCGCGCTAGCTGTTGGCACTCGGGTCAAAACAGTGCTAACAGCCCGAACTCAAGATCAAGCCGTGGCCGCCAAGGCTGCGCTAACAGTCATAAGAGGAAGTTCCATGAAATTCCGTCCGCTGCACGACCGCGTCGTCGTCCGTCGCCTTGAGAGCGAAGAGAAGACGAAGGGCGGCATCATCATCCCCGATACCGCCAAGGAAAAGCCGCAAGAGGGCGAAATCGTCGCCGTCGGCCCTGGCGCCCGCGATGAGAGCGGCAAGCTGGTCGCCCTCGACGTCAAGTCGGGCGATCGCGTCCTGTTCGGAAAGTGGTCCGGCACCGAAGTGAAGATCGATGGTCAGGACCTCCTGATCATGAAGGAATCCGACATCATGGGCGTGATCGCGAAGTAATTTCGCGCCGTTCTTTTTTCAGAATCCATTGCAATTCAACTGGAGGCAAAGCCTATGGCTGCCAAAGACGTAAAATTCTCCTCCGATGCCCGTGACAAGATGCTCAAGGGCGTCGACATCCTTGCCGATGCCGTGAAGGTCACGCTCGGTCCCAAGGGCCGCAACGTCGTCATCGAAAAATCCTTCGGCGCTCCGCGCATCACCAAGGACGGCGTGACGGTCGCCAAGGAAATCGAGCTTGCCGACAAGTTCGAGAACATGGGCGCCCAGATGGTCCGTGAGGTCGCTTCCAAGACCAACGACATCGCCGGCGACGGCACCACCACCGCGACGGTTCTGGCCCAGTCCATCGTCCGCGAAGGCGCCAAGGCGGTTGCTGCCGGCATGAACCCGATGGACCTCAAGCGCGGCATCGACTTGGCTGCGGCTGAAGCCGTCAAGGACATCCAGGCGCGTGCGAAGAAGGTGCAGTCCTCCGATGAGGTCGCACAGGTCGGCACCATTTCGGCTAACGGCGACGTTGAAATCGGCAAGATGATCGCTCACGCGATGCAGAAGGTCGGCAACGAGGGCGTCATCACCGTCGAGGAAGCCAAGACCGCCGAGACCGAACTCGACGTCGTCGAAGGCATGCAGTTCGACCGCGGCTATCTCTCGCCTTACTTCATCACCAACGCCGAGAAGATGGTGGCCGAGCTCGAGGACCCCTACATCCTCATCCACGAGAAGAAGCTCTCGTCGCTCCAGACCATGCTGCCGATCCTCGAGGCTGTCGTGCAGACCGGCAAGCCGCTGCTCATCATCGCCGAGGACGTGGAAGGTGAGGCTCTCGCCACCCTCGTGGTCAACAAGCTCCGTGGCGGACTGAAGATCGCTGCCGTCAAGGCTCCGGGCTTCGGCGATCGCCGCAAGGCCATGCTCGAGGACATCGCCGTCCTCACCGCCGGCCAAGTCATCTCGGAAGATCTCGGCATCAAGCTCGAGACCGTGACCCTCGACATGCTCGGCCGTGCCAAGCGCGTCCGCATCGACAAGGAAAGCACCACCGTCATCGACGGCGCTGGCCAGAAGAAGGACATCGAGTCCCGCGTGGCGCAGATCAAGGCGCAGGTCGAGGAAACCACCTCGGACTACGACCGCGAGAAGCTCCAGGAGCGTCTGGCCAAGCTCGCAGGCGGCGTCGCGGTCATCCGCGTCGGCGGCGCGACCGAAATCGAGGTCAAGGAGAAGAAGGACCGCGTCGACGACGCCCTCAACGCCACCAAGGCGGCGGTTGAAGAAGGCATCGTTCCCGGCGGCGGCGTCGCGCTCCTGCGCGCCAAGGCGGCTGTTGCCAAGCTCACGACCGATAACCCGGACGTGAAGGCCGGCATCAACATCGTGCTGCGCGCGCTCGAAGCCCCGATCCGTCAGATCGTCGAGAACGCCGGCGTCGAAGGCTCCATCGTGGTCGGCAAGATCCTCGAGAACAAGTCGATCACCTACGGCTTCAACGCCCAGACCGAAGAGTATGTCGACATGCTCCAGGCCGGTATCGTCGACCCCGCAAAGGTCGTCCGCACGGCACTTCAGGACGCGGCCTCGGTCGCCGGCCTGCTCGTGACCACGGAAGCCATGGTGGCCGAGGCTCCCCGTCGTGAATCCGCTCCGGCAATGCCGGGCGGCGGCGGCATGGGCGGCATGGGCGGCATGGACTTCTAAGTCCAGCTTCTCACCGACCGATCATCAAGAAGGCCCCGGAGCGATCCGGGGCCTTTTTTGTTGCCCAAGCGGCAAGCGAGGAGGGACGAACGGGGCTAGACAAAAGGCGGAGAGCCTGATACGAACAATGTTGCATTAAGATAACATTCCTTTGGGGAAGGCCGCCATGACCCTTTATGTGATCGATGCAACGCGGCCTCTACCTCCGACCACGAAGGACTATGAGCACGCGCTCGTCCTGAACGATTACGACACCGTCGTCCTTGTTGCTGGATCGGAAATCAGAGCGGCCGGTTACGGTGCCTTCGGCATCAGCGGTGGCACGCACGCAAATTTGGTCATTGCCGGCGAGGTTCACAGCGTCCAGTCCACTGCGGCCGCACTGCAAGGAAGCATCGAGATTCGAGCTGGCGGCGGAGTCTACGGTTCCGAGTACGGAGTATACTTAGGGTATGACTATGAAAACGGCCGGACCAATATCGTCAATAACGGGGGTGAAATTGTTGGAACCGAAGCGGGCATTTATCTGGATGGCACAAGAAACACGATCGTCAATACCGGAAAAATAGATGGCTACTACGGCATATATTCAGGTGGCTACTATGACCCCGGAGAGCAACTTCTCGTTTTTAACACTGGAGATATCCGAGGTAGCGAACACGCAATCGTTGGTGCGTTCTATGGCCCCAACCTCGTCACTAATAAGGGGACCATTGAAGGCAACGTTCTCTTAGGCCATGGCGCCGACTTGTATGATGGACGCGACGGGAGATTGACTGGGGAACTTTATCTTTCCGGAGGGGACGATGTCGTCTTTGGCGGCGACGGCTCCGAGGCGATCGTCACTTGGGCCGGCACCAAGTTCATCGATGGTGGCGCGGGAATCGACACGGTGAGGTGTGCGTCAGGCGCGAAAGCAACTATCGATCTCAATGAGATCTCAAAACAGCTGGTAACCGTGAGCGGGTGGGCGACCATCCGCAACGTCGAGAATTTGATCGGAAGCAGCGCCGGCGACAACTTCAAAGGCAACGACGTCGCGAACGTCTTTACGACCGGCAATGGCCACGACACGCTTGAGGGCAACGGCGGCGACGACATCCTTTCGGGTGGCGCGCATAACGACCTTCTCGCCGGGGGCGCAGGCTCGGACATCGCGGTCTATTCCGGTCGCTTTTCCGACTATACGTTTGGCGAGGACGCCAACCACGCGCTCACGATCACCGACAACCGCGCCAACGGCGATGGCGCCGACAGCCTCACGGGCATCGAGTTCGCGCTGTTCAACGACCGCATCGTCACCTTATCGGCGCCGCGTCCGCCCGCAACGCCCACGCAACCGAACCCGACCGGGCCGTTCGTCCCCGAAAAGCCAGCCCTGCCGACGCCTTCGGTTTCCGTGATCGCCACCGCGCAGGCGGCTCAGATCGCAGCCGCTTCCCTCGACCTCACGGGCAGCAAGCGCGCCGACCGGCTCAATGGCGGCGCCGGTGACGACCGGCTCAATGGCGGGCTCGGCAAGGATGTGCTCACCGGAAATGCGGGCGAGGACACGTTCATCTTCAGCGCGAGGCTTGGCGCAAAGAATGCCGACCGGGTTCGAGACTTCTCGCATCAGGACGACCAATTCCAGCTGTCGCATAAGATCTTCGGCGAGATCGACCGGGGCATCCTGAAGAACTCGGCCTTCATTATCGGCCGCAAGGCGCTGGCCGAGGACGATCGCATCGTCTTCGACGAGAAGACCGGCGCGCTCTCCTACGATGCGGACGGTTCCGGCACCGAGCACGCGGCGATCAAGTTTGCGCAGGTGAAGGCGGGGACTATCTTGAAGGCGAGCGATTTCTTCATCGTGTGAGGCCAAGGGCGCGCCTCGGCGGCGACATGGGCAGCATGAGTTCCGAGCCCAACCTGAACCGACTGATCACGAAGAGGCCCCGGAGCGATCCGGGGCCTCTTTTGTGATCGAGGCGGAAGGTAGGCGGAAGCCGGGCTATACGAAATTTAGAAAGTCTGATATGGATAGTGTTGCGTTAAGATAATATTCCCTTAGGGAAGGGCTTTCATGGCCGTCCACGTAATCGACACCACCAATCCGCTGCCGCCCGTTTATGGGGACGGCGAGACCGCGCTTTCGATAGGAAATGGCGACACGGTTTTCTTGGGCATCGGTGCCGAGATTGCGGCGCATGGCCGGAACGGCTGGGGGATTTTCGGCGGTACGGGCACCACGCTTTCGATCCAAGGACGCGTCTATAGTGCTTGGGAAACAGCCATCGCGGTTCATGGCACCATTACGATCGGTGCGACGGGGAGTGTCCACGGTCAGGACGACGGCATTCAGCTTTTGAATGATCCATTGCAAGGCAGGGCCAACATTCTCAACAACGCGGGGTCGATTTTTTCAGAGAATGGCTTCGCTGTCTGCCGCAACGGTCCAGTCAGCGTCATCACCAATTCGGGGACGATCAAAGGCGCGATCGGCATCTCCAGTTACTTTCCCAGCGCAAACGGCGGGAGCCTGACGATCTACAACACCGGTCTCATCAGCGGGATCTTCGGGGAAGCGATCGGCGGCGAGGTTGTTGGCCCGAACACCATCATCAATAGGGGCCGGATCGAGGGTGGCGTTTTCACCGGGAATGGAAATGATCTCTATGACGGACGCAACGGTTCGCATGACGGACAAACCCGCATGGGCGCCGGCAATGATAAATTCTACGGCGGTAATGATGGCGAGCGGATCTTCATGGGAGACGGTGACGATTTCATCGACGCTGGCGGCGGCGACGATTTTCTGTCAGGCAGCTCTGGAATCGACGTCGCGGTCTTCCATGGCAAGTTCTCGGATTATTCGATTCAGCAAGGCACCAACGGCCGATATCTCGTCACAGACAGCAACGCGTCGCGTGACGGCGCGGATGAACTTTATTTGGTCGAGTACCTCCAGTTCTCCGACCGCACCGTCGCGTTGACCACGCCAACCAATTCCGCCCCGACATCGATTGGACTGAGCGGCAAACTTGTCGATGGCGATGCGCCGGTCGGGACGATCGTGGCGCAGCTGAGCGGCTTCGATCCGAATGGGGATGCGCTCGGCTATTCGTTGGTGAGTAATCCCGGGGGGTATTTCCGCATTCGCGGTGACAAACTGATCGTCGATCGGGCCTTCACTGATCGGTCCGCCGATATCGTCATCACGGTTCGCGCCAGCGACCCGCATGGCGCGTCCCTCGATCAGAGCTTCACCATCGATGTCGACCCAGATGTCATTAGGCTCGACATTGACGACCCAATTATCATCGCGCCGGTTGCTCCGGCCTCCTTGACGCTGAAAGGCGGCAAACGCGCGGACGTGCTGAAGGGCGGGGCCGGGGACGACCGGCTCAATGGTGGGCTCGGCAAGGATGTGCTCACCGGCAATGCGGGCGACGACACCTTCATCTTCAGCGCCAAGCTCGGCGCGAAGAACGCCGACACGGTGCGCGATTTCGTGGCGGCGGACGATCAGTTCCAGCTTGCACACAAGGTCTTCGCCGGCATCGGTCTCGGCTTGTTGAAGAAGGGCGCCTTCGTCATCGGCAGCAAAGCGCTCGCCGCCGACGACCGCATCATCTTTAATGCCAAGAGCGGCGCGCTGTCCTACGACGCGGATGGCTCCGGCACCGACTACGCGGCGATCAAGTTTGCGCAGGTGAAGGCGGGGACGGTGCTCACGGCGGGCGATTTCTTCATCGTGTGAGACCAGGGCGCGCCTCGGTGGCGACATGGGCTGAATGAGCTCCGAGCCCAACCTGAACCGACGGATCACGCAGAGGCCCCGGCGCGATCCGGGGCGTTTTTGTTGCCGAAGCGGATGCGGCCAAGCGTAGCGCTTTGTCATTCCGGAGCCCGCAACCCGGCCTACACTTGGGCTTCAGGACAGAGCGGCAACCTCACCCCTTGTCCTGTAATATCCGCGCCTACAGGTTCCGGGCCCAAGCTTGCGGTCACCCGGGATGACGGCGGATTCCGGACGGGTTGTCGTCGCGCTCTCCCGGCTGGATCGCGGCCGCCGGAACAAACCCCGAGACGTCACGTTCCGATCCTCAACCGCCATGCTTTGCCCGAGGAGCGTGCGATGAGCGAAGTGGAACCGCGCAAGGGGATGCCGGACGTCAGCCTCGATCGGGACGAGTTTCAGAGGCGGTTCCTCAACCCGTTTGCCGACCCGGCCTTCGACCCTCTGCAAGAGGAGTTGGCGAAGATCGCCGCCGCCGCGTGGGATGCCTACAGCCACAGCCGCAAGAGCCCTCGGACCCGCAAGGCCGGCCCCGGCTTCGCCGATCCCGATTATGATCTTGCGGTGGACTGGATCGCCACGCGCGAGGCGATCGCTGGGGCGCAGGAGCGCCATGATGACGCCGCCGGGCCGCGCCGGATTCTCCTGATCAACGGATCGTCACGCAGCGAGCACACCTGTCCGGGCGAAATGTCCAAAAGCTATCGTCTGATGGAAATCGCCCGGCAGATTTTTAACGATGACCCGGGCTTCGAGACCGAAATTCTCGATCTCAGCCGGCTCGCCTCGCAATACGGCCGTCATATTCACCCCTGCAAGGCGTGCTTCTCGACGGCGGCGGCGCTCTGCCACTGGCCGTGCTCCTGCTATCCCAATTATTCGCTCGGCCAGACGCAGGACTGGATGAACGAGATCTATCCCATGTGGGTGGCGGCGCACGGCATCATGATCGTGACGCCGGTCAACTGGTATCAGGTTTCGTCCCCGCTGAAGCTGATGATGGACCGTCTCGTCTGCGCCGATGGTGGCAATCCTGACCCCACCGCGACCCACGGCAAGGACGCAAAGCGCGCCAAGGCGATCGAGCTCGAAGGATGGGATTATCCGCGCCATCTCGCCGGCCGATTGTTCTCCGTCATCGCCCACGGCGATACGGAGGGTGCCGAAAGGGTGCGCGCCTCTCTTGTCGATTGGCTAACGTCAATGGAGCTTGTCTCGGCGGGCGCCCGCGCCGAACTCGAGCGCTATATCGGCTATTGGAAACCCTATGCCACGAGCCACGCCGAGCTCGACGCGGACATGGCGGTCCAGGATGAAGTCCGCAACGCGGCGTGGACCTTGCGCGACGCGGTCGTTGCCCAACGGGATGGAAAACTCACGCAAGCGGGTGGTGCGCTTCACGATCCGCGCGCCAAATGACAGGCACCCCGGGAGCCGCGGCGCCTTGAAACCTGCTTACGGCCTATTTGGGCGCCGACTTCACCTCGGCATCCCATTTCTTCAAAAGGCGGGTGCGCTCGGCGACCGATCCGTATTTGGCGGTGTCGTAGTTGATGAGTTTCATCTCCGACAGCTTCGGTGCATCGGGCGAGATCGGCGCGTTCTTGTTGGATGGGATCGAATAGATCTTCAGGTCGGCGCCAACGAGTTTCTGAGCCTCGGCGGAGAGCGCCCAATCGACGAATTTCTGCGCCGCTTCGGTGTTCTTGCCGCCCTTGACGATGGAAGCCGAGCCGGTCTCGTAGCCGGTGCCTTCGCAAGGCGCGAAGGTTTTCACCGGTGCCCCGTCGGCGATCATCGTTACCATGTCGTGCATGAATGCGATGCCGATGGCGGTTTCACCAAGAGCCACCGCCTTCACGGGAGCTGCACCCGACTTGGTGTATTGGTTGACGTTCTTGTGCAGGGCTTTCATGTAGTCGAACGCCTTGTCCTCGCCCATGAGCTGGACCATCGAGGCGAGGAACACATAAGCGGTGCCGGACGAATTCGGGTCGGAGATCTGCACCTCGTCGCGGTATTTCGGATCGAGCAGATCGGCCCAGCATCTCGGCTCCGGCAGGCCACGGCTCTGCAACACCTTGGTGTTGTAGCCAACGCCGAGCGCGCCGAGATACGTGCCCGTGGAGCGATTGCCCGATTGCTCGGCGAAGCGCACGGCCCAGTCATAAAGCTGCGGTTGCATCGGCGACTTGTATTCGGCGGTTAATCCTTCCTCGGCGGCTTGGATATGCGAGTCGCCCGGGCCGCCCCACCAAATGTCGGCGCGTGGGTTCGACGCTTCGGCGCGGATCTGCGCCAGCGTCTCGCCGGTGCTCTTGCGCACCATCGTCACCTTCGTGCCCGATGCCTTCTCGAATGCCGCGACACCGACGCGGCATTGCTCCTCGAGAATGGAGCAATAGACGGTCAGCGGCGCTTGCGCCTGTGCGGCCGGCGGCGCGGCGCAAAGGGCTGTGGTGAGCGCGAGACCAACGAGCGATAGGCGCATTCCATCCTCCTGAGACGCTGCGCTGAGGGCGGCTTTTCCGTCAGGCGATCAAGGAGATTAGCCGGCTTGTTGTCAAGGTTCGAACCCCCCGATGCTTCGCAACAAAAAAAGGCCGGGCAATGGGGCCCGGCCAGTTCAGGGAGGAGGGGAGCAGGCGGGCCTACCAGCTGGTGAGGACCGCGCCCTTGAAGGTGTCCTCGACGAATTTCTTCACTTCGGGCGTGTGGTAGGATTCAACCAGAGCCTTCACCCACGGCTTGTCCTTGTCCTCCACGCGAACAGCGATGATGTTCACGTAAGGGCCCTTCGGATTTTCCCGCGTCAGCGCGTCCTTGACCGGATCGAGGCCGGCCTGCGTGGCGTAGTTGGTGTTGATGACGGCCGCGTCCACGTCGTCCAGAACGCGGGGTGCTTGCGCGGCGTCGATCTCGACGAATTTCAGCTTCTTGGCGTTCTCCGTAATGTCGATGATCGTCGGCTTGAAACCGACGCCGTCCTTCAGCTTCAGAGCGCCCTTGTCCTGCAACAGGAGAAGCGCGCGGCCGCCATTGGTCGGATCATTGGGGATGGCGATGGTGGCGCCGTTGGGGATCGCATCCCACGCCTTGTGCTTCTTCGAATAGATACCGATGGGAAAGTTGACGGTCAGCGCGACGGTCTCGATCTTGTAGCCGCGGTCGGTCTTCTGGTTGTCGAGATAGGGCTGATGCTGGAACGAATTCGCTTCGAGCTCGCCCGATGCGAGCGCCGCATTCGGCACCACGTAATCGGAGAATTCGGTGATCTTGAGATCGATGCCTTTCTTGGCGGCGATCGGCTTCACGGCTTCGAGAATCTGCGCGTGCGGGCCGGGCGTGACGCCGATGCGGACGGTTTGTGTTTGCGCAGCGGCGGGAAAGGCTGCGAGGGACAGCAGGGCAACGAGGCCGAGTTTCTTGGAGAACATCTTGTTTTTCCTTGTGGTGTTTTGAACGAGATCAGGCTTGACGCGCGCGCTTGTTGAGGTGGCGCGAGAGACGGTCGCCGAGGCTTTGCAGGGCCTGGACGAGAACGATCAGCACGACCACGACCGCGAGCATCATCTCGGGCATGAAACGCTGGTAGCCGTAGCGGATGCCAAGGTCGCCGAGGCCGCCGCCGCCCACCGCCCCGACCATGGCCGAGTAGCCGACGAGCGAAACCAGCGCGAGGGTGAGCCCGAGGACGATGGCCGGGAGCGCTTCCGGAATGAGCACCTTCAGCACGATCTGCAACGGGCTCGCGCCAAAGGCCCGGGCCGCTTCGATGAGGCCTTGGTCCACTTCGCGGATCGAGCCCTCGATCAGACGGGCGATGAAGGGTGTGGCGGCAACGGTCAGCGGCACGATCGCCGCATTGGTGCCGATCGAAGTGCCGGCGATCAGGCGCGTAAACGGAATGATTGCCACCACCAGAATGATGAACGGCGTCGATCGCGTCGCATTGACGATCGCACCAAGCACGCGGTTCACCCACGGTGCCGCGAACAATTCGCCCTTGCCGCTGGTGGCCAGAAAGACGCCGAGCGGCAGTCCGAGCAAGGTGCCGATGCCGGCAGCGATGGCGACCATGAGCAGGGTTTCGCCGGTGGCCGCGGCGATCAGGCGGATCATCTCAGGCGACATGGCCAAGCACCTCCGTGTCCAGGCCGTATTGCTTCAGGAATGTCAACGTCGGGCCGAGCGAGGCCTCCGGCACGCCGATGACGAGAATGCCGCACGGCCGGCCGGCGATCTCATCCACCGATCCGGCCAGAATGTTCGCCTCGATATCGAGATCGCGCGCGAGACGCGCCAGCACCGGGTCGGTCGCATGCGGTCCCCGAAAGCCGATGCGCAGGATCGCCTGGCCGCCGGCCACGGCCTCGGGCTGGATCCGGCTCGCCACATAGGCGGGGAGCGCGCGGCCGGTCTCGTCCGCCAGAAACGACCGGGTTACTTCGTGCTGCGGCCGCGTGAACACGTCGAACACGTTGCCCTTCTCGACGATCCGCCCGCCCTCGATCACCGCAACCTCGCGCGCAATGGACCGGATGACCGCCATTTCATGTGTGATCAGCAGGATGGTAAGCCCGAGTTCTGCGTTGATGCGGGCGAGCAAGTCGAGAATCGAGCGGGTGGTCTCGGGATCGAGCGCCGAGGTCGCCTCGTCCGACAACAGGACCTTGGGATTGGTTGCCAGCGCGCGGGCGATGCCGACGCGCTGCTTCTGCCCCCCTGAGAGTTCGGCCGGATAGCGGTTGTGCTTGTCGGAGAGGCCGACGAGCGCCAGCAATTCCCCGACCCGCGACTTGATCGCGGCCTTGTCGAATCCCGCGACTTCGAGCGGCAGGGCGATGTTGTCGGCCGCTGTGCGCGACGAGAGCAGGTTGAAATGCTGGAAGATCATGCCGATGGAACGGCGGGCATGGCGGAGGGCGGCCTCCGGCAAGGCCGCGATGTCCGCGCCGTCGACGATGACGCGGCCGGAACTCGGCTTCTCAAGCCCGTTCACGAGGCGAATGAGCGTGGACTTGCCGGCGCCGGAGCGGCCGATCACGCCGAGGACCGAGCCCTGCGGCACCGCCAGATCGATGCCCTCGAGCGCCGTGACCGGCGCGCCGTGACGACCGGCAAAGGTTTTTGATACGCCCTCGAGCCGGACAATCTGCTCGGCTGGCACCAATCGCTGGTGGCCCTGAGGGTCGAGATATCCAGTGGCGGCATTCATGTCGGCGGCACTTTCTCCGTGGACATCAGAAATGCTCCATTCTGTTCGTTTTGTCAACTATATCGTTCTTTTGATCGGATTGTTTGTTTTTACGAACGGGCGCTCGTCGCAACAAAGTGAAGTTTCGCCCTTATCTTCGCCATCTGGACGGGCAATGGCCCTGCGTGGTTGATAGTTTCGGCCCGGACCGACTAGAACCAGTGGCCGCCGTTCGGCGAAAGATTTTTGGGATTATCTGATGGTGAAGGCTAGCCTTGCGGCGGGACTTGCGGGTCTTGCTCTGTTTGCGCTCCGGTTCAGCGGCGTGCCTCTTTCGCTGCTCGTCCCGGCTTCGGTGCTGGGGCTTGGCGCAGCCTTATACCTTTCCGCCTCGATGCCGAAGTTCCTCAAGGTCTTCAACGGCGTTCTCGCGGGGGTCGAAGTCATCCTCGTGCTGATGATCCTCTTCGACGCCTTCGGGTGGATCTCGGAGGATCTTGCGGCTTATGTTCCGCCAGCCTCCATGCTGGCCGGCGGCACCATCTTCGCCTTCCTCATCTATGGCGTCTCGCGCATTCCGGTCATCCGCACCATCATGACCCTCGCGGATCGTTACTTCGACTCCCAGGCGATGAGCGAGATCAATGTCCCGCTGATCGGGACAGTCCGCGCTTCGGAAGGTAGGATCGGAACCGCGCTGCTCGCGGCGCTGGTGGCGCTCAACCTGTTTCAGGTCGCGCTCAGCGTCCGGCTCAACTTCTTCGGCCGCGACATGTTCAACGCGCTGCAGGTCAAGGACGGTCCGGCCTTCTGGTACCAGCTGTTCTGGATCTTCGTGCCGCTGGCGACGGTCTTTGTGTCGGTCGCGCTGGTCGAGATCGTCTCGCAATACGTGCTGCGTATCCGCTGGCGCTCGTTCCTCAACGGGCTCTACGTCAGCGAGTGGCTCGATGACGGCACGCACTACCGCATGCAGCTTGTCGGGCGCGAGGCGGACAACCCCGACCAGCGCATCGCCGACGACCTGCGCAATTACGTCGACCAGACCTACACCCTGTCGATCGGTTTGTTGAACCAATCGGCCACGCTGGTGTCGTTCGTCGCGATTCTTTGGACGTTGTCGCGAGATTTCACACTGCCGGGGACGGACATTCCGGTCCCGGGGCTGCTGGTCTGGGTCGCGATCCTTTATGCGCTCTTCGGCACATGGCTGACGCACGTGATAGGTCGGCCGCTGATCGGGCTCTACTTCCGGCAGGAGAAAGTGGAGGCGGATTACCGCTTCTCCCTCGCCCGGTTGCGCGAATACACCGAGCAGATCGCGCTTCTCGACGGCGAGGAGGCGGAGAAGCAGGCACTCGGGCGGCGCTTCGGCATGATCGTCGAGAACTTCATGCAGATCGTGCGGCGCGTCATGCATCTCACGATTTTCCAGTCGGCCTATTTTCAGGCCAACGTGGTGGTCCCCTACATCCTGACCGCGCCCTACTACTTCATCGACAAGATCACGCTGGGTCAGATGCAGCAGACGGTGGGCGCCTTCTCGAGCGTGCAGGGGGCGCTGACGTTCTTCATCACCTCCTACTCGACCATCGCGAGCTACAAGGCGGTGATCGACCGTCTCACGACCTTCGAGGCGGCGATCAGCGGCGTTCGTCGGGAATCCGGCAAGGGGGTTCAGGTGACGGAATCCGCCTCCACGGGGCCGGACCTACTGGTGTCGGATCTCGAGGTCGCGCTTCCGGACGGTCGCGCGTTGATGCGCGCCGACGACGTGAGCTTCAAGCATGGCGAGGCCACGCTCCTGACGGGTCCCTCGGGCTCGGGCAAGTCCACGCTTTTCCGCGCCATTTCGGGAATTTGGCCGTTCGGCAAGGGGGTGGTCGATGTTCCGGCGGGGCAGTCCATGATGCTGCTCCCGCAACGCCCCTATATCCCCATCGGGACCTTGCGCGCGGCCATCACCTATCCGGGCATGCACGGCGATTACGACGATGCGGCCATCAAGGCGGCGTTGACGGCGGCGAAACTGCCGGCGCTGGTCGACAAGCTCGATGAGGAGCGCGCTTGGGCGCAGACGCTCTCGCTCGGCGAACAGCAGCGTCTCGCCATTGCTCGCGCGCTTCTGGCAAAGCCCGATTGGCTGCTGCTCGACGAGGCGACGGCGGCGCTCGACGAGCCGACGGAAGCTGAAATCTACCTCGTGTTGAAGAAGACGCTGCCCGGAACCACGATCGTGTCGATCGGCCATCGCTCGACGCTGGCGGCGTTCCATGATCGCAGTATCGGCATGCAAAAGGGCGCGGACGGACTTTTCTCACCGGTCGAAAAGCGCGAGACCGCGGCTGCAAAATAGGCAGGTCCAAAAAAGCAAAAGGCGAAGCGATGATCCGCTTCGCCTTTTTAAACGCCGGCGCTCAGGAAAATCAGAGCGACCGCTCGAATTTCAATTCGCCGCTTTGGGTCTTGATGGTGAGGGTCGAACCGACGATGTCCCACTTGGCCGCGGTGCGCAGCGCAACGAGGAAGGCCTGTTCGGAGGCCATGGCGCTCTTGTCGCAGGCTTTCTTGGTGAGGGCGAACGGTCCGACGGCGAGACTTTGTTCGCGCAGCGGGTAGCTGGTCGCCGAATAGTTGTTGCAGCCCCCGAAGCCGCGGGCCCGAAGCTGGTCGTCCAGGGCGAAGGTCGGGCGTTCGCCGCTAAAAGCTTTGCCGTTCAAGCTTACCGCCACCCAGGTCGACCCGAGGGGGAAGATCTTGTCCTGCTGGCCGGGCTGAGGGACCTTGGTGTCCACCCCGCGCGTCGGTCCTGCGGGCCGACCGATAACCGTCGAACTCTGTGCGTAGGCTGCCGGCACGGCAGCAAAGGCGGCCAAGAGCGCCGCAAGGCGTAGCGCGTTCATCAGAACCTCATTCGTCGAAACGCCGGACCATAAGGGGGCTTTGCCGTAGAGGCAACGCCCCGGTCGGCTTTGTGGTACAGGCCGTGTTCAAGCACACATAAAATGAAGCCCGCATGAAAGGGGCCAAGCTCAACCGAGACGGCGCAGGAGCCGTTCCGTCAGGGCGTTGGTGGGGCGAAACAGATAGTCGAAGGTCCGCACGGTGATGTCCTGCGCGCCGAGCGCCTGCAGGCCGGCAACGATCTCGAATACGACCGCGTTGCGGCAATGAAGCACGACTTCCCGCCCCAAGGGATCGCCATAGGGCAGAGTGGCGTCGAACTCGCGCAGGAGCGCGGGGAGCGAGGACGCGCGGGCCGGATCGAGGCTGGCGCGCACCTCGCGGCTGGTGCGGGCCTCTTCCTCGGCCGCAATGCGGGTCAGCACGGCAGTGGCGGCCCGCCGCGCGCGAGGGGACCAGGGCGCCCGCGTCGAGGCAACGAGATTGGCCTCGGAGCGCAGGATCAGGCCATCGTCGAGAATCTTCAGCGCGTTGGCCGCGAGCGTCGCGCCGGTGGTGGTAATGTCCACGACCAGCTCGGCCGAACCTGCACCCGGCGCCCCTTCGGTCGCTCCGAGGCTCTCGACGATCCGGTAATCGGCGACGCCTTTTTCGGCGAAGAACCGGCGGGTCAGATTCAGATATTTCGTCGCCACCCGCATCTTGCGGCCCTGACGGACGCGAAGATCGGCCGCGACCTCTTCGAGATCGGCCATGTTGCGCACATCGATCCAGGCCTGCGGCACCGCCACGATCACGTTGGCGTGGCCGAAGCCCAAAGGCGTCAGCATCTCGACCGCCACGTCGGCATCGGGGATCTGCTCGCGGATCAGATCTTCCCCCGTGATGCCCAGATGCGCGGCGCCGGTGGCGAGTTGGTTGACGATCTCGGAGGCCGACACGAAGGCGACCTCCACGTCGGGAACCCCCTTGAGGGTGCCGCGATAATCGAGCGCCCCGCGTGATTGCGCGAACACAAGACCGGCGCGGGCGAAGAACGCCGCCGCGTTTTCCTGAAGCCGCCCCTTGGACGGTACGGCCAGGATGAGAGGGGATTCGGTCATCTGGGCATTTCCACGATGCGGTCGAGCCAGAACGAGCAGCCGACCGCCGCGATGGGGGCTTTGGCGCCAAGGTGCTGGAGAAGGCCATCGTAACGACCGCCGCCGACGATCGGCTTGCCGTCCGTGCGGCGCGGATCCTGCACCTCGAAGATGAAGCCCGTATAGTAATCGAGATTGCGCGCGAACGCGGCCGAGAACGAGAAGCGCTCGACGTCGAGGCCGCGCGCCGCCATGAAGCCGGTGCGTTCCTCGAATGCCCGCAACGGCGCGTTCAGGTCAAGGCCGGTCGCTTGGGCCAGATCGCCGATGGCGAGCGCCGCCTGATCGGGATCGCCCGAAATCGCGAGATAGCGCTCGATCACCATCCTCGATTCGTCCGGCAATCCGGTCCGGTTGGCGGCCCGGGCAAGGAAGCGCTCGGCGATCTCGCCAGCGCTCCGGCCGCCGACGCGGGCGATGCCCGCGATCGACAGGATGTCCTCGACGAAGGCCTTGGCGGCGTGCGGGGCCTGGCCCTCGATGGCAGCCAGCAACCCGGCGTGCCCGATCTGGCTCTGCCCCTCGGTATCCGTCAGGCTATCGAGCCCTTGGCCCGAGACGATGGCGCGGATGACCCGTCGTCTAGCCGCGGGAGGAATACCGAGCGCCTCGATGAGCGCATTGAGCAATCCCATATCGCCGAGCTTGACCGTAGGCGACGGGGTCAGGCCCAGATGCTCCAGGCCTTCCAGTGCGACGCCGAGGATTTCCGCATCGGCGGCGGACGCATCCGGGCGGCCGATGGATTCGAGGCCGGCCTGCATGAATTCGCCGCTCTCGCCGGGCCGCATCCGAAACACGGGCCCGCCATAGCTGTAGCCGGCCGGCTCCGCGCCGTGGGTATGGAGATGCTGAAGACAGACGGGAATCGTGTATTCGGGCCGCAGGCACAGTTCGGCCCCGGAGGCGTCCTGCGTCACGAACATGCGGCGGCGGATGTCCTCGCCGGACAGATCCACGAACACGTCGGCCGGCTGCAGCACGGCCGGCTCGACCCGCGCATATCCCTCACGCTCGAAAAGCGTGATCAGCGCAACAATGGCATCCGTCTCCGTCACTGGCGTCGCTCTGGTCCTTTATCCGGCATGCTCTCTAGCAACGCTTTGCCGGGAAGGCGACCGTTTTCGGAAAGCAGGGTGAACGGAGGGATCCTCGGCGGATCAGGTCTCGGCAATCGTGTGCGCGGCGGACGTCTTGCGCGCGGCGGCCTTGCGCTTCTTCGGCGTCGCCGAACCTGCAGCCGGCTTCGGCTTGGGGGTTGCGCGGCGACGGGCTGCCTCCGGACGGGTCTCCGCGGGCTTTTGATCGTCGGCCAGAAGCGAGGCGGGGAGGAAATGGCGAGCCGCATCCGTGACCACATTGGCGACCGCGCCGGCCGCGGTCTGGACGGCGTCCCGTGCTGCGTCCTTCGCCGCCGTGCCGGCATCGGCAGCAGCCACTCCGGCCTTCTTGCCGCTGCGGCTCTTGGTGAGCGCGACCGCGGCGGCGCCGGCTGCCGCAACGAGGACGTCGGCCAGAATCTCGCGGCCAAGATCCGAGTTCATCAGTTCCTTGATCGGACCGAAATTGCGAAAGGCCTTGGACAGTTTCGCGCCGGAATCCTTCTTTTTGGATTTCCCGCCGGTCTTCTTCGTATCCGTCTTGGCTTTCGGCACGATGTCTCTCCTGATGGTCAAGCTTGCATATCAACAGGCAGGACCGCCCTTCGGTTCCACCACGACCGGCGAGAAGTGAAAGCGCTCGATCTTAGAGCCTGATCCGGCGAAGTGGCTACCGGTTCGCCGAAAGATCATGCGCCAAAACAAAGAGATAGAGCCGGATCAGATTCGAAGAAACGGAATCCGACTCTAGCCGAAATGGCGGGACAGGACGTCCCGCACCGCGTCCACCAGCTTGTCCTCGGCCACCGAAAACTGTGCCGGGCGGGCGGCTTTCCATTCGGCGTTGGAGCCCATGGCCGCGGCCGCCTTCGCACCCTCGATCAGGTCTTTGATCTCGACCTCGCCGCGCTCGCGCTCGTTCGAGCCCTGAATGATGACGCAAGGGCTGTTGCGCTTGTCGGCATACTTCATCTGCGCCTTCATGCCCGACGAGCCGAGATAGAATTCCGCCCGGATGCCGGCCTTGCGCAAGGTCGAGACCATGCGCTGATAGGAGGCGACCTGGTCCTTGTCCATGACGAGCACCACCACCGGGCCCGGCTGCTCGCTGCCCGAGACGATGGGACTTTTGACCGCCTTCAGGGCCGAGAATAGGCGCGACACGCCAATGGAGAAGCCTGTCGCCGGAACCGGCTCCGGCCGGAAACGGCCGACCAGCCCGTCATACCGCCCGCCACCGCCGACCGAGCCGAAACGGACCGGACGTCCGTCCTCGTCCTGAACCTGGAAGGTCAGCTCGGCCTCATAGACGGGGCCGGTGTAATATTCGAGGCCGCGGACCACGGAGGGGTCGATGATGACGCGATCGGCATAGCCGGAGGTCTCGACAAGGGCTGCGATCTCCGCCAACTCCGTCGCTCCTTCCTCGCCCCGGGCCGATCCGCTCACCACCTTGCGGAGGTTTTCAATGGTCTCGGCGCCGGTCGCGCCCTGCGCTTGGGTGAAGGCGAGGACACGTTCGGTCGCTGCGGGAGAGAGCCCGGCTCCTTTGGTGAAGTCGCCACTTTCGTCCTTGCGGCCTTCCCCGAGCAACTGGGCGACCCCGTCGGCGCCAAGCCGGTCCAGCTTGTCGATGGCGCGCAGCACGGTGAGCCGCTGCCCAGCTTGGCCTTCGCCCGCGATGCCGATGGCTTCGAGCACGCCGTCGAGCACCTTCCGGTTGTTGATCTTGATGACGTACTGACCCGCGAGCCCGAGGTTGTCGAGCGTGTCCGCCGCCATCATGCACATCTCGGCATCGGCCGCGACTGAAGCCGAGCCCACCGTATCGGCGTCGAACTGCATGAACTGGCGGAAGCGGCCCGGTCCCGGCTTTTCGTTGCGGAAGACCCAGCCGGCGCGGTAGCTGCGATAGGGCTTCGGCAGCGCGTCGAAATTCTCCGCCACGAAGCGCGCCAGCGGCGCCGTCAGATCATAGCGCAGCGACAGCCATTGCTCGTCGTCGTCCTGGAACGAGAACACGCCTTCGTTCGGCCGATCCTGATCCGGCAGGAACTTGCCCAGCGCTTCGGTATATTCGACGAACGATGTCTCGACGCCGTCGAACCCGTAAAGCTCGAAGGTCTCGCGGATCTTGGCGAGCATCCGCTCGGAGGCGGCAAGATCGGCCGGGCCGCGATCGGCGAAGCCGCGCGGCGCGCGAGCCTTGATTGTGTCGGCTTTGGACATGTTCGGGGTGGCCGTTTCTTTTCAACAAAAGAGCATGCCGCGTCCTACCCCGCGAAGCCAAGGGGAGCAAGCGTTGCGGCCGAGCGCTCCTGGAGACGCCTCGTCCTTCGAGATGCCCGCTACGCGTCCCTCAGGATGAGCTATGGGGTCGGCGAAAACAATGCGGTCCCGCGTGTCCCACCTCATCCTGAGGAGGCCGCAGGCCGTCTCGAAGGATCCTCCAGCGGTCACTGGAGACGCCTCGTCCTTCGAGACAGCGCTGTCGCGCTTCCTCACGAGGAGACTATGGGACCACGTTCCTCATCCTGAGAGACCCCTACGCGACCGCGCGGATCACCTTCGCGAGCTTGTCGGCAATTTCGCCGATCTGTTCCTCGGTGACGATGAGCGGCGGCGACAGCGCCAGGGTGTCTCCGGTGATGCGCATCATGAGGCCTTCGTTGAATCCCCGGTCCATTGCCTCGAAGGCGCGCGCGCCGACCGCATCCGGGCGGGACGCGAGGTCGATGGCGCCTACCAGCCCGATAGTGCGGATATCGAGGACGTTCGGCAGGTCCTTCAGGCCGTGGATCGCATCGGCCCAGATCGGCTCCAGGGTCTTGGCGCGCTCGAACAGCTTTTCGTCGCGATAGATATCCTGGGCTGCCAGGGCCGACGCGCAGGCGAGCGGATGGCCCGAATACGTATAGCCGTGGAACAGTTCGATCATGTTCTCCGGGCCCTTCATGAAGGCGTCGTAGAGGCCCTTGCGGACAACGACGCCGCCCATCGGCACGGTGCCCGAATTGACGCCCTTGGCGAAGGTGATCATGTCCGGGATGACGCCGTAACGCTCGGCCGCGAAGGCGGTGCCGAGGCGTCCGAAGCCGGTAATGACCTCGTCGAAGATCAGCAGGATGCCGTATTTGTCGCAAATCTGGCGCAGGCGCT
The DNA here is from genome assembly GCF_008757455.1 of Microvirga brassicacearum. Classification (GTDB taxonomy): domain Bacteria; phylum Pseudomonadota; class Alphaproteobacteria; order Rhizobiales; family Beijerinckiaceae; genus Microvirga; species Microvirga brassicacearum. The sequence goes on along the minus strand of NZ_VCMV01000077.1, from coordinate 5,394 downwards.
GGAGATAACCCTTCGGCGGCGGCAGCACGCCGGTGGAACCCGCCATCGGCTCGACGATCACGGCCGCAATGGTGGAAGCGTCATGAAGCGCAACAATGCGCTCGAGATCGTCCGCCAGATGCGCGCCCCATTCCGGCTCGCCGCGCGAAAAGGCCTGTTCGGCGCGGTTATAGGTATGCGGCAGGTGATCGACGCCGGCCAGCAGGGTGCCGAAGAACTGGCGGTTCTTGACGATGCCGCCGACCGAGATGCCGCCGAAGCCGACACCGTGATAGCCGCGCTCGCGGCCGATGAGCCGCGTGCGGCTGCCCTGGCCGGTGACGTTCCAATAGGCCAGCGCGATCTTCAGCGCGGTGTCGGCGGCCTCAGAGCCGGAATTGCAGAAGAACACATGGTCGAGATCGCCGGGCGCCAGCTGGGCGATGCGGGACGCGATCGCGAAACCGCCCGAATGACCGAACTGGAAGGCCGGCGAATAATCGAGTTCGGCCGCCTGTTTTTGGATTGCGGCCGTGATCTCGTCCCGGTTATGGCCCGCATTGCAGCACCACAAACCTGCCGCGCCATCGATGACCTCCCGGCCCTCGGGCGTGTAATAGTACATGCCCTTGGCGCGAGCGATCATGCGCGGGCGCTGCTTGAAGGAGCGGTTGGCCGTAAACGGAAGCCACCAAGCATCGAGATCGTTAGGGGCGGCGATGTCGTTGGCGGCGCGAGCTGAATGGGCGGTCATGTCGGTCCCTGGTCAGAATGGTGTCCATTCCGACCGTATCAGCCGTTTCGGGCGGCCGCAAAAGAAGTCTGCGCTCGCCTGTTCAAGAGGCTCATGCGGCGCCCGCAAATCGTGTGAAAAGGCGGTTTACGTAAGGCGCGACTCTTGCGATCGCAGCCGCCGTCGGACAACATCGTCACAACGGTGATTCGCCGGTCTTTCCAAGGGGAAAGCCGAACCACGGGACCGGGGACACCCATGGTTGAAACAGTCAGACATCGCAAATGGCTCGAAACGGGTGAAGCCAGGCTGGTCGCAGGCGGATTGACCGCCGCTGCCGCGCTCGTCGTGATCGCCTATGCGACCGAGATTGCCGCGGCAACGGTCGCGCTCATGCTGTTTCATGTGGCGGCTCTCACGGCCCTGGCAGCAGCGTGGCAAAAGGCCGGTGCGGCGGCAAAAAACGCGCTTCGGAATTCTCAGGAACTCGATTTTCTAGCCAGCCGCTTGCTGCGTCTGGAGCAGCAGGCGCGCATGCCGAACCCCGGCTCTCCCGTGCTGCGCTCGACCATGGCCGAGGTGACGGGCACGGTGGGTCTTCTGGGTGGCGTGGTGCGCGAACTTGCCCGCAACGTCGCGGCCCAGCACCGCGACGTGTCGGATCTCAAGGACAGCCTGCAGCTTTCGCCCAAGGATGGGGAGGCAGAACGCCCCTCCCTGAAGATCGTCCCCGAGCGCCGAGCGGCGGCGACAGCCGCCCCACAGATCGCCCTCCAGCCCGATCCGTCGCTCCTGCCGGTTCGCCCCGCGGAGAGCGAGAGCGAGATTCGGCGCACACGATTGGTCACCCAGGCGTTCGAGGCGGATCGGGTCGAGCTGCATCTGCAGCCGGTCGTTGCGCTGCCGCAGCGCAAGGTGCGCTTTTACGAAGCGCTGGCCCGCCTGCGGCTCGAAGACGGCACCCTTCTGGCTCCGGCCGAGTTTCTGTCGCATCTCGAACGGCTCGGCCGCGCGCCGGAATTCGACCGCCGCGTCCTGACACGCGCCATCGCGGTCGCGCGCCACCTCGTGGCCCGCCGCAGCGAAGCGATCGTGGCGGTCAATCTGTCGCCTCGCTCGGTCAGGGATGCGGGTTTCCTCGACTCTCTCATGGCGCTCGCCGCGTCCGCGCCGGATATCGCCGGCAAGATCGTGCTCGAATTGTCGCAACGCTGCTGGCGCAGTCTCGATGGCGACCAGAAGGAAGCGTTCTCAGGCCTGGGGAATCGCGGCCTGTCGTTGTCCCTCGATCAGGCGCCGGATCTGGCGTTCGACGCCCGCGCCCTCTCGGATCGCGGAATCCGCTTCCTCAAGCTGCCGGCCGACATGCTGATTGCCACGGCTGCTGCCGACAACGAAGCCGAAATCAGCGTGCGCGATTTCGCCGTCACCCTGCGCCGGGCAGGCATCAAGCTGATCGCGGACCGGGTCGAGCATGAAGACATGGTGCCGACCCTCATCGACCTCTGCATCCCGCTGGCCCAGGGTTTCGTCTTCGCACCCCCGCGCGCGGTTCGCGCCGAGGTGCTTGAAGCGGGGCAGGTCGGGCCCTCCGATCTTCGCCGCGCCGGTTGACTCGGCGGCGCCAAGAGCCTACCCGCCCGGCTGAAACAGCCAGCGAGATGTCATGACCGCCCCCTTTCGCCCCGCGCTTGTCGAGGGCCTGCAGCCCTTGGCCAACCGCTACGACCTCGTGCTCTGCGATATCTGGGGCGTGCTGCATAACGGCGTGAAGGCCTATGAGGCCGCGGGCGAAGCGCTGACGCGGTTTCGCGGCGGCGGCGGTCACGTCGTCCTGGTGTCCAACGCGCCGCGCCCGGGCGCTTCTGTCGCCACGCAGCTCGATGGGTTCGGCATTCCTCGATCCGCCTACGATGCCATCGTGACATCCGGCGATCTGACCCGGCTTGCCATTGAGGAGCGGCTGCGACAGGTGGTGCACCACATCGGCCCGCAACGCGACTTGCCGATGTTTGCCGACCTCGGCATCCGCTTCGGCACCATCGAGGAGGCGGATTACGTCGTCTGTACCGGGTTGGAAAACGACGAACGGGAGACCGCCGCAGACTACCTGCTCCGGCTCGAGGCCATGTTGCGGCGTAATCTGCTGATGATTTGCGCCAACCCGGACCTGCTCGTCGAGCGTGGCCACATGATCATCCCCTGCGCGGGGGCGATCGGGCTTGCCTACGAAGAATTGGGCGGGCCGGTCTATTATGCGGGCAAGCCGCACGTTCCGATCTATGAGCGCGCTGTCGCAAAGGCCGCCGCGCTTGCCGGACACGAGATCGCGAAATCGCGCGTGCTGGCGATCGGCGACGCGATCCGCACGGATATTGCGGGTGCCGTCGCATTCGGGATCGACTCGCTCCTGATCGCCCGCGGCATTCACGCCGAGGAACTCAACCTGCATCAGGGCGCGCTGGTATCGCAACATGTGCAGGATTGGGTGGATCGCCAAGCGGCGCGGCCGCAGGCGATCACCACCACCCTGTCCTGGGCGGCATAAACGCCGTCGCTTGACCTCCGGGCGGGTTTTCGACACGGTCGCGGCCGCTGAGGCACCTGATTTCAATCCATGCTGCAGAATCCGCTTTCGCCGAATTCGCCCACATTCTCCGTCTGCCGTGACGGCGAACCGGTGCCGCCGCGTCTCGTGGGCGCGGTCGCGGCGATCGGCAATTTCGACGGCGTTCATCGCGGGCACCAGCAGCTGATCCGCTTGACGCTGGGGTTGAAACGCCCCAGCGCCGTTTTGACTTTCGAGCCGCATCCCCGCTCATTCTTCCAGCCCGACAAGCCGATGTTCCGCCTGACGCCGGAACCCATCAAACTGGCGATCCTCGCGCGCTTGGGTTTGTCGGGGGTGTTCGTGCGCGCCTTCGATCGCGAATTCGCCGCACTGGACGCGGAAGGCTTTGTCGATCTGCTGGCCCGGGACCTCAAATTGTCGGGCGTGATGATCGGTTACGATTTTCACTTCGGCCACGGCCGGACCGGAACACCCGCCATCATGCGCCACCTGTGCGGCGCGCGCGGTCTCGACTGCCATGTGGCGCCTGCGGTGACCGAGGGCACGGAGCCGGTGTCGTCCAGCGCGATCCGCCAGGCGTTGGAGGAGGGTCGGATCGGCGAGGCAAACCGGCTGCTCGGCTACCGCTGGTTCGTTCGGGCCGAGGTCCGGCATGGCGAGAAGCGCGGGCGCGAACTCGGCTACCCGACCGCCAACATGCGCCTTCCCGAGGATTGCCGCCTACGCCACGGCATCTATGCGGTCCGGGCATGCGTGGACGGGGCCCTCATCGACGGGGTGGCGAGCTTCGGGCGGCGGCCGACTTTCGACAATGGCGCACCGCTCCTGGAGGTCCACCTCTTCGACTATGCGGGAGATCTTTACGGCCGCGAGATCGACGTGGAATTCGCAGGCTGGATCCGCGGTGAGGAAAAGTTCGACGGGATCGAGCCCCTCATCGCGCGGATGGATCTGGACGCGCGGGAGGCGAGGGCGATCCTGGCGCGCGACAGCACCCTCTCGATGATCGGCTGATCAGGCGGCCGGCTTCAGCGCCCGCGCCGCCATCGCATACCCGCCCATGGCGCCGTCGACGAAATGGATATGGTCGCTGCGCGTGGCCGAGGGGACGAAGCAGGTCATGAGCGCGGCGTCCTGCCGGTGCATGCCATAGCGGGCGATGCCCCTCTGTTCGGCGTCGATCAGGAGCCGCTCCAGATCGTCGGCCAATGCGGGCGTGCAATCGAGCGTCATGCGCAGGCCGTCGTCGAACTTGCGGAAATCGGTGTTGTCGACGAGCTGCTGGCGGTAGGTCGTGGGATCGAACGTGCCGACGCGGCGATTCGACTTGAAGATCGCGAAGGAGATCAGCCTTCTGACGGCGAGTCGCGTCGCGGCCATAAGTCCCGGATTCTGCAGCGTCTTCTTCTCGATATCGAAGCCCCTGAACGGCGAGAGCATCGACGGTCCGCCATCGGGAACCGGGCGGCTCGCTCCGTTGCGCCCTTCGGCCAGCCGCAGCACGTCGCCGATCAAGTGGTTGAAGTCCGCCTGATCCACGTTGGGCGAGGCCGGGATCGCGATCAGCGAAAGGATCAACCCGTTCTCGGCCCTGATTTCCTCGAAGCGGCAGGAGAGGCCATTGAGGTCGGGCCGTGCGCCGCGCGGGGCCGGTGCCACGGCAAACTCCCCGGCCTTCATCTGGCGCTCTGCGTAAGCCAAGCCGCCGCCCGTGAACATCGCGTAGGAAACGTTGGGCGATGGGGCGAACCGCGCCACCTGAACGTCGAGGCCCCGTGCGCGCAACTCGTCGACCGAGACGAGGGCGACCCGCAATTCGAGGCTGAATTCATCGCGCACCCAGCCCGCCACGTTGGCGAGAGCCTCGGCCGCCAGCGGTCGAAGCTCCGGCGGCAGGGCGAAGCCGGCGCCATCGCCACCGAAGACGAACGGGAAGTCGTGATTTTTCAAGGCGTTGGCAACAGCGACGATCACCGCGGCCGCCGCCGTGTTGACGACCTTGTACCGCCCGGCCTCGATGGCAGCCGTCGATCGCACGATGTCGGAGGTGCCGATCAGCCACCCGGCTGGCAGCGCCGTGTAGATCGAGGGGTCGGTCAGGTTTTCAAAG
>NZ_VCMV01000076.1:813-1105 GCF_008757455.1 Microvirga brassicacearum | reverse complement strand
TCGATTCCGGTCAACGTTCCGATCGATGTCCCGCCGGGCGTGTTCTCGTCGACGCTCTGGGTCGAAAGGTTGAGGTCTGTCGGCCGTTCATTGACGTTGTTGATGTTGATCGTGATTGTCTTGGTGTAGGTCAGGCCGCCCTGGTCCGTCACGCGGATGGTGATCTGGTGTGACGTCGCGCTTTCATGGTTGAGCAGCGCGCTGTTGGCAACGAGGATTTTCGTCCCGGTCGCATCGAGCTTGAACCGCCCGCCAGCATTGTCTGTCAGCGTGTAGGTGAAGGTGTCGCCGC
>NZ_VCMV01000076.1:0-803 GCF_008757455.1 Microvirga brassicacearum | reverse complement strand
GTTTCATTGAGATTGTTCACCGCGATCGTGAACGTCCTGTCGTGGAAGAGACCGCTTTGATCCGTGACACGGACCGTGACCGTGTGCTGGTTCTTGGTTTCGTAGTCGAGACTTGCGCCCTGTTTGACCTGAAGCTGATTGCCCGAAATCTGGAACTTGCCATCCGGGTCGTTCATGAGCGTGTAGGTGAAGGTATTGCCAACGTCCTGATCGATTCCGGTCAACGTTCCGATCGATGTCCCGCCGGGCGTGTTCTCGTCGACGTTCTGGGTCGAAAGGTTGAGGTCTGTCGGCCTTTCATTGACGTTGTTGACGTTGATCGTGATCGTCTTGGTGTGGGTCAGGCCACCCTGGTCCGTCACACGGATGGTGATCTGGTGTGACGTCGCGCTTTCATGGTTGAGAAGCGCGCTGTTGGCGACGAGGATTTTTGTTCCGGTCGCATCGAGTTTGAACCGCCCGCCGGCGTTGTCTGTCAGCGCGTAGGTGAAGGTGTCGCCGTTGTTCGGATCGGTCGCGCTCAGGTTGCCGACCGCAACATCATTCGCGGTGTTCTCGTTGATCGCGCTCGCAGACAGGCCAATGTCCGTCGGCGCCTGGTTGCCGGGCGTTTCATTGAGATTGTTCACCGCGATCGTGAACGTCCTGTCGTGGAAGAGACCGTTTTGATCCGTGACGCGGACCGTGACCGTGTGCTGGGTCTTGGTTTCGTAGTCGAGACTTGCGCCCTGCTTGACCTGAAGCTGATCGCCCGAAATCTGGAACTTGCCATCCGGGTCGTTCGTGAGCGTGTAGGTGAAGGT
>NZ_VCMV01000011.1 GCF_008757455.1 Microvirga brassicacearum | reverse complement strand
TGCCGTCCCACTTCAAGGTCATCCGGCACATCCGTCCCAAGATGAGCTGCCGCGACTGCGAGACCATCGTGCGAGACGCGCCGACGGATATGCCTCGCTATCGCCGATCTAGTCTGGACATTTTGGGGCGACCTGAAGGGCTGTGGGGGGCCGCTAGCGGACTGGCAGGTATTGGCGAGTGAAAGCGGAAACTGCCGCCCGCACCGACTGCGGATCGGTTAAACCATAGCGGTTGTCTAAGCCTTTACACCAGCGATGCACGAGTTAGCGATCACGTGGCCGACAATTCCCTAGCCACCGACATAAAGTAGTCCGGAAAGTCCTTCAGCGCGATGAACACGGCGTCGCGGTTCTTGCGGCACAGCCTCCTGACCGCTGACCGGTCCGCAATGCCAAGAAAGGCTGCGGCAAGCGCCTGCGCCACGACTCTGTCCGCGAAGCCAGCCTCGTAGAATGCGTTCGATGGATCGTCGCCCAGTCCATTCTTGACCTGTCGCTGAAACGACGCGACCGCGTCACAAAGCTTCTGGCTAACCGGTTCGGCTAAATCGGTGATGGACGCCAGAATCATTGCCAGATGATAACCAAATCCGTCTTCGCAGATGGACACGGCGTGTTCAGCCGTAGGCCAGCTGTTGCCGATCTTGACCCCGGCGGCCACGAGGTCCGCCTGAATCTCAGAGAATGTTGATCCGACTATCCATGACTTGAGCGCGGGAAGCACGACCAGTTTCGTGTCGAGGCCCCGCAAGGATTTAGCTGCTACGAACGGTAGAGCCTGTTCCACAACAAGCTCAAGCAAAGTCCCTTCCTCCGCTGCCTTCAGCAGCACGGCTTGATGGGCGGTCAGCCATGTGCTCAAGACCTTGATGTCGGCAGGTGGCAACGGCGACTTACGGATCAGCGCGCGATAGTCTGCGTCGGCGTTGCCCTTTAGCTTCGCCGCAATGGCCGAGAAAACCTCGAGGAGCTTTGCGCGCGTCGCCCCATCCGCCAAGTGGTACGCCAACGTGTTCGCAGCAAGGTCCTCGACCTTTTTCGCCGCATCAGGATCGTCCACATCGACATGGGTCGCCAGGTAAGCGGCAATGCTCTGAATGGCACGCGCGCGCCCCGTGATGTAGTCGCGGAACTCACTGCCACTAATAACGTCATACTTCGCGACTACCGCATCGACGACCGCTTCGATGGTTCCGGCATCCGCAAAGACAAGGTCCAGCCAGGCGGGGTCCGCCGGCAGGACCACCGGGGGTACGGCCTGCTGGTAATCGTCGAAAATCTCCAAGATGCTGCTCTTGCTGGGTTCAGCGTTGGTTGCGTCGAGCAGCTTCTTCGCGGCAACCCAGCGCCACCTTTGGTTGTAGTTCTCCCTTCCATCGAAGATTTCGGCAGCCGAGAAAATCACGCTGCTTTCCGTGTGCATGCCCGCGCGTCCCGCCC
>NZ_VCMV01000075.1:606-1035 GCF_008757455.1 Microvirga brassicacearum | reverse complement strand
AAGAAAATCACCGTCATCAGCTCCACCAACGACCGGGCGCTTGCCGTATCGAGCTGGCTTGCCGGCGGCATCGTGCGGGCCGGCGCGGCCGATCGCGAACGGCTGGAATCGCTGGGCGTGCGCGTTGCCGACGCATCCGAGTTCGGCGGCGGCATCATCAATCACGACCTCTTCCTGTCGAACCCGGAAGTGCAGCAGGTGGTGAAGCGGGCGATCGACCGGGCGAACTGAGGGGTCCGACGCCTGCGCTGGACATCGCCGCCGGCATGTGGCTCCCTTCCTCTCCACAGGCAAGGGACCCCACCATGACGATCGAAACCTGGCTCGCCTTCGCGGCCGCCTCCGCCGTTCTGCTGGTGATTCCCGGCGCCACGATCCTGCTCGTGGTGTCCTACGCGCTGGGCCAGGGCTGGCGCACCGCGCGCAACG
>NZ_VCMV01000075.1:0-596 GCF_008757455.1 Microvirga brassicacearum | reverse complement strand
GAAACCTGGCTCGCCTTCGCGGCCGCCTCCGCCGTTCTGCTGGTGATTCCCGGCCCCACGATCCTGCTCGTGGTGTCCTACGCGCTGGGCCAGGGGTGGCGCACCGCACTGCCGATGGCAATCGGCGTGGCGCTCGGGGATTTTACCGCCATGGGCCTGTCGCTTCTCGGCCTCGGCGCCTTGCTCGCTGCCTCGGCGACCGCGTTCACGCTGTTCAAGTGGGCGGGCGCCGCCTATCTGGTCTATCTCGGCATCAAGCTCTGGCGCGCCGGCGGAACGCTCGACGCGAAGCCGCGCACGGATGCCGTGTCGTCGATGAAAATGCTCGCCCATGCGTGGCTGGTGACGGCGCTCAATCCGAAGGGCCTGACCTTCTTCATGGCGTTCCTGCCGCAATTCATCGACACCAAAGCAGCGCTCGCCCCGCAGCTCGGCATCTTCGCGACGACGTTCCTGGTGCTGGCTTTCGCCAATTCGTTCATCTACGCGCTCATCGCGTCGCGGGCGCGCAACATCGTCAGCAACCCGCGCGCCATCGGCGTGATCAACAAGGTCGGCGGATCGTTGCTGATCGGCGCAGGCGTGGCGACGGTGGG
>NZ_VCMV01000074.1:146-564 GCF_008757455.1 Microvirga brassicacearum | reverse complement strand
TCACGTACAGACCTTCGATCTTCGCGGTCAGGTTGTTGGTGAACGCGTATTCGACACCACCGCCGAGGACCCAACCGGTGTTGGTGCCGTTGCTGCTGCCAGCGAACACGGTGCCGTCCGGAGCCACGAAAGCGGTGCTGCCAGCGCCGATGTCGCCATAAGCGAAACCACCGGTGGCATAGATGAGGGCGCGGTCGAAGGCAAAACCGGCGCGAGCGCGCACGGTGCCGAACCAGTTGCCGTCATTGCTGTCGCCGAGGAACGCACCCGGAGCGAAGGTAGCGCGACCGCCGCCGAGATCGGCGTACTGAATGTCCGTCTCGAGACCGACGACGAACGAACCGATCTGGTAGTTGTAGCCAACCTGACCACCGCCGACGAAGCCGCCGTTATCGCCACCGCGGCTGACAAGGCCGAA
>NZ_VCMV01000074.1:0-136 GCF_008757455.1 Microvirga brassicacearum | reverse complement strand
ACGAACCGATCTGGTAGTTGTAGCCAACCTGACCACCGCCGACGAAGCCGCCGTCATCGCCGCCGCTGCTGACGAGGCCGGTCACCGGATCAACGAAGTTGTTGTTGTCGTTGGTGTTCCAGCCGTAGCCAGCGTT
>NZ_VCMV01000010.1 GCF_008757455.1 Microvirga brassicacearum | reverse complement strand
CACCCCTGCCCCTCCCCGCAAGGGGGAAGGAAGAGAGATCCTACTCCTCCCCGTCGATCGCCATCAGCTTCTGCCGCACCCCTTCGAGCCCACGGCTGAGCACCGTCAGTTCCTCGGTCATGGCGGTCTGCATGGCGATGGCGGCTTTGGGGAACTCCTCCAGCACGCGGCGCATGAGGCTCGGCGAGATGCGCATCACGGTCGAGGGTTCGCGCGCGGTGGCGGTGGCCGGGCGCTCGATGCGGGTGAAGAGCGCGGCCCGTCCGATCACCGCGCCGGGAGCGGCAATGAAGGTGGCGGGCGAGCCGTCATCCTGGGCATCGAGCGCCACGGCGCCGCGCGTGACCACGTAGCCTCCATCCGATTTGTCGCCCTTTCGAAACAGCATGTCGCCCGCGCGCAGCTGCCGGCTTTCCGCCGCGAAGGCGACGAGCCTCAGGGCATCCCGGTCGAGCAGGTTGAAGAGCGGCGCGCCGGAGAGGGTCGCGATGTCGTCGTCGAGGGCCATTTCAGGGAATCAGCTTGTAGCCGCCGGGCTCCGTCACAAGGATGCTCGCCTTGGATGGATCGGTCTCGATTTTCTGACGCAGGCGATAGATATGGGTCTCGAGCGTATGCGTCGTGACGTTGGAATTGTAGCCCCACACCTCCGCCAGCAGGGTTTCGCGCCCCACCACATTCTGGCCCGCGCGGTAGAGATAGCGCAGGATCGCGGTTTCCTTTTCGGTCAGCTTGAGCTTGGAGCCCTTCTCGCTGGTGAGCAGCTTCGAGCCCGGCCGGAACGTATAGGGGCCGATCTGGAACACCGCGTCCTCGCTCGCCTCGTATTGGCGCAACTGGGCGCGGATGCGGGCGAGCAGAACCGCGAACTTGAACGGCTTCACCACATAATCGTTGGCGCCGGCCTCGAGGCCCATCACGGTGTCGTTCTCGGAGGCCTGACCGGTCAGCATGATGATCGGGCTGCGAAAGCCGTCGCGGCGCATCTGCTTCACGGCGTCGCGTCCATCCATGTCCGGCAGGCCCACATCCATGATGGCGAGATCGATCCGGTCGCCCTTGATCGCCTGCAATGCACCTGCGGCGGTTTCCGCGGTGGTGATCTGAAATTCTTCGTAAAGTCCGAGCTGTTCGACGAGGGTATCGCGCAGGTCCTGATCGTCGTCCACGACGAGGAGGCGGCTCGCATTCGACATCTCAAACCTTTCAAGAGGATAAACGCACAATCGGCTCGCGATCTTGGCGCTATAGACAGATTTGGCGCTTTGGACAGATAGAGTATTCGTTCCCGGCTTGACAACAAGAGGACGGGGCGACCCTTCCACTGCTCATGATACGATCCTACGTCAACACCATTCGCGTTTATCGATCCGCTCTCGATCATTCGAAAGGCCGGATCGTCGCAGGCCCTCTCGTCATACCCTGCGCACTGGGACGCGGCGGCACCCGCCACGACAAGCGCGAGGGCGACGGTGCATCGCCGATCGGCCGCTTCGGCCTCTTAGGCGCGTTCTACCGGGCCGACAACCTGTCGCGACCGCGCACCGGCTTGGCTCTGCGCCGGATCCGGCGGCAGGACGGCTGGTCCGACGACCCGCGCGACCGGCGCTACAACCGGCTGATCCCGTTGCCATGCGCGACCGGCCACGAAAAGATGTGGCGCGACGACCATCTCTACGACGTGGTGGTCGATATCGGGTGGAACCGCGCGCCCACCGTGCGCGGCCGCGGCAGCGCCATCTTCCTCCACCTGGCACGACCGGGATTCACGCCGACCGAGGGGTGCATGGCTGTCGATAAGCGCATGATCGCCCGATTGCTGGCGCTGATCGGGCCGAGGACGCGGATCGAGATCGTCGGATGACCTGCGATCACGCCCTCTCGCGCATCACCGCCTCGTAGAACACCTCCGGCGCGTCGATTTCCCTCATCTTCGCGCCTTCGACGAGCAGAAACCGGGTGCCGATGGTCGCAACGAAGGTCCGGTCGTGCGACACCACCAGGCAGGTCGCCTTGGCGGCGAGGATCTCGGCCTCCAATTGCTCGCGGCCGGTGATGTCCACATGGTTGGTGGGTTCGTCCATGAGATAGAAATTCGGCTCCGTGAGACGCAGTCCGAGCAGCGCGAGCCGGGCCTTCTCGCCTGGCGACAATCGGGCGATCGGCTGTTTCTGCTTCTCAACGCTGAACCCCGCTCCCGCCAGAAGCGCCCGGCTGCGCTGATCGCCGAGGCGGAAAGCCGATAGGATGAAGTCATGGGCGGTGGCTTTTTCCGGCAGCTGCGACATCTCCTGATCGGTGTAGCCGACGACCACTGATGGGCTCACCTTCACGCTCGGATTCGCATCCGGCGCGCCCATCGCTTCTTGCAGCAGCCGCACGAGCCGCGACTTGCCGACGCCGTTGCGGCCGAGAACGATAACGCGATCGCCCTGTGCCACGATCAGCTTGGGAATGCCGAACAGCTTGTCGCCATCGGGCTTTCGCACCACCACGTTGTCCAGCGACACGAGCACCCGCGCATGGGTGCCGCGATTGGAGAGCTTGATCTCGCCCGATCGCTCCTGATGCGCAGCCTGCAGCCCCTGTTCGAGCGCGTCGGCGCGCCCGCCGAGCTGCTTGGCTTTCTTGAGCAGCAGATCGCTGCCGCTGTTGACGCCGATATTGCGCAACTCGCCCGCATTCTGCCGCAGGCGGCGAAGCTCGCGACGATCCTTTTCCAACCGGTTCGCCTGCGCGTCGTCATGCGCGGCCAAGAGGGCGCGGGCACGACCATACGGATGATGGAACGCGATGCAGGTATCGGGCCGCAGAAAAAGCGTCCGGGTCGTGCAGGCATCGAGAAAATTCCGGTCGTGGCTCGCAATCACGACCGGAATCTGCTGCGCCGTCGTGTTGATCCAGGATTCGAGCTGGTAGAGCTTGGCGAGATCGAGATGATTCGTCGGCTCGTCGAGCAGCAGCGCGTCCGGCTCGGCGATCCACGCGCGGGCGATCAGAGCCAGCCGCTGCCAGCCGCCGCTGAGCGCGCGCAAGGGCAGGCGGCGCATGGCGAGCGGCGTCTCGAATTCGTCCAGCACAATTTCAGCCCGCCATTCCTGCCCGTCGCGTTCCAAAGGAGGAAGCGCCTCCAGGATGGCGTCGCTCAAGGGCATATCGCGCAGGCGCGCAGGCACATCCTGCTCCACGAGGCCTACGCGCATGCCCCGCGGGCGGGTTATCTCGCCGTGGGTCGGCTCGAGCGTTCCGGCGAGGCACTTCAACAAGGTGGTCTTGCCGGCGCCGTTGCCGGCCACGAGACCGAGCCGGTCGCGCTCACCAAGAACGAGATTAAGGTCCTGGAAAAGCGGAGTCTGGGCGAGGAACGTTACATTGCGAAGGCTGATCGAGCCCATCTGTCATCTCATCGGTGCTGCGCGTCGGCCCGGGGAGGGCTCAAATCGCGCGGATACGTGAACGTCTGTCAGACACGCCGGCCGAGGGGGCAGCGGCGCGGTAAGCCGTTCAGAGCTGACCGGGATGAGATTTCGTCGACGCCGAGAAGCGTCAGATCGGTAGCGACCTCAGATCCGTGGCCGGCCCTGCAACAAGCTGCTGCAGGGCGTTCCAGGGGCCGAACATGCGAAGATGGTGACGCTCACACATGCAGCCCTCCTGTGGTTGGTGCCGGATCGACGCAGGACCATAGCGGGGCAAAGCGATCGTTTCAACTCTACCATCGGGGCTCGCAGGCAAGGCCGCGAGCTTCGCGGTGTGAAACGTCACATCAATCGCATTCTGACGATATAATGTATCTCGCATGAACATTAACTCAGGTCTCAAACCATGATCCGTGCGTCCCTCCGTGCCCTCGCGAGTATCGCATTCCTAGGGCTGGCGTCGGCTGTCAGCTCAGCGCAAGATCTTGGCGAATGGCGAGCGCTGACGGCGGAGGAAGAGCGAGCGCGCATCGCGGATACGCCGAGCGCCTCGATTGACCCCTCAATGATCGAGGCCGATTTCGACGGCAATGGGATCAAGGATCGCGCGCAAATCGCTATCCGCAAGTCCGATCAGGCCCGCGGCGTGATCGTGACCACGAAAGGCCGTGTCCACCTTCTGCTGATCCTCAGCGAAGGTGACGAGATCAGGGCCGATCACAGCGATCTGAAAGATAATGGCCTTGGATTCGCCAAGCCCGGTCGTTGGGATACCGTTTGCGGCAATGCCTTTCGTGAGTTTCAAGAAGAGTCCTGCGAGGATTATCCGAAATCCGTCAGGCTGAGGAATCCTGGAATTCTCGTCGTGAGCAATACGTATGCCCTCCTCTACTTTTGGGACCGAAAGAAAGAGAAGTTCGACGTGGTATCGTTGAGAAATTAGGTGGCGTAACCGTCGCCGGTCGCTGTCACGGCTTCATCCGCTCCCCGAAAATCGCGCTCCCGACCCGCACATGGGTGGCGCCGAGTTGGATCGCCGGGTCGTAATCGGCGCTCATGCCCATGGAGAGGGTCTTGAGATCGTGCCTTGCCGCCATGCTGTTGAGCAGGGCGAAATGCGGCGAGGGCGGGTCTTCGGCCGGCGGGATGCACATCAGGCCCTCGATGACGAGGCCATGGCGGGTCCGGCAGAGGTCCAGAAAGGCGTCGAGATCCGCCGGCATGACGCCGCCCTTCTGCGGCTCCTCGCCGGTATTGACCTGGACCAGCAGGCGCGGCGTTTTTCCCTGCCGGGCGATTTCCTTCGCCAGCGCCTCAGCGAGCGAGGGGCGGTCGAGGCTCTCGACGACGTCGAACAGCGCCACCGCGTCCCGCGCCTTGTTGGATTGCAGCGGGCCGATCAGATGCAGTTCCACGTCCGGATAACGCTCGCGCAGCGGCGGCCATTTCTCGGCGGCTTCCTTGACGTAATTTTCGCCGAAGACCCGGTGGCCGGCGGCCAGAACCGCCTCGATATCCGCAGACGGAAAGAGTTTCGAGACCGCAACGAGCGTGATCGAGGCGGGATCGCGGTCATAGTCCGTTGCGGCGCGTGCGATGCCGGCTTCGACCTCTTTCAGGCCCGCGACAGGATCGTGTTCGGTCATGGATTCGTGTGCCTTGCTTCTTGCGACGCCCTCGTGCGCGACGACCTGCGCCGGGAGGCGTTGACCCCGCGGGAGAGCTGTGTCCTAGTCCGCGCAAACCCGGCGGCGCAAGCCGCCTGATGCATTGGCGCATTTTCCCGACGGGAAATGCTTTGAGACGGATGTGTTACGAAAAATGAGGCCCGAGCGCTACAACGCCAAGGAAGCCGAGCTGAAATGGCGCAAGGTCTGGAACGACCACGACCTCTTCAAGACCGAGAACGACGATCCGCGCCCGAAATATTACGTGCTCGAGATGTTTCCCTATCCGTCGGGGCGCATCCATATGGGCCACGTGCGCAACTACACCATGGGCGACGTGGTGGCGCGCTACAAGCGGGCGCGCGGCTTCAACGTTCTGCACCCGATGGGCTGGGATGCCTTCGGCATGCCGGCCGAGAACGCCGCCATGCAGAACAAGGTCCACCCGCGGGAATGGACCTACGCCAATATCGCCAGCATGCGCGCGCAGCTGCAATCCATGGGGCTTGCGATCGACTGGAGCCGTGAGATCGCCACCTGCGATCCGAGCTATTACCGGCACCAGCAGCGCATGTTCCTCGATTTTCTTGGGGCCGGGCTGGTCGACCGCAAGACCGCGAAGGTGAACTGGGATCCGGTCGACCACACGGTGCTGGCGAACGAGCAGGTCATCGACGGCCGCGGCTGGCGCTCCGGCGCCCTCGTCGAACAGCGCGAGCTCACCCAGTGGTTCCTGAAGATCACCGATTACGCGCAGGATCTGCACGACGCGCTGGACGGCCTCGACCGCTGGCCTGACAAAGTGCGCCTGATGCAGCGCAACTGGATCGGCCGCTCCGAAGGGTTGCTGGTTCGGTTTGCCCTCGACGCCACCACCACGCCGCGTGGCGAGGATGAGGTCGAGATTTATACGACCCGGCCCGATACGCTGTTCGGCGCGAAGTTTCTGGCGCTGGCGCCCGACCATCCGCTCGCGAAGGCCGCGGCCGAAACCAATCCGGAGCTTGCCGTCTTCATCGAGACCGCCAAGCGCACCGGCACCGCGCAGGAGGCCATCGACAAGGCCGAAAAACTCGGCTTCGACACCGGCATGCGCGCGGTCCATCCGCTTGATCCGAACTGGACGCTGCCCGTCTATGTGGCGAATTTCGTGCTGATGGAATACGGCACCGGAGCGATTTTCGGTTGCCCGGCGCATGACCAGCGCGACCTCGATTTCGTCAACAAATACGGCCTCGGCAACACGCCGGTGGTGTGCCCGCCGGATGTAGACCCGGCCTCGTTCGTCATCACCGACACCGCCTATGACGGCGACGGCCGCATGATCAATTCTCGCTTCCTCGACGGCATGTCCATCACTGACGCCAAGGAGGAAGTCGCTCGCGTTCTCGAAAGCGAAACCCGCCAGAACCGGCCGGTGGCCGAGCGCAAAGTGAATTTCCGCCTGCGCGACTGGGGCATTTCGCGCCAGCGCTATTGGGGCTGCCCGATCCCGATCATCCATTGCGATGATTGCGGCATCGTTCCGGTACCGAAAGATCAGCTTCCCGTGGTGCTGCCCGAGGATGTGTCGTTCGACGTGCCGGGCAACCCGCTCGATCGTCACCCGACCTGGAAGCATGTGGATTGCCCGCAATGCGGCAAGGCGGCCCGACGCGAAACCGACACCATGGACACCTTCGTGGATTCGTCGTGGTATTTCGCGCGCTTCACCGATCCGACCCTCACCGACCGGCCGACCGATCGCGAGACGGTGGATGCCTGGCTGCCGGTCGATCAATATATCGGCGGCATCGAGCACGCGATCCTGCACCTGCTCTATTCGCGCTTCTTCACCCGCGCCATGTCGAAGACCGGCCATGCCGGCATCGACGAACCCTTCGCCGGACTGTTCACGCAAGGGATGGTGGTGCACGAGACCTACAAGGACGCGAGCGGCGGCTGGGTGCTGCCGAGCGACGTGCGCTTCGAGCAGGATGGCGCGGCGCGCAAGGCCGTCCACATTGCGACCGGCGCGCCGATCGAGATCGGCTCGATCGAGAAGATGTCGAAATCGAAGCGCAACACGGTCGATCCGGATGAGATCATCGGCTCCTACGGCGCCGATACGGCCCGCTGGTTCATGCTCTCCGATTCGCCGCCCGAGCGCGACGTCATCTGGACCGAGGAGGGCGTCCAGGGCGCCGGCCGCTTCGTTCAGCGCGCGTGGCGCCTCGTGTCGGAGATCGCGGATCGCACGGCGGGGGACACCGACGGGCGCTCCGAAGGTCCCATCGGGCTTGCGGTGCGCAAGGCGGCCCACAAAGCTCTTGCGGCTGTGGGCGAGGATGTAGAGCGCCTGCGCTTCAACCGCTGCGTGGCGCATCTCTACGAACTCGCCAACAGCCTGTATGACCTGCTGGCGCAGTCGAAGGGCACTTCAGAACCGGGGCTTGGCAACGCGTTCGGCGAAGCGGGCCGGATCTTCGTGCAGCTTCTCGCCCCCATGATGCCGCATCTGGCGGAGGAGAGCTGGCAGGCGCTGGGGCAACCCGGGCTCGTCGCCGACACCGCCTGGCCCGTTTTCGACCCGGCGCTGCTGGTGGAGGATTCCATCACGCTTCCGGTTCAGGTCAACGGCAAGAAGCGCGCCGACGTCACGGTGGCGCGCGATGCGGATCAGGCGGCGATCGAGGCCGCCGTGCTTGTGCTCGACGCCGTGCAAAGGGCGCTCGAAGGCAAGCCGCCTCGCAAGATCATCGTCGTCCCACAGAGGATCGTGAATGTCGTCGCTTAACCTCACCCACCTTCGCGGGCTGGCGCGCATCGCCATCGTTGCCGGTCTGGCGCTCGGTGTTTCGGCTTGTTTGCGGCCGCTTCACGGCCCGACAGCATCGGGCGCATCGCTCCAGACGGTCATGGCCGCCATCGAGGTGCCGGAGCTGGATTGGGCCGACGCGCAGGCGCGCATCGGCCATTATCTGCGCAGCGAACTGGTCTATGGCCTCAACGGGTCCGGCTCGGACACGACCAAGCAATATGTGCTCAACCTGTCGTTCGAAGAGCGGCTGAGCACGCCAATCGTCGATTCGATCTCGGGCCGCGCGCAATCCGCCACCCTGGTCGGAAAACTGACCTATACCTTGACCAATCGTGACGGCTCCAAGGTCATCACCAGGGGCACCGCCACCGCGGAGGCGACCTACGATCGTTTCAAGCAGCGCTTTGCCACCGTGCGCGCCGCCCGCGATGCGGAAATCCGGCTCGCCAAGGCGCTCGCGGAACAGGTCAAGACACGGCTGGCCGCGACCCTGTCGCAGATGTGAGGCCGCATGGTCGCCGTCAAAGCCGCTGACGTGGAAGGGGTGCTGCGGCGCTCCGATCCGCGGATTGGCGTTTTCCTCGTCTATGGGCCGGATATCGGCCTGGTGAACGAGCGCGCCCGGACCCTGGCCGAGCGTTCGGTCGACGACGCGGCCGATCCGTTTCAACTGATCCGCATCGACGGCGATGACGTTGCGGCCGATCCCGGACGACTTGCCGACGAGGCCGGGACCATGGGTCTCTTCGGCGGCCGGCGTGCGCTCTGGATCCGTGCCACCTCGCGTAATATCGCGCCCGCCGTCGATGCCGTTCTGAAGACCGAGTTACAAGACACGGCGATTGTCATCGAAGGCGGCGATCTTGCCAAATCCTCCCCCTTGCGCACCCTGTGCGAGAAGTCGCCGCGCGCCCTGGCGCTGCCGTGCTACGCCGATACGGGCCGCGATCTCGGCGCCGTGGTCGATGAGGCGATGAAGGCCGGCGGTTTCTCGATCTCACGCGAGGTGCGGGCGGCCATCGTGGCATCCCTCGGCGGCGACCGGCTGGCGACCCGTGGCGAATTGGCGAAGCTGATGCTCTATGCGCACGGCCAGCAGGACATCAGCCTCGATGATGTGGACGCCATCATGAGCGATGTCTCAGGCTTGGCCATGGACGCCGTGGTCGACGCCGCCTTCGCCGGCATGGGAGCGGAGCTAGAGATCGGCTCGAGGCGCCTCGCCGCAGAGGGAATTCACGCATCCGTCGTGCTGGGTGCAGCCCTTCGTCATGCGCTCACGCTGCTTGCGGCCCGCCACGCGGTCGAGGAAGGGCGTTCAATCACGAATGTGATCGAGGGTATGCGCGGCCTGCATTTCAGACGCAAACCTCTCGTCGAGCGCCAGCTTCAACGGTGGAATGCCGCCACCCTGAAGGACGCCGTGGCGTCGATTCAGGACGGCATTCTGCAGACGCGAAGGCTTGCCGCGCTCGGCGATGTGGTGACGGCCAAAACCCTGCTCGATCTCGCGCGTTCGGCGCGACGATAACTGAAGGCCGCAAGAGGTTGTTTCGCGCCGATTACGGTGAGCGAATCCTGCTGCGTCTCCCGGTCACGGAAAACCTCTTTCCTATTGCGGATTGAGCCGCCGGCAGAGACCGTCGAGTTGCTCCAACGTCTTGTAGCGAATGCGCAATTCGCCCCCCTGCCCCTTGTGGGCGATCTCCACATTCAGGCCGAGCACATCCTGCAGGGCCCGTTCCAGCGCCCGGGTGTCGGGGTCCTTGCCGGGCTTGTGCGCCGACTTGGTTTCCAGGTTTCGCGGCATGGTCTGATCGGCCTGCGCAATCTCCTCGACCTGACGCACGCTCATGCCCTGGTCGACGATGCGCCGCGCCACCGCTTGCGGATCGTTGACGGCCAAAAGCGCGCGGCCGTGGCCGGCAGTGATCTGGCGGCTGACCAGCAAGGCTTTCACGGGTTCGGGCAGATCCGATAGCCGCATCATGTTGGCGATGTGGCTGCGACTCTTGCCGATGATTTTCGCGAGATTCTCCTGCGTGTAGGAAAACTCGGCCATCAGGCGCGAATAGCCCTGCGCTTCCTCGATCGGGTTGAGATCGGCGCGCTGAACGTTTTCGAGAATGGCATATTCGAGCGAAGTCTTGTCGTCGATCTCCACCACCACGACCGGCACTTCATGCAAGCCCGCATGTTGCGCCGCGCGCCAGCGGCGCTCGCCGGCGACGATCTCGAAGGCGTCGGACTTGTTGGGCAGCGGACGGACGATGATGGGCTGGATGATGCCGCGATCACGAATCGACTGGGACAATTCCAGCAGCTCGCTTTCCTCGAAAAACTTGCGCGGGTTGCGCGGATTGGGGCGCAGAAACTCGACCGGAACGCGTCGCTGGCCACGCCCGCGCTCGACGACCGACATTTCATCCCCGACCTCGCCGATGAGTGCAGCCAGTCCTCGTCCCAGGCGCGGCTTAACGTCTTCTGCCATTGCGTGTCTTTCGGGTCTTTAAGCGGCGCGAAGCGCGCGCTCTCGTTGAATGATTTCGGAAGCGAGACGAAGATAGGCCTGAGAGCCGGCGCATTTCAGATCGTAGAGCAGAACCGGCTTGCCGTGGGACGGCGCCTCGGACACTCGCACATTGCGCGGAATCATCGTCTCGTAAACCTTGCTGCCCATGAACTGCCGAACGTCCGCGACCACCTGCCCCGAAAGGTTGTTGCGCGGGTCGAACATGGTCAGGACGACACCATGAATCGTCAGGGTGGGATTGAGAGCGGACCGGACCTGTTCGACCGTCTTGAGCAGCTGGCTGAGGCCTTCCAGCGCGAAGAATTCGCATTGGAGGGGGACCAGAACGGCGTCAGCTGCGGTCAAGGCGTTGATGGTCAGAAGATTCAGCGAAGGCGGGCAGTCGATCAGAATATAGGTAAAGGGATCACTTACCTCAGAGGTCATGAGAGCGGAAATCGCCTTCTTGAGCCGCTGCACGCGATCCCGCTCGCCGGAAATCTCCAACTCGACTCCCAGGAGGTCGAGGGTCGACGGCGCGACGAACAGGCGCGGCACCGCGGTGGGCGTAATGGCGCTCTCAAGCGACGCTTCACCGGTCAGAACATGGTAGGTCGAGACCGGGCGATTCTTGCGATCCAACCCTAAGCCGGTCGAGGCGTTGCCTTGCGGGTCAAGGTCGAGAATCAGAACCTTCTCGCCGATGGCGGCGAGCGCCGTTCCCAGATTGATGGCCGTCGTGGTTTTGCCTACGCCGCCTTTCTGGTTGGCAAGCACCAACGTGCGCGGCAGGGCCGGGCGCGCTCCGGCGGGAGATTCGCTGCGTTCGGTGATCATGACATTCTCTCGATGGAGGTTATGCGAAGAATCCGGGCATCAGAATCAGTCTGGCTTGGCAGGATCTCCGCATTGAACTTCCACGATCGCGCCGCTTCGGTCAATTCCGCATCCACGTCCCGTCCCTTGGGGAACAGGCCGGTTGTCCCCGTTTTCAACAGGGGCTCGGTCCATTCGAGGAGCTTGGTTAACGGCGCCAGGGCCCGCGCCGACACCACCTGAGCGCGCCCGACGAATTGCGGAATGACCGCCTCAAGCCGCGCTTCATGGATTTTCGCGTTGGCGCCGGTCAGTCGCGAGACGTGCCGCAGGAACGCGCATTTCCGGGAATTGCTCTCCACCAGATCCACGCTCAATCCCCGCTCCTGCCCCGCGATAGCGATCACCAAGCCGGGAAACCCCGCACCGGAGCCGAGATCGAGCCAGGTTTTTGCCCCCGGCGCTGCAGCGAGAAGCTGCAGTGAATCGACGATATGGCGGGTCCAGATGTCGTCCAGGGTCCCCGGTCCCACAAGATTCTTGATCGCCTGCCAGCGCAGCAACTCCGATTCGAGCAGCTTCAACCGGTCGAGTGTTTCACGTGAAACATCGGCGAGGGACGTCTGCGAAACCGTCATGACGGCTCGACTTTCCTGGTCTGCGGCGCGCTTTCGCGTTTGGCAAATGCCGCCAGCAGCGTGAGGGCAGCCGGGGTGACCCCCTCAATCCGCGCCGCCTGGCCGAGGGTCAGGGGTCGAACCCGGTCGAGCTTGCCCCGGACCTCATTCGAGATGCCCGGCAGGCCCGCGAAGTCGATGGCGCCGAGCTCGATGCTTTCGTCGCGCCGGAACGCCGCGATATCGGCGCGCTGACGGTCGAGATAGACCGCGTAGGTCGCGTCGGTCTGGATACGATCCTTCACGGCCGCCGGAACTTCGGCGAGCATCGGCCAGACGCGCTCGAGGTCGGGCCAGGCAATCGTCGGGTAAGAGAGCAGCTGGTAGGCGCTGCGGCGAACCCCATCCTGATTGATCCCGAGTCCGTGTTTCGCGGCCTCCTTCGGGGTGATCATCAACTCTCGCAGCTCGGCTTCCGCTTCCCTGAGTTTGGTATGCGAAGCGGCGAAATGGCTTCTCCGCGCCGCCCCCACGCACCCGATCTCCACACCCTTCCCGGTCAAACGCTCATCGGCATTGTCGACGCGGAGGCTCAGGCGATACTCGGAACGGGAGGTAAACATCCGGTAGGGCTCGCTGACGCCGCGCGTCACGAGATCGTCGACGAGCACTCCCATGTACGATTCGGCGCGGTCCAGGACGATGCCGGGCTGGTCTCCGGCGAGACGTGCCGCATTGATGCCGGCGAGCAGGCCCTGAGCCGCCGCCTCCTCGTAGCCGGTCGTGCCGTTGATCTGTCCGGCGAGGAAGAGACCCCTGACCGCCTTGGCCTCGAGCGTCGGCGACAGATTACGCGGATCGACGAAATCATACTCGATGGCGTAGCCCGGCTGCATCATGCGGGCCCGCTCGAGACCCGGAATATGCGTCAGGAGTTCAAGCTGCACATCTTCCGGCAGCGAGGTGGAGATGCCGTTCGGATAAACCGTGATGTCGTCGAGGCCTTCCGGTTCGAGGAAGATCTGGTGCCCCTCGCGGTCGCCGAAGCGCACGACCTTATCCTCGATGGAGGGGCAATAGCGCGGGCCGAGGCTCTGGATCTCGCCTGAATACATGGGCGCCCGATGCAGGTTCCGGCGGATGAGATCGTGGCCGGCGCCGGTCGTGCGAGTGATGCCGCATTCGATCTGCGGCACGGTGATCCGCTCGGTCAGGCTGGAAAACGGCACCGGTTCGTCGTCCGCCGCTTGCTTGTCGACGCCAGCCCAATCGATGGTGCGGCCGTCGAGGCGCGGTGGCGTTCCGGTCTTGAGACGCCCGAGGGTGAAGCCGAGCCGCGCGAAAGTCTTCGGCAGGCCGATGGAGGCGGCCTCGCCCATTCGCCCGGCCGGGATCTTTCGTTCGCCGATATGAATCAGGCCGGACAGAAACGTCCCGGTGGTGAGGATCAGCGCGCCGGTGGCGAGCACGCGGCCATCGGCGAGCACCAGGGCGGTCACGCGGCCGTCGGCGCAGACGAAATCCGCCGCCTCGCCTTCGATGATGGTGAGATTTTCGGTGCCGGCGAGTTCGGCCTGCATGGCGCGCGCGTAGAGTTTGCGGTCAGCCTGCGTCCGTGGGCCGCGAACGGCGGGGCCCTTGCGGCGGTTGAGGAGGCGAAACTGGATGCCCGAGGCATCCGCCATCCGGCCCATCACCCCGTCGAGAGCGTCGATCTCGCGAACCAGATGCCCTTTACCGAGGCCGCCAATGGCGGGGTTACAGGACATGACGCCGATCGTGCGGGCCTTGTGCGTGACGAGGGCGGTGCTTGCGCCGAGGCGCGCGGACGCGGCCGCCGCTTCCGCGCCCGCGTGTCCCCCGCCCACCACAATGACGTCGAAACTCTTCATGCCTGACTCTCCGAGAGGTGGAAGTACGCGCTAGGCTCCATCAGGTCAAAGGGCAAAATGTTTCACGTGAAACATCGCCGCCGGGGTGCGGTTTTCCCCTGCCCGTCCACAGGCTATCGACTCCCTGTCGACTCCTTGCGCACAGCCTGTCCACGGCCACGCGGTCACGGCTTCTGCTCGCACAAACCGACATTTCGAAGGAGCAGCCGGGGACACACACGCTCACTTGCCGATGCAAAAGCTGGCAAAGAGCCGGTCCAGAACGTCGTCCACATCGACGCGCCCGGCGACCCGACCGAGGGCTCGCGCGGCTAGGCGCACCTCCTCGGCCGCCAATTCCACTGGTCCCCGGCGTTCCAGCATTTCGATCGCCTTGGTTAAGCAATCCTTAGCGCTCTCCAGGGCGAGCCGATGGCGCTCCCGCGTCACCAACGCGTCGGAACCGCCGCCAAGAAGCTTGCCCGCCTCGATCTGAAGCCGGTCGATCAATTCCGGGATCCCCGCCCCGGTCGCCGCCGAGACGACAAGATCGCAATCGTGCCGGGTCCGATTCAAATCGCTCTTGGTGCCGACCCGCAGGACGAGCCGTCCCGGCGGTGGCTCGATCACGCCGTCCTCCGGCGGTATCAGCCACAGCACGATATCGGCCTGTCGCGCCCGCGCCTCGGCCCGCGCCACGCCCTCGCGCTCGATCACGTCGGTGCTTTCGCGCAGGCCTGCCGTATCGACGATGATCACCGGCAGCCCGCCCAGGTCGCAGCGCACCTCGATGGCGTCGCGCGTGGTTCCGGCAATCGGCGATACGATGGCGACATCGCGCTGGGCCAGCGCATTCAGAAGCGTCGATTTGCCGGCATTCGGCGCCCCCGCCAGCACCACCATCAGGCCCTCGCGAAGCCGCTCGCCGCTGCGGTTGGCCAGCGTCTCGCCGATGGCGGTGGCGAGGATCCGCAAGCGCCGCAGGATCTCCTCCTCCAGCGCCTCCGGCACATCCCCTTCGTCCGAAAAGTCGAGGCTCGCCTCCAGCATGGCCAGCGCCTGAAGCACGTCCTCGCGCCAGCCCTCGGCGGCGTTGCCAAGGCGGCCCTCCAGCTGCAGCAGGGCCTGGCGGCGCTGCGCCTCGGTCTCCGCATCGATCAGATCCGCCAGCCCCTCGACCCGGCTCAGATCCATGCGGCCGTTCAGGAACGCCCGGCGGGTGAATTCCCCGGCTTCCGCCGCCCGGCAATCGGGCAAGTCGCCCAAGGTCCGCAGCACCGCCGCCCGCGAGGCAAGACCGCCATGAACATGAAGCTCCACCTGATCCTCGCCAGTAAAACTCCCCGGGCCCGGCATCCACGCCACCAGGGCCTGGTCCAGCGCGTCGCCGGTTTCGGGATCGCGCAGGGTCCGCAGCGCCAGACGGCGGGCCGACGGCACCGGCCCGGCAATCGTTTCGATGATGAATCGACTTTTCGGGCCGCTGATGCGCACCACGCAAACCGCGGCCCGCCCGAACCCCGACGCAGGAGCAAAAATGGTGTCGTCCGACCGCATGACCCGACCTCGAAAAAATGATCTCTCGTCCGAAAAAGTGAACCCGCTACCGCGATGAGCTTTAAGATGGAGACGATTAACGTTTGGTCCCGGCCAGCCTGCGGCTCGCCCATCGCGGTCCGCAAACGAGAAGGCGCACCATCATGAACCGCCTCCAACAGGCAAGCTCGCCCTATCTCCTCCAGCACCAGCACAACCCGGTCCACTGGTGGGAATGGGGTCCGGCGGCGCTGGCCGAAGCGCAGCGGCTGAACCGGCCGGTGCTGCTCTCGATCGGATACGCCGCCTGCCACTGGTGCCACGTGATGGCCCATGAGAGCTTCGAGGACGCGCGCGTCGCGCAGGTCATGAACGAGCTCTTCGTCAATATCAAGGTCGATCGGGAAGAGCGGCCGGACGTAGATCAGGTCTATATGAGCGCCCTGCACGCGCTGGGCGAACAGGGCGGCTGGCCGCTGACCATGTTCCTGACGGCGCAAGGCGAGCCGTTCTGGGGCGGCACCTATTTCCCCAAGGAGCCGCGATTCGGCCGGCCCGGCTTCGTCAGCGTGCTGCGGGAGATCGCGCGGATTCATCAGGCGGAGCCGGAGCGGGTTGTCCAGAACGCCCAGGCGCTGAAGGCGCATCTGACCCAAGCGACGCCAGCGGAAGGCAGCGCCCTCACCGCGTCCGAGCTGAACGATCTGGGTCGGCGCTTGTCCAGCGCCCTCGACCCAGTCCATGGGGGCCTTCCCGGCGCGCCGAAATTCCCCAACCCGCCGATCCTCGAATGCGTCTATCGCCATGCGCGCCGGAGCGGCGATGTCACCGCCCGCGAGCGTTTCCTGCTGTCGATGGAGCGGATGGCGCTCGGCGGTATTCATGACCACCTGGGCGGCGGCTTTGCCCGCTACGCCGTCGACGAACGCTGGCTGGTGCCGCATTTCGAAAAGATGCTCTACGACAACGCGCAGCTGCTCGAACTTTACGCGCTTGCCTTCGCGGAGAGCGGGCGCGCGCTTTTCCGCCATGCTGCCGAGGGGATCGTGGCGTGGCTCCGGCGCGAGATGGTGACGGCGGAGGGCGCCTTTGCGGCGAGCCTCGATGCCGATTCGGAGGGCGTCGAGGGGAAGTTCTACGTCTGGAATCTCGACGAGATCCGCGCGGTGCTGGGTGCGGACGCGACTGTCTTTGCCGCCGCCTATGACATTTCTTCGCACGGCAACTGGGAAGAGACCAACATCCCGAACCTGCTGATCACCGGGGAACTCCCGGCTGATCTCGACCAGCGCCTGGCGCCGATGCGCGAAAAGCTTCTCGCGCGAAGGGCATCGCGCATCCGGCCGGGGCTCGACGACAAGGTGCTGGCGGATTGGAACGGCCTGATGATAGCAAGCCTCGTACGCGCATCCTCCCTGCTCGATCGGCCGGACTGGATCGACTTGGCCGCGACGGCCTATCGTTTCATTGCCGAATCGATGAACCGGGACGGCCGGCTCGGGCATTCGTGGCGAGGCGGGTCGTTGATCTTTCCCGGCTTCGCACTCGATCACGCCGCCATGATGCGCGCCGCCCTGGCGCTATTCGAGACGACCGGCGAACCGCCTTATCTGGACGACGCGCAGTCCTGGAGCGAGACGCTCCGGCGGGACTTCACCGTCGCGGAGACCGGCACGCTGGCGATGACGTCGAGAGACGGGGATGCGCTCGTGGTCCGCCCGCAGCCGGTCCATGACGACGCGGTGCCGAACGCCAATGGGGTCTTTGCCGAGGCGCTCGTGCGCCTGGCGCAAATCACCGGACGCGACGAGGATCACCGGCGCGCCGAAGATGCGCTCGCGACGTTGACGGCGATGGCGCGCGCGAGCCCCTTCGGCCACACGTCGATCCTGAACGCGCTCGATCTGCACTTGCGCGGTCTCACCATCGTCATCACGGGGACGTCGAGTGACGCCCTGCGCGAGGCGGCGCTGCGGGTGCCATACACGGATCGAAGTGTGCAAGTGATGCGCGAGGGCGAGGTTCTCGACGCCCATCACCCGGCGCATGCGGCCGTCGCCGGCCACGAGCCGCAGGCTCTCATCTGCGCCGGCATGCACTGCTCCCTGCCCGTCCGCGATCGCGAGGCCTTCGCCCGGCAGGTCCGGGAGATGCTGTCGCCGGCGTGACCGGTCCGGAATGGAAATTGCCCGTGCGACCTTGGGTGTATCTCCACCCCATCCTGAGGGCCGCGTAGCGGCGTCTCGAAGGATCTCCAGTGGTCTCTGGAGACGCCTCGTCCTTCGAGACAGCGCTGTCGCGCTTCCTCAGGATGAGGCTCCGAGACAGACCTGGCGATTTCTTCCAGCTCGAGGCGCGCGAAAAGGGGCCGGCCGCACGACGCGCTCGCAACGAAAAACCCCGCCCTCGTTTGCCGGGGACGGGGTTGATAAACCGGACGCTATCGCGCTGCCTCAGGTGTTCATCGAATCGAAGAACTCGGCGTTCGATTTCGTCTGGCGCAGTTTGTCGAGCAGGAACTCGATCGCGTCGACCGTGCCCATCGGATTGAGGATGCGGCGGAGGACGTACATCTTCTTGAGCGTGTCGGAGGCCACCAGCAATTCCTCCTTGCGGGTGCCGGAGCGCGTGATGTCGATCGCCGGGAAGGTGCGCTTGTCCGAGACCTTGCGGTCGAGGATGATTTCCGAGTTGCCGGTGCCCTTGAACTCTTCGAAGATGACCTCGTCCATGCGCGAACCGGTATCGATGAGCGCGGTCGCGATGATGGTCAGCGAGCCGCCTTCCTCGATGTTGCGCGCCGCACCGAAGAAGCGCTTCGGACGCTGGAGGGCGTTGGCGTCGACACCGCCGGTCAGCACCTTGCCGGATGACGGCACGACGGTGTTGTAGGCGCGGCCCAGGCGGGTGATCGAATCGAGCAGGATAACCACGTCGCGTCCATGCTCGACGAGGCGCTTGGCCTTCTCGATCACCATTTCGGCGACCTGCACGTGGCGCGAAGCCGGTTCGTCGAAGGTCGAGGCCACGACCTCCCCCTTCACCGAGCGCTGCATGTCGGTCACTTCCTCCGGCCGCTCGTCGATGAGCAGGACGATGAGGTAGCAATCGGGATGGTTGGTGGTGATCGATTGCGCGACGTTCTGCATCAACACCGTCTTGCCGGTGCGCGGCGGCGCCACGATGAGGGCGCGCTGGCCTTTGCCGATCGGCGACACGATGTCGATGATGCGCGACGAGTAATCCTTGCGCGTCGGATCGTCGATTTCGAGCTTGAAGCGCTCGGTCGGGAAGAGCGGCGTCAGGTTGTCGAAATGAACCTTGTGGCGGATCTTCTCGGGATCCTCGAAATTGATGGTGTTGACCTTGAGCAGCGCGAAATAGCGCTCGCCCTCCTTGGGTCCGCGGATCGGCCCGTCGACGGTGTCGCCGGTGCGAAGGCCGAATTTCCGGATCTGGCTCGGCGACACGTAGATGTCGTCGGGACCGGAAAGATAGTTCGAATCCGCCGAACGCAGGAAGCCGAAGCCGTCCTGGAGCACTTCGACGACGCCAGCACCGATGATCTCGACCTCGCGGGTCGCCAGTTGCTTGAGGATGGCGAACATCAGTTCCTGCTTGCGCATGGTGCTGGCGTTCTCGACCTCGAGCTCCTCGGCAAAGGCGATGAGTTCGGTCGGAGTCTTGGATTTCAGGTCTTGTAGTTTGATTTCCCTCATGGGGGGAGCACTCTCGAAGGTGGGTGCGCGGGCAGGCAGAATCTGAACGCGGGAGAGATTAAAAGGAACGTTCGACAAGGCGCTCAGTTCACGACCGCGACTCGGAGAGAGTCTCTGGGGGCCGGGCAGCGCAACCTGTCTTTGAGGAAGGAGAATTGTTCTTTAGCCGCAAACGTTGCGCGCCTCAAGTCCCTTCACCCGAAGTTCCCGCAGGCGGGCGCGGGAGTCTCCGAATCGTGAGCGCAAACGGCCTCAAAACGGCTTCACGATGACCAGTATGACGATGAGAATCATCAGCACGGTCGGCACCTCGTTGATCATGCGGTAGAATTTGGCCGGGCGCGTATTCTGGTCGGCGGCGAAGATCTTCACGGTCTTGGACAGGAAGCCGTGCACGCCGCTCAACACGAGCACCAGCAGGATTTTGGCGTGCAGCCAGCCCGACGTGATCCATCCGCCCTGCCAGATCAGGATCAGGCCGAGCACCCAGGTGAGCGCCATGGCCGGATTGATGATCGCCTTCAGAAGCCGCCGCTCCATGATCTTGAAGGTGTCGGACTGGATCGACCCCTTCGGCGTCTCGCTGTGATAGACGAAAAGCCGCGGCAGGTAGAGCATGCCGGCCATCCAGCTGATGACCGCGATCACGTGGGCGGCTTTGATCCAGAGATAAACCATGTCGGCTCCCGGCGCCTCTAGTTCACGGTGAGATTTCACCGATTTGGGGCAATCTCACAAAACGTGAGCGATTCCAATCGATTGGAGCATGAGACCGCCCAAAAACACACTTTTCGGCCTCATGCTCTGACGCGAGCAATCAGTTGCGCCACGTGTTCGGTCGGGGTTTCGGGCAGGATGCCGTGTCCCAGGTTGAAGATATGCGGACGCCCGCGCACCGCGGCCAGAATATGATCGATGCCGCGATCGAGCGGCTCGCCCCCGGCGATCAGCGCCAGCGGATCGAGATTGCCCTGCGTGGCGATTCTGTCCGGCAGAGTCGGTAGAACACGCGCCGGGTCGAGCGTCCAGTCGAGCGCCAGCCCGTCGCCGACACCGGCCGCCGCGAAGCGGTGGAGATTGGTGCCGCCGCCGCGCACGAACACGATAACTTTGGCGCGCGGCCGTGCCGCTTTCAGGCCCTCGACCATGCGGCGGATCGGGTCGAGCGACAGCATGTCGAACAAGGCCGGGGGCAACGCGGACCCGAAACTCTCGAAGATCTGGACGGCTTCCGCACCGGCGTCGATCTGGCGGATCAGATAGGCGGTGGAGGCAACCACCAGCTTGTCGATCAGCGCCTGCATGAAAACCGGATCGCGGTAGGCGGTCAGTCGGGCGGGCGCCTGATCGGGCGTGCCCTTCCCGGCGATCATGTAGCTCGCCACCGTCCAGGGCGCGCCGCAGAAACCCAGAAGCGTGGTCTCCGGCGGCAGCGACGAGTGCAGGCGATCCAGCGTTTCGAAAACAGGGTCGAGTCGATCGAGCGGCATCTCGTCGGCAAGCCGCTTGAGATCGGCCATGGTGGTGACCGGATCGAGCTTGGGCCCTTCGTTCTCGACAAAACGGACGTCCTGCCCAAGCGCATGCGGGATCACCAGGATGTCGGAGAACATGATGGCGGCATCGAACCCGAACCGGCGGATCGGTTGCAGCGTCACCTCTTCGGCGAGACGCGGTGTGTAGCAGAGATCGAGGAACGAGCCCGCCCGTTTCCGGGTCTCCCGATATTCGGGAAGATAACGTCCGGCCTGACGCATGATCCAGATCGGCAGAGGCCAGACCGGCTCGCCATCGAGAACGCGGAGAATCGTTTTAGCGGGGCGTTGGTGCACAGGGCCTCTCTACGCATGATGCCGAAAAGTGTGAAGCGGTTTTCGGACGACATCATGCTCTGGGATGAGAATCGATCACGTTTTCATGGGTTGGGCCGCTTCGGTCCAGCCCATCCTGATCTAATAAAGAAAAGAGATTGATCTAGAATCTGTTGTTTCTCTTGGGCCGTGATTCACGACGCCGCAAGCCCGTCCACAACCCGTCCACATGGGTGCGGTCGTTAACCATCCGTTAACGAGTAAGGCAGGGGCGCCACAATCCTTGCCGAATTCTTAAAGCTTAACAAATCCCTAACGGGCCGTTGCGAGATTCGAGTCGAGGCGGTTTTGCTGATTCGTACCGGATTTTCCCAAAATGCCGGCGCGATCGACGCACATCGGACGGTGCTGTTGATGGATTGCCGAACGGCCCACAGGGCTCCGTGCTGGACCTTCCCGAACAAGCGCTCTATCCACACTTATCAACCCCTCATACAGGAGCCTGTTCGTGGGGCGCAGCTACTTCCATCTCCACCTGGTGTCGGATTCGACCGGCGAAACGCTGATCACCGTCGCGCGGGCGGCGGTCGCCCAATACGAAGGCATTGCCGCCATCGAACACGTCTACCCGCTGGTGCGCTCGACGACGCAGCTCGAGCGCGTGCTGTCGGAAATCGAGGCGGCGCCGGGGATCGTCCTCTACACGCTGGTCGAGCGCGATCTGGCGAGCAGGCTCGAAGAGGTCTGCCGCGCCACGAGCTCGCCTCACCTCTCGGTGCTCGAACCGGTCCATTCCCTGCTGCAATCCTATCTCGGTGCCGCCTCGACGGCCCGTCCGGGCGCGCAGCACATGCTGAATGCGGAATATTTCAAGCGCATTGACGCCATGAATTTCACGCTCCTGCACGATGACGGGCACCTGCCGCACGATCTCGAGGAAGCCGACGTGGTGCTGCTCGGCGTCAGCCGGACGTCGAAAACACCGACCGCGATCTATCTTGCCCATCGCGGCATGAAGACCGCCAATATCCCGCTCATTCCGGGCATGCCGCCGCCGGGCGTGCTCGAGACGACGCGCAAGCCGCTCATCGTCGGATTGGTGGCGAGCCCGGAACGCATCGTGCAGATCCGCCAGAACCGCCTCCTGTCGCTGAAAGCCGATGACGACACGGCCTATGTGGACCGGGACGCGGTGGCGGAGGAGATCGCGGCGTCGCGGCGGCTCTTTGCGCGCCATAACTGGCCGTCCATCGATGTGACCCGTCGCTCGATCGAGGAAACTGCGGCGGCCATTCTCGATCTTTACCGCGATCACCGCCTGCGCTTCATCGCCGAGTGACGCGCATGACGGCTCTCTGGACCGCCCCCGATCCCCTCATCCTGGCATCCACCAGCGCCACGCGGCGCGGCCTGCTGGAGCGCGCCGGTCTGCCGGTGGAAACGGAAAATCCGCGCATCGATGAGCGCCAGGTGGAGGAAGCATCGCGCATTGCCGCACCTGAGAGGCTTGCGGCGCGGCTTGCCGCCGAGAAGGCGCTGGCGGTGAGCCGGCGGCGACCCGGCCGGCTGGTGCTCGGGGCCGATCAGGTTCTCTCCTGCAACGGGCAGGTCTTTCATCGCCCCTACGACCGCGAAGCCGCGTTCCGGCAATTGCGCGATCTCGCAGGGCGCACCCACAGCCTCCACAGTGCCGGCTGCCTGGCGCGCGACGGCGAGCCGGTCACGTGGTTCTACGATGCGGCGCATCTTGCCATGCGGGCCCTGAGCGAGGATTCGCTCAATGCTTATCTGGACATCGCGGGCGAGCAGGCGCTGTCCGGCGTCGGCTGCTATCAGGTGGAAAATCTCGGCGTCCATCTGTTCGAGAAGATCGACGGGGATCACGCCACCATTCTGGGATTGCCGCTTCTTCCGCTGCTGGCGGCCCTGCGTCGTCTCGGCTGCCTCGCGTTCTAGAGCATGGTACGGAACGGTGTAGCGGCTTCGGACGACATCATGCTCCAATTCATGAAAATCGATCGCGTCCGATGCCTTTGGGCAGCTCGCCCAATGGCATCGTGATCCAGGAACCTGACGAATGACGAAAGCCTTCGTGGTCGGACACCCGATCCAGCATTCCCGCTCCCCGCTGATCCACGGCTACTGGCTTCGGCATTACGGGATCGAGGGTTCGTACGAGCGGATCGACGTGGCGCCCGCCGATTTTGCCGCCTTCCTCGAGTCGTTCGCAGCGCGGGGCTTCGCCGGCGGCAATGTGACGATCCCCCACAAGGAAGCGGCGTTCGCTGGCGTCGACCGGCGCACCCGACGCGCCGAACGGGTGCAGGCCGTCAACACCCTCTGGATCGAGGATGGCGTCCTCTGGGGCGACAATACCGATGTGGCGGGATTTGTGGATAACCTCGATCAAAACCTGGGGGAAAACTGGGTACAGAACGTGGATACGGCGCTGCTGATCGGGGCCGGGGGCGCTGCGCGCGCGGTGGTTGCGGGGCTGCAGGATCGCGCCTTGCGGCGCATCGTCGTCATCAACCGCACCGCTGCCAAAGCCGAGGAGATCGTGCGCGATTTCGCGCCGGTTGCCGGCCCTGCCATCGTCGCGGCGAACTGGCGGGATCTCGACCGGCTGGTCATTGAGGCGGGCCTGATCGTCAACAGCACTTCGCTGGGCATGGCGGGCCAGCCGCCGCTGGAAATCGATCTGACGAGCGCGCGCCGGGACGCCATCGTCACCGACATCGTCTATGTGCCGCTGAAGACGGCGTTGCTTCGCGAGGCGGAAAACCGGTCTTTGCGGATTGTCGGCGGTCTCGGCATGCTGTTGCATCAGGCAGTGCCGGGATTCGCGCGGTGGTTCAACGTGACGCCGGAGGTCACGCCCGAGCTGGAAGCGCTGATCGTCCGCGATATCGAGGCCGCCGCATGAGCCTGATCCTATGACGTTCATTCTCGGATTGACCGGCTCCATCGGCATGGGAAAATCCGCCACCGCGGGGATGTTTCGGGATCTCGGGATCCCGGTCCACGACGCCGATGCGGCGGTTCACGCGCTCTATCAGGGCCGGGCCGCGCCGCTCATCGACGCCGCCTTTCCGGGCACGGTGGTCGCGGGCGCCGTCGACCGCGCAAAACTCGGCGCCGCCGTGCTCGATGATGCCGATCGCTTGAAACAACTCGAAGCCATCATCCATCCGCTGGTGCGCGAGGAGGAAGAGGCTTTCCTGCGCCGCATCGCCGGTGCCGCGTCGCTCGTGGTGCTGGATATCCCGCTTCTGTTCGAGACCGGCGGCGAAAGCCGCTGCGACGCAGTGGTGGTGGTGACCGCGCCCGCGCTGATCCAGGCCCAACGCGTGCTGAGCCGGGCCGGAATGACCGAGGACAAGTTCAAGGGCATTCTGGACAAACAGATGCCGGACGCCGAAAAGCGCAGGCGGGCGCATTTTCTGGTGGATTCGAGTCGCGGCTTCCCTTCCGCTGAGGCGCAGGTTCGTTCCATTGTGGTCTGCCTGGCCGGCAGGCCGGGACGGAATCGGCGTCGATGCGGTGAGGTAAAGCCTGATGTTGCGTGAAATCGTCCTCGATACGGAAACGACCGGCATCGACCATGGCAAGGGCGACCGCGTCATCGAAATCGGCTGCGTCGAACTCGTCAATCACGTGCCGACGGGCAAATTTTATCACACCTACCTCAATCCGGAATATCCGGTGTCGCCGGGCGCGTTCGGCGTGCACGGATTGAGCAATGAATTCCTTGCCGACAAGCCGGTGTTTTCGGCGGTGATCGAGGAATTCGCGGCTTTCATCGGCGAGGGACGGCTGGTGATTCACAACGCGGCCTTCGATGTGGGCTTCCTCAACGCCGAATATGCGCGCCTCGGCCGTCAGGCGATTGTCCTGAACGATTGCGTCGACACCCTGTCGTTGGCGCGGCGCAAGCATCCCGGCGCGTCGAACAATCTCGATGCGCTCTGCTCGCGTTATGGCATCGACAATTCGCGGCGCACCAAGCACGGCGCGCTTCTTGATGCGGAAATTCTGGCCGAGGTCTATATCGAGCTGATCGGCGGCAAGCAGACCGGCCTCGACCTCACGGTCCGCCCGAGCATTCGCGGCATCCCGGTCCTTCAAACGGGAGCGGCCGCATCCCGGGAGATGCGGCCGCGTCCATTTCTCTCACGCCTGACGGATGCCGAGCGGGCGGCTCACCGCGCCTTCGTTGAAACGCTCGGCGCCGATACCCTGTGGGGCGCCTACATCGTCGAGGCGGAATAGCCGGTCATCGAGGCCGGAGGGGCCTCGACAATCAGGTCACGACAGGGTGACGCCGGCTTTGTTCTCGGTCTGCAACTCCGAGGCGCGCTGGCGATAGAGCGCCACGAAATCGATCGGATCGATGTAGAGCGGCGGGAAGCCGCCATTGCGCACGGCGTCGGCCACGATCTGCCGCGCGAACGGGAAGAGCAGGCGCGGGCACTCGATCATGACGACGGGATGGATCTGATCCGCCGGCACGTTCGCGACGCGGAAGATGCCCGAATAGGTCAGTTCGAACGCGAACAGCGTTTCGGTGCCGCCGACCTTGGCGCTGCCCTCGAGGGTGAGTTCGACTTCGAAATCCGCCTCGGCGAGCTGTTTGGCGTTGACGTTGACCTGCAGGTTGATCTGCGGGCCTTCGCTCTGCTGCTGCAGCGAGCGCGGCGCGTTGGGATTCTCGAATGAGAAATCCTTGCAATATTGTGCGAGGGCATTGAGCGCCGGCATGGCGTTCTCCTGCGCTCCGTTGGTTGCCGTGTTGTCGGCCATGTCTTCATGCTCCGAAGAGAGTAATCGGTCGCGCCCGTGTGGAGCGCTCGTGAACAAGCGTGTGTCGGCGACGGGCCGTGGATCTTCGCGCTACCATGTTCCCGCCGCAGGAACAAGATTCGGTCGCGACCTTCGCTTGTCCCGGCGAGAGGTGGATGTTACGACCCATGAGCCCCATATGCGCAGAACACCTTTTGTGCCCGGATCGCGGGCGATAGCCCGGCCACTCTCCGGGCCGGATCGGGAAGGCCGACAACGGATCGACGATGCAGGATTCCTTCGACATCACGACCCTCATATTCATCGTTCTGGCCGTCTTCGTCGTGTGGCGGCTGCGATCGGTGCTGGGGCAGAAGACGGGTAGCGAACAGCCGCCGCTCGATCCCATTTCCCGTCGGGAACCGCCCTTGCGCCCGAAGGCGCCGTCGGGCGAGCCGGACAACGTCGTGCGATTGCCGGGGGCCAACGGCGCCCATGCGGCCGGCGATGCGCCCGCGACCGCCGCTGAACGGTGGAAGGGCTTTGCCGAGCCGGGCACGCCGATGGCGCGGAATCTCGACGAGATCGCCCGCGCCGAAC
The DNA here is from genome assembly GCF_008757455.1 of Microvirga brassicacearum. GTDB lineage: Bacteria > Pseudomonadota > Alphaproteobacteria > Rhizobiales > Beijerinckiaceae > Microvirga > Microvirga brassicacearum. The sequence continues at coordinate 72,492 of NZ_VCMV01000010.1, read as the reverse complement.
CGAACTTCGACGCCGCCACCTTCATCGAGGGCGCGCAAGCCGCCTACGAGATGATCGTCAGCGCGTTCGCGCAGGGCGACCGCAAGACGCTCAAGGATCTGCTGTCGAAAGAGGTCTATGAGGGCTTCGAGCGCGCCATCACTGAGCGCGAGCAGCGTGGCGAAAAGGTCGAGACCACCTTCGTGTCGGTCGACAAGGCCGAGATCACCGGCGTCGAGATCCAGGGCAAGACGGCCCAGCTCAGCCTTCGCTTCCTGTCGAAACTCATCACCGTGACGCGCGATGCCTCCGACAAGGTGGTGGATGGCAGCCCGGACGCGGTCGTCGACGTCACGGATGTGTGGACCTTCGAGCGTGTCCTCGGAAGCCGCGATCCGAACTGGAAGCTGGTCGCGACCGAAGCGGGGCAATGAACCATGCGGGGCCGATCCGTCTCGGCCTCCTCGGCTTCCTCTTCTGGGCATTGACCATGGCGGCGTTCGACCAGCCCTCGGCGCTGACGGGAAAAGCCCGCCTCGAACCCGTCTCGTTTGAGGACTTGGCCGGGTGGTCGCAGGACGATCACGGGCTGGCTTTCGCGACCTTCCTGCGAAGCTGCAAGGCGCTCGAGGCCAACGCCGCCGAATTGCGCCCGGCGCAGAAGCCCGGCTTCGACCTGACCGCGATCTGCCGCGGCGCCTCAAGCGCGAATATCTCGAGCGGCGCGGAGGCACGGCGTTTCTTCGAGACGCAGTTTCGGCCAATGCGCGTGGTGCCCGTGACCGGCGAGGGTTTTCTCACCGGCTATTACGAGCCCGAATTCCGGGGCTCGCGCCGTCCCGACGCCACCTATCGCGTCCCCTTGCTCGATCGGCCGGACGATCTCGTCACCGTGCCGCAGGGCGAAAAATTCCCCGGTCTGGATCCGGTCCTTCAGGCCGGCAGACGCAGCGCCAGGGGCTACGAGCCCTATCCGGACCGCGCCGCCATCGAGGACGGCGCGCTGGGCGGGCGGGCCAAACCGGTTGTCTATCTGCGCGAGCCGGGAGAAGCCTTCATCATTCACGTTCAAGGCTCCGCCCGCATTCGGCTTCAGGACGGGAGCGTAATGCGCGTCGCCTATGCGGGGCGCAACGGCCATCCCTACACGTCGATCGGCAAGCTGCTGGTGCAGCGCGGCGAAATGGACCTTGAGACCATGACGTTGGCGCGGCTGATGGGGTGGCTCCGGGATAATCCGGAGCCCGCCAAGGCGCTGATGCGGCAAAACCGCTCCTACATCTTCTTTCGCGAGGCGAGCGAACTTGCCCACGCTGAGGGGCCGATCGGCGGCGCTGGCATTCCCCTCACCCCGGGCCGCTCGTTGGCGGTCGATCGCAGCATCTGGGCCTACGGGCTGCCGATCTGGCTCGACGGAACGCTGCCGCACGCGCTCGACCGGAGCGAGCCTTTGCGCCGCCTGATGGTGGCGCAGGATACCGGTTCGGCCATTGTCGGACCGGCGCGGGGCGATTTTTTTGCCGGGACTGGACCGGGGGCCGGAGCGCAGGCCGGCTTGATGCGCCATAAAGTGGCGTTCGTCGTCCTGCAGCCCAAAGCCCGCCCATGACCCGACGCAAGCGGTCCCTGAGCGGCGAGGAGCGAAAGCTCTGGGCGCATGTGGCCCGCGGCGTCCGGCCCATGAAGGGCCGCGTTCTCCCGCTCGACCCGGTCTCACCCGACGCGCCCGCAAAGGAGCCGAAGCCGGAGCCGGTCCTGCGGCCCGCGCCCCTGCCGCTCGCCACCCCGAAGCCGAGCCTGCTTCCGCTCGCGCCCCTCGAACGCAAGACGATGATCGGCCTCAGGCGCGGCACGCGCAGCGTCGATGCGCGAATCGATCTCCACGGCATGCGCCAGAGCGAGGCTCATGAGGCGCTGTTGCGGTTCCTTTACCGGGCTCAGGGGCAGGGGCATGGCTTGGTGCTGGTGATCACCGGCAAGGGCGGCACCGGCCGCATCGGCGGCCTCTACGAGGAGCGCGGAATTCTGCGCCGGCTGGTGCCCCATTGGCTGGGGTTGCCGGAGCTGCGGGCGCTGGTCATCGGCTTCGAGGAGGCCGCCGCCCATCATGGTGGATCGGGTGCGCTTTATGTGAGGCTGCGCCGGAGGCGCGGGGCGGAATGACATGACCCCTTTTGGCGAAAAGGTACGACGGCTGCGCCGCGAGCGCGGCCTCCTGTTGAAGGACATGGCGGCGCATCTGGGCGTTTCGAGCGCCTATCTGTCGGCGCTGGAGCGCGGCGAGCGCGGCAAGCCGACCTGGGCGTTGATTCAAGGCACGCTGCAATATTTCCACATCATCTGGGATGAGGCCGACGAACTGGCCCGGCTCGCCGATATGTCGGATCCCCGGGTCAAGATCGAGACCGGCGGCACCCATCCGCGCGCCACCCTCTTCGCCAACCGGCTCGCCCGCGAAATCGGCACCTTGTCGGAAACCGAGATCGAAAAGCTGCTGGCGGTTCTCGACGATGCGCAGGAACGATCCCGGCGCTCCGCGCTTCCCACAGCCTGAATGATGATCCTTCGAGACGGCCTGCGGCCTCCTCAGGATGAGGTCCAGTGGAGGCGCGCTTCCACCGCCTGAGACTTGACCGGATCGTCAACGGGTGCGAAAGCGCGCTTCCTTCAACAGTCTGGTTGCTCATGTCCCATCATCGTATCGACGTGCTCACGCTCGGCAACGCCATCGTGGATGTTCTCGCCCATACCGACGAGGCGTTCCTGGTCAGGAAGAACGTCCACAAGGGCGCCATGCAGCTCATCGACGAGGCGCGGGCCGAGGAATTGTTCGGCGATATGGGCCCTGCGACCGTCATTTCGGGCGGCTCGGCGGCCAACACGGCGGCGGGCGTGGCGTCGCTGGGCGTCAAGGCGGGTTTCATCGGCAAGGTGAAGGACGACCAGACCGGCCATCATTTCGCCCACGACCTGAAAGCCATCGACGTCCATTACGACGTCGCCTTGGCCAAGGACGGGCCGGCCACGGCCCGCAGCTTCATTCTGGTGACGCCCGACGGCGAGCGCACCATGAACACCTATCTGGGCGCCTGCCAGAACCTGACCCCGGACGATGTGAATCCCGAGACCGTTCGCGCGTCTTCGATCGTCTATCTCGAAGGCTATCTGTGGGACCCGCCGGCCGCCAAGGAAGCGTTCCGCAAGGCCGTCAAGATCGCCCACCAGGCCGGCAACAAGGTCGCGCTGACGCTCTCCGACCCCTTCTGCGTCGATCGTTATCGGGACGAGTTCCTCGGCCTCATCCGCGACGGCAGCCTCGATATCCTGTTCGCCAATATCCACGAATTGCAAAGCCTCTATGGCGCCTCCGATCCCGACACGGCACTCGCGGCCCTGCGGGAGGAGAACATCCTCGGCGTCGTCACCCGTTCGGCCGAGGGGGCGCTGGTCGTGACCCGCAGCGAAACCCGCGCCGTTCCGGCTTTCCCGGTCGAGCGCGTGATCGACACCACCGGCGCAGGCGACCTGTTCGCATCCGGCTTCCTCGCCGGACTGACTCAAGATCTCGACCTCGTCTCCTGCGCGCGCCTCGGCGGTCTCGCCGCCGCCGAAGTGATCAGCCACCTCGGCGCTCGGCCGCAGACGAATTTGCGCGATCTCGCGCGGCAGGAAGGGCTTCTGGGCTGACCATCGCTTCCCGGCCCCTCAGCCGCCTGTCCGCCCGAACCAGATGCTGAGCAAGGCCGCCAGCGCGACGACCACCAGGAAACCGTTCATCCCCACGAGCAGGAGGGGCGGGATCCGCCGCACATCGGGCATGGGCGGCGGCGCGCCGGCGAAGACCTGCCGCCAGACCGCCGCCGCGAAGCAGAATCCGCTGAAGATCACCAGCAGCGTACCGGTGGCGACGATCATCCACTCCGGCACCACTCCGGCGAGAAGGCTTTTGGCGCCGATGCCCGAGGCAAGCGCCCCCAGACCGGTGCGGACCCAGGCCGCATAGGTGCGCTCGGCGGCAAAGACCGTCCGGTCGGCGGCAAGCTCGGTTCTTCGATCCGCGCTGTCCTTGGTGACCTCGGCCGCGACGGCGGTTCGCTCGGCCGCCTCCTCGGTGTGTTCCGCGGCCTGCTCGGCGTGATCGGCGCTGCGCTTCAGTTCCGCTTCGCCCTGTTGCGTCGCCATGATGCCTCCATCGATCATCGTTGAGGCAAAACGCGCGGAGGGCGGATTTTGATCGGCCGCCGCGGAGTTGCGCAAGCGCATGGCTTCCGGCTAGGCTTGGCGCGAAATCGAGGCTTGGCCCATGGCAAGCAACCTTCTGTCGATCGGCGTCCTGGCGCTCGCGGTGCTGGCGCAGAGCGTTCCGGTGCCGGCTGCCGAATTGCTGGCAAGGAATGCCGCGGCGGTTGAACCAAACCGCGCCTGCACCAGCCAGGGAGCCGGGTTCTTCTCCATCCCAGGGTCCGAGACCTGCCTGCGGGTCAGCGGTCGGGTGCGTTCGGATTACCGGGTTGTGCAGCCGCGCACGCGCTCTGAAGGTTCGAGCGGTTTTCGCACCGGCGCCCGGGTGCAGCTCGATGCCCGCACGCCGACGCCCTATGGGACGTTGCGGACGGTGGTCCGCTACGACACGCGCGGGATGCGCAACTGAAGCGCGGCGCTCACAGCCGCCTGAGCGCGACCGCCTCGATCCGGTGGCTCGCGCCCTTCTTCAGGATCAGGCTCGCGCGCTGGCGCGTCGGCACAATATTTTCGCGCAGGTTGGTGAGGTTGATGCGGTTCCACAGGCCCTCGGCCGTGGCGATCGCCTCTTCCTCGGGGATTTCCGCATAGCGGCGGAAATACGAGAGCGGGTCGCGAAACGCCGTGTGGCGCAGGCGCAGGAAGCGGTTGACATACCAGCGGTGCAGATCCGCCTCGTCGGCATCGATATAGACCGAGAAATCGAAGAAGTCGGACACGAACGGGATCGCCATGCCGTCCTTCGGCATGCGCGCCGGCTGCAGCACGTTGAGCCCTTCGACGATGAGGATATCCGGCAGGTCGACGATCTTCTCCTCGCCCGGCACCACGTCATAGACGAGATGCGAATAGAGCGGCGCCCTCACATTGCGCCGGCCCGCCTTGATGTCGGCGAGGAAGCGCAGCAGCGCGCCGGTATCATAGCTCTCCGGAAAACCTTTCCGCTCCATCAGCCCGAGCCGGTCGAGCTCGGCATTGGGCAAAAGGAAACCATCGGTGGTGACGAGATCGACCTTCGGTGTGTTGGGCCAGCGCGCCAGCAGCGCCTTGAGAACGCGCGCGGTGGTGGATTTGCCCACCGCGACCGAGCCGGCGACGCCGATGATGTAGGGCACCTTGGCGTCGTTCTCGGCCAGCAGGAAGCGCTGCGTCGCCCGGAACAGCCCCTGGGTCGCTGCCACATAAAGCGACAGCAGGCGCGAGAGCGGCAGATAGATCGCCGCCACTTCGTCGAGGGAGATCGGATCGTTGAGGGATTGCAGCTGCAACACCTCTTCGGCTGTCAGCGTCATCGGCGTGTCGGCGCGCAGCTTTGCCCATTCGTCGCGCGAAAAGCGCCGGTAGGGAGAGAGCCCGTCGCCGTTTTCCGCCGACACCACGTTTCGCTGGTCCATGAGAGGCGCCTTCCCGGCCGTCAAAGCTTGCGCGCGGCCTTTTCGGCCAATCCCGATCGCCCGGTGCGCCGCTCGAGTTCCGCCATCACATCACTTAACGGAATGCGCGCACCCTGCAAGACGACGAGAAGATGATATAGCACATCGGCGGCCTCGGCCGTGAGATTCGCCCGGTCGCCGGAAATCGCCGCGATGACGGCCTCCACCGCCTCCTCGCCCAATTTCTTCGCTGCCTTCGCGGGACCGTCGGCCAAAAGCTTCGCCGTATAGGATTCGGCAGCCGGTGCGGAGGCGCGCTCGGCGACGATACGGGCGAGGTCGTCGAGGGTGAAGGCGGTCATCGGATTATCCTGCTGTTGCGACAGGCGCGGTCGTTGGATCCAACCGCACGCGCAGCCCCGCCGCCGCCATATGCTGCTTCGCCTCGCTGATGCTGTGCGTGCCGAAATGGAAGATCGAGGCGGCCAGCACCGCGCTGGCATGGCCGTCGCGGATCCCGGCCACCAGGTGATCGAGATTGCCGACGCCGCCCGAGGCGATGACCGGTACGGACACCGCACCGGAGATGGCGCGCACCAATGCCAGGTCATAGCCGCCCTTGGTGCCGTCGCGGTCCATGGAGGTCACGAGCAATTCGCCCGCGCCGAGCTCGGCTACTTGCCGGGCGAACGCGACGGCGTCGAGGCCGGTGGCCTTGCGACCGCCATGGGTGAAGATCTCCCAGCTTTCCGGCTCGCCTGAAGCCGACACCTTCTTGGCGTCGATCGCCACGACGATGCATTGGCTGCCGAACTTTTCCGCCGCCTCGCGCACGAATTCAGGATTGGCCACGGCCGCGGTGTTGATCGACACCTTGTCGGCTCCGGCGAGAAGCAGCTTGCGGATATCGTCTACCGTGCGAACGCCGCCGCCGACGGTGAGCGGCATGAAGCACGCTTCAGCCGTGCGCCGCACCACATCGAACAGGATGCCGCGTGCCTCGACGCTCGCGGTGATATCGAGAAAGCAGAGTTCGTCGGCACCCGCCGCGTCATAGGCCTTGGCGGCCTCCACCGGATCGCCCGCATCCACCAGATCGACGAATTGCACGCCCTTGACGACGCGGCCGTCCTTGACATCAAGGCAGGGGATGAGGCGGACCTTGAGCATCAGGCCGTCTCCCGCCGGATGGAGCGCAGCAGCGCCAGCGCCTGATCGGGATCGATGCGGCCGTCATAGAGCGCGCGGCCCGAAATGGCGCCGCCGAGGATCGCGCAATCCGCTTGCGTCAACCGCTCGATATCGGCCATGGAGGCAAGCCCGCCCGAGGCGATGACGGGGATTTTCACCGCGCGCGCCAGCGCCAGCGTCATCGGAATGTTGAGCCCTTTGAGAATGCCGTCGCGGGCAATGTCCGTGTAGATGATCGCTGCGACCCCTGCATCCTCGAAGCGGCGGCCAAGCTCTTCGGCGGTGAGCGTCGAAGTCTGCGCCCAGCCCTCGACCGCCACCAGACCGTCCTTGGCATCGATGCCGACCGCGACCTTGCCCGGATGCAGCCGCGCCGCCTCACGCACGAAGGCCGGGTCGCGCACCGCCGCGGTGCCGATGATGACACGGGAAACGCCCTTGGCGAGCCAGCCCTCGACGGTCTTCATGTCGCGAATGCCGCCGCCGAGCTGCACTGGAATGCGAATGCGCCGGAGGATGGCTTCCACTGCTGCCGCATTCATCGGCTTGCCGGCGAAAGCCCCGTCGAGATCGACTACGTGCAGCCATTCGAAACCCTGGCTTTCGAAGGCGGCGGCTTGGGCTGCCGGGTCGTCGCTGAACACGGTCGCCTGGTCCATGTCGCCCTGGATGAGACGGACGCAGCGGCCTTCCTTCAGGTCGATGGCTGGAAAGAGAATCACGGGCGCCACCTCAGGAAATTGGCAATGAGCTTGAGACCGAGAGCCTGGCTTTTCTCGGGGTGGAATTGCGTGCCGGCCATGTTGTCCTTCGCGACGAGCGCCGTCACCGCGCCGCCGTAATCGACGGTCGCCACCACATCGGCGGGCTCCTTCGCCTCCAGCGCAAAGGAATGGACGAAATAGGCATGCAGCCCGTCATCGCCGGTTGAGATGCCGTCGAGGAGCGGGTGCGGGCGGTGCTGGCGCAGGTTGTTCCAGCCCATATGGGGAATCTTCAGGGCCGGATCGTTAGGTGCGATGGCCTTCACGTCGCCCGGAATCCAGTCGAGCCCTTCGCTCGTCACATGTTCGAGCCCGCGCGTCGCCATCAACTGCATGCCGACGCAGATGCCGAGGAATGGCCGGCCGCCTTCGCGCACGCTGCGGGTCAGCGCTTCCACCATGCCCGGCACGGCATCAAGCCCGCGCCGGCAATCGGCGAATGCGCCGACGCCCGGCAGCACGATGCGATCCGCCGCGGCGACGCGTGCGGGATCCGCCGTGACGGTGATCGTCTCGTTCAATCCGGCTTCGCGCGCGGCACGTTCGAAGGCTTTGGCGGCCGAGTGCAGATTGCCCGAGCCGTAATCGACGATAGCGACGTTCACCGGAAGCGCTCCGGGTCGGGGAAGAGGCCGAGCACCGGTTCGCCGGTGGGCCGCGGCCGCACGGCCGGTCCTGCGGGGCGCGGCAGTGGCGCGGTGCGTGCCAGCCAGCGGGCGTAGGACTTGGCCTCCGCCTCATCCTGGTCCGGCGCGCTCACCACATCGAAAGCGGGCAGGCCGCGCCGGGTCAGCGTCCAACGGCGCAACGAATTGGCCTCGAGGCCAATCAGCCAACACAGCAGCACCTGCGCGACGAAGGCCGCCAACGGATAAATGTCGAGCACCGACATCAGGCCGTTCAGCGTCACGACGGCAATCAGCACCAGAAGGCCGGCAATCCAGCATCGATGATAGAAGAACCACAGGGCGGTGAAGAAGAAAGCGCCCCACGAAAACGCGTCCTTCACGACCTCGGCCCGCTCCAATGCGCCCGGATCACCGGGGCGCGCATCGCGCGGCAGATGCAGGGTAAAACTGGCCATCGGCGATTGTCCTTCGGGGTATTCCGGGAAAGCGCCGGCGAGCGGCGTTCTCACAGGAAGACTCATATCATCAAAACCCGGATCGCTTCTGCGGGATTCCCGGGTCGCGATGAAAAACGCTACAGCGTGCCCTTGGTGGAGGGAACGCGGCCTCCCTCTTTCGGGTCCACCGCGACGGCGCGACGCAGCACCCGCGCCAGGCCCTTGAAGCAGCTCTCGGCAATATGATGCGAATTGGCGCCGTAGAGCGTCTCCACATGCAGGGTCACGCCCGCCTGAATGGCGAAGGCCTGGAAGAATTCGCGCACCAGCTCGGTGTCGAAAGCGCCGATCTTCTCGGTCGGAAACGTGGTGTTGAACACAAGGAACGGCCGGCCCGAAATATCGAGCGAAACGCGCGTCAGCGTCTCGTCCATGGGCATGTGGATGTCGGCGTAGCGCGCGATGCCCTTCTTGTCGCCGAGCGCCTGGGCGAAGGCCTGGCCGAGGGCGATGCCGGTATCTTCCGTCGTGTGATGCTGGTCCACATGCAGGTCGCCCGTCACCTTCACGGTGACGTCGAACAGGCCGTGACGGGCGAAGAGCTCGAGCATGTGGTCGAGGAAGCCCACGCCAGTCGCGATCTCGGCCTTGCCGATGCCGTCGAGGGCGATCGACACGTTGACGTCGGTTTCGGCGGTGCGGCGGCTGACGCTCGCTTCACGCATCGGAAAATCCTTGGCAGACACATTGAGAAGACGGCGCGTTCTAACAAGACCCGCGACGAAACGCTACCCGCGTTGCTTTTGCATGATGAATGCTTAAGTCAGGATCGTCCCTTTCGGAGTTTGCCGCTTGTCCGACGCCCCTCCCACCATGCATGCCACCACCATCCTGATGATCCGCAAAGGCGGCCGCGTCGTCATCGGCGGCGACGGTCAGGTCAGCCTCGGCCAGACCATCGTCAAGGGCAATGCCAGAAAAGTGCGACGCCTGAGCAAGGGCGAGGTCATCGGCGGCTTCGCGGGCTCGACGGCCGATGCCTTCACGCTGTTCGAGCGCCTCGAGGCCAAGCTCGAACAATATCCGGGCCAGCTCACCCGCGCCTGCGTCGAGCTCACCAAGGATTGGCGCACCGACCGCTACTTACGCCGGCTCGAGGCGATGATGCTGGTGGCCGACAAGCAGGTCGGGCTGCTGCTGTCCGGCTCCGGTGACGTGCTGGAGCCCGAAGGCGGCATCATGGCGATCGGCTCCGGGGGTAATTACGCGCTGGCGGCTGCCCGGGCACTGTCGGATTCAGGCATGGATGCCGAGGCGATGGTGCGCCGCTCTCTCGGCATCGCCGCGGAAATCTGCGTCTATACGAACGGCAACATCGTCATCGAGACGCTCGACGAAAAATAACTCCCATCTGGGCCAAGACAGATCATGACCTCCTTCTCTCCCCGTGAAATCGTCTCCGAACTCGACCGCTATATCGTTGGCCAGAACGACGCCAAGCGCGCCGTCGCCATCGCGTTGCGCAACCGCTGGCGGCGCCAGCAGCTCGAAGGGGCGTTGCGCGAGGAAGTGGCGCCGAAAAACATCCTGATGATCGGGCCCACAGGCTGCGGCAAGACCGAGATTTCGCGCCGGCTGGCGCGGCTCGCCAATGCGCCGTTCCTGAAGGTGGAGGCGACGAAGTTCACCGAAGTCGGCTATGTGGGCCGCGACGTGGAGCAGATCATCCGCGACCTCGTCGAGATCGGAATCGGCCTTGTGAAGGAAGATCGGCGCCGCCAGGTCGAGGCGAAAGCGCATCTCGCAGCCGAGGAGCGGGTGCTCGATGCGCTGGTGGGAACGACCGCGAGTGCCGCGACCCGCGATTCGTTTCGTCGCAAGCTGCGCGCCAACGAACTCGACGACAAGGAAATCGAGATCGAGGTGCAGCAAAGCGGCGGCCAGGGCCTGCCGATGTTCGAGATTCCCGGCATGCCCGGCGCCTCGATGGGCGCGATCAACCTTGGCGACATGTTCGGCAAGGCCTTCGGCGGCCGCACCAAGGCCCGCCGCACCACCGTGGTCGATGCCTATGCGCCCCTGCTGGCAGAGGAAGCCGACAAGCTGATCGACCAGGATGCGATCGTGCAGGACGCAATCAGCCAGGTGGAGAATAACGGCATCGTGTTTCTCGATGAGATCGACAAGATCTGCGCCCGGGAAGGTCGTGGCGGCGCCGATGTCTCGCGCGAAGGCGTTCAGCGCGATCTGCTGCCGCTAATCGAGGGCACGACCGTTGCGACCAAGCACGGCGCGGTCAAGACCGACCACATCCTGTTCATCGCCTCGGGCGCGTTCCATGTGTCGAAACCCTCCGACCTGCTGCCCGAATTGCAGGGGCGCCTGCCGATTCGCGTCGAATTGGCGTCGCTGACGGTGGAGGATTTCAAGCGCATCCTCACCGAGACGGAGGCGAGCCTGATCAAGCAGACGGTGGCGCTGATGCGTACCGAAGGCATGGAGTTGATCTTCACCGACGATTCCATCGATGCGCTGGCCGAAGTCGCCGTGCAGGTAAACAATTCGGTCGAGAATATCGGGGCGCGGCGCCTGCAGACGGTGCTCGAGCGGGTGCTCGACGAGATTTCATTCACGGCGCCCGACCGTTCCGGCGAGACCATGACCATCAACGGCGCCTATGTGCGCGGCGAGGTGGAGAGCCTGGCCAAGAACACGGATCTGAGCCGGTTTATCCTCTAGAATTCGAGCATCTGTCAGCGCTCAAACCGCACGGCCGAAGGTTCGGCCAATCCGCTCCCTCGCTGAAGAGCCAAGGGACTCACATCAGCGCGAGGCGGGTGATTTTGCGCCGCAGCGCGGAACGTCTCCGGGCAATTTGAGTTCGGTCAGCATGGAAGGAGTTTCCCATGCGTAAGATGATAGTGGCTGTTGCTGCCACCGGGGCTTTGGCCGCGGGAGCGTTCTTCGCCGATACGAGGCCGGTCGAGGCGCAGAGCGCAACCTTCACCGCCCCGCTGGCGGCACTTCAGAATGACGAATTGCAAACAACCTACGCGCAATACCGAGGCCGGGGAGGCTACCGTGGCGCTTATCGCGGCGGCTATGGCGGTGCATATCGCGGCGGTCCGCGTTATGGCTATGCGCGTCCGTATTACGGTCGGCCCTATTACGGCTATCGCCGGGGCTACAATTACGGCGGCGCGGCTGCGGCCGGCGCCCTCGGGTTGGCGACCGGCGCGATCATCGGCGGCGCCATTGCGCAGCAGCAGGCAGCGCCCGTCTACGCGGCGCCGGCCTACGGAGCGAACAGCTCGGTTGCCTATTGCGCGCAGCGGTACAGATCCTATGACCCCGGCAGCGGCACCTATCTGGGATATGACGGGCTGAGACACCCCTGCCCGTAAAGCACCTGTGGTACAAAGTCGAAAGCGGGCCCATCGCGGGCCCGCTTTTTTGTGTCGCGACGGATTTGTTGATGTCGTCGGGTTACTTGGCGGCGATGACCGCGATCTCGACCTTGTACTGAGGCGCCGCGAGCTTCGCCTCGACGGTGGCGCGGGCCGGGGTGTTGCCCTGGGGCACCCAGGAATCCCAAACCGCGTTCATCTCCGTGAACGTCGCCATGTCGGTGATCCAGATATTGACCATCAGCAGCTTGGTCTTGTCGGTGCCGGCCTCAGCCAGCAGCCCGTCGATGATCGACAGGATGTCCTTGGTCTGCTCAGTGACGCTCTGGCCGGCCGCATTCTGGGCGACCTGACCCGCCAGGTAGACGGTGTTGCCGTGGACGACGGCGCCGCTCATGCGCGGGCCGGGCTTGATGCGTTGAATGGTCATGGTTTCCTCAAGAAGTGACACGAAAGGGACCCTGCTTTGTCACGGGCGACTCGCCCAAGGTCAAGGGCAGACGATCAATAGAGCGTCTTGCTGACCCGCTCCGGCAGCGCGCGGTCATATTCCGTGCCGCCAAGTTGGTTTTTGCTCAACGCTGCCAGCATTTCGCCCGCGCTCGGGAGAGATTCGCGCGCCACCTGTGTCTCCGGCTTCCACAATTGCGAACGCACGATCGCGCGGGAGCATTGGAAGAAAACCGTCTCGACCGCGATGACCAGAACGGTCTTCGGCGGCTTTTCCGCCACGGCGAAACTCGCCAGCAATTGCGGATCGGTCGAGATCGCCGCGCGGCCATTCACGCGCAGGGTCTCGCCGATGCCGGGGATCAGGAACAGCAGCGCCACGCGCGGATCGTGCAGAATATTGCGTAACGAATCGATGCGGTTGTTGCCGCGTCTATCGGGCAGCAGCAGGGTCTTGTCGTCCGCCACGCGCACGAATCCCGGCCCGTCGCCGCGCGGTGAGCAATCGAGCCCTTCGGGACCGCTGGTCGCCAGGGTGGCAAAGGGTGCCGCCTCGATGAAGGCGCGGTAGACCGGCACCACGCGATCCGTTTCCTTGACAAGCGAGGCCTCGACGGCGCCGCCGTAGAGCGCTTCGAGATCGGCAAGATGCGTGATGAGGTTCGTGTTTGACGCGGGATTCTGCAAGCCGGGCTCGTTTCGGGCTGAAAGGGTCATCCGCTTGTAGCGGCGCGGCGCAGGTTTGGCGATCCGCTACGCATTGCCGATGAGCACGCCCGCCGCAAAAACCAGCGACCCGCCGAGCACCACCTGGAACGCGGCGCGCAGGAAGGGCGTGTCCATGTAGCGGTTCTGGATGAACGCGATCGCCCAGAGCTCGACGAAGACGACGGCGATCGCCACCGTGGTGGCGGTCCAGAAATGCGGGATGAGATAGGGCAGCGCGTGGCCGAGCCCGCCGATCGCCGTCATGATGCCGGAGGCGAGCCCCCGTTTGACCGGCGAACCGCGCCCGGACAACTTGCCGTCGTCATGGGCCGCTTCCGTGAACCCCATGGAAATGCCGGCGCCGACGGAGGCCGACAATCCGACCAGAAAGGTCTGCCAGGTATCCTGGGTGGCGAAGGCGGCGGCAAAAATCGGCGCCAGGGTCGAGACCGACCCGTCCATCAGGCCCGCAAGACCCGGCTGGATATAGGTGAGAATGCGTTGGCGCCGTTCCGTCTGGCGCTCGTCGTCCTTCACGGATTCGGGCGTGTGGGTCAGGCCGAGCTGGCGCGCGAGCGATTGATGCCCCTGCTCGGCCGCCGCGAGATCGCCCAGCAGCTTGCGGGTCGACGCATCGGTCGTGCGCTTGGCTGCTTCCATATAGAAGCGATGCGCCTGTTCCTCCATGTCTTCGGCGGCCGCGCGCACCTTTTCAATCCCCAGCGGCCGCACGAGCCAATCCGGTTTGCGCTCGTAATAACCGCGCACATGCTCGCGCCGGATCAGCGGAATGGTATCGCCGAAGCGCCGCCGATGCGCCTCGATCAGCGCGGTCCGGTGCCGGTCCTCCTCATCGGCCATGTCGTCGAAGACCTTGGCGGATTGCGGAAACGAGTCGCGCAAACCGGCCGCATAAGCCCGATAAATCCGCCCGTCATCCTCCTCGGACGAGATGGCGAGCGCAAGGATCTCCTGCTCGGAGAGGGAATCGAAGGGACGTCGGGAGAAGCCGAAGACGCGGGAGAGCATGGGGACGAACCAGACTAATGCGCCTTCTGAATTTCGGGCTACGCATAATGTCTTTCAAAAGGCGAACAGGGTGTTCGGCTAATGACCAAACAGTTGTGAAAGACAAATCTCGTCCGAGAGGCGGAGCTTAGTAGCTCAATTTGAGTTTAGGATCGGCGTCTGCAGCCTTTTGGAGAGCGGGCTCTAAAGCCAAAACGTAGTCTCTGAAATCCGCAACGTAACGCTCAGCGAGCTGCCTGTTAACATTCTCAGTCAGATTTGTAGGTTCCTCAAGGCGAGACGGCACTATTCGGGACATTTCCTCAGCCAACCAACGCATGTCAACCTGCAGGTGCATGGCCATAACAACTCTCCCAAATTGCTGTATTCTTATAGCCGAATCAGTCTAGCACCTCAGCGAATCACGGTCACCCTAGTATCGTCATGAATGGTAAAGCCGAGCTTTAAAAGATGACATCAAAACTAGTCGAGTATCCGGAGCTATTTTTCTGTCTAGCAGGCCCAATAGGTGTCGATCTTGACGAAACTGCAGAAGCTATTGAGCAGAAATTAAAATTATTCGGTTATGATGTTGAAAATATACATATCACAAAATTGATACCACTTCTCGATAATAAGCTAGCGCGCAAATTTGATACTTTATTTGATCGATACGATACGCTAATCACGCGCTCCAATGAGCTTCGTCGTGAATATGGCGACAATAGTATAATGGCAATGTTAAGTATTCTAAAAATTCGCGAGTATAGATATAGAAAACACCAGGATTCTGACAAAGCTTTACACAAAACCGCATATATTATTCGTCAATTAAAGCGCCCTGAAGAAATTAAATTATTTCGCGAAATATACGGTAAGCAGGTATTTCAAATATCAATATATTCAGACCATCTTGTTCGAAAGGAACGCCTCGCCGGTCAAATGAGAGAGTACGACTCGGTGAGTACGCGAAGTTCGGACTTTGATGAGCAGGCGTCCAAGCTTCTAGCGCGGGATGAACACGAAAGCGCGGTTACCAGTGGGCAGAGAATAAGAGATGTATTCCCATTGGGCGACGTTTTTATAGACGGTTCTAACAAAAAAACGATCGATTCAACTATCGAGCGATTCATTAAAATAATATTTGGTTATAATTTCTGCTCCCCTAGCAGGGAAGAATACGGAATGTACTTGGCTAAGTCAGCTTCGTTGAGGTCAACTGATCTATCAAGGCAAGTTGGAGCCGCAATCTTTGATCCGAAAGGCGAGGTAAAGGTCCTGGGGTGTAACGAAGTTCCGAGTCCAAGCGGCGGTACCTATTGGGAGGATGATCCAGGCGATTCCCGAGAATTTAACGTGGGTTACGATACTAATGAAGAATTTAAGCACCGTCTCTTAAGCGATTTACTGAGAAAATTTTCAGAAACAAACATAATAAACGATGCGTACAAAAATCTTAAATCGCGGGAATTGATTAAGAAAATAAAAGAAGATCATAAAATAGATCTCGAAAAGAATTTACTTCTGATGGATCTAATTGAGTATGGCCGAATTATACATGCGGAAATGAATGCAATCACTGACGCAGCACGTAAGGGAATTTCACTTCAAGGTACTAATCTATACTGTACAACGTTCCCTTGCCATCTCTGCGCAAAACACATCATATCTTCTGGAATCAGCAAGGTTGTTTACATAGAACCGTATCCCAAGAGTTACGCAGTAGACCTCTATAAGGACGAAATTATCATAGACGAAATAGGGTTAACGGCGGCGACGAGAAAAGCAAAATGGTTCGGTTCGAACCATTTATCGGAATCTCACCTCATAGATACCGGGACTTGTTCGAGAAGACTAAACGGAAAGATGAGCATGGGAAGGCACAGACTTGGCACCACAAGGTGCCGAGACCAATCATCGAAATCTCGTCTGAGGTTTATACACAAGTCGAGAAGGATTATTTTACCATTCTGATCGGAAAATTTGCAGAAAAAAGCATAGATCTGAAATCGCTTTTTTCATTAGGTCAGGAGGCAGGCGAGGTTTAGCCTCGCCTGCCTGAACCTTACTCCCCAGCAGCCTGCCGGTTCTTCTCGGCTTCGCGCTCGGCTTTCAGCTTCTCGGTGATGTCTTCGCCGGTTTCCTGGTCGACGACCTTCATGGAGAGGCGGACCTTGCCGCGTTCGTCCATGCCGAGGAACTTGACCTTGACCTTGTCGCCTTCCTTGACCACATCCGTGACCTTGTTGACGCGGTTCTTGGCGAGTTCGGAGATGTGGACGAGGCCGTCGCGCGAACCGAAGAAGTTCACGAAGGCGCCGAATTCCATCACCTTGACGACCGTGCCCTCGTAGATCGTGTTGAGCTCGGGCTCGGCGACGATGGAGCGGATCCAGTTATAGGCCGCCTTGATCGACTTGCCGTCGGCCGACGCGATCTTGATGAGGCCGTCATCGTTGATGTCGATCTTGGCACCGGTCTTTTCCACGATCTCGCGGATGACCTTGCCGCCCGAACCGATCACTTCGCGGATCTTGTCGGTCGGGATCTGCATGGTCTCGATGCGGGGCGCATGCTCGCCGAGTTCGGAACGCGGCTGGTTAAGCGCGTTGTTCATCTCGACGAGGATGTGATTGCGGCCGGCCTTCGCCTGATCGAGCGCGACGCGCATGATCTCTTCGGTGATGCCCGCAATCTTGATGTCCATCTGAAGCGACGTGATACCGCCCTCGGTGCCCGCCACCTTGAAGTCCATGTCGCCGAGGTGATCCTCGTCGCCGAGGATGTCGGACAGGACGGCAAAGCGCTCACCCTCGAGAATGAGGCCCATGGCGATGCCCGCCACCGGACGGCGCAAGGGCACGCCCGCATCCATCAGCGCCAGAGACGCGCCGCAGACCGTGGCCATGGAGGACGAACCGTTCGACTCGGTGATCTCCGACACGACGCGCAGGGTGTAGGGGAACTCGTGCGCCGGCGGCAGCATCGGGCGAATGGCGCGCCAGGCGAGCTTGCCGTGGCCGATTTCGCGGCGGCCGGGCGAACCCATGCGGCCGGTCTCGCCGACCGAGTAGGGCGGGAAGTTGTAATGCAGCAGGAAGGTTTCCTTGCGGGTGCCTTCGAGCTGGTCGATGTATTGCTCGTCCTCGCCGGTGCCGAGGGTGGTCACGACCAGCGCCTGCGTCTCGCCGCGGGTGAAGAGCGCCGAGCCGTGGGTGCGCGGCAGCACGCCGACTTCCGACACGATCTGGCGAACGGTCGTGAGATCGCGGCCATCGATGCGCTTCGAGGTGTCGAGGATGTTCCAGCGCACGACCTTGGCCTGCGCGTCCTTGAAGACCGCCTTGACCTTCTCGGGGTTGAACTTGGCTTCGCCCTCAGCCGGGACGAGCGCGTCCATGACCTTCTGCTTCACCGCGTCGACGGCGGCGTAGCGGTCCTGCTTCTTGGTGATCTTGTAGGCTTCGCGCAGATCGTTCTCGGCGATTTCCAGAACCGCCTTTTCGATCTCGGCGACATCGGCCGGCTGGTAGTCGCGCGGCTCCTTGGCGGCCTTCTCGGCCAGGCGGACGATCGCCTCGATGACCGGCTGGAAATGCTTGTGGCCGAACATCACGGCGCCGAGCATCACGTCTTCGGCCAGTTCCTTGGCTTCCGATTCGACCATCAGGACCGCATCGGCGGTGCCGGCGACCACGAGGTCGAGGGTCGATTCTTCGAGCTCCTGCAGGGGCGGATTCAGCTTGTACTGACCGCCGATGAAGGCGACGCGGGCAGCGCCCACGGGACCCATGAAGGGCACGCCCGAGAGGGTGAGTGCGGCCGAGGCCGCCACCATGGCGACGATGTCCGGATCGTTCTCGAGATCATGCGACAGGACCGTCACGACGACCTGGGTCTCGTTGCGGTAGCCATCGGCGAAGAGGGGACGGATGGGGCGGTCGATGAGGCGGGAAACCAGGGTTTCCTTCTCGGTCGGGCGGCCTTCGCGCTTGAAATAGCCGCCGGGGATACGGCCGGCTGCGTAAGTCCGCTCCTGGTAGTTCACGGTGAGCGGGAAGAAATCGATGCCGGCCTTGGGCTCCTTGGCCGACACGACGGTGGCGAGCACCGAGGTCTCGCCGTAGGTGGCGACGACGGCGCCGTCGGCCTGGCGGGCGATCTTGCCCGTTTCGAGCACGAGCTTGCGCCCGGCCCAGATCAGTTCTTCGCGTTGAATATCGAACATGCTTTGTCTTTCATGACAGGGCGGAAGCGATGCCATGAGCAAGACGGCAAGAGACTCCGGGGGCTCAGCATTGCTGGGCCGGCAAAGCCTCTTGCGATCCTGCCATGGTCATCGCGTCGTCCGCCTCTTTTCCAAGGACGCGCGGAGCGTGTCTCCGTCGGCGTCAAGAGGCCGTTCGGAGCCGGGCTCCGAACGGAAGTGTCGTCGAGCTTAGCGGCGGATGCCGAGACGCTCGATCAGGCTGCGGTAGCGCGCCTCATCGCCCTTCTTGACGTAGTCGAGAAGCGAGCGGCGCTGGGACACCATCTTCAGCAGGCCGCGACGGGAATGGTTATCCTTCGCGTGGCTCTTGAAGTGGCCGGTCAGGTTGTTGATCCGCTCGGTCAGAATGGCGACCTGCACCTCAGGGGAGCCGGTATCGCCTTCCTTTTGAGCGTATTCCTTGATAAGCGCGGTCTTGCGCTCAGCCGTAATCGACATCGTGTATCCTTTCGGTTGGATCGTTGAAAAAAGACCTGTTTCGTTGGAAACCAGGTCGTCTCGCTGAGGAAGGCCGGGCCGGGATGTCGTCCAGCGCGGTCTCGGTCTCAAGCGCGTCCTGCAGGCATTCTCCTGCGGAAGTGGCCGCACCATACACGAAAACGCAATCGGCGCCAGAAGAATCCCTTTTCGGGGACCAGGCCGCAAATGGGGACGTGGCCGTGTTCCGTCGGAACAACTCCTTGCGGCAATGGTTGGAGGGTAGCCCGAGAACAGGAGACCTCATGATGACCGCAACCACTGTCGATCTGACGTCCTCCGAAACCGTCCGGACAATCTTCATCCGTGGTCTTCAGAACGCCCATGCGCTCGAGAAGCAGGCGATCCAAATCATGAGCCGTCAGATCGAACGGCTCGAGCATTATCCGGAGATGAAGCAGCTTCTGCAGCAGCACACCGCTGAAACGGAAGCTCAGATCCGCCGCCTCGAGGAAATCCTGCAGACCCTCGGGGAGGATCGCTCGTTGTTGAAGGATACCGCCACCCAGCTGATGGGCAACATGGCGGCGCTCGCCCACGTGCCGATGGCCGACGAGGTTCTCAAGGACACGTTCTCCAATCACGCCTTCGAGAATTTCGAGATCGCCGCCTACACGTCCCTGATCGCCGTGGCCGAGGCTGCCGGATATCCGCAATTCGTGCCGGTGCTGCGCCAGACCCTCGAGGAGGAGGAAAAAGCCTCCCGGATGATCTTCGAGCAAATCGGACCCATCACGCTCAAATATCTCGACCGTGAAGCCAGGGGACTGAAGGCCGACCGCTGACCCATCTCACAATGTGCCGGCCCGCCTCGACGCCACAAAAGGGGCGGGGAAGGGCGCGCCTCACGCCCCCAGATTGAACACCCGGTGCGGCACCAATTCGCCCTTCTCCACATCGCCGACGGCCACCAGCACGCCGTTGCATGTGGCGTAGATCTTGCCCGCGATCGGCGCCTCGCGGCCGCGCAGGATGATCGACTGGCCGCGCATGAGCCGGCCCGCCATGTCGCGGCTGACCGCGATCGACGGCAGGTCGTGGAGGGCTGATTCCACCGGGCGCAAAGCGGCCGGATCGGTGGCGAGATCGTCGACCACCACCGCATCGGCCTCGCTGAACGGTCCGACCCGCGTGCGCCGGAGCGCCGCGATGTGGCCGAGGCAGCCGAGCGCCCGGCCGAGATCGCGGGCGATGGCGCGCACATAGGTGCCCTTGCCGCAATCGGCCTCGAGCACCGAGCGGTTGCCCTCGTGATGGACAAGCGCGATGCGGTCGATCTCGACCGTGCGGGCCTGCAACTCCACCACCTCGCCGTCGCGGGCGAGATCGTAGGCGCGCTCGCCCTGGATCTTGATGGCGGAGAAACGCGGCGGGACCTGCTGCACCTGGCCGATGAAACGCGGCAGCAAGGCTTCGATGGCGGAAGGTTCGGGAAGGAGGTCGCTGCGGCCCACCACCTCACCCTCGGCATCGTCGGTGTTGGTCTCCTCGCCCCAGGCGACCGTGAACACATAGGATTTGCGCCCGTCCATGATGAACGGAACGGTCTTGGTCGCTTCCCCGAGCGCAATCGGCAGGATGCCGGAGGCCAGGGGATCGAGGGTGCCGGCATGGCCGGCCTTCTTCGCCGAAAGCCCGCGCTTGACCACCGCGACCGCATGGGTCGAGGTCATGCCGACGCCCTTGTCGAGGATGATCCAGCCGTTGACGTCCCGCTTTTTGGGCCGGTCGGCATGCGGCCGCCGCTGCTGTTGCGGATTGGGGTTCGTCGGCAGTTCATTCATGGCGGGTCTCTGTTGTGTGGCCGTCGGCCGAATCGATCCGGCGACGGAGAAATTCCGCCAAAGCCGTGGCAATTTCAGGCCGGGGAAACGCCGCCCGAGGCAAAGCCAGGACCGGCGCGTAGCGGTGAAAGATGATGAGATGTGCGGGGGTTTCGACAAGCCGGCGCAGGTCGTCGAGATTCATGCGAACAAGCAGGTGCTCGTCCTCGATGGCAAGCGAGCGGCCGTCGCCGATGAGCCGGTAGGGATCCCGTCGCCCGACCACGTTCCGGGCAAGGCGCCGTTTCCATTGATGCTCGATGGCGAACCGGAACGCCGCGATGCCCACGACGCCGCCTGCCAGAGCGGTGCTGAGCAGCAGGATCGTGTCGTCGGCGGAACCCATCAGCCACAGGAAACCGGCCGTGAAGCCGGCGAACACCGCGCCCGATCCGAGGCGCGCCAGGATCGTCAGCAGCGCATTGTAGGGTCGATAGGGATCGGCACGCGCCTCGACGCGCCGCTCAGCGGAGGTCGGCACGACCATGAGGTCGATTACGCCGCGCCGCGCTGCCGCAACGGTGTCCAGAGGGGCCGCGAACGCCTCGCTCACGGACGTTACTCGTCCGAATCGTGGTCGTCGTCGGTCTCTGGTCGCCCGGTATCGCGCGCCACTTTCTCGGTGCGCAGAAGCGCCGTGATGCGATCCGCTTCGTCGAAGGTCTCGTCCCGGTGGAAGCGCAGATCGGGCGCGAATTTCAGCGCCACGCGGCGCGCCACTTCCTTGCGCAGCATGACCTTGTTTTTCTCGAGCGCCTTGATGACCGCGTCCTCGTCCCGGCCGCCGAGCGGCATCACGTAGGCGGTCGCAAGCTTGAGATCCGGCGACATGCGCACTTCGGGGATGGTGATGACGTGCTTGCCGAGAACCGGATCCTGCACGTCGCCGCGCGACAGCACCTCGGCGAGGGCATGCCGCACGAGTTCTGCGACGCGCTGCTGACGCTGGGTCGGACCGGCATTCTGATCGAAACGTTTAGCCATTTTTCAGCCTCCGGGATTGGACCGGACCATTGGGCCGCAGCGTGCGTGGGGGTTGCCCGACCGACGCGCCTCGGCGACGCATTGCGCATGCGCATTGCAAAACAGGGTCACCGGGACAAGCCCGGTGACGATGAGTTTCAGACGATGGAAGGCAACGCCGCCTTTAAAGCGAGCGTTTCACTTCTTCGACGCGGTAGCACTCGATTAGATCGCCCGCGCGCATGTCCTGGTAGTTCTCGAACGACATGCCGCATTCCTGACCCGAGGTCACCTCGCGCGCATCGTCCTTGAAGCGCTTGAGTTGGCTCAGGCGACCCTCGTGGATGACCACGTTGTCGCGGATGAGGCGCACATGAGCGCCGCGCTGGACTACGCCGTCGAGGACACGGCAACCGGCGATCTTGCCGACCTTCGAGACGTTGAACACTTCGAGGATCTGCGCCTCGCCGAGCCGCTCCTCGCGGAGCGTCGGTGCGAGCAGGCCCGACATCGCCTTTTTCACATCATCCACGAGATCGTAGATGATGTTGTAGTAGCGGATCTCGACGCCGGCCCGTTCGGCTGCCTCGCGCGCTTCCTTGTGGGCGCGCACGTTGAAGCCGAGGACGATGGCGCCGGAGGCTTCCGCCAGCGTGATGTCCGATTCCGAGATGCCGCCGACACCCGATTGCAGGATGCGGGCGGTGACCTCGTCGGTGCCGAGCTTTTCGAGCGAGCCGACGATGGCCTCGGCCGAACCCTGCACGTCCGCGCGCACCACGAGCGGGAATTCCTTGCGGCCGGCTCCGGCCTTAAGGTCCTGCATCATGTCTACCAGTGTGCGGCTGCCTGCGCCTGTACGGGCGGCCTGGCGTTCACGCTTCTGGCGGGTGCGGTACTCGGTGACTTCGCGAGCCCGTGCTTCGGATTCGACAACCGCGACGCGATCGCCCGCTTCCGGCGTGCCGTTGAAGCCCAGAACCTCGACCGGAACCGAGGGCGCTGCCTCTTTGACGTTGGAGCCGGTATCGTTGATGAGCGCGCGAACGCGACCCCATTCGGCGCCCGCCACGACGATGTCGCCGGTGCGCAAGGTGCCGCGTTCGACGAGAACCGTCGCCACCGGGCCGCGGCCGCGATCGAGCTTGGCCTCGATGACCGTGCCTTCGGCCGACCGATCGGGATTTGCCTTCAGGTCGAGGATTTCAGCCTGGAGCTGCAAGCCTTCGAGCAGAGTCTCGAGACCGTCGCGGGTCTTGGCCGAGACTTCGAATTCGAGGGTGTCGCCACCCATCGATTCGACCACGATCGAATGCTGCAGCAATTCCGTGCGGACCCGCTGCGGATTGGCATCCGGCTTGTCGATCTTGTTGATGGCGATGATCAGCGGAACATTGGCGGCTTTCGCATGGGCGATCGCCTCCACCGTCTGCGGCATGACGCCGTCATCGGCCGCCACCACCAGCACCACGATATCCGTGACCTTGGCGCCGCGAGCCCGCATGGACGTGAAGGCGGCGTGGCCGGGCGTATCGATGAAGGTGATCTTGCCGCCGAGCGGCGAGGTCACCTGATAGGCGCCGATATGCTGCGTGATGCCGCCGGCTTCGCCCGACACGACGTTGGTCTTGCGAATGGCATCGAGCAGCGAGGTCTTGCCGTGATCGACGTGACCCATGATGGTCACGACCGGGGGACGCGATTGCAGGTTGTCGTCCACGTCGCCGGTGTCGAACAGGCCCTCTTCCACGTCGGATTCGGCGACGCGCTTGACCGTGTGTCCGAGTTCCTCGGCGATCAGCTGGGCTGAGTCGGAATCGATCACATCCGTGATCTTGTGCATCTGCCCTTGCTTCATGAGCATCTTGATCACGTCCACGGCCCGCTCCGACATGCGGTTGGCGAGTTCCTGGATGGTGATCGTCTCGGGAATGATCACCTCACGGGCGATCTTTTCCTTCTGCTCCACGTGGCGATGGCCGGTGAGGCGCTGGTTGCGGCGACGGAACGACGCGACGGAGCGCGTGCGCTCGTCCTCGCCGGAGGTCGCGGCGGTGACCGTCAGGCGACCACGGCGCTTTTCCTCGCCGGGGGCAGCCTTGGGGGCCTTGAGCACCGTTGTGGGTTTGGCCGGGACGCCGGGACGGCGGATGACGCGGGCGCCATCCTCGTCCTCGATGGTCGCAGCGCGTGCGGCCACGGGCGCTGCCGAACGGGTGTTCGGCTTCGCGGTTGTGGGATCGGGCGCCACCGGCGGGGCCGGGCGGGCCATATGGTTGAGGCTCTGCGGCCGACCGCCGACGGTGCCGCCGCCGGAGCGGGGGCCACCAAAGCCGGGGCGCGGACCAGCGCCGGCAGGGCGCGGACCACGGTCGCCCGAAGGACGCTCGCCGCCACCGGGACGCGCTGCTTGCGACGGTCCGCGATTGGCCGGCACGGCCTGAGGCGTTGATTGGCGGGGGGCGGATGCGGGAACGGCCTCTTCGCCAAGGCGACGACGGGCCTGATCCTCGGCGACGCGCTTGCGCTCGTCCTCATGCCGGCGACGCTCATCGTCCTCGCGCTTGCGGGCTTCGGCCGCCTCGCGTTCCTGCGCCTCTGCGGCTTCGCGCTCGGCGCGACGGCGGGCATCGTCTTCCTGCGAAGAACGATCCTCTTCCTCGCGACGACGGGCATCGGCCAGTGCGTTGGCGCGGGCATCGCGTTCGGAATCGGAGAGCGTGCGCAGCACGACGCCGGAGCGTGGGGCATTGGATGCCGGGCCGCCGCGGCCGCCACGACCCTGAGGCGCGACCTTCGGCGCAGCCGGAGCCGGGGCCGCAGCCTGTGGCGGCGCGGCCTTCTGCTCGACAACTCCGCCGGGAGCGACGGGACGACGCTTGACAGTCTCGACCACCACCGCCTTCGAGCGGCCGTGGGAGAAGCTTTGGCGCACCACGCCCTGTTCGACGGGGCGCTTCAGAGACAGCGTCTTGGGCGACACATGGAGAGTCTTGTCGCCCGGATTTTTCGTATCATTCATTCCGCTCAGATCCTGCGGGTTACGTAATCGTGGGTTCGCCGGACTCGGTCTCGAGGCCAGTCGGTTCGGCTTCGATGCCGCAATAAGTACGGTAACGATGCCAGCGGTTGAGAAAGCCATTGCTTCCAGCGCCCGCGACAAGCGCAGCATGTATCACATTTGCCCGGCCTAATGCCAAACCCAATTCGTCATTCGACAAATCTTGGATCACCGGAAAGGCAGATATGGCCCCCCCGAGGCGTTTGCGCAACTGGTTTGCTAGTTTTCTTCGCCCATCTTCGGCCGCTTCTGCGGCGTGAATAAGGGCGACGATGGGCTTTTCGGCGATGGCCGAGTCGAGCTTGGCAAACCCGGTGATGACCGTGCCCGCCTTGTTGGCGAGCGACAGGCCTTGCCGGAGATCTTCCCGCAACGACGCCGCGATATCGTCGGCGAGCGTGTCGGGAACCTGCACCTCCGCCTTGAAGGCGCGGGCGAAGAGGCG
The DNA here is from genome assembly GCF_008757455.1 of Microvirga brassicacearum. Taxonomy (GTDB): domain Bacteria; phylum Pseudomonadota; class Alphaproteobacteria; order Rhizobiales; family Beijerinckiaceae; genus Microvirga; species Microvirga brassicacearum. The sequence goes on along the minus strand of NZ_VCMV01000010.1, from coordinate 47,265 downwards.
GCGCTTGACCGCCTCCTGGACCAGATCGCGGCGGGCGGTCACCCACACGCCGCGACCGGGCAGTTTGTGTTTCAGGTCGGCGAAGACGCGGGCGTCAGGTCCGAGGACAAAGCGGATCAGGCCCGCGGCGGGCAAGGCCGCGCGGGTAACGATGCAGGTCCGCTCCGGTTCATGCCGCGCCAAATGGATTGTCCTCGCCTTGTCATGACCGGTCAGGAAGCTTCGGCTTCGGAAGCGGCGCCTTCAGCCTCTTCCGAACCCTCGGCTTCCACCGCGACCGGCGCTTCGACCCAGCCGGCTTTGACGCGGGCGTCCATCACCATGGCCTCGGCCTCGGTGCGCGACAGATCGAAGCCGTCGAGATAGCCGCTGTAGCGGGTCGCCTCGGGGCCGCGTCCTTCGGTCCAGCCGACGAGATCGTCCGTCGCGCAGCCCGCCAGATCCTCCAGCGTCTTCACGTCGTTCTCGCCGAGCGCGACCAGCATGGCGGTCGTGACGCCCTCGATGTCCTTCAATTCGTCGGCGACGCCGAGTTCCTGGCGGCGGGCCTCGTTCTCGGATTCGATGCGCGCGATGTAATCCTGCGCGCGCGCCTGGATCTCGGCCGCGGTGTCCTCATCGAAGCCTTCGATGGACGAGACTTCGCCCGCATCCACATAGGCAAGCTCTTCGACCGTGCGGAAACCTTCGGAGGCGAGCAGCTGGCCCACGACCTCGTCCACGTCGAGGGCAGTCATGAACAACTCGGTGCGCTCCGCGAATTCCTTCTGGCGGCGCTCCGATTCCTCGGCCTCGGTGAGGATATCGATATCCCAGCCGGTGAGTTGCGAGGCGAGGCGCACGTTCTGGCCGCGGCGACCGATGGCGAGCGAGAGCTGGTCGTCGGGCACCACCACTTCGATGCGGTCCGCATCCTCGTCGAGCACCACCTTGACGACTTCCGCCGGCTGCAGCGCGTTGACGATGAAGGTCGCCTGATCCTGCGACCACGGAATGATGTCGATCTTCTCGCCCTGCAATTCGCCGACCACGGCCTGAACGCGCGAGCCGCGCATACCGACGCAGGCGCCGACGGGATCGATGGAGCTGTCGCGCGAGATCACCGCGATCTTGGCACGCGAGCCGGGATCGCGCGCCACCGCCTGGATGGTGACGATGCCGTCATAGATCTCGGGCACTTCCTGGGCGAACAGCTTCGCCATGAATTGCGGATGCGTGCGCGACAAAAAGACCTGCGGACCACGGGCCTCGCGGCGCACGTCGAACAGATAGGCGCGAATGCGGTCGCCGGGGCGGAAGGTTTCGCGCGGGATCATCTCGTCGCGGCGCACGATGGCCTCGCCGCGGCCGAGATCGGCGATCACGTTGCCGTATTCGACGCGCTTGACGACGCCGTTGACCACTTCGCCGATGCGATCCTTGTATTCCTGATATTGCCGGTCGCGCTCCGCATCGCGCACCTTCTGCACGATGACCTGCTTGGCCGATTGCGCCGCGATACGACCGAAATCGAAGGGCGGCAGGGTCTCGGAAATCGCGTCGCCCTCTTGCGCGGCCGGGTTGCGCTTGCGCGCTTCCGACAGGGCGATTTCGCGGGAATCGTTTTCGAGCGCCGCGTCGTCGACCACCAGCAGGTGGCGCGACAGCCGCAGCTCGCCGGTCTTGCCGTTGATCTCGGCGTGAATGTCGGTCTCGGCGCCATAGCGCGACCGTGCCGCCTTGGCGATGGCATCGGCCATCGCGTCGAGCACGATCTGTTTGTCGATCACCTTTTCGCGCGCCACCGCGTCGGCGATCTGCAGAAGTTCAAGCCTGTTGGCGCTGACAGCCATCGAAGTTACTCCTTCGTCGAATTTGAATCGTCGCGGCCTGGCGCATCGCGCACGGGCTCGACAGGTGTGTGGTCGTCATCGGTCTCGTCCTCGTCGTCCGCCGGCGCAGAGCCGCGACGCAACGATTCGCGAATGAGATTGTCGGTCAGGACCAGATGCGCCTCGGCAAGATCGGTCAGCGGCAGGCGCGCGATCGGATCGAGGCCTTCCTTCACGTCCGGCAACGCGATGATCGCCGCGCCGTTCTCGACCCCGCGGATAAAGCCGCGGAAGCGCTTGCGGCCATCCAGCGGCACTGCCATTTCGACCTTGGCCTCATAATCCGTCCAGCGCTCGAAATCGCTCGCCCGAACCAGCGGACGATCAATTCCCGGCGACGAGATTTCAAGATGATAGGCCTGCGGAACCGGATCTTCGAGATCCAGCACCGGCGAAATCGCCCGGCTGACGGTGGCGCAATCGTTCACCGACATGGTGCCGTCGGGACGTTCAGCCATGATCTGCACGGTGCAGCCGTTCTCGGCGGTGATCTTCACCCGCACGAGGTTGAAACCCAGATCCTCGATCGCAGGCTCGACCACGGCCGCCACGCGCGCGGCGACGCCGGTTTCGGTGATCAGACGCTTGTCGCGTTCGTTTGCCATCAGGTCGCGTATCTCCGCGCTCCGGCATCCGAGCAATAAAAAAGAGCGGACCCGGCGGGGTCCACTCCTGCAAGGCAGTTTACACTGCAACCAGAGCTGACGGCACGGATATATCGAATCCTGCCCGTGATTGCAAGGGTTGTGTCGCCAGAGCACCCGGTTCGGCCGATCGCGCTTCGTGAGTTTGGACCGATTGGGTCCAACTCATCGTGATCTAGACGATCAGGAAGTCGGCCGCCGTCATCTTGAGTTTCTTCGGCAAGGTGGCGATCTCCACGGCCGAGCTTTTGCCCGTCCCGTCGGGGTCATAGAGGAGCACGCCCTTCTGTTTGTCGTACAGAATATGGTCGTTCCGGTCCCGGGCGGCGTGGCCAACGGCAAAGAACCCCTTGGCCAATTTCTCCGGCGTCGCATGGTGGTTCCGGCCGAGCGCCTTGAAGACGGCGTTGTCGAGCCAGATCGTATCGTCCCTGACGTGGAAATCGGTAATCTTGTCGCGATTGGTTTTCCCGGATTTCGTGTCGAACACGAAGACATCCCGGCCGGCCCCACCGCTCAAGCCGTCGCGGCCGAGCTTGCCGGAAAGCCAGTCGGCGCCCGGGCCGCCCCAAAGGTGGTCGCTGCCTCGGCCGCCATCGAGACGGTCGTCGCCGTCGCCGCCTCTCAGTCGGTCATCCCCGTTCCGGCCAGCGAGAAAATTCGCCGCGCCGTTGCCGCTGATCGCATCGCGGCCGGAGCCGCCGATGGCGTCCTCGATCAACGAGCGAGGATCGCCCTGGAAGAGCATCGCGTTGTAGACATTGCCGGCCGCCAGGATGCGGGGGGCGAGTTCGGCGCGCTGAACCGGGGACAGCGCCGAGTGGCTGCCGGGCTCGAGGTTGATCGTGAGCGGGTCGGCATAGGCGGAAAAATCGAAGGTGTCCGCGCCGCCGCCATCCCAGATGGTGCAGAAAATCCGGTTGCCCGCGGGCGCGCCCTGGCCGATCCCGTCGACGAACGCCTCGCCGGTCGCCGGATTCCACGAATAGGTCGTGTTGGCGCTGCGGAACGCATAATTGGCCCCATAGAGGGTCTGCAGCGCCAGAATGTCGAGCATCATGTAGGTCTGCGGATAGCTGGTGGGCTCGTTGGAATAGGCCCCGGTCAGCGACGCGCCGGGCACGGAACGATACGACATCAGGGTGTATTCGTGGGAATCCCGATCGAGCGGCACTGCGGCGGCGTTCGGCTGCGACAGGTCGTGCGGGTGTTTCAATCCCAGGGCATGGGCGAATTCGTGCATGGCGGTCGCGAAGGCGTAACTTCCCGCCCGCGGGGCCGTGAAATCGTAAGTCCGGCCGAACCAGACATCGCCGCCATACGGGGCGGCATCGGGCGAATACGCATAGGCGGTGGAGGGCAGCGACGATCCGGCGATGAGAATGTCGGGCTCGGCCGCGCCTGTCCCCGGCTTGCTCTCGGCGAACACGAATTGCGCGAAACCGGCAAGCGGGGTCAGCGCGCCCGCACCCACATTCGCGCCTTCGAGAAAGCTGCGAAACGCCTGCATCATGGCAGGCGCCACCGGGGCAAAATTCCACTCCGGTTCACCGTTGCCGTAACCGGGCTCATAGGCGGAGGCGGTGGCGGGAAACGCATAGGTCAGGCCGTTGCTCAGCCATTGCCGGCCGGAGAGCAGGCCATCCACGTCGGGATTGCCGGTCGAAATCTTGCGAATGCCACCCAGCGCCATCGCGGTCCCCTCCGTTTGGAGGGTATTTCTACGATTTGGACGCGCGTGGCGAGGGGAGCTACACCGAATTTCCGCCCGTCAGCCGGGAACACCACCAAATGAGCGACCGCTAACGGCGGAACCCCAATCTAGACGCGACTGAACCTGAGATAGCTCGGCACGCGGCCCTCGCGGATCGCTTTCGCCTCGTAACGGGTGCCCGGCCAACCCGCATAAGGTTTGCGCCAATCGTCTGGGCGGGCCGCATTCCAGCGAAAATGCCGGGAGCGGAGCGCGCGGGCGAGCACCCAGCCGATGTAATTGTCGATATCGCTGGCAAAGCGCAGCTCCGCGCCCGGCCGCATGACGCGGGCGAGTTCGACGAGCGTTTCGTCGGAGACGAGGCGGCGCTTGCGCTGGCGGCGCTTGGGCCACGGATCGGGATAGAGGATGTAGACCCGGTCGAGGCACGCATCGGGCAGGGTCGGCAACAGGTCGGTGACGTCCTCGTCCCAGATGCGGATGTTTTCGAGCCGGTCCTGCTCGACCACGGCCAGGAGCTTGGCCATGCCGTTCACGAACGGCTCGCAGCCGATGAAATTCACGTCCGGATGGGCATGTGCCTGGGCCGCCAGATGCTCGCCGCCGCCGAAGCCGATTTCGAGCCAGGTCGGATGATCCTCGCGGCCCGGAAACAGCGCGGCCGGCGCCGCCCCCAAAGGCACGCGCAAGGCCGGCAGCAGCGTCTGGACGAGTCGGTCGTGAGACGGGCGAAGGCGCTTGCCTTTCCGGCGCCCGAAAAAGGCGCCGGCGCGATCAGAACCTTCGCTGTCGGACATGGTGAATTAGCTGAGAGCGGCCTTGAGGGTCTCGGCGAAGTCGGTGCGCTCCCACGAGAAGCCGCCATCGGCATCCGGCTTGCGGCCGAAATGGCCATAGGCCGAGGTGCGCGCATAGATCGGCTTGTTGAGGCCGAGATGCGTACGAATGCCGCGGGGCGACAGGTCGATGGCATCCATCAGGGTCGCTTCGAGCTTCTCTTCCGAGACCTTGCCGGTATCGTGCAGGTCCACGTAGATCGACAGGGGCTTGGCGACGCCGATGGCGTAGGAAAGCTGGAGCGTGCAGCGATCGGCGAGGCCAGCCGCCACCACATTCTTGGCGAGATAGCGCGCCGCGTAAGCCGCCGACCGGTCGACCTTCGTCGGATCCTTGCCGGAAAATGCGCCGCCGCCGTGGGGAGCCGCACCGCCGTAGGTGTCGACGATGATCTTGCGCCCAGTCAGGCCGCAATCGCCGTCCGGTCCGCCGATGACGAACTTCCCGGTCGGGTTCACGTGCCAGATGGTCTCGGCCGAGATCCAGCCCTGCGGCAGGGTCTTGCGGATATACGGCTCGACAATCTCGCGGACGCCCTCGGAGGTCAGGTTCTCGTCGAGATGCTGCGTCGACAGCACGATCTGGGTCGCGGCGACGGGCTTGCCGTTCTCGTAGCGGACGGTGACCTGGCTCTTGGCATCGGGGCCGAGCACGGCGGCGCCATTGGCCTTGGCCTTGCGGGCAATGTTGAGGTCTTCGAGGATCTTGTGGGCGTAGTAGATCGGCGCCGGCATCAGCTCGGGCGTCTCGTTGCAGGCATACCCGAACATGATGCCCTGGTCGCCCGCGCCCTCGTCCTTGTTGCCGGCGGAATCGACGCCCTGCGCGATATGCGCCGATTGGGCGTGGAGGTAGACCGACACGTCGGCGTTCTTCCAGTGGAATCCGTCCTGCTCGTAGCCGATATCCTTGATGGCGTCGCGCGCCAGCTCGATCACGCGCTCGCTGGTGATCGAATCGGGGCCGCGCACCTCGCCGGCAATGACCACGCGGTTGGTAGTGGCGAGCGTTTCGCAGGCGACGCGCGCCTCCGGCTCGGCTGCCAGGTAGGCATCGACGACTGCATCGGAAATCCGGTCGCAAACCTTGTCCGGATGACCCTCGGAAACCGACTCGCTGGTGAAGAGATAGCTTGAACGGCGCACGACCATATTCCTTTGAGGCGAAGAAGAACGCACCCGCGACCGCAGGCTTTGCGCAAGCTCTTGCCGCAGCCCGGTGGAAAGGTCAAGCGGACGCGTTCGTTTTGTCGAACGTTCCTAGTCGTCCTGCGCCGCCAGCGCCGCGACAAGCTGGACGATGCTTTTGCGAACCTTCGGATTCTTGATGCCCGTGAAGGTGCGGATGAGCTGAAGACCTTCGGGAGTCGACATCATCTCGGAGATGTACGGGGGCGATTCTTCCTCCCCGAAGCCGGCATCGGCCTTGGCGCTTCTGACGCCGTCGAAAAAGAAATGGATGTCGACGCCAAGGATCTTGGCGATGTCGACCAGGCGGCCGACGCTGATGCGGTTGGTCCCCTTCTCGTATTTCTGAACCTGCTGGAAGGTGAGGCCCAGCAAGTCGCCAAGCTTTTCCTGGCTCATACCGATGGAAATACGGCGCATGCGCACGCGGCTTCCGATTTCGATATCGATTGAACCGGTCGACTTCTTCATCAGTTCAGACTTCCTGTCCGTGCCTTACGCTGCAGTAGGGCTGGGAGATTGGGGGGAACCGCGTCGCCGCCTGCGTGCGGCGGGTGCCATTAAGCAGATGACAAGCATGGCCGTCAAAACAAACCTGCGGCTTTTGCCGTAAACGGTTTGGGATATCGAACGCGGCAAATCGGCATCCAGCACGCCCTCCGTTCCGAGCGGCAGCGAGCCTATGATGCGGCCAAACGGATCGACCACGGCCGAGATGCCAGTGTTGGCGGCGCGCACGAGCGGCAACCCTTCCTCGACGGCGCGCAGGCGTGCCTGCGCGAAGTGCTGGTACGGGCCGGGAGTCGAGCCAAACCACGCGTCATTGGTGACGTTGAGGATGAGATCCGGGCGCGGACCGTCCGGCAAAAACGCGTCCGGAAAGATTGCCTCGTAGCAGATTGTCGCGGCAACCGGCGGCAGGCCGGGAATCGCCAGGGTCGTGCGTTGCTCGCTCGCCGCGAAGCCACCCGGGATGCTGATGAAGGGCCTGAGCCCCACCGCGCGGATCAGCGCATCGAGCGCGTGCGGCAGATATTCGCCGAACGGCACCAGGTGGATCTTGTCGTAGGCGGAAAGAATGGTGCCGCGATGATCGATGGTCTGGATCGCGTTGTAGAATTTCCCCACCGACTCGCCCGGCAGCGGCTCGTCCATCCGCGCCGCCCCCGTGATGAGCAGGGAGCCCGGGCGAAGGATGCCGGCAATCTGCGCCAGCGCGCCGGGGTCGCGGTGGAGCAGGAACGGGAACGCCGATTCAGGCCAGATCAGGTGCGTTGCCGAATCGAGGGTCTTGCCGGCCTCTCCCGCATAGCGGCTGATCGCCAGATAACGCCGCATGATGGCGTCGCGATTGCGCGGATTGAACTTGGCGTCTTGCGGAAGGTTCGGCTGCATGATGCGCAGCGAGACATTCTCCACTGTGGCCACCGGCCCGTCCGGGAGCCGCCAGATGCCGAAATCGGCCATCAGCGCGAGTACGCCGAGCGCCATGAGAGGTGCGGTCCAGCGCTGCCGTCGGGTAGCCCCTGTCAGCAGCACCGCGGGCGCCGCGCCGATCGCCAGACCGAGCAGCGTCAGGCCGTACAACCCGACCACGGAGGCGCTCTGCATCAGCCAGAGGTTCTGGCCGAGCGCCATGCCGGGACTGTTCCACGGAAAGCCGGTGAACAGATGACCGCGCAGCCACTCGCTCAACGTTACGGCCGCCGCGAAAGCCAGGATGCGGGTCGCGTCGCCGGTCCAGAGCAGCCGCGCCAGGGCAAATCCGAAAGCGGTGAAAAACGCCAGCAATGCCGGCAAGCCGAGGACGCCGAAGGGGAGCGCCCAGGCGAATTGATCGGCCTCGACCAGGAACGCCGCGCCGAGCCACCACAATCCGGCGACGAAATAGCCGAAGCCCCAGAACCAGCCCGTGACGGCGGCGGCTTTCAGCGTCCGCATCCGGGTGTCGCGGGTTGCCCCGTCAAGCAGCCAGATCGCCGGGACGAGGGACACCATCAGGGCGGGCAGAAAGCCGAAGGGCGGCATCGCTAGCGCCCCGGCGGCGCCGGCCGCGAAGGCCGCAAGCGCGCGACGCCACCCGGTCCATCGGGTGACGCGATCCGCCAGAATCGTCATCGAGCGGCGGAGCTTTCGGAAGAGCCCGATTCCACGCTCGCCGGCTGCCCGTTATCGACCGTCGTCCTGCCGTTGAACTCGCGGCGGAAGATGCGCACCCGTTTGACCCGGCGAGGATCGGCGTCGAGGATCTCGAATTCGAGATTTCCGGGACCGAGGATCAATTCGTTGCGCGCCGGCACGCGGCCCGCAATCGTCACGATGAAGCCGCCGATCGTGTCGATATCCTCGGCGCGTTCCTCGTATTGCAGGTCGACCCCGAGGCTTTCCTTGACCTCGTCGAGGCTCGCCCGCGCATCGGCGATGAAGGAGCCATCGGCCGCCGTGACGATCATCATCTCGGTGGCGTCGTCGTGCTCGTCCTCGATATCGCCCACCACCATCTCGACCAGGTCCTCGATGGAGACGAGGCCGTCGGTGCCGCCGTATTCGTCGATGACGAGCGCCATATGGGTGCGGGTTGCCTGCATGCGGACCAGAAGGTCGATGGCCGGCATCGAGCGCGGCACGAACAGGACGGGGCGCAGGATCTCGGCGGATGCCAGGGGAATCGAGAAATCGACCTGACCGAGATTGGGCAGGCTGTGCTTGCCGGGATCTTCCGCCGCGGCCCCGTTGCCGGGATCCGCATGTTTGGCGATGAAGTCGAGGAAGTCCCGGATGTGGACCATGCCCTTGGGATCGTCCAGCGTCTCCCCGTAGACGGGCAGGCGCGAATGGCCCGCCGTGCGGAAGAGGTGGAGCAATTCGCCCAGGGCGGTATCGTCGGAGACCGCCACGATGTCGGCCCGGGGCACCATCGCGTCATCGACGCGGATGCGGTGGAAGCCGAGCACATTCTTGAGCATCGCCCTTTCCTGGGGCGAAAAATCAGGATCCTCGACGGTTTCCGCGAGAGCATCCTCGAGGTCGTGGCGGATGGATTCACGGGGCTTCAGGCCGAGCCGGGTCAGAACGCGGTCGTACCAGTGGTCGCGCAAGCCCTCGGGCTCCGGAATTGGCCGGAGCGGGCGGTCGTTGCGACTTCGATCTTCATTCATAACTTTTGAGTTTCAGCCGAACGTCATCCGTTCAAGCTGCCATATCGCGATAAGGATCGGCAATGCCAAGGGTCGAGAGCGCCTTGACTTCAAGACCTTCCATCAGTTCCGCCTCCGCCTCGGTTTCGTGGTCGTAGCCGAGAAGATGCAGGACGCCGTGAACGATCAGATGGGCGTAATGATGCGCGAAAGCCTTCGATTCGTCTTCGGCCTCACGCACCAGCGTCTCATACGCTAATGCAATGTCGCCGAGATTGCGAGGGCCTGCGTGGCCTCCCGGCGGCGCGGGAGCCGGAAACGACAAAACATTGGTGGCTTTATCCTTGCCCCGCCATGCCTTGTTGAGCTCGCGGATATGCGCGTCGTCGGTCAGCATGACGCTCGCCTCGAAGGCCTCGGCCTCCCGGCCGGCGACGTTCGTCGCGGCGGCGGCCGCCCGCTGCGCCAGGGCCTCGGCATCCTCGAGCCGATCCCAGTCGCCGCCCTCCACCATGACGTCGAGCTCGATCACGGTCGTCGGCTCCCCTGTTCCTGTCGGAAATCGGCGTCGTACGCGGTCACGATCCGGCGCACGAGATCGTGCCGCACCACATCCTGTTCCTTGAAGGTGATCCGCGCGATGCCCTCGACTCCGTCGAGAATGCGCACGGCCTCGATCAGCCCGGATTTCTGCCCTGGCGGCAGGTCGATCTGGGTCGGGTCGCCGGTGACGATCATGCGCGAGCCCTCGCCGAGCCGGGTCAGGAACATCTTCATCTGCATGGTGGTGGTATTCTGCGCCTCGTCGAGCAGCACGATCGCGTTGGTGAGCGTACGCCCGCGCATGAAGGCGAGCGGCGCGATCTCGATCATGCCGGTCTGCAGGCCGCGATCCACCAGCCGCGCATCCATGAAATCGTAGAGGGCGTCGTAGATCGGCCGCAGGTAGGGATCGACCTTTTCGCGCATGTCGCCGGGCAGGAAGCCGAGCCGCTCGCCCGCTTCCACGGCGGGGCGGGAGAGAATCAGCCGGTCGGCCTGCCCGTTTTCGAGCAGCGACACCGCATAGCCGACCGCGAGCCAGGTCTTGCCGGTGCCCGCGGGTCCTTCGGCGAAGATGAGCTCGTGCTGCTTGAGCGCCTTGATGTAATCGTTCTGGGCGGCGTTGCGCGCCCGCACCGGACCCCGCTTGCGGGTGGCGATCTGGTCGAACGCGCTCAGGCCCGCCGGGGCCGCCTCGGTGGTCGGAAACAGCGAGCCCTGCAGCGTGCTCTCCTGGATCGCTCCGTCCACGTCGCCGGTCGACAAGGCGCGGCCCTGCCGGGCGCGCTCGTAGAGTCCTTCCAGCACGCGCCGCACGATCTCCGAACTTTCCGGCGAACCCTTCACGGTCACGCGGTTGCCGTTGGCGACCGCCTTCACGTTGAGGCGGCGTTCGAGATGGGCGAGGTTCTGGTCGAATTGCCCGAAAACGAGGCTGGCGAGGCGGTTGTCGTCGAAGGTGAGGATGATTTCGGCTTCCTCGACGACGCCGGGATGGAGATTCGCAGGATTCCGTCCCTTCTGCGTTCGGGCAGTCGCACTGTCCGCTGGCCTCAAATGCCTCTCCCGTTTTACGCCGCGACTTTGTCGCCGGCTTTGATCAATTCCCCGAACAGGCTGCCGCCGCCTGCCCGTATGATTCGCACCGTCGCGATCTCGCCGACCGCCAGGGTCTCGGTGTCGAACTGGACCGGCTGCAGATAGGGCGACTTGCCGGCCATCTGACCGGGAAGCCGACCCGGCTTCTCGATGAGAACGTCGAGAGTCTGACCGACTGTTCCCTGATTGTAAGCCACCCTTTGCGTTTCCAACAGCTTTTGCAGTCGCGCCAGGCGCTCGGTCTTCACCGCTTCGGGCACCTGGTCGCCGCGCTCGGCCGCCGGCGTGCCGGGGCGCGGGCTGTATTTGAACGAAAACGAGAAGGCGAAGCCAACATCCGCGACGAGGCGCATGGTTTCGTCGAAATCCGCATCGGTCTCGCCCGGAAACCCGACGATGAAATCGGATGAGACGGCGAGGCCGGGCTGGCGGGCACGCATGCGCGCGATGATGCGCCGATACTCGTCCGCCGTGTGCTTGCGGTTCATCGCCTCGAGAACCCGGTCCGATCCCGATTGCACCGGCAGGTGCAGCGAGGGCATCAGCGCCGGCAGATCGCCATGCGTCAGGATCAGTGCCTCGTCCATGTCGCGCGGGTGCGAGGTGGTGTAGCGAAGGCGGGCGATGCCCGGGACCTCGGCGAGGCGGTAGAGTAGCCGGCTCAAGGTCCAGGTCGTCCCGTCGGGTCCCTCGCCGTGATAGGCATTGACGTTCTGGCCGATCAGGCTGAGTTCGCGCACGCCCGCTCCCGCGAGCCGCGTCGCCTCGTCCACAAGCCGCGAGACCGGCCGCGAGATTTCGGTGCCGCGGGTATAGGGCACGACGCAGAAGGTGCAGAATTTGTCGCAGCCTTCCTGAATCGTCAGGAAGGCGGATACGCCCCGCGAGACGATCTGCGCCCGGGTCGGCTTCGGCAGGTGATCGAACTTGTCCTCGATCGGAAACTCGGTGTCGACGACCGCCTTCATGCGCGACCGCTGCAGCAGGTCGGGCAAATGATGATAGTTCTGCGGGCCCACCACCACATCGACGGACGGCGCGCGCCGCAGGATCTCGGCGCCTTCGGCCTGGGCGACGCAACCCGCCACGATGATCTTCGTCTCCTGTCCCTGCGCCTCGCGCTCGATTTTCAGATCGCGCACGCGGCCCAGTTCGGAATAGACCTTCTCGGCCGCCTTCTCGCGGATATGGCAGGTGTTGAGGATGACGAGATCCGCATCCTCCATGGTGGCGGTTTCGCTGTAGCCTTCGCCGGAGAGCAGATCGGTCATGCGCTCCGCGTCATAGACGTTCGCCTGGCAACCGTAGGATTTGACGAAGACCTTTTTCACGAAAGACGAGCCTGCTGGGTTCCGGGGTGAGACGCCTGTTTACGCGGTTTGACGCTGCAAGAGAATAGTGGCGCGTTCACGGCCTCGCGCACCGCCGCCTCGGCCGTCGCCGTCGCTTCCTTGCGATTGCCATTGAAGGAAATCGGCTCCCCCCACGTCACCTCCACATCCACCGCGCCGCCGCGCACGAACGCGCCGAGATGTGGCGCCAGCTCCATGTCGCCGTACCAGGCGAGATACGGCCGGTCGCGGCGGGTCACCGGCATGCCGCTGCGGCGCGTATAGGCGATTGCGAGCGGCTGCAGGACCACGCGTGCATCTGCGTCGTTGACGAGGGCCGCCTGCGCGGCGCCGACGAGGGAGGAGCGGAACGGCAGAAGCCGGTTGCCGTCCCCGGTCGTGCCCTCGGCGAACAGCACCATGACCTCGCCCTTCGCGAGCCGATGGGCCAGCGCGTCGTTGACCTCCGCGGTCGCCCGGCGGCGCTGCCGATCGATGAAGACCGAGCGCTGGAGTTTCGCCAGAAGGCCGACGATCGGCCAGGTTTCGACCTCGGATTTCGCGATGAACGAGAGCGGGTGCAGCGAGCCGATGACCGGAATATCGAGCCACGACACATGGTTGGACAAAACCAGGGTCGGCACCCCCCCGGGCGGGCGGCCCCGCTCGGTGATTCGGACCCCGAAGAGGCGCAGGAAAAGCCGGTGGAACCACATCGGCAGCCTGTGGCGGATCGGCCAGCCGAAGCGCAGCGCCAGCAACTGGAGCGGGATGGCGAAGAGGGCAAAGAGAGCGAGGACCAGAAGCCTCGCGGCGACCCCGATGCGCCTCACGCCTGATCCTCGTCGATGGGCACAGCGTAAAGCTCAAGCCGGTGATAGATCACCTTGTAGCCGAGACGGCGGGCGATTTCCGTCTGCAGCGCTTCGATGTCGTCGGACTGGAACTCGATCACGTCGCCGGTTTCGAGATTGATCAGGTGATCGTGGTGCTCGCGCGCGGCAAGCTCGTAGCGGGAGCGCCCATCGCGGAAGTCGAGGCGTTCGATGATGCCCTGCATCTCCAGGAGCTTCACCGTCCGATAGACGGTGGAGAGCGAAATCCGGTCGTCGACGGCAACCGCGCGCTTGTGCAGCTCGACCACGTCCGGGTGATCTTCGGCCGCATCGAGGATGCGGGCGATGACCCGGCGCTGGCCGGTCATGCGCAAGCCCTTGTCGCGGCACGCCCGCTCGATCGCGTCGGATCGTTTGATTTTCACCGTTTTGCTGTTCCGTACTGCCAAGGCCGACCCCGCTCCTTCCCGATGCTTATAGGGGAGCCGCGACGCGGGGGCTACGGCCCGGGCCGGAGGAAGATCGGCGAAGTGGTCCGCCGAAACACCCTACGCCCATTCGGAGCTTAAAGGTCGAGCCGCATGGTCAGCGCGGCCGTCCGGGCCTTGTCAGCCTTGAGATAATAGCCGGCGCGCCGGCCGATTTCACGAAATCCGAGCCGGCGATAGACGGCGAGCGCCGGAGCGTTGCCGTCCTCGACCTCGAGATGGACGAAAAGCACTCCCGTCCGCGAGAGCCCGTCGAGATGGGCTGCCAGCAAGGGTCGCGAATAACCCCGTCCGCGCAGCTCCGGCAGGAGGGCCACAGTGAGGATCTCCGCCTCGTCGAGAACGCTGCGCGACAGCACGAAACCCGATGGAGCGCTTGCCTGCCCGATGAACAACCCGTCCGCCGTCACGTTCCGCTCGCCCAGCAGGCGTTCGAATTCGAGCGTGCTCCAGGGCCGCGCGAAGGCGGTGGCGTGGATCGCCGCGAGGCGCGCGGCGGCCTGGCTGTCCAGCCCGGCGATGCGCACGGATGGTGGCGGGAAGAAGCGGGCGAGCAGGCTCATCGTCTGGCGATTCGCGCTCCGTCCTGCGGTTTGGCGTCGGGTTCGCGCAGGTAGAGCGGCTTGGGAAGGGCGTTTGCCGGATCGGCGATGGCGCCGAGGCGGGCCACCCAGGCGATGTCGGGCGCCGGCGAATCCTCGATCACATGCGCCTCGACCCCTTGCGCCCGCGCTTCCGCCGCAAGCGACGCGGCGGCGTTGCCGGTCAGCAGCAGCGGCCCGGAACCGAGCTGGCGAATGGCGTCGCGATAGCTCATGAGGGAGGGCGCGATGATGGCCTTGCCGCCGAACGCGATGGCCTGGATGTAGATATGGCTATGCTTGGCGTCGATGGCGCTGGCGAACAGACCGCGGGTCTCGCCCGCCATCAGGGGCGCAAGGTATGCCGACAAGGTGGCGACACCCACCACCGGAATGCCGGCGGCAAGCCCGATGCCGCGCGCTGCCGCGATGCCGACGCGCAGGCCCGTATAGCTGCCGGGCCCGACGGTGACGGCGACCCGGTTCAGGCTCTCGAAGCCGCCCTCGCCATGCGAGACCAGCCGATCGATCAGCGGCAGCAGGGCTTCCGCATGGCCGCGGTCCATCGGAATGGTTTCGCGGGCGAGCAATTCGCCGCTATCCGATTGAAAGATGCAGGCCGAGCAGGCGCCGAGGGCGGTATCGATGGCAAGGACGCGCAATGTTCGTCTCCGTCTGGTGGCGTCTCTTTAGAGCATGATCGGGACGGGTGGGACAAAAAAGGCGGCCCGAAGGCCGCCCTGATTCGCAAAACCGTCGAGACGCCTCAGACGGCCAAGAACACTTCAGACGGCTTGGACCTCGCGCACATCGGGCAGGAAATGGCGCAGCAGGTTCTGGATGCCGTGCCGGAGCGTGGCGGTGGAGGAGGGACAGCCCGAGCAGGCGCCCTTCATGACCAGATAGACGGTGCCGTCCTTGAAACCCCGGAACGTGATGTCGCCGCCATCGCCCGCGACCGCGGGGCGGATGCGGGTCTCGAGCAGTTCCTTGATGGTCGCGACGGTGGCGGCGTCGTCCGCATCGAAGAATTCCTCGCCGTCATGCTCGGTCAGCATGGCGCCATCCGTGAACAGCGGCGCGCCGCTCATGAAATGCTCCATGATGGCGCCGAGGATTGCGGGCTTGAGGTGCTGCCATTCAGCATCGGTCTTGGTCACGGTGATGAAATCGTGGCCGTAGAAGACGCCGCTGACGCCCGGAATGGCGAAGAGCCGGTCGGCGAGCGGGGAGGCTCCCGCTTCCTCGGAGACGCGCGCCTCGAACGTCCCCTCGGGCATGACGACACGGCCGGGCAGGAACTTCAGGGTGGCGGGATTCGGTGTGGCTTCGGTCTGGATAAACATCTGTCGTGTTGTCCTCTGCGCCGGTTCAAGGCCGGCCGAGCGGGTTGAGCGGCCCTGAATGGGCTTGGAATCGTTCTAACAGGTTCTCTCGGAGATGTGGACCGGGTGCGCGGCGATTCCAAGGGGAGATCGTCCTCTCGCCTGCCTCATCCTGAGGAAGCGCGGAGCGCTGTCTCGAAGGACGAGGCAGTTCCAGAGACCACTGGAGATCCTTCGAGACGCCGCTTCGCGGCCCTCAGGATGAGGTCGCGGCCCTCCTCAGGATTGGGTCCGTGGGGAATCTCGGACCCCCTCACCCCGCCAGCGCATCGATCTCCTCGTCCGACAAGCCGCCGGGCACGATCACGATGGGGATCGGGAAGGTTGCGGCGGCCCGGCCGGCGAGCGACGAGACGAGGGGGCCGGGGCCCTCCTTGCCCGATCCGGCGGCCAGCACTAGAAACGAGATGTCCTCGTCCTCGTCGATCAGCGCGATGAGGGCCTGGGCGCGGTCGCCGACCCGGATGACCTGTTCGGGTTCGACGCCGGCGGCATCGCGCGCCTCCTTGGCGGCGGCCTCCAGGCGCTTCACCGCCTCGGCGCGCGCTTCCTCGATCATCGCCTCGCCGACGCCGATCCATTCGAAATTGTCGGGCGGATCGACCACGGCCAGCATGATCATGCTGGCGCCGGTGCGGGCGGCGCGACGGGACGCGAAGTGGACGGCCCGGAGGCATTCCGGCGTCTTGTCGATCACCACCATGAATTTGGGCCGGTGGCCGGCCTCGTAGGATTGGCGCTTACCGCTCACAAGCCTGTCCTCCGAACGGCCGAGATGCTGCCTTGGCGGTACGCCGAGAGCAAGGCTCCCATGGCGGCATTTCAGCGAGCACGCACGAAGCCGAGGATATCCTTGACGGCGTTCATCGTCTCTGCGGCGATGACGCGGGCGCGGCCTGAACCGTCCGCCAGGACTGCGTCAATGTGACCGGGATCGGCCATCAGGCGGCGCATTTCGTCCGCAATGGGGGCAAGCCTCGTCACCGCGACGTCCACCAGGGCGGATTTGAAGCCGGAGAATTGCGAACCGCCGTGATCGCGCAGGACCTCGGCCGGCGAAACGTCGGTCAGCGCCGCGTAGATCGCCACCAGATTGTCCGCCTCGGGACGCGCCCGCAGGCCCTCGGTCTCGGAGGGCAGCGGCTCCGCATCGGTCTTGGCCTTGCGGATCTTCTGCGCGATCATGTCGGCATCGTCCGTGAGGTTGATGCGCGAGTAGTCGGAAGGATCCGATTTCGACATTTTCTTCGAGCCGTCGCGAAGCGACATGACGCGGGTCGCGGGACCGGCGATCAAGGGTTCGGTGAGCGGGAAGAAAGCGTCGCCGAAGCCGTGCTCGGCGATGGAATCCGCCCAGTCGTTGTTGAATTTCTGCGCTACGTCGCGGGTCAGTTCGAGATGCTGCTTCTGGTCCTCGCCGACCGGCACGTGCGTTGCGCGATAGACCAGGATGTCAGCCGCCATCAGGTTCGGATAGGCGTAGAGCCCGACCGATGCGTTCTCGCGATCCTTGCCGGCCTTGTCCTTGAACTGCGTCATGCGGTTGAGCCAGCCGAGACGGGCGACGCAATTGAACACCCAGGCCAGTTCGGCGTGCTCGGAGACCTGGCTCTGGTTGAAGACGATGTGACGTTTCGGATCGATGCCGGCGGCGAGAAAGGCCGCCGTGACCTCCCGGATCTGCCGGTTCAGGTCGTGCGGATTCTGCGGCATCGTGATCGCGTGCATGTCGACCACGCAATAGATGCACTCATGAGTGTCTTGCATGGTGACGAAGCGTTTGATGGCCCCGAGGTAATTTCCGAGGTGAAGATTTCCGGTCGGTTGAACGCCCGAAAACACCAGCTCCTTGAACGTTGCCATCGTAGTCGAACTCCTCAAAACGCATCGCGGCCGGGTTATGACAGGGCGGGGCGGCGATGCAAGCCCATTAGGCTTTTTTGACCGGCGGCGCGAGATCCCGCCACGTCACCGCCCCCAGCAGCCATGCGGTTGCCGCATAGAAGCCAAGACCGCCGAGGCAGAGGACGGCAAGCGAAACGGCGGTGGGTGCCGGCGAGACGCGAAGCCCCATCAGGAGGCCGCCGCCCAAGAGGGCGCTGGCGAGAGCGATTCGCAGGGCCTTGCCGAGCAAGGCGCGGTCGGGCCGCCACATACGGGCCTGCTGCAAAAGCCACACCAGCACAGCCGCATGGGCGAGGCAGCCGAGGCTGATGCCGAGCGCGATGCCGACGACGCCCCATGCGAAACCGAGCAGAACTGACGACAGGCCGGTGGCCGCCATGCCGATCAGCGCGGCGGCGACGGCGCCTTTCAACGCACCCCTGGCAAACAGAGCCTGGCTGAACACCTTGGCGAGGGTCGCGGCCGGAAGCCCGAGGCTGAGGCCCAGAAGGACGAGCGCGGTGCCGGCCGCATCCGCGTCGTCGAAGGCGCCGCGCCGGAACAGCACGAACGCCATGGGCTCCGCCAGGCAGGCCAATGCGACGCTCGCCGGCAGTGACAGCAGCAGCCCCAAGCCGATGGCGCGGTTCTGCGAATCGACGAGGGCTTGCCGTTCGCCGGCCCGGTAGCGCAATGCGAGTTCGGGCAGCAGCACGCTGCTGGCGAGCGCCGCCATCAGCCCGAGCGGCAATTGCACCACCCGGTCGGCGTAATAGAGCCATGAGACGCCGGAGGGCCAGAACGACGCCACCTGCGTTCCGACGAGCACGAAAAGCTGCACCGCCCCACTGGCGACGAGCGCCGGAAATCCCGCCAACAGCAGGCTTTTCAGGGCCGGCGACCAGACCGGCTTGCGAAATCGGACAATGCTCGCCTCGCCGCGCGCAAGAGCGAGGATGACGATCGCCAGCTGAACGACGCCCGCCAGGCTCGAGGCGGCCGCCAGCCAGGCGGCTTTCTGCACGAGCGGAAGCGGGAAGTGGGTCTCCAGCAGCACGACGGCAAGAATCAGGCCGCCATTCATCGCCAGCGGCGCGAGGCTGGCGGCGGTATAGCGGCGGTGGAGATTGAGCAAGGCGGCGCCGATGGAGGCGAGCGTGATGCAGATCACCGCCGGAAACGCCAGCCGCGTGTAAAGCGCCACGAGATCGAGCGTCTGCGGCTCGCCGGCAAAGCCCGGCGCCAGGGCGAAGGCGAGAAGACCGGCGCCGAGTTCAACCAACCCCGTCACCCCGAGAAGCGCCAGTGCGAAGACCGTCACGACATCGCCGGCGGTCTTCGCCGCGGCGTCGGCCTCCAGCGCGCCGAGGACCGGAACGAGGGCCGGGTTGAGGCCGCCCTCGCCGACCACCCGGCGCATGAGGTTGGGCAAGCGGAACGCCGCCAGAAACGCATCCGCCACCGGTCCGGCGCCGAGCGCTTGGGCAAACAGCACATCGCGGACGAATCCGAGCACACGCGACGCGCCCGCGCCGAGGCCGACCAGAAGGGATGAGCGGATGACCGACATGCTGGATCGCGCTTAGCCGGTTGTGTGGGGATTGTCCAAGGGCGACGAAGACGGCCCCCGCGCGCCCGTCCCGCGGGCGGGATACCCAACACGATGATGTGTGTTGCCTGTCGAAAGCGAAGCGGGATCATCTGCGGCTCGACAGGCCTTCAAGGGACGGCGATGACCATCGGCTTCTCCACAAAACTCGCGGTCGCCGGGGCCGTGGCACTCGCAACCTTGGTGGTCGGATCGATCTCCCGGTCGGTGGCCGGTGAGACGGTGGCCGTATCGGAATTGACCCGTCAGACCCACATCCACGGCCTTGCGGTGGATCGGCAGGATTCTTCGCGGCTCTTCATCGCGACGCATCACGGCCTGTTTCACGCAGGCTCGGACGGCAAGGCGGAACGCGTCTCCGAAGTTCAGGATTTCATGGGTTTCAACCCTCATCCGCGCGACGCCCGCACCTTGTACGCCAGTGGCCATCCTCAGAGGGGCGGTAATCTCGGCTTCATCGCCTCCACGGACCAAGGAAGAACCTGGACGCAGATTTCGCCCGGGGTGAATGGCCCTGTCGATTTCCACCAGATGAGCGTGAGCCCGGCGGACCCAACGACGATCTATGGCGTCTATCAGGGTCTCCAACTGAGTCAGGACGGCGGGAGGTCCTGGAAGGTCGTCGGGACGCTGCCTGCGAAGCTGATCGATCTGGCCGCGTCGGCCAGGAACGCGGAGACTTTATATGCCGCCACCGAGACGGGTCTCCTGCGCAGCGGCGATTCGGGCCGAACCTGGACGTCGCTGATCGAAGGCGCACCCGTGACCCTCGTCGAAATCGCACCGGATGGCGCCCTGTACGCTTACGTGTTCGGCCGCGGCTTGGTCCGCTCGCAAGAAGAGACGCTGCAATTCGAAACCCGCGGCAATGATATCGGTGGCGGCTTCCTTCTCCACCTCGCCGCCGATCCCACCAACGCGAACCGGCTCTTTGCAGCCACTGACAGGGGACGAATCCTCAGCAGCGCCGATCAGGGGCGGAGCTGGGCGAGCTTCGGCGGCTGAAGCTCAAACCGGGACTTCCCGATGGACATGATGCAGGGCATGGGTTGGATGATGAGCGGCATGACGCTCCTGTGGGTTGCGGTCGCTCACATCCTCGTTCTCGGGATAGCCGCATTGGTAAAATATCTTCGATCCTGACGAGAGCGAGCATTCGCTCGATCGAACCTCAATCGCCCGCCAGTGCTGCAACGGAGGGCGCGGATGGAGGAGATGGCGATGCCGGCACAATCAAAATCCGCGCGGGCGGCGAAATCCGAGCGATCCTCGGAGGCGCTGTGGGACCAGGAGCCCAGGACGCTGGCGGAGCTGAACGCTCTCATCGCCAAGGCCGGGCCGCTCGTGCCGGGTTCGACCCAGCCGGTCTTCGGCGAGGGTCCGGATCACGCGGAGATGGTTTTCGTCGGCGAGCAGCCAGGCGACCAGGAGGATCTCCAGGGCCGCCCGTTCGTCGGCCCGGCCGGTCAATTGCTCGCGCGGGCGATGACGGAGGCCGGGATCGAGCGCGACGAAGTCTATCTCACCAACGCGGTCAAGCATTTCAAATTCGAGGAACGCGGCAAGCGCCGCATTCACGCCAAGCCGACGGCGGGCGAAGTGAGACATTATCGGCCCTGGCTGATGAAGGAGATCGATCTGGTTCAGCCGAAGCTCGTCGTCGCCCTCGGCGGCACGGCGCTGCTGGCCCTGGCGGGCAAGGCCTTGCCGGTCACGAAAGCCCGCGGCCCGGCGCGGTTCGAGAATCGACCTGGCTTCGTCACCGTTCATCCCTCCTATCTGCTGCGGGTGCCCGACGCGCAGGCGAAGCGGCGGGCCTACGAGGATTTCGTCGCCGATCTCGTGCAGATCCGGGCCATGGCTTAGGGGATGTGAAACCTTGTGCGGTCGCACTTAACCGCCCCTTAAACCGCCATATTTACAGTGCCTCAGAGCGTGCAACGAAAAGCCGGATCACCGGCCGCATGGCACAAGAGGTTTGACGTGGCGAACGGACGTGACAGGCGCGAGCCGGTTTTCGGCGCGCCCGCCACTGAAGCGGAGGCGCAGGATTTTCGCCTTTCGTCTGAAGATCGGGCAGGGGGCAACATGGCGCAGAAGCGCGCGTCTCGAGGCGGCGGCGGAGGCTCGGGTCGTCCGCCCTCGCGGCAGAGAAAGTCGACGCGCAAGCGCCGCGGACGCTCGCTGTGGAGCAAGTTGTTCTATGCGGGCGTGGTCTTGTGCCTCTGGGGCATCATCGCGGTCGGCGGCGTCGTTGCCTATTACGCGGCGAAACTCCCACCCATCGATGAACTGACGGTTCCCAAGCGTCCGCCCAACATCGCCATCATGGCAAGCGACGGATCGCTGCTCGCCAACAAGGGCGAGACCGGCGGTCGCACCATGGCCATCAAGGAGTTGCCGCCCTACCTGCCGAAAGCCTTCATCGCCATCGAGGATCGACGCTTCTACGACCATTGGGGCATCGACCCTGTCGGCATCGCCCGCGCGCTGTACCGCAACCTCAACCGCGGCGGCGTTTCGCAGGGCGGCTCGACCCTGACCCAGCAGCTCGCCAAGAATCTCTTCCTGACGCAGGAACGCACCGCCTCCCGCAAGATCCAGGAGGCGATTCTGGCGCTCTGGCTCGAGCGCAACTATTCCAAGGACCAGATACTCGAACTTTATCTCAACCGGGTCTATTTCGGCGCCGGCGCCTATGGCGTCGAGGCCGCGGCCCAGCGCTATTACGGCAAGTCCGCCCGCAACGTGTCGCTATCCGAGGCGGCGGTCCTTGCAGGTCTCGTGCAGGCCCCGTCGCGGCTTGCGCCGAACCGCAATCCGGAAGCCGCGCAAGCCCGGGCCGAGCTGGTCATCGCGGCCATGAACGATCTCGGATTCATCACTCCCGGAATGACCAAGACCGCCCTTGGCGCGCCCGCCGAACCGGTTCGCGCGCCGGGGGCGGGCTCGGTGAACTACGCGGCCGATTACGTGATGGACGTGCTCGACGATTTCGTCGGCACGGTCGAATCCGACATCGTGGTGTCGACCACCCTCGACCCGGCGATGCAGAACGCCGCCGAAAAGTCGCTGGTCGACGAGCTGAACGAGAAGGGCCAGAAATTCAACGTGAGCCAGGGCGCCTTCGTCGCCATGCAGCCGGATGGCGCCCTGAAGGCGCTGGTCGGCGGCCGCAATTACGAGGCGAGCCAGTTCAACCGGGCCACGACCGCGCGCCGGCAGCCGGGATCGGCCTTCAAGCCGTTCGTCTACCTCGCCGCCATGGAGGCGGGGCTCACCCCCAACACGGTGCGGGAGGATTCGCCGGTCAACTACAAGGGCTGGGCGCCACAGAACTACGATCATGGCTACCGGGGCGCCATCACCTTGCGGGAAGCGCTTGCCCTGTCGCTCAACACCGTCGCGGCCAAGCTCGCGATCGAAGTCGGTCCCAGGAACGTGGTGCAGGCGGCGCAGAAGCTCGGCATCAATTCGCCGCTTCAGGCCGTTCCGTCGCTGTCGCTGGGAGTGTCGGAAGTGACGCCGCTGGAGCTGGTGAGCGCCTACGCGGCCTTCGCCAATGGCGGGACGGGCGTGATCCCGTACGTGATCACCCAGGTCAAGACCGCCGAAGGCCGGGTGATCTATCGCCGGCCGAACGGTGGCGGGCTCGGGCGCGTGCTCGATCCGATGACGGTCGCGATGATGAACGACATGATGCACAGCACCTTCGTGATCGGCACGGCCCGCAAGGCGCGGATCCCCGGCTGGACTCTGGCCGGCAAGACCGGCACGACCGACGACTACAAGGATGCGTGGTTCGTCGGCTTCAGCGGCAATCTGGTGGCGGGCGTCTGGCTCGGCAACGACGATGGCGCGTTGACCAAGCGGGTCACGGGCGGAAACCTGCCGACCGAGGTGTGGCACGATTTCATGAAAGTTGCCCTCAAGGATCAGAAGCCCGTGCCGCTTCCCGGCAGCGAGCGCTTCCTGCGGCCGGAGGACATCCCGGTCGCCGATGCGGGCGCGCAGCCCGGACCGCCGCGCGAGAGCGCGTGGATTCCGCCGCAACAGCAGCGGCGCGGCGGGCGCGAGAAGAACTTCCTGGAGAAACTGTTCGGGCTTTAAAACCTGAAGTAGCAAATAGAATGCCGCCACACCTCCTTGGACGAAGAGCTCTCAGGTTCGAAAGTTTAGTTATGATCTATCATATCTAAACCATAGCGCCCGCGCGCCGACCTGAATGACGGGCTCTGCACACCAAGGGGTCTTCTCATGGCAACCGATAGCAAGAGCGTATCGTCCGGCTCGAACACCCAGATGGCTTCACCCATCGATTCCAGCATCACCCTCGCGGGCGAGTTCAGCGCGCTTGCGGTGGTCTCCGGCGATGCGGGCAACAACACGCTGCAAGGCAGCGCGGGCGACGACCAGATCAACGGTCTCGACGGAAACGACCTCCTCATTGGCGGGAATGGCAGCGACACGCTGAACGGCGGCAATGGAACCGACACGGTCTCGTACGCCACGGAAACCGGCAGTGCGGGGGTCAGGGTCAATCTCGGCACGCAGGCCTGGACCTATGAGGGCGTCACCTACCAGGCGGGCACCGGCACGGACACCTGGGGCAATGTCGATACCTACGTGCAGATCGAAAAGATCATCGGCACGGCCAAGGCCGACGTTTTCACCGGCGGAAATAACTTCCTCCCCGCCTACATCGAAGCCGGCGCCGGCGACGACATCTTCCTCGGCGGCGCCGGCTCCTACACGGTCGATGGCGGCGCCGGCAACGATTACATCGTCGGCGGCAACGGCCGGGATATCATCGTGGCGACGCTCGGCTCCGATACGATCATGAGCAGCCGGGGCAACGACACCATCACGGGCAACTGGAGCACCACGCTCAGCTACGAGAACGAAACCGCCTTCAGCGAAGGTCTCCGGGCTGATTTGAGCACGGGCAACATCGGCAAGGGCGGCGGCGCGGCCGACAAGGTCTCGAAAATCGGAACCTTCATCGGAACGAATTTCGGCGACATTATCAGCGGCAACACCAATGCGGAGGTTATCCGCGGTCTCGGCGGCAACGACAAGATCTCGGCCGGCGGCATTGGCAGCGACACCATCGATGGCGGCGACGGTGACGATACCCTCGACGGCGGATACGGCGCCGACAGTCTGCTCGGCGGCAGCGGCAGCGACATCCTGACCGATAACGGTGGCGGCGACGATACACTCGATGGCGGCACCGGCAACGACATCTTGATCGGCGGCCTCGGCAACGACGTGTATTACGTCGATTCGCTCGATGACATCGCGACCGAGCTCAACGGCACCGCGGACGGCAACGACACGGTCTATGTGTCGGTGGCGAATTTCGATGGCGCGAAACTCGCCAATATCGAGAATGTCATTCTGGTCGGGGACGGCAGCGTGATCGGCGGCAACGCGGCGCCGGAGATCGGCGGCGCCGCTGCGCCCATCACGATTGCGATCCCGGACGTGGAAGTCGCAACGCCCTTCGCCGGCGTGACCATCACCGACGATAGCCCAACCGTCACCGTTACCATCACCATGGGCGATCCCGGCGACGGCGCGTTCACCCATCTCGGCGCGGGTGCCTACGATTTCTGGGCCGGCACCTATACGATCACCGGCGATGCCACCAGCGTTCAGGCGGCGGTGCAGGCCCTGCAATTCGATCCGACGGACCACCCGGATTATCCGGTCGGTCACGCGTCGAGGACGCATTTCACCATCGCGGTCGTCGACAGCAATGGCGTCTCCGGCACATCGAACAGCAATATCTCGGTCGATTCCATCACCACCAATCGCGCCCCGACGATCATCGCTGCGGCGACGACGTTCACGGTGAACGATTCGGCGAACGTCAATCTGGTGGCGCCCTTCGCCGACGTCACCATCGACGATACGAACGCCAGCGACGTTCTCACCGTCACCATTGCGCTCGACGCCGCCGCCAAGGGGGTCCTGGTGCCGGTCGCGGGCGGCAGCTACGATCCCGCAACTGGGATCTTCACCATCACGGGTGCGGCCGCAGATGTGCTTGCGGCGGTCCGCGCGCTCCAGTTCAACCCGGAAGACCGGGCCGGCGCACCGAATGGCAGCATCGAGACGACCACCTTTACCATCGCGGTGGTGGATGCGGGCGGCCTCTCCGTGGCGAGCAGCAGTATCGCGGTCGATTCCGTTCACGTCGGGAATCTCGGGCCGGCGGCTCCGGTGCTGAGCAGTGGCGCGATCACCGATTCGGCGCAGGACGGCACCGTCGTCGGCACGCTGTCCGCCGCCGATCCGGACGAGGACGCGGTCACCTTCG
Source organism: Microvirga brassicacearum (assembly GCF_008757455.1). GTDB lineage: Bacteria > Pseudomonadota > Alphaproteobacteria > Rhizobiales > Beijerinckiaceae > Microvirga > Microvirga brassicacearum. The sequence continues at coordinate 21,795 of NZ_VCMV01000010.1, read as the reverse complement.
CGTTCGTGGACGCGCTGGAGGATTCCGGCGGTCTTGTCAGTGCGGATGGCCGGTTCAAGATCGTGAACGGCGAAATCATCGTGAACGACCAGGGCCTGATCCAGGTCGCGCAGCAGACGAGCTTCTCGTATGCGGTCGCAGCCTCGGACGGCAATGGCGGCGTCACCACGGGCGACGTGACGATCACGGTGGGAGACCAGAACAAGGCGCCGTCGGTCACCCTCATTTCAAACGCCAAGGTCAACGAGCATGCGGCCGCGGGCACCCTCATCGGCGTGCTGTCGGCGACCGATCCCAATGGGGACGCCCTCACCTACGCGCTGCTCGACGATGCGCATGGTCGGGTCGAACTCGTCGGCAACGAGCTCCGCGTCAAGGATGGCGTGACCCTCGACTACGAGCAGCTCACCCAGATCTTCATTTCGGTGGCGGCAAGCGACGGCGGCGAATCGGTTCGGACCGATTTGCGGATCGCCGTGATGGATGTCCGCCAGGAGAACGTCGTGGGCACTGCGGGCCACGACATCATCAAGAGCGGCACCGGTCGCGACATCCTCAACGGCGCCGCCGGCAACGACATCCTGAGCGGCGGCGGCGGCCTCGACCAGTTGATCGGCGGCACCGGCAAGGACGCTTTCGTGTTCGACGCCGCTGCGGTGAGCACCAACGCGGACGCCATCGCCGATTTCAGCCGGGTCGAGGGCGATCAGATCTGGCTCGCCAAGGCGATCTTCGTGGGCTGTGGCGGGACCGGCATGATGAATGCAAGCGCCTTCGTCAACGGCACCGCCGCGCGGGATGCGGATGATCGCATCATCTATGACGGGACCACCGGCCGGATCCTCTACGATGCGGACGGCGCGGGGCTGAATTCCCAATCCGTGCTGATCGCCACGATCAATGGCGCCACGACGCCGATGCTGACGGCCTCCAGCTTCTTCATGGTCTGATCGGCACGCCGGACAATCAAACACCGGGCGGCCTCACGGCCGCCCGTTCTGTTGCGGCGTGCCGCGCTTCCTCAGCATGAGGCTGTGGGGATTGCCGCTTTGGGCCAACGGCTTCTGCACCACCTCATCCTGAGGAGCCGCGAAGCGGCGTCTCGAAGGATCGTCCAGTGGTCTCCGGAGAAGCCTCGTGCTTCGAGACAGGCCTTCGGCCTTCCTCAGCATGAGGCTTGCCAAATTTTCCCATCCGATGGCGTCGCCCTCGGTCAGCCGGTATCCGGCCGGCTCCTCTCTCAGGAACGACAGGCCCGGGCGTGCCGCGTCGATGAGAACAGGACCAGCGCCGCCAGACCGGTTGCGGCGATGGTGAGGGCCAAGGGCAGCGCCGAGCCGTCGAGGTTCTGGCCGAGCACGATGCCGAGGATCGCCGCGAAGCTCATCTGGCAGATGCCGAGCAGCGACGAGGCGGTGCCGGCGCGATCGGGAAACGGCATCAACGCCGACGCCATGGCCTGCGGCATGGTCAGCCCGACGCCTGCGCAATAGAGCACCATCGGGCCGACAATCGCCAGGAACGACGGCACGCCCGCCGCCACCAGGACGGCCATCGCGCCGCCGCCGAGCGCCAGGCAGGCGACGCCGATGAGAATGGTGCCGTCGAGCCCGCGCGGGCCCACCAGGTGCTGCGCCAGGAATGTGCCGGCGATGTAGCCCACCACCACGAGCGCGAAGGAAAACGCGAAGGCGAGCTGGCCGAGGCCGTAGATGTTCTGCAGCACGAAGGACGAGCCAGAGATGAAGGCGAACAAGCCGCCATAGGTGAGCATCGACAGCATCACGTAGACGCGATAGCCGCGATGCCGCGACAGGTTGCCGAAGGCCCGCAGGATCGACCCGAACGAGACCGCCTGCGCGGCCTTTCGCGGCAGGCTTTCGGCGAGGCGGAACGCCACCACGATGGTGAGCATGGCGCCGAACGCCATGGCGACCATGAAGGTCATGCGCCAGCCGCCCCAAGGCGCGATCAGGCCGCCGAAGATCGGCGCGATGGCCGGCACCACACCCATGATGGAAGCCATGCGGGACAATTCCCGGCCGGCGCGCGAGCCCTCATAGAGATCGCGCACCACGGCGCGCGCCAGCACGATCGGCCCGGAGGCGCCGAGCGCCTGGACGAACCGCGCGCCGATCAGCATCTCGACGTTGGGTGCGACCGCACAGGCAAGGCTTGCGAGCGTGAACAGCACGAGCCCGCACAAAAGCACCGGCTTACGGCCGACCCGGTCCGAGATCGGCCCATAGAAGAACTGCCCGACCGCGAAGCCGAACAGGAACACCGACAAGGTGAGCTGCGCCTGCCCGGCCGTGGCCGCAAGGTTGTGGGCGATCGCCGGCAGCACCGGCAGGTACATGTCGGTGGAAAGAGGCCCGAGGGCGGTCAGCAGCGCCAGGACGACGGTCAGGGCGAACGTATTCGGCTTGAGCATGGGCGAGATGACCTGGAGCGGGGCTTCGCATCTAGGACGAAAACACCCGCCTGTCACGCGGGCGTCAGCTCATTCGATCCGATGCCAGCGGTCCTCACCCGAACCGGTGCAGCGCCGAGCCGTAGGTCTTCAGCCATTTCTCCGCGTCTTCGGTGCGCGGGCAGAGCTGATGCGTCAGCTTCCAGAACCGGTGCGAATGGTTCAGCTCGCGCAAATGGGCGACTTCGTGCGCCGCCAGATAATCGAGCACGAAGGCCGGCGCCATGATCAGCCGCCACGAGAAATTGAGCGCCCCATTGGCCGAGCAGGAACCCCAGCGGCTCTTGGTGTCGCGCACCGTGATGCGTTTGGCCGGGATGCCGAGCGCGGCCGTGTGGTGCTTCACGCTGGCGGCAAAATCCCGCTTGGCCTCGGCCTCGAGAAAATCCTGCACCCGGCGCGCCACGTGGAGGACGTCGCCGGACACGGCGAGGATAGGCGCGCCGTCGCTACCCGTGGTGGCGCGGGTGACGCCCCGGATGCTGGACCAATGGACGATCTTATGCGGCACGCCGCGCAGGGGAACGAGGGCGCCGGGCTCGAACTTCACCCGCATCGGCACCTTGGCGAGCCGCGCCGCGATCCAGGCACCGTGGCCGTCGGCGAAACGCTGGGCGATCTCGATGCTGGTACGCTCGGGAATGGTCAGCACGACCTCGCCGGAGGCGTTCGAGACGCGCAAGGTGATGCGCTTCGCCGTGGGGCGGCGCTTGAGGGCCACCTTCAGGGTGCGGCCCTCGTGACTGACTTTCAGGTGCGGGGGATCCTCGGGGACCCGGCGGAACAGGGCGAACTTCATGTCCGCAATCTGCCCTGCCGCTGCGTCCGTGTCAGCGCAGCCGTTTGCCGCTGGCAGGAACCGATCGGGGACGTTCGCCGGGGCTTGACGGCTAGGCGGCGACCTGTCCGGGCGTCTCTGAATCGGCATGCTGCCGAACAAATTCAGCGATTCGAGGAGCGATTTCAGACCGGAAGCGCGAGCCGTTGAAGACGCCATAATGGCCGACACCCTTCTGAAGGTGGTAGAGCTTCTTGTCCGACGAGAGGTTCGGGGTCAGCTCCAGCGCCGCGAGCGTCTGGCCGATGCCCGAGATGTCGTCGCGCTCGCCTTCGATTGCCATGATGGCGCAGCGGCGGATCGACACCAGGTCGACCGGCTTGTCCCGGTGCATCATCTCGCCCTTCGGCAATTCGTGCCGCACGAAGACCTTGTCGACCGTCTGGAGATAGAACTCGGCGGTGAGGTCCATGACGGCCAGATACTCGTCGTAGAAATCCCGGTGCTTCTCGGCGGAATCCCCGTCGCCTTCGACCAGATGGTTGAACATGTCCCAATGGGCGGTCACGTGCCGGTCGAGATTCATCGCCATGAAGCCGGAGAGCTGCAGGAAGCCCGGATAGACGCTGCGCCAGAAGCCCGGATGGGCCGGCGGCACCTGCATGATGCAATGGCGCTCGAACCACGCGATGCCGCGCTCCTCGGCCAGCAGGTTGACGGCGGTCGGCGACCGTCGGGTGTCGATCGGCCCGCCCATGAGGATCATGGAGCGGGGCGTCTTCGGGTCGTTCTCGGCTTCCATGCGGGCGATGGCGGCGATCACCGGCACCGCCGGCTGGCAGACCGCCATGACGTGCAGGTCTGGCCCGAAGGTGCGGAACATGTCGATCAGGTAATCGATGTAAACGTCGAGGTCGAACCGCCCCTCCGAGAGGGGAACCATGCGGGCATCGGCCCAATCGGTGATCATCACCTGATGGGTCGGCAGGAAGGTTTCGACGGTGCCGCGCAGCAGGGTGGCGTAATGGCCCGACATCGGCGCGACGATGAGAAGCCGGGGCTGGCTCGCGGCGCTCTTGTGATCGCGTTCAAACGCGATCACGTCGCAGAAGGGGTGCTCCCAGACGATGCGTTCGGTCACCCGGACCGGTTTGCCGGCGATCGTCGTGGTCGGGAGGTCGAAGGCGGGTTTGCCGTAGCGGCGGGTGGTGCGCTCGAACAATTCGCAGGCGGCCGACACGGTCCGGCCATAGGGTGTGTCGCTTAAAGGGTTGCCCGGAATGTCCAGCATGGACCTGGCGGCGTCGGAGGCTGCGCGGGCGGGGCCCAGCAACCAATGGGCGGTCTCGTACCAATAATAAGAAAGATTCATCTACAATACCCCACGGGCCGGGTGCTCTTTTTCCTCGCCAACGCGATTCGAGCTTATCCTCAACCCTGACTGTAAAATGTAAGTTCCCGGCCGTAAAAGCAAGTTTACCTTATTTTCCTAGGATTTCGGCCGTCTCGCCTGCCTCAGGAGGCAGGCCCGGAAACGCCATCGGATCAAGGGGTTGGAGGTCCGCCGGCCGGCCAGGAACTAGGCTTCGGGCGCCACGTGTTCGACGAATTGCTTAAGGCCCGTCGGCGTGAAAGCCAGAGAGCGGCCGTCGCGCACGGCCCAGTCGCGGCCGATCACCTCGGTCAGGATGGCGGCGCCGAGGGCGCCTCCGAGGTGGCTGCGGCGCTCGCTCCAATCGAGACAGGCGCGGCAGACGGGCCGGCGGCCTTTCTCCAGCGCCGCCACGTCGATGCCGAAATCGACGAAGAATTGCCGCCCCGAGGGCGTCAGGGCCAGATCGTCCTCGCCGGCAATCAGCTCTCGGCGCTTGAGGCTCAGGAGCATGGCGACGCCGCGTTCACCCGCGAGATGGTCGTAGCAAATCCGGGCGGTGCGCAGAGCCTCGTCGCGAGGACCCGTTCTCACCCGGACGGCGCCGGTCCGTTGCGCCAGCCCCATCAGTGCCTCGAGCACCTGCGCCACATCCGGCCCCGAGAGGCGGAAATAGCGGTGGCGCCCCTGCTTCTCGCCGATCAGCAGGTTGGCGTCCGAAAGCTTCGCCAGATGTCCGCTCGCGGTCTGGATGGTCACCCCGGCGGCGCGCGCCAGTTCGCTGACGGTCAGCGCCCGTCCGTCGATGAGAGCGGTGAGAATATTGGCGCGGGCCGGATCTCCCAGCAGCGCCGCCACGGATGCGATGACCGGACCTTCCTTCATACTTCGATCATAGCCGAAGCATCCGCGTCGATCAATCGGCTAGGATTTGGGCTCGTACATAAGGAAAAACCGATGATCACCTGCTTCATTCGCTACGAAATCGATCCCTTCAAGACCGAGGCCTTCGACGAATATGCTCGCAATTGGGGCGAGGCCATCCCGCGCTGCGGCGCCGATCTGATCGGGTATTATGCGCCACACGAAGGCTCGGCGACGACCGCCTATGGGGTCTATAACATCGACAGCCTTGCCGCATACGAGCAATACCGGGCGCGCCTCAAAGCGGACCCGCAGGGCCGGGCAAATTACGAGTTCGCCAAGAAAGAACAGTTCATCCGGCGGGAGGATCGCATGTTTCTTCGTCTCGCCTCCGCGCCGCACGGAAAGCTGATCCAGCCATGATCGCCGTCATCTTCGAAGTCTGGCCCGCTGAGGGCCGCACGCAGCATTATCTCGATCTAGCAGCCGCTCTGCGCGCCGATCTGGAGCGGATCGATGGGTTCGTCTCCATCGAACGGTTCCAGAGCCTGAGCGAGCCCGGGAAGCTCCTGTCGCTGTCGTTCTTTCGCGACGAGGAGGCGGTGCGGCAATGGCGCAACCTCCCCGCGCACCGCAAGACGCAGGCGGCGGGGCGGGCCGGAATCTTCCGGGATTACCGCCTGCGCATCGCGTCCGTAATTCGCGATTATGGCCTGGATGACCGCGACGAGGCGCCGGACGACAGCCGGCAGGCCCATGCTGTGACGGCGAAACCCTGAGCGGCCGAGCCGGGTACGGCCAAGTCTTCCTTGGCGCGGGGCGGAAAGGCCCTATCCTTGGCGCATGGATGAACTCAACCCGACGCCGCTGACGCGCAATGCCCGGCAATTGCGTCTCGACACCCTGGTGCGCCTGCGCTGGCTTGCCATTGCGGGCCAGGCGTTGGCGGTGGCGGTGGTGCGGTTCGGGCTCGGGTTCGAGCTGCCCTTCGGCCTCTGCTTCGTGGTGATCGCCGCCTCCGCGTCGGTCAACCTGGTGCTGCGCATCGAATTTCCGGCGAGCCACCGCCTTGGCGACAATGCGGCCACCATCCTGCTCGCCTTCGATATCCTGCAGCTCGCAGGTCTGCTCTACCTGACCGGCGGGCTCGCCAATCCGTTCGCGATCCTGTTTCTGGCGCCGGTCCTGATTTCCGCCACCGCCTTGACGCCGGAGCGCACGCTCGCGCTCGGCCTGCTGGCGGTGGGGTTGTCCACGGTGCTCGCCCTCACCCACCGTCCCCTGCCGTGGTTTCCGGGCGAGACGCTGACCTTGCCGTTCCTCTATGTGACCGGCATCTGGACCGCGATCCTGCTCGGCATCGTTTTCACCGGCATCTATGCGTGGCGGGTTGCCGAGGAGGCGCGCCAACTCGCCGAGGCGCTGGCGGCGACCGAACGGGTGCTGGCCCGCGAACAGCACCTGTCCCAGCTCGACGGGCTGGCGGCCGCGGCCGCGCACGAACTCGGAACCCCGCTCGCCACCATCGCGCTCGTGGTGAAGGAACTGCATCATTCCCTGCCGCAGAAAGGTCCGGTCGCCGACGACCTCAGGCTCCTGCGTGAGCAGGTCGAGCGCTGCCGCAGCATCCTCACCAAGCTCACCTCCATGGGGCAGGAGGAATCGGCGTTCCTCGAAACCATCACCCTGAGCCATCTGGTCGAGGAGATCGTGGCGCCCCAGCGCGCGCTCGATCTCGATGTGGCGGTGAAGACCGGCGGCGAGGGTCCGGAGCCGATGGTCCGGCGCAATCCCGGGGTGGTCTATGGCCTGTCGAACATTCTCGACAACGCGGCGGACTTCGCCAAAGCCCGCGTGAGCATCGCGGCGCATTGGACCGATCGCGACGTTGTCATCGAGATCAGGGATGACGGGCCAGGCTACGCACCCGATATCCTGCTGCGCGTCGGGGAGCCTTACGTGACGACGCGAAGTGCGTCGGCCAGACTGGACAGCAGCGGAGAAGGCGGCGGGCTGGGCCTCGGCCTCTTCATCGCCAAGACGCTGCTGGAACGATCCGGCGCTCAATTGACGCTGACGAATGCGGCTTATCCCGATTCGGGTGCCGTTGCGCGGATCGTTTGGGCCCGTCAGGCGTTTGAAAGGGGTGCGGCAATTTCGCCGCAGCCGGAGGCGAGGGGAACTCTCACGCAGGAGAGCAACAATTCCCATATGAGAGACTGAACGGAGTGAGTCCGACTATCCCGAGTGGCTTCGCGTTCCAAGGAGTTTTGGCGACATGCAGGGAGATGTTCTGATGGCCGATGCGCCGCTGGCGTTCGAAGAGCGTGCCGACAAGAGCCTCTTGATCGTGGACGACGATCGTCCGTTCTCAAGCCGTCTGGCGCGCGCCATGGAAGCGCGCGGCTATCAGGTCCGCGTGGCCGAAAGCGTGGCCGAGGGCCTGAGCGCCATCGAGTCCGAGGCTCCTGCTTTCGCGGTCATCGACATGCGATTGGGCGACGGCAACGGCCTCGACGTGATCGAGCGTTTGAAGAATCGCCGCCCCGAGGCGCGGGGCGTCATCCTGACCGGCTACGGCAATATCGCCACCGCGGTGACGGCGGTCAAAATGGGCGCCTTCGATTATCTGGCGAAACCCGCCGATGCCGACGAGATCCACGCTGCCTTGATGGCGATCCCGGGAGAGCGGGCAACGCCGCCGGAAAATCCCATGTCGGCGGACCGTGTGCGCTGGGAGCATATCCAGCGGGTCTACGAGTTGTGTGGCCGGAACGTCTCCGAGACCGCGCGCCGTCTCAACATGCACCGCCGCACCCTGCAGCGAATTCTGGCAAAGCGCGCTCCGCGTTAAAGTCCGCCGTCATGCACGAGGTCGGGATCTGCCAGCTGATGAAGCGCAAACGCTGCCGATTGCGCGAAGCGCAGGGTCACGGCCTTGCGCCGCGCACCGGCGAGCGGGTGGTGGCTTGCATCCCGCAGGATGGCCGCGCCGAATGAATCGGCGACGATGAGACCGCAATCCTCGGGCAGGATCTCCACCGGCATGGTGTCGGGCGCGGCGAAATAGAAGCGGTCGCAGAAATCCCGGTAATCCGGCCACTTTCGATCGGCGCGAAAATCCGCCACGCAGGATTTGATCTCGATAATCGTCAGGAGACCGTTCGGCGCCAGCGCGATCACGTCCGCGCGCCGCCCGTTCGCCAAAGTGAGTTCCGGCAGCGTGGCTTGGCCGAGCTGGGCGAAGAGCCGCCTCACGCCGCGCTGCACGTGAAGCGCGGTCGGCGATTGCCGGCCGTCGGGCCGCAGGACCGGACGCGCGGGCAAATCGCCGGCTGAAGGGGAAACGATCGAATCGGACATCGCGGCAGATTACCCTGCCGGGCAAACCTCGCAATGGCGCGATTGTCGCGTTGCGGCTCACACGCAGAGAACCTGCATTCAGCTTTTGCGGGTCGTGTCGCCGCTGCCGCGGAGAAAGTGGCGGATCAGGTCGGCCTGCCTGTTTTCGCCGGTCTTCTCGAAAATCTGCTTCATGTGGCTCTTGACGGTATTGATGCTCAGGCGGGCCTCGTCGGCGTAATCAGCCAACTTTCTGCCATTGAGGATGGCTTCCAGCAAACGGGTCTGCGCCCCCGTCAATCCATATCGCCGCGCCAGTTCGGTCGTCGCATCGGGGTTCCGCGTCAGCGGATGCTCCACCAACAGCATGGCTGCCGGACCATGGCGGAGCTCCAGGTGCTGCTCGGTCGTCATCGGACTGACCATGACGGACAGAGCTTGCGACGGGCCGAACGGCAAGGCGAGCTTGGTGCCCGCATGCGTGTTTCTTCCCATTCCGGTCGATGCCGCTTCCTTGATGGCGTGCAGGAGAGCCTCAGTGTCCTTCGAGGACAGAGCGCAGATGCGGCCGAAGCGGGTCGAGAGGCCGTGGCCTGCCGACAAGATGCTCTCCGCACTGGCGTTGGCGAAAATGATCCATCCATCCTCCCGCACGAGGATCACGCCGGTCTTAAGGTGATCGAACGCCGAAAGGGCGCTGCGGTAGTGAGCATCGGCGTGATGCAGTTTCTCGTGAACCTGCACGGCGCGCCTGATGTGCGGGAGCAGTTCGCGCCAAGCCTCGACTTCGTGAGGCTCGAAAGCGGCATGCCGGCGGGACCGCAAAATCGTCAGGTTCGTTATGCCTGCGCCACTGACGAGGACCGGCGTTGCAAGGGTTTCGTATATTCCTTGCGGCCGCAGCCAGTCGGCATAGAACTCCGTGCGTTCGAGCTCGCGCGGATCGACAAGCCCGGAACCGAAGAAGAGCCTGCCTTCCTGGTTGATCGGGTTGACCCCGCCCGACCATATGTTTCGGTACCAGGGATTTACGTGGGCGTAGTAATCTTGATACAGTTTTGCGTATGCGAGGTCGGCTTCACCATATTTGACCAGTCCAACTTCGTTACTGGTGATATTTTGTGAGAAGAGACCTGCGTTTCCCTTGAAGTGCGCTGAGAAACTCGCAAGAAAAACGTCCCACAACTCTGGGTCAAGGGCAGCATCGTAAATACTGCCGATCAGCCTCAGGATTACCTTAGAATCCATACCCAATTGTTTGCAACGAATTAAGATAATCGTGCACGATGAGTTTGCCTGTATTTAAATCGCTATTTTTTCGTACTGGAGAAGCGCGAGATCATCTTTTGCAGATCGAAGGCTTTTGGTTCAGACTGCCTGATAGCACGCAAGTCCAACGTCGTCCCCGTATGAACACATAGGATTTGATGGCTCTGAGCGGCTCGTAATTCTGCGCATGTTCTGGCCAGGCGGGATCGCCGGGCGGACAGCAGACCCCTGAGCGACGCGGCTTGAATTTGGATCCTGAACGGTGCGGCCGACAGGGATCGACGAGATGCGGCGGGAGCAACCCTTCGGGCCGATCTCCTGCAAACGCTCTAGTGCAACATCAACGTGTGCGGCGCGAGGTCTTCGAGGATTTCAGCCAGGTCTTCGAGATGCGGATTGATCGAGAGGGCGATCTGGAAGGCCGCCCTCGCCTCGTTCAGGTGCCCATGGCGCAGGCACACATGACCGAAATCCGAGATGGCTCCGAAATGGCGGGGTTCGAGAGCAAGTGTGCGCTCGATATCCGCGAGGCAGTCGGCATCGCGCTTTTCGATGAAGCACAGGGTGGCGCGCCGGTTCCAGGCCTCGGCCCAATCCGGATAGCGCTCAGTCAGGTCGTCGAGCAGGATTCGCGCCGCGTCGAGCGCACCGACTTCCATCCCCTCGATGGCCTCAGCCATGATTTCCTCGGCATCGCGGTCCTCATGCGAAGTCCACAGGGTCCAGATCACCTCTTCGACCTCCTGGGCGGCGTCCGCGTTCTCGGTTTCCGAGAGTTCGCAAAACAATTCCCGCAGGCGGGCGGGAACGCCCGGCGCGGGCTGGTGGGCCGAGAGATCGAGGATAAGGTGAAAAACCGGATCGAGCGTTTGGGCTGAAATCATCGTGGCCTGTTACTATCCTCCAGGGTCATCCAGGCAAGATAGAATGCGAGTAAGGCACAAACATAGAGTCGGAAACCCCGGAAACGAGGGGTGCGCGACCTTTGAGACCTCGCGCAGCCGGCGGATACGAGGCGTTGGCGCCAACTTTTAACGCGCGGCCTCTGGTCCTTACGGTTCCGCTTCGATAACGTTCCGGCGTTCGAGCGATCCAGGGAGACGATATGGAGCGCGATCCACTGCGCCTGACCTGGAAAACCAGCCCTTGGCGGCACGTCCTGGGCTTTCTGCTCCTGACGCTCTCCGGCCTCGTTCTGCTTCTCGGCCTGGAGATGATCCGCGTGGCGACCGATATCGCGACGGGCGCCCCCGGCATTGCCGCCGACGCGGCCGCTTTTCTGCGGCTGGCCATTCCGCTGCCGCGCGAGATCGCCGCGGCGCCGCTGGTCATCCTGCCCGGCTTCGCGCTCGCCCCGGACCTGCTGGCTTTCGTTGCCGTCTGCGGCCTCGTGCTCGTGCCCCTCATCGTGGCGGTTCTCTCCGTCCTGCTCGACTGGCTGATCGTGGGAATCGGCGCGCGCGTGATCACGCGCCTCCGCGCGACGATCCTCGACGCATCCTTGAGGGCGCCGGTATCGCTCGAATCCGACGTGGAGGCGTTGCATGACCTCGCGGCGGGCGATCTCGCGCGCGAAGGACGGGTGCTCGGCGCCGCCCTGCTGGCGTCCGTGCGATTGACCGGAATGGTGACGCTCGCGTTCGTTTATGTGCTGCTCGTCAACTGGCATTTCGGCCTGGCGCTGGCGGTGGTCATGGTCGTCGGCGCGGCCCTGAACGCCCACCGGCTGCGGCTTCGCATCGATATCGGGCGTATCCGCCAACGCGAGGGCGAGACGGTCGACAAGACCTTCGCGGAACTTCGCCACCGGGTCCCGGCAATCCGTGCGCACGGCACCGCTGCCTTCGAGCGGGAGCGGCTGGCAACAGCGCTCGCGCTCCGCCATCGACCGGTCGAAAGCTGGGAGCGCCGGCTCGCGATCGTCGAGGCGCTCTCGGTGGCGGTGATCTGGCTTGCTCCGATGGCGGTCCTGGCTGTTGCCGTCTGGTATTCGACCCCCGGCATCGTCAGCCCTGGCGCGCTCTTGGCCTCCAGCCTTGCGGCAACGCTTGCGGCTTTCGGCGCGCGGGAATCGGTGCAATGGCGGCGCGTGGTGGAGCGCACCAAGATGCTGCTCTCCAGCGTGAGCGAGGCCTTGAACGCCGTCCGGCCCCGCGCCCGGGAGATGGCACCCGTCGCCCTCCCGGACAGTGGAGCGCTGGTGGCGGAAGGGGTCTCGGCCCTCGACCCGGCAAGTGGATCGCGGATCGCGGGCGTCGATCTGCGCATCGCCTTCCCGGCTCATGTGGCGCTGACCGGGGATGGCGACGCCGGTCCGCGCGTTCTGGCCTCCCTGCTGGGCGGGCGGATCGCCCCCTCGACCGGCCATCTAACCTTTGGGGGCGTCAACCTGGCGGCGGTACCGGCGGTCGAGCGGGCGCGCCGGATCGCGCTTGCGGGAGAGACCGTGCTGATCCCCGGCACCCTGCGCGACAATCTGCTTTATGGCTGCTTGGGCGACGAGGCCGAAATGGATGCGCGGCTTTCCGACGCCATCGTGACGACGGCGCTCGACCGCCTCATCCATGCGCGAGGCCTGTCCGGCAGCCTCGATCCGAAACGCGAGGACAGGCTCGCGGCCGCCATCGTGGAAGCCCGCCGTGCCGTGCAGGCGGCGCTGGTCGCCGAAGATCTGGACCGTTTCGTCGATCCTTTCGAAGCGCAGCGCTATAACCGCTACGCCACGGTCGGTGAGAATCTCCTGTTCGGCAAGGCCATCGGCGACACGTTCCGGGAGGATCGACTCGCCGGCCATCCGTTCATCCGCGCCATTCTCGAGGCCGAGGACCTGACCAAGCCGCTCGCGCGAATGGGCCTCTCGATTGCCACCAGCATGATCGAGATCTTCGCCGAGATTCCGGACGGACATCCGCTTTTCGAGCGTTTCTCGTTCTTTTCCGCCACCGATCGCCCCTATTTCGAGGACCTGGTCGAGCGCCGACGGGAGAACCGGCGTGGGGTCCAGACCGGGCGCGATCAGGAGCGCCTGATCGGCCTCGCGCTGCGCTACAACGAGAGCCGCCATCGCCTGGGGCTGATCGACGAGGCGATGGAGGCGCGGATCGTCACCGCCCGCGCTGATCTCGCCCGCATGCTGCCGGTCAGCCTGCAGCCTGCCATCGAGTTTTACGATGCGGCACGGCTCTGTGCCGCCGCCAACGTACAGGACAATCTGCTGTTCGGCCGAGTTGCTGCCGATCAGGCCGGCGCCGAGGCTGCGATCCAGCAGGTCATCCGCCGCGTCCTCACCGACCGGGGCCTCGACGCCGAGGTGGCGCGCATCGGCCTCAACACCCCGATCGACATGCAGGGAAGCGATCTCACCTTAAGCGAGGTCGCGATGATCGATCTCGTGCGCTGCCTCGTGCGCCGGCCCGATATCCTGGTAGTGCAGCGGGCGCTCGAGGGCCTGCCGACGGCGACCGCCGAGGCGCTGGTGGCTAATCTGCGCCGGTCGCTGATCGGCCGCGGACTGGTGCTGGTGACGCCCGACGTGACCCCGAGCATGGAACAACCGCCGTTCGAGGCCGTCATCCGTTTCGAGCGCGGCGTGCCGAAGGTGGAGCAGCGCCAAGCGGCGCCTGCCGAGGCCCTGAGCGCGTGACCGATTGGCGCTTGACCCCGCGCGTCCCGGTCTGTTCATGTGTGCCAGCGCACATGCGGCAACTTTCGGATCGGCGATGATCGAGAAATGATGAGGCGTGTTTTATCCTCCGGTGACCTCCAGATCCGATTCTGGGGAGTCCGCGGTTCGACCTGCGCCTCGGGTCCTCAATTCGTCGAATTCGGCGGCCACACGCCTTGCATCGAAGTGCGCTGCGGCGAGCGGCTCTTCATCATCGATGCCGGAACCGGACTGGCTGCCCTGGGATCCCACCTCGGCAATTCGGCGCCCGATACCGTCGATATCCTTCTCAGCCATCTCCATCTCGATCACATCAGCGGGCTGCCGTTCTTCAAACCGGCTCTGCTCAGCAACGATCGGGTCATCCGCACGTTTTGCGGCAATCTCGATGGGGAGAGCGCGCAGGCTTCCCTCGACCGGCTCTACTCGCCCCCGCTCTTTCCGATCTGCCTCGATCAGCTGCCGGCGCATTTTGAGCATCACGGCTTCAAGGCCGGCGACACCCTGTCGTTTGCGGACGGCACCACGATCAGGACCCACCTGCTCAACCATCCGGGCGGCTCGACCGGATACCGCTTCGCCCATGGGGGGCGCAGCGTCTGCTATATCAGCGACATCGAACATGCCGACCCGTGGCCCGATCCGGCGCTGACCGAATTCGTGCGCGACGCCGACCTGATGATCTATGACGGCATGTTCTCGGATGCCGAGTACACCCGCTGCCAAGGCTGGGGCCATTCAACCTGGAACAAGGGCGTCGAACTGGCGAAGGCGGCCGGCGTCAAGGCGCTGGCGATCTTCCACATCTTCCCCGGCCATGACGACACGTTCCTGAAGGTCTCCGAAGCCGAGATGCAAAAGCTCATGCCGACGGCGTTCGTCGCCCGCGAGCGCCAGACGATCGCTCTCGCGCCTCTGCCCAAGGCCGGTAAACCGGTTGCGGATCAGCCACTTCCCGTTAAGGTGCCGGCCCACTAGATCTCGATGAGTTTGAACCGAAATCGGTCCAAACTCGGGAACGTGATCGATCCCAACAACCTGGAGCATGATGTCGGCCGAAAACCGCTTCACACTTTTCGGCATCATGCTCTAGCTTAAAAAAATCGGCGACAATGCGTCCGCCGGCGCAACCATAACTCGGGCGAGCGGGCGTCTCATGCCAACACCCATCCTTGTCACCGGTGCGGCCGGATTCATCGGCTTTCACGTGGTGCAGCGCCTGTTGCGGGACGGCCATCACGTGGTCGGCGTCGACAGCTTCACGCCCTATTACGATATAAGCCTGAAGGAAGCGCGCTTCGCCAATCTGGCGCCGCACAACACCTTCATGCCGGAGCGGATGGATCTCGCCGATCCTGACGCGACGAGGGACCTGTTCGCGCAGCATCGCTTCGAGCGCGTCATCCATCTGGCGGCCCAGCCCGGCGTGCGTTTCATCGATCCGCAGCCTTATGTGGCGTCGAACCTGGTGGCGTTCACCCACATGCTGGAAGCCTGCCGGCATAACGGGGTCGAGCATCTGGTCTATGCGTCGTCAAGTTCGGTCTATGGCGCCAACCGGCGATTGCCGTTCTCCGAACACGCCGCCGCCGACCATCCGATCAGCCTTTATGCGGCGACCAAGAAGGCCAACGAAATGATGGCGCATTCCTATGCGCATCTCTTCGGATTGCCGGTCTCCGGCCTGCGGTTCTTTACCGTTTATGGTCCGTGGGGCCGCCCGGATATGGCGGTCTATACGTTTACCCGCGCCATCGCGGAGGGGCGCGAGATCCAGGTCGCCAATGGGGGCCGCGTGTGGCGCGATTTCACCTATGTGGACGACATCGTCGAGGGCATCGTGCGCCTCGTCTTTCACGACGCCACGCCCGATCCGGCCTGGGATGCGCTCGACCCGGATCCCGCCACCAGCAGCGCGCCCTACCGCCTCTACAATATCGGCAATGACCGCCCGCAGGAGATCAACCACCTGATCGCGCTGATCGAGGACGCGCTCGGCAAGAAAGCCAGGCGCGTCGACGTTCCGCTGCCGCCGGGCGACGTGCTGGAGACCCGCGCCGACGTTTCGGCCCTGCACCGCGCCGTCGGCTTCGCGCCCTCGACCTCGCTCGAGGACGGTGTTCGGCTTTTCGTGGATTGGTATCGGGGCTATCACGGCGATTGACATGCTGATCGCCCTCACCCTCCTCGCCGCGGCTGCTCTCTCGAGTGCGCTGATCGTCGTCATGATGCCGCTGCTCGTGCGCTATGCGCTGGCGCGCCCGAATGCGCGTTCGAGTCACACCGTGCCCACGCCGCAGGGCGGCGGCATCGCGGTCGTGGCGGCGGCGCTGGTGGTGGCGACCGCGACGCTTGTTTCGCTCAGCACCCCGCTGGCGCATTTCGGGATCGTTGTGGCCGCGAGCGTGGCGCTCGGGATCCTCGGCATCATCGACGATATTCGCCCCTTGCCCGCGCGCCCCCGCCTGCTCCTGCAGGTCCTCGCCGTGGTGGCGATCCTGTTCACGGCCGAGTACCGGGTTTTTCCGGATTCGGTTCCGCTCGTCGTGGAGCGCGCCTTTCTGTTGCTGGGCGGTGTCTGGTTCGTGAACCTCGTCAATTTCATGGACGGGCTCGACTGGATCACTGTGGCCGAAATGGTGCCGATCACGGCCTTTATGGCGGCGCTTGGTGGCTTCGGCGACCTTCCGGCGATCCCCGCACTTTTGGCGGCGGCCCTGTGCGGCGCCTTGATCGGCTTCGCGGTTTTCAACAAACCGCCGGCAAAACTCTTCCTCGGCGATGTCGGCTCGCTGCCCATCGGGCTTCTCGTCGGCTGGCTCCTGCTGCAACTCGCCGGAACCGGCGCGCTCGCCGCCGCGATCCTGCTGCCGCTGTATTACGTGGCGGATGCCACCATCACCCTGCTGCGCCGGCTCGCCCGGCGCGAAAAGGTGTGGGAGGCGCATCGCAGCCACTTCTACCAGCAGGCGACCGTCAACGGCTTCTCGGCGATGGCGGTGAGCGGACACGTCTTTGCCCTCAACATCTGTCTGGCTGGGCTTGCCGCCTGGACCATCCTGTCGCCGACGCCCATCGTGCAGATCCTGGCCCTGCTCACCGGGAGCGCTCTCGTGGGCCTGTTGCTGCGCCGCTTCTCGCAAGCCCGCCTGGAGATTTCCGCGTGACCGGTCCTCTCATCGCGCTCACCGGCGCCACCGGCTTCATCGGCCGTCACCTGGTGGCCGAATTGCCGAAGCGCGGCTATCGCGTGCGCGTGCTGCTGCGACGCCCTGCCGAGGTGCCGGAGGGCGCGACGGGCGCGGTCATCGGCGATATCGCGTCGCCGCACAACATGGCGGCGGCCCTGCGCGATGTGGATGCGGTGATCCATTCGGCCGGCCTCGCTCATGCCATGTCGGGGATGCCCGAGGACGATTACCGCGCCATCAACACGCAAGGCACCCTCAACCTTGCCCGCGCCGCCGAGCGCGCGCATGTGAAGCGCTTCGTGTTCCTGTCCTCGATCCGCGCGCAGTCCGGGCCGGTGGCGGCCCTGCCGCTGACCGAGGCGGACGAGGCGTGTCCGACCGATGCTTATGGCCGCTCCAAGCTTGACGCCGAACAGGGTCTCGACGCGCTCGGGATCGATTGGGTGGCGTTACGCCCGGTGCTGGTCTACGGGCCGGGCGTGAAGGGCAACATGGCGGCGCTGCTGCGGCTTGCGCAATCCCGCTGGCCGCTGCCGCTCGGCAGCCTTTATGCGCAGCGCTCACTGCTCTCGCTCGACAATCTGACCTCGGCGCTCGACGTGGTGCTGAAGGCGCCGGGCCCGCTACGCCGGGCACTGATCGTCGCCGATCCGGAGCCGCTGACGGTGGCTGAAATCGTCGCCGCCATGCGCTCCGGAATCGGCCGCAGACCCGGCCTCGTCCCCATCCCGTCGGTGCTTCTGCGCCTTGCCGCCGCGCTGACGGGGAGGTCAGAGGCCTATGACCGGTTGGCGGGCTCGCTGGTGGCGAAACCCGATGCGCTGAGGACGCTTGGCTGGCAGCCGGTCAGCTCGACGCGAGACGGACTGGCTCGGCTGGCGCAATCGGCTCAGGATTCTTCATCCGCCGGCTGAATTCGGGGATCGCATCCTCGAACACGCGCTCGGCCGCCGCGCGATCATTGGCGGCGACGGCCCGTGCCAGGGCCTTGAGCCATTCGTCGACGCGCTGACGGTCCGCGAAGACCGGCTTTGCGGCCATGACCCCGTCGATGCCGATCTCGGCCCGGGGCTCTTCGCGGGCAAAAAGGATTTCGTGCAGTCTTTCGCCGGCCCGCGTGCCGGTGACAGCGATCTCGATTTCCTCGCCGGGCTCGAACCCGGCCAGCCGGATCATGCGCTCGGCGAGTTCGATGATCCGCACCGGCTGCCCCATCTTGAGCACATAGACCGATGCGCGCTCATCCTGGTTGGCGCCGTCATGGAGCACGCGGCCTTCCTTATCCGCATGGGACGCGGAGGTGAGCACGAGATCGGCGGCCTCGCGGGTCGTCATGAAGTAGCGCACCATGTCGGGATGCGTCACCGTTACCGGGCCGCCACGCGCGATCTGCGCCTTGAATTTGGGCACCACGGAGCCGACCGATCCGAGGACGTTGCCGAAGCGCACGGCGATAAGGCGGGTCGAGCCGCCACGCCCCATGAATTCCGCATCGAGCGCCTGTCCGTACATCTCCGCAAAGCGCTTGGTGGCGCCGAGCATCGAGACCGGATCGATGGCCTTGTCGGTGGAGATCATGACGATCGCAGCGGTGCCGGCTTCGACCGCCGCGTCGGCCACGTTCACGGAGCCGAACACGTTGGTCTTGATGCCCTCGGTCCAGTTCGCCTCGAGATAAGGCACGTGCTTCAACGCCGCCGCGTGGAAAACCACGTCGGGCGCGAATGCGTTGATGACCTCGCGCACCCGCTCGCGGTCGCGCACATCCGCGATCACGCCGTCGACCTCGGTATCGCTCGACAGGATCGTGGGGTTTTCGAGAATCTGATGCAGCGACGGTTCCGAGCTTTCGAGAACGAGCAGGTCGCTCGCGCCGAACGCCACCACGCGGGTGCAAATTTCCGAGCCGATGGAGCCGCCGCCGCCGGTGACGAGAACGCGTTTGCCGCGAATGAAATCCTCGAGCCGCGTGCGGTCGATCTGCACGGTTGGCCGCAGCAGCAGGTCTTCGATTTCGAGCGGCGCCAGTTCGGCGTCCCGCATGCCCTCGCCCAGGCTGGTGACGCGCACGAGGGGCAGTCCGAGGCGCCGCGCCCGCGCGATCAGCATGTCGGGATGCGCCTCGGGCGCCAGCGCGCTCGGGGTGGCGACGAGGCGACGGATCGGCACGCCCCGCTCCTGGAAATCCTGCACCACCTGATCGAGATCGGCGAAAGTGCCGAGCACCGGCACGCCACGGATCGACTGGCCGAGGTCATCAGCGCGATAGGACAGGACGCCCTTGGGTTGAAGCTTTTTGACCGAGCCCGATTCGATGGCCCGCAACATCACCTCGATGTCGGTGCCGCGCCCGAGCAGCAGGGTCGGGGTGTTGGCGTCGCGCTGCAGGGTCTGGCGCGACTGGGCGTATTTGATGTAGCGGAAGGCGAGGCGCGGCCCGCCCAGAAAGAACATCTGGATCAGCCAGTAGAGCGCGATGGTGATCTTGCCGAAGAAGAACGAGCCGAAAAGCTGCGGCGAGACGAGAATGTAATCGACCACCAGCAGGCTGAGCGCGAGCACGCTCGAGGCACGAAAGATGTTGTAGAGGTCCGGCAGGGACGCGAACCGCCATTTGGAGCGGTAGAGGTGGAAGAACCAGTAGACGAACCCGGCGAAGAGCACGAAGGGCGGCAGCACATAGGGCAGCTGGCGCAGATGCTCGCTGAGCAGAAAACCGTCGAAGCGCACGAAAAAAGTCGCGACCACGGCGAGCGCCGTCATCACGAGATCATGCACGATGATGAGTGTTTTCTTGAAATCCTGGCGAGTCATGAGCCCATGTCGAAATCTGCAACGGGGTATCCGCCGAGGTCGTGCCTTTGTCAATCTGGCGGAGGCCGCCTCCCTCGCGGGTTAGGGCGGGTCGAGCGGCCGCTCGGCCACCACCACCAGCCCGCCCGCTTCCCGGGTAATGTGGGCCGCAATGCCGAAGCTTGCGGCGAGCTGCGCCTCGGTGAAAACCTCGCCCGGCGGGGCATGGGCCTGCAGGCGCCCGCCATCGAGCAGCACGATCTCGTCGGCGAAACGCGCCGCCAGCGTGAGGTTGTGCATGATGGCGACCACCAGTGCCCCCGCCGCCGCATGGGCTTTCAGGACTTCGAGAACCACCAGCTCGTGACGCGGATCGAGGGAAGCGACCGGCTCGTCGACCAGAAGCACCGGTGCCTGGGTGGCAAGCGCCCGGGCGAGCAGCACACGGGCGCGCTCGCCGCCCGACAATTCGGTCGCGGGGCGGGTCTCGAAGCCCTTCAAGCCGACGGCGGCGATGGCGCCGGCGACCGCTTCCCGGCCCACAGGCGAAAGCGCGTCGGGTTTCTCCTCATGGGGAAGGCGGCCAAGCGCGACGACGTCCCGGACCGGCAGCGGCCAGGCGATGGAGCCGCTCTGCGCCAGATACGCAATGGTCTTGGCCCGTTCCGATCCGCGTAAGCGCGACAGGGGAGCGTCATTCAGCAGCACCGCCCCGTGCGTCGGCGACAGAAGCCCGGCGAGGCTCCGCAGCAAAGTCGTCTTGCCGGCGCCGTTGGGTCCGATCACGACGGTAAATCGCCCCGATTCCAGCGCGAGATCGATGCCGGCGAGCGCGTTCTGATGCCCGAGCCTGACCGAGAGCTCGCGTGTGACGAGAGCCGTCATGCGGCCGTCTCCGAGAGTTCGGCTTTCCGCCGGGCGATCACCCAGAGGAAGAACGGCACTCCGAGCAGGGCGGTCAGAACCCCGATCTTGATCTCGCCGGAGGACGGAATGAGGCGAACGGCGCAATCCGCCGCGAGCAGCAGGGCCGCGCCGGCAAGGCCGGAAGGAACCATGGTGCGCGCCGGATCGTAGCCCACGAACGGCCGGATCAGGTGCGGCGCCACGAGGCCCACGAAACCGATCGAACCCGCGACCGCCACCGACGCGCCGGTCCCGATGGCCGCCCCGCCGACGATGAGGAAGCGCAGGCGGTCGGTGTTGATTCCGAGGCTGCGGGCCGTGTCTTCGCCCAGCGACAACGCCCGCAGGCCCGGCATCGCCGCCAGCAGAAGCAGCATCGCCACGAGGAGGAAGGGGGCTGCCAACCACACATGAACGATGGAGCGGTCTTCGAACGAACCGAGGAGCCAGAACACGATTTCGGTGACGGCGAACGGGTTGGGCGAGAGCGAGATGGCAAGCGACGTGCCCGCCCCGGCAAGGCTGCCGATGGCAAGCCCCGCGAGAACCAGCACCACGATGGTGGCGCTGCGCCCGGCAACCGCCACCACAAGCGCAATGGACGCCAGCGCTCCGACTATTGCGGCGACCGGCAGCAGCCACGACAATGCCCCGGCGAAGCCGAAATAGAGCACGATCACCGCCCCCAAAGCCGCCGCCTGCGGCGCACCGAACACGGCGGTGTCGGCCAAGGGGTTGCGCAGCAATCCCTGCAGGGCGGCGCCGGTGAGGCCGAAGATCCAGCCGATCATCAGCGCCAGCAGCGTGCGCGGCAGGCGGATCTCGCGCACCACGATGGAGGCGCTGCCGAGATCCACGAACAGGGCGCGAATCGCCGTGAGAGGTGAGATCGGCGCGGGTCCGATGGCGAGGGAGGCAACGGCGAGGATTGCGATCAGAATCACGAGGCCGGGGATGAGAAGGTTGCGGGGCATCGAAGCGCTTCTCCCTCCCCTTTGCGGGGAGGGGTAGGGGTGGGGGTCGAAATGTCTTGGCGATGACATGGGACGCCGAGCAGTACGGATATACCAGCCTTGACCGCAATCACCCAGTCAACCCACCCCCACCCTCGGTCCCTCCCCGCAAGGGGGAGGGAAGAAAGGG
>NZ_VCMV01000073.1 GCF_008757455.1 Microvirga brassicacearum | reverse complement strand
GTGAACTGGACGAATGCCACGGTCGTGAACCCCAAGAACGGCACGCTGTCGTCAGGGAGCGACTCGGCTTCGGTAACCTACACGCCGAAGGCGGGCTTCGTCGGCACCGACACGTTCGACTACACGCTTACGGACTCCACCGGTCACAGCTCCACCGCGACCGTGACGATCACGGTCAAGAGCGCAGACACCGCACCGATCCCCGTGCCCACCCCGACCCCGACC
>NZ_VCMV01000072.1:18829-19434 GCF_008757455.1 Microvirga brassicacearum | reverse complement strand
CTTCTCGCGCAACAAGCCGATTTTCTCGGCGCTGCGCATGACGGACTCTATCCGCCCCGCCTTGGACTTGCCCTTCTGCATCGCGACCTTTCCCGACGCCTCGGGAAGCCGACTGGACAACCGGTTATGGGATCGGGCACCTGGAGCCTTGGGAGGGGTGCGGCTGGAGGTTTCGCTGGCCATTACAGTCTCATTTTGTTAGCCAAATCCGAAGTTTCGTTTTACGACATCGCGCGCGTCCGAGTCCTTATCAAGAGCGCCGCCGCAGCCAAGGTCGAACCCGGGCCATTCTCAGCACGTTCGTCGAGTCCGCTCCGATACGGGAGCTGTTCGACCGGACGATCCGCCATCCGCTCGGTTCTACTCCGGAATTCACCGCCGGGTTTGAGGCAGTCCTGAGATGGGAAGGGTGGATCCTCGGAAATCTGGTGGCGTTTGCTACCGAATGCCGCCGTTTATTCACCACGTATCAACGGACGGCAGCATCATCGTGCTGGCAACATCCCACGTGCGCTCAGAGGTCGTCGACGAGCATGGCCTGAGGGCGCCCGTGGTAAAGGACGACTCGGTCTCGGACTTGACGAGCACCATCCCAAGCGCCGATT
>NZ_VCMV01000072.1:18691-18819 GCF_008757455.1 Microvirga brassicacearum | reverse complement strand
AGTGCGCGCCACCTGTCCGGCCGCGCCCAACGGACGACCTTGTCGAGGTCAAATTCGGGCAATGTCAGAACTCAAGGTCGAGGTCCGGATCGACGGTTCCCTCGAGGGACCGGAACACCTCGCCGAAA
>NZ_VCMV01000072.1:0-18681 GCF_008757455.1 Microvirga brassicacearum | reverse complement strand
AGTGCGCGCCACCTGTCCGGCCGCGCCCAACGGACGACCTTGTCGAGGTCAAATCCGGGCAATGTCAGAACTCAAGGTCGAGGTCCGGAGCGACGGTTCCCTCGAGGGACTCGAACACCTCGCCGAAATTGTCCTCCAGCGCGATGTTGGCCAACGCGAACGCGATCAGGTCGGTATCCGAATAAGATAGGTGAGAGAGCTGGGGGCGGTGATTCCTAGTCGGTGTCTAATTCGGGATCTCCGTAGTGGCTGGCTGATCCATATCGGACGCCTCTCGTCTCACAAGCAGCTTGTCGATGCGTCGGCCATCCATGTCCACGACCTCGGCAATTTGGTGGGTCAAGACGCTTCTCGCAGCTCGGTCACATCGGCGTGAACAGAAACCATTCCTGCGCCAACCTCACGATTTTGCCGCGGAAGGAACCTAGCTCAAGTCCATGCATGGATGCTCAGCACTCTCCGTCGCAACCCTCCTGCTGTTCTCGCCCGTCGCTTCGGCTCAGCAAGGGGTGCTACAAGGCGCCACCCTCGACGCGCCGCTCTCGCAAATTCTGGACAAAGCAGAGGAGCTTGGCCCGCTCAAGACAGTGATGATCGCGCAGAATGGCGGGATCATTGCCGAGCGTGGCTATCGCGGCAATTCCGTCACCGCTCCGACCAATATCAAGTCCGCGTCCAAATCCATTGTCTCTGCGCTCGTCGGCATCGCCATTGACAAGGGCATCCTGGAAGGCGTGGACCAGAAAATCGCGCCGCTGCTCAAGGACGACCTGCCGCGCGTTCTCGACCCGCGCATCGCGACGATCACCATCGGCCACCTGTTATCGATGCAAGCGGGGCTTGAGCGCACTTCGGGCAGTAACTACGGGCGCTGGGTGTCCAGCAGCAATTGGGTGCGGGCAGCCTTGACCCTGCCCTTTGCCGATGAGCCGGGCGGTCGAATGCTCTATTCCACTGGCTCCAGTCATCTGCTCTCGGCCATTCTGACGCGTCGGAGCGGCCGCTCCATGCTGGCGCTTGCCCGCGCGTGGCTGGGCCCGCTTCAGGAGTTCTCGATCGCCGGCTGGGAGCGCGACCCACAAGGTATCTATCTTGGCGGAAATCAGATGGCGATGAGTCCGACATCGCTGCTGGCTTTCGGCGAGCTCTATCGCAATGGGGGAAAGACGGCCAGCGGCCAGCAACTCATCTCGCCCGAATGGGTCGAGCAGTCCTGGCAACCGCGCACCAATTCGCGCTTCACGGGCGACGCCTACGGGTATGGCTGGTTCCTGCGCCAGATTGGCGGGCGGGACGTGCGCTATGCCTGGGGCTATGGCGGGCAGATGCTCTACATTGTGCCGTCGCTCAACCTCACCGTCGTCATGACATCGGACGAAAACGGTCCCGCGGCGAGAACCGGTCACCGGGAGAATCTCCACGGGCTGCTAGGCAACATCATCGCGGCTTTCGGGGCGAGCGCAGGCGAATAGGGTTGAGGATTGATCACGCTGTCTTCGCCTCAAACCTTGCCTCTGACGAGAGCACTCGCACGCTAGAAATCGCAGCGATCAAAAAATTGGATTTTGGAGGCCACATTATCATTCGGCAGCTTGCACCTCGAGGCTCATCGCGTCGTTCGCGAGCCGGAGCGCCTCCTTATGGTCAGCTTCCTTGCGCTCGCTGTAGCGATCCGTGAGATAGCCGGACACGTCGCGGGTCAGCAGCGTGAACTTCACCAATTCCTCCATCACGTCGACGACGCGATCGTAGTACGACGACGGCTTCATCCGACCCGCTTCGTCGAATTCCTGAAACGCCTTGGCGACGGACGACTGGTTCGGGATCGTGACCATGCGCATCCAGCGCCCCAGCACGCGCAGTTGGTTCACGGCGTTGAACGATTGCGAGCCGCCCGAGACCTGCATGACGGCGAGCGTGCGGCCTTGCGTCGGGCGGACAGACCCCACGGCCAGAGGAATCCAATCAATCTGGGCCTTCATCACGGCGGTCATCGCGCCATGCCGCTCGGGAGAGGACCAGACTTGTCCCTCCGACCACAGCGACAGCTCGCGCAGTTCCCGCACCTTGGGATGGTCGGCCGCCGTAGCATCCGGTAGGGGCAATCCGCGCGGATCGAACACACGCGTCTCGGCGCCGAAATGCTGAAGGAGACGCTCCGCCTCGAAGGTCAGAAAGCGGCTGTAGGACCGCTCGCGCAACGAGCCGTAGAGGAGCAGGATGCGCGGCCTGTGGCTCGAGCGCGCCGTCGGCAGCAGCTTCTCCTGCATCGGCATAACGGCGCTGCCGGCGTCGAGGTTCGGGAGATCCGCCGAGGTCATGACTCTACCCTCGCCGGGAGGCGGCTTGCTGCGCCGCGCTCGTACCAGCCCTGGCTGCGGTTAACGATCCACACGACGGACAGCATCACCGGAACCTCCACCAGCACGCCGACCACGGTGGCCAACGCCGCACCCGACTGAAAGCCGAACAGGCTAATGGCGGCAGCGACCGCCAGCTCGAAGAAGTTGCTGGCGCCGATCAGGGCCGAAGGTCCCGCGACGCAATGCTCCTCACCGGCGACGCGATTGAGGAGATAGGCGAGCCCGGCATTGAAATAGACCTGAATCAGGATCGGAACCGCCAGCATCGCGATGATCAAGGGCTGCGCCAGAATCTGCTCACCCTGGAAGCCGAACAGCATGACCAGCGTGGTCAGGAGCGCCATCAGCGACACCGGCCCAAGCGCATGCAGCAATTTCGCCAGCGCCGCCTCCCCGCCTCTTGCGAGGACGCTCCGTCGCAGCACCTGCGCGACGATCACGGGCACGACGATGTAGAGAACGACGGATAGGACGAGCGTGCCCCAAGGGACGGTGATGGCCGATAGCCCAAGGAGGAAGCCAACGATCGGCGCAAACGCCACGATCATGATCGCGTCGTTGAGCGCCACCTGGCTCAAAGTGAAGTGCGGCTCGCCTTTCGTCAGGTTGCTCCAGACGAACACCATCGCGGTGCAAGGCGCCGCCGCGAGAATGATCAGTCCGGCGATGTACGAATGGATCTGATCGGCGGGAAGATACGCCTCGAACACGTAGGTGATGAAGAACCAGCCGAGCGCCGCCATCGAGAACGGCTTCACGGCCCAATTGATGAACAGGGTGACGCCGATGCCACGCCAGTGTCGCCCGACCTGACCGAGCGCCGCAAAGTCGATCTTCAACAGCATGGGGATGATCATCAGCCAGATCAGCACCGCCATCGGCAAATTGACCTTGGCGACCTCGGCGGCGCCGATGGCCTGGAACACGCCCGGAAAAAAGTGGCCGAGTGCAACGCCTGCGACGATGCACAGCGCGACCCATACCGTGAGGTAGCGTTCGAAAAGAGACATCATGGTTCCTTCAGGCCGTTGCGGCCCGGCGCCCGGTGGCGTCGATAACGAGTTCGCCGTCTTCCTTCCGGAACTCGCCCTGTTGTGGCGGCAGAAGATCGAGCACGGCTTCGGACGGGCGACAGAGGCGCACGCCGTTTGGCGTCACCACGATCGGTCGGTTGATGAGAATCGGATGCGCGATCATGGCGTCGAGCAACGCGTCGTCGCTGAGCGTCGGATCATCGAGCCCGAGTTCCGCGTAGGGCGTGCCCTTCTCGCGGACGACATCGCGCACCGACATCCCCATGCGTTCGATCAACTGGCGCAACAGCAGCCGCGTCGGCGGCGTCTTGAGATACTCGATGATGTGCGGCTCGAGGCCGGCGTTGCGGATCAGGCCGATGGTGTTGCGCGAGGTGCCGCAATCCGGATTGTGGTAGACGATCACGTCCATGATCATGCGACCCCTTGGCGAGGTGATGATGCACCTTCGCTCTGGCCGATCTCGCGTAACTGCGATTGCAGGGAGGCCTGGTCGAGCGAATGGACGGGGAGTGCCGTGAAGGCGGCAATCCTGTTCCGGAGATAGCGAAGGGCCGTGACGAAGGCCCGCTCCTTCTCGATGTCGCTGCCTTCGACGGCGGCCGGATCCTCGATGCCCCAGTGCGCCGTCATCGGCTGGCCGGGCCAGAACGGGCAGGTCTCGCCCGCGGCGCTGTCACAAACGGTGAACACGAAATCCATCACCGGAGCGCCGGGCGCGGCGAATTCGCTCCAACTCTTCGACCGGAGACCCGCGGTCGGGACATCCGCCTCTCCCAGCACCTTAAGGGCGAGCGGATGAACCGCACCCTTGGGATGGCTTCCGGCCGAGTATCCCCTGAAGCGTCCCTCCCCCAGCTCGTTGAGAACGGCCTCGCCCAAGATCGAGCGCGCCGAGTTCCCGGTGCAGAGGAACAAGACGTTGAAAACGCGGTCAGACATGAGCTTCATCCTCGGAGGGCGCGCAGCAAGGGGTGAGATCGGCGATCATCGGGGCGCAAACCTCCGGAGCGCCGCCGCAGCAATCCTTGAGCAGGAAGCCGGCGATGACCCGCATCTGATCGAGGTTGGCGCGGTAAATGATCGACCGGCTGTGACGCACCGGTTTGATCAGCCCGGCCCGGGTCAGGATGCCGAGATGACTCGACATGGTGTTGTGGGGTACGGCGAGTTGCCGCGCGATTTCCCCGGCGGGCAGCCCGCCGGGCTCGTGCCGGACAAGGATTCGAAATGCCTCGAGGCGGGTATCCTGGGCCAAAGCGGCGAAGGCAAGGATGGCGTTTTCATTCTGCATTTGTCCACAATAGTGGAGATATGGAATTGAGGCAAGTGTCCTTGGCATCGAATCTTCCAGGTCGTTCCTTTGCGCTCGCCCGCAGTTGTCCCGGCGCGTGAATCCTGCAAGATCGAGCTTGACCAACCCGGCGGCCTTTGATCAGGTGATCCTCATACCCACCCCACCGACGGTTTGCGTCCTGCTGGCGGGCGGGCTCGCGCGACGCCTGGGCGGCGGCGACAAGCCGATGCGCAAAATCGGCGATCGCACCATGCTCGAACGGATCATTGCCCGTTTGCAGCCGCAATGCACCGAGCTGATCCTGAATGCCAATGGCGACCCCGGACGCTTCTCGTCCACCGGATTGCGGGTGGTCCCGGATGACGTGCCTGGATCCCCGGGTCCACTGGCTGGCATCCTCGCCGGGCTGGATTGGGCGCATCGATCGCAGGCAGAGTGGGTCGTTAGTGTCGCGACGGACACGCCGTTCCTGCCGCTCGACTTCGTGGCTCGCCTTCACGACGCGCGCCTGGCGGCGGGTTTCCCGATTTGCCAGGCGGTGTCGGGCGACCGGACTCACCCCGTCAATGCGCTCTGGGCCGTGAGTCTGCGTGAGGATCTGCGTTACGCCCTCGTGGTCGAAGGCGTACGGAAGGTCGAACGCTGGGCTGCCCGGCACGGCGTCGCACGTGCCGAATGGCCGACCGAGCCGTTCGATCCGTTCTTCAATGTCAACACGCCTGAGGATCTCGCGCTGGCGGAGGCCCTGGCTCGACGCCATGGGGCTTAGGCGGCATAGATTATTTCGAACATTCCGGAATTAGCACTTGACGATAGATCCGGATGGGAGCAGTTTATTTCCATGATGATCGAACAAGCAGCAAAGCAGCTTGAAGCCCTCGGAAACACGACCCGGCTTCAGGTCTACCGGACGCTGGTTCGGGCCGGAGAAGCCGGACTGCCCGTCGGCCAAATCCAGGAGCGGCTCGGCATTCCCGCCTCCACCCTCTCGCACCACCTCCAGCGGCTGTTGCTGACGGGTCTGGTGACGCAGGAACGGCGCGCGACGACCCTGATCTGCCGGGCCAACTACCCGGTGATGAACGATCTGCTCGGATTCCTGGCCGACGAGTGCTGTGCCGATGCCGGGTGCGGAAGTCAGACGGACGCTGCCGCATGATTTTATTTGCCCCTTATTTCCCTAATTCTGGAAATAGCGCAGTAGGAGAAGTCACCATGGCATTACGAACCCAACCGGAGCATCGCGAGATGCTCGCCCTCGCCGATCTCGATGACGGCACTCTGCGCGACATCGGGCTGCGACGGACCGACCTCTACGCCATCCCGGCCAAGCGTCTGATCCAGCCGCGATCGTGCCGGACCAGACGCCGGCGTTGGAGCACGATTACCAACTCTCTCCGCCGCGCTTTCAGTTTCGCGACCATCTCCTGTTGCCCCGATCCGCTTTCCTGCCGCTGACCCCTGACGAAGGAGCCTTTCCATATGACCTCGTTCGAGACACTCCCCATTGCAGTCATCGGGGCAGGCCCGGTCGGTCTCGCCGCAGCGGCCCATCTGATCCGGCGCGGCCTGCCCGTAAAGGTCTACGAGGCGGGCGCGAGCGTCGCGGCCAACGTCCGCGATTGGGGCCACGTCCGCCTGTTCTCGCCGTGGGAGTACAACACCGACAGCGCCGCCCGCGATCTGCTGAGAGCGCACGGCTGGCAGGAGCCTCCCGGCAAGGCGATGCCGACGGGATCCGATCTCTATGTGAAGTACCTCAAGCCCCTGGCCGAGACGCCCGAGATGGCGGCGGTGATCGAGACCGGCGCAAGGGTGATCGCCATTACCCGGCTGGGCGCCGACAAGGTGGTCAGCAAAGACCGTGAGACGAAGCCCTTCGTCCTCGCCATCTCGAACAACAACGGGCCGGCCCGGCGCGACCTGGCGCGGGCGGTGATCGACGCCTCCGGAACGTGGACGGCTCCGAATCCCCTCGGTGCGGGCGGAATACCTGCCGCGGGCGAGGCCGAGCATGCCGATCGCATCGTTTATGGCATCCCGGACGTACTCGGCCGCGACCGGGCGATCTACGGGGGAAAAGCGACGCTGGTGGTCGGCGCCGGCCACTCGGCCGCCAATGTGCTCCTCGATCTGGCCAGCCTGGCGCAGCGCGATCCCGGAACCTCCGTCGTGTGGGCGACCCGCGGAGCCAACCTGATGCGGGTCTACGGGGGAGGACGCGCCGACCAGCTTCCGGCGCGCGGCGAACTCGGGTCCAGGCTCAAGGCGATCGTCGACAGGGGAGTGGTCACCCTGGTGGCCGGCTTCTCCGCAACCCGTGTCAAATCCGGCAGCAGCCATATCCTGGTCGAGGGCGAGACGGCGAACGGCATGCGTGAACTCGGCCCGATCGACCGGATCGTCGTTGCGACGGGACAGCGGCCGGACATGAACCTGACCCGCGAACTCCGGCTCGACCTCGATCCCTGGCTTGAGAGTTCAAAGGCGCTCGGACCGCTGATCGATCCGAACCTGCATTCGTGCGGATCCGTGCCGCCGCATGGTCATCGCGAGCTCGCCCATCCGGAGCCGGGCTTCTACACCGTCGGGATCAAGAGCTACGGGCGAGCCCCGACCTTCCTGATGCTCACGGGCTACGAGCAGGCGCGATCGGTCGTCGCCGCCATTGCCGGCGACCTCGCGGCGGCCGACGACATCCACCTGGTCCTCCCGGAGACGGGGGTTTGTTCGAGCAATCCGATCCCCGATGAAGCAGCGGCATCGTCCGGCTGCTGCGGCGGACCTGCTCCGGCCAACGTCGACGCGTGCTGCGTCTCGGATGCTGACGCCAAGGCGGAGGGCAAGGGCGGCTGTGGATGCGGTCCCGTGGATGTGCCAGTCCGGAAGCCATCAGTGAAGGTTGCGGAACCGGCCGGCTGTTGCTGAGATCCCGGCGTGACGAACTCAGCAACAGAGTCCCTGGCGAGTGATCCGGCCATGCCGAAGCCAAGCCCGCGAGCGGTGATCACCACCCTCGGGATCACCCAGATCTTGGCCTGGGGCTCCTCCTTCTACCTTCCGGCGGTGCTTGCAAAGCCGATTGCCGCCGAGACCGGATGGTCGCTGGGCTGGGTCGTCGGCGGTCTCTCGGTCGGCCTTCTCGCCGCCGGACTGGTCGCCCCGAAGGTCGGGCGCACCATCGACGCCAAGGGCGGTCGCCCCGTTCTTACCGCCAGCTCGATCCTTCTGGGAGCCGGGCTCGGCACGTTGGCGTTTGCCCACAGCCTTCCCGTCTACATGCTGGCCTGGCTGCTGATGGGCGTCGGCATGGGGACCGGACTCTATGATGCCGCTTTCGCCACCCTCGGCCGGCTCTATGGCAAGCAGGCGCGAAGTGCGATTACCAGTCTGACCCTGTGGGGCGGCTTTGCCAGCACCGTGTGCTGGCCCTTGAGTGCTTACCTTGTGGAGCATCTCGGCTGGCGTGGTGCCTGCGCCGTCTATGCGGCCATCCAAGTGTTTGTCTCGCTACCCCTTCACGTCTTCGTTCTGCCAGGGATCCACACGTCCACGCCGGAAGCCAGGTCCCCCAAACAGACTGCGACGGACACCGCGGCACCCGAATTGACGGGCGATCGGCGTATGCGGGCGTTCCTGCTGCTTGCCACCGTTCTGACCCTCGGTGCCATCACGGCGTCGATGATCGCGGTCCATCTGCTGACTTTCCTGCAAGCGCGAGGTCTAGAACTCGGCGCTGCCGTTGCCCTCGGTGCGATCGTCGGTCCATCGCAGGTCGGGGCACGGGTCGTGGAGATGGCATTCGGACGCCACTACCATCCGATCTGGACCATGGTGGCTTCGGTAACCCTCGTCGCGAGCGGGGTGATCCTGCTGATCATCGGTTTCCCGATTCTCGCGTTGGCCCTCGCGCTCTATGGAGCCGGCAACGGAATCGGCTCGATCGCCAAAGGCACCCTCCCCCTCGCGCTGTTCGGCCCCTACGGTTACGCCTCGCTCATGGGCAAGCTGGCGATGCCAAGTCTCCTCGCCCAGGCGCTCTCGCCGTCGGTCGGAGCGATCCTGATCGAATGGGGCGGCCCGGATACCGCGCTCGGCTTCCTTGCTGGAATCGCCTGTCTGAATATCGCACTTGCATGCTGGCTGTGGCTGACTGTCCGCGACATGTGATCTCTCAGTCGGCAAAATCTCGCGCTGGGTCGGCTGTCGGGCCCCAGCGGTCACAGATCGAACCTGTGTCGCTTCATCGGCCAGGGCGCTGCGGACCCCGTATTGGCCGCTATCTGCATGGCCGCTTACGTGCGAGGCTTTCGCACGGCAACTGGAAATGCTGGCTATGATCCGAACAGAAACGCGGATGGCGGAGCAAACAACAGCAGCCGAGAGGGATGAAAAGCGCGCCATGATCCGGTTAGCCGTTTTTGCGGGGTTCCTATTTGCCGTGCCCGCTTCTGGCCAGGTTCAATCAACTGACTGGACAGACACCTGGACACCGGTCGCGGGCGGGTGGACCAAATACGTGAACGAGCGGTTCGGCACGCTCGCAGAGATACCTCGCCATCTGTTTTCCCTGGACGAACCGCCTCCGGCGAACGGGGACGGGCGCACCCTCAGTTCCAAAGATGGAGCAAAAATCTGGATCTACGCGAGCTATGGCGCGTATGTCGTCACGGACACGTTTGAAGAATACAAAGCGTTGTTGCTGAAGGAGAGCGATCTGGATCGCGTCACTTACAAGGCCGAGTCGAAGACGTGGCTCGCGCGCTCAGGCACAAAAGGGCCAAACATCGTGTACGAGAAGGTGATCGAGGGGTGTGGTGCTGCGCATATTTTTCGGATCACCTATCCCGCTTCAAGGAAGACGGCTTACGACCCAGTGGTCACACGGATAGCCCGCTCTCTCGGATGCCAGAAACATGAGGATCAATAATGGCAAAAGCCACTCGGATAACCCGGGGCGTCGCTCTTGGAATCGGCTTTGGCATTGCCACTGTCGGCAGTCCAATTGCGAGCGCGGCGGAACCCGCTTGCCGACTTGATAATTCCGTTTACGCGGCTGAGGTAATTGACGAGGGTTTCGGCGCCGACGAACTGCGCTTCTCATTCGAGCCCTTGGGACAGGTCCGCTACAATGACGACTTCGTTCAGCAATTAGTAGTCACCTCGCCAAAGATGGGAACGACACTGAGGTTCGGAACCAGTGTGACAAACGGAACGGCGGTTGAGACCGGGTGGCTGGATATGCCGGCGGCGGACTTCTCGGACCGAATGAAGGAGGCGAATAAATACTTCGCGGAGCCGCTAGAGAAACTTGAACTGTCCAGCGAGATCAGGACCGTTTATGCGGACTTCCAAACTGGCCAGATCCCCATTCGCGATGAAACTCCGCCGGTGCTTGTCATTTTGCCAGAGCTGAGGGGCTACGCTCATAATTCGTGGAATAAGCTTGTAAGCTATGGACTCGCTTGGGGTGTCTTTCGGTTCCTTCGGTGCGAAAATTCGACGAGGTGAACAGGGCCTTGTTACCCTTTTCAGAGAACCCAAATCGGTCGCCGAGGGCACACGTGTCGCGAACCACAGCCGGCTCTTTGCCGCGACTGGCAGGGGTCAAATACTCAGCAGCACAGATCAGGTCGGAACTGGGCGGCTTTCAGATAGTCTGCCGCGAGCCTGGAAGCCAAGTCTGAAGGAGGTCGGCATCCGGCTCCGACTGGACTCCCCTGCTCTTCCCGGCCGTGCCTATGCCGATGAAGCAAAGGAGATCCTCGTTGTCGGCAAGGCCGAAGGCGCTCCGCATCACCGCGGTCGTTAGCCTGCGGCCGCTCACCGCCATCGCCCCGTAACCCAGCAGGTCGGCTCCGAGCAGAACATAGCCCAGAGCCGCCCCTGCCGATGCGCGCTGCTCGATCTCCGGCACCGTGTCGTTCGCCTGGACGCGGGAAATCACCGCAAGAAGGACCGGCGCGTGGTGGGCCTTCTCGCGCGTGCGATCAAGCTGCTCACCCATGATGGCTGGATCAAGCTCCCTGTCAGCCGCCACGAATACATCGGCCAAGGCGTCCCGTGCATCTGGATGGATAACCATAAAACGAAAGGGGGAGAGGTGCAGGTGGTCAGGCGCGCGGGAGGCGGCGCGCACCAACATCCGGATCTCCTCATCGGTCGGACCCGGTTCGGTCAGATGCCGGGGTGGCGTGGAGCGCCTGCTCCACATTCGGTGCAGCAGCGCCAATCCCTCCGCTTTCCGCTCCGGAACGGTGGCATTGGATGCTGTCAAAAAACTAGCCATCGTGGATGACCTCCGTTGTCGGCAAAAACCCGATGTCAGTCACCCTCCCGTCATGCTCATGTGACGTCCGACCGCCGGACGGTTGTGACGGCGGTCAATGATGAAATCGTGCCCTTTCGGCTTGCGGCTGATGGCCTCCGCGATCGTCCGTTCCAAGCGCTCGTTTCCCTCCGAGAGCCGTATTGGTGTTCGCAGGTCCGCCGAATCTTCCTGGCCGAGACACATGAAAAGCTTGCCCGTGCAGGTCAGCCGCACCCGGTTGCAACTTTCGCAGAAATTATGGGTCATCGGCGTGATGAACCCGAGCGTCCCGCCCGTCTCCTTCACGCGCACGTAACGCGCGGGGCCTCCGGTACGCTCGTCGAGGTCATCCAGGGTGTAGCTCGCCGAGAGGCGCGCGCGGACGATGGAGAGCGGCAGGAATTGGTCGAGCCGACTCGGCTCGATATCGCCGAGCGGCATGACCTCAATCAGCGTGAGGTCAGCACCGCGCCCGTGCGCCCATTCCATTAGGCCGGCGATCTCATCCTCGTTGATCCCCTTCAACGCAACCGTGTTGATCTTGACCTTGAGACCCGCCGCTTGTGCGGCATCGATCCCGGCAAGTACTTTGTCCAGGTCACCCCAGCGGGTAATCTGATGAAACTCCTCCGGGTCGAGGGTGTCGACGGAGACGTTTATCCGCCGCACGCCGCAATCGGCCAGTTCCGACGCGTAGCGTGCGAGCTGCGAGCCGTTCGTCGTGAGCGTCAGCTCATCGAGATCACCAGTCTTCAGGTGGCGCGAGAGCGAGCGGAAGAGGGACATGATATCCCGCCGCACCAGAGGCTCGCCCCCCGTGATCCGCAGCTTACGCACGCCATTCGCCACGAAGACGGAACAGACCCGATCCAACTCCTCGAGAGTGAGCAGGTCGCTCTTCGGCAGGAAGGTCATGTGTTCCGACATGCAATAGACGCAGCGGAAATCGCAGCGGTCGGTCACGGAAACCCGGAGGTAAGTGATCGTGCGGCCGAACGGGTCCATCAAGGTCGTTCCGGCGTCGAGATTAGCCGAGGTCGGGCGCATGAGCCGCCCTCCTGTTTTCTTCAATGTTGGAGGTGGTTCCTCGCACTGCCGCAAGATACTGCTTCCTTGCTGGGATCCCTTGTGTCTCGGCACCGGCAGAGCTGTCCATCCAGATCGTCGTGGCCATATCCATCACCGTCATCCTCCCGTCATGGGCGGAAAGAAGGCGATCTCACGGGCCCCGAGGATCGCTGATTCCGGCCGAACGTGAACGTGATCGACTGCGGCGCGGACGATCGACCCGTTTTCAAAGGCATACTCATATTCCTCCCCCCGGCTCCGCAGCCAAGTGACGAGATCGGCCACGGTCGTGACGTCGGACGGAAGGTCGATCTCCTCATCCATCTTGCCGACCCGCTCACGGACCCAGGCGAAGTAAACCAGCTTCACGCTCATACGCCGCCCGCCGATTCCATGCACGTGGACGTCATTGCTTCTTCCCGGCAGCATCGAACTGCTTGAGATAGGCGACGAGGTCGTCAATGCGTTTGTCGTCCTTAAGTCCGGCATAGACCATCTTGGTCCCGGGGATCTTCGCTCGCGGATTGTGGATGTAGTCGCGAAACGTCGGTTCGTCCCATGTGATGCCGGAATTCTTGTTGGCGGCGGAGTAACTGTAGCCCTCGACGGTGCCGGAGTGACGGCCGAAGAGGCCGTTGAGCACCGGGCCGACAGCGTTCTTTGCGCTCTCACCGACCTGATGACAGGCCCGACACTGCGCGAAAACCTTTTCGCCTGCTGCGGCGTCCTGCGCGCTTGCCGATGCGGATGCAAGGATGGCGCCGAGCAGAACGAAGTGAGGCAGGACCGTAACGAAACGCTTGAACATGGAATCTCCTGGTCGGTCGGGGCTAGGCGGTTCAGACAGTAAACCCATCGCGGAATCGGTGGAAAAAGATCATGTCCCCCGGAGCGACGGGGGCGTGAAGAGGGTGGATCTCGACTAGCCCGTCGGCTTCCACCAAAGGCCGAAGTCGCGCCGAGCCGCCACGCCCGAGAATTTCGACCGCAGGCGCGCCGCTGTTTTCGACGAGGCGTCCGGGAGCGAACTCGGTTCGACCTGGTCGGCGCTCGAAACGTGAAGCGGCAGGCATCGGACATCCCGACGGGCGTTGGAACCTCCTGCCCTCGAGTGCTGCGACAACGGCGCCGCCCAAAATGAGCCAAGAGACCAGAGCGGACACGGGATTGCCAGGCAACCCGAGATAAGCCGCTTCGCCGACCCGCCCGACCACCGCGGGTTTCCCGGGTTTTAGGGCAATCTTCAAGGTCTCGAAAATTCCGCCGGCTCGAGCGACCGCCGTTGCGGAATAATCCTCGTCACCAACGGAGGCACCGCCAGTCGTCACGACGAGATCGCAAGTAATCGACAGTTCGCCTAAGGCAACGGCAAGCGCATTGGGATCATCGCGCATGCAGCCGCCGTCGATGACTTCCAGGCCTGCCTGCGCGGCGAGCGTCATGACCATCGGGCGGTTCGAATCGTAGATCGATGCTTCGGCGAGCGGCAATCCCGGCTGCACCAGCTCGTTCCCCGTCGAGATGATTCCGACGCGTGGCCGACGACGGAGTGTGACGCTGGCACGCCCTTGGGCGGAGAGAAGCGCAATGTGACGAGCGTCGAGGCGTAGCCCTCGCGAGAGGAGATGATCACCGATTTCGATGTCCTCTCCCCTTCGTCGGATGTTCTCGCCGGACCGGAGCATGCGGTTGAGCACGAGTTCATCGCCATCACGCCAACCATGTTCCTGCATCAGAACGGCATTGGCGTGCAGCGGCAATGGGGCGCCCGTGAAGATCCGGGCCGCGTGACCCGGCGGCAGCTCCTTGGGGATCTGCCCAGCGGCGATCCGTCCGATGACGGGCATTCTCGTGCCGGCCGGCAACATGACGTCGCCGAGCGCAACGGCGTAGCCGTCCATTGCCGATTGATCGAACGGGGGCATCGCGAGTTCGGCCGAGATGTCCTCGGCGAGCGTGCGCCCGCCAGCGTGATGGATGGCGACGGTTTCCGTCTCGGTGATCGGCATCGCGTATGCGGCGGCGCAGGTGCTGGCCGTCTCGATCTCGATGAGGCCGCCAACTTCCGCGCAGACGTCGCCGGCCGGAATGTGAACGTTCATGGGGCATCTCCGCTCTCCGGTGCCGAAACGGCATCGGATGGAAGGTCGGCCGAGCAATTGCCCGGCCGGAGGAAGGCTACACCGGGGGCGCGTATTCCTTTTCCTTGAAAGAGAGGCCCTTCACCACCTCCGGAGCGTCCGCAAGCTTACGGATGTTGCCCCAGGTCTGCTTGTAGTTCGGGATGATGAATTCGTTCACGCCAGCCGACACTACGTTGCCCTGAACGCCGGTCGGATAGCCGAAGAGCATGAACGTCTGCTTCGGTTTTGCCCTGTCGGTGGGATACGCCATCGCTTGCGTCGACCCGTTGTCATTATAGACCTCGACCAAGTCGCCGGATTTCAGGTTGAGTGCCGCCATGTCCTGCGGATTCATCTCGATGAACGGGAACGGAAAGCGGTCCATCACGAAGTCGTTTTCCTGGTCGAGATATGCGCTTTGCCAAATATGGTTTGCGCGGCCGTTGTTGATGAGGAAGGCAAACTTCTTGGATTCCTCCTCCTTGCCGGAAGCCTCGAAGCCACGCCACTTCGTTTCCATGAAGATCGCCTTGCCATCCTTCGTGTTGAACTTGCCGTCGGCGTAGAGACGCTGGGTTCCGATGATCGGCTCCGATCCCGCAGGCGGCGCGGGTGGTGGGGTTGCGGTCGTGGGTGTGGCCTGCTGGACGGGCTCCTTGCCGCGCGCGCCCTCGATGGCTGGTCCCTGCACCACCATCCCAGGGGTCTGGCCCGTCGTCGTGCCCTGGGCTGTAGCGCCCTGACCCTCGATTCCGACCGCCGGCTCCTGAAAGCCATTGGTACCCATGGCGCGCAGCCGAGCGTAGGTGACGAACTGACCACCCTTCTCGTGCTGATGGTAGCCGTCCATGAAAGCGTCTTCCTCGGTCTTCCAGTCGAAGCCCTTGAAGCGATCCGCAATCTCGGTCTTCCCCATTTCGCGAAAGACGCGCTCGAGGTTATTGGCGAGCCGGGCGGCGATCAGGCAGTCGGGCATCGCGCTTCCCGGAGGATCCATGTAGCGCTCGGTGAGCCGCATCCGGCGCTCTCCGTTCATCGAGGTCAAATTCATCTCGCCCGAGGTCGCGGCGGGCAGCCACACATGCGCTGCCTGACCAATCTGGGTCGGAATGATGTCGACATCGACCGAGAACAGACCACCCTTCTTGATCGCATCGGTGATGGCGGCGACCATAGCCGGACGGTCGCCCCATGGCACTGCGGACATCGCATCCTTCACCAGGTCGGTGCGGCGTTTGTAGGCCTGCTTAAACTGAAGCGCATTGAGGGTCGTCTTGTAGTGGTCGCAGCCCCAGATATGGTGCACGCCGCCCTGCCCGCTGATCAGGAGTTGGTCGACATAGGCCGCGGGCCGACCGACGTGTGCATCGGACGGGCGAGCATATCCCTCCTGGTGCCCGCCGAGGCGTACGCAGCCGCCACCCGGGCGTCCGATGTTGCCCGTCGCGAGTGCCACGTTCACCAGGGCGCCATTGGTGCGGTAATTGTCGTTGCCCCAAATCAACCCCTTCTCATAGGCAAACATCGAACGCCGACGTGCGCCGCCCTCCTTCGGTTGGGCCATCCACTCGGCGGATTGACGAATCTGATCGACCGTCAGCCCCGTGATCCGCGCGGCCTCCTCCAGGCTGGTCTTGTTGCCGGCAATGGCCTTGTCGAAATCCTTCGTCGAGGCATCGATGAAAGCCTTATCGACCCAACCCTTGTCGGCGATGTAGGTCAGCCAGGCATTGAACAAGGCCAAGTCCGTCCCGGAGTTGATGGCGAGGTGCATCACGCGGTCCTTGCCAGCCTCGATTTCGCAGGCGTTGATCGTCACGGTCCGGCGCGGATCGACGATGATGACTCGGGCCGGCTCGTGCGGTTCGTTCGGCAATAGCTGCTGTTTTTTGTCCTGCGAAATTCCGCGCAGGTTCGGGATCCAGTGATTCAGGAAGTAATTGGTTTGCGTCTCGAGCGAGTTCGCGCCCACGACCACGATGGTGTCGGCAAGCTCCGCATCCTCGTAGCAGTTGTTGAGTTCGCCCACGCCCATGTCGCGCGTGGCGTGAACTTCCGAGTTATAGGCCGGTCGGTTGTGGATCCGAATATTCTTGATCTTCATCGAACCGAAGTAGAGCTTTCCGGTGCCCCACGTATTCTCGTATCCGCCGCCAGCGCCGCCATGATCGTATGCGGATACAAAGAGTGCGTCTTCACCCTGATCGGCGATGACCGCAGCCGTCACGCGGGCAACGAGGTCAAGCGCGTCGTCCCAGCTCGTCGGCTGCATCTGGCCGTAGCGCCAGACCATCGGGTCGGTGAGGCGTTGCTGCTCGGTGTTCCGGACGGCCGAGTAGGACATCTCGGCCATGCGTGCGCCGCGGATCGAGCCGAGACCGGAGTTCACGACGCATTTCACGTCGGGCTTGATGACGATGTGGACGTCCTTGCCGTCCTGCTTGACGATGTTGTACATCGCCGGCGCATACCAGGCCTCGGTGTCGGCGCCCTGCTGCTGCGAAAGGTCGACGTTGAACTTGTTGCCGGCAGGGTCGGTGGTTCCCTGCTTGTCGATGTCCCACGTGTAGGCCTTGTAGCCACATCCGACGATGCAGTAGTGGCACACCACGTTGTGTTCCTTGGCGTCCGCCGGGATGATGGGCAGCCGATCGATCTGTCTCTTGTAAGCCATGGCGCGATCCTCCCTCAGAGCACGTTCGACAGGCGGCCGTAGATCAGCTCGTCCACGCCCTCGGCGTAGATGTCGCCCTTCTCATCGACCCGAAGCGAGTACTGCGGCAGGTTCTGGGTCGCGTGACCCCAGGTCTCCTGCCCGCCCGCCTCGCAGTCGAAGACCGAATAGTGGCCGGAGCAATTCAGGGTTCGCCGCTCGGAGTTGTAGTGGAGCGGATAACCTTTATGCGGACAGATCGTCGTGAAGCCGACGATATCGCCCTCGGGACCGGCGCCGCCTTCTACACGCTTGCCGAGTTTGATCAGGACCCCGGAGGCATCGTCATCGGGGTAAGCGACGTCCAACGGCTCGTTGAGCTTGAGTTCGTTGACGTTGCCGAGTCGCGTCGATGGATATGTCACGCGAGCGGTTGGCACCGCGGCTTTCGTCTCGTTTGCCGGGAGAACGGCGCTGGCGGCAACGCCCGCGGCCGCAACGCCGGCACCGGACAGGAACCGGCGACGGCCGAGATCGACGAGTAGATCGCATCGCTTCATGGTGTGTCCTCCAAAGTTAGTCTTTTGAGGAATTCCTTTGCAAGATACGTGCCAATCCCGGGGCATGTCTTAAGTACCTGAGAACGGAGGCGCTTGCCCCGGACCGCCGGCTCCTCGTGTGAGGAAGTCCGAACATGCAAAAGGCGAATGTTCGGAAAGTCGAACATCCCGTCAGCCGAAGACCGGCTGGTTCAAACCCTGATTGATCTACTAGGCCGTGAACTCATGAATGCGTCGTTCGTCGGCCGATCGGAGTCCGCATCTTGACGATTTTCGGAAGTCGCGGAGGGCCGACGGGCCTTCCGTTATGTGCCAAGAGGCGACCTTCGCGACCCTACCGCTGAATAGGTAGCGTCTTTATTGACCAGCCTTCCAACTGCTCCCGAAGTTGACCTTGTCGAGGTCAAATCCGGGCAATGTCAGAACTCAAGGTCGAGTTCCGGATCGACGGTTCCCTCAAGGGATCGGAACACCTCGCCGAAGTTGTCCTCCAGCGCGATGTTGGCCAAGGCGAACGCGATCAGGTCGGTATCCGAATCGATTCCCGTACGGGCCTTCGCTTCATGGATGAGTTCGCTGCTGATCCGTCCGGTGATCCGTCTGTCCTTCTCGCGCAACAAGCCGATTTTCTCGGCGCTGCGCATGACGGACTCTATCCGTCCCGCCTTGGACTTGCCCTTCAGCGTCGCGACCTTGCCCGACGCCTCGGGAAGCCGACTGGACAACCGATTATGGGATCGGGCACCTGGAGCCTTGGGAGGGGTGCGGCTGGAGGTTTCGCTGGCCATTGCAGTCCCATTTTGTTAGCCAAATCCGAAGTTTCGTTATACGACATCGCGCGCGTCCGAGTCCTTATCAGGAGCGCCGCCGCAGCCAAGGTCAAAATCCGGGCCATTCTCAGCACGTTCGTCAAGTCCGCTCCGATACGGGAGCTATTCGACCGGACGATCCGCCATCCGCTCGGTTCTACTCCGGAATTCACCCCGGGTTTGAGGCAGTCCTGAGAGGGGAAGGGTGGAGTCTCGGAATCTGGTGGCGTTTGCTACCGAATGTCGCCGTTTATTCACCACGTATCAACGGACGGCAGCATCATCGTGCTGGCAACATCCCACGGCGCTCAGAGGTCGTCGACGAGCATGGCCTGAGGGCGCCCGTGGTAAAGGACAACTCGGTCTCGGACTTGACGAGCACCATCCCAAGCGGACCGACTTGAGCAGATCGAGGCTTTGGCGCAAACGGTCGGCTTCAGCGACCGCTAGCGTGTACTCGCTGC
>NZ_VCMV01000071.1:169820-170019 GCF_008757455.1 Microvirga brassicacearum | reverse complement strand
GGGATTGTCCGAAGGCGCTGTGCTGTGGCGGCACGCGTTCAAGAATTCGTTCGGTCCGACCTGGACGTTGATCGGCCTGGTGCTTGGCAATCTTCTCGGCGGGATTGCGGTCGTGGAGACCGTGTTCACCATTCCGGGACTTGGCCGACTTCTCGTGGATTCGATTTTCGCGCGCGACTATCCGGTCATCCAGGGCTGC
>NZ_VCMV01000071.1:169619-169810 GCF_008757455.1 Microvirga brassicacearum | reverse complement strand
CGGCGCCATCTGGACGCCGTTCGATCCGCTCAAGATCAACTTCGCGGCGCGCCTCCAGGCGCCGGGGCCGGTCTATTGGCTCGGCACCGACGAATTCGGCCGCGACGTTTTGAGCCGCCTCATGTCGGCGGCCGCGACCAGCAGCTGGATCAGCCTGCTGACGGTCTCCGCGGCCATGACCGCCGGTACCG
>NZ_VCMV01000071.1:168795-169609 GCF_008757455.1 Microvirga brassicacearum | reverse complement strand
CGTGCTCGTCGGAACCGCCACCGTCCTGTTGTCGATCCCGACATTCTGGCTCGGGCTTCTGCTGCTCCTGTTCTTCGGCCTGAAGCTCGAATGGCTTCCCGTCGTCGGCTACGTCTCCTTCTCGGACGACCCATGGGCGGCGCTGCTCTACATCGTCATGCCGGTCATGACGCTGTTCCTTCATGAGATGGGGGTGTTGATCCGCATGGCGCGCGCCAGCACGCTCGAAGTGCTGCGGCTCGACTACATCACCCATGCGCGCGCCAAGGGATTGTCCGAAGGCGCTGTGCTGTGGCGGCACGCGTTCAAGAATTCGTTCGGCCCGACCTGGACGTTGATTGGCCTGGTGCTCGGCAATCTTCTCGGCGGGATCGCGGTCGTGGAGACCGTCTTCACCATTCCGGGACTTGGCCGTCTTCTCGTGGATTCGATTTTCGCGCGCGACTATCCGGTCATCCAGGGCTGTCTGCTCTTCGTCGCGTTCGTCTACGTGATCGTGAACCTTGTCGTCGATCTGCTCTATCCCGTTTTCGATCCAAGGGTGACCGCGGAATGAGATTACCTGCTCCCAACGCCGTCATCGGCGGCGCCATCATCGCCACATTGATCGTCTGTGCCCTGTTCGGCGCCATCTGGACGCCGTTCGATCCGCTCAAGATCAACTTCGCGGCGCGCCTTCAGGCGCCGGGGCCGGTCTATTGGCTCGGCACCGACGAATTCGGCCGCGACGTGCTGAGCCGCCTCATGTCGGCGGCCGCGACCAGCAGCTGGATCAGCCTGCTGACGGTGTCTGCGGCCATGACCGCCGGCACCA
>NZ_VCMV01000071.1:0-168785 GCF_008757455.1 Microvirga brassicacearum | reverse complement strand
CATCAAGAGAGGCGAGGGGGCGGCCCTTGC
This sequence comes from Microvirga brassicacearum, assembly GCF_008757455.1. Classification (GTDB taxonomy): domain Bacteria; phylum Pseudomonadota; class Alphaproteobacteria; order Rhizobiales; family Beijerinckiaceae; genus Microvirga; species Microvirga brassicacearum. Next base: position 168,755 of record NZ_VCMV01000071.1, on the reverse strand, counting down.
AGCGGGGCCGGGCTGGGGGCATCATGCGCCGCCTTGCTGCCTGCCCGGAAAGACGCCCTCCCGCCATGCCCGACCTTCACAGTTTTGTCGCCTTCGGCCTGGTCGCGCTCGGGATGGTGCTGACGCCGGGGCCGAACATGATCTATCTCGTGTCCCGCTCGATCAGCCAGGGGCGGGTCGCGGGCCTGATTTCGCTCGGCGGCGTGGCCTTGGGCTTTGTGGTCTACGCGTTGTGCGCGGCGTTCGGCATCACGGCTTTGCTGCTGGCGGTTCCTTATGCGTATGACGCCCTGCGGTTTGGCGGCGCGCTTTACCTGCTCTACCTCGCCTGGCAGGCGGTGAGGCCGGGCGGGCGCTCCGCTTTCGCCTTGCGCGACCTGCCGAAGGATTCAGGCCGCAAACTCTTCGCCATGGGGTTTGTCACCAACCTGCTCAACCCGAAGATCGCCGTGATGTACCTGTCGCTGCTGCCGCAATTCATCGATCCGGCGCGGGGCGACGTGCTGGCGCAATCGCTGCTGCTCGCCTTCACGCAGATTTCCATCAGCATCACCGTCAACGCGATGATCGCCGTCATGGCCGGCTCGATCGCGTATTTCCTCGCCCATCGTCCGGGCTTCGCGGTGGCGCAACGCTGGCTGATGGGGACGGTCCTGGCGGGGCTCGCCGTCAGGATGGCGACAGAAGCGCGCCGCTGAAACGGTTCATCACAAACGGAGGTCGACTTCAATGAGCGACGAAATCGTTTTCTACTACAATCCCATGTCGCGCGCGCAGATGGCGCGCTGGATGCTGGAGGAGGTGGGCGCACCCTATCGCATCGAGCTGATCGACTTCGAAAAACGCGAGCACAAGAGCCCCGAATTTCTCGCCATCAACCCGATGGGCAAGCTGCCGACCATCACCCATCGCGGCACCGTGGTGACGGAGACGGCGGCCGTCATCGCCTATCTCGCGGATGCGTTTCCGAAGGCGGGGCTCGCGCCCGCCATCGACGATCCGGCGCGCGGCTCCTATTACCGCTGGCTCTTTTTCGGCGCCGGCTGCATCGAGCCCGCTCTGCTCGACAAGATGTTCAAGCGCCCGGAGGTGGAACGCAAATCCGCAGTCGGCTACGGCTCCTACGAGGATGTCCTCAACACCCTGAGAAACGCCCTTGAAAAGGGCCCGTACCTGCTGGGAGAGAAATTCACGGCGGCGGACCTTTATGTGGGTTCGGAGATCAACTGGGCGATGATGTTCGGCGCCCCCGGCCTCAAGGGCGAGGCGGTGTTCGACGATTACGTGGCGCGCCTGACCGCAAGGCCGGCCTACAAGCGCGTCGCGGCGGTCAACAAGCCGGCGTGAGCCGCTGAGGGTCGATTTGCCCGCCGGAAAGGCTTATCGTCAGCCCGCAGGATGTTTTGAAACGACGCACGAGCGCGCCCATGCCTCGGTCGGACCACCACATCGAGCCGAGCATCCGATCGAGCGAAATCGAACGTGCGCGGCGCAAGTGCCCGGAGAACCTGGACTCCTACGATTGTGTGATGCCTTTCCCGACGTCAGCGTGTCGCAACTGCTCGGCATCGTGCCGGCGAGCCCCGATTATCTGCGGCGGTTCGGCGAGGGCTCGCTGAGGGCCGGGCTGCCTGCCTGAGACGATCGATCCCGCCGCCCGTTCCAAGCGGCACGAGGCGGCAATTCAGTCGCAACCTTGCAACGGCGGAGAAAGAGGATACGTATCTCATCCCGCCGTCTTCCTGATCGGTTAGTCCTGCCGCATGCATCCCGTCATATCCGTCTCCCGACTTTCCAAAACCTATGCGTCCGGTCACGTGGCGCTGAAGGCCATCGACCTTGAAATCCGCCGCGGCGAGATTTTTGCGCTTCTGGGCCCCAACGGCGCCGGCAAGACGACGCTCATCAGCATCATCTGCGGGCTCGTCAACCCGACGGAAGGGTCGGTGCGGGCCGACGGGCACGACATCGTGCGGGATTACCGCGCGGCGAGGGCCAAGATCGGCCTTGTGCCGCAGGAACTGACCGCCGACGCCTTCGAGACCGTGTGGGCGACGGTGAGTTTCAGCCGCGGTCTATTCGGCCGGGGCCCCAATCCGGCCTATATCGAGAAGATCCTGCGCGATCTCTCCCTGTGGGACAAACGGGACAGCAAGCTCATGACGCTTTCGGGCGGCATGAAGCGCCGAGTTCTGATCGCCAAAGCTCTCTCGCATGAACCGCAGATCCTCTTCCTCGACGAGCCGACCGCCGGCGTCGACGTGGAATTGCGACGCGACATGTGGAACGTGGTGCGGGCTTTGCGCGATTCGGGCGTGACCATCATCCTGACCACGCATTATCTCGAAGAGGCCGAGGAAATGGCCGATCGGATCGGCGTGATCAGCAGGGGCGAGCTGATCCTCGTCGAAGAAAAGACCGCGTTGATGCGTCGCCTCGGCAAGAAGGTTCTCACGGTGCAATTGCCGGCGGCGCTCGCGCGCCTTCCCGACTCGCTCGCGAACTACCAGCTTGCGTTGTCGGAAGACGGCACGGAACTGGTCTACAGCTATGATGCGGCGATCGAAGACAGCGGGATCACGGCGCTGCTGCAGGATCTTGCGCGCGAAGGCATCGCTTTCAAGGATCTGCACACGGAGCAGAGTTCGCTGGAGGATATCTTCGTCAGCCTGGTAAAGGACAACCGATGAATTTTCACGCCATTCGCGCCATCTACGTGTTCGAGATGGCACGCGCCGGGCGCACGCTGCTGCAAAGCGTCGTGTCGCCGGTTTTGTCCACCTCGCTTTATTTCGTTGTCTTCGGATCGGCCATCGGTTCGCGCATGGCGGATATCGACGGCGTGAGCTACGGCGCTTTCATCGTGCCGGGATTGATCATGCTGACGTTGCTCATGCAGAGCATATCGAACGCCTCCTTCGCGATTTACTTTCCGCGCTTCACGGGCACGATCTACGAGGTCCTGTCGGCGCCAGTTTCGTTCGTGGAAATCCTCACAGGCTATGTGGGCGCCGCGGCGACCAAATCCGTCATCCTCGGCCTCATCATTCTGGCGACGGCGGCCGTTTTCGTTCCGTTGCAGATCAATCACCCGATCTGGATGCTGGGTTTTCTCGTTCTCACCGCCGTCACGTTCAGCCTGTTCGGTTTCATCATCGGCATCTGGGCTGACGGGTTTGAGAAGCTGCAGCTGGTCCCGCTGCTGATCGTGACGCCGTTGACCTTCCTCGGCGGCAGTTTCTATTCCATCGACATGCTGCCGCCGCTCTGGCGGACGGTCACGCTCTTCAACCCGGTCGTCTACCTCATCAGCGGGTTTCGCTGGAGCTTCTACGGGGTGTCCGATGTGAGCATCGGCGTCAGCCTGACGATGACGCTGGCGTTCCTGGCCCTGTGCCTGATCACCGTGTGGTGGATCTTCAGGACGGGCTACCGGCTGAAATCGTGAGCCATCGTTCTCGATACGCTTGGCGGTTTTGAGCTTCGAGCCGCCACCGGCGACAGGAGGATCCTGCTCTTCCGGACTAAGGCAAGCTCAAACGGGGTGTTTGCCCGGAATTTCGTCCCGGACGCGGGATTTTTCGGCGGCGAGCGGATAAATTGGACCGGTGACCATCCGGAGGCTGACACTTGGGCCTTGGAATCGACGGAGATCGGCAATGATCCGCTTGGTTGGTGTCCTGGTCGGCGTAGCCATCGCAGCGGGCGCGGTGGCGCAATCCAATCCGATCGCTGAACGCAAGGATCTTATGAAAGCCAACGGCGCGGCCACCCGAACGGCTACGCAGATGGTTCGTGGCGAAGCCCCGTTCGATCTGGCGAAGGCGCGGGAGGTTTTCACCGGCATCGCCAGCCGGCTGGAGCGTTTCCCCGAGCTGTTTCCCGATAACAGCCGCACCGGCGGAGAGACCCGCGCCTCCCCGCGGATCTGGGAGGATATGGCGGGCTTCCGCGCGGCGGCGGCCAAAATGGTCCGGGACGCGAGCGATGCCGCACGGGCGACGACCGATGCTGCTTCCTTCCAGGCGAGCCTCCAGAAGGTCGGGGCCAACTGCAACGCTTGTCACGAGACGTATCGCATCAACCCGCCGTGAGCAGGCTCATGGTGCAGAAGGGCGATGTGTCAGCGTCTGAAGTGTCGAGAGAATTTCTTCCCGCGTGCAAGGTTTCATGACCCAGGGGGCGGCGGCGAATTCCGGCGCGATGTCGGGCCGGCGGGGATGTCCGGAATAGACCATGAACGGAATCTGGCGCCGGACCAGTTTTCCCGCAAGCTCGGTGCAGGCGCCATCTTTCAGGCTGTAATCGAGGATGGCCACCTGCGGGGTGTGTGTCCGCAGCCACTCGAGCGCATCGGCGCTGCTGATCATCGGGCCGACGACGTCATAGCCCGCTTCCTCGAGATAGGCTTCGATCGAGAGTGCGATCAGCACCTGATCCTCGACGATCAGGCAACAGGGATTGGACGAAACGGAAGGCACGCGGTCGGACGAAATTCCGGTCAAGCTTTGCAATAGACGCCCTCCCGCTTGCGGATCACTGCACCCGTCAAGCCACGATGATACTGCCTCCGCAAAAAAACAATGCGAATCGCGTGCTGGTTCAAAAACGTGACTTGGGCGCCGTTGCGGTCTTAGCGGGCGCGAAACGTTGCATCGGTCCAGTCGAGCAAGCCGTTGAGGAAACGTGCGGCGGCCGGCATGAAATAGCTGCCGGTGTGATAGAACGGATCGAGCGTCGTCACGATCATTCGCCCCTTGCCGCTGGCGATTCCGGGGTGATCGTAAAGGATCGACCCATCCGGCCCACCGCCGGCTTCCGGCGCGATCGTCACCAGCGGGATGGCTCCTGCGGGCGGATGAAGCAGACCATGGAAATGCCAGATCACGTCTTTTGAGGTCACATGCTGGAAGATCTCGTGGTCTAGCCCCGGTACGCGATGTCCGGGATCGGTGCCGCGATCCAGCCACCACCAGAAATTGGTCGGGACGAAGGTCCATTTGACGCCGGGCGCCCAAGTCTGCGCCTGGTTTTCTCCCAGCACGATCAGGGTCCCGCCGCCAGCCAGATAACGATGGAAGATGCGCCGCTTCGCGCGCAGCACCGTCGGGCTAATCCTGTCCGCCACGATCAGCGCCGAGACACCCTCGAGATCGTCCTCCACCAGATCGGGCGCATAGATCGCGCGGTCGAACCGGTGCCGGAAGCGATCGCCATAAATCACATCGTGGTGGTAGTACGAGCCGCCGTCCAGAACCGCGACCGTCATGATTTCTCTCCGTGAAACGGCACGCGCAACCAATCGAGCAATTGCGGCGCCATCCGCGCGGCGCTGGTTTCGGAATCGAGATAGCCCCAGAGATCCGCCCCCGCATGCACGAGCAGGCGGCCGCCGCCGGCAGGGCGATGTTCGAAATCGACAGGGTGCAGGTCGGCGCCGAGGCCGTGGATGACCTGCGCGCCGCCCGGCGGTTCATGCGAGCCGCGACCGTAAAAGCCGGAAACGCCGCGCCGGAAGGTCAGATCGGCGGTATCGACGCCTTCCCAGACAGGATGCGCCGATATGCGCTTCACCGCGAGATCGGCGACGCCGTAATTCGCGATTGGACGATAGGTCGATACGTCCGGAAGAAACGGAGTGGCCATGTGCCCGCAGAACACGATCGTGCCGCCGCCGGCCAGATAGCTGTCGATCTGGTTTCGGCGAGTAGCGAGATAACGCTGATCGACGTGGAGGCCGAGCAGCAATCCGCGGTAGCGACGAAGCTCGGCGCGTTCGAGTTCGTAGAGTGGCAGCACATCGATGCGAGAGCCGAGATCGGGGCGCTTCATCAGAATGTCGACTCCGCCCTCCGTCTGCTCGCAATCGAGAAGCAGTGCGTCGATCATTTGATTTCGAACGCCCCGGGCGCGATCAGGTCGGCCTTGATATCGATGGTCTTCTTCAGCATTCCGGCCGAGACCATGAAGGCTTGCTCGTCGTTGAGATTGGCCACATCCCGATCGGACATGCGCGGCGAGAAGTCATAGAAGGTCATCATCCGGCGCGCGTCCTCGATCGAGATCTTCTGCTCGTCGGCTGCGAGTTGAAGCGCCTCGTCCGGATGCTCCGCCATGAAATCCATCGCCTTGCGATGCGCCGACAGATAGGCCTGGACGAGATCGGGATGGTCGCGCAGAAACTCCCCGCGCACGCCGATGACCGTTGTGGGTGCGATGAGGTTCTCGCCGGTGACGAGAATGCGGCCGCCCGATTTTTCGACGACGAGGGCGTTGTTTCCCGCAAGCGTCGCAGCGTCGACCTTGCCGGCAAGCAACGCTGCCCGCGCCGCGCCAAGATCCATGTTCACATGTTCGACGTCGGCGAGCGACATGCCGTGTTTGGCAAGTGCTGCGGCGAGCAATTGATGCAACGTCGTGCCTTTCGGCCCTGCAATCGCCTTGCCCTTGAGGCCGGCAATGTCGGCGGGTCCGTTCGCGCCCGTCATGACATTGAACGCTTTGGGGCTTCGGCTATAGGCGCCGATAACCTTCACGTCGGCGCCGTTCGCCTTGCCGAGGATGGCCGACGTTCCGCCGAGCACGCTTGCGATCTGAATCTCGCCGGCCGCGAGTGCCTGCACCTGTTGCGCGCCGGATGTGATCTCGGGGGATTCGATGCGAACATTGTAGGGCTTGAAGGCTTCCTCGAGGTAGCCCTTCGCACGCATGACGATGGATGGCACGTTGAACGGCGATGCCACATAGGTGATGCGCACGACCTCCGGCTTGTCCGCCGCGTTGACGATCTGCGCCGGCATCACCGTGAGAGCGATGCCGAGGATGGCGCGCTGCAATAGTTTCGTCACGATATCTTCTCCTTGGGAACGGCGATGGAAAGGGGTGGCTGAAGCGGCACGACGTTGCCGTGATGAAAAGCTGCCGGTGCCGCGAGTCGCTGCAGGACGCGGCTTCGGATCGAGACCACGTCGGAATCGGTGGGCTCTCGCGGATGAGCGAGCGGAACGGGAATGCGATCGACGACCCGGCCTTCGCTCATGTGCAGGATCACATCGCCGAGCACCACGGCCTCCTCGACATCGTGAGTGACGAAGAGAATGGTCGGCTGCCTTGTGCGCCAGATCGCTGAGAGTTCCTGCTGCAGGTTGCGCCGCGTGAAAGCGTCGAGGGCGGCAAAGGGCTCGTCGAACAGCAGGATGTCGGGCTTCATCGCCAATGCGCGCGCAAGGCCCACACGGCTTGCCATCCCACCTGAGAGCTGATCAGGCTGCGCGTCGCGAAACGCCTTGAGGCCGACGAGGTCCAGCACCTCCGTCACGCGGTCGTCGATCTCGGATTTCGGCAGCTTGCCGATGAGACCGAACGCTATGTTGGCCTCGACATTCAGCCACGGCATCAAGCGCGGCTCCTGGAACACGCTTCCGATCGTCGGGCGTTTTTCATGCGCGTAGCGGATGGCTCCGGATGTGGGCTCCGTGAGGCCCGCCACAACCCGCAGCAGCGTCGATTTCCCGCAGCCGGACCGACCGATGATGACCGTGAAGCTGCCGCGCGCGAGCGCGAGATCGACCTCGGCGAGCGCCACGATCTCACGGCCGCCGATGGCAAAGGTCTTTCCGAGGGCGCGTGTTTCAAGCAAGACGAAGTTCCGTGCGGGCTGTAAGCCAGGGCGCCTGCCGGCCGATGAGGGCGCGAATGCCGACATCCGCCAGCATCCCGAGACATCCGATGACCAGGATTCCGACGAGCACGATATCCGTCCGCGCGAGGTTCTCCGCATCGACGATCATGTAGCCAAGGCCGGCCGAGGATGCGACGAGTTCGGCGCCAACCACGGCGCGCCAGCCAAAACCGAGCGCAACCCGCAATCCGACGACGACGGAGGGAAGGGAGGCAGGGAGGACGACGCGACGGATCAGCGCGAAGCGATTCAAATCGCAGGCGCGTCCGACCTCGATGAGCTTCGGGTCGCATTGCGCGATGCCGCCGATGACACCGAGGAAAATCGGGAAGAAACACGCAAGGACGATGACGCCGATCTTCTGCGCCTCGCCAATGCCGAGCCACAGGATGAGAAGCGGCATCATGGCGAGCGGCGGGATCTGCCGCACGAAATCCAACAGCGGTTCGAACGCCTTCCGCAATCCGCTCGAAACGCTGAACACAAGCCCGAGCGGCACCGCCACCGCCACCGCCAATGCGTAGCCGAGCAGGATGCGGCGGATGCTGACGAGCGCGTTGTGGATCAGCGTGCCGTCGCAAAGCGTCTCCCAGCCCGTCGCCAGAACCGTGGCGGGCGAAGGCAACAGAAAAGGCGACACGATCCGGCTGGCTGAGGTGATCGACCAGAGCAGGATCACGAGGATGAACACAAGCATCCCCGGAATATTCAGGCGAAATTTCATTTGGGTGATGGCCACTTTAATGGCGTGACCGTTAGTTAAGTCGATCCGAAAAGGCAACACATCAAGTAAAAATTAGAATAAGAATAGTTCTAAACTGGAAGTGTCTTAATATTATAGCGGCTGCGAGGCGAGCAGGATGGTCCGAGGGGCTGGCAGACGCTCTCCCGCTATTTTCAACCCTCAATCCGTCCGCTCTCCCCATGCGATCCTGGCACTTGCGCAATGTCAGATATTTCGATAAGTCTCGACATATGGAAAATACAACGGTCATCCTCGCCCTGGCGGCTCTCGCGCAATCCACCCGTCTCGATGTGTTCCGCCTGCTTGTCGGTCACGAGCCTGCGGGCTTGGCGGCGGGGGAGGTGGCCCGTGCGCTTGCGGTCCCGCACAACACGATGTCGTCGCATCTTGCCATCCTGACACGCGCCGGATTGATCCGCGCCGAACGACAAAGCCGATCCATCATCTACCGAGCCGATCTCGACCGGTTTCGGGCGGTCACGACTTTTCTCCTCAAGGATTGCTGCGGCGGCCGACCGGAAATCTGCGGTCCGCTGGTCGCCGATCTGACACCTTGCTGCGAAGCCCAAGGATCATCCCATGCCTGATCGCGTCTACAACGTCCTGTTTCTCTGCACGGGCAACACCGCCCGTTCGATCATTGCCGAAGCGGTGCTGAACCAGGAGGGGATGGGGCGTTTTCGCGCATTCTCCGCCGGAAGCCAGCCCAAGGGGCGGGTCAATCCCCTTGCGATCAAAGTGCTGAAAGAGGCCGGCTATCCGGCAGAAGGCCTGAGCTCCAAAAGCTGGGACGTTTTCGCCGAAGCCGATTCTCCGGTGATGGATTTCGTTTTCACTGTCTGCGACAGCGCGGCCGGCGAAGCGTGCCCGTTCTGGCCAGGCCATCCGGTGACGGCGCATTGGGGGATCGAAGATCCCGCGGCCATAGAAGGCACGGACATCCAAAAGGAAACCGCCTTCGTCACGGCGTTGCGGTACCTGAAAAATCGCATCACGGCGTTCATCAGCCTGCCAATTTCAAGCCTCGATGCTGCGTCTCTGCGGACCCGATTGGACGCGATCGGCAGCCAGGAGGGTACGTCCGCTCCTTCCACCATCGCTTAGAACATGATGCCAAAAAGTGTGTAACGGTTTTCGGACGACATCATGCTCCAACATATTGAGATCGATCACGTCTTATGCCTTTGGACGATTCCGGCCAAAGGCATCGTGATCTAGCGGAATTCAGGCTGTGTCGATTTTCGAACGTTACCTCACCGTTTGGGTTTTTCTCTGCATCGTGGCGGGAATCGCGCTTGGGCATGTTTGGCCCGGCGTCTTTCAAATCATCGGCGCGGCCGAAATTGCCAGCATCAATTTAGCCGTGGCGCTGCTGGTCTGGTTCATGCTCATCCCCATGCTGCTGAAGATCGATTTCGCCGCACTCGGGCAAGTGGGTCGTCATTGGCGCGGCATCGGCGTCACGCTTTTCATCAACTGGGCCGTCAAACCATTTTCGATGGCGGCGCTCGCCTGGTTCTTCATCGCGTGGCTGTTCCGTCCCTACCTGCCGGGCGAGCAGATCAACAGCTATATCGCGGGCCTTATCATCCTGGCGGCCGCACCCTGCACCGCGATGGTGTTCGTGTGGAGCAATCTTACGAAAGGCGAGCCGCATTTCACGCTCAGTCAGGTGGCGCTCAACGATGTCATCATGGTGGTGGCCTTCGCCCCGATCGTGGGGCTGCTCCTCGGCCTGTCGGCCATCACCGTGCCGTGGGGCACGCTCGTGCTGTCCGTCATTCTTTACATCGTCATTCCGGTGATCCTCGCGCAAGTGTTGCGGTGGCGCGCTCTCGCCCGGGGCGGCGAGGCTGCGCTCGCACGTCTTCTCCAGGTTCTCTCACCGCTTTCTCTGGTCGCGTTGCTGACGACGCTCGTGCTGCTGTTCGGGTTTCAGGGCGAACAGATCATCGCGCAGCCGATGATCATCGCCATGCTGGCCGTGCCGATCCTGATCCAGGTTTATCTCAATGCCGGCCTTGCCTATGGCCTCAATCGTCTTGTCGGCGAGCAGCATTGCGTCGCCGGCCCGTCGGCCTTGATCGGGGCGAGCAATTTCTTCGAACTCGCGGTGGCGGCGGCGATCAGTCTCTTCGGCTTCAATTCCGGCGCCGCTTTGGCGACTGTCGTCGGCGTACTGGTCGAGGTTCCGGTCATGCTCACGGTCGTTTGGATCGTGAACGGAAGCCGCGGTTGGTACGAGCGCGACAATCCGCGGGCCAGCCCCGATGTGCCTGCGGTGTCGCAGGCTCCAACCAGCACCCGGTCGTGAAGCACGGCCTTTGCTCCTAGTCGCGCCATTTTCCCGTCCTAAATGGCTCAGGTGAGATGGGAGCGTGGACATGAAGCATCCTAGCCGTCGGGTTTTCCTGCTTGGCCTTGCGACACCGGCCGCTCTCGGTGGATGGCGGATCACGGGGAGCCAGGCGCAGCCGCTGGTGGCGCGGCCGGAGCTCGGGGCCGTGTATGCGGCCGTGGAGGATCTCTACCCGGTCCCAGCCGTGGATCTGTCCCGGATCGGCGCGGCGTTCCTGCGGGCGAACGTGCCCTACGAGACGGCGGAAATGCCCGGCACCATCGTGGTCGATCCCGCAGGGCATTATCTCTACCTCGTGGGCGAGGGCGGCATGGCGACGCGCTACGGCGTGGGAGTGGGGCGCGCGGGGTTCAGCTGGTCGGGCATGGCAACCATCGGCGACAAGCAGGTCTGGCCGGATTGGTACCCGCCCAAGGAAATGTTCGCTCGTCAGCCCGAGCTCCTCGAGCAGATGAGCGAGCTGCGGAGCGGCATTGGCATGCGTGGCGGGCCCGGAAATCCCTTGGGTGCGCGCGCCCTCTACCTCTGGAAGGACAACCGGGACACGCTCTTCCGCATTCACGGGACCTTCGAGCCGTGGACCATCGGCAAAAGCGTTTCGTCCGGCTGCATCCGGATGATCAACCAGGACGCGATGCATCTTTATGGACGCATCGACGTCGGGACGAAGGTGGTGGTGCTGTCGCCCTCGAAACGGCCCCGGCGCAACAATTCCGCGGCGCGTAGGAGCAGCTAGCGCCGTCGCGTCGGCGGCTGGACCATTTTTTTACCGGAACCGCCACTGACGGACGCTCCTATCAAAGCCCGACGCCTGATCGATGATAATTCATCATTTGATGTGATGGATCGGGCTTTATATGGAGAAGCGTCAACACTGGATCATTTCATGTCGCATGCCGCCGATCGGGCCGACCTCCTGCCCGCACAGAAGGATCCAGCCGCCGCGACGGCGAACGCCGCGCCCGCTCGGCTCGACGGCACCACCCTCGGGCTCTACATCGCCACGGTTTTTCTGTGGGGCGTGAGCTGGATCGGGATCCGCGCACAGCTCGGCGTCGTGGCGCCGGAAATGTCGGTGCTGTGGCGCTTTCTGCTGGCAGCGGCCTGCACCTGGGGCTGGGTGGTGGTCTCGGGCATGCGGGTGCGATTCCCGGCCGCCGATCACCTGCGCTTCTTTGGCGTTGGATGCTGTCTGTTCTCGTTCAATTTCCTGTGCTTCTACTATGGCGGCTTGACGGTTCCGTCGGGGCTTCTCTCCGTGGTGTTCTCGCTCGCATCGATCTTCAACATGGTGTTGGGCATCGTTATCTTCCGCCAGAGGGTGGACGCACGCGTCGCCCTCGGAGCCGTGCTGGGCGCGGCCGGAATCGGATTGCTGTTCTGGCCCGAAATCGCCGGGGCGGGCTTCAATGCAGGTGCTCTGTGGGGGCTCGGCCTTTGCGTGCTGGGCACCCTGTTTTTCTGCTCCGGCAACATGATTTCGACCGTGGTCCAGCGCCGCGGCGCGCCGCTGATTTCGGCCAATGCCTGGGCGATGACCTACGGGTCGCTGATCCTGCTGGCGATCAATCTTTTGCGCGGCAACGAATTCATCATCGAACCGACCTTCAAATATATCGGTTCTTTGGTCTATCTCGCGATCGGCGCGTCGGTGCTGGCGTTTGCGTCCTATCTCACCTTGCTGCGACGCCTGGGGCCGGCGCGGGCGGGCTACACGACGGTGCTCTTTCCCATCGTGGCGCTCGCGGTCTCGACTGCGGTCGAGGGCTATGTGTGGACGCCACTTGCGGTGATCGGCGTGGTGTTCGCCCTCATCGGCAACGTCCTCGTGCTGCGCCGTCCCGCCGCCAAAGCGTAATCATTCGGCGGCCGGCGCGAGCAGCGGGCGCGTGGCGCCGAGATTGTCCAGCGACTGCTTGATGTGGAAGCCGAGCGCATCGGCCAGCGGGTTCTCCTCGCGACGCGACCGGATAAGCCCGATCTTGCAGGACGGCAGGGCCGGAAATCCATCCGACGGCCCGAGGATGCGCATCCCCGGCCGCACGGCGCTTTCGGGCAGAACCGATACGGCGAGCCCGGCGAGAATCGCCGCACCGACCGCGGTGGAATGCCACGCCACGTAGAGGATGCGGAACGGGCGGTCGGCGCTTTCCAGCGCTTCCGTCGCCGAATGGCGCCAGTCGCAATTGGGACGCCCCAGCGCCAACGGAATCGGGGTTTCCTCATGGACCGAATGACGCGCCGACGTCACCCATAACAGCTGCTCGATGCGCACGATTTCGGACGGTCCGCGGCGATCCACATGGGTGATGATGGCAAGATCGATATCGCCGTGCTGGACGCGCTCGATCAGGTTATGGGTCGGCTCACACATCACCGTCACCTCGGCCTTGGGATTGGAGCGCGAAAACCGCGCCAGAATCTCAGGCAGGTAGCGATCGGCGTAATCGTCCGGCAGCCCGAGGCGAACCCGCCCGACGAGCTCGTTGTCGTTGAACGAGGCCATGCATTCGGTGTTCAGCCGCACGATCCGGCGGGCATAATCGAGCAGGCGCTCGCCTTCGTCGGTGAGCTTCGAGAGACGGCCGTCGCGCTCGAAAATCGCGCGCCCGACCCGCTCCTCCAGACGCTTCATCTGCATGGAAACGGCGCTCTGGGTCTTGTGGACCACATCCGCCGCACGGGTGAACGAACCGGTGTCGGCAATCGCCACGAAGGTCCGCAACTGATCGATATCCAGAAGGTGCATCGTCGCTCTCTCAGTATCAATAGCGTGAATGATACCTATCTCAAACAATCACTTCAAGTGATGAAACGTTCAATGCTATATTTTCTCAAGGTGCTGGAAAGTCAGCCGATTTTCCAATGCGCTGTCCTTTGGAGTGAATTGAGACGCCCCTGAACTCGGGATGGTTCGGTGGGTGAACTGTGCCTCCGGATGTTCTTGGAGAACTTGCGATGACCAACCTGACCCATACACTTTCGCCCGCCTCACGCGCGACCTCGCTGACGACCTTGTTCCAGCGCGCCGGAGGAGCTTTCGGGGCCGTGGTCGTCGGGCTTGCGACGCGCTGGCGGCACCGGCGCGAGGTCCGTCGTCTGGCGGAATTCGATGACCGGATGTTGAAGGATATCGGGCTGACGCGGAGCGAGGTCGAAGGCGCTCTCGCGGAGCCCTTCTTCCGGGACCGCGCCGTCTTTCTGGTTCGATGGAATGAGCCCCGATCCCCGCGAGAACCGGTGAAGCCCATGACCCGCGCCCGCCCTAAAGTTCCTCTGGCGAATTCGCACGAGTGCTGCGCCTAGCTCACGATGCCCTCGGATGGACTCGTCCGAGGCATCGTCCGCTGCACGGGTTTTCGGCATCTTGCCCTAGCGCTTTTTCGCCCCGGCGCTTTCAACCTCGTCGAAGATGGATTGGAGGGAGGCGAGGTATTGCTTTTGCATATCGCGCCCCTTTTCCATCATTTCCTCCCAGGCGGGAGGGCTATCCTGCTTTTGGTCCGGGGCCGAAGGTTCGGCCGGGGGCTGGTCCTCTTCCTTCGCGGGAGCAGACGACGGAAGGAAGCCTGCCATCATCGCCTCGAAGGGCGACGGGGCCGGCTTCGGTCTCGAAGGCTCTGCCCCGGTCCACGCAGCGCACATGCGCGCCCAGGATTCGGCGAAGTCGGGCGGTTCCGGTCGGGCGGGTTGCGCCGCTTTGTTCATGGCCCTCGTTTGGCCCGACATCCAGTGATAGAGGCCGCCGGCGTAAATGCCGGCGAGGACGGGCAGCATCTGCTGCATCACATCGGCATTCACGCCGGTCATGTCGGCGGCTTGATGCGCGACACGGCGGCTGACATCGTCAGAACCGAAAAGCCGATCGAGGATCTGTTTTCCGTTCCGCTGCGAACTGGGTGAAAACGCCTGCGCGGCATTGAGCCAGAGATCGTGATAGGCGCCGCCGAACAGATCCCGGACCGTCCCATCGTCGCGCTTCGATCCCATCGCGTGCTGCATGCCCATGGCAAAGGCCGGAAGGAATGCAGCCATGGCGGCTTGCGTCTGGTCCCTGTCGAGATGGAAGTGTTGGGCCAGCATGGCGGTTCCGGCGCTTTGCTGCGCTTGACGCATGAAGTCGAACCAGTCGAACATCGCCGTCTCCTCTTCCGCGCTTCCTACAGTGGCACGGTAGCTTGACGCTCCAACCGTCTGACTGTCCAGAACGAAGTGATAGCGGCGCCGATGCCGAACGCCACCGAACCGGCCCCGATGCCCAGGAGGGCGCCTTTCGGCCCAGCCATTTCCGCGCCCACATACGCGAAGGGGATCATGCCAAGGGTGGCACGGCCCCAGTTGAAAAAGGTCGACAGGAGCGGGAACCCGAGATTGTTGAACGAGGCGTTGGCGACGAAAACCAGCCCGATGAAAAACCAGATGAATCCGCTGATCTGGCAGAAGAACTGCACGATGTCGGTCGTCAGCGGCGGCGCATTGAAGGCAAGTGTCAGAGGCGCGCGAAGCAGGTAGAGCGCCAGCCAGACGACCAGCACGTAGACGACCATGAACAGAAGCGAGTCCCGCAGGGTCTGGCGCACTCTCTCGAAATTGCGCGCCCCCCAGTTCTGGCCCATGACCGGCCCGATCGCTCCCGCGAGGGCAAACAGCCCGCCGAATGCGACCGGCGTGACGCGATCGATGATCGCCGACGCCGCAATGGCCTCGTCGCCGAAACGCGCCATGATGCTGGTGAAGAACGCGTTGGACGCCGGGGCCGCGATATTGGTCAGGATGGCGGGTATCGCAATGGCGAAGAACGGTCGTGCGTCCCGCATCACGCCCTGGACGCTCGGGCGCGCCAGAAGGCTGTGATGGCGGATCAGATAGAGGTAGGCCACATACACATAGACGAACCGCGCTATCCCGATCGTGATGGCGGCGCCGTTCGCTTTCAGGCCGAGGCCGAAAATCAGCACCGGATCGAGCGCCACCGTCACGATGGCGATTGAAAGCGTGGCATACATGCTCCGCCGGGCATCGCCCGCGGCGCGCAGGACCGTCGACAGACCCATGCCGAGCGCCATCACCCCATTGGTCGGCAGCGAGATCCACAGAAACTCCTTCGCCACCTGGTGGGTCTGTCCGGTCGCCCCAAGCAGCGTCAGGAGCGGCGGCAGGAAGGGGAGGAGCATCAGGCTGACGAGGGATGATACGACCACCATCAGGACGGAGCCGGAGGTCGCCAGTTCACGGGCTCTTTGGCGATCACGCGCACCGAGCGCACGCGACACCAGCGCGCCGATCGGGATCATCAAGCCCACATTGATCGAGATCGTGAGAAACATCACCACCGTGGCGATGCCGACGCCGGCCGTAAGGCTCGGGTCCTTGAGCCACGAGATGTAGAGCAGCGACACGAGATCGACGATGAAGATCGCGATGAGACCGGCAGCACCCGTGCCGGTCATGACCAGCACATGGCGCATCGTCGAGCCGACGACGAAACGCGGCGGGCCGGAATCCTCGGACGACGAGGTCTCGCTGCGGGGCCGATTCATCAGAATGCCCCTTCGCCCAGGATGTCTCGCGTCTCGGCGGTGAGACCGCGGGCCTTGGCGGCTGGGGTGACGAGCGGCTCGGGCGCGATTTTCGCACCGGCCACGAGTTCTGCGCCGCCCATGGTGTCGCCGGCCTTCTGAAGGATGAGGCGCGCTGTGTCCCGCTTGCGCACGTCATTGGCCGTTTCGGCGGCGGTTTCGGCATCGATGCCGAGTTCCTCCAGGGCCGCGCGCCCGAACGCGAGGGAGGATTCGAAGGCTTCGCGGACTTGAAAATCCACGTCCATGTTCAGAAGCTCAATGGCGCGAATTCTGTCATAGGCGCGCACGAAGCTCCGCGCATTGGCAAAGTTTTCGTGGATGATCTCGACGATCTTCACCGTAACGTCGGGGTGATCGGTGCAGACGCAGATCATCTCGGCCTTTTCGGCGCCCGCCGCCCGCAGGACGTCAAGGCGGGTGCCGTCGCCGTAATAGACCTGCAATCCAAAGCGCCCCGCGTCGCGGATGCGCTCCACATCATTGTCGATGACGGTCGGGTGGATTCCTTGCGTCAGCAGAACCTGGTTGACGATCTGCCCGAAGCGCCCAAAGCCGATCACCAGCACGCGGCTCGACAACTCGCTCTGCTCGCCGACGATGGCGTTCGTTTCCGGTACCGCGACGAATGTGCGCCTCAGCAGTTTTTCCAGAAGCGTTGCCGTAATTGGCCCTAGAAGCATTGTGATCGCCGCAAGCGCGGTGACTAATTGCGCCTCGGCCGGCTCCAGCAGGCCAAGCCCCAGCGCGACCGGAAGCAGCACGAAGGCGAACTCGCCGGCGGGCGACAGGAGTGCCCCCGACCGGAGCGCGTCGCGGCCATTGGCGCCAAAGATCCTGGACACCACGATGATGATCAGTGATTTGGAAATGATCACCGCCGGCGCCGCGATGGCCAGCACGAGCCATTGCTGGCGCAACAGCGACAGGTCGATGGACATGCCGACGCTCATGAAGAACAAGCCGAGCAAGATCCCGCGAAACGGCTCGATATCGGCCTCGAGCTGGTGGCGGAAATTCGATTCCGCCAGCAGGAGCCCGGCGAGAAATGCCCCCATGGCCATGGAGAGGCCGACTTCCTGCAACAGGAGCGCCGCACCGAGCACGACCAGCAGCGCAGACGCGGTCATCACCTCGCGGGCGCCGCTGCGGGCAAGCACTCGGAAGAACGGGTTCAGGCCATAGCGACCGATCAGCACGACGGCGGCAATCGCCGCGATGGCCGTCCCGAGATTTGTCAGCCGATCGACCATCGAGCCGCTTTCCAGGGCGGCGGCGCCGCTCGCGAGAACGGGCAGGATGAAAAGGATCGGGACGACGGAGAGATCCTGGAACAGCAGAACGGCGAAGGACCGCTGGCCGTAGGCCGCCTGAAGATCGTTGCGCTCGTTCAGCATCTGGAGGCCGATGGCGGTCGATGACAGCGCCAGCGCCATACCCGTCACGATGGAAGCGTTGGGCGCGAAGCCGATCAGGAACGCGCAGCTTCCGAGGCAAAGGGCGGTGATGACGACTTGGGCGAGCCCCAATCCGAAAATGTCCCGCTTCATCGACCAGAGATGGCTAAGCTTGAGCTCGAGCCCAATGATGAAGAGGAGCAGAACGACGCCGAGTTCCGCCACCGTGGCGATGGTCTCCGGCTCGCCGACCAGCCCGAGGCCGGAGGGACCGATGACGACGCCGGCCGCGAGGTATCCCAGCACCGCGCTCAGGCCAAGCAGCCGGAACAACGGCACGGCAACGACTGCCGCGCCGCAGAACGTCAGAATGGGAGGCAGGAAGCTGACGTGTGAGGCTGGATCGGCCATCTTTTTTCGCAGGAATGTGAACTGGCGCCGACCTTTCTAGGGTGACTCGGGGTCAAGCGCGAGCGTTTCTTGACGACAGCCGACAGTCCACAATAAGGCGTTGCCGCTTGACAGAGCGGGGTTCGTCTCGCCACATCGCCCCATTATGACCAAGCCGCCCCTCGACATCCTGCTTTGTGCCCCACGCGGGTTCTGCGCCGGCGTCGTCCGCGCCATCGATGCTGTCGAGCGGGCGCTGACGCTGCACGGCGCGCCCGTCTATGTCCGGCATGAGATCGTTCACAACAAGTACGTGGTGGAGAATCTCAAACGGAAAGGCGCGGTCTTCGTCCGGGAACTCGACGAGGTGCCGGACGGCGATGCGCCGGTCATCTTCTCGGCCCACGGGGTGCCCAAATCCGTCCCCGAGGCGGCATTGGCGCGCCGGCTCTTCGCCATCGACGCCACCTGCCCGCTGGTCACCAAGGTTCACCGGGAAGCGCTGGCGCACCACAAGCGCGGCCGGCACATTCTGCTGATCGGCCATGCGGGCCACCCGGAAGTCGTCGGCACCATGGGGCAATTGCCGGCAGGGGCCACGACCCTGCTGGAGACGATCGGCGATATCGCGGCTCTCGAACTGCCGGACGAGAACAATCTGTCGTTCGTGACGCAGACGACGCTGTCCGTCGACGACACGAGCGAGATGGTGGCGGCCCTCAAGGCGCGCTATCCCACCATCGTCGGGCCGCACAAGGAAGATATCTGCTACGCAACCACGAACCGCCAGGGCGCGGTCAAGCGCGTGGCACCGCTGGTCGATGCGATGATCGTCGTCGGCTCACCGAACTCGTCCAACTCCCAGCGGCTGCTGGAAGTGGCCGAGCGCGAGGGCTGCGCGCTGGTGCGCCTGCTGCTTCGCGCCGAGGACATCGATTGGTCGCTGTTCGGCGGGATTCGCAGTCTTGGAATCACCGCCGGCGCCTCGGCGCCGGAGGTTCTGGTCGAAGAAATCATCGATGCTTTCGCGGAACGCTTTGCGGTCTCGGTCGAGAGCGTCTCTACGGCGGATGAGAGCGTGTTCTTTCCGCTCCCGCGCGAATTGCGCGAGCAGGCAGCGGAATAGGCAATGGCGGTCTACACAGAGGTTCTCGACGAGGAACTGTTCTCGTTTCTCGCGGGCTACGATATTGGCGACCTCCTGTCCTACAAAGGCATCGCCGAGGGCGTGGAGAATACCAACTACTACCTCCACACGACGCAAGGCTCCTACATCCTCACGCTCTATGAAAAGCGGGTGAACGAGGCTGATCTGCCGTTTTTTCTGGGCCTGATGCAGCATCTGGCCACCAAGGGATTGAACTGCCCGCTTCCGCTCAAAAGCAGGAGCGGCGAGACGCTCGGTCGCCTTGCCGGACGGCCCGCCGCCATCTTCACATTCCTCGACGGCATCGCCGTTCGCCGGCCGACGGCGCAGCATTGCGCAGCGCTCGGGTCTGCGTTGGCGCAGTTGCATCTCGATGGTCGCGACTTTGCAATGTCGCGACCGAACGCACTGTCGGTGAACGGCTGGCCGCCGCTTTTCGCCCAAGCCGAGGCGCAGGCCGACCGGGTGTCGACGGGACTTGCGGAGCGGACGCGGCGCGAGCTCGAAGCCTTGCAGCGGGACTGGCCGACGGATCTGCCGAACGGAATCATCCACGCCGATCTTTTCACCGATAACGTCTTCTTCATCGGCCGCGAGGTCTCGGGCCTGATCGATTTCTATTTCGCCTGCACGGATGCGCTCGCCTACGACGTTGCGATCTGCCTCAATGCGTGGTGCTTCGAGGCGGATGGCTCGTTCAATCTGACCAAGGGGCGGGGACTCCTGTCCGGCTATCAGGCGGTCCGTCCGCTCGAAGCATCCGAAATCGACGCACTTCCCGTACTCTGCCGCGGCTCCGCGATGCGTTTCATGCTGACCCGGCTGGTCGATTGGCTGAACGTCCCGCCCGGCGCGCTGGTGAAGCCGAAGGATCCGCTGGAATATGATCGCAAACTTCACTTTCACCGGCAGGCGCGAAACGCCCGCGAATACGGACTCGTCACGTGAGCGCGCCTGAACGGGTCAAGATCTACACCGATGGCGCATGTTCGGGGAATCCCGGCCCGGGAGGCTGGGCGGCGATTCTGTCGTTCAGGGGAAGCGAGAAGGAAATCGCGGGGGGCGAGGCGCACACCACCAATAACCGCATGGAATTGCGAGCTGCGATCGAGGGGTTGAAGTCTCTCACGCGGGAATGCGCGGTCGATCTCTACACGGATTCGCAATATGTCCGTCAGGGCATCACGTCGTGGATGGCCAACTGGAAGCGGCGTGGGTGGCGCACGGCGGACAACAAGCCGGTAAAGAACGAGGATCTGTGGCGCGATCTCGAAGAGGCGGCCTCGCGTCATCAAGTGGCCTGGCACTGGGTCAAGGGCCACGCTACCGATGAGACCAACATCCGGGTCGACGAACTCGCGGTTGCGGCGATGCAGCCGTTCAAGCAGTTGGCGAAGGATGCGGGCGCAAGAGCGTGAAGAGAGCGAAGCTGCCGTCGCTCACCTTTACGCTGAGCGACGGCAGCTTCGAGAGAGGCTTCAGAGGTTCTTGAGAAGATTCTCTGCGCCGGAGATCTGCGCTTTCGCCGGAGCGTCTTCGACGTTGAGCGATTTCACGATGCCGTTCTCGACCACCATCGAATAGCGCTGCGAGCGGGTGCCAAGACCGAAACCCGACCCATCCATGCTGAGGCCGAGGGCGCGCGCGAAATCACCATTGCCGTCGGAGATGAACTCGAGACCCTCGGCGCCGGCCGCTTTCGACCACGCATCCATCACGAACACGTCGTTCACGGCGGTCACGATAATGGCGTCGATGCCCTTGGCCTTGATGGCCTGCTGGTTCTCCACGTAACCGGGCAGGTGGTTGCGATGGCAGGTCGGCGTGAAGGCCCCTGGAACGGCGACGAGGACGACGTTGCGGCCCTTGAAGAGGTCATCGGTGGTTTTTGCAACCGGTCCGTCCGCCGTCATGATGCGGAAGGTTACTTGCGGCAGGCTCTCTCCGACCTGAATCGTCATCGGTTATGTCTCCAACGGGGGGATGATTGCCCTTCCCTAGCGTGGCTTCCCGCTGGCGTCGAGCCTGACGACGCTCTCCACGGACTTTTCTCCTGCAACCAGCGTGAGCCTGACGGATACATCACCGGCAGCATCCTTCGGCTTCTCGTCCAGCGTCACCGCGATGCGGTTCTGGTCATCGGGATGTGCGGTCGAGAAATACCAGCCCTCCGGCCCCTCCACGAACAAAGTGGGTGACAATCCGGCGGGGGCCCGCAAAACAGCGGTAAAGCCCGATTCGGCTTGTGAACCGGATTCCGCCGCCAGGATCGAAAGGTCCCCGTTCGCACCGATTGCCTGCACCCGGGGTACTTTGCTGCTCAAGACGGCGGCGATGTCGGATTGCCGCGACGGCCCGGTGCCGAGGACGCGTTCGAGCTTTGCGTTGGCGGGAATGCAGATGTCCTTGCAGATGCCGTACTCGATGCTCAGCGACAGGCGAATGGGCTTGGCCGGGTCCTCGGCCTCCACAATGACCGGGAGGAGAACGCTGTCATGATAAACGTAGGAAATCCCGGCTGCGTCCTGCGAGCGCGAGGGTGCCGGCCAACGGATGTCCAGCGACTTCACATTTTCGGAACCGGACCAATCAAACCGGGGCGGCAGCCCGCTTTCGCCAGGGTCGCGCCAATAGGTCTTGAAGCCCGGATCCAGCGCGATCTCGATGCCGGCGAGCGCCCGCCCGGCCTCCTTATCGCCGGAGACGAGCTGCACGCGCGAATGAAGGCCTTGCACCCAGCCTTGGGAGTCCTGACTGAAGGCCGGCACAAGACCGAGGCTGAGACAAAAAAACGCCGAAAGAATACGGAAGTGAAATACCATTGGAACCCGGGACCGCGTGTGAGGCTTCCCTTTACGAGCTTTGAGGCCGCGAAGGCTATCCACGATCCCGTGATGTGGAGAGCCAGGACAGAGATCGACAGATGACGTTTTCGCATAACGAGTCGGACATGGCTGAAGGCTACCTCGACGGCCAGTTGCTGCTGGCGATGCCCGG
Source organism: Microvirga brassicacearum (assembly GCF_008757455.1). Taxonomy (GTDB): domain Bacteria; phylum Pseudomonadota; class Alphaproteobacteria; order Rhizobiales; family Beijerinckiaceae; genus Microvirga; species Microvirga brassicacearum. The sequence goes on along the minus strand of NZ_VCMV01000071.1, from coordinate 146,460 downwards.
GATGGTGGACGAACGTTTCGCCCGCGCCGTCATCTATCTCTGTGCCCATTCGGCGGAAGGCGCCATGGGGATCGTTCTGACCCGGCCGGCGCCGAACGTGAACGTCCCGGACCTTCTGGTGCAACTCGAAATCATCCCGGACTCGGATCGCATCCGGCTGCCCGAAACGCTCGTCTCCATGCAGGTCCTGATCGGCGGACCGGTCGAGACCACCCGCGGTTTCGTGCTGCATTCCCCCGACTTCCACATGGCGCAATCGACGCTGCCGATCGATGACGGCGTTTGCCTCACTGCGACCGTCGATATTCTCCGCGCTCTCGCTCGGGGAGAGGGGCCGAAGAACGCCATCCTGGCGCTTGGATATGCGGGCTGGTCCGCCGGCCAGCTCGAGGACGAAATCCAGGCCAATGGCTGGCTCAACTGCCCGGCCGACACGGACTTGTTGTTTAGCACCGCAGTCGATGCGCGCTATGACGAGGCATTACGGCGGATCGGGGTCGAGCCGGCGATGTTGTCGACGGAAGCCGGCCACGCCTGAGGTTTGACTTCAGGCGGCCTCGGGAGCCGCTCCGACCAGTTGGCGAGCCTGCAGCATCGACATCGGCTCCCCGAAAACCGGACCTTGCGCGTATTCGCAGCCAAGCTGATAGAGCTCGATCGCCTCCGATTCGGTCTCGGCGCCTTCGGCGACGGTCTCCATTCCCAGTTCGTGCGCCATCTTGATGATGGAGCGCAGGATCACCGGCTTGTTGTCGGCCATCTGCCGCACGAATGATTCGTCGATCTTGATCGTGTCGAACGGGAAGCGCAGCAGATAGGACAGCGCCGAATATCCGGTGCCGAAATCGTCCAGCGACAGCCCGGCGCCGAGGTCGCGCAGGCGCGTCAGAATCTGGGCGGAGTACTCGGGATTCTCCATCACGAGGCTCTCGTTCATCTCCAGCTTCAGCGAGCCGGGAAGCACGCCCGTGCGGGCGATCACGGCCTTCACGTCCTGCAGGAGATCGTGGCGAAGAAGGTGGTGGCTCGACATGTTGACGCTGGCGAAAATCGGCGGCTCGACTTCGAGTGCGTTCTGCCACGCCGCGAGTTCGCGTGCCGTCTGTTCGAGCAGAAAAAACCCCAGATTGACGATCAGGCCGGATTCCTCGGCGATCGACATGAAATCTTCCGGGCCGACCCGGCCCAGGCGCGGATGGTCCCAGCGCAGCATCGACTCGAAGCCCGCGATGGTGCGATCCTCAAGGCGGACGATGGGCTTGAACAGCACGCGGATCTCGTTGCGGTCGAGCGCCTGCCGGAGGTCGTTCTCCATCGTGAAATGATCGCTCCTGTCGGAGCGCATGTTCGGCCGGAACACCTCGATGCGGTCGCCGCCGTGGCGCTTGGCATGCGACATGGCGATCTCGGAATTGCGCAGCACTTCCTCGCGCCGGGCGGCGATTTGCGGATCGTGCAGGGCCAGGCCGATGGACGCGGTCAGAAAGATCTCGCGCTCCGCGTAGGTGATCGGCGTCGTCACTGCGCGCCGCACCATGTCGGCAAACGAGATGATGCGATCCGGTTCGCGCTCGGAGAGCAGGATGATGGCGAACTCGTCGCCAGAAACCCGCGCCAAGGTATCCTGCGGCCGCAGAAGCCGGTTCAAACGACGCGACAGGGTCAGCAGGATCGAATCGCCCGCCGCATAGCCGACCGCATCGTTCGTCGTCTTGAACTGGTCGATATCGACGACGAGAACAGTCGGCCTGAGTGAATCGTCCTGACTCGCGAAGGTGAGGGCGGTTTCAAGACGATCATAGAAGAGCTGGCGGTTCGGCAGGCTCGTCAGGTTGTCGTGGACCGCATCGTGCAGGAGGCGTTCCTCGGCGGTCTTTGCCTCCGTCACGTCGGACAATGTCCCGACCACCCGGATGACTTCGCCGTCGGTGCCGATGACGGGGCGGGCCTTCAGGCGAAACCAGTGATGCGCGCCGGAGGATCCCCGCAGTCGGAAATCCTGCGACAGGCGACCGCGTCGCTGCTCGATCACCGCATCGAGCGACGTGCGGTAACGATCCTTGTCGAACGGGTGAATCAGGTCGAGCCAGTCCGAGGCCGCGCCCTCGAGCGCGCCGCGGCGCAGCCCGAGCTGATGCTCGACTTCGGGACTGACATAGATCTTGTCGGAGGTGACATCCCAGTCGAACACGATGTCGCCGGCACCCGAAAGGGCAAGCGCCCGTCGCTCGGTGTCGCTCGCCTGACCGACGGCGAAAGCGCCACCGGCGAAGGCATGCTGCATCACGGTGAAACCGATGAGCATCACGATCAGCACCAGCCCGCCGATCAGTGCCGGCGGAACGAGATCCGACAGCAATTGTCCGGTCACCGTAAAGGATGCGGCCGTGACCCAGGCGATCAGCAGGAGCCAAGTCGGAACCAGCATGATGGCGCGGTCATAGCCATGCGTTGCCAGATGCAGAACCAGGATGAAGCCGATGCCCGCAACGGCGGCGATCGAGATCCGGGCGACGCCCGAGGCGACCGGCGGATCGATGACCGCAAGGCCCACGAGGGCGCCGAGGAACACAAGCCAGAAAGCCGTCACATGGCTGTACCGCACGTGCCAGCGATTGAGGTTGAGATAGGCGAACAGGAACACCAGCAGCGTTGCGGCCAACACAGCTTCGGCGCCGGCGCGATAGACCTGCTCGGCTTTCTCGGTGATGGGGAAGATGCGCTGGAAGAAACCGAAATCGATGCACGCATAAGCAAGCACCGCCCACGCAAGCGCGGCGGCCGCGGGGAAGATCAGCGCGCCTTTCACCACGAACACGATGGTGAGGAACAGGGCGAGAAGTCCGGCGATGCCGATGATGATGCCCTTGTAAAGCGTCAGGCCGTTGACCCGGTCCTTGTAGGCGTCCGCGTTCCAGAGCTGCAATTGCGGCAGCTCGGCCGAGCGCAATTCGGCCACGAACGTAACGGTCGTGCCGGGATCGAGCGTGACCAAAAAGATATCGGCATCCGGACTGTCGTCGCGCTCCGGCCTGATGCCCTGGCTTGCGGTGATGGCCTCGATCCGGGTCGATCCGAGGTCGGGCCAGATCACTCCCGATCCGGTGAGCCGGAAATGCGGCGCGACGAGGAGGCGGTCGACCTGTTCGTCGGTGTCGTTGGTGAGCGCGAAAACGATCCAATCCGGCCGCGTGCCTGATTCACGGGCCTTCACGGCGATGCGCCGCACGATCCCGTCCCGGCCGGGAGCGGTCGAAATGCGGATCTCGTCACCGTCCGACCGATAGCGCTCGACCATCGGCACGAGGTCGATCGCTTTCGTCGCAGGATCCACGCGCACGGATTCGACGGCTTGTCCGATGCCGGGCAGGGCGAGCCACATGAGGGCCGCCAGGAAAAAAGAGATGGCGAAAGAAACGATCCGCAACGCTTCCGTCTTTCGTCCGAGCCGCATGAATGGAACGGGATTGGTATCGGTCAGGAGGCTTGAGGGCAAGGCGATCTCGACAACGGGCCCGACTTGTCCGCAGGACACGAAGGCCGAGCTTGAGCTACACGCAATGGAGTCCGTTTGCGGCGGGATTGAGGACGCAGCAATTGACCTAACGGCATGGCGGGCTGTCAGGGGCGCAGTCCCGCGGCGATCTTGGTCACCGATGGCAGGCCCTTGATGGGTCCGATGGCCGCCATCGTCGGGGCGCCCAAAAGCAGGGAGCGCCCGGCCGCGTGGATCTCCCCGGCCGTCAGGGCATCGACCTTTGCGACGATTTCCTCGCTGGGAACGATGCGGCCCCAGGACAGGAGCTGGCGGGCGATGCGCTCGATGCGACCGCCGGGCGTCTCCAGCGCGGTAAGCAGCGCCACCTTCATCTGCGCCTTGGCGCGGACCATCTCGACGTCGCTGATATCCTCGGCCGCCTCGCGCATGCAACCCAACGTCACCTTCATCAATTCGGCGACGTCCGCGCCCGCCGTTCCGGCACCGACGCCAAAAAGGCCGCAATCCGAGAAGGGCCAGTGGAAGGCGTCGATCGAATAGGCAAGGCCGCGGACTTCGCGCACCTCGTGCCACAGTCGCGAGGTTAGCCCGCCGCCAAGGATGTGCGCGAACAGGTGGACGGCGTAATAGCCCGGATCCTTGAAGGACAGCCCCGGCAGTCCCAGAACGAGATTGGCCTGTTCGAGCTTGCGGGAAATCCGCCGTTCGCCGCCGGTGTAGCGGCCGGCCTCAGGCTCCCGTTCGGCCGTCGCCGGCATGGCACCGAAATGGCGCTCGGCCGCATCCACGATGCGAGCATGCTCCACATCGCCCGCTGCGGCGATGACCATCTTGGCGGGAACATATTCGCGGGCCAGAAACGCCCGGATGGTCGCCTCGTCGAAAGCCTTGATGGTGTCGGGGGTTCCCAGAATGGGGCGGCCGATGGCCTGGCCCGCATAGGCCGATTCCATGAACGCGTCGTAGATGAGGTCGTCAGGCGTATCCTCGACGGACGCGTATTCCTGCAGGATCACGCCCTTTTCACGCGCCAGTTCCGCGGGATCGAAAACCGAATTGATCAGAATGTCGCCGAGGACATCGAGGGCCACGTCGACGTTCTCGCCCAGCATCCGCGCCGTGTAGCTGGTATATTCGACGCTCGTCGCGGCGTTGATGTCGCCGCCGACATTCTCGATATCCTCGGCGATCTGGCGCGCATTGCGGCGTGCCGTTCCTTTGAACGCCATATGTTCGATGAGATGCGACAATCCGTGCTCGTGCGCCTGTTCGTGGCGGGAGCCGGTGCCGACCCAGACACCGAGGGTCGCGGTCGCGATTTCCGGCATGCGCTCGGTCGCGACGGTCAGGCCGTTGGCAAGCCGGGTGATGTCGATCCGCCCGGCGCGGACAAGGTGCTGGTTCATGCGGCGACGCCTGCCGCAGCCCGCGCCCGGTCGCGAATGAAGGTCTCGACGGTTTTCTGGTCGTGCGGCAACACCGTGAACGTTTCGTCTCGCGTCATGAGGTCCGCCATGTGCGGCGGCAGGGGAGGCCGCAGACCGGTGGCGCGCTCGACCGCCTCCGGGAACTTGGCCGGATGGGCCGTCGAAAGGGCGATGACGGGCGTTTCAGGCCGGCTTTGCAGGAGCGCCCGCCCGGCGCTGGTGCCAACCGCGCTGTGCGGATCGAGCACATAGCCGGTCGCGCGATAGCTTTCGGCCATCTCCGCCGCGACGCCCGCCTCATCGACTGCCGTTGCCGAAAACTCCGCCCGGATGCGCGCCAGAGGCTGATCCTGAAGCGTGAAGGATTTCGATTGCGACAATCCGGCCATCGCGGCGCGAACAGCGCCGGCGTCCCGATCGTAGGCCTCGAACAGGAGGCGTTCGAAATTGGACGAGATCTGGATGTCCATCGAGGGCGAGTCGGTGGGCTTCACCCCCTTGATCTCGTAGGAGCCGGTTTCCAGGGTGCGGGCCAGGATGTCGTTGGCATTGGTGGCGATCATCAGCCGCTCGATGGGCAAGCCCATCCGCTTGGCGACCCAGCCGGCGAGGATATCGCCGAAATTGCCCGTCGGAACGGAAAACGACACCCGCCGATCCGGCGCGCCGAGCGCCACTGCGGCGGTGAAATAATAGACCACTTGTGCGGCGATACGGGCCCAGTTGATCGAATTGACGCCCGAAAGATGCAGCGCATCACGGAACCGCTCGTGGTTGAACATGCCCTTCACCATCGACTGGCAATCGTCGAACGTTCCCTCGATGGCGAGCGCGTGCACGTTGGGAGAGGCGACCGTCGTCATCTGCCGCCGTTGCACGTCCGAAACGCGTCCGTGCGGGTAGAGAATGAACACATCGACCTGATCGAGACCCTTGAACGCCTCGACCGCCGCGCTTCCTGTATCGCCTGAGGTCGCGCCAACGATGGTGGCGCGCGTTCCCCGGGTTCGCAGCACATAATCCATCAAGCGGCCGAGCAACTGCATCGCCACGTCCTTGAACGCCAGCGTCGGGCCGTGGAAAAGCTCGAGAACGAACAGGTTGTCGTCCAGTTGCACCAGCGGACAGGTGGCCGGATGACGAAAGCCCGCATAGGCCTCGTCGATCATGCGATGGAGATCGGCCTCGGGAATATCGCCATCGACCAGCGGGGCGAGCACGGCCTTCGCCACGTCCGCATAGGACATGCCGGAAAAGCCCCTGATCGTCTCGGGCGAGAGCGTGGGCCAGTGTTTGGGCAGGTAGAGGCCGCCGTCCCGCGCCAGACCGGCAAGGAGGGCATCGGAAAAGCCGAGCGCGGGGGCTTCGCCCCGGGTCGAGACATGGAGCACGTCAGATCTCCTGAATTTTCGCGGACATTATGAGCCGCGACCGGCAAGGACAAGGGATAAGGAGCAGGCCTGAGCGGATCAGCGCCGGACCCGCGCCATGGCGTGCGCGTCCACGAACGCGCCGTCACGAAAGGCGTAGTCCCGGTGTGTTCCCTCGATCTCGAAACCGCAGCGCTTGTAGATCGCGATGGCGGCCAGGTTATCCACGTAGACGGTGAGTTCGATGCGCCGGAGGTTCAGCCAATTGTCGGCGACGCCCAACAACTCGGACAGGAGATGGGATCCGATGCCGCGCCCCTGGTGGTCGTCGTGGACACCCATTCCGAGGCTCGCCGCATGAGCGCGGCGCCCGCCCGCGCAATCGATTCCGCCATTCGCGACGATCCGGCCGTCGAGCACGACCACCAGCGAGACGCTTCCAGCAGGGCGGTTCTCGATGAATCTCCGCGTTTCCTCCGGAGTTTGATAGGGCAGCCGCAGCGTGCCCCAGCGGTAGCCTGGAAGGCAGGCGAGGGCGGCAAGCTCCTCGCAATCGGTTGGCCGCGTGGCGCGGACCACGAGTGTATCGGTGGGCGGTTTTCGAAGGCGGGTTTGCTGGTCGTGGTCCACGGGGGCTCTCCGTTTTTTCAGCGGAGGCGGCATGGACTTAAACCCTGCTCATCTCCGCAGGGTTCGAGGGAAATGTCGACGCTAGACGATGCGCAACATCTCTCCCGCACGCCCTGCCAGGCGCGTCGAGAGGTGAGTTACGGCCATCGAAAGCGTGAACATGCGAGAAGTGATACAGTCTTGGCGACGATCTGCCAATTCGAATCCTGAGGGCGGTGGCCGAATGAGGATGACGCGGCTCGACTGGATCCTTCTGCCGTTTCTCGTCGGCGTGCTCGGCCTGGTCCTGGTGGTGGCGTTCGCCGTCGCCGGATTTCTCGGGCTCGGCGTCCTCGGTCTCCTCGTCGGCTTCGTGGCCCAGCGCATCGAGGTCGAGAAGGATGGGGCGACCAGCAATTATATGACCACCTCCCTCTATGCCGAGCAGTTCAAGGCCAGGGAGGCAATGTCACGGGCGGAACGGGCCGCGCATCAGGCGGAATCGCGCAGGCTGCTCGGATATCTCCACGTGGCCAAGATCGTCAGCGCCGGCCTCGTGATCCTAGGCTTTGGATTTTTCGTGCTGTTTCAACTCTAATGACGCGGGGCTTTTCAGCTTGCGCCACGCGAAAGCGCCGAACACGCCGAGGAGCGTCAGCGCGATGCCGAACCACGTGAACGCGTATTGCAGGTGGTTGTTAGGCAGGCTGAGCCGCGTCTGGCCGCCTTTCGGCCAACCGCCCGCATTCGGGGCCGCATCTGCCTCAATGTAGAAGGGGGCCACCCGATCGAGCCCGTTGGCGCGGCCGATTGCTTGCGGGTCGCGGGCAAACCAGGTCTTGCGAGCGGGGTCGTCGGGCGGCGTGAAAGCGTTGCGCTCTTCCGGCGCGCGCACGAGTCCGGTCACCGTCGCCACGCCGCCGGGTTGGCTCTCCGGCCGGGAGGCGGGCTCGCGCAGCTCGGTCGGGACAAATCCGCGATTGACCATCAGCACGGCGCCGTCTGCCATCAGCAACGGGGTCATGAGGTAGAAACCCTGGACCGGAGCGCCGCGCTGGCCCGGCGCGAGGCCGTAAACCGGGGTCTCGAATTGATGCAGAAACGTGCCCTGCACCCGAACTTTGCGGAATTCATCCTGCGCCTGGTTCCAGTCGGGCCAAGCTGATGAGGGAATGATCTCGCCGGGCGCGCCATAGGCGCGGGCTTCGATCTGGGCGACGAGATTGTCTTTCCACACCTTGCGCTGGAGCTGCCAGGTTCCGAGCGTGACCAGCATCGCTAGCGCGACGAGCGCCGCAATCGCGGGAGCGGCCAGCGAACGCCAGCGGGTTGACGTCGCGACGGTCACTTCTCGAAGCGCCCTTCCTCGGCCTTGTGGTGAAATTGCAGCGCCGCGAGAACGCCCTTGAGGGGACGCACGAGAGCAAGGCTCAGGACGCCCGTCAGCGCAAACCACATGACCATATGCAGCCAGATTGGAGGCTCGTAGGTGAACTCCACCCACAGCGCCAGGCCGACGACCGTAATTCCAACAATCGACATCACGAAGAAGGCGGGGCCGTCGCCGGTATCGGCGAAGGTGAGGTCGAGGCCGCAGACCTCGCATTTCGGCCGGATCGTGAGAAAGCCTTTGAACACGTGGCCCTTGCCGCAGCGAGGACATAGCCCCTTGAGACCGGCGATGATCGGGTCAGGCGCGGAAGAATCATGGGCCACGGTTGAAAACTCCAAAAACTCCGCGAGCGGACATTCGCGACGCAGACGTTCGGCGCCGACCATAGGCTTCACATGGGCGACTAGCCAGAAATGCGAAGGGCGGCTTCTCGCCGCCCCCCGTTGAACTGATTTGTGCGAGAGGAGCCTAGTGGCCGCCCGTGGCGACCGGGCCGCCGTAGCCCCACACGTAAATCGCCGCGAACAGGAAGAGCCACACCACGTCGACGAAGTGCCAGTACCAGGCGGCGAACTCGAAACCGAGATGCTGAGTCGGCGTGAAATCTCCACGATAGGTGCGCAGCAGGCAGACGATCAGGAAGATCGTGCCGATGAACACGTGCGCCCCATGGAAACCCGTCGCCATGAAGAAGGTCGCGCCGTAGATATTGCCGGTGAATCCGAAGCCGGCATGGCTGTACTCGATGACCTGAACACAGCTGAAGATCAGCCCGAGAAGGATGGTCAGCCAGAGGCCGACCTTGACGCCCTTGCGGTCCCCTTCGAGAAGCGCATGGTGCGCCCAGGTCACGGTGGTGCCGGAGGTCAGCAGAATCAGCGTGTTGAGCAGCGGCAGGTGCCACGGATCGAAGGTCTGGATGCCCTTCGGCGGCCAGACACCCCCGAGGCTCTCCACCCGGGCATATTGCATCGGGTCGTTGGGATAGAGCGCAGCATCGAAATAGGCCCAGAACCACGCCACGAAGAACATCACCTCGGAGGCGATGAACAGCATCATTCCGTAGCGATGGTGCAACTGGACCACGCGGGAATGAAATTCGCCGCTATTGGCCTCGTTGATGACATCGTTCCACCAGCTGAACATGGTGAAGAGCACGCCGATGATGCCGGCCCCGAAGATGAATCCGCCCGATTGCGTTCCGGCAATCGTCATGCCCTTCCACCAGACCACGAAACCGGCCGCCATCAGAAAGGCGCTGATCGAACCGATGAGCGGCCACGGGCTCGGATTCACAAGGTGGTAGTCGTGGTGTTTCGCGTGGGCCTCGGCCATTCTTGTCGTCTCCGTGCTCCGAAGGAGTGATCGCTTGAGAGCTGCCAGTTTTCCGGACATGCTCTAGGACGTTTCCGCCCAGCTTGTCACGCCGTTATTGAACGATCGGTGTGGTTGCGGTTGAGGTTGAGGACGTTTCCTCGACCGGCTTGCCTCCCTTGGAGGGGAAGTAAGTGTAGGAGAGCGTGATGGAGCTGATGTCCTTGATGTCCCCATCCTCGACAAGGCGAGGATCGACATAAAAGACCACAGCGGATTGGAGGGTTTCGCCCGGCTGCAATGTCTGCTCGGTGAAGCAGAAGCATTCGAGCTTCGAGAAATAAGGGCCGGCGAGGTCCGGCTGCACATTGTAAGTCGCAATGCCGGTCGTCGCCTTCGAGCCGTTATTGGTGACCTTGTAGAGGACCGTGGTCGTCTCGCCGAGCTTGACCTTCACCTCCGGCACCTCCGACGCAAAGCTCCAGTTCAGGCCGGGAACGACGTTCGCGTCGAAGCGCACCGCGACTGTCCTGTCGATCACGTCCGAGCCGTTATCCGCGCGCTGGATCGGCGTCCCGTTGAAACCGGTCACCTTGCAGAAGAGGTCGTAGAGCGGCACCGACGCATAGGCGAGCCCGGTCATGCCGACCACAACGCCGGCGCACGCGACGACGGTGCGGCGGTTGCTGCGTTGAGAATCCTGTGTATCTGTCATCACAACCTCACATCGGTCGTTGCAGGACGCCCGGTCCGAGCTTCGCAATCGTGACCACGTAAAACAACAGAACGAGCGCGCCCAAGCTCAGCGCCAGAGCGAGCGACCGCTTGCGGCGGCGCTTCTGTTCTTCGGGGCTGAGACGGGAAGCCGGCTTGGTCATTTGGATCACCCGAAAACCGGACGGAAGAAGCCGAGCCCATGTTCTGCGAGAAGCGTCGCGAACAGCACGAACAGGTAGAGAATCGAGAAGCCGAAGAGCTGCTGCGCCACGCGCATGGCGGGCTCGCCCTCGCGCAGCCGAAAAACTTGCACGGCGAGCGCCAGCATGCCGAGGCCGCCGAGGGTCGCAACGATGGCGTAGGCCAACCCCCCGAACCCGTAAGCCACGGGTGCGAGGCCGAGCGGCGCGAGCAGGACGGTGTAGGCCAGAATCTGTCGGCGGGTGGAATCAGGCCCCGCCACGTTCGGCATCATGGGTATGCCGGCGCGCTCGTAATCGCTCGATTTCACCAATGCGAGCGCCCAGAAATGCGGCGGCGTCCAAATGAAGATGATGGCGAAGAGAATGATGCTTTCCCAGCCGACATGCCCGGTGACGGCCGCCTGCGCGACGATCGGCGGGAGCGCGCCGGCAGCGCCGCCGATGACGATGTTCTGCGGCGTCGAGCGCTTGAGCCACATGGAATAGATCACGGCGTAGAAGAAGATCGTGAACGCCAGCAAGCTGGCGGCCAGCACATTGCTGACCAGGCCGAGCACGATGACCGAGCCGACCGACAGGGTCATGCCGAAGGCTAGCGCTTCGCCCGGCGCGATCTTGCCGGCTGGTATCGGACGCTTGCGGGTGCGGATCATGATCGCGTCGATATCCGCATCCCACCACATGTTGAGGCAGCCCGACGCGCCGGCCCCGATGGCGATCATCAGGAGGGACGCGAAGGCGACGACCGGGTGGATGTCAGGATGGACCACCACCATGCCGACAAGCGCGGTGAAGACCACGAGGAACATCACGCGCGGTTTCAGCAGCGCGAAAAAATCCGACACGTCGCCCTTTGAGACCCCGGATGTGACCAGGGTCTCGTTGTGCTCTTCCGTCAAACTGTTCGTCACAATGGTCATCATGGCGGTCTTTCGAAGCGGGCGGATAATTCGGGACCCTGTGCTTCTCGATATCAACTCCTCACCGGAAGACTTGGGATCCGTGTCCAAGTCCTCGGGGGAGGAGCGGGCGGCAGGTGCCGCCCGTCCGTTTTCTAGTGACCCGTATCCGCGATGCGCGGAAGGGTTTCGAATTGGTGGAACGGAGGCGGCGAGGGCAGCGTCCATTCGAGAGTGGTGGCGCCTTCGCCCCACGGATTGCCGACCGCTTTCTCCTTGCGCATGAACGCGTAGATCACACCAAAGGCGAAGAGCAGAACACCCACGGCGAAAATGTAGGCGCCGATCGATGACACCAGATTCCAGCCCGCAAATGCATCCGGATAATCCGCATAGCGGCGCGGCATGCCCGAAAGGCCGAGGAAGTGCATCGGGAAGAACAGCAGGTTGGAGCCGATGAACGCGATCCAGAAATGCGTCTTGCCGATCCATTCCGGCATCATGTAGCCGGTGATCTTCGGGAACCAGTAATACATGCCGGCGAAGATGACGAACACGGCGCCGAGCGACAGCACGTAGTGGAAGTGCGCGACCACGTAATAGGTGTCGTGCATGTAGCGGTCGACACCCGCATTCGCCAGCACGACGCCGGTGACGCCGCCGACCGTGAACAGGAACACGAAGCCCACGGCCCACAGCATCGCCGCCGTGAAGCGGATCGAACCGCCCCACATGGTCGCGATCCACGAGAAGATCTTCACGCCCGTTGGAACCGCAATCACCATGGTGGCGAACACGAAATACGCCTGGGTCTGCAGCGACAGGCCGACCGTGAACATGTGGTGTGCCCACACCACGAACCCGACGACGCCGATCGCCACCATCGCGTAGGCCATGCCGAGATAGCCGAAGATCGGCTTCTTGGAGAAGGTCGAGATGATGTGACTGACGATGCCGAAGGCCGGCAGGATCATGATGTAGACTTCGGGGTGACCGAAGAACCAGAACAGGTGCTGATAGAGGATCGGATCGCCACCGCCCGACGGATCGAAGAAGGTGGTGCCGAAATTACGATCCGTCAGCAGCATGGTGATGGCGCCTGCGAGCACCGGCAGCGACAGCAGCAGCAGGAAGGCCGTCACCAGCATCGACCACGCGAAGAGCGGCATCTTGTGCAGCGTCATGCCGGGTGCGCGCATGTTGAGGATGGTGGTGATGAAGTTGATGGCGCCGAGGATCGACGAGGCGCCCGCAAGGTGAAGCGCCAGGATGCCGAAATCGAGCGCCGGGCCGGGGTGGCCCGTGGTGGAGAGCGGCGGATAAACCGTCCAGCCGCCGCCGAAGCCGAGCGAGCCGGGAGCACCCTCGACAAACAGCGAGCAGAGCAACAGAGCCCAAGCCGCGACGAGAAGCCAGAACGACACGTTGTTCATGCGCGGGAACGCCATGTCGGGCGCGCCGATCATCAGCGGCACGAACCAGTTGCCGAATCCGCCGATCAGCGTCGGCATCACCATGAAGAACACCATGATGAGACCGTGGCCGGTCACGATGACGTTGAAGGATTGCGGGTTCGAGAAGAATTGCAGGCCTGGCTCCTGCAACTCGAGGCGCATGAGGATCGACAAGGCGCCGCCGACGATTCCCGCCATGAAGCCGAAAATGAAATACAGCGTCCCGATGTCCTTGTGGTTCGTCGACAGAAACCATCGGCGCCAGAAGGTTGGAACGTGGTCGTGGTGATCCGCATGAGCGGCGTCAGCTGCGTGTGCCATGATGAGACCTCTGTGGTCCTTCTTTCGATATTACTGTGCGGTAGCGAGCTTGAGCGGGGCGGTGCCGTCGACCGAAGCATACTTCTGCTTCGCCTCCGTCAGCCAGGCGGCATATTGCTGCTCGCTGACGACGCGCACCGTGATCGGCATATACGGGTGTCCGTTGCCGCAGAGTTCGGAGCATTGTCCGTAATAGACGCCCTCTTTCTCTGCCCTGAACCATGTCTCGTTCAGGCGGCCCGGCACCGCATCGACCTTGATGCCGAACGACGGCACCGTGAAGGAATGCAACACGTCGCCGGCGGTAACCTGGACCTTGACGGTCTTGTTCACCGGAACGACCATCTCGTTGTCGACGGTGAGCAGACGCGGTTGATCCGGCTTCAGGTCCTTCGCATCGACCATGTTCGAATCGAACTTGAATCCGCCGCCCTGATCGGCCGCGTATTCATAGCCCCAGTACCACGAATAGCCCGTGACCTTCACGACGATATCGGCCGGGGGGATGATCAACTGCAGGCGCAGCAGGCGGAAAGACGGGATCGCGATGGCGATGAGGATGAGCACCGGCACGATCGTCCAGGCGACTTCAAGCCAGGTATGATGCGTGGTCTTCGACGGAACGGGGTTCTTGGCCTCGTTGAAACGCACCGCGATGACGACGATCAGCACAAGCACGAAAAGGCAGATCGCCGCGATGAGCCAGACGAGCCAGGTGTGGAAGTTGGAGAGGTCGCGACCGACTTCGGTCACCATGCCCTGCATGCCCATTTCCCAAGGGGTAGGCATGCCGGTGCCAGCCATCGCCGCACTGTTGCCTGACACAAATGCGACCGCCGCCGTGAGGAGGGGGATCGCCGATCGAAGTCCTGACGTCTCGATCCGCATCGGTGTTCCAAAGCTCCTAGATAGAGTGGCCGATGAGCGGCCACGAAACCATCGGGATGGACGGGACAAGCGCGCGCAAAAAGCGGTGCCCAGCCTTACGCCATCACCTTCATCCAGCGTCTATGACCACAGGACGCGCAGGAGCGCAACGGTGCAAGCGTCGCAATTTATGCGTCATAACGGCCAAAAAGCCATTTCGACGAGAAGCTGCGCCGCTCTCGCTTGACATCGCCGCCCCAGCCATGGTCCGAACGGTCCAAAGATGGATCGGTTCGGCTATTAGGCCGCCGCCCCTTGCAGAAATCGTCTGCGGGGCTCGCAAACGGAGGTGCCTATGGGCAGGTCACGATGGGTTCGCTGCGCGCTGGCAGCAATGATGGGTCTCTCCGCCGCGATGGCCGCCGGTGCCGCCGGCGCCCAGGGAATGGTCAAGAACACCTTCGGCGACTGGCAGATGCGCTGCGAGACGCCGGCCGGGGCGACGACCGAGCAATGCGCCCTCGTGCAGAACGTGGCGGCCGAAGACCGGCCCAACATCACGCTCGTGATAATCGTGTTGAAAACTGCGGACGGCAAAAGCCGTCTCCTGCGCATCGTCGCGCCGCTTGGTATTCTGCTGCCGTCGGGTCTCGGCCTGAAAATCGATGAGGCCGATATCGGCCGCGCCGGTTTCGTCCGCTGCCTGACGACGGGCTGCGTCGCCGAAGTGGTGATGGAGGACAACCTGATCAATCAGATGAAGTCCGGCAAGACCGCGACTTTCATCGTGTTCCAGACGCCCGAAGAAGGCATCGGAATTCCGGTCTCGCTGAACGGCTTCGCGGCCGGGTTCGAGGCTCTGCCTTAAAGCACCGTCACTTATCAGGATTTGGGGGACATCATGGGTGGATTGAGCCGCAAGGCAGGTTGGGCGCTCGCCCTTCTGGGCGTCTCGGCGCTCGCGGGATGCGGTGCACCGGGCGCCGGTGGATCGAGCCTCGGCAACGCGCTCCTGTTCGCCGGTCCCACCGTGCCGCCGCCGGCCAAGACCGCCATCGAGGACGTCTATTGCCCGTCCGTCGAGATCGCCGAGGGCGGATCATCGATCCAGGCCTTTGCGGGCGGTCGCGTCGGTGAACAAGGCGCCTTGCGCAGCCAGATCGCGCTCGGCCAGATCGCCCGCGAATGCGTCGGAAACCCCGACGGCTCGACCATCGTCAAGATCGGCGTCGAGGGTCGCGCGCTCCTCGGTGCCGGCGGGTCTCCGGGGCGCTATGACGTGCCGGTCCATATCGCGGTGAAGAGCGGTTCGACCGTCATCGCCAACCGCTCGCGTCGATTGAGCGTCACGATCCCGCCCGGCGAATCCCAGGGGACGTTCTCGGTCGTCGAGGAGGGCATCCTCGTGCCGGCGCGGGACGCCAGCAGTTTCGAGATCGAAGTCGGCCTCGGCGGCAGCGGCCCCGTTTCCGGCCGGCGGACCCGCGGCTAGACCAAGCCCTCCGCGGCGGCGTCGCCCCTCCTACGGCCGAGGGGGCGCCGAGCCTGCTCTCTGAAGCTGCGATGAGGCGAGAATCTTGTCGATCCGACGTCCGTCAAGGTCGATGACCTCAAATCGCCAGCCGAAGGCGTCCACATGCTCGCCTTCGACGGGCAGATGCTGAAGCTCGCTGATCACGAGGCCGCCGACGGTGTGATAGCTGCGATTCTCGGGCAGCGAGATGCCGATGATTTCCTCCATCTCGTCCACCGGCATGGAGCCGGCGAGCAACCAGGAGCCGTCCTCGCGGCGCACCGCATCCGGCTCCGGCGTCTCGGCGTCGGAGCGGAAGGCCCCGACAATCGACTCAAGCGCGTCGGCCGGCGTCACGACACCTTCGAAATGGCCATATTCGTCATGCACGAGCGCCATCGGGACCTCGGCGTCGCGGAGCAACGAGAGGGCGTCCAGCGCGTAGAGGGTGTCGGGGATCACGGGCGCGACGCGCACGTGCTTGCGCACATCGAGCGGCTCGCCGGACAGGATTGCCGCCAGGAGCTCCCGCGACTGGACCACGCCGATCATGTTGTCGGCATCACCCTCGCTGACCGGCAGGCGAGAGTGAGGGGTGGTGATCAGGAGATCGCGGATCATATCCTCATCGTCGGCAAGATCGATCCAGTCCACGTCGGTCCGGGGGGTCATGAGGGCCCGCACCTGCCGGTCGCCGAGTCGCAGCACGCCGCCGATCATGCGCCGCTCCTCTTCCTCGATCACGCCGGCGCTCTCAGCCTCGCCGACGAGCATCCTGAGCTCTTCTTCCGTTACGGTATTGTCGCCCTCGGAGCCTGATCCGAAGAGACGGAAAATCAGCCGTGTCGAGGTGTTAAGGAGCCAGATCGCGGGGGCGGCGATCTTCGAGATGAGCATCATCAGGGGTGCGACCGCGCAGGCGACGGTCTCAGGGTTGCGCAAGGCGAATTGCTTGGGCACCAACTCGCCGATCACGATGGAAAAGAACGTGATGAGGCCGATGACGATGCCGAAGCCCAATGGCTCGGAGGCCCCTGGCGGCACGCCGTTCTCCGCCAGAACCTGCGTAAGCCGGGCGCCGAGGGCCGCGCCCGAGAACGCGCCCGCCAGAATGCCCACGAGGGTGATGCCGATCTGCACCGTCGAGAGAAAACGCCCGGAATCCTCCATCAGCTTCAGGGCGATTCTGGCGCCTGGACGGCCTTTTTCGGCCATGGCTTTGAGACGGGGGCGGCGGGCGGAAACGACGGCAAGTTCAGACAGGGCAAAAACGCCGTTGAGGGCGATGAGGCAGATAGCGACAATGAGTTCGAACAACGATCTCAGGAGCTGCCGACCGCATCAGGCCGCGTTTCTCCCCTTCTGTGAAATGGGCCGTTAGCATGAGGCTTGGGGATAGGGCCGTCAATTGTGAAGTGAAGGCCGCTTGCGGCCGCCTGTTTGATTGACAGAACGGCGATTCCTCGCCAGAGGTTGTCAGCCGCTGATCCCCGCGGAAGAGACCGGGCTTCGAGCCCGGCGCCGAAGGCGCAACCGCCCCGGAAACGCTCAGGCAAAAGGACCGCGGGGAGCTGGCACTCTGGAAAGCGGCGACGTTGGTAACGTCGCCCACCGACGGGCGTAACCTTGCCGCTTCTTGGCGGTGGGGGAAATCTCTCAGGTCATGGGACAGAGGGGGCGTAAGCACGGGTCTTTGAAGGCCCGATGAAACGCGCCTTTTGAGGGATTCCATGGCTGAGCCAGTCCACGCCGACGAGACGCTCCTTAAGACCCCGCTGCATGCCGAGCACGTCGCCGTTGGTGCGCGCATGGTGCCGTTCGCCGGCTACGACATGCCGGTCCAGTACCCCACCGGCATTCTGACCGAGCATAACTGGACCCGCGAGCATGCGGGTTTGTTCGACGTCTCCCATATGGGACAGGCCCTCCTCATCGCCGAGGACAAGAGCCATGAGACGGTAGCGCGGGCGCTGGAAACCTTGATTCCCGCAGACATTCTCAACCTCAAGCCGGGCCAGCAGCGCTATTCGCAGCTTCTCGACGACAAGGGCGGCATTCTCGACGACCTGATGGTCAGCCGCTCGGCGGACGAGGGCGATTCCGGCCGCTTGATGCTGGTGGTCAACGCCTCGATGAAGGATGCGGACTACGCCCACATCCAGGCTCACCTGCCGAACGGCGTCACGCTGAAGCGCCTTGACGACCGCGCGCTGATTGCGCTGCAGGGGCCGAAGGCGGTCGAGGTGATGGCCAAGCTCGCGCCGGAAACGGCCGGCATGACCTTCATGGCGGCCCGGACGATGAAGGTGGCGGGCCTCGATTGCCACGTTTCCCGATCCGGCTACACCGGCGAAGACGGCTTCGAGATTTCCGTTCCGGCCGACAAGGCTGCCGAACTCTGGCGCGCCATCCTCGCGGACTCGGAGGTCAAGCCCATTGGCCTCGGCGCGCGCGATTCGCTCCGCCTCGAGGCCGGCCTTTGCCTTTACGGTCACGATATCGACCCCACCACGTCGCCCATCGAAGCCGGCCTGATCTGGTCCATCCAGAAGCGCCGCCGCGAGGAAGGCGGCTTTCCGGGCGCCGCGCGGATCCAGCAGGAAATCAAGGACGGCCCCTCCCGCGTTCGCGTCGGCCTGAAGCCCGAGGGTCGGGCGCCGGCTCGCGAAGGGGCGATCATCGCCACACCGGATGGGCGGGAAGTCGGCATCGTGACGTCGGGCGGATTCGGTCCCACTGTCAACGGTCCGGTGGCGATGGGCTACGTTTCGCGGGATGTGTCCTCTGTCGGCACCGATCTCCATCTTGTCGTTCGCGGCAAGCCGATGCCGGCCAAGGTCGCCGCCATGCCTTTCGCACCACACCGCTACAAGCGCTAAACCCTGAGGGAAACAGAACATGACCACGCGCTACACCAAAGACCATGAATACATCCGCCTCGAGGGCGATACCGGGATCGTCGGCATTTCGGATTACGCGCAGGCGCAGCTCGGCGACGTCGTTTATGTGGAGCTGCCGAGCATCGGCAAATCGCTGGCGAAGGGGGCGGAAGCCGCCGTCGTCGAGAGCGTGAAGGCCGCAAGCGAGATTTATGCGCCGGTCTCCGGCGAGGTGGTCGAGGTCAACGGCGAACTCGAAGCGACCCCCGGCACCGTCAACGAAGATCCGGCCGGTCGCGGCTGGTTCCTGAAACTCAAGGTCAAGGACGCAAGCGAACTCGACGCGCTGATGACCGAGGAACAATACCAGGAATTCGTGAAATCCATTTCGTAAGGACCTGACGGCGATGACGCACGAATACCGGGCTACGATTCGTTGGGCGCGCAACGGCGAGAGCTTCTCCGACGGCCGCTACACCCGTGGTCATGTTTGGAGCTTCGATGGCGGCATCGAGGTCCCGGCTTCGGCATCGCCGTCCGTCGTGCCGTTGCCTTACTCGCTCGAGAACGCGGTCGATCCCGAAGAAGCCTTCGTGGCGGCGATTTCGAGCTGCCACATGCTGACGTTTCTCTCCATCGCGGCGAAGAAGAGGTTCGTGGTGGATCGCTATGAGGACAAGGCCTTGGGACTGATGACGAAGAACGATGGCGGCAAGCTGTACGTCTCGAAGGTCACCCTCGATCCCGTCATCGAATTCTCCGGCGAAAAGATCCCGACGCCCGAACAGATTGCCGATCTTCATCATCTCTCTCACCAGGAATGTTTCATCGCCAATTCCGTACTGACGGAAATTGTCGTGGCGGGCCTTCCTTCGCACTAAGGGTTTTCGCGCATGCGCTATCTTCCCCTGACCGACACCGATCGCGGCGAGATGCTCGCACGCATCGGCGTCAACACAGTCGACGACCTGTTCGCCGATATTCCCAGTAACGTACTGCTGAAGGCGCCGCTGGATCTGCCACGCCGCAAGGGTGAACTGGAGGTCGAGCGCATCATGTCGCGGATGGCGGCGAAGAATGTGCCGGCATCGTCGGTGCCGTTCTTCGTCGGCGCGGGCGCGTACAAGCATCATGTTCCGGCAACCGTCGATCACCTGATCCAGCGTTCGGAATTCCTGACGAGCTACACGCCGTATCAGCCGGAAATCGCCCAAGGCACGCTGCAATATCTGTTCGAGTTCCAGACGCAGGTGGCAGCGCTTACCGGCATGGATGTGGCGAATGCCTCGATGTATGACGGCTCGACCGGCACCGGCGAGGCGGTGCTGATGGCGCATCGCGTCACCAAGCGCCGCAAGGCGGTGCTGTCGGGCGGCCTGCACCCGCATTACGTGGACGTGGTCCAGACGCTCTCCAAGATGGCGAGCGATGATGTGGTGGCGCTTGCACCCGACGTTTCCGCGACCGAGGACCTGCTCGCCAGCATCGACGACAGCGTGTCGTGCGTGGTCGTGCAGACACCGGACGTATTCGGCAACGTGCGCGATCTCAAAGCCATCGCCGACAAGGCGCACCAGCATGGCGCGCTGCTCATCGCCGTGTTCACCGAAGTGATGTCGCTCGGCCTGCTGCAATCGCCCGGCAGCATGGGGGCGGATATCGTGGTCGGCGAAGGCCAGTCGATCGGCAACGCGCTGAATTTCGGCGGCCCCTATGTGGGTCTCTTCGCCACGCAGTCGAAATACGTTCGTCAGATGCCGGGACGGCTGTGCGGTGAAACCGCCGATGCCGACGGCAATCGAGGTTTCGTGCTGACGCTCTCGACGCGCGAGCAGCACATCCGCCGCGACAAGGCGACGTCGAACATCTGCACCAATTCGGGCCTGTGCTGCCTCGCATTCACCATTCACATGACGCTGCTCGGCGAAGCCGGTCTCAAGCGCCTCGCACGCATCAACCATGCGAACGCCGTGAAACTTGCGGATCAGCTCGCGGGCGTGAAGGGCGTCGAGGTTCTCAACCAGACCTTCTTCAACGAATTCACCGTAATGCTCGCAAAGCCCGCCGCCGAAGTGGTCGAACGCCTGGCCGAGAAGGGCGTGCTCGCGGGCGTGCCTGTTTCGCGCCTGCTGCCGGGTGCGGGCCTCGACCGCCTGCTGCTCGTCGCCTCGACCGAAGTGAACACCGATGATGACCGCGCGGCCTTTGTGGCCGCCTTGAAGGAGGTTCTGTGATGTTGAACCGTCAGGGACGTCCCACCGCGGCTGGAGAAGCCGGCACCAACGCGCATCCGACCTTCACCGGCAACAAGGCGCTGGCGCAGATCGAGCCACTGATCTTCGAGATCGGCCACCATGAGACGACCGGTGTCGATCTCGACGAGCCGGAAGCCTTCACGCCGCGTCTCGGGGGGCTCGAGCGCAAGGAAGCGATCGGCCTGCCGGGGCTTTCAGAGCCCGAGGCGATGCGCCATTACGTGCGCCTCAGCCAGATGAATTACGGCATCGATACCGGCCTGTTCCCGCTCGGCTCCTGCACCATGAAGCACAATGCGCGCCTCAACGAGCGCATGGCCAGATTGCCCGGCTTCTCGGACGTGCATCCGCTGCAGCCGGTCTCGACCGTCCGCGGTGCGCTTGAAGTGATGGACGAATTGTCGCGTTATCTGGTGACGCTCACCAACACGACCACAGTCGCGCTGTCACCGAAAGCCGGCGCCCACGGCGAGCTTTGCGGCATGATGGCCATCAAGGCCGCTATCGAGGCGAAGGGTGAGGGCAAAACCCGGAACGTGGTGCTGGTGCCCGATTCGGCTCATGGCACCAACCCGGCGACCGCCGCCTTGATCGGCTTCACGGTGCGTCCCGTGCCGGCGCGCGACGATGGCTGGGTGCATGTGGACGACGTCAAGAAGCTGCTCGGCCCGGACGTCGCGGCGATCATGCTGACCAACCCCAACACCTGCGGGTTGTTCGAGAACCAGGTGGTGGAAATCGCCAAGGCGATCCATGACGCGGGCGCGTATTTCTACTGCGATGGCGCCAACTTCAACGCCATCGTGGGTAAGGCGCGGCCGGGTGATCTTGGCATCGACGCCATGCACATCAACCTGCACAAGACCTTCTCGACGCCCCATGGCGGCGGCGGTCCCGGCTCCGGACCGGTGGTTTTGTCGGCGCGGCTCGCGCCCTTCGCGCCGGTGCCGTTCATCACTGCGGAGAATGGCGTGCTGACGCTGGTCGAGCAGGCGAAGGATGCGACTGAGCAGCCGTTCGGACGCATGACCGCGTTCCACGGTCAGATGGGCATGTATGTGCGCGCGCTGACCTATATGCTGTCGCACGGTTCGGACGGCATGAAGCAGGCCTCCGAGGATGCGGTGCTGAATGCCAATTACATTCGCGCGAGCCTGGCCGATTTGTTCTCGCAGCCATTCGGCGACAAGCCCTGCATGCACGAGGTATTGTTCGACGATGCGTGGCTGAAGGATACCGGCGTCACTACGCTCGATTTTGCCAAGGCGATGATCGATGAGGGCTATCATCCGATGACGATGTATTTCCCGCTCGTCGTTCACGGTGCGATGCTGATCGAGCCGACGGAATCCGAATCGAAGGCCTCGCTCGATCTCTTCATCGCGGCGCTGCGCGATCTCGCCATGTCGGCGAAAAAGGGCGAGACCGAGCGCTTCAGCGGCGCCCCTTATCACGCGCCCCGCCGGCGTCTCGACGAGACCCGCGCGGCCCGCACCCCGGTGCTCAAATGGACAAAGCCCGCGCCGTTCGCCGAGGCCGCGGAATAGGGCTTTCAAGCTTTGTAAAGCGTGTGATGGCCGGGCTCGTCCCGGCCATTTCTTTGGACTTCGGCTCTACGCCTTTCGCCTCTCCCATAGGAGAGGTGGGGGGCGCCGCCCTTCACCTCTCCCGTGGGAGAGGTCGGACCGCAGGTCCGGGTGAGGGGTGCGCGCTGTCCGGAAAGGTCTCATCCCCTCACCCTCGCTTCGCTCGACCTCTCCCCGCTGGAGAGAGGTGGGGGCGCTGCTCTTCACCTCTCCCGTGGGAGAGGTCGGACCGCAGGTCCGGGTGAGGGGTTGCGCGCTGTCCGGAAAGGTCTCACCCCCTCACCCTCGCTTCGCTCGACCTCTCCTCAGGGAGAGGTGAAGGCGCGCAACGTCTCCGGAAGTTCCGCCATCCGGTCGATGACGCTCAGCGCACCGGCTTCACGCAATCTCCCGGCATGATCCGGCCCGCAATGTCCGCCACCAGCAAAACCGATCACGCGCATTCCAGCCGCACCGGCTGCCTGAACGCCCGCGATCGAATCCTCGATGACGAGGCAATCGGGTGGCGCAACGCCCATGCGCGCTGCCGCATGCAAAAAGAGATCCGGCGCCGGCTTGCCGCGCACGACCTCGCTCGCGCTGAAGACGTTGTCGAAGAGATCGTTAAGACCGGTGAGGCGCAGCGAGAGCGCGATCCGGTCCGGCGTCGATGAGGACGCGACGCAGCGGCGATGGGGCAGGGCCAGAATCGCATCGCGCACCCCGGCAATCGGCCGAAGGTCGCTCTCAAGGCGAGCGAAGAGCGTGCGGTTCAGGGATTCGGCGAAGTCGGCCGGCAACGTGCAGGCGCGCTCCGCCTCGATCCGCGGGATCATGTCCTTCAGGCTGACGCCCACGAACTGACTGATGATCTCGTCCCGCGTGTAGGGGATGCCCAGCGATGTCAGAAATTCCGCATCGACCTGACAGGCGAGCGTCTCTGAATCGACCAGGACACCGTCGCAATCGAAAATGACCAGCAAGCGAAGTCCCCCAAAGAAAAAAGGCCGCCTCGGCGGCGGCCTTGATTAAAAAACGACGGATAAGCCGGTTCTACTGCAGTTTCGTGCGCACGTCGCCGAGACTGCGCTCGAGCAGGGATGTGGCCGCCGGGCCCTTCAGTTCTTCGCGCAGGACGCGTTCCGATGCCTTGACGGCCGCATCGACCGCCGCAGCGCGCACTTCGGCGGTGGCTTGGGTCTCCGCCTGGGCGATCTTCGCCTCCGCGGATGCGGTGCGGCGCTTCACGAAATCGGCGATCTTCTCCTGCGCTTCGCTCGCGAGGCGCTCGGCCTCGTCGCGGGCAAGCGACACGATCTCGGCGGCTTCGCGCTCGGCGGCGCCGCGCTTCTGCTCATATTCCTTCAACAGCGCCTCGGCGTCCTGACGCAGGCGCTTGGCCTCGGCCAATTCGTCGGCAATGCGCTTGCCGCGCTTGTCGAGCGAGCCCATCACTTTGCCGGGCACGCCGTAATAGAACATCACGCCCCAGAAAATAACGAAGGCGACCGCAACCCAAAATTCTGCGCTGGCGAGCATCGTAAACTCCTTAGGCCTTCACGGCATCGAGGGCCGCCTGGATCGTCTGCGCGCTCGGAGCCTTGCCGGTCAGGCGCTCGACAATGGCGGTCGCGGTGTCGGACGCGATACCGCGGACATTGCCCATGGCCTGCGCCTTCTTGGCGGAAATGGTGGCTTCGGCCTCGGCGAGGCGCTTGGCGAGCTCAGCTTCGAGCACCTTGCGCTTGGCATCCGATTCCGCCGCAAGCTTGGAGCGGGTTTCCTGAGCGAGGCCCTGAGCGCGCGAGCGCGCTTCGGCCAGTGCCTTCTCGTAGGCGGTTCCCGCATCCTCGGCGCGCTGCTTCATGGCGGCCGCGTCGTCGAGATCGGTGGCGATCGTCGAGCGGCGGTTTTCCAGGATGCCGCCAAGACGCGGCAGAACCAGCCGCGAAAGCAGAACGTAGAGCAGCACGAAGGTGATCGCGAGCCAGACGAGCTGGCCGGCAAAGGTTTCCGTCTTCAGCGGCGGAAAGCCGACATCTTCGTGAGCGCCGCCATGCGCTTCGGTTGTGGCGTTTGTGGTCTGAGCCTGAGCCATGGTGCCGATCCTGTCACGGATGGAAGTCTTTAAAAAAGCCGAATGACGGCGGAAGATCCGCCGTCACCGTAGTCCGGGCAAAACACTAAACGCGCTTTGCCATCCCGGTCACCGTTCCAAAAATTAGGTGAACAGCAGAACGAGGGCGACGACGAGACAGAAGATGCCGAGACCTTCCGCAAGCGCCGCGCCGATGAAGGCGCGTGCGAACTGACCGTCGGCAGCCGACGGGTTGCGCAGGGCGCCCGAGAGGAAGTTACCGAAGATGTTCCCAACGCCCATAGCGGCGAGGCCCATGCCGATGCAGGCAAGGCCCGCGCCGAGGTATTTGAAAGCAACCGGATCCATCGTGATCTCCTTGAGGGGTGTTGACCGGGAAGGCAGGGTGTAACTCGGCGCAGACCTAGTGGCCTGGGTGC
Organism: Microvirga brassicacearum; assembly: GCF_008757455.1. GTDB lineage: Bacteria > Pseudomonadota > Alphaproteobacteria > Rhizobiales > Beijerinckiaceae > Microvirga > Microvirga brassicacearum. Next base: position 121,658 of record NZ_VCMV01000071.1, on the reverse strand, counting down.
AGCGCGTCGTTCAGGTAGATGCAGGTCAACACCGTAAAGACGTAGGCCTGCAGAACGGCGACGAAGAACTCGAACGCCATGAGAGCAACCGCCATGAGAAGCGGGAGCGGAGCGAGGAACGCGATGGCGCCGCCCGCGCCGAGAAGCGCAACGACAAAGCCTGCGAAAACTTTCAGCGCGATATGGCCCGCGAGCATGTTGGCGAAGAGACGCAGGCTCAGCGAGATCGGACGCGACAGGAACGAGATGATCTCGATCACCACGATGAAGGGAAGCAGCCATCCCGGCACGCCCGGCGGCGAGAAGAGCCCGAGGAAATGCGTGCCGTGCTTGATGAAGCCGTAGACCACCACCGTGCCGATCACCAGCAGGGCGAGCGCAAAGGTGACGATGACGTGGCTGGTGACGGTGAAGAATCCCGGAATCATCCCGAGCAGGTTGGCCGTCAGCACGAACATGAAGAGCGAGAAGACGAGCGGGAAGAACTTCATGCCTTCCTGCCCGGTCGCGTCTTTCAGCGTGCCGGCAACGAACTCGTGGAGGATTTCGGCGATGGATTGGGAACGGCCCGGAACGATGGCGCGCTTACGGCTGGCGAACATGAGGCCGCCGACGATCAGAGCCGCGGCGCCGACCATGAAGAGGGACGAATTGGTGAAACCAATGGCGGGAATGATGGGCTTGATCTGGAATTGTTCGATCGGGCTCGCCATGATCCACTCTTCGCTTCGCTAGTTGCCTTAAAGTCACAAGGTCGTCTTCGTCTGGAACCCGTCACCGCTTTTGATCGTGAGGCGCGGATTTCATCAACCCGGCCGCCCTGAACAAATTGAGCATCCCGGCGCAAAAGCCGAGGATGATGCAGACGACAAGCCCCCATGGGGACGTTTCAAACAGCCGATCGACGATCCATCCGATGATTCCCCCCGCGGCAACTCCGGAAATGAACTCCGCCGAAAGCCTCAAAGCCTGGCCGAGCGCATTCGAATCCGACGTCTTGCGGGTTTGCGTTTCCTTCGTCTCCCGGCGCTGCACGGCCACTTTTTCAAGCCGTGCATCGAGTGACTTCAGTCTCGCTGAAAGATCGGCGTCGCCGGAGCTGTCCGGCTTCTGACCGTTTTCATCGCCCCGCTTCGTTGGATCCGCCATGGCGTTCTCCTCCTCAAGCAGCGCGGGAAAAGGTCTTCCGGCCTGGCCCCGAAAGCCGCGCGCAACATATGAGCGGGGGTCCCCCCTGTCAAGGCAATGTGGGAAACGTTTAAGTCTTTGAAATAATTAAAAAAACTACCGGATTACCGCAGCCGCGAAGGATCTCGGCTCGCATTTTGAGGCTGAACTGTGACGAGCCCCGAAAGCCTTACGCCGTTTCGAGAATGCGCTCGGCGCTCTGCAGGTCGACGGAGACCAGCTGGGAGACGCCGCGCTCGGCCATGGTGACGCCGAACAGGCGGTCCATCCGCGCCATGGTGATGGGATTGTGGGTGATGACGACGAAGCGCGTGTCGGTCTGGCGCGACATGCTGTCGAGAAGGTCGCAATAGCGCTCCACATTGGCATCGTCGAGGGGCGCATCGACCTCGTCGAGAACGCAGATGGGAGAAGGATTCGTGAGGAACACGGCGAAGATCAGCGCGGTCGCCGTCAGGGCCTGCTCGCCGCCCGACAGCAGCGTCATGCTCTGGGGCTTTTTGCCGGGCGGCCGGGCGAGAATGTCGAGGCCGGCTTCCAGCGGATCGTCCGAATCGACCAGCGTCAGCTCCGCCGTGCCGCCGCCGAACAGGGTCGTGAAGAGCTCCTTGAAGTGGCCGTTGACCACGTCGAAGGCGGCAAGCAGCCGCTCCCGGCCTTCGCGGTTGAGGCTGCCGATGGCCTGCCGAAGACGCTTGATCGCCTCCACCAGATCGTCCCGTTCGGTGGCGATGCCCGTGTGCTTGCCTTCGAGATCCGTCAGCTCCTCGTCGGCGCGCAGGTTCACGGCGCCGAGGCGCTCGCGGTCGCTCTTGAGGCTGTGCAGCTTTGATTCGATCTCGTGCTGCGACGGCAATTCGACGCCTTCCTGCAGCCCGGCGAGTTCGATCAGCCCGGCCGGGGTGGTCTCGAGATTTTCGGCGATGCTGTGCGTGATCTCGGTGAGGCGCTGGACCGCCGCCTCGTGCCGCGCCTGCGATCCGGCCCTGGCCTCGCGCGCCGCCGCAAGGGCCTCGAGCGCCGCCCGCGCGGTCCGGTCGGTTTCGGCGAGATTGGTCTCCGCGTCGGCGAGATGATCGGCTGCCTCTTTGCGCTTCAGTTCAGCCTCGTCGACCTCAGCCATCAGGGCGCGGCGGCGCGCCAGATAGGTGTCGGGCGCTTCCAGCAGGCGCTGGTGCTCGTCCTGGGCCCGTTCCAGCCGCTCGCCGAGGTCTTCCAGCGCGCGGGCGGCGCGCTCGGTGCGGTCGGTCCAGAGCCGAATATCGGCTGCGATGGATTCCTGCCGGCGGCGACGCAACTCGGCTTCGTGCACAAGCGATTGCAGCGCGGCCCTGGCTTCCGAGGCGGCGGCCCGGCGCTCGGCCACGCGCGTGCGCTCTTCCAGAAGCCGGTTTTCGAGATCGGGGCCGGGCGCCAGATCCTCCAGCGCGCCTTCCGCATCGCGGACGCGCTCGATGGCCTCGCTCTCGCTCGCGGACAGCCGTGCGAGACCCTCCTGCAGAGCGGAGCGCCGCTGCCCAAGCTCCGCCTCGCGCCGCTCGGCTTGAGCAAGGCGCGCGCGGGCGCCGTCGAGGGCCTGGCGGGTCTGCCGGGCGGCCTCGATCGCCTGCATTTCGTGGGCGGCTGCGCGCCGCACCGCATCGAGCGATTCTTCCGCCTCGGCGCGAAGATGCCCAACCGCTTCGCGCGCTTCCGCCGCCTCCAGTTCCAGATCGCCGAGGCGATTCTTTTCGGCAAGCCGCCGCGCAGCGGCGGAGGGCGCTTCGGCCGCAGTGGTGAAACCATCCCAGCGCCAGAGATCGCCTTCCGGCGAGACGAGGCGCTGGCCGGGCTTCAATGTTCCGCGCAGCCGCAAACCATCGGCTTTGCTGACGATGCCGACCTGCTTCAGGCGGCGCTGCAAGGCTGCCGGCGCACGCGCCACCGATGCCAGCGCGACGGCACCTTCGGGCAGGCGCGGATCGTCCTCACCCGCGCCGGTTTCGGCCCAGTGAGCGGGGGCGGACGGATTGGTGGAGGCGTCGAGATCATCGCCTAAAGCCGCACCCAGAGCCGTCTCATAGCCCTTCTGGACGGTGATCTGGTCAAGGGCGGGCGGCCACAGGTCGCCGGTTTCCGACGTGAAAAGTTTCGCCAGCGTGCGCGCCTCGGTCTCAAGCTGCTGCGCCTTGCGCTCGGCCTCATTCAGAGGCTGGCGCAGGCGATTCTCGGCGTCGCGCGCGGCGGCGAGTTCTTCGCGGGCGGACAGGACCGCTTCCTCGGCCTGTTGCACCGCGTCCTCGGCGATCGCCATGTCTTCGCGCAAAAGATCGACGGGCGGCGAATCGTCGGAGGAGGCGGAAAGCGCCGCGATATCGCGTTCGATTCGCTGTTTCTCGGAAGCGAATCGAGCCGCGCGCTCCATTTCCTCGCGGATTGCGCGCTCAAGCGCGGCGCGGCGGGCGTTGAGATCCGATGTCTGGGCCTGAAGGGCGCTCAACGACGTCTCGGCCTCAGCCAATTCCGCTTCGACAACGCGCAGCCGGTCTTCGCTCTCGGCACGCGCGTCGCCGGCGCCCTCGGTGGTGAGCGCAATCTCGTCGGCTTCCGCCTGCAGCCGCTCGATGGAGCCTTGCGCGTCCGTGCGCTGTGCTGCCTCGCGGGCGAGATCGCGGTTGAGGTCGCCGATATGGCGTTCGAGCTCGGTCACCCGCTCCTTGGAGCGCCGCTCCTCGGATTCGAGTTCGTTGCGGGCATGAGTGAGGCGCTGGAGGGCTGCTGCCGCCTTGACCTCCGCGTCGCGCAGGGCCGGGAGGCCGTGGGCCGCAATGGCTTGCGCCGTCGCCGCCTTGGTCTGTTCCTCGGTGCGGTCGGCGACGGTCTTCAGGTCTTCGGCGGCCTGACGCTCGGAGGACGCGGCCTGTTCGCGCGCATCGGCGAAACCGATGGCATAATGCAGAGCCTCGAGACGCCGGATCTCGGCCGACAGGTTCTTGTAGCGGGAGGCCTGCCGCCCCTGCCGTTTCAGGCTGTCGACCTGGGTTTCGAGTTCGCGCAGCACGTCCTCGACGCGCAGGAGATTGTCCTCCGCCGCCTTGAGGCGCAGTTCCGCCTCGTGCCGGCGCGCATGGAGCCCGGCGATGCCGGCGGCGTCCTCGAGAATGCGGCGGCGCGACTGGGGCTTCGCCGAAATGATTTCGCTGATCTGGCCCTGCCGCACAAGAGAGGGCGAACGCGCGCCTGTCGCCGCGTCGGCAAACAGGATCTGCACATCGCGGGCGCGGACTTCCTTGCCGTTGATGCGATAGGTCGAGCCTTCCTCGCGCTCGATCCGGCGCGAGATTTCCAGCATGTCGGCGTCGTTGAAAGCCGCCGGCGCGGTGCGCTCCCCATTGTCGATGGTGAGCATCACCTCGGCGGTGTTGCGGGCCGGTCGGCCTCCCGAACCGGAGAAAATGACGTCGTCCATGCCGGAGGCGCGCATGTTCTTATGGGAGTTCTCTCCCATGACCCAGCGCAACGCCTCGACAAGGTTCGATTTGCCGCAGCCATTCGGCCCGACGACCCCGGTCAACCCGGTCTCGATCAGGAAGTCCATCGGTTCGACAAAGGTCTTGAACCCGGCGATGCGAAGGCGAGTCAGCTTCATCGACGCGACCTTCCTGCCCGCCCGGGAAGGGCAGGAGCGGAGACCTTACTCTCCGAGCAGCGGCTTGATGATCTTCTCGATCTCATCGATTGAAAGGGCTCCGGGATGACGCTGACCATTGATGAAGAAGGTCGGGGTCGAGTCCACCTTGAACTGGTCGACGCCGCGGTTCTTCACAGCGTTCACCGCGTCATAAAGTTTCTGATCCTGCAAGCAGGCTTCGAACTTCTCCTGTGAAAAACCGGCCTGACGCATCAGTTGCCGCAGGGCATCGAGGGGTTTCTCGGTAAAAGCCCAATTCCTCTGCTGCTCGAAGAGCAGATCGGTGACCGGGTAATATTTTCCTTCGCCGTCGCAGCGCGCCAGCATGAAGCCCGCGGTGGCGAGCGGATCGAGGGGGAATTCGCGCAGGATGAACCGCACCTTGTTGGTGTCGATATAGCGCTTCTTCAGCTCCGGATAGGTCGTCTTGTGAAAGTTGGCGCAGTGGGAGCAGGTCAACGACGCGTATTCGATGATCGTCACCTTGGCATCCGCGGGTCCCTGGGCGACATCGCCGAGCGGGCCGGGGACGGCGAGATCGGAGACCGCGACGTTCTGGGCGAAAGCCGGCAGGCTCGATGCCACGAGGACGGTTGCGGCGGCGGTTCCGAGAAGCTGAAGCGTTTGGCGCCGGGTGATCATCGTTGAAAAGGCTCCTGAAGGATATTTCGTCTTGCGGTAGAGGGAGATCGGTTTTGTGGCAAGCCCACGTTCGTCACGCTTTCGTGCGCGCCGAGGGCTGGCCGACGATGGCCTGTCCCAGCCGGTCGAGGGCAAGCCTAAGGGCATCCTCCTCGATGGGCTGGGTCGCAGCCTTCACCCGTTTGCGGTCCGCCTCGCTCAAAACGGGCACGACGGGCCGTTGCTTCTCGGCCCGCCGCACCGGTCCTTGCTTGAGCACGATGCGGCCGATGCAGCGCCAGCCGTAATAGGTGTTCACGCGCTCGATGACGATGGGGGCCAGATGCTGCATCTCCAGGGCGAAGGCGCTTTCCGTGCGCACCACGAGAATCGCGGGCTCGGGCCTTGCCTCCGGGTCGGCATTAGGCCCTTTGCGCTTCCACTCGATCTTCAAGGGCTGCGTGAATTCCGCCAGACGCTCGCCCACGATGTCGGCCCACGCAACGATCACGTCGGACGTGGCAAAGCCTTGCCTGGCCAGGCTGGGGCCAAGGCAAACATCGACGAAATCGGCAAGCGGCTTCGCCCGGGGTCTCGGCTTACGCATGGTCATTTGATCCAAAGCAGGTCTGGATTATTCGATCAGGATCGCTATCCACATCCTCATGCTAACGCTCGCGCCGCGCGCCTCCAAGCCTCAAAGCCCAGATCTGCTCGCGTGGTACGACCGCCACCGGCGCAGCCTGCCCTGGCGCGCCGAGGCCGGCGAAGTCCCGGATCCTTATCGGGTGTGGCTTTCCGAGATCATGCTGCAGCAGACCACCGTGACAGCGGTAAAGCCATTCTATCTTCGGTTCCTTGAGCGGTTTCCGACCGTCGCCGCCTTGGCGGAGGCGCCGGTCGACGCGGTCATGCAGGCATGGGCCGGCCTCGGCTATTATTCCCGCGCCCGCAACCTCCATGCCTGCGCCAAGGCGGTTGTGGACAAGCACGCCGGCGCATTTCCCGCGACCGAAGCGGAATTGCTCGCTCTGCCCGGCATCGGCGCCTACACGGCGGCGGCGGTCGCCGCCATCGCGTTCCACGAACCAGCGGCGGCGGTGGATGGCAATGTGGAGCGCGTCGTCTCGCGGCTCTTCACGGTGGAGGAACCGCTTCCGAAGGCAAAGCCGCTGCTGCGCACGCTCACCCTTGAAATGGTGCCGCTGGACCGGCCGGGGGATTTCGCCCAGGCCCTGATGGATCTCGGCGCGACGATCTGCACCCCCAAGCGCCCGGCCTGCGCCCTCTGCCCGTGGATGGCGCCTTGCGAGGCGCGTGCGCAAGGCTCGCAGGAGCTCTATCCGAAGAAACAGAAGAAGCTCACCGGCGACCTGCGCCGCGGCGCAGCCTTCGTGGTTCTGCGCGCCGATGACAGCATCCTGTTGCGAACGCGGCCGACGCAGGGCCTGCTCGGCGGCATGGTGGAGACGCCCACAAGCGCCTGGGAGCCCGGTTACGAACCGTCCCGCGCCATGCTCGATGCTCCGATCGAGGCGCGGTGGCAGCGGCTGCCCGGCCTCGTGCGCCACGTCTTCACCCATTTTCCGCTCGAACTGACGGTGTTCCTGGCCAAGGTGCCGCGGGGAACGCCGGAGCCGGGCGACATGCGCTGGACGCTCCGCCGCGATCTCCACGAGGAAGCCCTGCCGGGTGTGATGAAGAAAGTGCTGGCGCACGCGCTTGGGGACGGCAAGCCCGTCAGGAACGGGGCGGCAAAACCGAAGCCGGATCAGATCTGAAGTAGCTCAGTCCGGCGCGGCTCGAGGCCCGCCAGCAGGCCATGCTTTTTCTTGAACAGGCCGACCATCGCGTTCGCCACTTGCTGAACGTTCGTCCGCTTCCTGCTGCGCTCGTGCATGATGAGAAACACGTCTTCGGCAAGATCCTGAGGCGGAGGCGCGACCTGTACGAGATCAGGGTCGGAATCGCCGAGCCAGCAGGGCAGGAACGCGGCGCCCAATCCGGATCTCGCCGCCTGATATCGGATCGGCATGTCACCGATCCGCGCCGCGATGGGACGGCCCTCGGCAAACCGTGCGACGAACGCCGCCTGACGCGACAGGGTGGGATCATCCGAGGGCGCAATCACCGCGGTCGGGCTAGCGGTCTGGGCGTACATGGCGAATGCCACGCGTCCGACTCGGCGGACGACCAGTTCCGGCGCCAGCTCGGGAAGGCGGCGCATGCGCAGGGCAATATCGGCCTCTCCGCCGATAAGGTCGAGGTGGCGTCGGGTCGGGATGTAGGCGATATCGGCGTTTCCTTGCTTTGCGAGGCTCCCCGCATGGAGCGACAGGAACATGGTGACGGATGCGGTCGCCGTGACGCGCACCGGCGCCGCCGGGTCCGGACCATAGGCGGCCGCCGCAGCCGGAACGGCGTCCGCGGCGCTTGCCATGGGAGCCGCCGCTTCGAGAACGGCTCGCCCCGCCTCCGTCAGGCTCAGATTGTTCGGTCCGCGAATGAAGAGGGCGACCCCGAGGCCATCCTCCAGCACCCGCATCCGCCGCGCGATCGTCGGCTGGCTTTGTCCGAGCGCACGCCCGGCGCCGTTCATCGATCCATGAGCCACCACGGCCAGAAAGATCCGGAGATCGTCCCACGACGGTTGCGAGGCGGCGGCGAGTAGGGAGGGGTCGAGAGAAGAAGGAGCCATGAGACGATGCTAAAGCTCTTCGGGTGATTTGGCATGGGGACATCGCGGTTGGTGCGGAGCTGATTTGCAGCCCGACCATCACGCGATTGCGGTTTTGGCGCAGCCCGCCATGTTCGTGCGGGACACCTTCAAGTTTGGTGAGGTCCACGCTGTTTGACATGGCACCGAATCAAAATGGCCGGAAAAACGCCCGGCCATTCTGGTTCAAGAATTCTCGTCCGCTACGCCCCGATTTCCGCCCGCACCTTGGCGCGGAAATCGTCGATGCAGACGAGTTTGCCGTCGCGGAGAACGTGCCAGAACGTCCAGCCGTTGCAGGCCGGCAGGCCTTGCGAGAGGGCGCCGATCTTGTGGATCGAACCGATGACCGGACCGAGCGTCAGGGTGCCGTCGGCGCGAATGGTCGCCTGGAAGCGGCGGCGCTCGTCGGTGAGGGTTTCGCCGGCCTTCACATGGCCGCCTTCGAGCAGGGAGAGAAACGGCACGCGCGTCTCGGTGCGCTTCTCCGGCGCTGCCGCAATCGAGATGTCGGACAAGGGCTCGACGCCATCGATGCGCGCGCGGGCTGCCTTTGCATAGGCAGGGTCCCGTTCGAGGCCGATGAAGTTGCGCCCGAGTTTCTTTGCCACCGCACCGGTGGTGCCGGTGCCGAAGAATGGATCGAGCACCACGTCGCCGGGATTGGACGACGACAGCAGAACCCGGGCAAGCAGCGCTTCGGGCTTCTGGGTCGGATGAACCTTGCGGCCATCCTCGCCTTTCAGCCGTTCGTCGCCGGTGCAGAGCGGGATGAACCAGTCGGAGCGCATCTGCACGTCTTCGTTGGCCGATTTCATCGCGTCGTAGTGAAACGTGTAGCTCTTTGAATCCGCGCTCTTCGAGGCCCAGATCATGGTTTCGTGCGCATTGGTGAAGCGGCGGCCGCGGAAATTCGGCATCGGGTTGGCCTTGCGCCACACGATGTCGTTCAAGAGCCAGAAATCAAGATCCTGCAGCGTCGCGCCGACTCGGAAGATGTTGTGGTAGGAGCCGATCACCCACAGGGTCGCGTTCTTTTTCATCACGCGGCGAACGCCCGAGAGCCAGGCGCGGGTGAAGCTGTCGTAATCGGAGAAGCTCGCGAACTTGTCCCAGTCATCGTCGACCGCGTCGACGAGGCTGTGGTCAGGGCGCGTCAGCGCCTGTTCGAGCTGGAGATTGTAGGGCGGGTCGGCGAAGACCACGTCCACGCTCTCGGCCGGAAGCTTCGCCAGCGACGCAATGCAATCGCCGAGAAGAATCTGGTTGAGAGGAAGGTCCTCAGGGAGAGCGCCACCCTTGCGGACAGGAACTGCCTTGAGGGATGGATTCGGCAAGGCGGACGAGGGGGCTTTGAGCCCCGTCCGAGGCGCCGACGCAAGCCGCCCGGTACGCGAGACAACAATCCGGGAGGCGGCGCCGGCGGCCCCGGTACGCGAGGTACCCATGGGTGATCACCGTTTACGCAACTGACAATCCGGATCATGGCGCGTTAGGGTAAAGACGAAGTTTAAAAGCGGAGAAAACGCATCTTATTTTAGATCGGCAAACTTTGCCTACCCATTGATATGATTGAGTTTTCAAGGTTAATGCTTGTTAAGCTAGGTTACAGGTCCAGTAACCCTTGGCGCAAAGGCGAAAAAGTCATGCGATGGAACGGAGAGGGGCCGTCGCTCGCGAGCGCCGAAAGATGGAATTTCGTGGCGTAACCGACGTTGGTGTGAAACCCATAGGACGGGTAGATGGCACCGAGCCGGACCATCAGCCGATCGCGCACCACCTTGGCGACGATGGAGGCCGCGGCGATCGATGCGATCGACGCGTCGCCCTTGATGACCGCCTCGACCCGGCAGGGCAGGGCAGGCGGGTCATTGCCGTCGACGAGCGCCATATCGGGCGTGCAGGGCAGGGCCGCCAGGGCGCGGCACATGGCGCGCAAGGAGGCCTGCCGGATATTGATGCTGTCCACATCCGTGTGCGAGATCGACGCGATGCCCACATGGGCGGTGGTGAGGATCTGCTCGAACAGCGCCTCCCGCTGTTCCGCCGTCAGGGCCTTCGAATCAGCAAGGCCTGAGGGGACCTTCTTCAGATCGAGCACCACGGCCGCCGACACGACCGGTCCTGCCAACGGCCCGCGTCCGACTTCGTCGAGACCGGCGACGCATTGAAACCCTGCGCGGCGCAGGGCGCGCTCGCGCTTGAGGCCGATATCGGGCGGGGGTAAGCGAATCGGTTCGGACATGCCCCATTAGAAAGTCTGTGGCGCATCCATTCCAGACAGATTCTCAAAACAGCGACAATTGAGCCTTGTCCTGCGCCGGCGGCACGAACAGGTCCGTGCGCAGCTTGATCCGTCGGGTGTTCATGCCGAGGCGCGCGGTGGCGGTCTCGAAGCGGCGGCCGAGCATCCACGCGAAGGGGCCCACTCCCGTCTGCCTGACGCCCCAGCCCGAATCATAATCCTTGCCGCCGCGGGCTTCCTGCAGCAGCGAGAAGACGTGGTTGAGCTTGTCGGGATAATGCTCGGCGAGCCAGTCGCGCATGAGGTCCTTCAGGTCGTGCGGCAGCCGCAGCAGCACATATCCGGCCTCGCGGGCGCCTGCCGCATAGGAGGCCTTCAGGATCGCCTCGATCTCGTGGTCGTTGATCGCCGGGATGATCGGCGCCACGAGGACGGTGACGGGAATGCCGGCCTCGGCAAGCTTGCGCACCGTCTCCAGCCGCTTTGCCGGCGAGGCGGCGCGGGGCTCCATCTTGCGTGCGAGCCTCGGGTCGAGCGTCGTGATCGAGATCGCCACCTTGGCGAGCTGCCGGTCGGCCATCTGGCTCAGGATGTCGATATCCCGCGTCACTAGCGCTGACTTCGTCACGATGCCGACCGGGTGATTCGTCCGGTTGAGGGTCTCGAGAATGGCCCGCGTGATCCGGAAACGCCGCTCGAGCGGCTGGTAGGGGTCGGTGTTGGACCCCATCGCGATCGTCTTCGGCTCGTAGCCTTTCGCTCGCAATTCCTTTTCGAGCAGATCGGGTGCGCTCGGCTTGGCGAAGATCTTGGTCTCGAAATCGAGACCCGATGAGAGCCCGTGAAACGCGTGACTGGGACGGGCGAAGCAATAGGAGCAGCCGTGTTCACAGCCGCGATAGGGGTTGATCGAGCGGTCGAAGCCGATATCGGGAGAATCGTTTCGCGCGATGATGGTGCGCGGCTTCTCGATGATCACCTCCGTGTCGAGCGGCGCCAACTCCTCCTCGACGGCCCAGCCGTCTTCGAAGGTCTCGCGCTGGGCGGGCTCATAGCGGCCGGTCGGGTTTGCCACCGCGCCGCGGCCCCGGCGGCGATCCGGGTCGACGCGGTAGGCGGGATCGATCAGGCGTCGTCGCGCGGCGTCTGCCGCCTCGCTGCGGGGGAGCGCGGGCTGGAACGGGGCCGGTGGGCTGCTGGCTTCTCTGGCGCGGGCGGACATGTGCGGTGCCTCGGGAGAATCGAAATGAGAACGTTTCAAGAACAGAGAACAAAACTGGAACGAAATCAAGGCATCTTCAGGGCGACAGGATTTCCCCAAAACGGTAGGGTCGGCGCCATGATCACCGCTCTCATCCGCGTCACGCACGGCCCCGAAGCTTTGGCGGTGACCCTCGGCGCCCTTGTGCCGGCGGTCACGGCCGGACTTGTGGCGGATGCGGTCGTTCTGGTGAGGGCGGCGGACGAGGCCGTCGAGCGGGTGGTGGAGGAGGCGGGAGCCACCCTGGCGCTCTCACCCGCATTGTCGTGGAGCGACGGCGCGAAGCGTGCCCGTCGCGAATGGCTGCTCTGTCTCGACGACGGCGACCTGCCACAGGAGGGCTGGATCCGCGTCCTCGACCGGTTTGTCAGCGTCCATCGGCAGGACCGCGCCCGGCTCAGGCGCCGTCAGGGGTTCCTTCAGGCAGCTGTTCACATGCTGCGGGATTGGGTCTCGCCGTCAGCCATCCGGGCGGGGGATCTGGTTCACCGCCGCGTCTTCATGGATGGGACGAAAGCCGGATCGCCGGTGCGGCTTGCTGCTGTAATCGAGCGCGACCCGGCCTTCAGGTAAGCTTGCCGCGTTTCAGATGCTCGTCGAGACGGGGCATGATCTCGACGAAGTTGCACGGGTGGTGCCGGTAGTCGAGCTGAGCCGCGAGAATGCCGTCCCACGCATCCTTGCACGCGCCGGGCGAGCCCGGCAGCACGAAGATGAAGGTGGTCCCGGCAAGTCCGGCGGTCGCCCGCGACTGGATCGTCGAGGTGCCGACCGTATCGAACGAGATGCGGTGGAAGAGGGTCGAGAAGCCCTCCATCCGCTTGTCGAACAGGGGTTCGATGGCCTCCGGCGTCACGTCGCGGCCCGTGAAACCGGTGCCGCCGGTGGTGATCACCACATCGATGGACGGATTGGCCACCCACGCCTTCACCTTGCGGCGGATCATCTCGATATTGTCCGGCACGACGGCGCGATCCGCCAGCACGTGACCGGCCTTCGTCAGCCGTTCCGACAGGGTGTCGCCGGAACGGTCGTCCTGAAGCGAGCGGGTGTCGGAGACGGTCAGCACCGCGATGCCAAGCGGCACGAACGGTCGGGTTTCATCGATACCGGGCATGGGGTTCTCGCTCTTTCGGCATCAAGCTCTAAAGCCTGCTCGCCCGGAACGTATCGCAGGCCTGGATCGAGCCCTCCTTCAGGCCGGTCGTGAGCCAGCGGACGCGCTGGGCCGAGGAGCCGTGGGTAAACGAATCCGGCACCACCTGACCTTGTGTCTTGCGCTGCAGGCGATCGTCGCCGATGGCCTCGGCCGCGGCCACAGCCTGCTCCACATCGCCGGGTTCCAGGGATTGCCAGCGCGCCTGCGAATGATGCGCCCAGACCCCCGCCAGGCAATCGGCCATCAGTTCCACGCGCACCGAGAGCAGGTTTCCCTCCGATTGTCCCACCTCGCGCTGTCGTGCCTGCACGCGAGGCAGGATGCCGAGCTGATTTTCGATGTGGTGACCGACCTCGTGCGCCAGCACATAGGCGTAGGCGAACTCGCCGCCGGCCCGGAATTTGCGCTGCATGTCCTGGAAGAAGGTGAGGTCAATATAAACCGTTTGGTCGAGCGGGCAGTAGAACGGTCCCATGGCCGATTGGGCGGCGCCGCAGCCGGAGCGGGTCCCTTCGGAAAAGAGCACGAGTTTGGGTGGCTGGTATTGCCGGTTGGCCTGTTTTGGCAGCACGTCCTTCCACACGTCCTCGGTGTTGCCGAGGATCGCGGCGGCGAACCGGCCCATCTCGTCTTGCGGCGCGCCCTGCCGGCCCTGTTGTTGCGGCTGCTCGTAGCCGGAGCCGCCGCCGGCGATCATCTCGGCGCCGCCGATCAGGATGCGCGGATCGATGCCCAGCGCCCAGCCGACCAGACCGAGTATGACGATGGTGCCGATGCCGAGGCCGCCTGCACCGCCGGGCATCCTCATTCCACGGCGGTCCTCGACATTCGATGAGGGGCGAAAATCATCCCAGCGCATGGCTTAAACTTTCCCGGAAAATCGCGGCACGCCGCTGCATTCTTATAAGCTGGAGCGTATAAGCAAGTTCCGTCGCGACCAAAAGAGCCCGCTTATTCGCGCCCGTCGAGGGCCCGGCGCAAGCTCTGGAAATCCCGCCAGCCAAGCCGTTTCTGCAGAGGCTGGCGCAGCAGATAGGCCGGATGCAGGGTCGGCAGCGTGCGGATCGCGCGACCGTCGCCGGTCTTGTAGGTGAGCCAGCGGCCGCGGGCGCGCAGGATCCCCTCCTTGGTCTCAAGCAGGTTCTGGGTCGAGGGCCCACCGAGGCAGAGCAGGAATTCGGGGCTCGCCAATTCGATCTGGCGGGCGATGAAGGGCTTGCAGATCGCGACTTCCTGCGGCGTCGGCGTGCGGTTTCCAGGAGGACGCCACGGCACGATATTGGCGATATAGACCTGGGTCCGGTCGAGGCCGATAGCCGCGAGCATCCGATCGAGCAACTGGCCGGAACGGCCCATGAACGGCTTGCCGATCCGGTCCTCGTCGCCGCCGGGCGCCTCGCCGATGAGCATAACGCGGCTTTGCGGGTTGCCGTCGCAGAAGACCAGGTTCTTGGCGCTGAATTTCAGCGCACAGCCGTCGAAGCTCTGCAGGATCGCTTCAAGCGCCTCCAGCGAGGTCGCATCGCGAGCATGCTCTCGGGCAAGGGACGCTGCTTCCTCGGGGGCCAAGGCGGCAAGCGCCGGCAGCGGACGGGGCGGGCGCGACGGCTCCGGCGAGGCGAGAGCCGCGGGCTCGGGCCGCTCGGAAGCGGGCTCGGGATTGCGCGCCGGTGCGGGGACCGCAGCCTCGGCGAACCGGTTATGCGGCACTTCGTCGAGTGCGATGTCGACCCCCGCCTCGATATGGAAATCGAGGATCGCGTGGAGCGCGTCGCGGTCGAGGGGCTGGTCCTGCATGGATCGTATGTAAGCCGGCCGCGCCACGTGGACAACTCGGCATTATTCCGGAGGCCGGTCTTGCGTCAGGGGCGGTTTGGGTCAAATGGAACCGTTCAAAACTTCCCAAGCGGGAGGTTGAGGAGTGCGGCCGACTTGTTCATAGGTAAACAATGAGCGCCGTGGTCCGGATTGTCGGACCTCGGGATGGTGCTTAACCGCGTGATCGCTCGCCGGATCATGCGCCAGGAGAACAATAATGGATCTGCCCGCCCGTGAATCGATGGAATTCGACGTCGTGATCGTCGGCGGCGGTCCAGCGGGCCTCGCTGCGGCGATCCGGCTCAAGCAGGAAGCAGCCGGGAAGGGCGGCGACGTCTCGGTCGTCGTGGTCGAAAAAGGCTCGGAGATCGGCGCGCACATCCTCTCGGGAGCGGTGATCGACCCCTGCGGCCTCGACCAGCTGCTGCCGGAATGGCGCAATGACGGTGACCGGCCCCTCACGACCGAGGTGACGGAGGATCAATTTCTCTATCTCGGCCCGGCCGGCGGCGTGCGCCTGCCCAATCTGTTCATGCCGAAACTCATGAACAACCACGGCAATTTCATTGGTTCGCTCGGCAACGTGGCACGCTATCTCGGCCGCAAGGCCGAAGAGCTCGGGGTTGAAATCTATCCCGGCTTCCCGGCCGCCGAATTTCTCGAAGAGGATGGCCGGATCGTCGGCATCGCGACCGGCGACATGGGCATCGGCCGCGAGGGCGAGCCCAATGCCAGCTTCACCCGCGGCATGGAACTTCGCGCCAAATACACGATCTTCGCCGAAGGCTCGCGCGGCAGCCTGTCCAAGCAGCTGATCCGCCGGTTCGATCTCGCCAACGGCCGCGATCACCAGAAATACGGCCTCGGCGTCAAGGAAATCTGGCAGGTGGATCCCGCCCGGCATCGGCCCGGCCTCGTCCGTCACTCCATGGGCTGGCCGCTGTCGAACGATACCGGCGGCGGCTCCTGGCTCTATCATTTCGACGATAATCTGGTGTCGGTCGGTTTCGTGGTGCACTTGAACTACAAGAACCCGACCCTGTCGCCGTTTGAAGAGCTGCAGCGCTTCAAGACCCACCCGATGATCCGCGACACCTTCGAGGGAGCCAAGCGCATCGGTTATGGCGGTCGCGCCATTGTCGAGGGCGGCTGGCAATCGGTGCCGAAACTCGTCTTCCCCGGCGGCTGCCTCGTGGGCGATTCGGCCGGCTTCGTGAACGTGCCGCGCATCAAGGGCAGCCACAACGCGATTCTGTCCGGTATCCTCTGCGCCGATCATGTGTTTGCGGCCATTGCGGTCGGACGCCAGCACGACGAAGTCACGGAGTACGAGAATTCCTGGCGCTCGTCCGCCATCGGCCGGGATCTCAAGCGCGTTCGGAACGTGAAGCCGTTCCTGTCGAAATTCGGCACGATGGTCGGAACCGCCCTTGGCGGCTTCGACATGTGGACGAACGAGCTTCTCGGCTGGTCGTTTTTCGGCACCATGAAGCACGGCAAGGCCGATTTCGAGACGCTCAAGCCCATTTCCGAGGTCGCGCCGATCAAATATCCGCGGCCAGACGGCGTTCTCACCTTCGACCGGCTCTCCTCGGTGTTTCTCTCGAACACCAATCACGAGGAAGATCAGCCGATTCACCTGAAGGTGAATGACATGGCGCTGCAGAAGGCCTCCGAACTCGACGTCTACGGCGGCCCCTCGCAATATTACTGCCCGGCTGCGGTCTACGAATGGGTGGAGGCCGATGCGCCGCGCTTCGTGATCAACGCGCAGAACTGCGTCCACTGCAAGACCTGCGACATCAAAGACCCCAACCAGAACATCAACTGGGTCACGCCGGAAGGCGGGGGCGGCCCGAATTACGTCAACATGTGAGAAAATCGTTGCGTGGCGCGGCGCTCAGGATCGGGCCGCCGCATCACGAGAGCTTGACCGCAAGGGCGCCGCCCCTTGCCCCCTTGGCCGGGAACCGCCATTCTCCGGCCTGATTTGGCGCACATCTCGTGCCGGGATGCTGCGATCAGTGGAGCCGCGTTTAGTGCCAACCTTTATTTTGCCTTTGGCCCGCAAAGGCCTGTCTGTTCTCGCGCTCTCGATGGTCGGGTTCGCTGCCGCTCCCGCAAATGCCGCGAGCACCGATCCGGCCGAAACGATCCGGCCGGCCGCAAGCCTGGAGGGAAATTTCCTGGCCGCCTACATTGCGGGCTCGGCGCGCGATACGGCTGCCGCGACCGTTTTCTTCCGCGAGGCCATCCAGGAGGATCCGCGCAATCAGGAATTGCTGGAGCGCGGCTTCGTGGCCTTTCTCGGCAATGGCTCGATGAATGAAGCGTATCGCGCAGCCGAACGCCTCGCCGCCCGCGATCCCTCCAACAATCTGGCGCAATTCGCGCTTGCCGTTCGCGATTTGAAAGAGCGCCATTATGGCGATGCCCGCGCCAAGATTGCGGGCGGAAAGCGCGATCGGCAGTTGGACCTGACCGCAACGCTGTTGACGGCCTGGGCCTATGCGGGGTCGAAAGACGGCAAGCGCGCATTGGCGACCGTCGACCGTCTCAAAAGCGAGCGCGCCTTCAATCAGTTTCGCGAATATCACGCAGCGCTGATTTCCGACGTGGTCGGCAATTCGGCCGAGGCCGAAAAGCGCTTCAAGGCGGCCTATGACGGCGAACGCAACACGCTCCAGGTCGTCGATGCCTATGCGCGGTTCCTCGCAAAGCGCGGCCGGCGCGATGAGGCGCTGGCGCTCTACAAGACCTTCGACGATGCCCTGCCGCGGCACCCCGTTGTGCGCGCCGCCATGGAAACCCTCAAAAGCGGCAAGCCCCTGGCGCCGGTGGTGACGTCTGCGCAGGATGGCGCGGCGGAGCTTCTCTACGGTCTCGGCGTCGTCGGCAACACGCAAGGCGATGAGCTCACCGCCATCATCTATCTGCGCCTCGGGCTCGATCTCAATCCCGATCACGGGCTCGCGCTTGTGACCCTCGGCGATGTCTATGAGCGGTTGAAGCAATACGATCGCGCCAATGAGGTTTTCGCGCGGGTGCCGAAAGATTCACCGGTTCGCCCGAGCGCCGAAATCACCATCGGCCAGAATCTCGAAATGCTCGGCCGTGGCGCCGAGGCCGAAGGACATTTGAGCCGCCTCATGAAGGAGCGTCCGCAGGACGTCGAGGTGGTCATCGCCCTTGGCAACGTGCAGCGCTCACGCAAGCAGTTCGCGGAAGCCGCCGAGACCTACAGCAAGGCGATCGAACTGATCGGAACGCCGGATCGCGGCCACTGGATTCTCTTCTTCTATCGCGGCACCTCGTATGAACGGGCGAAGCAATGGTCGAAGGGTGAGGCGGATCTGAAGACAGCGATGGAACTCGTGCCCGATACCCTGCCGCAGGGGAAGGCGCAGGTTCTGAACTATCTCGCGTATTCTTGGGTCGACCAGAACACCAATATCGACGAGGCCTTCAAGATGCTCACGCGCGCCGTCGAGCTTGCACCGCGCGACGGCATGATCATCGACTCGCTCGGCTGGGCGTATTATCGCATGGGCCGCTACGACGAAGCGGTGCGCGAACTCGAGAAGGCGGTTGAATTGAAGGCCGGCGATCCGGTCATCAACGACCATCTGGGCGATGCCTATTGGCGGGTCGGTCGCAAGCTCGAGGCAAAATTCCAGTGGAATCACGCCAAGGATTCGAACCCCGAGCATGAGGATCTGGTCAAGATCCTGAAGAAGATCGACAACGGGCTCGACGATTCCAAACCCGCCGTCGAAGGCGAGAAGCCGGTCTCTCCGCCGACCTAATCCCCGGGGGCGCTGCGAATTCACTCCGCCTCATCCTGAGGAGCGAGCAACGCTCGCGTCTCG
Organism: Microvirga brassicacearum; assembly: GCF_008757455.1. Classification (GTDB taxonomy): domain Bacteria; phylum Pseudomonadota; class Alphaproteobacteria; order Rhizobiales; family Beijerinckiaceae; genus Microvirga; species Microvirga brassicacearum. Next base: position 103,111 of record NZ_VCMV01000071.1, on the reverse strand, counting down.
AAGGATCCTCCAGCGGTCTCTCCAGGCGCCTCGTGCTTCGAGACAGGCCTTCGGCCTTCCTCAGCATGAGGCTGATGGGGTGTTGCTCGACCCCAAGACCCGCAGACCATCTCGAAGGATCCGGCTGGACGGCGTCTCTTCCCAACGCTGCCGCTCTCGGGCATGGAAGGGCCATGCTGCTTCCGCTCGCCACCCGCGCTCCCGCCAAGATCAACCTGAGCCTCCATGTGCTGGGGCGGCGCGCCGATGGCTATCACGAGCTCGACAGCCTCGTTGCATTCGCGGGAACGGGCGATCGCCTGACCCTGCGGCCGGGGGCGACGCTCGGATTGCAAACAAGCGGTCCGACCGCCGTCTCGGCGGGACATGATGCCGACAATCTCGTCCTCAAGGCAGCGCGCCTGTTGGTGGAACGGATGCCCGGCGTGAAGGTCGGCGTGTTTCATCTCGTCAAGCGCTTGCCGGTCGCGGCCGGCATCGGCGGCGGCTCGTCCGACGCGGCGGCCGCATTGCGATTGCTCGCGCGGCTGAACGATCTTCCGCTGTCGCATCCGGCCATCGTTGATGCCGCGCGCGAGACGGGGGCCGATGTGCTCGTCTGCCTGCAAGCGCGTGCACGCGTCATGCGCGGCACGGGCGAAGTTCTCGGGCCCGTTTTGCGCCTGCCGCGTCTGTTCGCCGTGCTGGTCAATCCCGGCGTTCCGGTGGCGACCCCGGAGATCTTTCGAGCGCTCGGATTGCCGCCGGGGGAAATTCGCCGATCGCCAACCGCAAGCGATTGGCCGATGACCTCCGCTGCGGATCTCGTGGCGGCGCTTCGCGATGCGCGCAACGACCTTGAGCCCGCTGCCTGCAGCCTGCAGCCGCTCGTCACGGAGGTGCTGCGTCGGCTCTCCGAGACGCCGGATTGCCGGCTCGCGCGCATGTCCGGATCTGGCGCGACGGTCTTCGGATTGTTCGACGATGCCGATGCGGCGGCGGCGGCGGCAAGGCAGATCCAGGCAGTGCGCCCGCATTGGTGGGTCAAGCCGACGATGCTGCGTTGACAGCCTTCGCCGGTCCGGCGATTTCGCGTATGACACCTGTTGTCGCTAAACGAATCGGGACGGACCGCCATGTACGAGCTCTTCATCGCCAACAAGAACTATTCGTCCTGGTCGCTTCGGCCGTGGGTGCTGATGCGCGAGCTTGGGATTCCGTTCACGGAGCGCGGCGTGCTCTTCACCGAAGGTTCGAGTTACCAATCGTTCCGCAAGTTTTCCCCGACCGGCCAGGTGCCGTGCCTGACCGACGACGGCATCACTGTCTGGGATTCGCTGGGGATCACCGAATATCTGGCTGAGCATCATCCGGGCGTTTGGCCGCAAGATGCGGCGGCGCGCGCATGGGCGCGCTGCGCAGCCGCCGAGATGCATTCAGGCTTTGGCACCCTGCGCTCGCGCTGCCCGATGAATTGCGGCATCCGGGTCCAGTTGTGGGAAATGTCGCCTGCCCTGAGCCAGGATATCGCGAGGCTGCAGGAACTCTGGAACGACGGCCTCGCCCGCTTCGGCGGCCCATTCCTCGCGGGCGAAAAATTCACCGCCGTGGATGCGTTCTTCGCGCCTGTGGCGTTTCGCGTGCAGACCTACAATCTGAAGGTCGACGAAATCTCGGCCGCCTATGTGGCGCGCCTCCTGGCGCTGCCTTCCATGCGTGAGTGGGAAGCGGCCGCATTGGCTGATCCGACGCGCGAGCCGAGCCACGAGGCCGACACGAAAGCAACCGGAACCTGGCTTGAGGATCGCCGCGCCGTCGGCTGAGCCTGGAGGTCTTCGCTCGATCCTGCTTCAACGCGCACTCGCGGGCCCATGCCGCCACAACGGCTGGGCGCCCGAGCCATAGCAGCCGGGTTGGTGGGCAAACGCCACGATTCTGCCTGAGGACGGGTAGGCGGGAGGGCGCATCACTGGGACAGTGAGGCCGTTTGACATAATCAATGGAACCATATGCAATGTTATAACTTAATATACGAGTCGACTGATAGGCTTCGGCTCATCCATTGCGAACAGAGGGCTAAGGCATGAGTATCCCCGGTCAGATCTTCGAGTGGGAAGGCATCACACAGCCTTCATATTGGGGCGGACAAGCGATCACCGATACTGGCCATAAGGCCATGGATCAGATTGCGGCGACCGGCGCCAGCACCCTCACCCTCGTGCCCAATTTCTTCCAGGCGGATAAATTCAGCAACTCGGTGGCATTGAATCTCGGCGATCCGAACAATCCCTGGGACAACGAGAGCGACACCTTTGCGCAGGTCAGGCAATCCATTCTCGACGCCAAGGCGCGCGGCCTCAACGTTGTGCTCAAGCCTCACCTCGAAACCAACAATCGCGTCTGGCGCGCCGAACTTGCTCCCACCGACCCCAAGGCATGGTTCGACAGCTATAAGGCGATGATGGTCGAATACGCCAAGGTGGGGCAGGAGGCAGGCGCAGCGATGTTCTGCGTCGGCACCGAGATGGACAGCATGATCGATCCGACCAAGGTCTGCAGCGACGGCAAGACCTACACACAGAAATGGGCGGAAATCATCGAGGCCGTGCGCGCCGTCTATTCAGGAAAGATCACTTACGCGGCCACCTATGGGACGGTGAAGGATGTCGGCTTCTGGGATCAGGTCGATTATATCGGCGTCGACGCCTATATCCCATCCTCGACGGTCAATGATCCGACCGTCGATCAGATCGTAGATGCCTGGACCAAGCCGCATTTCAACCCGTGGATCAGAGACACTCTGCACGGGGGCAAATCCGTCGTCGAATATTACAAGGCGCTCTCCGAGCAATACGGCAAGAAGGTGATCTTCACCGAGGTCGGCTACAAGAGCATGGACGGCGCCAACAAAGACCCGGGCGTGTTCGGCGGCAGCGGCACCGTCGACCTCCAGGAGCAGGTGGATTGCTACACCGCGCTCTACAAGGTGATGGAGAACTACGGCGGCCAGTGGCTCGCCGGGTCGTTCCTCTGGAGCTACTATTCCTTCGAAAACCCGATGGAGGAACGGGGCGTGGCGTGGACGGACTACACCACACAGTGGAAGCCCGCGAACGGCACGGTCACCACGCATTATTCGAGCCCGGCTCACGTGACAGGCCTTGTCTGGAACGGCACGGGCAATGTCGACAAGCTCGATGGCGGCTATCACAACGACACGCTGGAGGGCGCCGGCGGGAACGACATTCTGTGGGGCGGCGCCGGGCACGACCGGCTCAATGGCGGGGCAGAGAACGATGTTCTGACCGGCGGGTTCGGCAACGACGTTCTCGATGGTGGGGCAGGCGATCAGGACAGGGCGATCTTCAGCGGCAAGCGCGCAGACTATACCGTCACGAAAAACCAGGACGGCTCGTTCACGGTTCTGGACAACCGGACCGGCGGGGACGGGCGCGACACTGTCTCGGGGATCGAAGCGTTCCAATTCGCTGACGGAATCGTGCCGCCTGCGAGCGTTCCAGACAGCAGCCCCGGATCGCAGGACCAAGTTCTGATCGGCACGAGGAGGGCCGACAAGCTTGTCGGCGGTGTGGGGAACGACAAGCTCTATGGCAAGCTCGGCAAGGATGTGCTGACAGGCGCCGCGGGCAAGGATATTTTTGTGTTCGATACGAAGCCGAACAAGAAGACGAACCTGGACAAGATCACCGACTTCAACGTGGTCGACGACACGCTCTGGATCGACAATGCGCTCTGCAAGAAGCTCGGCAAGGGCACGGCTTCCAAGCCGGTGAAGCTGAACAAGAAGTTCTTCAGCATTGATAAAGCCAAGGATGGCAACGACTACCTCATCTACAACAAGAAGACGGGCCTGCTTTTCCTCGACATCGACGGCTCAGGCTTAGGCAAAGCCGTCGAGATCGCCGTTCTCAAGAAGGGCCTTAAGCTCACCTACAATGACTTCTTCGTCGTCTGATGCAGCAGGCGATGCCTCAATGCGCCCGCGCGATGCAGAAATCGACGGTGTCGAGGAGCGCCTGCTTGAGCGGGCCATCGGGGAAGAGCGCGAGCGCGTCCCGCGCCATGGCGCCGTAATGCCGGGCGCGCTCCACCGTGTCTTCAAGTGCCCGGTGCCGGCGCATGATCGCGATGGCCTTCTCAAGATCGCCGTCCTCGACCTCCCCCTGTTCGAGCACGCGCTTCCAGAACGCGCGTTCTTCCAATGAGCCGCGCCGGAACGACAGCACGACCGGCAGGGTGATCTTGCCCTCGCGAAGATCGTCGCCGACATTCTTGCCGAGCGCCGCGGCCGTGCCGCCATAATCCAGCGCGTCGTCCACCAACTGGAAAGCGATGCCGAGATTCATCCCGTAGGACCGGCAGGCGGCCTGCTCGGCCTTGGGCCGGTTGGCGATGACGGGACCGACTTCGCAGGCGGCCGCGAACAACTCCGCGGTCTTGCCGCGGATCACCGCCAGATACTCGTCTTCGGTGGTCTCGGTGTTCTTCGCAGCAGCCAGCTGCATGACCTCGCCTTCGGCAATCACCGTGGCGGCGGCCGACAGGATATCGAGGGCGCGCAGCGAGCCTACCTCCACCATCATGCGGAAAGCCTGGCCGAGAAGAAAGTCACCGACGAGGACGCTGGCCTCGTTGCCCCATTTGATGCGGGCCGCGATCTTCCCGCGGCGCATGTCGCTTTCATCCACCACATCGTCGTGGAGGAGGGTGGCGGTGTGCATGAACTCGACGCTGGCCGCGAGCTTCACGTGGCCGTCGCCCTCATAGCCCGAGAGGCTGGCGGTCGCGAGGGTCAGCATCGGACGCAGGCGCTTGCCGCCCGACGAGATCAGGTGGTTTGCCACCTCGGGGATCATCGTCACGTCGGATCCGGTGCGCGACAGGATCATGGTGTTGACCCGCTGCATGTCGGCTGCCACCAACGACACGAGCTTTTCGATGCTCGGATTCCTGTCGGGATGCTTATCTTCGAATGGTACGACGACGCCCACGCCTGAAAACCCGGGTTGCCGGCAAGGTGAGCCGGTAGGAATATGAAATTACCGTGGCATGGTGATTCCCATGCCGCAACGCGAAAGCTTGCCGCAAGGGAGACCGGGGCCCGATGATCGAAATCGTCCGCACGAGCGATCTCGTTCTGCTTGGCTTCCTACAATCCTTGTTGGAGAACGCCAATATCCCGTTTTTTGTGGCCGACCTGCACATGAGCGCGCTCGAAGGCATGATCGGCGCGTTCCCGCGCCGGGTCCTGGTTCCGGCGGATCATGTTACGCAGGCCCGCCGGCTGATTGACGAAGCCGGGCTCAAGGCCGAATTGCTTTCATGATTGAAACCACCGACGACCTGCTGCTCGGCGGAAAGGTCAACCTGCGCCAGCCGGCCAAGGGCCACCGGGCCGGCACCGACGCTGTCCTGCTGGCGGCCGCGGCGCGAATCCGGCGGGGCGACCTGGTGCTGGATATCGGCGCCGCCACCGGCGCAGTGGGTCTCATGGCGGCAAACCGCGTTCCCCATGCGGATTATGTCTTCGTCGAGCGCGACCCGGATCTCGCCGGGCTATGCCGGTTCAATTGCGAGACCAACGGCGTGCCGGCGCATGTGGCGGTCGCGGATGTTCTGGATCGGGCGTCGCTGCGGCAATCGGGCCTGCAGCCCGAGCGCGCCGATTGGGTCCTCACCAATCCGCCCTTTCTCGAAGAGGGGCAGGCCCGAATCTCGCCGGACGCGCGCAGGGCGGCGGCGCATGCCCTGCCGGCGGGCGGCCTTGATGCCTGGCTTTCGGCCTGCCTCAACCTGCTGAAACCGAAAGGCCGCCTCGTCCTGATCCACCGTGCCGACCGGCTGGCGGATTGCCTTGCGGCCGTGTCGAGGGGGCTTGGCGGGGTTGAACTGCGTTTTGTTCACCCGCAGGCCGATCAGCCGGCGATTCGCTTCCTGCTCGGCGGCACGAAGGGAAGCCGTGCACCCTTGACCATCGCGCCGCCGGTCATCCTCAACACGGTCGAAGGGCGCTTCACGCCGCAATCCGAAGCTTTGCATCGGGGCGAGGCTTTCCTCACATGAAAACGGGCGCCCTGAGGCGCCCGCTTCGTTCGGCGAAAAAGCTTAGCGACAGACGCGAACCGGCTGCCGGATCCAGCGCCAGCCGTTCCAGGCGCGCTCCATGCGCACGAAGCAGCGCGGCGCGGCGAAGGCCGGGCGGTAATAGCCGTGACGGCGCGGGCCGTAACCATCCCGATAACCGCCCCGATAATAAGCCGACCGGTGGCCGCGATCGCCCCGGTAGCCGCGATCACCCCGGTATTCCACCGGACGATAGCCGTCCCGGTAGCCGCGGTCGCCTCGGAATTCCACCGAGATGGGGCCCGCACGATAGCCCGGATAATAAGGCTGGGCTTCAGCCGGCTGGAAAGCGGCGGCGCCAAAGCCGATAGCCGCAAAACCAAGAATGCCAAGAAGCAGTTTCCGCATCACAATTCTCCTCACTCGGGCAGCGGTCGGTGCGCAATATTGTTTCGACATGCCTTGTTCTAGCGTTGATTGTTTAAGCGATCGTAACTGAATGCGCCCCCGACATTCCGTTGCGGTATGTTCATCTTGGCTGTTTCGACTCGCAGTTTTAGCTCGATGCATTACATGGAAGCCATGTCCGCAAAGCCCCTCTCCGCCTATCTCCCCGAGCGCCTGCACTTCCTGATTCCGGCCCGTTTCCGGACCCGGCATCCGGTCGTCCCGGTGGTGCGCCTCAGCGGCGCGATCGGCGCCGTCATGCCGCTGCGCTCGGGGCTTGCCATGGCGAATGTGGCGCCCTTGCTGGAGCGCGCCTTCGCGGTGCCGAACGCGAGCGCCGTGGCGTTCGTGATCAATTCCCCGGGGGGATCGGCGGCGCAATCGCATCTGATCTACCGGCGCATCCGCGCTTTCGCCGAGGAGAAGAAGCTGCCGGTTTTCGCCTTCGTCGAAGATGCGGCGGCCTCCGGCGGCTACATGATCGCCTGCGCGGCCGACGAGATTTACGCCGATCCCGCCTCCATCGTCGGGTCGATCGGGGTGGTGTCGGCTAGTTTCGGCTTCGACCGCCTGATCGAGCGTTTCGGCATCGAGCGCCGGGTTCACACCGCCGGCGACAACAAGGCGATGCTCGACCCGTTCCAGCCCGAAAATCCGAAGGACGTGGCGCGCCTGAAAGCGCTCCAGCGCAGCATTCACGAGGTTTTCGAAGGCCTCGTCCGCTCGCGCCGGGGCGAAAAACTGCAGACGGACAACGAAGAGCTGTTCTCGGGCGCCTTCTGGGTGGGGCAGGAAGCCGTCAGTCTCGGTCTCGTCGATGGCTTGGGCGATATCCGCTCGATCCTGCGCCAGCGGTTCGGCGACAAGGTGCAGCTTCGCATGATCGAGCCCGCCCGCGCGCCGCTGCTCGGCCGCCTGCTGGGGCGTCGCGACGCCGGCCAGTCGAGCCTTCTCGACCCGTCTGAAGTTCTCGGTGCGGTGGAAGAGCGCTCGGCCTGGTCGCGCCTCGGTTTGTAAGGGCCGGCAAAGGGCAGGGCAAAACTTGACTCGCGCCGGCCCCCATCCCAAGGGTTCGGCTGACATTTTCAATCACGATTCCGGTTTCCAGCATGACCAGCGAACCCGCGCACATGAACCCTGCGCGCTCCTTTCAGGGGCTGATTCTCACGCTCCAGCGCTATTGGGCGGAGCAGGGCTGCGTCATTCTCCAGCCCTACGACATGGAAATGGGCGCCGGCACCTTTCATCCGGCCACCACCTTGCGGGCTTTGGGGCCAAGACCCTGGCGCGCGGCCTACGCCCAGCCCTCGCGGCGCCCGAAGGACGGCCGCTACGGCGAAAACCCCAACCGGCTTCAGCATTATTATCAGTTTCAGGTCATCCTGAAGCCGAACCCGCCCGACATCCAGGACCTCTACGTGAAGTCGCTCGAGGCGATCGGCATCGATACGGCCCTGCACGACATCCGTTTCGTCGAGGATGACTGGGAAAGCCCGACGCTCGGCGCCTGGGGCCTCGGCTGGGAATGCTGGTGCGACGGCATGGAAGTGTCGCAATTCACTTACTTTCAGCAGGTCGCTGGCTTCGAGTGCTCACCGGTCGCGGGCGAACTCACCTATGGCCTCGAGCGTCTCGCCATGTACCTGCAGGGCGTCGAGTCGATCTACGACCTCAATTTCAACGGGCTCGAGGGCGACCGGAAGGTCACCTACGGCGAGATTTTCAAACAGGCCGAGCAGGAATTCTCGCGGCACAATTTCGAATACGCCGATACCGAAATGCTCTTCCGCCATTTCCGCGACGCCGAGGCCGCGTGCCGGAAATACCTCGCCGACGGCGAGCCGAAGGAAGGCGCCAACGACAACCGCCACCTGATGGCCCTTCCCGCCTACGACCAGGCCATCAAGGCAAGCCACGTCTTCAACCTGCTCGACGCCCGCGGCGTGATCTCGGTGACGGAGCGGCAGAGCTATATCCTGCGCGTGCGGGAACTGGCGAAGGCGTGCGGGGCGGCGTGGCTGCGGACGGAGGGCGGCGGAGAGGTGGCGTGAGGGCGTAGCGGGTGAAACGAGGCTACTTCAACCCTCCCCTTGACGGGGAGGGTCGGTGCTGAAAAGCGCCGGGGTGGGGAGCGCAACTCTATTCCCTCCCCCTTGTGGGGAGGGTGGGGGTGCCAACTCCAGCCGGATCGCTAAAGCTCATGTCTCGTTCGCGCAAACCGCACACAGCTCTCTCCCGCGTCCTCCGCAAGCGCATGACCGAAGCCGAAAAATGTCTGTGGTGGCATCTCGACCGCGTTCCCCTCGCCGACACGCATTTCCGGAAACAGGCCCCGGTCGGACCCTACATCGCCGATTTCGTTTGTCACCGAGCAGGGCTGATCATCGAGGTGGATGGATCGCCGCATGGCCTTGATGAGGGCATGCGAGCGGATGCGGAGCGGACGGCATGGTTGAACTCGCAAGGATATCGGATCTTGCGATTTTGGAACCACGAAGTCCTGTCGCAGATCGACGTCGTACTCGACACGATCCATGCGGCTCTTTACACCCCGTCTGAAACCAGTGCGAACCCTCAGGGGTCCGGCGCTGACACCCCCACCCCCGGCCCCTCCCCACAAGGGGGAGGGGAGTAACAGGCGCTGCGTTTCCCATGCCCGATCTCCTTCTTGAACTCTTCTCCGAAGAAATCCCGGCCCGGATGCAGCGCCGTGCCGCCGAGGATTTGCTGAGGCTGGTGACGGATGCGCTGGTCGAGCGCGGTTTCGTCTATGAGGGCACCAAGGCCTATGCGACCCCGCGCCGGCTGGCGCTCCACATTGTCGGGCTGCCGGTGAAAGGCCAGGATGTCCGCGAGGAGCGCAAAGGCCCGCGCGTCGGGGCGCCCGAGGCCGCCGTTCAGGGATTCTTGAAGAGCGCCGGCTTGTCCTCGCTCGATGAGGCGACGATCGTCACCGATCCGAAGAAGGGCGAGTTCTACGTGGCGCTGATCGAGCGTCCCGGCCGGGCGACGGAAGATGTGCTGGCGGAAATCATCCCCGCCATCATCCGCACCTTCCCATGGCCGAAATCCATGCGCTCGGGTGCTGCCTCGACGGAGGCCGGTGCCCTGCGCTGGGTGCGACCGCTGAAATCCATTCTCTGCACCTTCGGTCCCGAGACCGAGGAGCCGGAGGTGGTGCGCTTCTCCGTCGACGGCATCGCGTCGGGCGACGTGACCCACGGCCATCGCTTCATGGCGCCGGGCGCCATCAAGGTGCGGCGCTTCGACGATTATGCGCCGTCGCTGGAGCGCGCCCGCGTGGTGCTCGATGCGAACCGGCGCCGGGACATCATTCTGCACGACGCGAAGGACCTCGCCTTCGCGCAGGGGCTAGAGCTGGTGGAGGATGAAGGCCTGCTCGAAGAGGTCGCGGGGCTGGTCGAATGGCCGGTGGTGCTGATGGGCTCCTTCGACGAGGCCTTTCTCGAAATCCCGCCGGAAGTGATCCGCACGACCATTCGCGCCAATCAGAAATGTTTCGTTTTGCGCCAGCCTGATTCCCTCCCCCTTGAGGGGAGGGCCAGGGTGGGGGTGTCGGCGCCGGACTCATCCGCTGTTGGCTCTCGCACCCCCACCTCCAACTCCTCCCCACAAGGGGGAGGAGAGCCTGTGGCGCTCTCCAATAAATTCCTGCTCGTCTCCAACCTCGTCGCCAGCGACGGCGGCGCCACCATCATCGGCGGCAACGAGCGGGTGGTGCGCGCGCGGCTATCGGATGCCAAGTTCTTTTGGGAGACGGACCAGAAGGTGCGGCTGGAAGACCGGCTCGAGAAGCTGAAATCGATCGTCTTTCACGAGAAGCTCGGCACGCAATACGAGCGCGTGGAGCGCATCGCGGCGTTGGCGAAGGAGCTTGCGCCGATCGTCGGCGCTGATCCGGACCTGGCGGAGCGTGCGGCCCGTCTGGCGAAGGCCGATCTGGTGGCCGAAATGGTCGGCGAGTTTCCCGAATTGCAGGGGTTGATGGGGCGCTATTACGCGACGTTGCAGGGCGAGCACCCGAGCGTCGCAGCCGCGGCCGAAGAGCACTACAAGCCGCTCGGACCGTCAGACCGCGTGCCGTCCGATCCAGTCTCGGTGGCGGTCGCGCTTGCCGACAAGATCGACACGCTGGTGGGTTTTTGGGCGATCGATGAGAAGCCGACGGGATCGAAGGATCCCTATGCGTTGCGGCGGGCGGCGTTGGGCGTCATTTGGTTGGCCTTGGAGAATGAACTTAGGTTTGAATTGTATGGAGCGTGTGCGAGTGCACTGAGAATTCTCACTGCTCAAGGGCGTGCTGGTGAAGACGATCCTGTAAAAGCAGAACTAATTTTGCTGGATCTTGTTCAAGGTTTCTTTTTCGATCGTCTGGAAGTCAGCCTTCGGGATAGAGGTGTTCGTCACGATCTAATTAACGCCGTTAATGGCGCAATTCTGTCTTGGTTATGGGATGACCTCTTCATGATTGTCCGCCGCGTCGAGGCGCTCGGTCGCTTTCTCGACACCGATGACGGCGCCAACCTGCTCACCGGCTATCGTCGTGCGGCGAACATCCTGCGCATCGAGGAGAAGAAGGACGGGCGTGCTTATGCGGACGCGCCGAATCGCCAAATCATCGAAGAACGCGGCGCGCCTGAGGAAAAGCGTCTTATGGCCACGCTTGAGCAAGCCGCAGAGCAATCTCGCGAATACGTGAAGGCCGAGGATTTCGAAGGCGCCATGCGAGCCTTGTCGGCCCTGCGCACCCCCGTCGATGACTTTTTCGACAAGGTGACGGTCAATGCGGAGGATTCCGAGCTGCGCGAGAACCGCTTACGGCTGCTCAACGCCATTCGCGAGACGATGCACAATGTCGCAGATTTCTCCCGCATCGCCGGATAGAGACGACATTCCTCAAACCTGTTGCGCCGCGGTCACAGCCATGCGGGCCGCTTCGCGATAGGCAGATGGCAACTCCGTTACCGCGAGATTCCGGTTCGGGGCCGAACCAGCTTCCAACGTTTGTTTCGTCGCTTGAACGCGCGGCGAACCGGTGCCTAATTCTCCGGATCATGCCAGGATAAAAGATGATCGTCCGCCGCTTTCTCGTTCTCGGTCTCATGGGCGCGTCGCTCGCAGCCTGCCAGACCGCGCAAATGCCGCCTCAATCCGTGGCCTCGGCAGACCCCTATGCGGGCTGGTATGTGGGCGCGGTCGAGGACAAGCCGTTCAACATCCCGATCGTGGACCGCCGCAAGATGGAGCCGCAATATGCGCGGCAGGTGGTCGAATACAAAGGCATGGAGAAGCCCGGTTCGATCGTCGTCGATATCGACGACAAGCATCTCTACCTCGTCCAGCCGGACCAGAAGGCGATCCGCTACGGCGTCGGCGTCGGCAAGCAGGGCTTTTCGTGGAAGGGCGTCGCCTCCGTCGGCCGCAAGGGCGTCTGGCCCGCATGGTCGCCCACCAAGACCATGGTGCGCATCAAGCCGGACCTGCCGAGCTACCGCGAAGCCGGCCTCGACAACCCGCTCGGCGCGCGCGCACTCTACCTTTACCAGAACGGCGGCGACACCCTGTTCCGCATCCACGGCACCAACGAACCCTGGAGCATCGGCGAACAGGTCTCCTCCGGTTGCGTGCGCATGCTGAACGAGGACGTGGCCGATCTCTACGACCGCGTTCCCGTCGGCACCACGGTGTATGTCAAGCGCAACGGGCGTCATCGCGTCTGAATTTGACGGTCTGTGGAACTGAAGAAGGCCGGGTGAATGCCCGGCCTTCTTGTTTGTGGCTTCCCCGTCTCGTCACACGACGAAAAAGTCGAGCGCGTTCATCTTGAGCCTCTTCGACAGGGTCGCGATCTGCACCGCGGCGGTCTGGCCCGATCCGTCGCTGTCATAGAACAATGCGCCGGTCTTCTTGTTGTAGATCACCCGATCGTTCGCATCGTGCGCCTTGTCGCCGGACCAGAAGGCGCTCTTCGTCAGCACGCCCTTTTTAGTGATCTTTTTGAACACCTTCTTCGACAGATGGATGGTGTCCTCGGCGACCGAGAAATCGACGATGCGGTCGAGATTGGTTTTCTTGTTGGGCCTGGTATCGAACACGAAGATGTCATTGCCGGCGCCGCCGGAGAGAATGTCCTTGCCGGTGCCGCCGAAGAGCCGGTCATTGCCGGCCTCACCGAACAGCCTGTCGTTTGCCGCAAGCCCATAGAGGATGTCGTTGAGAGACTCGCCTCGCAGGACGTCGGCCCTTGAAGTGCCTGTCAAAACCAGCGGAACCGCAGGGGCCCCGACGACAGGGGGCACACTCGCAGCGGTCACCGTGATGGTGAAGGTTTTCAAGGTCTCACCGCCCCAGGGATCGGTCGCCTTGATGGTGATCGTGTGCTCAGGTTTCGGTTGAAAATCCAGGCGCGTGCTAAGAATCAGATTGGCGCCGTTCAGAGTAAAAATCCCACCCGCATTGCCCACCAGCTGGTAGGTGATCGCGTCCCCATCCGCATCGTCACCTGCAAGTGACGCGACAACGCTACCCACCATTGTGTCCGCCGCCGCTGCGTTCTTCGAGAGGGTGATGTTGTCAGGAGCGGTATTGACCAGCGCGAAGGTGCCATCGCTGAAACGTCCCAGGCGCACGCCTTTCAGTTGATCGACGCCGTCTGCCGTGGACGTCACGGTGAGCGTGCCGTCGGGGTTCTTGACGACATTGTAGTCGGCGCGGGCGCCGGAGAAGATCGCTCCGGTGAAGCCAGAACCGGCGGTGATCACATCGTCTCCGCCGCCACCCAGAACCCAATTGTTTCCGCCGCCGCCGAGGAAGGTGTCGTCGCCCAGGCCGAGATCGATCTCGCCCGCAATTGTGCCGACGCGGGTGTCGAGATAATCATTTCCTCCCTTGAGTGCGATATTGCCGGTGATCGTGCCCTGATTGACCACGTGCTCGATCCCGCCGCCGCCGCCGATCGCAAGCGCGTTCAGTCCACCGGCGATCACTCCGCCGATATAATTACCAATATTATTGTCGCCGCTGCCAAAGATGGCGATTGCGGTGCCGGCCGAGCCGATGGTCCCGAAATTCTCGATATCGTTTGCGGTGCCAAACAGAACGATCCCGGTCGTCGTCCCGTGGATGCTGCCCAAATTTCCGATGAAGTTATCGTCTCCTCTGAGATCGATTCCGGCGTCGGCGACAATCACACCCGAATTGACGACACCGTTCCCACCGTCACCGGTGATGCTGACGCCACTCTGCGCCGCCTCGATCCGCCCGCTATTGGTGATCTGGCTTCCGCCGATGTCGAACTTGACCCCTGAGCCAGTCGTTCCCTTGAGGGTGGTTCCTGCCGCGATCGCGACGCTGTAAATCGCCGTTGTCGCTTCGCTGCGGATACCCTCGTAACCGGTGACCGACGCGTTGAGGGTGATCAGGCCGCCGGCGCCTGCGGTTGCCGTAATGCCGTCGGAAAGCGGGTCGGCCACCGTCACCGCGGCGTTCACGGTCAGATCCGAGTCGTTGCCCGTCAGCGTAACGGTGACGGTTTCGGCGGTGTTGATTTGACGCGGTGCGGCCATGATGCCCTCAGCATATTTAAAGATATATCATTTCATATTTATCACGATCCTCCTTTTCCGCAATCGTTTCCGGGGGATCGCGGCTGCCGGCGGTCACGCTCTCGGGGAACCTCGGCCGTTCAGGTTGCGTTTTGGCGGCGTATGCTTCAAGCCAGCACCTGCGTATGAGCAGGGTACGTCTAGCCAAAGGGTCTTTCGATGACGCAATGGGTGTATGCTTTCGGTGATGGTAAGGCTGAGGGAGAGGCGGGTTTGAAGAACCTGCTCGGCGGCAAGGGCGCCAACCTCGCTGAAATGTCGAATCTCGGGCTGCCGGTCCCGCCCGGGTTTACGATCACCACAGAAGTCTGCACCTATTACTACGATCACGACAATTCCTATCCGCCGGAACTGAAGACCCAGCTCGATAAAGCACTCGAGCACGTGGGCAAGCTCACCGGCCGCACCTTCGGCGATGCGCAAAATCCACTGCTGGTCTCCGTCCGTTCCGGAGCCCGCGCGTCGATGCCGGGCATGATGGATACGGTGCTCAATCTCGGGCTCAACGACATCACCGTCGCGGCGCTCGCCAAGGGCGCTGGCGACGAGCGGTTCGCCTATGACAGCTACCGCCGCTTCATCACCATGTATTCCAACGTGGTGCTGGACATCGAGCATCATCATTTCGAGGAAGCGCTCGACGCCTACAAGGATCGTCGCGGCTATACGCTCGACACCGATGTGACGGCGGATGACTGGAAAGCGTTGATCCCGCAATATATGGCGATCGTCGAGAAGCAGCTCGGTCGCCCGTTTCCGCAGGACCCGCAGGAGCAATTGTGGGGCGCCATCGGGGCGGTGTTCGGATCGTGGATGAACAACCGCGCCATCAAGTACCGCGAGCTTCACGCTATCCCCGCGAGCTGGGGCACGGCGGTGAATGTGCAGGCGATGGTGTTCGGCAATATGGGCGAAACCTCTGCCACCGGCGTTGCCTTCACGCGCAATCCGTCGACAGGCGAGCGTGAGCTTTACGGCGAGTTTCTTATCAACGCTCAGGGCGAGGACGTGGTGGCGGGCATCCGCACGCCGCAGGACATCACCGAGCGCGCGCGCATCGCCTCCGGCTCCGACAGGCCGTCGATGGAACGGGCGATGCCCGCTGCCTACAACGAACTCGTGCGCATCTACGGCATTCTCGAAAAGCACTACCGTGACATGCAGGACATGGAATTCACGGTCGAGACCGGCAAGCTCTGGATGCTCCAGACGCGCAACGGCAAACGCACCGCCAAAGCCGCCTTGCGCATCGCCGTGGAACTCGCCAGCGAAGGCCTGATCTCCGACGAAGAGGCGATCATGCGCGTCGAGCCATCGGCCCTCGACCAGTTGCTGCATCCGATGATCGACCCGAAAGCCGACCGCAAGATCATCGCGTCGGGGCTGCCGGCGTCGCCCGGTGCGGCCTGCGGCGAGATCGTGTTCAACTCGGACGACGCCGAGGCGGCGCGGAAAGCCGGCCGCAAGGTCATTCTCGTTCGCGTCGAGACCTCGCCGGAAGACATCCACGGCATGCATGCGGCCGAGGGTATTCTCACCACACGCGGCGGCATGACCTCGCACGCCGCGGTCGTTGCGCGCGGCATGGGCAAACCGTGCGTTTCCGGTGCCGGTTCGATCCGCGTCGATTACGCTGCGCAGACGCTGACGGTTGCCGGCGAAACCCTCAGGAAGGGCGACGTCATCACCGTGGATGGCGGCAGCGGCCAGGTGCTGCTCGGCCAGGTGCGGATGCTCGAGCCCGAATTGTCCGGCGAGTTCGCGACACTCATGGGGTGGGCCGACAAGGTACGGCGCATGAAAGTGCGGGCGAATGCCGAAACTCCGCTCGACGCCGAGACGGCGCGCAATTTCGGCGCCGAGGGCATCGGCCTCTGCCGCACCGAGCACATGTTCTTCGAGGGCGATCGCATCGTCGCCGTGCGTGAGATGATTCTCTCCGACGACGAGAAAGGACGGCGCGCGGCGCTTGCGAAATTGCTGCCGATGCAGCGCAAGGATTTCGCCGAACTGTTCAAGATCATGCACGGCCTTCCCGTGACGATCCGCCTGCTGGATCCGCCATTGCACGAATTCCTGCCCCACTCGGAAGCGGAGATGGAGGAAGTCGCGAAGGCGATGAATGCATCGGTCGAAAAGCTGAAGCGGCGCGCGGCCGAACTGCATGAGTTCAACCCCATGCTCGGGTTCCGCGGTGTGCGGCTTGCGATCGCGTATCCGGAAATCGCCGAGATGCAGGCGCGCGCTATCTTCGAGGCCGCGGTCGAGGCGGGCCGTGCGAGCGGTGAGCCGGTCGTGCCGGAAATCATGGTGCCGCTGGTGATGACGAAGGCCGAACTCGATCTCGTGCGCGCGCGCATCGACGCGATGGCGGCGGCGGTCGCGAAAGAAACGGGCGTTACGGTCGAGTATCAGGTCGGCACCATGATCGAATTGCCGCGTGCCGCGTTGCGTGCGGGCGATATCGCCGAATCGGCCGAGTTCTTCTCGTTCGGCACCAACGACCTGACGCAGACGGCTTTGGGCATCTCGCGCGACGACGCCGCGTCGTTCCTCGGCTCCTACACGCAGAAGGGAATTCTCGCAGCCGATCCCTTCGTCACCATCGATCAGGAAGGCGTCGGCGAGTTGATCCAGATCGCCGTCGAACGTGGCAGACAGGTCCGTCAGGACATCAAGCTCGGAATCTGCGGCGAGCATGGCGGCGACCCGGCTTCCATTCATTTCTGCAACGAGATCGGTCTCGATTACGTCTCGTGCTCGCCCTATCGCGTCCCCATCGCACGTCTGGCGGCAGCGCAGGCCGCGCTCGGCGACAAGGCTGCGAGTCAGGCCTGAGGAGAAATTTTATGCTGCACAAAGGATCGTGCCATTGCGGCAAGGTCGCGTTCGAGGTCGAGACGGATCTCGAACAGGTAATGTCCTGCAACTGCTCGCATTGCAGCCGGAAGGGTTACCTCCTGGCTTTCGTGCCGCGCGAGGCGCTCGATGTGATCCGTGGCGAGGACGACCTCGTCACCTATACGTTCAACACGCACAGGATCGCGCATCGCTTTTGCGCCACCTGCGGCTGCGCGCCGTTCTCTGAAGGCAAGAAGCCCACCGGCGAGGCAACCGCCGCCATCAACGTGCGCTGTCTCGAAACCGTCGATCTGTCTGCGGTAAAGCCGGTGCCGGTGGACGGCCGCAGCTTCTAGACGCGCCGGCGGCGGCCGAAAGGCACGGCACGGCCCGATAGCTCGATCGAACCATTGAAACGCAACGTTACATCGATTATGATGACGTGTCTTACCGTTAGGTCAGGGAGCGACCCGTCGCGCGGGCCGTCCGTGGCACCCCGGGAGCCGTTGCCTGAAAGATCGACATGCTTGAGAGCTTGGGCGTCACGAACGACAATCTCAGGAGAGCGGATCCTCGCGCTGCCGACGGGGCGGCCGCGTCCGTCCTCGAGCGTCAGCCTCTCGACGCGCTGGCGCTGTTGAAGCAATTACCCGGTTTTCTCTGCGTCATCAGAATGCCCGAGGGGGTGATCTCCTTCGCCAACGATGCCATCCAGCAGCTTGCCGCCTGCACGCTCACCGGGAGGGTGTTCCGGGAGACGCGAATAGGGACTCTGGAACGGCTGGGAGATCAGATCCGCCAGGCATCCGCCACGGGAGGGGCGTGTCACGCACGGCGGGTTCCGATCACGCCGTCCGGAGCGCAGTGCGAAATGTTTGTCGATTTCGTTGTGCAGCCGATGCTGTGCCCCGAGGGCCGTATCGTCGCCCTCGCGCTTCACGGAATCGACGTGAGCGAGCAAGTCCGATCGGAGGCTCTGCTGCGGGCAGGCCAAGCGCGGGCCGAAAGCATTCTCGACGTGCTGGGCGACGGTTTCGTCGCGTTCGACAACGATTTCCGCGTCGTCAAGATGAACGCGGCGGCCCTCAAATACGATGGCCGCGAGGAACACGAGATCCTCGGCAAGACTCATTGGGAGGCCTGGCCCACGTCGGCCGGTTCGGTTCTTGAAGGCGCGTACCGCAAGTGCCTCGACGAGCAGGTCCAGATATCGATGGAACGTCGCTATCTCGGCTTCGGCAAGGATCGCTGGCTTGAATTGCGCATCTGCCCGGTTCTCGGCGGCATCGTCAGTTTCTATCGCGACGTGACGGACCGCAAATCGTCCGAAGCGGCGTTGCGGGCAGGCGAGGAACGGTTCCGCGCGCTCGTGGAAGCCGTCCCGCATCTGGTCTGGGAAGCGGGCCCGGACGGAAAAATCGAATGGTTCAACGGGCGGTTTGGTGAATACACCGGCATGACAGTGGAAGATCTCCATGACGGCGCGTGGGGTCGGGTTCTCGATCCGGACGATTACGATTCTATTGCGGCGGCCTGGCGGCAGGCCCAACGGGGAGGCTCCGTCTTCGAACGCGAGATCCGCCTGCGCAGGCAAAAGGACGATTCCTATCGCTGGTTCCTCGCCAAGGGCGTGCCGGTTCGCAATGCGGATGGGGAAGTGATCCGCTGGATCGGCACCAACACCGATATCCACGAGGAGAAAGCAGCCGCAAGCGAACTTGCGCGGCTTAATTCCACGTTGGAGGAGCGGGTCGAGGAAAGCACGCGCGATCGCGAGCGCATGTGGCGACTCGCCACCGATCTCATGCTGGTGACCGACCTCGATGGCACGATCCTTACCACCAACCCGGCATGGCAGTTGGTTCTGGACTGGCCCGATGCGGACCTGCAGGGCAGATCATTTCTCGACCTGGTGCATCCGGAGGGGCGCCAACTGGTTGCGGCCGACATTGCCGACATCGCGAATGGCGTCGTCGGCTGCAATGGACCCATCCAACTCCGCCATCGGGACGGTACCTATCGCTGGATCGCGTGGAAAGCGGTGCCCGGCGAACAATTCATTCACGCAGTCGGGCGCGACATCACGGCCGAGAAGGTGGCGGCCGACGCCCTGCAGCGAACCGAGGAGGCGCTCCGTCAATCGCAGAAGATGGAAGCCGTCGGACAATTGACCGGCGGCATCGCGCACGACTTCAACAATCTCCTGACCGGCGTCATCGGCAGCCTCGATCTTCTGGGCACACGGATCGCGCAGGGGCGTATCGGCGAGACCGGCCGCTACATCGATGCCGCCATGGCGTCCGCTCATCGGGCGGCGGCACTCACCCATCGGCTGCTGGCTTTCTCACGACGCCAGCCGCTCGATCCGCGGCCCGTCGATGCCAACGAACTGGTTGCTTCGATGGACGAGCTTTTCCGGCGCACGATGACCGAGGCGATTCGCGTGGACGTGGCGGCACCGCGCGATCTCTGGTTGACCTTGTGCGATCCGAACCAGCTTGAAAGCGCACTTCTCAACCTGATGATCAACGCTCGCGATTCCATGAGCAGTGGCGGCGGGATCGTCATCGCGTGCGAGAATGTTCAAGTGGACGAGCCGTCCCCTTCGACGCAGCGCGATCTGTCTCCCGGCGAGTATGTGATGCTGTCGGTCACCGACAATGGCGCGGGGATGCCGAAGGACGTGATCGAGCGGGCGTTCGAACCCTTCTTCACGACGAAGCCGATCGGCCAGGGCACCGGCCTCGGCCTCTCCATGGTGTATGGCTTCGTCAAGCAATCGGGTGGACACGTGACCATCGAGTCGGAATCCGGTGTCGGTACGACGGTGAGGATCTACCTGCCGCGCTATCGGGGCGAGGCGGCGCCCGATCATGGATCGCCATCCTCGACGACGAGGCCGCGCGCGAAGGCAAAGGAAATCGTGCTGGTGGTCGAGGATGAGCCCGTCGTGCGCGAACTCGTAATCGATATGCTTGGTGAGTTCGGCTATCGCGTGCTCCAGGCGGAGGACGGAGCCTCGGCCCTGGCGATCCTTCAAGCCGAGCAGACCATCGATCTTCTCCTGACGGATGTCGGCCTTCCCGGAATGAATGGACGCCAGCTCGCCGATGCCGCACGAGAACGACGCGCGGATCTCAAGATCCTTTTCATGACCGGCTATGTGGAGAACACGCTTTTGCTGAACGGATTTCTTGGCCCTCACATGGAGGTCATCGCAAAACCGTTTTCGGGCAACGCGCTTGCCACGAAAGTCGAACATATGATTCACGGTTGAGACGCAAGAACGGCCGGAAATGACTTCCGGCCGTTGAACGTTTGGCAGAGGTTTTCAGGTCCGTATCGTCTCCGACCGCAAGGTGTCCGAGCGGCGCAGGCCCATGAATTGCAGTTCCGCGTACATCAGAACGACGGCAGCCTGTGCCAGCACGAAGACATAGCCGGCGGCGGTGGGCGCCACCCAGCCGCTCATCAGCAGCAGGACGCTGTCGGCTGCCCAAAGCCCATTCACGAGCACGACTGCCCACACGGCGATGCGCGAGAGGCGCGGGCGCAGGCTGAGATAGGCGACCAGCGCTGCAAACGGCAGCAGCACGGCGCCGGCAATGCGCAGTAAGGCCTCGGGCAATCCTAACATGCCCGCCAGCGGGCCTGCTGCCAGCAGCATCAGTACTCCACAGGCGGTGCTGGTGACGGCGTCGGCGAGGAGGGCCTGACGGAGGAAGGGGGAAGGGGAGATGGTCATGATATCGCTCCTGTTGATCGGTGGCTCGCGGTCCGCGTCGCTTGGCGTTGCTGACCTTGCGTCGATCATTGTCGGTTGCGGGACGTGGGTCGATTACCTCGCGGGTCATGGAACCTACCTTCGGTCTGCGCTAATGTTGCCGCATGATGAACATGACTTCGACGATCGGTGACCACCTGCGCGATTGGCGTCAGCGTCGGCGCATGAGCCAGATGGACCTCGCCCTCGAGGCCGATATCTCCACGCGCCATCTGAGCTTTCTCGAAACCGGACGTTCGCAGCCGAGCCGCGAGATGGTGCTGCATCTGGCCGAGCAACTGGAGGTCCCGCTGCGGGAACGCAACGTGCTGCTGGTCTCGGCCGGGTTTGCGCCGGTCTATTCGCAACGCTCTCTCGACGATCCGGCGCTCGATGCCGCGCGTCAGGCGGTGGATCTGGTGCTGAAAGGGCACGAGCCCTATCCGGCGCTCGCCGTCGATCGTCACTGGTCGCTGGTCACCGCCAACGCGGCCTTGATGCCGCTGGTCGGCAGCGTCGATCCGGCGCTGTTGAAGCCTCCGGTGAACGTGTTGCGGCTGAGCCTGCATCCGGGCGGGCTCGCACCCCGCATCGTCAATTTTGGAGAGTGGCGCGATCATCTTCTCGCCCGCCTGCATCATCAGGTCGACGTGACGGCCGACGCCGTGCTCATGAAGCTGATGGACGAATTGCGGGCTTATCCGACGCCATCGGGCCGGAAGCACCAACCCACCGCGCGGCAGGATTATGCGGGCGTCCTCGTGCCTTTGCAGCTTGCCACACCGGACGGCACGCTGACGCTGTTCAGCACCACCACGGTCTTTGGCACGCCCGTTGACGTGACGCTCTCCGAGCTTGCGATCGAGGCGTTCTTCCCCGCCGATTCCGACACCGCGGCGATTCTTCGCACCATGGCGGAAAGGCGCGGCGCAGAAGGCTGAGCGCTCTTAACCCGCCATCAACCTTAATCCGCGATAACGGACGTGAACCGGGCGATCTCTCGAATGCGCCCAATGTCAGGTTCTGGTTGAGGTGTGTCGCGTGCGTCTTCGGTATCATCGCTCCCGGATGAGATGGATCTGCGCCACGACAGCGCCATGGGCGCTGGCCGCCGGCCTCCTGGTCTCGTTCACGGCATCCGCCAGCAATAATGCCGAATCGGGCATCAGCTTTTCGCCCCGCACGGCCGCCGGACGTCTGACCGATTCCGCGCTCGTACCGCCGGTGGGCGCCCTCATCGGCCGCTCCGGCCTGAACGCGATCGGCGCCGACATCCTTCGCCACCTCCCGCACGATGTTTCCGCATCGGCCGCACTCGAAGGCGATCCGCTGCGGGCCGACCGCAAGATCGGCGCCGGTTCGAACCCGGTTGTCCAACGCAGCGGGAAGGGCGATCCCGACACCTCCGAACGGCTTGCCCTGACGCGCCGCGCCGAACACATTCGCGCCAGCATCGGCGCGCCCGGATCGCGCATGCTGTTCACGCGCGACGAGAATCTTCTGCCGCCGACGGTGCTGATGGAAGGCAAGGTCGAGGGCGCCGAAATGGAGCAACGCGGGTTCGAACCGTGGCAGGCTCCCGAACTCACCACCACAAGCCAGGCCACATCGATTCAATCGCCCGTCGCCGCCGCAGCCGGATCGACCGGCGCCGCGGCCAGCGCCACCACCCCGTCGGTCAGGCGCGCGGTCGTCCTGTCTTCGACAACGCCGGCGGCGTCGGATTCTACGCCCGTGGTGATTGCCGCAGCCCCCGTCTCGCGCGAGCAGGGGATCGGAAGCGCTACTCTCGGCCGCGACGACGACCGCCCGCGCTATGCCGATCTGATCGATCCGGACAATCTCAGCAAGGAACAGCGCTGCCTTGCCGAAGCGGTCTATTTCGAGGCCCGCAGCGAGCCGCCCGATGGGCAGGCGGCGGTCGCGCAGGTCGTCCTGAACCGTATGAAGAGCGGGCTGTATCCGGCCTCGATCTGCGGCGTCGTCTATCAGAACCGCCACCGCCATCTCGCCTGCCAATTCACCTTTGCGTGCGAGGGCAAGGCCCTGCGGACGACGGAATCCGCGGCCTGGGAATCGGCCAAGCAAATCGCCAGCGCCGTTCTTGAAGGCAAGACGTACCTGGCCGAGGTCGGCGGCGCGACCCACTATCACGCCAAATACGTGCGGCCCTATTGGGCCAAGCGGTTGAAGAAAATGGACGTGATCGGCCAGCACATCTTCTACAAGCTGCGGCCTGGGCAGACCTGAGCGGCAGCGCGGGGAAAGATTTTTTCATCGTTTAGCAATGCGCTCGGCACGGCACGGCTAAAAAATGACCATCCTCAATGCCATCCATTCATCACGATATCTCATGGCATGATCGTCAAAATTTCAATGTCGCCGCCTTAAGAGTTCGGGTAGTTTCGGCCGCTCACAAAGGCCACCGCCATGTCCGCACCCTATGCCCGCTCCCGCTTCTCGCCCGAGCTGATTGTCCTTTCGGGCTGTCTCATCGCCCTCATCACCTTCGGGCCACGGGCCTCGGCCGGCCTGTTCCAGATCCCGATGACGGTCGAGTTCGGGTGGGGTCGCGATGTGTTCGGGCTCGCCATCGCGGTGCAGAACCTGCTCTGGGGCATCGGGCAACCTTTTGCCGGCGCCGTGGCGGATCGGTTCGGAGCCGTGCGCGTGCTTTGCGTCGGCGCGCTTCTCTATGCGGCCGGACTGGTGGTGATGGCCTATGCGACGACCCCCGGCATGCTGCAGATCGGCGCCGGCGTGCTCATAGGGTTCGGCTTGTCGGGCTGTTCGTTCAATCTGGTGCTCGGCGCATTCGGCAAGCTTTTGCCGGAGAAGTGGCGGCCGATGGCCTTCGGCGCCGGGACGGCCGCCGGTTCGTTCGGCCAGTTCCTGTTCCCGCCGATCGGCAACATCCTCATCGAGACCTATGGCTGGCAACAGGCCCTTATCGTCTTTGCCGCCAGTGTGCTGCTGGTTCTGCCCCTCGCCTTGGCGCTCGCCAAGCGCAAGGGCGCCGACGAGACCACGAGCGAGGGACCGGTTCCGGTGCCGGGTCAGTCGATCAGGCAGGCGCTCGGCGAGGCGCTCAAACATCGCTCATTCGTGCTGCTGGTGCTGGGCTTCTTCACCTGCGGTTTCCAGCTCGCCTTCATCACCGCGCATCTGCCGGCCTATCTGAAAGACGCCGGCCTGTCGGCGACCGTGGGCGGCTGGACCCTCGCGGTCATCGGCCTCGCCAACGCGTTCGGCTCGCTCGGTTCCGGCTGGCTTACCACGCGCATGTCGAAGCGCTGGCTACTGGCGTGGATCTATTTCGGCCGCTCGCTTGCCATTGCGGTTTTCATCCTGCTGCCGCCTTCGCCGATGACATCGATCCTGTTCGGCATCTCAATCGGTCTTCTGTGGCTCTCGACGGTGCCGCCCACATCCTCCCTCGTGATGCTGATGTTCGGCACGCGCTACATGGCGATGCTCTACGGCTTCGCGTTCTTCTCGCATCAGGTCGGCGGCTTTCTCGGCGTGTGGCTCGGCGGCGCGCTCTATGAAGCATATGGCAACTACACGCTCGTCTGGTGGCTGTCGGTCGCGCTTGGCATTGCGTCGGGCCTGATCAACCTGCCGATCAAGGAGCGGCCGGTCGATCGGACGGCCGCGCTCCAGCCGGCGGAATAAGCGGGCTCCGGCGACGGGGCTTTCGCGCCCCGCTGCGAAGACAGGCGGGAGAAAGAAATGGGAACATTCAGGGCGGTCGTCATCGATAAGACCGAAGCCGGACAGCAGGTGGCAATCCGGGATTTCGACGATGCGGATCTCATGGATGGGAACGTGACCGTTCGAGTCACCCATTCGACCGTCAATTACAAGGACGGGCTGGCAATCACCGGCAAGGCGCCGGTGGTGCGCCGGTTTCCCATGATCCCCGGCGTCGACTTTGCGGGCATCGTGGAGCGCTCCTCTCATGCGGAATTCAAAGCCGGCGACGCGGTGGTGCTGAACGGCTGGGGCGTGGGTGAAACCCATCTCGGTGCCTATGCCGAGCGAGCGCGCGTGAAGGGCGATTGGCTGATTCCCCTGCCCACCGGCATCGACGCCGCACAGGCGATGGCGATCGGGACCGCCGGCTACACCGCGATGTTATGCCTGATGGCCCTGCAGAGGCACGGTTTGACGCCGGATCGTGGCCCCGCGATCGTCACCGGAGCAGCCGGCGGCGTCGGCTCGGTGGCGGTCGCGCTGCTGTCAGGCGCGGGATGGCACGTCATCGCATCGACGGGTCGGCCGCAAGAAGCCGATTACCTGAAAAGCCTCGGCGCGGCGGAAATCCTCGCGCGGGATCAACTCGAAGGCGCGGCGCGGCCTCTCGGCAAGGAACGCTGGGCCGCAGGAATCGACACGGTCGGCTCCACAACGCTCGCCAATGTGCTGTCGATGACCAGGTATGGCGGCGCCGTCGCGGCGTGCGGGCTTGCGGGCGGCATGGATCTGCCGAGCTCGGTCGCACCCTTCATCTTGCGGGGCGTGGCGCTTCTTGGCGTCGATTCCGTCATGGCGCCGAAGGCTCTGCGGGTGGAGGCGTGGGCTCGCCTAGCGCGGGAACTCGACTTCGGCAAGCTGGCGGCGATGACCACCACGATTCCGCTCGACCAAGTGCTTGATGCGGCGCGAGACATCGTCGCCGGCAAGGTTCGCGGTCGCCTCGTGGTGCAAGTGGCGCCATAGCACCAGAATTCCGACCTAATCGGGCTTTGCGCCGCCTTCGATGGCGCGTTTCTGCTTGCTGATCTCGGCGCCGATAAAATCCATGAAGGCCCGAACGCGGGCGGATTGGCGCAGATCGGGATGGGTCAGCAGCCACAGGCCCGCGGAAAAGTCCGGATTGATCTCCGACAGACGCACCAGATGCGGCTTCCTGTCGGCGATGAAGCAGGGCAGGGGGCCGATGCCCGCGCCCGCTTCCACCGCTTCGGCGAGGCCCAGCACAGTGTTCACCTTGTAGACGATCCTTTCCGGCGCAACCCTGTCGCGTACGAAACGCGCTGCCTTGAGCGTTGCCAGATTGTCGCCAAGCATCACCCAGGGCCGGTCATAGAGGGAGGTCAGATCGAAATCTGCCGGCTCGGGGAAATCCGCCGCACGCCCATAGATCGCCCACGCAATGGTTGCCACGCGCCGGCCCACGAGCGTTTCCGGGGGATTGTCGGTGGCGCGAATGGCGACGTCGGCGTCGCGTTTGGACAGGTTGAGCGCCTGGTTCGCCAGCACCACATCGAGCCGCATTTCGGGATTGGCATCGATGAAGCGCGAGAAGATCGGCGTGAGGAGGTGCACCAGCAGCGTATCGTTGGTGGTGATCCGCAATTCGCCGGCGGGCGCCACCGCTTGCCCGTCAAGCTTGCGGGCGAAGGTCTCGACCTTCTCTTCCATGGTCTCCGCCAGAGCGGTCATTTCCTCGCCGGCGGGCGTCAGCACGTAGCCGGTGCGGTGGCGTTCGAACAGCTTGATGCCGAGACCTTCCTCAAGCTGTCCCAAGCGGCGGAATACCGTCGAATGATTCACGCCGAGCCGGTCAGCGGCCGGGGCCAGACCGCGTGCCTCGGCGATAATTTTGACCAAACGGAAGTCGTCCCAGACGAGATGCGGCTTCGTCATTATGCATCCATGCAAGAAGAACAGTGCAAGAGTACCACTGGATTTGCAGTTTGGAAATCCTATCCTTGTGAGGCATTCCGCAATGTCACTGGCTTGGCCGGTCTGCCGGACCCAGTCCGTCCGGCATCCTCCCATTCTCTGCCGCCAGCCCACTCACAGGAGATACGTCATGGCCAAGGTTCTGGTGCTTTATTATTCGTCCTGGGGTCACATCGAGCAGATGGCCTATGCGGCCGCCGAGGGTGCCCGCGCAGGCGGAGCCGAGGTCGTGGTCAAGCGCGTGCCCGAGCTTGTTCCTCGCGAGGTCGCCGAGAAGGCGCATTACAAGCTCGACCAGAAGGCCCCGATCGCCACCGTCGAGGAACTCCCCGAATACGACGCGATCATTTTCGGGACGCCGACCCGCTACGGCAACATGACCGCGCAGATGAAGAACTTCCTCGACCAGACGGGAGCCCTCTGGATGAGCGGCGCGCTCGTCGGCAAGGTCGGGTCGGTTTTCGCCTCGAGCGCGACGCAGCATGGCGGCCAGGAATCGACGATCCTGACCTTCCACCCGGTCCTCCTGCATCTTGGCTTCATCATCGTCGGCCTGCCTTACGCGTTCGCTGGCCAGATGGGCGTGTCCGAGGTCATGGGCAACTCACCTTACGGCGCCTCGACCATCGCCGCCGGTGACGGCTCCCGTCAGCCAAGCCAGGTCGAACTCGACGGCGCACGCTACCAGGGCAAGCACGTGGCGGAGATTGCCGCCAAGCTGGCGCGCTGATCAACAACCCGATCGGTTCAGGGAAGAGCCGCATTCGACCCTGAACCCGACGGGTGTCTGTTTAGATCTCGCTCCTGAGATCCGCGAGAAAACGTCGAAGGCGCTCGTGTCTTTCTTGAGCCAGTCGCGCTCCCGAGACCGTCTGAAAACCTGAGGCAAGCTTCAACAGCTTGGTCTGGAAATGATCGACAGCATAGCGCTCGTCGTCATAGGGACGCTGGCTCGCATCGGGGTCGGCGGGATCGTAGAGGGCGGTGCCGAGACGACCGGCGACATAGAAGCATCGGGCGACGCCGATCATTCCGATGGCGTCCAGCCGGTCCGCATCCTGAAGAATTTTCGCCTCCACGGTCATCGGTTGAATGCCCGCCGAAAAGCTGTGGGCCTCGATGGCGTGAGTCGTTGCGGCAACGCGGCTTTCGCTCCAGCCGAGTCCGCGGAGGCACCTCGTCGCCTTTTCGGCGGAGAGGCGGGAGGCCTGTGGCCGGAAACTCGAATTCTTCTCGACCGCCACGCAATCATGCAGCATGGCGGCTGCAAAGAGAATCTCATCATCCCCACCTTCCTCCGCATGGAGGCGTGAGGCATTTCGCCAGACCCTTAGGAGATGTGAGACGTCGTGCGATCCGTCGCCATCCGCCCCGATTCCGTGGGGAAGAAGACGCTCAGCGAGGCTTTCGTAAGGTGCGAAGGCAGAGTGCAAAGTCGGTCCTTCCTGGTCGTGCGCGATAGGCTACCGTTCCGCCGCCGCGCGCCGGAGGCGGTCGTTGATGGCCTCGCCGAGGCCGGCGTCGGGGATCGGCGATACCGCGATGGTGCCGATATCCGCCGCATCAAGCGATCGCAGGGCGGAGAACAACCGGGCGGCGGCTTCCCGAAGGTCGCCGTTTTCGCTGAGATTGAGGGTGGCGTGGGCCTGATCGGCGTTGGCGGGCCGCATGCGGCCGAACAGGAGTGCGGCCTCTCCCGGGCGGATGGTGGTGGCGTTCAGGCGGACCTGCGCGCGTGGCGCATAATGGGAGGCGAGCATTCCAGGCGCGACGGGGGCGGATGAAACGGCCGGCGGCAGATCGAGCCTTCCCTCGATCACTGCCTCGATGGCCTCCCGCGGCACGCCGCCCGGACGCAGCAGGCGCGGCGTTCCACCAAGACAGGCCACAATGGTCGATTCGATCCCCACTTCCGTGGCGCCGCCATCGAGAACCGCCTCGATTCGATGGTCGAGATCCACCAGAACGTGCTCCGCACGGGTCGGGCTGACCCGGCCCGACCGATTGGCCGAAGGCGCGGCGACCGGCCGGCCCACCGCTGCCAGAAGCTTGCGTGCGAGCGGATGGGAGGGAACCCGAAGGCCGACGCTGTCGAGCCCCGCTCGAGCGAGGTCGCAGACAGTGCAGCCGGGCGCCACCGGAACCACCAGCGTCAGGGGCCCGGGCCAGAACGCACGGGCCAGCCGCGACGCGACGTCATCGAACACGCCTTGTCTTTGCGCGGCTTTCACTGAATCCACATGAGAAATCAGCGGGTTGAAGCGCGGGCGATCCTTGGCAGCGTAGATGCCGGTGACGGCCTCGGCGCTCGTCGCGTCCGCGCCGAGGCCATAGACGGTCTCGGTGGGGAAGGCCACCAGGCCGCCGCGGCGGAGAATCGAGGCCGCTCGTGCAATACCGGCCGCGTCTGGGCTGAGGCGTTCAGTCTGGACCATTGACCCCGGATCGTTCACGTCTAACCTACCCTTCAGCCTCAGCCTGTCACCGCGCGGGATGTAAAGCTATCGGGCGGGTTTATCCGCGCGGAGACGTGCGTCAACAGCAAAAACCGAACGCCGAAGAGGAAACGCGATGGTCTATCGGGCCCCGGTCCCCGACATTGTCTTTACCATGCGTCACGCGGCGGGCTTCGACCGCGCGCTTGCGGATGGCCTCTATGAAGACCTGACGGCGGATCTCGCGACGACGATCCTGGAGGAGGCGGGCCGCTTCGCCAACGACGTGATCGCGCCGCTCAATCGCGAAGGCGACACAGCAGGCGTCACCTTGAAGGACGGCGCGGTGACGACGGCGCCGGGCTGGAAGGAGGCCTATGGCGCGTGGACCGAGGCCGGATGGAACGCGCTGCCGGGCCCGGTCAATTTTGGCGGTCAGGGGCTGCCGGTCCTGCTCAATTCCGCCTGCGTCGAAATGTGGAACTCGGCCTCGATGGCGTTCGGCATCGGGCCCGTTTTGACCATGGGCGCGATCGAAGCGCTGATCGCGCATGGTACGGACGATCTGCGTGCCCGTTATCTGGCAAAACTCGTCTCCGGCGAATGGACTGCGACGATGAACCTGACCGAGCCGCAGGCCGGCTCCGATCTTGCGGCCATCCGCTGTCGCGCCGAGCGGGCCGCAGACGGCACCTACCGTATCAAGGGCCAGAAGATCTTCATCACCTATGGCGAGCATGATCTCACCGACAACATCGTCCATCTCGTCCTCGCGCGCCTGCCGGATGCGCCCACTGGTACGCGCGGGATTTCGCTGTTTCTGGTGCCGAAATTCTTGAGCGACGGAACGCGCAACGACGTGCGCTGCCACAGCATCGAGCACAAGCTCGGCATCCACGCATCGCCCACCTGCACGATGATCTTCGGCGATCACGATGGCGCTGTCGGCTGGCTTGTCGGCGAAGAGAACCGCGGTCTCGCCTGCATGTTCACGATGATGAACAATGCGCGTCTCGCCGTCGGTCTGCAGGGTGTGGCGATTGCGGAGCGCGCCTATCAGCAGGCGCTGCATTATGCCAACGAACGCCGGCAGGGGCGGGCGCCGGGCGCCGCAGAGGGCATGAGCCCGATCATCGAGCACCCGGACGTGCAGCGCAATCTCCTCACCATGAAAGCGCTGACGGCGGCGGCGCGTGCCATCTGCTACATGACGGCGGAAGGAATCGACCGTGCCCATCGCGACAGCGACGAGAAGGCTCGCCAGAGCGCATATGAGCGCGCATCGTTGCTGACGCCGGTCGCCAAGGCCTTCTCGACCGATATCGGTGTCGAGGTCGCATCGCTCGGCGTGCAGGTTCACGGCGGCATGGGTTATATCGAGGAAACCGGCGCGGCGCAGCACCTGCGCGACGCGCGCATCGCGCCGATCTACGAGGGCACGAATGGCATCCAGGCCATCGATCTGGTGATGCGCAAGCTGCCGCTTGCCGACGGCGCTGCGGTTCGCGCCCAGATCGCTGCTATGCGCGCGACGATCGTGCGCGTGACCAAGGAGACCCATCCGGCTTTCGGCCAGACCGCGTCGCGGCTGCGGGATGCGATCGAAAGTCTCGACCGAGCCACAAGCTACTGCCTCAAGGCCGTAGCAGGCAATGCTCCGGCGCAGGCGCTCGCGGGAGCAACGCCATATCTGCGCCTGTTCGCGTTGGCGCAGGGTGGCGCGGCGCTTGCCGAAATGGCGCTCGCGGCCGCCGGGCTCATCGCCGGCGGCGATTCGGATCCTGCCCATCCGGCGCGGATCGCGTTGTGTCGCTTCTTTGCGGAAAATATCGCCGTCGGCGCGAAGGGCCTGGAGGATACGGTCATGGGTGGCGCGGGTTTCCTCGACGATGCAAGACTGGCGCTGGTGAGCTGACATGACCCTTCACGGCAAAACGCTTTTCATCACCGGCGCCTCGCGCGGTATCGGTCTCGCGATCGGCCTTCGGGCCGCACGCGATGGTGCGAATGTGGTTATCGCGGCCAAGACCGCAGAGCCGCACCCGAAGCTTCCCGGAACGATCTACACGGCAGCAGCCGAGATCGAGGCGGCGGGCGGCAAGGCGCTGCCGCTGCTGGTCGATGTGCGCGACGAAGAGGCCGTGAAGAGCGCGATGGAAAAGGCCGTCGAGACCTTCGGCGGACTCGATATTGTCGTCAACAACGCAAGCGCCATCAGCCTCACACCGACGCCGCAGACCGACATGAAGCGCTTCGACCTGATGCACGACATCAACACGCGCGGCACCTTCGTGGTGTCGAAATATGCGATTCCCTATCTCGAGAAAGCCGCCAACCCGCACATCCTGATGCTGTCCCCGCCGCTCGACATGAAGGAAAAGTGGTTTGCGCCGCACGTGGCCTATTCGCTGGCGAAATACGGCATGAGCCTCTGCGTCCTCGGGCTTGCGGGCGAGTTGCGCCCGAAAGGAATTGCCGTCAATGCCCTCTGGCCGCGCACCACGATTGCCACCAGCGCCATCAGGAACCTGCTCGGGGGTGAGCGCATCGTGCAGGCGAGCCGCACACCCGAGATCCTGGCCGATGCGGCGCACGCGATTTTTGAGAAGCCTGCGCGGGAGTTCACCGGCAACTTTCTGATTGACGATACTTTCTTGAGCGAGCAAGGCGTGACCGATTTCGAGCCATACCGCGTCGACCCGTCCGTGCCGCTCATGCCAGATTTCTTTGTTCCCGATGACAGCATTCCGCCCAAGCAACCGTCATGAAATGCCGATGAAGGTTTGGGCCAGAGGACGGACAACCATATGATCGTGATCCACACCGGGGCCGCCGAAATCGGTTCGGCGGGCGAGTCGCTTGACCGCCATGTCCTCAAGCCGGGTGAGAGGATTCCCGCGGATGCGCTCTGGATCGATCTGATCGAGCCCACCCGCGCGGAGGACAAGCTCGTCGAGGAACATCTCGGCATCGAAATCCCGACGCGCGAGGAAATGGCCGATATCGAACCGTCCGAAATTCTCTATCGCGAGAACAACGCGCTCTACATGACCGCTCGCGTCCTTTGCAGTTCGGAGGCCGACAGGCCGCAGCTCCTCGATGTCTCGTTCATCCTCACCGACAAGGCACTCGTCACGGTTCGCTACGGCGAACCACGATCCTTCGCGATGTTCATGTCCCGCGCGGTAAAGCCGGGCGGTTGCCGCCATCAACCCCAGGCGGTACTCGATGGCTTGATCGAAACCGTCATCGACCGGGCGGCCGAAATCCTCGCCACGATTGGCAAGCGCATCGATTACGTGTCGCGTGAAATCTTCGAGACCGAGCGAAAGAAGGCGCGGCAGACCCAGGTGTTTCGCGCAGCCCTGCGCTCCATCGGGCGAAAGGGCGACGTGATCTCGAACGTGCGCGAGAGCATGGTGTCGGTCGAACGGATGCTGCTGTTTCTCTCGGCCGCGATGCCGCGTCCGCAACGGACCCATGGCTTTCAGGCCGAATGGCGAACCGCCTTGCGCGACGTGCAATCGATCGAGGAGCACGCCACATTCCTGTCGACCAAGGTGCAATTTCTGCTCGACGCCACGCTCGGACTCGTCACCATCGAGCAGAACGACATCATCAAGCTGTTCTCGGTGATGTCCGTCATCTTCCTGCCGCCGACCTTGCTCGCCTCGGTCTATGGCATGAATTTTGAACTAATGCCCGAGCTCCAATGGAAGCTTGGTTATCCGTTCGCAGTCCTTCTCATGGTTCTGGCGGCGGTGCTGCCCTACGTCATCTTCCGCTGGAAGCGTTGGCTTTAAGGCGTCTGTTGGACCGAATCGACCGAACCTCATAAACCATGATCAGTTCAGTCCGGAGCATGATGTTGCCCGAAAACCGCTTTCCACATTTGGGAATCAAGCTCTAGCATGTGCGGACGCTTCACCATCACCCTTGCGCCGGAAACGTATCGGGACTTTTTCGATTATTCGGAGCGCCCGAACTTCCCGGCGCGCTTCAACGTCGCGCCGACCCAGCCGGTGCCGATAGTCGTTGCGGACCGGGGCGGTCGCCATTTCCAGCTCGTGCGCTGGGGGTTTCTGCCCGAATGGGTGAAGGACCCGAAGGCGTTTCCGCTGCTGCTCAATGCGCGCGGCGAAACGCTCGATGCCAAGCCGGCATTCCAGGCGGCTTTCAAGCGACGGCGCTGCATCTTCCTAGCTGATGGTTTCTACGAATGGCGGCGGCAGGGTAACGATAAATCGCCGTTCCTCGTTCGCAGGCGCGATCGCATGCCGTTGCCGATGGCGGGTCTCTGGGAGACCTACAGCGATGCGAGCGGCGGCGAGATCGACACAGCCGCCATCGTGACGACCATGGCCAACGGCGTGCTCGCCCCCATCCACGACCGGATGCCGGTGATCCTGTCGCGCGAGGACGTGGCAACGTGGCTCGATCCGACGAGCGAGAACACAAAAGATGTCATGCGGCTTGTGCGGCCGTGCCCGGAGGAATGGCTCGACATGGTGCCGGTCAGCCGGCGCGTGAACAAGGTCGAGAACGACGATGCCGGATTGATGGAACCGGTGACCGCGCCCGAGCTCCCCGTCGCGGGGTCGGGCAGACGGCGGCCCGAGCGGGACGAGGACGCGCAAGGACGGTTGTTCTAGCGCACGCGACTTCTACGGGACTGCCGCACTTCAACGGACCGGATGCTGGAGCCGACGGGGTTGCGCCGGCACACCCATGGGGCATTCCAGTGCGGCGCGGTCCCAGTTGCCGGTCTCCGCGGCGGCGGCGTATGTGGTCGACAGGAAGTCGAGCAGCAGGGCGTCCGGTTCCGGCGCCGCGCGGACGGTGTCGTAGGGCAGGATGAACTCGCCTAGCGATTCATCGAAGCGCGCCCCGGGCGTCATCGGCTGGTTTCTGAATCCCTTCGGTTCAGGATACGCATAGGAGTAGAAGGCCGCCTGCGGGAAAGCCTCGTTTCCTGGCCAGAAACCGGCACTGCTCACCTCGTGCGAATAGGCCTCGCGCGTAACTACGTCCGGCAGGCCGGGCACACCGCCGGGATGGGACGGCGCTGCCCGTCCGGAGAAGCGGGTCACCGCGAGATCGAAGCCGCCCCAAAAGAAATGCACCGGACTGGCCTTGCCCAGGAAGCCGCTGCGAAACAGCTTGAAGATGCGATCGGCTTGAACAAGTGCGCGCCAGAAGCGATGGGCCGCGGCAGCATCGTAGACAGAATGGATATGGTCTTGCGAGAAGGGGATCGGGTGGGGCACCTCGTTCGGCATTTCATGGATCGCCACCTCGACGCCCATGCCCTTTAAGACATCGATCACCTGGCGATAAAAGTCCGCAACGGTTTGCGGATCAAGCGCCAGCATCCGCTCGTCGCCTCGGCTGCTCCGGAAGAGGAGACGGTGGTCGATGAAGTCGAACTCGATCTCGAGGATCTCGTGATCGATCGGGATCGGTGATGTGCCGAGGCCGCGGGCCGTCACGTAAAGCGGGACCTGCCAGCCATGATTGAGCCATGGGGTCAGCTCCAGGCGCACCTTGCCCACGATCTGGGTCCAGAGCTGCAGGGTTGCGGCGGTCTCCTGCCAGGCCGGATAGGGCAGTTCGGGCCAGGCAGCGGCGGAGTGGTCCATGGACATCTCCCTTCAGCGCCGGCTTGCTGCGGCAGCGGGTGTGGATCGGCGGTCCAGATATGCGGGAGGCTACGCCTCGCATCAGGCGCAAGCAAGCTCGGTCGACCGCTTCCGGCCGCCGCGCGTTGTTACAGAGCGCAGGACGGTAGCGGTCATCTGCGCGTCATATGCGAGCCCTACAGGCTGGAGGTATTCCAATCAACGGATATCCAGGACAGGTTCATGAACAAGCCGGTTTCGCAACACGATCTCTTCAAGACCAGCCAGTTGGAGGAGGCCGACGCGCCGGCGCGCAATCCGAGCGACAACCCGACCATGGGCGAGATCATCGGCGCGCGCTTCTCCCGCCGCGGTTTTCTGCAAGGGTCGCTCGCCGTGTCGGCGATCGCCGCGACAGTGAGTCCGGTCGCCCTGCTGAGCGCCGAAACCGCGAAGGCCGGGACAGCCTCGGCGTTTGCCTTCAAGGAGGTGGCCGCCGGCGTCGATGCCGATCACCATGTTGCGGAAGGCTACGAGGCCGACGTGCTGCTGCGCTGGGGTGATCGCCTCTTTCCGGATGCGCCGGAATTCGACCCGACGAAGCAGAGCGCGGCCGCCCAGGTGCGGCAGTTCGGCTACAACAACGACTATGTGGGCTTCATCCCGCTTGCGGGCTCCTCGACGCGCGGCCTTCTCGTCGTCAATCACGAATACACCAACCCGCATCTGATGTTTCCCGGTCTCGTCACCATCACCGACGGCAAGGTGAAGCAGGGGGCGCTGACGAAGGAGCAGGTCGATATCGAAATCGCGGCCCATGGCGGCACCATCGTCGAGATCGAGAAGGTGAACGGCAAGTGGCGTATCGTGTTGGAAAGCCCTTACAACCGCCGCATCACGGCGGATACCGAGATGATGATGACCGGTCCCGCCGCCGGCCATGACCGCCTCAAGACGCAGGCCGATCCAAGCGGAATCAAGGTGCTCGGCACGATCAACAATTGCGCTGGCGGCGTCACGCCGTGGAACACCTACATCATGGCCGAGGAGAACATCCACGGCTATTTCGACGGCAAGCTGCCCGAGGGCCATCGCGAGACCGCAAACTAT
The DNA here is from genome assembly GCF_008757455.1 of Microvirga brassicacearum. Lineage (GTDB taxonomy): Bacteria > Pseudomonadota > Alphaproteobacteria > Rhizobiales > Beijerinckiaceae > Microvirga > Microvirga brassicacearum. Next base: position 67,518 of record NZ_VCMV01000071.1, on the reverse strand, counting down.
AAGCGCCTGGGCATCCCTGAAGGCTCCTACGAATGGGCGCGCTTCTATGATCGCTTCGACATCGGGAAGCAGCCGAACGAGGCGAACCGCTTCGGCTGGATCGTCGAGGTCGACGCGCTGGATCCCCGCGCCGTTCCGAAGAAGCGCACGGCGCTCGGCCGCACGAAGCACGAGGGCGCGGAATCCATCGTTGCCAAGGACGGGCGCGTCGTGTTCTATCTCGGCGACGACGAGCGCTTCGACTACGTCTACAAATTCGTCACCGCCGGAAAATTCGATCCGAACAACCGTGCCGCCAACATGGATCTGCTCGATGAGGGCACGCTCTACGTCGCAAAATTTGCACAGGATGGCACGCTTGCCTGGCTCCCGGTTGTATTCGGTCAGGGACCGCTCACTTCTGCCAACGGCTTCGAGAGCCAGGCCGACGTGCTGATCGAAACCCGCCGTGCCGCCGACCTTCTCGGCGCGACCAAGATGGACCGGCCAGAAGACGTTCAACCGAACGCCCATAACGGCAAGGTCTACGTGATGCTGACCAACAACACCAAACGCGGCGGCGAGCAGGTCGATGCCGCCAATCCGCGCGCCAAGAACGCCTTCGGTCACATCATCGAGATCGCCGAAGCCGACGGTGATTTCGCCGCCACACAGGGCAAGTGGGAAGTGCTCCTGAAATGCGGCGATCCCTCGATCGCCGAGGTGGGCGCGACCTTCTCCACCGAGACGACGAAGAACGGATGGTTCGGCATGCCGGACAATTGCGCCATCGACGCCGCCGGGCGCCTCTGGGTTTCGACCGACGGCAACACTAACAAAGCCACCGGCCGCACCGACGGGCTTTGGGCGGTGGACACCGAAGGTCCCGCACGCGCTACCTCGAAACTGTTCTACCGCGTCCCGGTCGGCGGCGAACTCTGCGGGCCGCTCTTCACTCCGGACGACGAAACTGCCTTCGTCGCCATCCAGCACCCTGCCGACGGCGGCGACGACTGGGACGGCCACGGCCGCCCGTCCTATTACGAGGACCTCTCCACGCGTTGGCCCGATTTCAAACCCGATATGCCGACACGTCCCTCCGTCGTGGCGATCACCAAGACGGAGGGCGGGAAGATCGGGATCTAGCGGGGCGAGTGGCAAGACACTCAGCGAATGGGGCGCTCACGCGAACGCGTGGGCGCAAATCGACAAAGAGACGCCGCCGCGTACGAAGGAGAAATCACTGCGGGATGCCGGCCCGTTTACCCAATGGCGATCGCGGCGAAACCGTCGTTGGACGTTCTTTTTTCGTCCGCGCGTGTTGCAACGCCGCGATTTTCTGACAGCCGGGGCGGCGATGTTCGCCGCCACCGTCGCGGGGTCGGGCGCAACGTCCGCCCAGGCGCAGGACGCGAAATCCGCGACGGAGCGGGCTGTGACCGATCAAGACCGCGAGTATATGAGCCAGGCGATCCAGCTCATGCGTCAGGCCGGTGTGATCGACAAGACGGGTGGGCCGTTCGGTGCGCGACGGCCAAGTGCTCGCTGCCTCCGGCAACAGTGTGCTGCGCGACAACGATCCTTCGGCGCATGCCCGTGACCCCAAATGCCTGCAACTTCTTGCCGGCCATCTCGACCATATGCGGCAAGCTGTCATCGCGATGATCTCGGCCAAGGCCGAATAGCCGTTTTGCGTTGTGATCGGAATTGCAGCGATTATCGGCGGATTCGCGTCAACTGGAACATAGTTTCGCTTTCGCCGCGCTGTCGCCTGTAAATCGTTGATTATTCGACAGGTAATTACCTGTTTTTCAACCTGCAGGGCCGGAAACGTCTGATTTTCCCATTGACAACTTTGGGAGCAATCTGAAAAAGGCATGCGATCAGGCAAAAATTACCATAATGATAAAGACAGGTGGGGCCCTGTTGTGAAATTTCCTCTGCGTAACTAGAATTGCTGACCCGCCACCACAGCCCTTCTCAGCTGGCTGCGAGCGCGTTCGTAGCAAGCATTCTCCGACTCCGTCGTTCAACCGTCCTGGCTAGCGCACGTCCTCTAGCGGCCCTCGCGGCCGGCATAATTCCCATGAAACTTCGGGCCGTCGGCTTCTCGCCCAAAGGGGCCGCAAAAACAAAGGCCTCCTCCGGTGAAGATCCTTTCAATATTCGGGACCCGTCCTGAGGCCATCAAGATGGCGCCGTTGATCAAGGCACTGGAATCCGAGCCCGGCATAACATCCGTCGTCTGCGTCACGGGGCAGCATCGTGCGATGCTCGATCAGGTTCTCGGGCTTTTCGAGATCCGGCCTGAGCACGATCTCGGCGTCATGGTCCCCGACCAAACGTTGAATGGATTATCGGCTCGCGTATTGGGGGCTCTCGATACCCTGCTCACCTCCATCAGCCCCGATCGGGTGCTTGTTCACGGCGATACGACGACCGCCATGGCCGCATCCCTCGCGGCATTCCACCGGCGCATTCCCGTCGGCCATGTGGAGGCAGGTTTGCGCACGTATGATATGGGTCAGCCATGGCCCGAAGAGCTCAATCGGCGCGTCGTCGATATCGCGAGCGACCTGCTCTTCGCACCGACCGCGAGCGCCAGGAGCAATCTTGAAGCCGAGAGGCTTGCCGGGCGCATCGTCGTGACCGGCAACACGGTGATCGACGCCTTGCGCCTGACGACCGATCGGCTCCGCGGCGACGCTGACCTCCGGGCGCGTCTCGACACACAATTCAATCAACTCCGGCCCGACCGGAAGCTGTTGCTCGTCACTGGTCACAGGCGTGAAAATTTCGGCGCCGGTTTCGCCAATATCTGCTCTGCCCTGGCGGCGTTGTCTCTCAGAAAAGATATTGAGATCGTCTACCCGATTCATCTCAATCCGAATGTTCGCGGGCCGGTCCGCGCGGCTCTGGAAGATAGGCCGAACATCCATCTCATCGAGCCTCAGGACTACATCCCGTTCGTTTATCTCATGCAACGCTCGCACCTGATCCTCACCGATTCCGGTGGCGTGCAGGAGGAAGCGCCATCCTTGGGAAGGCCGGTTCTCGTTATGCGCGATGTCACCGAGCGTCCCGAGGCGGTCGCTTCCGGAAACGTGCGCCTCGTGGGCACTGATCCGCAGCGCATCGTCAGGGAAGTTGCGGCGCTTCTCGACCGAGAGGCGATATCCGCAGCCTTTGTGCCGCATGGGAGCCCATATGGCGACGGCGGCGCGGCAGCACGCATCACCGCGACCCTGACGGGTCGATCTGTCGAGGAATTCTCGCCGCAATTTCCTGTCGCCGCCGAGTGATTATCGAATGAACGCCATGAATCCCTACCAGTCGCTCGCCCACAAAGCTCTCGCTGCCGCCAAGACAACGGCGGCTCTCGCTCTCATCACCTGGCCGAGCGCCGGCTCCGCCAGCGAAATCGCGGATGCTCTCGTCAAGCTTACAGCGGACACGGTGGTCGCGCGGGAAATCATGCTGAAGGAGATCGGCATTCGAGAGCCGCTCATCCTGAACGCGGCGGACGCGCGTCGCGAAATCTTTCTCCCCGTTCCGGTGGACATTCCGATCTCCGATGCGCGCCTGCAGTTCGACGCCCGGTATCTGCGCAGCGATGGCGACCGCACGACTCTTGTCCTCTCCCTCGACGGCTCCCCCGTTTCATCCCGCGCCTTCACGCAGCCGGAGGGAAATGCCGGCCTGTCGATCGATGTCGATGGATCGCCCCGGAACGGCGGCTTTGTGCGGCTGGGCGCGGTGTGGTCCTCGATCGCCTCGGAACGAGCATGCGGCAGCGAGCGGATGAACGGCAACATCCTCGAAATCGCGCCGACGACCCGGCTGCTCTACCGCTACAACGGCGCTTCGATTCGCGATCTTGCCACCGCCTGGACGGCCCTGCCGTTATCCGTGACCATCGCCGTTTCGGGCCAGACGATCTCAAGGGATGTCTACGATGCCGCATGGCGTCTCGGCGTCGCCCTCGAGCGGGCGGGCAAGCGCGCCATCGTGAAGGCCTTGCCGTCTGTCGGCGATGAGGTCGATCTCGCGACTATCGTCGTGCCGGACGCGTTGCGAACTATCCCGGCGTTTGGAAATCTGGTTGGAACGGGGCGTCGCAAAATCACCGATCCTGCTGAAATTGGCGCCTTATTGGCGCTCGGTGCGGCGCCGGTTCAGGCGCAGGTGGCTGTCATCGACGAAGAATTCCGGCGGAAGATCAGTGCGGCGCTTGCAGCCCTCGACCGACAAATCGATGCCGCGGCGCCAGATGCCAACGCGGCTTTGGCAAAGTGGCGCTCCGAGGCCATGAACCTTGCGGATGAGCCGCTCGAATCCGGTGCCGTGCAACTCTTGCGGTTGGCCGGGCAGCCGTTGATCGCCGTTGCGCCGGATGCGGGCGCCACGGCTGCGGGTCTGTTCGATGATCACTGGCGAAGGATCGCCGTGTCGAAGGCGGTCGTCATTCGCAGCGCCAACGACGCCTCCGGCAAGGCATCGGCCGTGTCGCTGACGCGCCTTGGCGGCGCTGCCACGAGCTTCGACGTGCTGGAGCGCGGAGATTGGAGTGCCGCTTTCGATCTGGGAGCCCTAGCGTCCGATGGACGCGTGCCCACCCGGATCGAACTCGATGTATCCGCCGCCCCCGGTGCATCGACGACCCCTCCCGTCGCGTCGGTATTTCTCAACGACAGTCTGCTCGGCGCCAGGCGTCTGGACGCCGACGGGCAGCCGGAGCGCATCGCGCTCGGGATTCCCTCCTATGTCCTCAAGCCCGCCAACGTCCTGCGCGTTTCTTTTCAGCGACAGACTGCCGGAGAGCCGTGCCGGGAAACGCCGCAGGCCTATCCCGTTGCGGTCCTGCCGACCAGCCGCCTCCTTCTGGAAAAGGCTCCGGCCGCCAATGATTTCGCGGGGGTGATGCCACGCCTTGCCGGCGCCGCAGCGCTCATCGTTCCAGACACGTGGCTCGCCAACGCGCCCGCAACCCTGGCGACGGCGATCCGTCTGGCCGACGCAACCGGGTTGTCTCCCGTGCGGGCATCGTTCATGGCAAGCTCGGATTCGAGAGCCGTGAAACCGGCGATGCCCTTTCTTGCTCTGAACGTGCCGATCGACGGTGTGCCGGCAAGGACCAGCGTGGAGGGCGACCGCCTCATCATCGCCGGGCGGGACAGCACCCATCTGCTCGATGTGGCTGGCCTCGATGGGCTTGGAGCCCTCAGCGTCGTCAGCGCGGGTGATCATGCGGGACTTCTTTACAAGACAATCGGCGATCGCCTGCCGACCCTTGAGATGCCATTCGTCCTGACTGGAGGAGACGTTGCGGTGCTGGGGCCTCGAGGAGTTCTCGCCCAGATCGATACGCGCGACCCGTTCGGCAACCGGCCTGCCGGCATCGATCGCAGGTCATGGCTTCAAAAATTGTGGGGCAACGTTGCGTGGAGTGGATCGGCTGCGGCAGCGAGCCTCTTCGTGCTGATCGTTTTGAGGGCGAGACACGTGCGGCGACGCCGCGCCCGCGGCGACCACGGATAGCCGGTCCCTCATGTTCTCCTTCGGGCCATACTTCATTGCCGAGTACTACGCCGTCCTGGAAATGGTTTCGGCTGCGGTGGCAATCTTTATCCTGATCTCAAGCATCGACGATCTCTTCGTCGACGCGTGGTATTGGACTCGGGAGGCGCACCGAGCACTCGTCATCAAGCGCCGATACACGCCGCTGACGCCCGAGCAACTACGGGAGCGCGACGAGCAGCCTCTCGCCATCATGATCCCTGCTTGGCTGGAATACGACGTCATCGCGCCCATGCTGGAAAACATGGTGAGCGTGCTCGACTATCGGCAATACGCGATTTTCGTGGGAACTTACATCAACGACGCCGCCACCATCGCCGAGGTGGAGCGCATGAAGCGACGTTACAAGCAGCTGGTCCGTGTCGAGGTTCCTCACGACGGACCAACCTGCAAGGCGGATTGCCTTAACTGGGTGGTGCAAGCGGTTTTCCTTCACGAGCAGCAGCACGACATCCAGTTCGCGGGTGTCATCCTGCACGACAGCGAAGATGTGCTGCATCCTCTGGAGCTGAAGTTCTTCAATTACCTGCTGCCACAGATCGATCTCATCCAGCTGCCCGTCACGTCGCTCGAGCGCGATTGGTACGAACTCATTGCCGGCGTCTACATGGATGAGTTCGCCGAATGGCACGCCAAGGACCTGGTCGTTCGCGAAAGCATGACCAGCGTCGTGCCCTCTGCCGGCGTCGGAACCTGTTTCTCGCGGCGGGCATTGCTGGCGCTCATCGCCACGTCCAACAACCAGCCTTTCAACACGGACAGCCTGACCGAAGATTACGATATCGGCATCAGGCTGTCGCGCATGGGAATGAAGGCGATCATGGCGCGGTTCCCGGTCCAGTTCCAGGTCCGGCGCAAGACATGGTTCGGTTACGGGCGCGTCAAGGAGGTGACTCTGATGATGCCGCTCTGCGTTCGCGAGTATTTCCCCGACACGTTTCGAGCCTCATATCGGCAGAAGGCGCGGTGGACTCTCGGGATCGGGTTGCAGGGATGGTCGCAGATCGGTTGGGCCGGATCGTTCGCGCACCGCTATCTTCTGCTTCGCGACCGCAAGGGCATTCTCACGAGTCTCGTGGCGATCCTGGCCTACATCCTGCTGGCGCAGTTCATCCTGTTCCAGGCGGCCGCAGGAGCCGGATGGTGGACGAACCAGTACCCGTCGATCTTTGCGACCGAACAGTGGCTCGGCACGATCATCTGGCTGAACGTGATCGCCTATTCGCTCCGCGTCGCGCAGCGGATTTATTTCGTCACACGTCTGTTCGGCTGGGCGCACGGAGTCATGTCGGTTCCGCGTCTCGTGGTGGGCAACCTCGTTAACTTCATGGCGACAGCCCGCGCCTGGAAAATCTTTCTGTCACATTACATCTTTGGCACCCGCATCGTCTGGGACAAGACGATGCATGACTTTCCCAATGCCGAGGCGTTGGTCCGGGATCGGCACAGGCTCGGGGAGATTTTGATCGCCTGGCAGGCCGTGGACGAGCAGGCCGTTCAGAGTGCTCTTGACGAGCAGACGGAGAGGGCCATGCCGCTGGGCCGCATCCTGGTTTCGCGAGGCCTTCTCAACGAGGAGACTCTTGCGGAGGCCATTGCATTCCAGGAGGATCTGCCGCGCATCCATCTCGACGCGGAATCGGTGCGCTCGAACGTTGGTCTGTTGCCGGCCGATTTATGCTTGAGGGAGCACTTGCTGCCTGTCAGGGCCGGCAACGATACGCCGATCGTGGTCGCCGTCGCGGGGCCGATTAGCGCGGATGTCCTGAAGAAACTACGCTCCATTCTAGGCTACGAGCCGGAGCAGCGAATCGCGCGGGAGAGTGAGATTACCGCGGGCCTGCTCCTGCTTCAGGATCAAACAGGTAGCCTCCAGGTTCATGCCGTGCCGCCCCTAGGGGATATCTTGTTGGAACGGGGCCTAGTCGGCGCCGGAGTGCTCGCATCGGCTCTCGAAACCTACCGGCCTGATCAGCACGGACGCATCGGCGATTTTCTCGTGAAGGAAGGCGTCGTCACACGCGACGCGATCCATGAGGCGGTCCGCGTGCAGCAAGGGCTTTTGCTTGAGGACGTCTAGTGGCCCCAAGTTAACGGCTTTTTCACCACGTTCGCGGAAAATGCGCCAGCGGCTCGCGCATCCGAGAGCATGGAGTCCAACCAGCGGCACGATAGTCCCTCTGATTGCCGGCCGATTCACGAGATGGACGTGCATGCCCGATAGACTCCGACACTCACGGAAGAGCGTGCTGGCCCTGATGGCAGTCGCCGCGCTGGTCGGTCCGGTGGGAGATGCGCGAGCTCAGGCCGCCGAGGAGTTGCCGTTGACGGGCTCAGCCTACGAGAGCGCAAGTCAAGCCTATGAAGCGTTCAGTCGCGGTGATTACGCGGCTGCCGTCACAAAAGCGAGGGACGCGATCCGTCAGCGTCCAGATGTGAACCGCCTGAGGCGCCTGCTCGTCGAGGCATTGGCTGCATCGGGCGATTTGGAGGAGGCCGACAGGACGGCTTCCGGTTTCATCGAGGCGGGAATTCAGGATCCTGAACTGGTTCAACAGCGCGACCGCGTGCGCGAGCGCATCTCTCAGAGGGCGATTGCAGCCGGACGGCCGGGTCAGCAGCAGGCAGTCTCGGATCGGAGTTTTCAAGCAGCCGACAGCGCCTACAAGGCCTATGCGCGCAAAGATTATGCGACGGCGATCGAGCAGGCCCGCAAAGCCGTGGAACTCGATCCGGACCGTCGGGATTATCGCCTTCTTCTCATCAATACCCTATCGGCCGGCAAACGCCCGGAGGAGGCCGAGCGGGTTGCCACCGCTGCGCTGGCGGACCACCCAGGTGACGGAGAGATTCTCGCGCAACGGGGCTATATTCGGGTCACGCTCCGCCAGCACGCCGCCGCTGCCGATGATTTCGCGGCGGCACTTCAGGCCCGCAGATCGCCCGTCCGGAATACACGAGCCCTGCGGCTGGCGCTGGCCGACGCGAGCCTGACGGCGAAGCAACCGCAGCGCGCGCTCGATGCGCTCAAGGGCTTGAGAGGCGAACGCAGCTACGCGGTCGCGGCCCGCGCCGGATTCGCGCTCCTCGCCCTCAGTCGACGCGAGGAGGCTCTCGACGCCTTCCGGAATGCGGCCACGTATGGAGCGACCGCTCAGGAGAAGGCGACGGTCACAAGCGCCGAGATCGGGCTTCTGGTCGATTTGAATCGCAAGGACGAGGCGCGCCGCCGGTTTGCCGAGGCGCAGAGCGTGTTGTCACCCCTCGCGGCTCTTGACCTCGCCTATTTGGCCAACCGTGTCGGGGATGATCGGACCGCAGACGAGCACTTCAGCCGCGCCCGCGCAGCAGGCCAACTCAAGGGCTTGGGCTATGTGGATGCGGCCTATGCGGCGAAGCGGTTGTATAAGAACGATTCAGCCGCGGAACTGCTCAAGGCAGCCATCGATGAGGCTGCGAGCGGGCGACTCGCGATCGAACCGCAATATCTGTTCGGGCTGCGCCGCGAAGTCGGCGAACTGGAGCGAACCTGGGGCGCCTATGCGAGCCTGCTTTATGGCGCTGTCGGTGTGATGCCGAGTGTGCCGTTCGCACCGGTTCCAACGGCCGGGAACGTGCTGCAGGCTGGATCCGAGATCTACTGGCGCCCGCCCGGGATTGGCTATCGCAACGGTGCGATCGTCGAAGTCTTCGGCCGGGTCTTTCAAACGTTGAGCGACGAGACCGACGGGCCGACAGGGATCTCGACCGCGCAAGGTTCGGTCGGCGCGCGCTGGAAGCCGTTCAGCAGCTTCAATCTCGTGCTGGAGGCAAGCCGCTTGTTTCCGATCGGCGAATATGCCCGCACGGATGGGCTTCTCCGCGCGGCCTTTTCCGACGGTCGCGGAACGGATTTGCGGGTCGATGTCTCCGATTGGTGGACATGGCAGGTGTACGGGGATCTTGGATATTACGTCGAGGAGAAGCAGACGGTCGGCGCCTTCGAGGCTCGTGTCGGCCGCAGCTTTCGGATGGACGGGATCAGCAATCGATTGGTCCTGACGCCGTTTCTGTCGGTCGGCGGCGGGTATGACAGCCTCCTGGACACCCCCGAGGCCGTCGGCGCGGGAGCGGGCCTCAATCTCCGCTACTGGTTCCGGGAGAGCAAGCACACGGCGCCGATGTCGTTCATCGACATCAACGTTCAGTACCGTGCCAAGCTGGCGGGTGACGATCGCGCGCAAGGTGCTTTTGCGGGTATAACCTTGTCCTATTGACGTTCCCTCGGCCGATCGATCGCAGCTGCCGAAGGTGGGAAACGACGAGCAAAAAGCCCCGAAGCCTTTCGGCGTTCAGGGCTTTCGCTTGATGTTCTAACGGGAAGCCAACGTTGCATTTATGCGGCGGGGTTGCTTACCGTGATCGTCAGTTTTCCCAACCCTTCGATCGTCCCTACCATGACATTTCCCGGCAGGACGGGACCGACGCCATCGGGCGTGCCCGTCATGATGAGATCGCCCGGCTGCAGGGAGAAATAGCGCGATAATGTGGAGATGATCTCCGGTGTCTTCCAGATCATCAGATTGAGGTCGGAATTCTGGCGCGCCTCTCCGTCGACTTCCAGACGTATCGCCCCTGAACTCACATGGCCGACCTGTTCGACAGGATAGATCGCACTGCAGGGGGCCGATTGGTCGAACGACTTCTTCAATTCCCACGGAAGGCGCGGTGATTCCGGCGCCTCGGTCACGCTGCGACGGGTCATGTCGAGACAGATTCCGTAGCCATAAACATGCTCGAGTGCTTCCGCCACCGGGATGTCGTATCCGCCGGATTTCATCGCGACGAGGAGTTCGAGTTCGAAGTGGTAATTGTCGGTCATCGCCGGATACGCAACGAGCGACCCGTCCTGCACGATGCTGTCGGTCGGCTTCTGGAAAATGATGGGCGGATCGCGGTTCTCGTCGCCGCCCATCTCCCTGACATGCGCCACGTAGTTTCGCCCAATGCAGTAGATGCGCCGAACCGGGAACCGCTCGGAACTTCCCGCGACGGGAAGCGAGACGGTCGCGGGTCTCGCAACGACGAATTCTGCATGCTCTGACATGGTCGATTTTGCCCTTATTGGATCAACTGGCGCGCGGTTAGGCAGCGTGATGCAAAAATGCATGAAAGAGGCCAAACGTCAAAAAAAATATTTTTTGACACATATCCGCAATAATGCATTTATTTTGCCTTCAACAAGGAACGAGGGGACAAGCATGGGAAATCGTCGAGGCTTTTTCAGTATCTGTGCGGCGGTCGTAGCCTGTGGATTGAGCGGGATCGCGCCGGCCGGCGCCCAGAGTCCCAAGGACATCACCGTCGTTTTCCCGAGTCCCGGGGGCGTCGGCTACTATCCGTTCTATGTCGCCATGGGCGAAGGGTATTTCGAGAAGGAAGGCCTGCGGGTCCGCCCCGAGAGCGTGAACGGTTCCGGCCAGGTTCTCCAGATGCTCGCGGCCGGGCAGGCGCAGATCGGCCATCCCGGGCCGGGCCCATTGCTTGCGGCCCGCGCATCCGGCCTCGACATGGTTTTTCTCTACAACAACTTTGCCAAAAGCCAGTTCGGGTTGGTCGTCAAGGAAGACTCGACGTTCAAGACTCCCGATCAACTGAAGGGCAAGAAGATCGGTGTCGGCACTGCCGATGGCGCAGAGGTGGCGTTCGTTCGCGCGATCCTCGATGACCTGAAGATGAAGGAAGGCACCGATTACGAGTTCCTGACCGTCGGTGATGGGGGCATGGCGACGGCTGCTTTCATGCGCGGCGATATCGACGCCTACGCATCCGGCACGCGAGATGCGGCGATCCTGCGTCTGCGCGGTGTTCCGCTGCGCGAGATCACGCCTGAAAAGTTCCTTGCCTATTTCGGCAATGGCTATGTGACGAGCCGCGATTTCATCAACAAGGATCCTGAGGCGCTCAAAGGTTTCGGACGGGCGCTCGTGAAGGGTTCGGTTTTTGCAGCCGATCCCGCCAACAAGGACAAGGTCCTGACGCATGCGAAGCTCGGTAACCCGCAGGAAGGCGAGGACAAAGCCTTCTCCGGAGCCCTGTTCGAGGCAATGAAGGGCCGGGTAACGCCAGCGGATCTCTCCAACGGCTGGGGCTATCATCATCCCGAGCAATGGGACCTGTGGCAGAAGGCGCTCGTGGCGAGCGGCGCGTTGAAGGCTCCTCTGCCCGACTTGCAGAAGGCGTATACGAACCAGTTCGTGAAGGACTGGAATACCGGGATCGCTCAGTGAGCGTTGTTTCCAACCTAAAGGCACCGGCCGGGCACGTCGCCCGGCCGGTCTTTCAATTGCGCGGCGTCAGCAAGTCCTTTGCACGACGCAACGTGCAGGCTCTCGACAAGGTGGATCTCACCCTCGAACAAGGGCAGTTCGCTTCCGTGATCGGAGCCAGCGGCTGCGGCAAGTCCACTCTTTTGAAGATCATGGCCGGGCTCACGCCTCCGTCTTCGGGAAGCGTGATGCTTTCCGGAAAACCGGTCCTCGGCCCACGCCGCGACATCGGCATGATGTTTCAGCAGGCCACGCTCTTTCCTTGGCGCACAACGCTCGAAAACATCGTTCTGCCGATTGAGATTCAAGACGGCAAGAAGGCAGCATTGGCGGTGCATGATCGGGCCCATGCGCTTCTCGACCTTGTCGGTCTGCGCGGCTTCGACAAGGTTTACCCGAGCGAGTTATCCGGCGGCATGGCGCAGCGTGCGGCCATGTGCCGGATGCTGATTGCCGAGCCGGACGTCCTGCTGCTGGATGAGCCCTTCAGCGCGCTCGACGAGATCAGCCGTGACTTCATGAACATGGAATTGCAGCGGATCTGCCTGGAGCGTAATGCGACGGCGTTTCTGGTCACCCATTCCATCCCCGAAGCGGTCATCCTGTCGGACGTGGTTTACGTCATGTCGCCTCGTCCCGGGCGTTTTGTCGAAGCGGTTCAAATCGACCTTCCCCGTCCGCGGACGCTCGACATGCTGAGCGACCCGCTGTTCGGGCGATACACGAAGCAGATCCGCGGCCGTCTCGACAAGGGAGCTTTCATATGAGCGGGATTCAGCCGACGGTTGCCGGCGAGGGCCTGCCGCCGGATACGATTTGGGATGAGAACCTGTCCTGGTTCGACGCCCTTCCACGCGCCGTCTCGATGTTCGGTCTCTTGGTGGTGTTCCTCGGCCTATGGCAATTGGTGACCGGTCTTGGCCTGGTGTCCCCGATCATTCTGCCGAGCCCCTGGCGGACGGCGCAGGATCTGGTTTTCGTGGGACAGAGCCTGCTGTCTGGAAACTACATGCTCGCCGCGTTCTGGATCACCGCGCAGGAGGTGATATTCGGCTTCGTCCTCGCCGTCGGAATCGGTGTTGCGCTCGGCATTCTGGTCGGGGAGACGACTTTTGGAGAGCGCGCCGTGATGCCCTATATCGTGGCGATCGACACCATGCCGAAACTTGCCTTCGCTCCGCTTTTTGTCGCGTGGATGGGCTTTGGAATCGCGTCAAAAGTCGCACTCGCTGCCTTTATCTCGATCTTCCCGGTCGTTGTCGGGACAGCAGCCGGGTTGCACGCCGCGGATCCGAATGCGCGCATGCTGTTCAAGAGCATTGGCGCCAGCCGTTGGCAGACCCTGATTAAACTGAAGATCCCAACGGGCCTGCCACAGTTCTTCACAGGCGTGAAAATTGCCTCGATCAGCGTCGTCGCCGGGGCCATCGCGGGCGAATTCCTGGGTGGAGGCCGGGGATTCGGTGAACTGATCCGCGTTGCCGCATCTCAGCTTGACACCCCGCGGGTATTCTCCTTGATCATCTACCTGAGCCTCCTGGGCCTTATGACGTTCGGGACCGTGGTCTGGATCCAGAAACGCTTCGTGTTCTGGCATCGGGACAGCAATCTTCAGGACAGCCACAAATAATGTCTGACCAAGCTCCTCCTGCTCTCCTGTTCACCCACCAAAAGAGCACCGGCACGTGACCAAGGTCATCGAGAAAACCACCGCGGCAACCATCGTTTACCGAAAACTTCGGCAGGACATCCTCATGGGTGCTCTCGAGCCCGGCCAGAAGCTCGCGATCGATCTTGTGGCCGAGCGATACGGCGTCGGGACGAACCCGGTCCGCGAGGCGCTGAACCGGCTCTCTGCAGAACGTCTCGTCGATCGGCATGAGCAGAGGGGATTTTTCGTTCCCGCCATCAGCATCGAGAATTGGCGCGAACTGGTGAAGACGCGCTGCTGGTTGGAGACAAAGGCGCTCGAGGAATCGATGCGCAATCGCTCCACCGCCTGGGAGGAAAACATCGTCCTGGCCTTCTACCGCCTGTCGCGTGTCCAGGCGGCCAAGCAGGAGTTGAGTGCAGCGGATCGAAGCGAGTGGGAGGTTCCGCACCGCGCGTTCCACATCGCACTCATCGCAAACTGTCAGTCCACCTGGATGCTGGAGTTCTGCGAGGTTTTGATGGATCATGCGCAGCGCTACATCTTCGTCTCCGATTCATACGCCTATCCACGGCGCAACGGCCTTGAGGAGCACCGCGAACTCATGGACGTCGTCCTCGGCGGAGATATCCCGGTTGCGAGCGAGATGCTTGTTGAACACTACCACCGAACGCTCAACAAGATCGAAGCGCAGCTCGGCGGATAACGTTCGCGATCACCGCTCTGTCAGGCCATAACGAAGGATCACCCTGTGCGTTACGTCATTCAATCCGAATATCCGTCCCGCCGCTCCCCCGTGTTCGCGCGCAACGCGGTCACAACGTCCCATCCGCTGGCGACCCAGGCGGGTTTGCGTATGCTCGCGCGCGGCGGAAACGCCGTCGATGCAGCGTTGGCCGCCGCCATTGCGCTCGTGGTCGTGGAGCCGACCGGCAACGGATTGGGATCGGATGCGTTCTGCATTCTCTGGGATGGCAAGGAGCTGCACGGACTGAACGCTTCGGGTCGTTCATCGGCTCAATGGACGCCGGAGCGTTTCGTCGGCTTTTCATCGATGCCCCGTCGGGGTTGGGAATCCGTCACGGTCCCTGGAGCTGTCTCGGCATGGGTTGATCTCTCACGGCGGTTCGGCCGACTTCCCTTCGCTGATCTGTTTGCGCCGGCGGTCGATTATGCAGAGCGCGGGTATCACGTCACGCCGTTGGTTGCAGAACAATGGCGTCGGGCCGCACTGGAACTGCACGTGCAACCCGGCTTTCGCGAGGCGTTCATGCCCGATGGCCGAGCGCCTGAAACGGGCGAACTTTATCGCAATGCGGACCTTGGCCGCACCCTCAGGTCGATCGCGGAGACGGAAGGCGATGCGTTCTATCGGGGAGCCCTGGCCGAGAAGATCGCCGCCTTCGCGCGCCAACACAGCGCCGTGCTGGACGAGAGCGATCTCGCTGCGCACACCAATGATTGGTGCGGCACGATCTCCCAGGAGATCGGCGAGGTGGCGCTGCATGAGATCCCGCCCAACGGACAGGGCATTGCCGCCCTGATGGCGCTCGGGATCCTGAGAACCTTCGATCTCGCCGGGATGGGCGCAGACGACGTGGACGCCGTTCACTTGCAGATTGAAGCGATGAAGCTCGCGACGGCCGATGTGCACGCGTATGTGGCGGATCCCGCCTTCATGATCGATGTGGCGACCGAGCATCTTCTCGATCCCGCTTATCTGGCGAGCCGAGCCAAGCTGATCAATCGGTCGAAAGCGCAGAATTTTGGAGCGGGTGCCCCGAAAGATGGCGGGACGGTCTGTCTCGCCGCGGCCGACGAATCCGGCATGATGGTGTCCTACATCCAATCCAACTATTCCGGCTTTGGATCGGGAATCGTGGTGCCGGGAACCGGAATCAGCATGCAGAATCGCGGCTTCGGCTTTTCGCTCGAGAACGGACATCAGAACCAGGTGGGCCCGTCTAAACGGCCGTTCCATACCATCATCCCCGGCTTCGTGACCAAGCGCGGCAAACCCACGATGGCGTTCGGCCTCATGGGAGGACCGATGCAGGCCCAAGGGCATGTGCAGATGGTGCTGCGCACGCAAATCTGGGGACAGGATCCTCAGACCGCATCCGACGCTCCCCGGTGGCGGATCCTGCAAGGTTTGGACGTCGCTCTCGAGTCGACCATGCGACAAGATCTTTGCGACGGCCTCGCCGTGCGGGGACACGTGATCAAGTCCGAGACAGCCGACGAAAGCTTCGGATTTGGCGGGAGCCAACTGATCCAGTCCATCGATGGAGGCTACGTGGCAGGCTCCGATCCGCGCAAGGATGGGCAGGCCGGCGGTTTTTGAGCTCGGCGTTCATTTGCAACTGGCGAACGGATGATCGTCTCCCGCCTCGCGTGCCGCTGCATGTAAAACCGGTTGTCTCAGCCGGTTGCCATGCGGCGGTCTCACGGTCATTGCGGGCGGCGGCTTCGGTTTGTTGGCTCCAAAGTTTGACTGCTCGAGAATTGCCAACGCGTCATCGGTTCCGACGCACCATTTCAGATCGATCCAGCACATGAATTTGATAAAGTACTGCTTGGCTGCACTGTCTCTCTTGACGATCGCGCTGCCGGTCTCCACTGCTGATGCAAAGACCATTTGCACCGTGATCGCGAACGCAGCGGACGGTAGGATTCTTCTGCAGCAAGGCGATTGCACGAACCGCGTCACCCCAGCCTCCACTTTCAAAGTCGCCCTGAGTCTCATGGGATTCGATGCTGGCGTTTTGACTGACGCGCATTCGCCGACGCTGCCATTCCGTCCGGGATATGCCGATTGGCTGGGCGAGGCTTGGAGGCAGCCCACAGACCCGACAAGGTGGATGAAATACTCGGTGGTCTGGTTCTCGCAACAAGTCGCGCATGCTCTCGGAGTAGAGCGCCTTCAGCGATACGCCGGGGACTTCAAATATGGAAACGCCGATTTCTCAGGAGATGCGGGACAGAACAACGCGTTGGAGCGAGCCTGGATTAGTTCCTCGTTGCAGATTTCACCGTTGGAGCAGGTCGCCTTTCTTGAGAAGCTCGTCAATCGACGGCTGAAAGTGCACCCTCGGGCTTTTGACATGACCAGACAGATCGTCGAACGCACCCGGCTTCAAGGTGGTTGGATGATTTTTGGTAAATCAGGTTCGGCGTTTCCTCGGCAGGCCGATGGAAAGTTCGACAGAGCGCGAGGCTGGGGTTGGTTCGTCGGTTGGGCAACGAAGGGTGATGATACTTTGGTGTTCGCGCGTCTGATCCAGGACGAGAAGAGACAGACGGGATTAGCGGGAATAAGGGCGCGCGGTGCGTTTTTGCAGGAGTGGCCGACCTTGACGGATGGTTTGCTCCGGTGAGCGTGGCGCGCAGGGCTCGTCATCTCCCCCATTGAATAGACGCCGTAGGGGAACTTTGGCGGTTGACAGGCTTTCGCAAATTTACATACTAATCGATATGTATGAAAATTCCCGCCGATGAGCGTCGCGCCCAGTCGAAGACGGACGCAGGTCGATCGCAGCGCCGAAACGCGCATGATCTTGATCGGCGCGGCAATCGAGCTCCTCCATACGGTCGGTTTTGCCGGCACGACGACCGCGCTCATTGCCAAGCGGGCAGGGGTGACGACGGGCGCCTTGCATCATCATTTCTCGACGAAGGACGAACTCATGTTCGGCGTGCTCGATCATGCGTCGGAGCGCATGCGCGATCGCCTCGAGGCGGAGGAACACCTCTCTCCGGACGGCGTCCTGCACATTTCGGACCTTGTGCAACATCTTTGGCAGGTCTACGGCGACCCCGAATACTGGGCCATCTGGGAAATCATCATCGGGACACGTTCGGATGGGGTGCTGCACCCTCGCGTCGTCACGCATCGCCTCGACACCATGCGCACCGTTCTGCATCCCTGGCTTGAGCGTCATACCTCCGAGAACGATGCGCGTCCCGACATTGTGGCGATTTTCGAATTCATGCTGATCGCCATTCGCGGGCTCAGTCTCGAACGCTTCCTCGACAAGGACGAGGCGTATTTCGAACGAAATCTGAAGATCCTGGCCGAGTTGGTCGGCCAGCGGCTTGAAACCCTCGCACAACACGATTTCAGCCGCTGAATGCGGCGGCGTGAGAACGGGGCGGCACCAAGACCAACGTGAAATGGCTCCAGAGGCCAAGGGGAAGGGGTAAGTCATGAGTGAAAGTGTCAGAGCCTACGGGGACGCGACCCCGGTGGATGCGCGTGCATCGTCGTCCCGACTGAAGACGATCTTCGGCGGATCAATCGGTCACTTCATCGAATGGTACGAATGGTCGATCTACGGTTTGTTGGCAGGCATTTTCGCCGTCCAGATGTTTCCGGCGGACGACCCCACCGCCTCGCTGATCGCGAGTTTCTCGGCTTTCGCCATCGGTTTTGCCGGTCGCCCGATTGGAGCATTTGTGCTCTCTCCCCTGGCGGACAAATACGGACGGCGCACGATGCTTTCCGCCACCATCATCATGGCGGGTATCGGCAGCCTGATCATCGGTTTATGCCCGACTTACGCTCAGATCGGCGTTGCTGCGCCCATCATCATCGTCGCTGCGCGCCTCCTGCAAGGCTTCTCCTCGGGTGGCGAGTTCCAGATTGCGATCACGTTTCTGAACGAGCATGCGTCTGATCGCAATCGCGCGCTTGGCGCCTCGCCGCAGATGGTGTCCATCGGGTTGTCGGTTCTGGTGGCGACGGCGGTCGCAAGCCTGACGACGCGATTTCTTCCGCCGGATGCCCTCGCTTCCTGGGGCTGGCGGTTGCCTTTCCTTTTGGGAGCCCTCCTGTCGCTCTACGGGCTTTACATGCGCCGGGGGATCGATGAAACGCCAGCCTTCGAGAAGATCAAGGACAAGCAGAAACTCAGCGCCGCCTCGATCCTCGCCTCACTGGCGAAGTATCCCAAGGAGGCCTTCATCGTGTTCGTCGTGCAGATGAACGGCGTCCAATATTATCTCTGGCTGATCTTCCTTCCCACCTATGCGAACCTCGTCGGCGGTCTCGACCGGGCAGCTGGATTTGCCGGCAATATCGCGGCGACCGCAGCCTATTGCGTCGGAGTTCCAACCTTCGCCTATCTGTCGGACCGGATTGGGCGCAAGCCGTTCCTGATTGCTGCGGCGGTATGCTTCCTTGTCTTCACGTATCCGCTCCTGTCGATGCTTGTCGGAAACCCGAGCTTCGGCACTTTCCTGTTCGTTGCAGTGGTCGGCGCGATTTTCATCTCTCTCAACAATTCGGTCATCGGAACGCTATTCGCCGAACTGTTTCCAACGCAAGTTCGCACCTCCGGCATCGGCATCCCCTATGCGGTTTGCGCGGCGATTTTCGGCGGCACGGCGCCATTGATCGCAACGTGGCTGCAAGGACTCGGAGGGCCGCTCTACATCTCCATCTACGTGATGATCATCTGCGCAATCACGCTTCTGACGCACATCTTCCTGACGCCGGAGACGCGAGGCCGGTCGCTCGATTGAGCCTCCGCCAAACCTCGACTGAACCAACCAAGCGAGAACAACAAAGGACAACGATCGATGCTTGTCGTCCATCACCCCGATCAGGCTCTTCACGACCCCGAATTCGTCTTCCGGACCGGGAAGTTCGTCGACCAGCCCGATCGAGCGGAACGTTATCGGATTTTCTTGAACATCGTGCAGGAAGATGGCCACGAAATCGTCAAGGCTCCACTCGGGAGCCTCGATCCGGTGACCGAAATTCACGATCGGGACTATGTCGAATTTCTTAGGACGGTTTATTCCCGCTGGGCCGCCAACCCTGATTATGGGCCTGAGGTGATCCCGAATGTGCACCCGACCCATCGGATGCACCGGAAACCGACAGAACTGCTGGGCGAACTTGGTTGGTACTCGAACTCGACATCGTGTCCGATGACGGAGGGAACATGGCCGGCCGTTTACGCCAGTGCTCAGACGGCGATCCACGGAGCAGACCGTCTCGCGGCATCGGGCAGTCCGGTCTATGCGCTGTGCCGCCCTCCGGGCCATCACGCTTATCCGGATCTCATGACGGGCGTGTGCTTCCTGAATAATGCTGCGATCGCGGCAAATCGCCTGACGAAAACGTACGGCAAGGTGGCGCTCGTCGATATCGACGTGCACCACGGCAACGGCACGCAATTTATTTTTTGGGAGCGGCCCGACGTGCTGTTTTGCTCCATCCACGTCGACCCGCGGCTCTCCGCGCCGTATTATGCGGGCCATGCCGACGAGATCGGCGAAGGTGCGGGGCGGGGGCTGAATTTCAATCAGCCGCTTCCATGGGCGACGCCGGACCCTCTCTGGCTCGAGGCTGTGGATGCGGCGCTCACGCGGGTGCGTGAGTTCGCGCCAGGTGCGCTCGTGCTTTCGCTCGGTTTCGATGCTTCGGAGCACGATCCTGTTGCGACCTTCAAGATCACCAATGACGGGTTCGCCCAAGCCGGACGGAAGTTCGCCACGCTCGACCTGCCGACTCTTCTGGTGCAGGAGGGCGGTTACCTCAGTCCTCATCTCGGCGGCTATCTGCGAAGCTTTTTCCGCGCCTTCGAGGGCAAGGCAGCCTGAACATTTTCGTCAACCGGGATGAACCATGATGAAGACACTGCCGCCAATCCGCACAGGAGAAGCTCGTATCGAGCAGGGTTACATTCAACCGATCGACGGCGTCGAAATTCCCTTCGGCATCATCGAAGGGGCGGAGCCAGGTCCGTGCCTGCTCGTCACGGCCGGCGTGCACGGTTCGGAATTTTGCTCGGTGGAGGCAGCCATCCGACTGCTGCAGATGCGGCCTGAGCAGATCAAGGGAACGCTCGTCGTGCTGCCCATCCTCAACGTGCAAGGTTTTCGCCGGCGCAGCATCTACGTGATGCCTGAAGACGGGAAAAATCTGAACCGCATGTTCCCCGGCAAGCCTGATGGAACCACCAGCGAGCGTCTCGCGAATTGGCTCGTAACAAGCGTTTATCCGCAAGCCGACGCATATCTCGATCTTCACGGCGGGGATCTCGACGAGTCGCTCGCGCCTTTTACGATTTTCCCGAGCGGTTGCGAGAAGTCGAAAGCGCTCGCGACCGCCTTCGGGATTCCGGTCGCGATTGCTGCGGGAGGCGAGGGCTATACCATCAACGCAGCGCACAGGGTCGGTGTGCCGAGCATTCTTCCCGAAGTGAGCGGCAACGGCCTCTGGGGTGAGGAGACCGTCGGCCAGATGATCGCCGGGATCGAGCGCGTCATGCACACCCTCGGCATGATTTCCGGACCGGTGAAGCCGGCGCCTCAGGCCATGCCCAAATTCGTCACCATGTGGGTGCCGTCAGCCCCCTGCGATGGATTATGGTATGCAAGAAAAGAGCTCTCCGAGCCTGTCGTGGCCGGCGAAATTCTGGGCGAAATCAAAGACGTGTTCGGGAAAGTGCTCGCCAGCGTCCGCTCGGAGAAGGAGGGCTTTATCCTGTATCGGCTGACCAGCCTTTCGGTGAACAAGGGCGAGGCGCTTCTCGGTGTCGGCACGCTGCTTGTGGACTAGCCTCGGTCGTCCTGTTTACCGCGTCATTGCACGGCAGCGCGCCGTCAATAGCGCGAGGTAAAGTGACGGCGGCGGGATATGTCAGCGTCCTCGTTGCGTCGAAA
The DNA here is from genome assembly GCF_008757455.1 of Microvirga brassicacearum. Lineage (GTDB taxonomy): Bacteria > Pseudomonadota > Alphaproteobacteria > Rhizobiales > Beijerinckiaceae > Microvirga > Microvirga brassicacearum. The sequence goes on along the minus strand of NZ_VCMV01000071.1, from coordinate 46,329 downwards.
GTGGGTGGACAGCCGCGCATGACATCGTACAGTCCGGCCATTGTTGACGTGCAATGAGGGCCAAATGGGACCGGGCATCAATGCTCCTGTGCGAATAAGGTTCGGTCTATCGCTCGCACTGGGACAGGCAAATGCCCGGGACAGCAACTCGCAGAACGACGCCGACAACCCGCTCACAAGATCAAGGCGAACGCCGCGAAGCCTCCCGTCCAGTTCGTCCGGCTGCCAACAGATACCGTTTTGCCCGGCAAGTGAATCGTCAGGGACGACGACCGACCGTCGCCCCTGCCAGCCCAGCTTTGAAAAGGTGTAATGACGATGTTTACGCGACGGGTCTTGTTGTTGATCTTTGCGGCCATGACCGCTGGCCTGGCGGCGACACATTCTGTCGCCCAGACCGATCCCCTGCCGTCCTGGAACGACGGCAACGCCAAGTCGGCGATCGTCGAATTCGTGAAGCGCGTGACGACGGAGGGCGGACCCGATTTCGTGCCGATCGAGGAACGCATCGCGACCTTCGACAATGACGGGACGCTGTGGACCGAGCAGCCGAACTATGTCCAGGCCATGTTCGTCTTCGACCGGATTGCCGCCATGGCAAAAGAACGGCCGGAGATGAAGGAGACGCAGCCGTTCAAGGCGGTGCTGGAGGCGGACCGGGCGACGCTGGCGGCGCTCGGCGAGCAGGGACTTGTGGAACTCGTGACCGCGACCCATAGCGGCATGAGCACCGCCGACTTCGAGAAGACGGTCCGCGACTGGATCGCCACCGCGCAACATCCGAGATTCCACCGCCCCTACACGGCGCTCGTGTACCAACCGATGCTCGAGCTGCTGGCCCATCTGCGGGCGAACGGATTCAAGACCTTCATCGTCTCAGGTGGCGGTGTCGAATTCATGCGGCCGTGGGCGGAGAAGGCTTATGGTATCCCGCCCGAACAGGTGATCGGATCGAGCGGGAAGACCGCCTTCGAACTGAACGGCGACAAGCCAGTCATCAACAAGCTCCCGACGGTCGAGTTCATCGATGACGGTCCGGGCAAACCGGTCGGCATCAACCGCTTTGTCGGACGGCGCCCAATCTTCGCCGCCGGCAATTCGGACGGAGACCTTCAGATGCTGCAATGGACGACGCTCGATGCCGGTCCGCGCTTCGCGTTGATCGTCCACCATACCGATGCGGAGCGCGAATACGCTTACGATCGCCATTCCGCGGTGGGCAAACTCGACAAGGCGCTCGATGAAGCACCCCGCCGAGGCTGGCTTGTTGTCGATATGAAAAACGACTGGAGGACGATCTACCCGCGGCGTTAAATCAAGGTCGGCGCGATGCCGGTTCAACTGAAAGCCAAGTATTGCGCGAGTTCGGGCGATGCGGCACCGTTGCGGTCAGCAAGTTCTGATGGCAAGGCGTCATGCGTGTCGGACGCACCGGCGATGCGAGCGCCTGCTATTTGCAGAGCAGAACGCGAGCATCGCCGGAATGCTCCAGCACATTTAGCGCCACGTCCCGTCCATAGCGATGCAGCCGCAAGACAAAGCGTGACGTATCCAGGCGCAGCCCGCGGATCACGATCTCGTCCAGGAAGTCCGGCAGGATCGGATCATTGAAGCGCACGGCGTTGCCGGCACAATCAAGTTGGAGCCCCAAATTGGCGCCGAGGAGCATGAAGGGTGTCGCCGCAGCCCAGGCCTGCGGCGAGCAGGCGACCGGATAGGCGGTTGGCCCGCGATGGCGGCGGCGGGTGAATCCACAGAAGAGCTCGGGCAGGCGGCGCAGTTCCTGGTACGTTGCCACTTCGAACATCGCCTTGAAAATCCGCGCGGCCTGCGCCTTCAATCCATACCGCGCCATTCCGAGCGCGATCATCCCGTTGTCGTGAGGCCAAACCGAGCCGTTGTGGTATGACATCGGGTTGTAACGCGGCTCGCCTCGCGCGAGCGTGCGAATCCCCCAGCCGCTAAACGAGTCCGGGCCCATCAGTGTCGCGGCAACACGGCGGGCTCGTTCAGGCGCTGCAATGCCTGCAAACAGGGTATGCCCGGCGTTCGACGTCCGCACACGGCAGGGCCGTTTGGATCCGTCGAGCGCTAACGCATAGGTGTCGATCTCCTCGCACCAGAACGCGGCCTCGAAGCGCGATTGGAGATCATTGGCCTCGCTGATATATTTAGCGGCAAGATCCGGTCGGTCGCGCACGATCGCGAGCCGTGCAGCCGCCCGTTTTGCCGCGAAGACATAGGCCTGCACCTCGCACAACGCGATGGGACCTTCGGCTCCCGAACCATCGGCGTGAAATACCGAGTCGTGGCTGTCTTTCCATCCCTGATTGGCAAGTCCCTTTTCGGTTTCGCGATGGTACTCGACGAAGCCATCGCCATCGCGATCGCCGTACTCATCGCACCAGCGCAACGCCGCCTCGATATTCGGCCAAATCGCCTCGATCGTTTCGCCGTCGCCGGTGCATTCGTAGTATTGCCCCGCCAGCATGATGAAGAGCGGCGTCGCGTCGACCGAGCCGTAGTAGCGCCGGAAAGGCACCTCGCCGAGTTGCGCCATCTCGCCGAGGCGTCTCTCGTGAAGGATCTTGCCCGGTTGAGCGTCCGCCGCGGGATCGATGTCAGTCGCCTGCATCTTCGCCAGATAGCGCAGGACTCCTTTGGCGATGGATGGGTCCGCCCACAGGAGCATCATCGCGGTGATAATGCCGTCTCGACCAAAGACCGTGCTGTACCAGGGGATGCCGGCGTATGGGTAAAGGCCGTTCTCGGTTGGCGTCACGAGCATGTACATGTCGGATGACGAACGGGAGACGACCTCATTGAAGAGGTCGTTCGACGTTTCGATATTGGCCACCTTGCTCGTCACCGCCCGTAGAGCGCGACGCGCGTCTCGAAAAGCTTTGAGAAAGTTCGGCACCTCAGAACGAGATGTCCCTCCGGGCTCCTGCTCTTCGCAGGCCACCGTGATTACGATCGAGCGGCGTTCATCCGGCTCCAGTCCTATCTCGTAGGTGACGCGGTCGGACGCCAGCCGCGTCGGCCACGGTTCGAAGCGCATTGTCATTTGACGCATGACGCCGTCGAGACCCTCATAGCGGAACGTGACGCAGTCAGGGGGGAGCACCGCCACGGTGCGGCGACCGCGGTGCGGCCGCTGCATGCCGCGGACTTCGAACAGATCGCGGAAATCGGCGTCAAAAAAACAGTCGAGGCGGAAGACGCGACGGTGCGCATCGTAATTGCGAAGGCCAATCCGCTCATAGAGAGCTCCCTGCCAGAGAAATTTCGTCCGGTTCAGCGCAATCATGTCCCGCGGGAGCATCGTTTTCTCTCCGGACAGGATATCGGGGTTCGTCAAGTCGACGGTGAGCGCCGCGTTGTCGTCCTGAATGACCGATCCCAGGAGCAGCGGTCGCTTACCGTCAAGGCGCAACTCGAAGCGCGACAAATAGCGTGTGTCCTCGAAGAAGAGGCCCTCCGGAGAATCCGGCACGGAGCCACAATCGCCTTGGATGTCCAGCACCGCAAAGGCGTCGCCCACCTTCAGTGTCCGTAGCGCGCGCTCGACAAGCGACGTCTGCGTCTCGATCGAATGTTCCGAGCGCTGCTCCGGAGGATTCTCGTTATGATCTGACGCTGGACTTACGACGCGTTCGCTCATGCCAGGATCCTCGTTGTGGGCGCGTAATCGAAATTTTGAAACTGCTCCTAGCCAAGCGGACTGCAAGCGGTCGGTGCTGATTAGGCGGCGATCAGGCGGCGCGGATCGACGCTCGCCCCGGCAAGGAGCGCCTCATATGCACTCACATAATCTTTGGCCATGCGGGCCACCGTGAAGCGGCGCTCGAAATATTGCCGGACATTCGCACGGCTCAGTTCCCTCACTCGATGGGCGGCCGTGGCGGCCTCCTCCACCGTCTTGACGATAAAGCCACTGATTCCGCTCGCAATCACTTCCGGCACCGAGCCGCGGTCGAAGGCGATCACGGGTGTGCCGGCCGACATTGCCTCGATCATTACCAGACCGAAAGGTTCGGGCCAGTCGATCGGGAACAGGAGCGCAAGTGCGTGCCCGAGAAAATCACACTTGGCGCTATCGTCGATCTCCCCCACGAATGTGATCAACGGGTGATCGAGCAGCGGTTCGACGACTTGAGCAAAATAACCCTGGTCCGCTGGATCGATCTTGGCGGCGATCTTCAACGGAATACCAGCGCGCTTGGCAATTTCGATGGCGCGATCAGGACGCTTCTCCGGTGAGATGCGACCCAGGAACGCGAGGTACTCGCCAGCCCGCACGCTGAGCGTACAAATCGTCGAAGGTAGCCCGTGATAGACGTTTGCGAGCCACTTCACGTTCGGCGGCATCGGGGCACGCTGGTGTTTTGAGATCGAAACCAGCGGCATTTCATCGAAAGTCCGGAACACCGGCATGAAGTCGGGAACATCAAGCCTGCCGTGTAGCGTCGTGAGGCATTTATGAGCGAGATCGCGGAACAATACGTGCTGCAAGAGATCCACGTGGAAATGAATGATGTCGAACTGATCCGCCCGCGAGCGCACCTCGTTCATCATGACGAGGTGACTGGCCACATGGTCGCGGATTCCCGACAACCTCAATCCTCGGGGAACACACGGCACGAGCTTTGCCGAAGTCATCGAGTCTCCGCTTGCGAACAACGTGACTTCGTGTCCCTGACGCACGAGTTCCTCGGTAAGCCAGAAAACAACCCGCTCGGTACCACCGTAAAGCTTGGGCGGAACTGATTCGGCCAAAGGAGCAACCTGCGCAATTCGCATCCGGAATCTCCGCATCTAGGGGAGCCTGTTGGGCGTTTAACCAGCAGACCGGAGTGGCGGTTCCAATCACATGCCCTATGTCACGGCATGCGCATGGTTTGCAGAGACAGGCGTCTGCTTGGCGCCGTTGGCGAATGTGAAAAGCGAGCCTATGTCAGCCTTAAACCTTCTGGGCTTCGGCAAGCTGGCCAAGCGGCTTACAGGACCGCCCTGACCTGAGCGGCAGAATCGCCACCCTCTGGCCCCTACAATCCAAAAACTCAAGATTGATGGAGAACAGACATGGCTGCCAAGCTGACATACGATGAGGTGAAGGTCCTGATCGGACCGGCAAACGACAAGGTTATAAGTGAGATCCTCGACACCGCCGCGACCCAAGCTGAACTGGTCGAGGCGCGCGCCTGGATTGAGAATGACGAGGTGATGCTCAACGAGGGTCGGGCGATTCCATCCGGTCGAATTGCCCGATTGGTCGAGCTTCTGAAGGCAGGCGACGAGGACCTCCCGGTCGTTCCCAAGCTTTGAGCGTCAGGCTTCGTTGCAGGGCACATTATGCGACGGGACCATGAGATCGCCCCCCGCAGGTCGCTGCGAGACTGGTTTGGCATTGGTATAACGCCGGATCATGGATGCGCAAAATTCTGCAAACTCTTCCTTCGCCTGGGGCGGGCTGGTGTGGTGCGGAGCGATTCCCCGGTGCTCCGGCGTGAAGCAGAATGTCACCGTCACGTCGAAATCTTCGAGGGCCTCCATCTGTCGATCAAACCAGTCGAGGGCGTTCGGGCGGAAGCTATCCGCCCAGGAGATGCCGGTCCGGAGATACTTGACGCCGAGGCGCTTCATCCAACCCACAGCGTCATCCAAACGCGGGTCCTGGTAATGGAACCACTGGCAGAATCCCACGTCGGGTGTGTACCTGGCAAACTCGTGCAGGGCAGGCTTGGGCGTGCCGTCTTCGCGCAAGAGCCCCATATAGAAATGCCGGAAGTAGGATGAGCCTTCCGCCTCCCGGTGTCGCGTCGTCGCTCCCCAGGCCCGCGGCAGATCGTAGAGACTGTACCAGTGGATGCGCGGTACCTTGCCGATCAAGAGTTCGGCCGTACGGTTCAGGCCCCAGACCTGGATTTCCTCCGCGCCGAAGGTCGAGATGCCGACTTCGCTGACCCAGATCGGCAGATCCGTCACCTCGCGGATCTCGTCGATCTTGGCAGGCCATTCGTCGATTTGCCAGAGGTTCCAGTCGAGCGGGAAGCCGTGCAGGGCAACGACATCCAGATGATCCAGAACGCCGCGTTCTGCCAATGTGCGCACGAAGCCCGGATCGATGGGTGAGATGCCGCCGAGGACGCGAGGCAGGCTGGAGTTTTCTGCCTCGATCGCCTGGCCGGCCGCGATGGCCATCTCCGAGAACAGCCGCCACTCGGGGTCTATCTCCGGGTCCCAATGCGACTTGTTGTTTGGCTCGTTCCAAATCATCGCGGCTTCGATCATGCGATCATTCCCTTCTCGGGTCGTGAACATGGCCCAACGATCGGCCCGCCGGCCAACCGAGCCCGACGCGCGCGCCCGCCGTGTCGGGCTCATGTGCGGCGTTGGTAAGAAGGCTCATGGCGGCGCGATAGCCGTTCAGCGTTCCGACATCGACGTATGAGTGACCCGCCTTGACGCCGAGCGCCGAACCGCCTCGCGACAGATAGGCGTTGACGAGGGTCCCGAAATACTCATCCTCGCACCGGCGTGTCAGCCAGAGTTGTCGCAATTCTTCCAGAACCCGGCCGGGCATTTTGAACGCACCCCAGATCCAGTGAGAAGCCGCGTCGACGCGCTTTACCTGGATCTCCCGTACCTGTCCGTTGTCTTCCATCACGACGGCATCGAAAACCTCCGGGTTGGGCACGGGAAACAACAAAAAGGAGAGCACGTCTTCCGGAAGCTGCTGCAACGCCTTGTCGGGAAACCAAACCGTATCCGGCAGGCCTACGATCAAGCTTTCGTCAGGCGGGATCAGAGCCGACGCGCAAAAGATGGCATCGCATAACCCGCGAGCGCTGGGTTGAATCACATAGGCGATGAACGCGTTGCCATACGCTGCGCCATAATATGCCATGATGTCGGATTTGCCGGGCGAGATGACAAAGCAGATCTTGTCGGCACCGCCATGGATCATGCGTTCGAGCAAGTACTCACTCACCGCGCATGGCCTCTCGATGCCACTTTCGAGGCGACTCCCCACGGGGAGAAGCTCTTTCGAAAATGCCAGAGGCTGGATGCGGCTCCCGTTGCCGGCGGCAGGTACTATACCCCACATGATCAAGCCTCCAGCATAGCGACGGCATCTGACGCTGACCCCGAGCGACAGTCGTCGAGCAACCGCTCAAGCTCGTTGATTCTGCACTCGGAGGTATGCTCTTGCATCGTCCTCTCATAGCCGGCTGTGGCAATGCGTTTCAGCTCGGCGTCACTGAGTTCGACAGCGGCAACCGCTTCGTCCGCCGTTCGCGCCAGAAGGATCTCCTTTCCCGGCTCGAAGAACCGGGAAAGGCCCTCCCACGTGTCCGATAGAATTGGCGTCCTGCACGCTGCGGCCTCGAACAAGCGGCCCGAGGGACACCAGCCCATCTCGGCCATTGCCTGTCGCGTCACGTTGAGCGTGAGACGTGAGGACGAAAAGAACGCCGGATGTTCCGATGGCGGCAGATGTCGCGTGAAGAAGATGTTCGGCAACCACGGGAAATCGTCCGGATACTGCGCGCCACCGACCAGAAATCGGCATTGCGGAGCAAGGCGAGCCGGCTCGATGAACAACTCGCGAAGCATCGATTGGCGATCTGCCGCATATGTTCCGAGATAGGAGAAATCGGACGTGTAACGCGGAACGGCTGCAACCCGCCGATGAAACGCCGGGTCCGCATGGCCGTACAATGGCTCGACGCGTCCTGCTCCAAGTTCGCTTCGCAGCTTCGTCAATGCGGCGCCGCCGGTGTAACTGAGCACCAGATCGAAATCACGAAGCAGCCGTGGGCCAATATAGGTGGCCGTCTCCTTGGCGCCAAGCCGCGACAAGGTCATCGGGGTGTCGAGATCATAGAATACCTTCAACGCACTGGGAGCATCGAGGACCAGCGCGGTCGCCTTGACGCCATCCGGGCAGTAGGATGTGATGACGGTCACATCAGCCTCGTCGATTTCGCGTTTTGCACGGGCGCTGATCTCGTCCCAACTGCCATAGAGCACAAGCTCGCCGCCCGGTATTTCGAACAAGTCGCGGTTCATGGCGTAGTAGGGCACATCCCGCTCGAAGAAGACGACCCGCTGTCCGCGCCGAGCGAGCGCCCGGCATAACCCGCGCCATAAAGTGGCGTGGCCGTTGCCCCACGAGGACGAGATCGTAAGCCCGAAAACGACGAGTTTCATGGCTCGACCACCTCATTCAGGCGAAGGAGCCGCGATCCCCAATCGCCCACAACCAGAGTGCTGATCGAGGCGGGATCCACGTCAAAGCGGTTATAGGCGTCGAGTGGCAATCCCAGATGGTAGAGCAACGCGCCCTTGATCACATCGCCATGGCTCACCAGCGCGATGGCCTCGCCTGAATGCCCTCTGCGCAGTTGCTCCATTGCGGTGACGATCCTGACCTGCGCTTCGAACATCGATTCACCATCCGGTGGCCGACTGACACTCCTCGCATCGTTCCAGCGTACCCAACGAGGGTCCTGCGCCAGATCCGCAAAACTCAGGCCCGTCCAAGCGCCAAAATCGATCTCGACGATTTCGTCCAAGACCTCCGCCGGCCTGCCGAGGCGTCCAGCGATAGCATTGGCGGTTTCGCGGGCGCGCTCGAGGGGGCTTGTGCGGATGCGCGCGATATTCTCGTTCGCAAGGCGCTCGGAAACCCGCTGCGCTTGCGCCCGTCCGATTTCTCCAAGCGTCAACCCTTCCAGCCTGCCGCATAGAATGGTGCCTCCGCGTTCGTGCGCCGCATGCCGCACCAGGAAGAACGTGGTGGTCACGCGGCGGCCTCCTCTTCTCCATCTCCTTCGATGAACCGGATGGTTCTCTCACGTGCTTCATGATCGGTGAATTGTCGGGGCGGCGACTTCATGAAGTAGCTGGAAGGGCCTGTGAGCGCGCCGCCGATCTTGCGGTCCATCGCAAGCTTCGCGCAACGAACCGCGTCGATGACGATCCCGGCCGAGTTGGGCGAATCCCATACTTCGAGTTTCAGCTCCACGTTCAGCGGCACCCCGCCGAATGTGGTGCCTTCCATGCGGATATAGGCCCATTTGCGGTCAGTCAGCCACGGCACGTGATCGCTCGGGCCCACATGGATGTCACCGCGCGCAAGCGGGATGTCGAGCTGGCTCGCGACCGCCTGCGTCTTGGAGATCTTCTTCGACTCGAGACGCTCCCGCTCCAGCATGTTCTGGAAGTCGGTGTTGCCTCCGAAGTTGAGCTGGTAGGTTCGATCGAGGCGCACGCCCCGTTCTCGGAAAAGGTTCGTCAGGACGCGATGCACGATGGTGGCGCCAACCTGGCTCTTGATGTCATCGCCGATGATGGGAAGTCCACGCTGTTCGAAGCGTTCTCGCCATTCTGGATTGGAGGCAATGAAAACCGGGATGCAGTTGACGAAGGCGCAGCCCGCTTCAAGTGCACGCTCCGCATACCATTCGGTCGCCTGTTGAGAGCCTACGGGCAGATAGGAAACGAGCACGTCGGTGCGCGTCTCCCGCAGGATATGAGCGACGTCCGCCACGTCTTCCGGTGACTCGTCGATCTCGTCTCGCAGGTATTTGCCCAGTCCATCGAGAGTCATTCCACGCTCGACGATGATGCCGGATCGGGGAACCGACGAGAAACGGTGTGTGTTGTTCGGCTCAGCAAAAATGGCGTCGGAGACGTCTCTTCCCACCTTGAGTGTGTTGATATCGAAAGCCGCAGAGATCTCGATGTCGCTGATGTGATAGCCGCCAAGCTCCGCGTGCATGAGGCCCGGCACCGGTTCGTTGTCTTTCGCCTCGCGATAGTAGGCCAGCCCCTGAACGAATGACGATGCGCAATTGCCAACGCCGACAACGCCTACACGAACCTTTCTCGACCTCATGGCAGTTATTCCTAAGTTAAAAACCTCGTGGCGAGCAAAAAGCCAAGCTTTGTCGGCCGGTCGACGCGGAAGAGAAGGTCATTGCCGGCGCCGAAACACTCGAGTTGCGATCTCAACATCCGAACGAGGTAAGTTGTTCCTTTTCCATGCTTTCCTGGGACCACATTCTTCTACGAGGAATGTTCATCCCAATGTTAAGTTTTGAGGAACAAAGATGATGTTGGCCGGTTTGTTCCCGAATAGCCAGACTGGATGTGAGCCTCAGAAGCAAACCAACAAGTTCGCGCGTCTCAACCGCAACAGCGTTGCCTTCATCTCCGGCACAGTCAGGGGAAATGGGCAGATCAGTGATGGATCCGGACACGCCTGTGACAGACAGGATTTGATCTGAGGAGCATGCATGAGATCACACACGGAATTCCTGAAATTTGGTGAGCTGACCGAAGATCGTTCGCCAACGCGATCAAACCGGCGTCGTGAGGAGCCTGGTTCATGAACCGTTTTAAAGGAAAGCATGTCCTTGTTGCTGGCGGTGCCGGATTCCTCGGTTCGCATTTATGCGATGCCCTTCTAAGCGAAGGCGCCCGTGTGATCGCACTCGACAACTTTATCACGGGCCGCAAACAGAACATCCATCACCTTGAGCGGGAGCCTCGCTTCGACCTTATTCGAGCCGACATCATCTCGCCTCTGCCCGTGAGCCTGCAATCGAAGCGCCGAAAGATCGATCAGATTTTCAATCTGGCCTGTGCGGCGTCTCCGCCACATTATCAGGCTAACCCCGAACACACGCTTCTCACCAGCGTCGTCGGCACACAGCGCCTGCTGTCGCTGGCGGAGACGATGGGCGCACGCTTCCTTCTCGCGTCAACAAGTGAAGTTTACGGCGATCCGGAAGTTCATCCGCAGAAGGAAAGCTATTGGGGAAACGTCAACCCGACGGGCCCGCGCGCGTGCTACGACGAAGGAAAACGGGCCGCCGAAACCCTGACGTTCGATTATGAGCGGTCTGGCCGCGTCAATGTTCGCGTGGCACGTATCTTCAACACCTACGGACCGCGCATGCGAGCGGATGATGGCCGCGTCGTATCGAACATCATCTGCCAGGCTCTCGCGGGAGACGATATCACGATCTATGGTGACGGCTCGCAAACGCGCTCATTCTGTTATGTATCGGATCTCGCGGAAGGCTTCCTTCGCCTGATGGCCTGTGAGCGCGAAATCGGCGGAGCCGTCAATCTGGGGAACTCGATCGAACTGATGGTGGGCGAACTCGCGGCGCGTATCCGAACGATGGTGGATTCATCCTCAAGGATCGTCATGCGGCCGCTGCCGGTAGACGATCCCCGTCGCCGCAGGCCCGATATCACCCGTGCCAACAAGCTTCTGGGCTGGACTCCGCAGACACCGCTTGCGGTCGGCTTGAAGGCCACCATCGCGTGGTTCGCCCATGAACGTGAGCGCGCACGCACCCAGCCCGCCGCCTCAGCTGCTCACGACGGAGCCATTCCGGCCTGATCCATCTCTCAGCAGCCTGTCTGCCGGGGTTTCGAAATGTTGGTCTACGGCGATGTGACGCGTCTGGAGACTGTAGGAAAAAAACGAGACCTCATTGAAACCGCACTCCGCGGCGTCGCGAAGCCAGGGGTGGGTATCGAGCGCCATGCCGCGCTCGTTTCAGCGTTCGTCACCGCCGGCGAACTCGTGCAGGGGATCGCCGACTTTGAGTTTCAGCGCACTGGGTTCGATGCCGTATCCGACGCGCAGGCCACCGGGATGGCATTCCTCGTCGACCTGGCGCTTCTGCTCGATCGGTCCTGGCGAAGCGGCTTCGCGCCGATCGAGTTGCCGACTTCTCTCACGCGCAGACTGGCAAGCCTGGATGGAACCGTCGCCATTTCATGCAGAAAAGCGGAAGGCTACGCGTTCTATGCGCTCTATCCGGAGGCCTACCTGCAGGCCGCCGCATGTTCGGGGCTGGGCGCCGACACTCAGGTCATCGGCATCAGAAGCATCGGGACCGGGCTTGCGGCTTTGGTTGCTGCCGGAATCGGCGCGGAGCCGCCGGTTACAGTGCGGCCGGTGGGCGATCCACGTTGCCGCGAGCTCAAAATCGGCGCTGCCCTTGCTGCCCGACTGAGAATGAATCCGAGAAGAGATTTTGCTGTCGTCGATGAAGGACCGGGCTTAACGGGAAGTTCGTTCGGCGCGGTCGCCGATTGGCTGGAGGCGAACGGGGTCGCCCGCCACTCCATTCACTTTTTTCCGAGCCACGACAACGACCTTGGGCCAAGAGCCAGTAAAGTTCATCGATCGCTTTGGGGCAGCGTCGCGCGGCACGTGGTTTCGGCTGAAGACGTTCTGCTGCGGCCACCCGGCGAATGCCGCTCTCTCGCAGAATGGCTCGAAACATTGTTGGGACCTCTCGATTGTCCCTTGCGGGACATATCTGGCGGCGCATCGCGGGCTGAGCGTTATGCCAGCACTGAAGAATGGCCCGCGTCCAATATTCAGCAGGAACGCCGAAAGTACATGGCGCGCGCAGGTGGGCAATCGTGGCTCGTCAAGTTTGCGGGGTTGGGGGAGCTCGGCGAGCAAAAGCTCCAAACGGGCCGCCTTCTTCATCACGCTGGCTTCACGCCATCGATTGCGGGCCTCCGGCACGGATTTCTTGTCGAAAAGTGGCACGAGCACGCGCCATCCCTGGATCAGGTTTCATTCGACCGCGATCGTCTCATCGAGCGGATTGGGGCGTATCTCGGATTTCGGGGCAGACATCTGGAATCAGCAGGAAGTCAGGGCGCGTCGCTGGAAGCGCTGGCCCATATGGCGGTTCACAACGCGCGCATGGCTCTTGGCGACAGCGCTGCAGATGCGCTCGCAGGTGTCCTGTGCCGATGGCCGGAACTGCAACACAAAGTCCGACCTGTCGACACGGACAACCGGATGCACGCATGGGAGTGGCTGATTGTCGATCAACAGCTGATAAAGACGGATGCACTCGATCACAGCACCGCACATGACCTCATCGGGCACCAGGACATCGCGTGGGACGTGGCCGGAGCAAGGATCGAGTTTCACCTCGCTCCCGACGAAACTAGGCGGCTATGTGCGATCGTGGAGGCCTGTTCCGCACGTGTGATCGATCCGGATGTACTCGCCTACATGCAGCCGTGTTATCTGGCATTTCAGCTGGGGGCGTTCGCCATGGCGGCCGATGCGATCAGTCCGGGTGAGGAACGCGTCCGCTTGCAGGCGATGAGCTGTCGCTACGCGGCGTTGCTCGAGGCGCAGTTGAAATCTGTCACGATCTGCCACGGCGATTAGAAGAGGGCGGTTCAACGTTTCGGAATTCGTCGCGCCCCGGACGACAAGCGCGACGGTGCCTCGTTGCTCCCTGTGTGCGACCGGCGCCCCGCGGAACGGCGGGCCGGGCTTCGAGTTAACGGGGGAGAGCCCTGAGGGGGATTTCTATCGCGAGCTCGGCGCGGCCGAAAGTGGGCAACGCGCTCCAAGAGGGGCTGACGTCTGGACGAACCGGAGCCGTCGCTATGCTCGATCTTTCTCGCTTTCGCAATCGCATGGTTGAAACTCAGCTCGCTGGGCGCGGCATACGTGACCGCAACGTTCTCGATGCCATGCGGGAGGTGCCGCGAGAGGCCTTTGTCGAGCCCGGCTTCGAGGAATTTGCCTACGAGGACGGACCTTTGCCGATCGGCGCCGGCCAAACAATCTCGCAGCCCTACATCGTCGCTCTGATGATCGAGGCAGCCGAGGTCAAACCGGGCAATCGCGTTCTCGAGGTGGGTGCCGGCTCGGGCTATGCAGCCGCAGTGATGAGCCGGATCGCCAAGACGGTCTATGCAATCGAGCGCCATCCCTCGCTGGTGGAAAGCGCGCAGCATCGCTTTGGCAGGCTCGGCTATGGCAACATCGATCTACGCGTGGGCGACGGCACGCGCGGCCTGCCTGAAGCCGCCCCGTTCGACGCCATATTGGTGGCAGCGGGCGGTCCGGATGTGCCGCGAGCGCTGAGAGAGCAATTGACCATCGGCGGCCGGATCGTCATTCCGGTGGGGCCGGGCGGCGGGCATCAAAGGCTGCTCAAGGCGACGCGCACGACCGAAACTGACTACGAGGAAGAAGATCTTGGCGCGGTCAGCTTCGTGCCGCTGATCGGTGAGCAGGGCTGGGCCGAGGGTGGCCGCCGCCGGGCCGCAAATCAGCCCGCCAATTCCCGTTACCAAAGCTTGCCAGAAATGATCGCCGACGCCGCCGAGCCGTTGCCTGAATTCAGCGATCCGGGATTTGGAGAATTGTTCGATCGCTTCGCCGACCGGCGTGTGGTGCTGCTGGGCGAGGCCAGCCACGGCACCTCGGAATTCTACCGCGCGCGGGCGGCGATCACGCGCCGGTTGATCGAGAAGCACGGCTTTACGATCGTGGCGGTCGAGGCGGATTGGCCGGATGCTGCCGCCCTTGACCGCTACGTCCGGCACCATCAGCCGTTCCGGCCCGGCCTGGAAGCTCCATTCCGACGGTTTCCCACCTGGATGTGGCGCAACACTGATGTAGACGCCTTCATCGGTTGGCTGCGAGCGCATAATGACCCGATCGAGCCGGAGCAGCGCACCGGCTTCTACGGCCTCGACATCTACAACATGAGCGCGTCCATCGCGGCGGTTCTGACCTATCTCGACCGGGTTGATCCGGAAGCAGCCGTGATCGCGCGAGAGCGTTACGGGTGTCTGACGCCGTGGCAGAAGGAGCCGTCGACCTATGGCCGCGCGGTGCTCACCTCCGGCTACGGAAAATGCGAACAGGCAGTGCTGCAACAATGCCAGGACCTGCTCCGCAAGCAGCTGGAATACGGGGAGGCCGACGGCGACAACTTTCTCGATGCAACCCAGAACGCTCGCCTGGTCGCCTCCGCCGAGCGCTATTACCGCATCATGTATTATGGCGGCGCGGAATCCTGGAACCTGCGCGACACGCATATGTTTGAAACGCTCGAGCATCTTCTGCAAGCCCGCGGCCCGCAATCGAAGGCGGTGGTGTGGGCCCATAACTCGCATATCGGCGATGCGCGCCACACGGAGATGGGGGTAATCCGGGATGAACTTAACATCGGTCAGCTCTGCCGCGAACGGTTCGGCGAGGAGGCTGCGCTGATCGGCTTCGGCACTCACACGGGCACCGTCGCGGCGGCGTCCGATTGGGACGGCGATATGGAAATCAAGCGTGTCCAGCCCTCTCACCCCGACAGTTACGAGCGGCTTTGCCACGACGCAGGTGTAACGCGCTTCCTGCTCGATCCTGGTCGACACGAAACACTTCGGCAACAGCTCCTGGAGCCGCGGCTGGAGCGTTTCATCGGCGTTATCTACCGGCCTGACACCGAGTTGATGAGCCACTACGCCGACGCTTCCCTGCCACAGCAATTCGATGCCTGGGTCTGGTTCGATGAAACCTCCGCAGTGACGCCCCTCGGCCCCAAACACGCGAAGCCGGGCCTGCCGGACACCTATCCATTCGGGCTGTGACGGCAATGCTTCGCAACATTCCATATGTGCTGAAAAAGCTTGACTGGATGCAGGCAGAGCACATTTGGCCGAACGGTCTTCGTTATCTCTGGACCGACGCTTTCGGGGTCGTGCTCTATGTCTCGCTTTACCGCGAACTTGGCGAGGAGCGCTGGTTGACCCGCGCCGAATGGCTCGTCGCCGATGTGGAGCGGGTGCTTGGCCGCCCGCGCGGATTTCGGATCGGGGAGGCGGCTGATCGTGATGGACAATACTTTCACTATCTTGCCATGTGGTTGTTTGCGCTGGCGCGGCTCGGGGACGTGAAGCCGGATTATCGCGCGCGCGGCATCGCATTGGCGCGCGACATCCATCGGGCGTTCGTGATTCCCGGACGCGGCGTCGTTTGGAAGATGACCGAAGATCTGAGCGGGCCGTATCCGGGATATGGCCTCGGTGCTATCGACGCCTATGACGGTTATGTTTCGTATCGGATGCTCGATGAGGAGGCGCTCGCGCCCGAGATCGCGCAGATGCGAATTCTGATCGAGCGCGACTGGCGCAGTCTCGATATCGAGCAGGATCTGGGTCTCGGCATGATGCTGTGGCTCGCTCATTTCTTTCCCGATGAGCCATGGGCGAAGGAGCAAACACGGCGTGCGCTTCGAACGCTGGATGGAATGTGGGTCGATCCGCCCGGCTATTTCTGTCGCGCGCCGTGGCAGCGTGCCACCAAATTCGCTTTCACCAATTACGGCGTCTCCCTGGGGCTGCAATCCGCCGATGTCTGGCCCGATCGCGTGGAGCGGCTCAACACGTATTTTGACGGTTGGCGCTCCGGTGATGAATATGACCGGGAGGCGATCACCTGGGTCATGGCGTGCACCTCGCATCTTCCGGGTCGTTTCAGCGCGCTAACGTAGATTTCCTATGAAGCCCAGTTATCCCTGAAATCGCCATAGAGCGTGAGGCCGCCATCGGCAAACAGCGTTTGCCCCGTCATGTAAGCAGCCTCATCGGAAGCCAGAAAAGCAAAGACCGGCGCAATTGCGTCGGGTGCTGCAGCGTAGCCCATGGGGATATGACGTTCAACGCCGGCGCGGTCCGCCGGATCATTGCGCCAGGAATCGTTGAGGCTGGTGAGTATCGCGCCGGGGCCTACGCCGTTCACACGAATTCCGCGGTCGGCAAATTCGAGCGCGAGCGTGCGCGTGAGATTGCCGAGCCCGCCCTTGCTCATGGAGTAGGCGAGGTAGCCGGGCTTGGGGATCACCTCATGCACGCTGGACGTGTTGATGATAACTCCGCGCGGCTCGGGACGCATCAGAAAATGACGGATGGCCGCTCGCGCGCAATAGGCGGCGCCGAGAAGATTGACGCCGATAATCCGCTCGAGTTCCGCAGCCTCGAAAACGTCTCCTGGCGTCGGCGACTGGATGCCTGCATTGTTCACCAAAATGTCGAGCCGGCCGAAAGCAGCCACGATTTCGGCCATCATGGTGTCGACCGCCGCAGCTGAACTCACGTCGGCCTCAAGGATGCGATGCGGGCGTTTGACGTGGCCGCCATTGATCGATGCTGTCGTGCACGCGTCGACGGCAAGTGCGGCTTCGTTGTCGTCGCGAACGTGGTTGATTGCCACCGTCGCACCCTCGAAAGCGAAGCGTTCGGCGACGGCGCGCCCAATGCCTCGCGATCCGCCGGTGATCAAGGCAATGCGGCCCTTCAGCCGGTCGGGATTCATGGTCTGGTCGCTTGCGCAGAGGGGCCGTGTCCGCGCCGGCTGAGCACCAGATACGCGGCAGCCGTCCAGGAGAAGGCATCGCCACCCAGACCCTCACCTGTGGTCGGGTCGAAATACTCGCAGAACCCGCTCCGCTCGATCGCGCTGACAGTCGATTGTTCGATTTGTCGGGCAAGCTCCAGTGCGCCGTTCATACGCAGTCCGTCGGCGAGTAGCCAATTGACGACTGCCCAAACCGGTCCGCGCCAGTATCGCTTAGGCTCGAACGCTTGCGAATAGGGAGCGGTCGACGGCAGCCCGACAACCATCCCCTCGAGCCACCGCTTGATCTCGGCCTCCACCGCTTGAAGCTGGGTATGGTCCACGTGCAGGGCCACGAGCGGCATGAAGCAGGCTTGTGTCGGCGCCCCGACATCCTCGCCGGAGACGAGATCGAGCGACACGAAGCGCGCGAGGTCCGGCCGCCAGCGGCCGGCAAGGCCTGTGGTGAGCGCGTGATGCATGCTGGCAAGCTCTGCACGTTCCCCTTCAAGGCCGAGCGCCTCCGCCAGATAAATGAGATCGGCGGTCGAGCGGGCGAGAATTCCGGTCATCTGCACGTCGGCGATCTTGAACGGCGCAACCGCCCATTGCCGCGCCGGCTCCCAGCCGCAGTCGCGGTAGACATCGACGAGGTGAATGAAGCGCTGGTAATCCTCATCGCGCGGGCGCATGGCAGGATCGACATGCCCCGTATCCTTGCGACGGATCGCGGTGGTCGTGGTGGGAGGAACGCGCGCCAGAGCCTCGTCCCAGGCCGGCGAGTTGTCGCTTCCGCTTTCCCAGGGATGAAGGATCGAGACAAGGCCGAGACCATGCGGATCGCGGGCGCTGAGCCACCAGCGATGGGAGCGCAAGGCTGCTTGAAAAAGCGCGAGCGTCCGATCCGCCGCATCCGGCCGGCCGGCGGCCACCGCCGCGTCGTGCACATGGCGCAAGGCCATGCCGAAAACCGGCGGCTGGGTGATTCCGGAGGTCGCAATCCGGTGTCGCGTTCCCCAAACCTCCGGGCCGGGAAAATAAGTGTCGCTCGGAGCATGAAACACGATGTGCGGAATCATTCCGTCATCCCATTGCCCCTCCACAAGCCGCTCGAGCTCGCGATAGGCGCGGTCGATGTCGAAAATGGCAAATCCCATTGCCACAAAGGCCGAATCCCAATTCCACTGAAAGGGATAAAGCCTGTCTGTCGGAACCGTGTAGCCGCCGCGGTCATTCCGCGCCAGGACTGCGCGCGCAGCCTCGTCCATGTCGGGCTTGGTCATATGATCCATGATGGCTCCATTCAGGCTCGGACGACGGCGCGGCCAGTGGCGCCGTCGATCCATGTCAGGCGGGAGGGGTCGACAGTCAGGCCGACGCGCTCGCCGGCCGCCACCTTGGCGGTCGGGGGAACGACGATCCTTGTGAGTTGCCCATCGATGGACCCGGTGAGCAGGAGGTGCGACCCCATGGGCTCCACCACCCGGACATCAAAGCCGATACCGGATCCAATGGGCGCAAGGCTCGCATCCTCGGCTCGCAACCCGATTTCCATTTCGGAGCTCGCAACCGGGCAGGGCAGGGTGATGTTGCCGATGCGCGCGGCACCCTCGGAGCACGCCACCCTGATGAAGTTCATCGGCGGACTGCCGAGGAACCCGCCCACGAAGCGGGTGCCAGGCGTCGCATAGACCTCAAGCGGCGTGCCGATCTGTTCGATCTTGCCGCCATACATCACTGCGATACGATCGGCGAGACCCATGGCTTCCGTCTGATCGTGGGTCACATAAATCGTAGTCGTGCCGGCTTCGCGCAGCACCGCCTTCAACTCGGTGCGCAGTTCGAGCCGGAGGAGCGCATCGAGATTCGACAGAGGCTCGTCCATGAGCAGCACAGCGGGTTCGACGGCGAGCGCGCGGGCGACCGCCACGCGTTGGCGCTGGCCGCCCGAGAGCTTGGCGGGATAGCGATCGAGGTAGCTCTCGATGTGGAGCAGCGCGGCTGAGCGCCCCACCTTCCGCTTCACCTCGGCCTCGCTCGTTTTCTGCATTCGCAGACCGAATGCGACGTTCTCGAACACCGTCATGTGCGGGAAGACAGCATAATTCTGGAACACCATGGCGAGGCCGCGCTTGCGGGGCGGGAGCTCGCTCACGTCCCGTCCTCCGATGACAACGCGTCCGGAATTCTGGGTCTCCAACCCGGCGATGATGCGCAAAAGCGTTGTCTTGCCACAACCTGACGGACCGAGTAGGGCCACGAACTCGCCGTCGCGCGCGTTCAGCGAAACCTCCTTCAAGGCGCGAAAGGAGCCGAATTCCTTAACCACCCGATCGATCACGATATCAGCCATCGAGGCGCTCCGTTACTTGCTGGCAATGCCCCACACCGCAAACAGATATTTCCTGATGGCGAAGATGAAGAGCACGGAGGGAAGAATGAGGATGAAGCCGCCCGCAAACCGATAATGGAGCGGGCTCTCGGAGAGGATCTTCAGAAGGTAAGCCGTCAGCGTCCTCTCGCGCACGGTCAGGATCGACGCGGCGAAAACCTCGTTCCACGAAATCACGAAAGCGAAGATCGCCGTTGCCGCAAGGCCAGGCAGGGCGAGAGGTAGAACCACTTTCAGGAAGGCCTGAAAGCGGGTGCAGCCAAAGACCCATGCGGCCTCCTCATATTCGCGCGGAATTCCCATGAAAAGGCTTTGAGTCACCAAGACCGCGAAGGGCAACGCAAGAACCGTGTGGATGAGAGAAACGCCGAACGGCGTGTCGTAGAGGCCCATGCGGATGAACGAGACCGTCAGCGGCAGAGCCAGAATCGCGAGCGGGAAGGCGCGGGTCAAAAGGACGAGCAGGCGATAAACGTTCTGCCCCGGAAACGTGTAGCGCGCCAGCGCGTAGCCTGCCGGTGCGCCAAGAGCGACCGACAACAACACCGTCGACCCCGCGGCGATGAGCGAGTTGATCAGCGCGTTGAACACACCCTCGATCGCAAGGAATTGCAGCATCGGCGCAAGGGACAGGTCGGTCGGCCAGATCGACTTTGGCCACCGGAAAACTCCGAGCCGGCCGCCGAAGGCGCCGAGCGCGACGAAATAAATTGGAACCAGCACCCACGCCAGGAGCACCGCAAGGCCTGTCCAGAGGAGCAGCCGCCGCGCGGAAGGAAGAGTCAGGCCGCGGCTCGGCGCCGGTTCCCGAAGTTCGGATGCACTGACGGTCATGGGAGCTGCTCCGGCCGGGTCTTCAAGACGCGCAGATACACGGCGGTGGCGGCAAGCGAGATCCCCATGATGAGAACCGCATAAGCTGCTGCGACCCCGTAGTTCTGGTTTTCGTTCTGCCAAGTGTAGGCTTCCCCGGCGAGAACGGGGAAGTTGCGTCCACCGAGCGCGTAGACAACCGCGAAGACTTCGAAGGCAAGCACGGTCCGCAGGATGAGGGCGGATTGCAGGCTCGGCTTCAGCAGCGGAAGGGTAATTTTGCGGAATCGCGTCCAGGGTTTGGCGCCGAAAATCTCCGCAGCCTCGGCGAATTCTTTCGGAATAAGCTGAAGTCCGGCGATCAGGATCACCAGGACGATGGCGGTCGCGCGCCAGATTTCGGCGAGAACGATGGCGGCGAAGAGGCTCCAGGGCGTCTCTTGGGAAAGCCATCCAACCGGACCCGAAATCAGGCCGAGTGCGTACAATGCGGAATTCAAGTAGCCCGTGTTCTGGAGCAGGGCGAGCCAGGCAAGGCCCGCCGCGAGATCCGAAATTCCGAGTGGAATCGTGAGAATCCAGAGCGCCAGATCGCGTCCTTTTTCGAGTTTCGACACCATGGTCGCCATGGCCAACGCAAGCGCGACCTGAATCGGCACAACGACAAGCGTCAGCAGGAAGGTGTTGCGAACGGCGAGAGAGAAATTCAGATCGCCGGTCATCCGCTCGTAATTGGCGAGCGTCAGGCCGTCGGCTGTGGCAAACGAAAGCCAGATGGTCTGGACGAGCGGCACGAGAAAAAGCGCGCCGAGAAATGCGACCGATGGCGCGATGAGCGCGTAGGGAATCCAGGATGTACGCGCGGGCATGGGACCGCTCCGACCACGAGAGTGAAACTCGGCGGAGACAGGTCCGCCGAGTCTTTGGGATCAATCAATTGACGGGGCAGGGGCCCTGGCTTGGCTTGTCCGGCGCCCAGCACGGCGCGCCGGTATCCTTCATCAAGGTCGCGAGAACATTCGCTTGATCCGCCAGCACGGTCTTGACCGGCTCGTTGCGCAGCACGATGCGCTGGAAGGTGTCGCTATAGACCTTGTTGAACTCGCCGCCCTTGGCGCCGAGGCCGACAGGGAGCAGCGACACAAGCGCGTCCTTCGCGCCTTGCGTCGCCGCCACTGCACCGGCGAGGAGCTTGATGCCGGGCGCGAGGTTTGGCGGCAGATCCGCCTTGACGACCGGGAAGAAGCCGACTTCGGTGGCGGTCAGAAGTTGTGTTTCCGGCTTGGTCATGTGCTCGATCACCGCCACCGCTCCTGCGCGATCCGGCGCATCCTTCGGAATGGCGAGGCCCGCGATCACCGGCATATAGCCGCGGCCCTTCGGTCCGGCTGGCGCCGGGAACGCCACGAACTGGTCGGGCTGTAGCGTCAGCGCCTCCTTGACGCGCGCGATGTGATCCCAGGCGATCCAGACTTCGCCCGCGAGCAGCGGCTCCTGCATGAAATTGTAGTTGGTCGAGTTGGGGCTCGACACGGCCCACAATTCCTTCATGGCATTCCAGCCGGCCTCCGCATCCGCCGACTTGAACGTCGACACCACGCCGCCTGTGAAGGACGGATAAAAATAGCCCTGGAAAAAGCGCGGCATCAGGCCTGTCGGACCGGCGGGAAACCCGAGCCGGCGCTGCCCGGTGCGGTCGACGATATTCTTCGCCCATTGCTGCAACTGCGCATAGGTCAGCGTGTTCACATCCGCGCCCGCGGGCAGGAAGGGCAAGGCCTGCTTGTTGGCGACCATCACGTAGGTTGCCTGCATCCACGGGATATATTGCTGCTGGGCCGTTCCGAGCTTCCCGAGATCCATCAGGCTTGCCGGAATACCGCGATTGGCGACTTTCGCCACCACATCGTCGATGGGTTGGAGATCGCCCGGCACGTGCGGCTGGAGTTCGCCGTGCAGGGCGCCGACCACGCTGATGGTGCGCTTGCCGGCCTGCGTCTCCGCCTTCAGGCGAACGGCGAAGGGCGACGGTTCGTCGACCACGTAAGTGACCTTGCCGGGAATGCCCTTCAGCAGGACGTCGCGAACCTTGCTCGCCTCTTCGATGGGACGAAGCTGCGTCGAGTAGAAGATCGTCTCTTGCGCCTGCGCTGCGGATGACCCTGCGAGAAGGGTGGCCGCGAGGGCGATGATGCGGAAAGTCACCTGTCTGGTCATGTGTTTCCTCCGGTGGTCCCTGTTTTTGCGCCGCTCGACCCGGGTCCGAGAGGACGAGCGGCTCTCAACTTCAGTTCGGCCTTCCGTGCGTCGCCCGTGGAACCTGCCGAACCGGCAGAATGGTCTGCAGGTCGCGCGGATCGCGGCCGCCCAAGCGGGCGATCAGCATTTCGGCGAGCTGGCACCCCACATCGGGGGCGGCGATCTCCATCGTCGAGAGCGGCGGGTCGGTAAAAGCGGCCGACGGAAGATTGTCGTGGCCAATCACCGCCACGTCGCGCCCGGCGACCAATCCGCATTCCTTCAACGCGCTCAACGCCCCGATCGCGATGCTGTCCGTCGCGCAGAGGAGCCCCGTCGGCCGTGAAGGTTGCTGCAAGAGCCACCGGGTCGCCTCGTAGCCGCCGATCTCGGTCGGTCGCGCGGCGCATTCAAGGGCTTCCGGCAGGTTTTCGTGCGCGAGACCGGCGTGCCAGCCGATCCGGCGCAGGTGTGCAAAGGTCAGATCCTGCGGCGCCGAAATATGGGCGATCCGGCGATGACCAAGGCTGGCCAGCAATCGGGTCGCCTCGCGGAAGCCTGCCTCGCCGTCGCCGTCGATGAAGGCATGTTCGTGAGCGCGCGCTGTGCGTCCGTGCGTAACGAAGGGGATTGCGCGTTCCTTGAGGAAGGCCACGCGCTCATCCTCCAACCGGGTGCGCACGACGATGATGGCGTCCGCCCGTCCGCCATCCACCAATCGCCGATAGGTCTCCATCTCCGCCGCTCGACCGGCGGTCGGCAGCAGCATCAGATCGAGCCCCTCTTCGGCGAGCCTCTGGCTGCAGGCCGCAAGCATATTCAGGAAAACAGGAGGGCCGAAGCGGCCGGGCTCCATGGGCAGAGTCACGGCGACCGTCTCAGCCTTTCGGCGTCTCAAGCTGCGCGCTGCGGAGTTTGGACGGTAATTGATCGCATGGGCGGCTGCCCGAACGCGTTCGCGCGTGACGACCGCCACATCCGAGTACCCGTCCAGCGCGCGAGACACCGTGGTGATCGAGAGACCCAAGGTCTGCGCGAGTTGCTTCAGGTTCGACATCATGCGACCCCCGAAGCCCAGTGCATCCGAAACGTTTTGGAAAGTCAATAACGTTGTGTTTGCGCATGGAACAGCCCGGAGCCATGAGGCGGGACTTTACGAAAGGTAATGTGTGGCGCATGAAGCGCCTACGGATCGCCGAGCGGAGGACGATTCCAGCGCAAGGCGGCGATAATCTGGAGACAGGGGTTTTTACCCCGCTGCAATCCGGATGTCGGCAGCCGCAAGCGAACGGGTTACGTCTGGCGAGTCTCACCTCATGAGCCTACGATATGTCACGCAACAGGCGGCAGGGTGTAGCAAAACGGTTCGCTGTGATGAGCGGCGAGCTTGTTCGCCAAGCTCGCACCCGACACCTTGCGCTTCCGCTATGCCGCCTCCGTGTTCTCTGATAGCCTTCGTGGATCAAGCATGAGCAAGATACATTCAGCAAGCGGCGCCAAGATTACATCTGTTTCGACGTTTCTCGTCGCGCCGTCGGTTATTCTCAGAACCGGAATCCAACATTATCTTCGCGGCACACGATTCAAAGTTGCCGCATCCGTCTCCTCGTACGACGAAATTCCACAGATGGACGTTGCTCCTGAGCACGCGGCGCTCCTTCTGATTGACGGAACCGTCGGTCATGCTCAGGCAGTGCGGGATATGAAGGCCTTTCGGAGCTTGCACGCGGGCGGCCGTGCGGTAATGTTCGCGGACAGCTACGAGCCGCAAAACCTGATGGCAGCTCTCGACGACGGCGCCGATGGTTATCTTACGACCTCCGTTTCACAGGAGGCGCTGGTGCTCTATCTTTCACTCACGATGTTGGGTGAACTGATGGTTCCTGCGCCGGCCGTCGAGTCGTTGCGAAAGACCGTTCAGCTCTGGCATTCCGCGGAAATAGAAGTGCCAGAAAAGTCTTCGACCGAGCCGTGGGACGGGCATGATCGGCGCAAGCCTCAGGGTCTCTCGTTCCGCGAAGCTTCGATTTTGCGCTGCCTTATGGATGGCGAGTCGAACAAGGTGATCGCTCGAAAATGTGACATCACCGAAGCCACCGTCAAGGTCCACATCAGAGCCATTCATCGCAAGATCAACGTAAAGAACCGGACCCAAGCTGCATTATGGGCGACCGCCCACCTCGATCGGGTCGAACGGCGTATGAAACATCAAACTTAGCGCTTACGGACCTGTCGATCGCGGGGCCTCGCAAAGCCATTTGCAAAGACATCGACCGGATCTCCACACGAAGACGATCCGCTCCGGGCTGCCCGACGATGTGGATGCTCTCCCACGCTCGCCGGCTAGTCTGTCGCGGTTGGATCCAGAGAGGGAAAATCGGGCGCGTCTCGATCGTCCGTGATGCGCGTTGTCTCGAATGCCCGCATCAACACCTCGTCGGTGAACATGGCAATGAAGGCGTCTGCGGTGCGGGAGAGGGGCATTCCGGGCAGCGTGGCGATGCCGTAATCGGAAGGATGCGCAGGCCGGAACGGTCGCAGCGCGATGGGAAGTGAGTGGAAGGAGCTGGCGATCAGACCCGGCACAATGGCGATGCCGAGACCCGACGCGGCGCAGGCGCAGGCCGCCTCCACCGAGTGAACCTCGATGCGGCACCGATAGGGTACGCGCGAAGCACGCAGTTCATCCTCCAGCTCGTGGCGACCGGAACGCTGCCGCCGGAGCAGGATCAGGTCGGTTCCGGCCAGATCCTCCAAGGTGACCACGTCCTTCCTGGCCAGGAGATGATCTTTTGCCATCACGCAGGCGATGTTGCCGCGCAGGACCGGGCGGATATCGAATCCCTGATCCTCGGTGGGCAGCCGCACGAAGCCGAGATCGGTGCGCCTTGCCTGCACCATCTGTTCGATCGACCCGTAAGGGCCGGCCAGGACTTCGACGAGGACCCGCGGCCTCTCGGCGAGAAAGCGGGCGAGGACGCCCGGCAGCACGGTCGTCGTCATGCTGTGGGGAAACGCCACCCGCAGCAGGGTATCGCTGCCAAGCCCCGATTTGAGATCGGTCACCTTGCGCTTCACCCGTTCGAGAACGTCGGTCAGTTCCTCGACCTCGGGCACCAGGGCGCGAGCCTCGGGGCGCGGGATGAGGCGGCCCTTGTCGCGGATGAAGAGCTCGAAGCCGATATCGGTCTCGAGCGCGGTGAGGTGGCGGCTGATGGCGGATTGCGAGAGCTGCAGGATCGCCGACGCGCCCACCGTCGAGCCGGAGGCCATGACGGCCTTGAGGACTTCAAGCTGTTTCAGATTCATTGGCGAGGCGCTCCGGCAACCGCCTTTTACTGCATTTCCAAAAAGTCATCACCCTATCCGCTCGGCTCATACGATTGCGCCGCCTTTCGAGCGATGCGTAACTGAGCGGATGATCTGACAGGAGCACGCCGTTGACGATCGCACTCGGCAGTGAAGATAAGAACATTATTGCACGTCGCGCCCTTGGCGCCCGTCAGAGGCGTCGGGCATGACCGTCTTCATCATCCGCCGCTTGTCCCAGAGCCTGCTCGTCCTCTTCATCACCTCGATCATCGTTTTCGCCGGCATCTACGCCATAGGAAATCCCATCGACATCCTGATCGCGCCGGATGCGACCTTCGCCGAGCGGGAGCAGGCGATCAAGGCGCTTGGGCTCGACCAATCCCTCATCGAGCAATACGGCACTTTCCTGTGGAACGCCCTGCATGGGGATCTCGGCCGCTCCTTCGTGTTCAACCAGCCATCGATCGACCTCATCCTCAACCGGATGCCCGCGACTTTGGAACTGGCGTTCGTGGCCCTGTTCCTGTCGCTCGCCATTGGCATTCCGCTCGGCCTGTGGTCGGGCCTGCGGCCGAATTCGGTGCTCGACGAGACTGTGATGACCGGATCGATCCTCGGTTTCAGCCTGCCGAATTTCTGGCAGGGCATGATGCTCATCATGATCTTCTCGGTCTGGCTCGGCTGGCTGCCGTCCACCGGGCGAGGCGAGGTCGATACCGTCCTCGGCATGCGGACCAGCCTGACATCATGGTCCGGCATCAGCCACCTTATCCTGCCGGCCTTCAATCTCGCCTTGTTCAAGATCTCCCTGGTGACCAGGCTGACCCGCAGCGGCGTGCGGGAAAACATGCCGCTCGATTTCGTCAAGTTCGCGCGCGCCAAGGGTCTCTCGGAGCGCCGCATCGTCTCGGTGCATGTGCTGAAGAACATCATGATCCCGATCGTCACGGTGGTGGGTGTCGAGTTCGGCGGCATCATCGCGTTTGCCATCGTGACGGAGACGATCTTTGCCTGGCCGGGCATGGGCAAGCTGTTGATCGATTCGATCATGCGTCTCGATCGACCGGTGGTGGTGGCCTATCTTCTCGTCGTCGTGACCCTGTTCATCGTCATCAACTTCGTGGTCGACATCCTCTATTCGCTGCTCGATCCCCGCATCCGCCTCGGGAGCGCCGCATGACCGCGATTTCTCTTCCGCGATTGAATGCAGACAGCCTCGCAACCCGCGCGCTGAACGGGATTTTGAAGAGCCCGAAAGCGACGATCGCCGGCATCTGCTGCATCCTGTTCGTGGTGATTGCCGTCATCGGGCCGTGGATCGCACCGCAGAATCCTTACGATCTGATGCAGATCAGCATCATGGATGCCAAGCTCAGCCCCGGCTCGCAGAGCATGGCGGGCGCGACCTACTGGCTCGGCACGGACGGGCAGGGGCGCGACATGCTGTCGGCCATGATCTACGGCCTGCGGACGAGCCTTGCGGTAGGGCTCGTCAGCGGCATCGTGGCGCTTGGAATCGGCACGTCGCTCGGACTCATCGCCGCCTATTATGGCGGGCGCGTCGATACGCTCATCATGCGCCTCGTCGATCTGATGCTCGGTTTTCCGACCATCCTTGTGGCGCTGATGATGTTGGCGCTGATCGGGCAGGGGCTCGGCAAAGTGATGGCGGCGCTGGTGCTCGTGCAATGGGCGTTGTTCGCCCGCGCCGTGCGCGGAGCCGCGCTGGTGGAGAAGAGCAAGGAATACGTGGAGGCCGCGACCTGCCTCGGCCTTAGCAAGGGGCGCATTTTGTTCGGGCATCTGTTGCCGAACTGCCTGCCGCCGCTGCTCGTCATCGCCACGTTGCAGGTGGCGAACGCCATCTCGGCGGAGGCGACCTTAAGCTTCCTCGGCATCGGGCTGCCCATCACCGAGCCGTCCCTCGGCCTGCTCATCTCCAACGGATACGAAGTCCTCATGTCAGGCCAATACTGGATCAGCGTCTATCCCGGCCTGCTCCTTGTCGCCCTCGTCTTCAGCATCAATATCGTCGGCGATCGCCTGCGCGAGGTGCTGAACCCGCGGCTGCAACGGTGAGGGCGGCGCGATGAACGGTCCAACTCTCAAGGTCGAAAACCTCCACACGCATTTCTTCACCGAAAAAGGCGTCGTCAAGGCGGTGGACGGCGTCAGCTTCGAGGTCGCTCGGGGCGAAGTTCTCGGCCTCGTCGGCGAATCCGGTTCGGGAAAATCGATCACCGGTTTCTCGATCCTCGGTCTGGTCGATCCGCCCGGCCGCGTGACTGGCGGGCGCATCCTTTTCCAGGGCGAGGATATCGTCGGCCTGTCGTCGAAGGAGATGCGTACTCTGCGCGGACGGCGGATCGCGATGATCTTTCAGGATCCGATGATGACTCTCAATCCGGTTCTGAGCATC
Source organism: Microvirga brassicacearum (assembly GCF_008757455.1). GTDB lineage: Bacteria > Pseudomonadota > Alphaproteobacteria > Rhizobiales > Beijerinckiaceae > Microvirga > Microvirga brassicacearum. The sequence continues at coordinate 17,961 of NZ_VCMV01000071.1, read as the reverse complement.
GAAACGCAGATGGTCGAAACGGTTCTGGCGCATGAGAATGTCAGCCGTGGAGAGGCGCGCACCCGCTCGCGAGATGCACTCGGCATGGTCGGCATTCCGTCTCCCGACGAGCGTCTCGCCTCGTATCCGCACCAGTTTTCCGGCGGTATGCGGCAGCGGGTGGCGATTGCCATCGCGCTGCTTCACCGCCCCGAACTGATCATCGCGGACGAACCGACGACTGCGCTCGACGTGACGATCCAGTCGCAGATCCTGGCGCAGATGCAGGGACTGACGAAGCAGCTCGGCATGGCTCTCGTCTGGATCAGCCACGATCTCGGGGTCGTCGCCGGCCTGGCCCATCGCGTTGCCGTCATGTACGCCGGCCGCATCGTCGAGATCGGGCCGACAGACGATGTGCTCGACTATCCCACCCATCCCTACACGATCGGGTTGTTGCAGTCGGTGCCGGCCAACGTGCCGCGCGGAGCGCCGTTGCTGGCGATTCCCGGCATGGCGCCGCCGCCGCTGCAACGCCCCTCCGGTTGCCCGTTTCGCCAGCGCTGCGCTTTTGCGACGACGATCTGCGAGACCGAACCGCCGCTCGATGCGGCGGGCGCGGTGGCCTGGCGCTGTTTCCATCCGCAGGCGAGGAGAGCCGCATGATCCCTCTCGTCGAAGCCCGCAACGTCTCCAAGCGCTTCGTCCGCGACCTCGATTATGCGGAAAAGCTGGCGCGGATGCTCGGGGCGAATCTCGAAGCCCAGACCGTTCATGCCGTCGATCACGTGGATCTCAGGATCATGCCGGGCGAAGTCGTCGGGCTCGTCGGTGAATCCGGCTGCGGCAAGTCCACGCTCGGACGCATCATGGCGGGCATCATGCCGCAGAGCGATGGCGAGATCCTGTGGCAGGGGCAGGACACGCGGACGCTCTCGCCGGCCGCAGGGCGTGCTGCGCGCCTCGGAGCGCAGATGATCTTCCAGGATCCGATGTCCTCGCTCAACCCGCGCAAGCAGGTGATCGACATCATCGGCGAGGCACCGGTCGCCCACGGCATGATCACGCGCCGCGAGAAGGATTCCTATGTGGCCGCAATGATGCAGCGGGTCGGCCTCGATCCGTCCTTCCGCAGCCGGTATCCGCACCAGTTTTCCGGCGGCCAGCGGCAGCGGATCGGGATTGCGCGGGCGCTCGCGGTCAAGCCGCAATTCATCGTCTGCGATGAATCGGTCGCGGCGCTCGACGTCTCGATCCAAGCCCAGGTGATCAATCTGTTCCTGGAGCTCAAGCGAGACCTCGGCCTGACTTATCTCTTCATCAGCCACGATCTCGGCGTCGTAAAGCATGTCAGCGACCGGGTCGCGATCATGTATCTCGGCCGCATCGTCGAGAGCGCGCCGGCGGACGCTTTTTTTGCGCAGCCGAACCATCCCTACACGGTGGCGCTCCTCAACGAGGTTCCCAGCATCGCCCATCGCCGCCGGGTCTTCTCTCCGGTCAAAGGCGAAATCCCGTCGCCGCTCCATCCTCCGAGCGGCTGCCACTTCCACCCGCGCTGTCCGCACGCCTTCGACCGTTGTTCGCGCGAGGCTCCGAAACTCAAGCAGATCGCATCGGGCCATATCAGCGCCTGCCATCTCAACGACAATCAAGCGGCTCATCCAAAACCAACAATCGCCGCGCTCTGAACCCAGAAGGAGAACGCCATGAATTCAACATCTCGCCTCAAACGTCTCGGCCTCGTCGCGTCGACGGCGATTTTTATCGCCATGTCGCCGGCTCTGGCAGCCGATATCACCCTCGGCAGCTCGACCGAGCCGTCGTCGCTCGATCCGCAATTTTCGCGCACCGGCAACAACCAGAATGTCGCCGCGCAAATCTTCGATCGTCTCATCGAGCCGGATCCGAATCTCCAGGTGACGCCAGCTCTTGCAGAATCCTGGACCAACGTGGATCCTACCACCTGGCGCGTCAAGCTGCGCCCAGGCGTGGTATTCCAGGACGGCAGCCCGCTGACGACGGAGGATGTCATCTATTCGCTGGAGCGGGCGAAGGACATCCCGAACAGCCCGGCACCGTTCAGCGGCAATGTGGGCGCGATCGCCAGCATGAAAGCGGTTGATCCCCTGACGATCGAATTCAAGACGAAGAGCCCGACGCCCGAATTCATCGAGCAGATCGGCCTCGTTTACATCGTCCAGAAGAAGCTTGCGGAAGGCAAAAGCATCGAGGCCTTCAACGACCGTTCCGCCGCCATCGGCACCGGGGCCTACAAGGTGAAGGAATGGGTGCCGGGCGATCATATCACGCTCGTGCGCAACGACAAATTCTGGGGCAAGAAGCCGGCGTTTGACACCGTGACGATCAAATTCATCGCCAATGACGCGGCCCGCGTGGCGGCCTTGCGGTCCGGTTCGGTCGATCTCATCGACGCGGTTCCGCCCGGCGACGTGAAGACGCTGGAGAAGACGAAGGGCATCAAGCTCTCGTCCATCGCTTCCGCACGCAACATCTATCTGGCGCTCGATTCGAGCCGGGACGAGAGCCCGTTCGTCGTCGGTGCCGATGGCAAGCCGCTCAATCCCAATCCGCTGAAGGACCAGCGCGTTCGTCAGGCGCTGTCGAAACTCATCAATCGCCAGCTCATCGTCGACAGGCTGCTCGACGGCGCAGGCGAGCCGGCGGGACAGCTCGTGCCGGTCGGCATCGGTGGATCCGATCCGTCGCTGAAACCGACGGCACCCGATGTCGCCGGAGCCAAGAAGCTGCTCGCCGATGCGGGCTTCCCACAAGGGTTCGGCATCACCCTGCACACCTCGAATGACCGCTTCGCCGGCGACGCTGAGACCGCGCAGGCCATCGGCCAGATGTTTGCGCAGGGCGGCCTCAAGGTGAATGGCGTCGTCGCCCAGCCCTACAACGTCTACGCGACAGCCGCAGGCAAGCAGACCTTCAGCGCCTTCATCTTTTCGCTTGGCAATACCACGCCCACCTCGGCCACTGGATTGCGCAACTTGCTGATGACGCAGAACAAGGAAGCGGGAACGGGCTCCTTCAACCGGACCAAATATTCGAACCCGGCCTTCGACGCGAAGATGAAGGAAGCGATGGCCGAATTCGACGTGGAGAAGCGGGTCGCGCTTCTGAAGGAAGCCACCAAGATTGCCATCGACGATGTGGGCTTTGTTCCGCTGTTCTGGCCCAAGGTCTATTGGGCCTCGAAGGACAACATCACCTACACCGCCAACCGCGGCGAGGATTTCATGGCGACACTTGCAGGACAGGCTCAATGACCGCCAAGGCGCTCCGCTTCACCGATCACTCCACCTCGCAGCAGGTGGAATTCATCGCCGACGACATCGCAATCCATCGCGATGTGATGGTGCGCATGCGCGACGGAATTTGCCTCGCGACCGATATCTATCGACCTGCCGTCGATGGAAAGTTGGTCGAGACGCCGCTTCCGGTGATTATGGAACGGACGCCTTACGGCAAGAGCGAACGGTCGCGCTCGGAAATCGAGCCGGGCATGACCCAGCCGATGACGCGAGGCGAAACCGCCTCGCATTTCGTCCGCGCCGGCTATGTGGTGATCTACCAGGATTGCCGCGGCCGTTACGGCTCGGAGGGGGAATTCACCAAATATCTTTCCGAAGGCCCCGACGGTTTCGACACCTGCGCATGGATCGTCGAACAGGCGTGGTGCGATGGCCAGATCGGCACCATGGGCCTCTCCTATGCGGCTCATACGCAAGCCGCGCTGGCCTCGCTCAACCCGCCCGGCCTTGCCTGCATGGTGATGGATTCCGGCGGGTTCTCCAGCGCCTATCGCACCGGCATTCGGCAGGGCGGCGCATTCGAACTCAAGCAGCTCACTTGGGCCTACAACAACGCCAAGGAAAGCCCGGAGGCGCAGAATGACCCGCTCGTGCGCAAGGCGCTCGAGGCGGAAGACATCAAGGCTTGGTTCACGGTAATGCCGTGGTCCGAGGGGCGCTCGCCGGTGCGGTGGGTGCCCGAATACGAGGCCTATGTTCTCGAGCAATGGCGGCAGGGCGCGTTCGGCGATTTCTGGAAGAAGTCCGGAATCTACGCCGAGGGCGCATACGACAGGTTCCCGCAGGTGCCGGTCGCGCTGATGTCGAGCTGGTACGACGCCTATGTCCGGACCACATTCGACAATTATGAGGGTCTTTCCCGCGGCGGCCAGCGCCCGCTTTCCCTGATCATGGGAGCGGGGCTGCATGGAAACCGCAATTCGACCTTTGCGGGCGACGTCGAATTCGGTCCGCGGGCGCCGCTTGCCGGCAACGTGACCCCGTCCTGGCTCGCGTTCCGGCAGCGCTGGTTCGATCGCTGGCTCAAAGGCATCGAGAACGGCGCGAACGAGGAGCCCGGAGTTCGCCTGTTCCTCATGGGCGGCGGAACCGGGCGAAAGACGGATACCGGCAGGCTCGATCACGGCGGGAGATGGATCGAAGCCTCACGCTGGCCCTTGCCGGCGACCAATCAACAAGCCTTCTACCTGCACCGCGACGGGAAGCTCTCGTCGACGCGTCAGGCGCGCGACATCGCGCCGCTCAGCTATGATTTCGATCCGTCGGACCCGGTGCCGACGATTGGCGGCGCGCTGACAAGCGGGCAGCCGGTCTTCGAGGGTGGCGGCTTCGACCAGCGCGAAGCGCCGCAATTCTTCGGTTGCCGCAACCCCGGGCTGCCACTGTCGGCGCGGCGCGACGTGCTGTCGTTCGAAACGGAGCCGCTCCCCGCGGATGTGGCGGTGATCGGGCCGATCAGCGTGGAATTGTGGGTCTCGTCGGACGCGCTCGACACCGACTTCACCGCAAAGCTGATCGACGTCTACCCGCCGTCGGAGGATTATCCGACCGGCTACGCCATGATCCTGACGGATGGTATTTTCCGTTGCCGCTACCGCAAGTCATGGGAGAAGCCGGAACCGCTTGTCCCGGGCGAAGCGTTCTCGATCACCATCGAGCCGTTTGCGACCGCCAACCTTTTCGCCAAGGGACATCGCATCCGCCTCGACATCTCGTCCTCCAACTTCCCGAAATTCGACGTCAATCCGAATACGGGCGAGCCCGAGGGAATGGGACGGACGCGCAAAGTCGCGCGCAACACGGTGTTCTGCGATGCGGAGCGCGCGTCGCGTGTCATACTGCCGTGCGTCCCGGCAGAGCACATCACGCCGTTGAAGCGGACCTGACAGCGCGCGCGCGAGGATCGAGGCGAACCACGCGCGCACGATCCTCGGCACTCAGATCCTTCGTCATCGCCTCAAAAACACGTTCTGCGTCATGCTGATCGAGCGGCGCCGGAGCGGGCGCGGAGGCACCCGGTCCAGGCGCGGGATGGCCCACCGTGACGGGGAGAATCTCCAGCCTAGTGCACGCCCGATCGCTCACGTCGAATATGCAGCGGCAAACGGCGCCGGTCCAAACATCGACGCCTTGGCGATCATAGGTGTCGCTGCGACGGGTATGGAAGATCAGGTTGCCAAGGCCCGCAAATATCGGCTTGTTCCGATGAAAGGCGACGCCCTGCAGAACCGGTGCGCCGGTTCCAAAAACCAGATCGGCGCCCATGTCGATCAGCTGGCGGGAGAGGTCGAGCACCCAGGCGGGGCTGCGGCCCCAATCCGGATCCCAGTGATGGTTGTGCAGCGAAACCGCGACGATGGCCGATGTCGCGCGAGCCTCCGCAAGCACCTTTTCCAACGCGGCGAGATCGTCCCGGTCGGCCTCGAAGCGGTTTTCGATGGCTTGTCCCTCGGACACTTCCGTACCGAAGACTTCCAGGAGCCGCGCGGCATTCGGCAGGTCGGAGCGATATCCCACAGCCGCGCGCGCGGCCTCGCGGCGATCGTCGCCCAGCGTCGAGACAATCGTGCGGAGGGTCTCAAACTCCTGCGGCGGCACCGAAACCTTGCGGCGGACGCGCAAGGGGTTGATCCCGGCACGTTCGACGGATGCGTAGACGATGTCAGGTTGCGGTCCGAGATCGACCGAAAGAAAGGCAATCGGCCCGCGGGAGGTCGCAATGGATGCCACCCCCCCAGCGCTTCTTCTGTCGATCCCGCTTCCTGCGAATTGAAACCCCTGCGACTCCGCGATGGAGCGCGTGTTGACGATGCCGGGCGGGCCGAGATCGAAAGCGTGGTTGTTGGCGTGAGTCAGGCCATTGAAGCCGAGAGCCCTGAGCGACGCGATGCCGTCGGCATTCGTCAGGTGAAGCGTCTTGGTCTTCGTCGGCCAGGTGCCATCTGTTTCCAAGGTCGCTTCGAGGTTGACGATGGCAGCATCCGATTGCGTCAGAACGGCGCGAACCTGATCGGCGCCGGGCGTCGAGAGATCGATTGCGCCGTGAAGAAGCGCCTGTCCTGAAACGGCGACGGAAAGAGATGTCATGATGTTCTTGCGCCCTATAGATCGAGCCTTGGTGCGTCCAGGAACTATATCAGATGCGCCTCAGGGGATATCCGCAAACCGCACCTTTCAGGGAGCGCCTTCGCCGGCGGCCGCAGGCTTGATATCCATGCGCCGGCGCTACCCTCACGACCGCTTAACAGAGCCCTGCCGGTTCCGTGAGATCGTCAGCCCCGCGCACAGGGCGCTGCCGAGTGCCAGACCGGATGTGACGAGCATCACGATCCGGAAGCTCCGCACGAACGACTCGTCCAGGGCCCGCGACAAGGTCTCCCGCTCCGCATTGCCGATCTCCGGCGGCACCTTTGCCTCCGCGAGCTTCGGAACCTCATTGCGCAACGCCTGTCGCAGTTCGGGTGGAACCTGCAACGCATCCAGACGCTGATCGAGCGCCGCACCGAACACGCCGACCGCAACGGTGCCGAGGAGCGCGACGGCGAGCATTCCGGCAATCCGCGAGACGGCATTGTTGATGCCTGATGCCGTGCCCGCATAGCGGTCCGCGACCGCTCCCATGACCGTCGTCGTCAGCGGCGCCACGCTGATGGCCATACCGAGACCGAGCACGGTCATTGCCGGAAAAAAGGTCGTCCAGTAGGACCCGCCGATGCCGGGCACGGCGAGCAGGGCGAATCCGACCGCCGCAATGCCCGGTCCGATCGTCAACGGACCCCATGCGCCGTAGCGTTCGACGAGCCCGCCGGACCAGCGCGACAGCCCGCCCATGATCAGGGTGGACGGCAGGAAAGCGGCCCCTGCGAGCGTGGCGGAATACCCTTGGATCTGAATTAGATTGAAGGGCAGGAAGAACAGGGCGCCGCCCAGGGCGAAGTAGAGGAGCAGCGTCATTCCGTTGGCGCCACTGAAGGTCCGCGACCGGAACAGGCGGAGCGGCACCAAAGGCGACGGTGCGTGTGCCTCGGACCGGATGAAGACTGCCAGCACCAGCGCACCGGCGACCAGCGCGGAGAGGACGGCCGGATCGCTCCAGCCGCGATCAGAGGCGGCGGTGAGTCCGTAGGCGAGCCCGGCAAGCCCAAGCGTTGCAAGCAATCCGCCGCGCCAGTCGACCGCGGCCTGGTTCGACTCGTCGCGGCTCTCCGGCACCCGCCAGAACGCGAGGCCGAGGGTCACCAGAGCGAGGGGAAGGTTGATGAAGAAGATCGCACGCCAGGAGAGCGTGTCCACCAGCCAGCCTCCAAGGACCGGACCCAGAGCGGTCGTAAGAGCCGAGAATCCGGCCCAGGTGCCAATCGCTCGTCCGCGCTCGTCTTCCGGGAAGGCCGCGCTGATGATGGCGAGGCTGCTCGGGACCAGCAGCGCACCGCCGACACCCTGCAGCCCACGCGCGGCGATCAGCGCGGTCGCGTTCGGCGCCAGGCCGCACGCCATGGAGGCGGCGGTAAAAACGACGATGCCCAGGACAAAGATGCGCCGCCTGCCGAAGCGATCGCCGACCGCGCCACCGACCAGGATCAGGGCGCCGAGAAAGAGCATGTAGGCGTTGACGACCCACTGCATCGCGCTCGTCGATGCCGTCAATTCAGCCTGGATGGCGGGCAGCGCCACGGTGACGACGGAGCCGTCGATGAACGCCATGCTGGAGCCGAGGATGGTCGCAGCCAGCACCCAAGGCTTTGCGTGTTCGGCGCAGCCAGGCGTGTCCCGCACCGCGGCGCGGATGACGCCCTCGTCGCACGATGCCCCGCCAAAGCCGATCATCGGACGCTCACGCAGGGGTGCGAGGGTGGTCGCGGCAATCGTCCTTTCATTCCAGCCTTCCAGTTCTCGAAGACGACCGTACCACGCAATATCCGCACCACCCACATGGCGCGCCAGCTGCCATCCAGGGAGCGTGGATAAGGCACGACGCCGGCGATCAGGATGGACGCTTCGATGACGGGAGGGAGCGCAGCAGTTTCGTCTGGGCCGCGGCCTCGGGACCGGCGCGTCTCGACCCCGCGCTCGACCCGTCATCGAGCGTCACGTGAAAACGCCGATGAACGACAGGAAACACCGCGCCCAATGCGAGGCCCCAGAGCAACTGGCCGAGCAGCAGCCCCGCTGACGGATAGCCGAGAAGGATTGGCTGCTTGGGGAGCCATTGCAGCAGGGGGATCGGTCCCAGCATCCAGAGCACGAAACCAAAGGACAAACCGAACAGCCAGCCGCCCCGCGGATCATTGGCGGCGCGCCGAAACAGCCAGCCATAGAGCACGCCACCGACCGTCATCAACGCGCCGCAAGCCAGGCTGGTTATCACAGGCGAGACGCCAGCGGCCTGACTGAGCGCATCGAGGGAGCCAAACGGAACGAGCACGGCAATCGCCGGGATAGCGGCCGCTGCGCCGGCAGCAGCGCCAGCCAGCAGCGGGCGCTGTGTCGGGCCGGCATCGAGGCCGTGAGCCTGCAGCATCCTAAGCATGAAATGTCTCCTTCCGAGCCACCGCCAGCTTCCGCGCCTCGTTCAACGCGATCTCAAGCGATGGATCCTGGCCGAGTTCGGAGGCGAAAAGGCCGATGAGGTGTTTATAGGCGAGGCCGACGACTCGGGGATCGCGGTTGAGATCGAACAGGCCCACCGGGTTGACGTTGCCGAGCGCCTCCCGGAGCGCGATGTCCCAGTCGACCTGATCGGTCAGCGAATACCAGGTGAAGCCGACCACCGGCACGCCGGCACGGCGGATGAGCTGCACGTTGTGCCATTGACGCCACAACCAGCGCGGCCCTTCGCGAGCATCCAGTCGATTGGTCTCGGTATGCATCATCGGTCGCCGGTAGCGCTCGTAATACTGACCCGCGATGGCATACCAGCCGAATAATTCGCCGAGTGCTTGCGGATGTCCCTGACTGTCGATGAGCTTCTCGTTCCACTCGTAGTAATCGACGCCGAGGATCGCGCGCCTGCGAACATCCTGCGCCATGAACCACGCGTATTCCTCGGGAGGCATCCCGTGCCGGCCGAGATATGCCCGCATGTCTTCGTTCACCGCACGCGCATAGAGCAGGTCGAGCGGCAGAAAGCGCCGTTCGTTCTCGAATCCGGCGATGCGGCGAATCTCGGAATCGGGGCAACAGGGCTGGTAGAACTCGCCGCTCTCGCTGTTGACGAACACCGCATCCGGACGCTCCGTCGCGATTGCCTGCATCATCAAAACACTGGCCTTGGCGAGATGGCGCACGGCGGTCACGAAGGCGTGCTCATCCCTGCATTGCTCGTTCCACAGGCCCTCGAGCGCGCTGAGTTTGGCGCAGACGTACATTTCGTTGACCGGCGTGTAGAAGCGCACCCGGGCGTACCGTCGGGCGAAGGCGCGGGCATATTCGGCCAGCGCGTGCGGCACCTCGGGATTCTGGAAATTCTGCAGCCAATCCGGTAGGCCGAAGTGGCACAGGTCCATGATCGGCACGATGCCGAGTTGCTGCATCTCGGCGGAAACCTCGTCGAGGAAGGCCCAGTCGTACCGGCCGGGTCCCTGATGGATCAGGTGCAGCGGAGGGCCGTAGCGCAAATAGCGCAGACCCAGATCCTGGACGAGCTCCAGGTCGGTGCGCCAGTGGCGGTAATGGCCGCATGCCGCCATCTGGTCCATGCGCCAGCGCCCGCCTTCGAGAGTCGGGTAGCTGCACTCGATTCCGGTGGCGAACATGAACCTGTCGTCGCTTACCGCGGGTGAAGAGTTCATAGATCGGCTTGATCGGCGGTGTTTGCTGCTCAGGCGCGGCGGACGGTCCGCGGGATAGCCCACTGGATGCGTATAGAGCAGACCCAGGACCGCGCCCCAGATCAAATGACCGGCAGCGATCGACAACGGCTCATGCAAACCGCCGCTTAGACCGAACAGGCCCGAATAAGGCGCCTGGCCGGCTTGAACGAGCGGCTGCATCAATTCAAGCTGCGGATGCATGATGAAGATTGCCAGCGGCATTGGCACGAAGGCGAAGACGAGGCCCTGGAGCACCGGGCGCAACGGCAGCACGGACCAGAAGAAGTAAGCGTAGAACACCGCCCAGATCGCGCCGACCAGCAGATGCAGCAGCATGCCGACCGTCCACGATGCCCACGCGCTCGCATGCGGCAGCACCAGCGTGCCGAGGGTGCCCACAATATCGAAAAACGGGACGCCAAGAAGGATCAGCAGCCGCGCGACGATCTCCCAGACGATTGCGCCCGCCATGCCGGCGAGGACGGCTTTCCGATAATCGATCGCGCGGATCATGGCCGCCTCGCATGCTGACCGCCCGGGTCATGACCACAGTACGCGTTGTCGGGCGCCGGCGTCGCTGACGCGAAGAACACTCTGGACCACGCCGACGGCGCGATCAGGCTGCCTCGTCGGCCACCGCCACCCGATGGCGATAGACCATCTCCCAGCCGCGCCAGCCGGTATAGACCAGGATGAGAACGACGAGGAACGAGATGAGCAGACCCGTCGGTAGTACAGCGGCATCGCCGGCCTCATAGCGACGATACCAATTCCATAGGGACAGAAGAACCACGATCACGTTGCCGATCATGTGATGCCACCCGGCAGACAAGTCCCTGATCCTCGCATCGCCCAAGAAATCGGTAAGCCCGGCGAGGGCGGCCAACGCCGCCATGACCAGCGCGGCGCCCAAAAGATAGAGCGACGCCGTGCTCCAGGCGCTGTTGCCCGTGCGCCAGAAAACCAGGTCACAGACAAAGGTTGCGACCAGGAAAGCGATCGGGAATGGGATCAGCATCGGGTGGATTGGGTGTCCGGCAATCTGCGCCGTCGTGCGGGGATTGGGAGTGGACATGGGAGCCTCGTGCACTGCGCCGCGCGTAAGACAACTTCCCCATGAGCTTTCCGGTTCCGGCGGCGCCTGAACGGACGGTCGGCGCGGGTGTGCCGTCCCGCCCAGCCCGCTTCCCGTCGAGAGGTCAATACCGCTTGAGGATTTCCTGCATCCGGGCGATCTCGTCCTTCTGCGCCGGGATGATCTGGCCGCATAGGGCGACGATCTCCGGGTCGGTGATCGACGCCTTCTCGCACATCAGGATCGCGCCAGAATGGTGGGGGATCATCGATCGGAGGAAGGCCTTATCGCCCACGGCCGCCTGCGTACGCATCGCGGCGAAGCTGGCGGCGAAGATGATTGCCGCGCCGACGCCGATGATCCAGTTGAGCCGGCGGGACGGAAACATGGAAAGCATCGAGACAAGCATGACGAGCGCCATCGGCGCCACCATCATCAGCGTCATGTAAACATTATTGATGTTGAGATAGAGGTGATCGAGCGTGGCGATCATCGTGTACATGACGAAGTACATGATGACGAAGTCGACTGCCAATTCGACCGTCAAACTCTTGTAGCTGCCTTTCATCACATGTCGCTGGTGCTGTTCCATTCGGCTCTCCTCCAATGGTACTGCGCTGTGCGAATGCCGGCCCTCAGCGAAGCGCCCGAACGAAAGCGTCATTGGTCGCTGTCCGAGCGGCGCCACGGATCCGTCGAGGGATCACCGAGTCCATTCGTTACCGCGTCGTAACACCGATCACGAGGAGGCACAGGCCGAGCAGAGCGAGGCCGGCGCGAACCACGTGGGAATATTCCCACCGGTTACGAAGCGCCTGCCAATCCTCAGGGTCCCGGGTGTCCCGCTGGTTTTGACCAATCGAAAAAAAGCCGGCGCCGGCTCCTTTCAGCTTTTGGTCCTTGAGCCAAAGCTTGTTCACCGGGTGCGTGGTCGTCCAATAGACGAGCTGCATCACGAGCAGCGAGATCAGGGCAGCGGCGATCCACCAGAATGCGGCGCTTGCGAAAGGTGTGAAGAACATGAGCACGATGACCGCAATGGTACTCGCCGGCTCCGAGAACCCACCGATCGTGAAACCTGGATAATAGATCGGCTGCACTGCTAGGTATGTCTCTTTGTTGAGCCGCATCTTTCCTGGCAGTTCGGCAGCGTGCGCCAGCGCGAACGTCATCGCCACGGCGGTCAGCACAACAGTCAGAACCTCGAGAACCTGAAGCATTCGGCTGTTCTGTCCAGTAGGAAATCGCCCGAAATCGGCGATGGATCGGGCTATTCTCGCAAACCGTGGAAACCCGCCAGATACCAGCGAGTTCCACCGAAGTCGCCTGCCGACGAGGCGCGGGTGATGAGCGACATTGCTTGGTTTGCCGAGAAAACACGCCGCGTTTTCCGGGCGATGATCAGGTTATGCCGCGACGACGATGTCGAATTGCCCGTGGAGAGCGCTTGGCTCCGGCGATTGCTGCGCCGCGAGGGGAACGATCACGCTGCGGCGGGCCTTGGCATCTCGGATGCTGTTCAGGAGCCTGTCGCGCGAATTCAATGGTTCGCCCTCGATGTACATCTGGGTCACCAAGCGCCCGTACCCCGGCACATGGACGGCGAAATGGATGTGGGGTGTACGGCCCGGATACGGCACGGGCCGGATGGTGCGAAAGCGATACTCTCCTTGCTCGCTGACTTGCGTGCGGCCATAGCCTTGGAAAGCGTGGTCGATGCGGCCCTGGTCCCCCGCACGGGGGTGGCGGTAGATGCCGTTCGCGTCGCACTGCCAGATCTCGACGATACTGCCCGTTTTCGGCTGTCCGCGGGTATCCATCACGCGGCCCGAAATATGGATGACCTGCCCGACAGCCCTCGCAGCCTGACCGGTAACCCGAACCAAATCATTGTCCATGTCGGGCGGAAACTCGACGGGATAGAAGGGACCCTCAGTCTGCCCCGGTGTCGGTGCAAGCTCGGCGGCGACGAGTTCCCGTGGACTCATCACAGCGGCGACCGTGAGGGCAGCCTGCGTCAACAGAGTACGTCGATCGAGGAGAAGGGAGGGATGGTAGGACATTGGAATCCCGGGCGCAGTTAAGCGGATCCGAAAATAGAGCCGTCATGCCTCGGTGCCAGCCCGTGCTTTCCGTTGTCGCGCTAACGTGAAGGGGTTTACAGCCGCCCAGCTACCTGAGTGACCGCCACAGGAGCCGCCGGCGCCATGACGATTCCCGAAGGGGTGCGGCTGATTTTGCAGCCTCGCTTTATCACTCTGCGCTCTCACTTGCGCGACAGCTTCTCGGCCTCAGGCGCGAGCCGTTGTAATCCACCCGATCGCCACGATCCTGTTCAACCGGTGCGCGAGTCTGCCCGTCAAACCCTCAACTCGCATCCGTCAGATCACGACTTGCGCGCTCTATATGGCGCCGCAGCAACGCTTCCGCGAAATCGATGTCACCATCTCTTACGGCATCAAGAATCGCGATGTGTTCGGCACAGGCGTCGTAAATGCGTGAGCCACTCAACTTGTCGAAGTCGGCGTACTCCGTCATGCGACGGAGATTGTTCTGTTGACGGACGGACTGGACGAGAAAGCGGTTGTGAGACCATGAGACAAGTGTTTCGTGGAACTGCGCGTTGATACGGAACCATTGGTCGCGGCGGATCGTTCCGGCAGGCGACTGCAACGTTGCCTTCTGTGCCGCGCGAATACTGTCCAGCTCTTGCTGATCTACCTTGAAGTTAGGTTGGCGTAACGCACCGCACTCGATCACCAGTCGGAATTGGTAACTCTCCGAAACAACCTCATCTGTTACGAGGCTTTCGGTAAAGGCCCAGCCATGGCCTCGCGACCGTTGGGCAAGGCCGTCCGCCGCAAAGCGCAGCAGCACCTTGCGGAGCGCGCCCCGTGTCGCGCCGTAGCGCTCGGCGAGTTCCGCTTCTGAGACTTCGTCCGCCAAGGCACCGGACGCCCGGTCCGCCATGAGATTCCGATACAGAGTCTCTACCTGCGACGGGGGCGCCACGTTGTCGATCTCTTCGCTACCGGTCTGCCCGCGAGCCAGTTCATAGCCTTTGCCGGGAACGTGAACGAGCAAGCCTTGCTCAGCGAGGAGCACAAGGGCAGCGCGGATCGGTGAGCGCGATACGCCAAGTTGTTTGGCAAGCGTGAAATCGGACACACGCTGCCCGACCGCCCACTGCTTCTCTCCGGCGAGGGACACGATCTGCCGGGCAAGGTCGGCTTGCAAATTGCTTACAGTCGGGTTGGTCATGATATGCGCCATTGTTGCAGTTCACTCGTAACACATAAGACACTTGACAACAAATATCTTGAGTTGTTAGTGGCTTTTACGACTCTAAAAGACAGTTTTTGCCGACGTAGATAAGGTGCTCTCCTGATGGTTGTATCTCCGTTTCCTTTTGTTTCCGTATCCGGCGCTCCTCATGAGCGAGGGCGTCAATACGGTTCCTCTGTCCCGGAGCAGGTGAAGCTGAGCATTGATCTTTATGGCAGACAGCTTGCAAAATTCGGCTACAGCGCCGTGGAAAAATCACGCCTTATCAAAGAATTCGCCAAGGAGATTGAGGCATTCGGTCCGCATTACATTGAGGAGATGCGGGGCATCGCGGACGGTGCTGGCGTTGCCTTCGAAGACATCGTGATGATCAATGCGCGCACCGAGGTCATCGCGAAGGCCCGACTCGAGCGAGGCGCCCTGTCGATGGAGGAGAGCGAACTCGACGATGGATGCACCGGCGCCGTGATCATGCCCGAGCGCAGCGCGACGGGAACGGTGATCCACGGCCAGAATTGGGATTGGAAGGCCGAATGTGTGGAAACGGCCGTCGTCTTACGGGTGCGCCGCGACGACGGCCCGGATTTCATGACTTTCGTCGAAGCTGGAGGTCTTGCACGCTGCGGCCTCAATGAGGCTGGCGTGTGTATCACCGCCAACTATCTCGAATCAGAGCGAGACTTCCGCCAAGCCGGTGTGCCGCTCGCCCTCATTCGCCGCAAAGTCCTCGAGCAGGAACATTTCGCCTTCGCCGTGAAAGCAGTGGCGACGACACCGAAGGCTTGCTCCAACAATATGATGCTCTCGACGGTGGAAGGCTTCGCGATCGACTTCGAATGCGCGCCGGACGAGGCCTTTCAAATTTATCCATCGGATGGACTCATCGTGCATGCCAACCACTGGATCAGTCCAATTGCACTCGCCAAGTTGAAAGATACCGGTCTGGTGAGTGTTCCAGAGAGCGTCTATCGCGACTGGCGTGTGCGCAAACTACTCGACGAAGCTGGCGCAAAATTGACGACGAATGATTTGAAGCATGCCTTCTTCGACAATTTTCTTTCGCCTCACGCCGTTTGTCGCCCGCCTCGCCCTGCTATGAGCGGCAACCTCTCAGCGACGGTCGCGATGGTCATCATGGAGCCCGCTCGGGGTATGATGGAAGTAGCGCCTCTGCCGGCACTGAACCGGCAATTTACCCGATACAGCTTCACGCAAGAACCGGTGAACGTCGCGGTGGCGGCGGAGTAGTTGCTTTCACGCAAAGCAAGACGTCGGAAGACTCATTCAAGAACCAGAACGGGAGGAAATCATGATGCGCCAAGGAACGATTGCGGTTGTGCTAGCAGTGGGGTTCGCTTTTGCCGGAAGCACTCCGGGATCTGCTGCGACGCCCCTGCGCGTGCAATTGAGTACGGATGTCCGATCGACAAACCCAGGCGTCAACCGGGACAGCGATACTGACGCGGTCGTGCTGCACATGGTGGAAGGACTCGTTGCTTATGGCGAGGACGCCCGCGTCAAGCCGCTCCTGGCGGAATCCGTCGCGATGTCCGAGGATGGGCTGACTTACACCTTCAAACTACGCAAGGGCGTGAAGTTCCATAACGGTGCCGGCATGACCTCGGCGGATGTCGTTTGGAGCTGGAATCGCTACATGGATCCCAAAACGGAATGGCGCTGCTTCCCCGAATTCGATGGACGGAACGGACTGAAAGTCACCGCAATCGAAGCGCCGGACCCAATGACGGTCCTCTTCAGAATCGACAAACCGAACGCGCTATTTCTCAACGCATTGGCACGCACCGATTGCGGGATGACGGCAATTCTTCACAAAGACTCCGTGAAGGCGGATGGTTCGTGGGATAAGCCGGTTGGAACCGGGCCGTTCCAACTCGATGAGTGGAAGCGCGGTGAATACATCCAGCTCGCACGCTTCTCGGATTACGCCAATCGCGGCGGTAAACGGGATGGTTACACGGGGGGCAAACGTCCTCTTGTGGATCACGTGCGTTTTATGGTGGTTCCTGACTCCTCCACTGCCAAAGCGGCGCTTCTGCGCGGTGATATCGATATCATTCCTGACGTAACCAACGCCGACGCACAGGAGTTGAAGAGCAACCCCGCGATCAAACTGTCGGTATCCCCTCATATGGGCCTTGCGGGATTGTTGATCCAGACGCGCGATCCGATATTCGCGAACGCCAAGATACGTCAGGCCGTCGCCGCGGCCATCAATGGTGATCAGGTGGTGGCAGCGGTGACGGAAGGGTTAGGTAAGCGCAACAACTCTATCGTTCCTACGTTATCGAGCTACTATAAATCACCGGAAACCAAGGGTTGGTCTTACGATCCGGCCAAGGCGAAGCGGTTGCTGACGGAAGCCGGCTACAAGGGAGAGCCGATCGTCATGCTCACCAACAAGCGCTTCTCCGCGATGTACGATACCGCCATCATCACGCAGGCGATGCTGAAGGCGGCTGGGTTCAACGTGTCGCTGGAAGTTTTGGAATGGGCGACCCAGCTCGATCGCTACAACAAGGGCAACTATCAAATGATGTCCTTCACGTACTCGGCGCGCCTAGACCCGGCCCAGAGCTTCGAGGCGATCATGGGTGCGAAGGACAAGCAGCCACGCAAGGTGTGGGATAACCCGGAGGCGCAGAAGCTTTTAGAGCGCGCTATGGTTGTGGCGGATGAAGGTGAGCGTCAGAAGCTGTTCGACCGGTTGCACGAGATGTTCATCGACGATGTACCGATGATCATGCTCTACAACGGCCTTAAGACTTCCGCCTCCGCAAAGCGCGCTGAAGGATTCGAGTCTTGGTCCGGTTCACTTTCACGGGTCTGGGAAGTTCGCTTGACGAACTGATCGGCTGGTAACGGGGGAGGTACGACCATGCTGCGCTTCGCCATCCGACGGATCCTCATGGCCGTACCGACTCTGTTGATCATGGCGGTGTCGGTGTTCGTGCTGATCCGCCTCATTCCGGGCGATCCCGCGTCGCTGATGCTGGGGGATCTGGCCGACCCGGCAAGCCTCGCCGACCTGCAGCAGCGGCTCGGCCTCGACAAGAGCCTGCCGGTGCAGTTCGCGATCTGGTTCGGCAACGTGCTGCAGGGCGATCTCGGGAACTCGATCACCTCGTCGCAGCCGGTCTTCCCGCTCGTCCTCGACCGCTTCTGGATCAGCGCGAAGATCGTCTTTATCGCCGTGGTGATTGCGAGCGTGATTGCGGTTCCGGCCGGTGTCATCGCGGCATGGCGGC
Organism: Microvirga brassicacearum; assembly: GCF_008757455.1. GTDB lineage: Bacteria > Pseudomonadota > Alphaproteobacteria > Rhizobiales > Beijerinckiaceae > Microvirga > Microvirga brassicacearum. The sequence goes on along the minus strand of NZ_VCMV01000071.1, from coordinate 203 downwards.
AAAACAGCCCTCTCGATCTCGTGCTCGTCGGAACCGCCACCGTCCTGTTGTCGATCCCGACATTCTGGCTCGGACTTCTGCTGCTGCTGTTCTTCGGCCTGAAGCTCGAGTGGCTTCCCGTCGTCGGCTACGTCTCCTTCTCGGACGATCCATGGGCGGCGCTGCTCTACATCGTCATGCCGGTCATGACGCTGTTCCTTCAT